>NZ_JAENII010000010.1 GCF_016595525.1 Haloferula rosea
TGCCTCGAGCTCGAGGCGCGCCTTGATCAGGTCGAGCATCGAAACGAACTGCGAGAAGACGAGCACCTTGTGGCCTTCCTCATGCAGCTGGTCGAGCAGGTAGAAGAGAGACTCCATCTTGGCGCTCTCCTCCTTCAGATACTTCGGATCGATCAGACCCGGGTGACAGCAGATCTGCCGCAGACGCATCAGCCCCTGGAGAATCGCGAACGAATTCTTCTTCACCGCCTCATCGGAATCCAATCCGAGAAGGGCTTTTTGGATTCGCTTGAGCTCGGCTTTGTAGAGCTCCTGCTGGATGCCATCCATCGTGGCGTAGACCTCTTCCTCCGTCCGCGGAGGAAGGTCCTGCGCCACCTGGAGCTTGGTCCGGCGGAGCAGGAACGGACGCAGACGTGCTGCGAGTCGATTCTGGGAAAGCGGATCCTTGCGCTTGTCGAAGCGCTTCTTGAAGTAGGCGCGGCTTCCCAGCACCCCCGGCATCGCAAAGGCCATCAGCGACCACATGTCGAGCAGGCGGTTCTCAATCGGCGTTCCGGTCAGCACGAGACGGTTCTCCGAGTCCAATTCGCGCGCACACTTGGCCGCTTTCGAATCCGGATTCTTGATCTGCTGACCCTCGTCGAGGATGACGGTCAGCCATTTGATCTCGTTGAGCAGGTCACCACACACGCGAAGCTGCGCGTAGTTGAGGATCAGCATGTCGATATTCTCCTGCACGTCGGGCACGTCGAGGTCGTCGCGATTGCGGAGAATCTTGGCGGAAATGTGCGGCGCGAATTTCTCCGCCTCACTGGCCCAGACATCGAGGACCGACTTCGGACACACGATCAGCGCTGGACGGTGGGATTCGTTGGCCTTCTCCCGTGCCTCGAGCAGCCACAGGATGTAGGTCAGCGACTGGATCGTCTTACCCAGCCCCATGTCGTCGGCGAGGATACCGCCGAAGCGGTTCGTCGCCAGGTAGGCGAGGAATTGATATCCCTCGACCTGATACGGCCGCAGCGTTGCCTGAAGGCTCTTCGGCACGTCCGGCTTCACGTCGATCGTGATGTCACCGGCACGGTCCTTGATGCGTTTCCATGCCTTTGGATCGAAGACCTCGGCAGCCTTCGGATCGGCAAGCTGAAGGGCGTGCATGCGGTGGGTTTCCCCGGACAGGTCAAACGGGTCGAGGCCGAGGCGGGTCACCGCATCGCGCTGCTCCGGATCGAGCTTGATCTCCAGACGCATCCACGAGCCGTCTTCCATCCGCACATAGCCACCACGAGCCGCCACCAACTGGCGGATCTGGGCCTTGCTCAGGTTGACCCCTTCGACGTCGATCACGATCCGCAGGTCGAACCAGTCGATGTCCTGGTTGACGACTTCGAAGCGGACCGCAGCGGTCACCGGGTCGGCGAGGATGGACTTCAGACGCGTGTCGATATCGAGCTCGAGCTTATCGGGCATCGAGTCAATCCACTCGGCAAAGCGTTCGGGGAATTGCTTGGTGACGCGGGATTTGAATGATCCCAGCTTCTCGTCATAGGTCAGCCCCATGACATCGAGGAGACCCGGCACCGGGTAGAGGTCCTCGCGGGCGAAACGCAGCAGTTGTTTGCCCTTGAGCGTCTTCTGCTCGACGACCTCCCAGCCTTCCTTGGTGAGCTTTTCGGTCCGGCGGTCCTTGGCCTCAATCGCGGTCACGTCGATGACCAGGTGCTCGGTTTCAGCCGCAGTCAGACCTGCCACCAGCTTGAGCTCGAACTTCGGCTTCAGCTCGAGGTCCATCACCCGCTTCTTCAGCGACTCGGGCAGTGTGGCACCGATCTTGCGCAGGAACTCGACCCCTTCGAGGGAATCGATCACACGCTTCGGAATCAGATAGCGAGGCATCACCTCGGTGTCCTCAAGCCACCGTGGCGGCCCGGGGAAAATCGTCTCGTCGGACTGATAGAGTTCCTTCCGACCGGGCAGCAGACGCACGGAGTGCGACACATTCTCGCCGCTCGCGGTGACCAGCTGGAGCGCAAAGCTTCCCGGGTCATAGGGATCATCCTCGCAGACCCAGCTCAATGGATCCTGAACCACCTTGAAGTGCTTCTCGTCGAGGTTCACCAGATACCCATTCAGTGCCGGCTGACGGAACAACCGGTTCATGAAGCGACAGGCATCTTCCTGATCGAAGTCGAAGGTGGTGTCGCCGTACTGACGGTAGTAGGCGAGGAAATGCTCCCACAGCACCTGGCTCGGTGCGTCCATCTTCAGCGCGGCCTCGTCGAACAGAGGAAGCAGGCGCTCGATCTCGTTCTTCTCACGAAGTTGGAGCCACTCCTTGTCCCCTTCCTTCACTTCGACACGGGCTTCGTTGATCGTCGCCACGAGACGGAACTGAACCTCGATCGAACCACCCTGCGGAGGGCGTTCGTTGACCTGCTCGATGCGGTCATACCAGGCAGCGACCTCGCGCTCCTGTTCCCAGTCCGCCATCTTCTTCTGAACGTAATTCAGATCCGTGATGACGTTCATGAACTCCGGATAAGGGAGCTTCTTCTTGTAGAAAGCGTAGGCGAGGTAGTTCCAGAACTCGATGATGTCACCCGGAGGCATCGGCCACAGCTCAAGCGGCTCGTAGCTGGCAATCTCCCAACGCGGCGTCAACCGGACCATGTCGTGATCGTGAATCTCTCCTTCGATCACATAGCGACGGTAGCGCTTCTCCACGCGGGAAACGAAGTCTGCCTCCTTGTCATCGAGTTCGCGACCGAGCTTGTCCTCGATCACATCGAGGATCGGCGTGTCGTCGAACTCGTTCGGCGACTCCGGGAGATCCTCTCCCCGGTGCATGCGCTCGACCATCGTCGCGTATTGGCAAGCTCCGGAAACGATCTCGTCCTCGGCCGTGCATGAACCGAACCAACGGTTGCCCTGCAAACGCAGACTTGTCCGGAACGTGCCGCTCTCGTCTTCGACCCGGCCTTGAATGAACAAGTGGTTCCCGAAAATCTGAGTGACCGTTCCCTCTGCCTGAAGTGATTCTCCTTTTTTGCGTGCTTCCTCGGGAAATCCATTGAGGAAGTTCAGTGTCGCGCGATCCGGATTCATAAGCCTATCGAATGCCGCAAAACTCGATGGGTCAGGGGACGCCGTCGCAATGCGGGGCCGGGAGGATAAAGCCCGTTTCCAATTTCCCGCAATAAAAACCGTTGCTGGGAATGATTCGGGTTTTCCGAGGGTGGTTTGACACTCCGACAGCGGGCAGGTTTGCTCACGCCTGTGGACGACATTCAACGCTTCGAAGGTGGATTCCTGCTGACCAATTCCTATCTGATCCCCACCCCCAACGGCGGGCAGATCATGATCGACGCGCCGGCGGACGCCGATAAGTGGCTCGAGCAGCTCGGCATCACGCCGACCGCCCTGATCCTCACCCATCAGCACTTCGACCACGTCCTCAGCGCCCACCGCATCGCCGCCATGGGCGTGCCGATCTACGCATGGAATGCCTTCGACCGCGGGCTGCTTCTCGAGGAGGTCGTGCGTGAGTGGGGCATGCCTTTCGACGTGGTTGAATATCCGGTCGAGCATGTGCTTGAAGGTCAGAACTCCTTGGAAGTCGACGGACTCGGCTTTTCGCTATCCCACCTCCCCGGCCACTCGCCGGACAGCGTGATCATTCATCAAAAGGAAGCCCGCGCCTTGTTCGCTGGCGACACCCTGTTCGCCGGATCCACGGGCCGGGCCGATCTCCCCGGTGGTGACCCCGAGCTCCTCTACCGCGGCATCCGCGAAAAGATCTACACGCTGGACCCGGACACCCGCGTCCTTCCCGGCCACGGGCCTGAAACGGAGGTTGGTGTGGAGGCTGCTTCGAATCCGGTAATTCGTGCAGTTTGATCAGGCAAGAGGACCAGAGGCCGACGCTAAGATTGGCAAAGATTTCCGCTGGATCTGCGTCTACTCCTCTGGGAGTTTGATCAAAGCGTCGAATTGCCCGGCTCCAACCACCTGACATGCCCGAAGACCCAACTCAATCCACCCCTCTCCCGGAATCACTCCGGGAACAGCTTGAGGACTTCCGCCGCCAGCTCTGGCGGACGAAGATCGCCGAGGCCATTTTCGCCGGCATCTTCGGCCTGCTGCTTTCCTACCTGGTGGTGTTCGCCCTCGACCGGATCTGGCCGACTCCCGCGCTCGTCCGTCTGGGCGTCCTCCTCGCCGGCACCTCGCTGATGGCGGTCTTCGCTCCGATCTGGATGCACCGCTGGGTCTGGCGCCATCGCCGCGAGAACCAACTCGCCCGCCTCATCGCGCGCAAACACCCGAACCTCGGTGACCGCCTGCTCGGGGTGGTTGAACTGCAGGAGCAGTCCGAGAGCAATGAAACCCTCTCGCCACGCCTGCGTGCCGCCGCCATGGAAGCCGTCGCCGCGGAAACCGCGCGACGAAAGCTCGATGATTCGCTGCCGGTGTCCCGTCACCGTCGCTGGTCGCTCGCCGTCATCGCCCTGTTCCTTCTCGCCGGCACTGCTCTGACCCTCGTTCCCGATGCTGGATTGAACTCGCTCAAGCGCTGGCTTCTCCCCCTCTCGGCCACCCCCCGCTACACCTTCACCGTCCTCGACCACGTGCCGAACGAACTCGCGGTCGCTCAGGGCGAGGCTTTCGAAATCGAGCTCGTCCTCGCCGAGCAATCAGAGTGGCAGCCGGAAAGCGGCATGGCCCGCTACAACCGCCAGGACCCGGTCACCGCCGCACTCGACGGCCGCAGCTACCGCTTCGAGTTTCCCGGCCAGCAGGACCCCGGGAACATCCGGTTGGAAATCGGCGACGCCCGTCACTCGATCCGCATCATCCCTTCACTGCCGCCAACGATCGACCGCAGCATCGCCGACATCGAGCTACCCAAGTATCTTCAGCTCCCAAACCGCTCGGAAGACCTGCCATCCGGCATGGTCACCGCGGTCGAGGGTTCGAAGGTGCGGTTGACGGTCGAAGCCAGTCGCAAACTCGCCGGAGGTCGCTTCGGCCCGATCACCCCGGCGGACGTCCCCGCGGCAGAGACTTTGGTCGACGCAGCGGAGATGAGCCTGAGGGACCAACAGGCGAGCACGCCGTGGATCGACGTGGGAGCGGAATCGCTGCGCGTCCCGATGCAGTGGAAGGACGATATCGGCCTCGAAGGATCCAAGACCTTTGCCATCCGGATTGAAGCCCTGAAGGACGAAGCCCCGGTGTGCTACTTCGATGGACTCGCTGGCCAGCGCGCCATCCTCCCCGAGGAAACCATCGATTTTGAAGTGCTCGCCAGCGATGACTTCGGGCTGAAGGAATACGGCATCGTGTGGGAGGGCCAACTGACCCGCCCCGGCGATGGCGAACCCGCCAAGGGTGAACTCCGATTGGAAGAAGGAGCCCCCGACCTCGGCAGGGCCTCCTCCCCCGTCGCATTCTCACCGAAAACCCTCGGGATCGGACCCCAGAAGCTCATCCTTCGCGCTTACGCGGAAGACTACCTGCCGGATCGCGAGCGCAGCTACTCCCAGCCGATCATCATCTACGTGCTGAGCCGTGAAGAACACGCCCAGATGCTGAAGAACCAGTTCGACCGCGCCATCAGCGAACTCGAGGACATGGCTCGCCGCGAACGCAACCTGTTCGAAGAGAACCAGCGCCTGGAACGGCTCGATGCCGAGGAGATGCAGGAGGACGACAATCGCCAGCGACTCGAGAAACAACAGCAGGCGGAAAGCGAGCAGGCGGAGGACATGAAGGAGCTCGCCGAGAAAATGGAGGAACTTCTCAAGGACACCGCGCGCAACGAATCGATCGATAAGGAGACGCTGCGCAAGATGACCGAGACCATGCAGTCGATGCGTGAACTCGGTAACAAGGACATGCCCGAACTCGAACAGAAGCTCGGCGAGGCCGGCGACCAGAAGAACACCGAGGAGAAGTCCGAGCGCGACATGAAGGAAGCCGTCGAGCAGCAGGAGAAGGTGCTCGAGAAGATGCAGGAGACCATCAAGAAGGCCAACGAAGCCAACGAACGCTTCGAAGCCAGCACCTTTGCCGCCCGACTCAAAAAGGCCGCCAGCGAACAGGATGGCGTGGCAAGCGAAGCCATGGAGGGCTCCGACCAGTTTGGACTCCGGGCCGACCAGCTCGATCCGGCCGACCTCGGCATCCTCAATGACATCGTCCGCCAGCAATCCGACACCACCTCCGATGTGCGCTGGATCAAGGAAGACCTCGGCCACTTCTTCACCCGTACCGAAAAGGAAGTCTTCGGCGAGATCCTCGAAGAAATGAACGAATCCGAAATCGACATCGGACTCGAGGAGGTGCGCCTCAAGCTCAGCCGCAACCACGGCTTCAGCGCCGCCGAGAATGCCTCAGGCTGGGCCGAGCAACTCCGCGAATGGGCGAAGAAGCTCGAGGAGGCCGCAGGCGGAGGCGGTGGTGGCGGCGGCGGCGGTGGTGGCGGCGGAGAGGATGAGGACTTCGAGTTCATGCTCCGCGTCATGAAGATGGTGCAGAAGGAACAGGATCTCCGCGCCCGCACCCGAGCCCTCGAAACCTTGCGACGCTCCTATCAACCTCCAGCCCAGACCCCATGATGAAATCCCTGCTTCCCCTGCTACTCGCTCCAGCCATGGTCATGGCGGATGATCCGGAATTGGCGAAGAAGATCAGCCGTCATCAGGAAGGTTCCCGCACGCTCTCGGACGAGCAGGATGAGCTCGCCGCCGATGTCCAACAGCTGACCATCGAACAGACCTCACCCAAGGTCATCGAGCTTTTCGAAGCCGTCGAGGACGCCATGGATGAAGCCAGCGAGCTCCTCTATGAACACGACACCGGCGGCCCCACCATCGCCGCTGAAACCGACGTCATCGAAAAGATCTTCGAAGCCGCCAAAGCCAAGCAGCAGGAACAGCAACAGCAGCAAGGCGAAGGCGAACCTCAGGATGGTCAGGGCCAGAGCCCGGGCAGTGCCATGCTTGAAATGATGGAACGCATGCTCGGGCGCGAACCGGGGCAGCAACCCGGTCAACAGCCCGGCGAGCAGGCCGGACAAGGCAGCGGTGGCGATTCCCAGGCACCCAACGAAGGCATCGACGGTGCCTCCGGCGGAAAAGTGGAGGAACGCACCGTTCCGAAAGGAGCTGGAACCGCTGGCAAGAGCCTCCCGCGCGAGTATCTTGACGCCCTGAAAGCATACAACCAAGGAGCCGAAAAGCTCACTCGCTGAACCCCGTGCCCATGCTTCCCCGACTTCTACTCTCCACCGCCCTCGCCTGCTTCCTCGTCGCGCCTGCTTCTGCGCAGGACCTGAGGCGTCGTCCGGATGACCCCATCCCTCCTCAGCTCGACACGCTCTACGAACGAGGGTTGGCTTACCTCGCCAAGAACCAGACGGATGCCGGTGCCTGGTCCGACTCGATGGGAGGTGAGCCCGGCGTCGTCGGGCTTTGCGTGATCGCCTTCCTCGCCCACGGCGAAGACCCGAATCACGGGCCCCACGCCAAGGTGATCCAGAAGGGCATCGACTACATCCTCTCGCAGCAGCGCGAGAGCAACGGATACATCGGCAGCTCGATGTACAACCACGGGTTTGCCACTTTGGCGCTGGCCGAGGCTTACGGGGCCGTCGACGACCCGAAGATCGCCCCCGCTCTCAAGAAAGCGGTCGACCTGATCCTCAACGCCCAGTCGCGGAATGCCTCGGGTGCCTGGCGCTACACCCCGGAAAGCCGCGACGCCGACACCACCGTATCAGGGTGCCAGCTGGTCGCATTGCTGGGGGCCCGGAATGCCGGCCTTGCCGTGCCCGATGAAGCCATCCGCAAAGGACTCGCCTACATGGCCCGATGCCGTGGCGGGGATGGTGGCTACGGCTACACCTCAGCGAGCGGCGGCAAACCCACCCTGACTGCGATCGGCGTCACCTGTCTTGCCCTTGCCAAGGAAAAGGAGGGCAAAGGATTCAAGAACAGCTTGGGCTACCTCCGCGATCACATGAATTACCGGGATCGCCACTACCCCTTCTACTTCGAGTACTACATGTCCCAGGCCCTCTTCCATGCTGACGAAGCCGCATGGAACGAGTGGAACGACAAGAACCTCCGCTACCTCTCCACCATCCAACGGGCCGACGGCTCGTGGCCCGGTCCCAAGGGTGAGGCATTCAACACCTCCGCCTCGCTCCTGTCGCTCGCTCTCAATTATCGCTTTCTGCCCATCTACGAAAAATGATCCGCACCCTCTCAACCCTCACTCTCGCGTGCTGCATCGCGGCATCCGGCAAGGAAAAGCCGGATGACCTGCTCCGACTGGCCGACGGCGAACTCGCCGGACACTTCGGCGGCATCACGCCGGATGGCATCGTCCTCTGGAACCGTGACGACGGGATCGACACGATGGAGTTCAAGCAGGACAACATCCGCCAGATCGTCCTTCGCGGTGGCGGCACCCTCGAAGCCTCCGCGGACACTTCGCACATCAAGCTCAACAACGGTGATCGACTGCCCGCCCGGATCGTGGCGATGGATGACGAGAGCCTGACCTTGGAAACGCCCATGGCGGGAGAAGTCGTGATCCCGCGCAGCGCGGTCACCAGCATGCATCCCAATCCATTCGGCGGACGCCTGTTGTATGCAGGCCCATTCTCCGACGATGGCTGGGAAATCAGGTCACCGCTCCCCCCGGAAGAGGCGGATGATGGCCTGGACGACGACGAGAAAAAAGCTGAGCCGGACGAGGCCGCGGAAGGTGACGACAAGGAAGAGGAGAAGCCCAAGTCCTGGCGCCATGTCGGGGCCAAATGGTATTTCACCGGCGGTGACGATGTGATTCGGCGCGATGTCGGCCTCACCGCAAGCTCACTGGTCCGCTTCAACTTCGAGTGGCGCTCGCGCCCCCCCATCGCCATTGCCTTGAATGCCGACTTTGCAGAGCGTCCGGAACCCGAAGAGGACGAGGATGCGGAAGCCGATAAAGATGGAGAAGAGCAGAAGAAGGTTCGCCGCGTCCCATCACGCTCCGACTACTCCCAGTATTTCGGGAACGCCCTCGTACTCACCTTGAGAAGCAGCTACGCCCAACTCCTCCGCTGCGGATACGATGAAGAGGGAAACCCGTTTTCCGACCAAATCCGCCCGTCCTCATCGAGCGTGCGCTTTGCCGATACCGGCTCCGCCGAATTCGAGATCCGTAGCAATCGGGAGGCTGGCACCATCGCCCTGCACGTGAATGGCGAGTTCGCCATCCAGTGGAACCTCAAGGAGAATCTCGCCGACGACGCGAAACCCCTTCCCGATGGCGGAGGAATCGGCTTCACGCTCATGGGTAGCGACACCCCAGTCCGGATCTCGGACATCGTCGCCGCCGAGTGGAACGGCATGCCGGATTCCGCACGGAGTTTCGAAAGCGAGGAATTCGACACCATCCTGCTGACCAACGGCACCGACCGTTTCTCGGGGGAAGTGAAATCCATCAGCGACGGCAAACTGCAAATCGAAGGACGCTACGCAGAACTGGAAATCCCGCTCGAAGAAGTCGCGCAGCTCCGCTTCGCAGGAGCCACCGAGGAAGAGGATGAGACCCAGGATCAAGGTCTCCGCATCCACTTCCAACCTCTTGGACAGATCACCGGAAAAGCAGGTCGGGCCGAGAACGGAGTCATGCGTTTGAACTCACCACTGCTGGGTGACGTGCAGGTCGACCTTTCGTCCGCCGTACTGCTTGAGTTCAAGTCAGGCCACGGATTCCTCAACTACTGGGACGAAGATCTATGAGGCACCCCTTTTCCATCACGCCCCTGATCGTCTGCCTCGGCATTGCCCCGATCAGCGCGGACGAGGTGAAGCTCGAGGACGGCAGCAGCATCACCGGCGAAGTGCTCGGCCTCGATGCCGGAGGCGAACTCCGCATCGCGGTTCCGATCGCCCCCGAACCCCTGTCCATCCGGGCAGATCAGGTTCGCAAGGTCACACTCAGCCATGAAGCCGAGGAACCTCTTGAACGCGACGCCACCCTGACCCTGACCAATGGAGACCGCCTGCCCTGCGACGTCGTCGGGATCGATGGTGAACATGTCCACGTCGTCACCGACACCGCGGGAGAGCTTTCGGTGAAACGGGATTGGGTGAGTTCCCTTCAACTCGGGATTCGACCGCGCCGCGTCCTCTATCAGGGACCCGCCGGGCTGGAGGACTGGGAAGTCGACGAGGGTTGGCATTTCGAAGACGACGCCCTGGCCTCGGAGGGCCGGGGATCCGTCTCACGCTCGTTCGAATCACTCCCGGTATCGTTCTCCCTTTCCTTCCTGCTGACCTGGGCCCAGCGACCGAACTTCCAGATCTATTTCTGCTCGGAGCATGATGAAGCGGGCGGCGGCAAGCACGACCGCTACTACCTTCAGTTCAATGCCGCTGGATTCGAAATCAAACGCCAGAGCTCGGGCGAATCCACCTACCACACCCTCGGCAGCATCCAGCGCAAGCCCAATGGCTTCAACGATCCCCGGGTGGCCATTGAGCTCCGGGTCGACCGGGAAAACAAGATCATCCAACTCTACCTCGACGGCAAACTGGAGGGCAGCTTCCCCGACCCGCTCGCGACTTCTCCGGAAGGCAACGGCATGATCTTCACCAGCAACCTCAAGGCCGGCGAAGGACACCGGGTATCCCGCATCGTCGTTCGCGAATGGGACTCGGTGGGAGACCGACATCAGAGTGAGGACCGCGGCGAAGGTGATGGCGACGCCCTCATCGACCATGAAGGTCAGCGCTTCAGCGGCGAGTTGATCGACACGCGCGAAACCGCCAACGGCTCCTCCGTCTTTTTCAAGAGCCCCCACTTCCCCAAGGCCCTGGAGATCCCGCTCAGCAAGGTATCCACCATTTTCCTGAGTCGCCCGACCGAGGCGGACTCATCCAGCGAGCTCATCCTTGGTGTTGCCGGGGGCGGGTTCCTGAGTGCCAACGACTGTCGGTTTGCCGATGACCTCGTGGAACTCGACCATCCGATGCTCGGAGCGCTGAAGATCAATCGCAGCAGCGTCAGGACCATGGTGAAACGTGAACCTTCCGAAGACGAAGGTGACGAGGAAACAACTCCCAACGAAGACGAACAATGAGGTTTCTCAAGTGGCTCATGATTCCATCCATCGGGCTCGCGCAGCCTCCGATGACGGCTCAGTTCGAAAACGGTGACATTCTCAAGGGCCGGCTCGTTTCTTCCAGCGACGGAAAAACGGTGCTGTGGGATTCCAGCGCCTTTCCCGAACCCCAGGAGCTCGATCTCAAGATGCTGCGCGAAGTCGGAATCCCGGCCACCGAGGAGCAGGAACTCCCGCCAGGCGATCACGTCGCCGTGGTCGAACTCACCAATGGAGACAATGTCCGCGGCACCCTGCTGAGCGTCACGGAAGAGGCCATCAGCATCTCCACCAGCTTCGGCGGGGAGATGACTTTCCGACGAAACATGGTCGATCGTCTCGACATTGAGGATCGCCCCGAACTCATCTACAGCGGCCCAAAGGGACCGGACGAGTGGGTTCCTTCGGTCGAGGATGGCTGGAAATACGAGAATGGCCGTTTGATCTGCGAACGGAATTCGAGCATCAGCCGGGACATCGGCGAGCAGGACCGCATGCGTGTCGCCTTCGATGTATCGTGGCGCGAGAACGCCCGATTCCGCCTCTACCTGCATGCGGACCATGAGGATCTCGATCAGGTCGACAACTGCTACGAACTCGTGTGCCAGAGTCAGTATGCTTACCTGCGGAAACGCACGAGCCGCAACAACCGGACCGAGTCGACCACCATCGGCACAACCGGTGGCGTCCGCGAATTCCAAGAACAGGAGAAGGTCCGAGTGGAATTCCTTCACGACCGCATCAGTGGCCGCATCCGGCTCATGCTCGGAGGAAGAATCATCGCCGACTGGAAGGAACAGGCACCCGACGCCAAAGGCATGGGTTCATTCGTCCACTTTCTTGGAGACACCAGCAGTGCGATCGAAATTTCCCGCATCCGCATCACCACCTGGGACGGCCTGATCGACGGCCAGTGGCAGGAAGCCCCCATGGGACTTCGCGTGTTCCCGGGGGAAGACATGGACTCCGAAGAAGACGAGCCCGAGCAGGATCAGGAGGGAATCTTCCTCCGCAACGGTGACCACATCAGCGGCGACGCCGTGGGCATCGAAGGCGGCAAGGTCCGCCTGAAAACCCGCTTCAAGGAATTCGACCTTCCGGTGTCACGGCTGCGGACCTTCGCTCTCAGGACGAGCGAGGAAGCCAACGATCCCGAACTCTGCTGGAAACCCATCCGCCGAGCCAAGGACATCCGTGCCTGGTTTCCCGATGGGGGAGTCATCACCTTCGAGCTTCTCGAGATAAACGACGAAGTCATCCGGGGCCGCTCGCAGACTTTCGGCGAAGCCGAATTCGCCCCCGGGTCATTCAATCGATTCGAGTTCAACCTCTATGCCTCGGACCGCCGGCGCTGACAGTCGGCGGATATGACGTCACGCGTCCCAGCACATCGCAACCGGTCCCGGTCCTGGAATCACCAGCCAGCCCACTCGCCGCCGGAATCCATTTGCCACATCCGTGGTCGTGTCAGAGGCTCGGCCCATGTCTGACATCAAACTCACGCTGCACACCAGCAAGGGCAACATCGACGCCACCTTCTTCGCCGACAAGGTCCCCATCACCTGCGCCAACTTCCTGAACCTGGCCAAGCGCGGCTACTACGATGGGGTCGCCTTCCACCGGGTGATCGATCAGTTCATGATCCAAGGAGGAGACCCCACCGAAAGTGGTCGTGGTGGTCCGGGTTACAAGTTTGCCGATGAGTTTCATCCCGACCTGAAGCACGACAAGCCCGGCATCTTCTCCATGGCCAATGCCGGCCCAGGCACCAATGGTTCCCAGTTCTTCATCACCATGGTGCCCACCCCGTTCCTCGACAACCGCCACACGGTCTTCGGTGAGGTCACCGGAGGGCTCGACCTGGTAGGCAAGATCATCGGCAAGGTGAACACCGGCGAACCCGGATGCAAATCGGACGGAACCGGAGACGCCATCACTTCGATCACCATCCACGACGACCCTTCGGACCTGTTCGAAGCCCAGAAGGACAACATCGAGCACTGGAACAGCATTCTCGACCGCTGAATTCGAAACCAAGTTTGCAGGATAGTTAAGCAGTCCTAAACAGATCCGAGAGCGATGGGCATCCCGCCCATCGCTCTCTTTTTGTCTCCTAATATCACCAATCAATTCATTTACCGTCACGAACTGTCACAATTCACCCATGTCTTCCCCCACGTGATCGCGTAGCAAGATCAACGCATCTTGATTTTCGAGGTCTTCAGGTGCTTTCTGACGACGTCGCCGAGGCACCCACCTCACGACGCTGAACACCCCCCACAAACAATGACTCCCCCCTGCTCCCCCCGCAGTGGTCGGTCAGCACGCTTCCTCTTGGCGTTGAGCCTTGGATTCATCGGAGCTGTTGCAACCGTCCCCGCCGAAGACGTGCCCCGTGGCACTCTCAATGTCGACCGCGACCTTGTCCGCACCGGCATGAATTCCCAGCTCGATTGGAACATCGAGTATCCGACTCCGAAGGTGACCGACATCATCGACATCGTCCCTCCTCAGAGAATCGTCCCGAAGAAAAAGGTGACCATGAAGGTCCGGGTGCTTGGAGTCGCCTTCCAGTCCGGAAACAAGCTCCTACCCCTCGACGCTTACTACTCCATCAATGGTAGTTCGTGGGACCGCTTCTTCTACGGCACCGGCCCGGATGTCGAACCCGGCAAGGTCATGCTCAAGGAACGCAACATCGCCAAAGGATCGGTGATCGACTTCGGTGCCCGGGGATGGCTCGGACGAAGCTGGGCCCCTTTCCATGACACCACGAGGGAAGACCAGTATGTGCGCGTCCTCAAGAACGGCGACACCGCACCGAGCTACGCTCCGGCTTATAACCAGGGCAACATCATCAGCTTCCTGAAGCCCTACATGGATGACCGCGGTCAGGTCCGAATCGGAGACCGCGATCTCATCATCCTCTGGGAAGCCTCCACCTCTCGACCCGGTTCACGCTTCTTCGACATGCAGGACCTCGTCGTCCTCGTCACCTTCGAATAATCCCCCGACTCCCCCCCAAACTCCCCCTCCCCCCCATGAAAGCCTCCCTCATCCTCGCCCTGGTGAGCACCGCCGCCACGGCAGCTCCCATGACCGACCGCATCAGCGCCGATGCCCTTCAGGCACGCCGTGCCGCTGGCTCTCCAGTCGCCACCCTCGCCCAACAGGCGGAGCCCAACAAGCAGGTGACCCGAGCCAAGGATCAAAGTCTGATCAAGCAGTCCATGATCATCAGCGATGGCCAGAACTGGACCTTGGTTCCCAAGGGAGCTGTCCTCCACATCCCTGAAGCACTCAGCTCTCACATCAACGTTCGCCCGGTCGGAAACCTGCTCTCATGGAAAGAGTTCGTCATCCGCAACCGCAACTGGATCTCAGGTGAGGAAGTCAGCATGCGCCAGGCCGAAGGCATTCAGCCCATCGACGCCCGTCGGATCGCCTACTGGCCGAAGCAATCGAAGGTCATCGTCGCCGTCCATCTCGGTGGCCCGATCTCCGTCACTATTCCAGAGCCGGAAAACGAAACCGTCCAAAACCGCTGAGATCATGAAAGCCCTTGCACTTCTTCTCGGATTCGCGGCATCCACCGCCCAGGCATCGGATTGGGTCAACTTCATCCGTCAGACTCAGGTCGACAGCGGAGTGATCTGGGACATGCCCGTCGCACCCACCGGCGACTCGGCCTCGAGGCTCTCGCTTGAAGAAGGCGGCGCGCTCTTCCAACTGTGGACGATCGAGCAGGCCACAACCAAGGACTACCTCCTCGATCAACGCCTCGTCGGCACCTACCTCCCCTCCGCCGAGATCACGATCGAAACCGGGGATCCCTATCCGCACGTGCACCGCACTCGTGCCGATCAACCTTTCACCGTCCACATTGAAGTTGGTGGGTTGCTCTCGGGAGCGAATCTGCCGGAGGCCTCGCAGCAGGTCCTGCTTGAGCATCACCTTGCCGCCTACAATGGAGGCACCAGCATCATCGATCCCCGCATTGCCGTTTCCGGTGCCCCAGCCAGCCAAGGACTGCTGCGCAGCAACGGTGTCCACACGCTGAACTTCCAGGCCTCCAGCCTGCCTGCGAGTGATCCGACGCGCGCCGTCGGGGAGGAACACTTCGTCGTGCACGCGCTGCCCGATGCCTCGATCCCCCAGACTCAGATCGCCACGAACTTCGTCCAGATCTGGCCGGTCGCCCGCGGTGCCATCACCGGGCTGTCTGCAGGAGATATCGTCCGTGGTAAACCACCCACCATCACTCTCGACCTGCGCGATCTCTATCCATCGAGCACCACCTATCTTCAGATTTACCGGGGCAGTGCCTCGCTTGGCACCGACGGCCAGACCGTGGAAGGCAGTGTTCTGGTCCTCGATCAAAGCAACAGCGCCGACCGCGTGCTCCCCATCACCGAGTGGGGCGGCCTCATCGAAGAAGATGGCACCCATACCCTGGAACTTGTGACCGTCACACCTTTCGGAACCGAGCGCCTCTCCTACGTCGAATTCATGGTCGATCGGGAACTTGAGGTGCACGCTCACCTCGGTTCCATCGAGACCAACAATCCGGCCTCAACCATCAACTCGGACAATTCCCCCCAACCTTGAAGTTTCGACCGGTGGGTGTCGTGCAACTTCGGTAGCACAGCCCCCCGCCCGGCACCCCCGGCCGGACTTCATGGACCTTTCCCGGGCCTCGCCCGAAACCCTTACCAAACCAATCCCCCCGAAAACTGGAGTTTCAGCCGCACGGTGCCGGGCAATCTCGGTAGCACAGCCCCCGCCCGGCACCGTCGGCTGAACTTCATTCCCTCCCGGATTCGTCCGGGAGGGTTTTTTCGAGAATACGGGCAATTCTCAGTTTCTCGGACTTCCCGAGATGGGGTGCAATGTCTCCATCCTCCGGTGAAAGGGCGAGAGCCAGACGATCCATCACCGCCTGATAGACACGCGGAGGCATCGCCGAAAAGGCGCTTGAGTAAACCATGTACGAACAGCGGTTCTTGAACAGCCGCTTGTAGAGCCTCAGATCCGCGAGTGAGTCACCGGCTTCCGTCCGCGGAAAGCGCGCCACGAACTCCTCCTGGAAGTTCTCGTCGCCCTCGATCCCCTCACCCAGATCCGCCTCGTCCTTGAACAACAACGCATCGACGAGACGAACCGCCGAGGAATCCGCAACCCTCCCGGCCTGGCCTGCGTCGGGATCCGCATCAGGATCCAGCGCACGGGACAGGAAGTGAGCCCGGCGATAACGCATCGTCGCCTCATTGATCAGGTTGTGGACCTCGCACTGATGCTCGAGGATCATCAGCGCCACAATGTCACTCGTAGGACGCAGATATTTTCCGGTATCAATCACACCGGACAGGTTCGTTAGATCATCCCCGGATGCTTCCGGTTCGCTGTCCTCCTGATAGGTCTGGTTGCCGAAATGGGGATGGGCACTTTCACCCGTCACATAGTAGCCCCCCCACCGTTTGGTGATCGGCGTGCTGGAGATCACGGTCTCGGAGCCGAATCGACCGATCGAATGCCCATCCGCATCAGGAAACACCGAACGAATCAGGACACCGGGCACGCCACGGGTCCGTGTCGTTCCATGGCACGACAAACAATCGCTGCTGTCCCGTGCGATCTTCAAACCCTGAGGCCCACCCCCATCGATCAGGTAGAAGACCGGCCCAAGCACCGGATCCTCCGAGATCACTTCGATGGACCCGCCCGGCACGTAGCCAACGTAGGCATTCTCGGAGAAATACAACGCCCGCGGATTTCTCGGACCGATCAGGCCGATCTGCTTGCTCGTCTTCGAAAACACCAGCGTTTGGGAAGACTCGGGAATCTCCAACCGCTCCAAGACCAACCGCAAACGGTCAAGCGGCGGCATCACCTCCAACGGCGTCTCCTCCAACTCCCGCTGCAACTCCGCAATCGGGTCAGACGCCGGACTGTCGGCATACTTGATCGGCACCAGATCCCAAAAATCCACCCGCGCCACCACAAGCTGTGTCGCCAGGATCCATGAAATCCAGAACTTCATTTCCTGATGTAACGTGGCGAGGCCCATGATTCCTACGCATTTTTTCTGATTCCGCCGTCATCCTTCTTTCCATCGTCCCCGCCCGCCCTTTCCGGGCTCGGAGAGCAACGGAGTTCCCAGCAGCGACTTGCGGGTCTCGGGAGTTCGACGAACGTTGCCCCATGGAGCCGCCGAAGAGTTGTCACAGCTGTGGACGAACCATCGAGTGGCGCCGCAAATGGAAGGACAACTGGGACGAGGTGCGCTACTGTTCCAGCGCCTGCCGCCGTCAGAAACCCAGTGCCTTGGACACCCGAATCGAGCAAACCATCGTTGAACTCCTCGAATCCCGAGCCACATCCTCGACGATCTGTCCGAGCGAGGCTGCTCGGGTCCTGTTCCCGGGCGATGATTGGAGGAGCCAGATGGAACGAACCCGCCGCGCCGCCCGACGCCTGGTGAGCGAAGGTCGTCTCGAGATCATGCAACGAGGGCGTGCGGTCGATCCATCGACTGCCAAAGGTCCGATCCGCCTGAAGTTGAAGTCCTGATGGCTGCGGAAGAGATCCAGATTCAAGCCCGCAAGGCCGGGATCTACCTGCCCGAAGCCGATCTCTGGCTTGACCCTCACGGGCGTCAGGGCCGCGCTTTCATCTCCCACGCCCACGCCGACCATTTTTCGCGCCCGGACGAGGTGATCTGCTCGCCGGAGACCGCTCACCTGCTGCAGCGCCGGTTCGGCCTCAAGCCTGAAACCTTTGAGGTCATTCCCTTCGGGGAGACCCGCCGCATGGCCGGCTTCGAGCTGACCCTTCATCCTGCCGGCCATGTCGTGGGCTCCGCCATGCTTCACATCCGGCGAATGAAGGACGATCAGACACTGCTCTTCACCGGCGACTTCAAGACCGAGGCCACCCGGACCTGCCCGGCGGCCATGGCGGTCCGGGCCGACTCCCTGATCGTCGAAACCACCTATGGACGGCCGGAGTATGTCCTCCCATCCAGAGCTGAAGTCGAGTCATCGATCCTGCGGTTCATCGAGGCGGCCTTCGATACCGGTGAGGTGCCCGTTCTCTGCGCCTACTCGTTGGGAAAAGCCCAGGAGCTTTCCGCCTTGTTAGGAGAGCATGGGATTGCTTTCCAAGCTCACCCCAGCGTTCTGGAAATGAATGATGCCTGTCGCGAACTCGGCATCGATCTTCCCCACGCGGAGCGCATCGCCTCTCCCATTCCCGATCGCCATGCCGTGATCTGCCCGCCGAATGCCGTCCGCTCCACCTTGATCCGACGGCTCAAACGAAAAGTCACCGCGATGGTCAGTGGTTGGGGAATCCACCCCCACGCCCGCTACCGCTATCAGGTCGAAGAGGTCTTCCCCCTTTCGGATCACGCCGACTACCGTCAACTGCTCGACTTCGTCGCCGCCGTCGACCCCCGCCACGTCCATACCATCCATGGCTCCACCCGGGAATTCGCAGCGACCCTGCGCGCGGCCGGACGGGAGGCCTGGTCACTTTTCACCGATGATCAATTGGAGTTGTTCGGCAAGCAGGACACGCCGCACAAGGACCTTGGACATGAGGTTTCCTGGGATCGCCCCCTTGCCATCCTCAACGAACAACTCAACGAGATCGCGCAAATCCCGTCACGAATCCTCAAACGGGATCGCCTCGCGGCCATCCTTGCTTCCCTCGACGATCCGTCTCTCCGGCAGCTGGTCGACTGGCTCTCGGAGCGCTCTCTGAAACTCGGATTCGGCTTCGCCTCGATGAGGCTTGCCCTCCTCGAGGCCTACTCGATTCCCCTCGCAGACTACCGTGCCGTCTCGGATCAACAGCAAGACCCCGCGCGCACCGCTCGCATTCTTGCCGGGATGCACGGACGCCCGGATGACAGCCCCTTTGGGTTTCAGGATCTCACATCCTTGATGCACGAGCTGAAGGAAACCTCCGCCCCTCTCGATGCCATCCGCCGATTGGCCTCCACCCTTCGCCACCTTCCCCCACCGGAGGTCGAGTTCGTCATGCGTGTCCTCACCCGGGAGTTCCGCATCGGCAGCCGCGAGGGATTAGTCGAGGAAGCCACCGCGGAAGCGTTCAGCGCCTCTGCCAAGGAGATCGCAACCGCCCACATGCTGGGCGGCGACCTCGGAGCGACCGCGCTCATGGCTCGCCACGGGAAACTCACCGAAGCGCGACTCACCATCGGCACCCCCATCAAGGTGATGCTTGCCTCACCCTCGCCGGACGCGTCGACCATCTGGGACAAGCTCTCGTCCGACCGGGCTGAAGTGTGGCTCGAAGACAAGTTCGACGGCATCCGCGCCCAGCTTCACAAGAGTGGCAACGAAGTCCACCTGTTCTCGCGGGATCAAAGGTCGCTTGATGACGAGTTCCCCGAACTGCTCAAAGCTGCCACCCGACTTCCCGACTGCCTCATCGACGGCGAGATCATCGCCTACGAAGAAGGAAGGAAACTTACCTTCTTCGACCTGCAAAAGCGATTGGGACGGAAGAAGATGAAATCGAGCCGGGCTCAGACCGATCTGTTCCATCCTCAGGAGATCCCCGTGCGCTTCATCTCCTTCGACCTGCTGGCTCTGGAGCAGGAGTCGCTGTGGCAGCGTCCCCTCGTCGAACGACGTGCCTGCCTCGAAACCATCGGATTCCGCCCCCCCTTCGAGCTCGCCGCTCGATTCAAGGCAACGAGCGCTGAGGAGATTGACGAGCATTTCAAACAAGCCAGAGCCCGGCTGAACGAGGGCCTGATCGCGAAGGACCCCACAAGCGCCTATCAGTTCGGACGACGCGGCCAGTCATGGATCAAGCTGAAGAAGGCTGAGGTGACCCTGGACTGCGTCGTCGTGAAGGCCCAGCAGGGACATGGAAAACGTGCTGGCGTGCTCTCGGACTACACCTTCGCCGTCCGCGACCGGGACAACGGGCAACTCCGGGTCATCGGAAAGGCCTACAGTGGACTCACCGACGAGCAGATCGAGGAACTCACGGAGCACTTCAAGAAAACCACCATCGAGAAACAGCGGAGGGTCCATCTGGTCGAACCGACGACCGTGCTGGAGATCGCCTTTGACTCCATCCGCCCGAGCAAACGCCACGACAGCGGTCTCGCCATGCGTTTCCCTCGAATCAAAGCCATTCGTCGGGACAAGACCCCGGACGACATCGACACCCTTCAATTCGCCAGGACCTTGTCGTCATGAAGACCGCGCCCACAGCAGCCGAGACCTTCTTCGCCAAGCGCCAATGGAAGCCCCACGATTTCCAACTGGAAACCTGGCAGGCATACCGGGAAGGCCGGTCCGGACTCCTGCACGCACCCACAGGCCTCGGCAAGACCCTCGCAGTGTGGATGGGCCCGGTGAATGAATCGCTTGGTGCCCCCCGAATCCCGACCTCGTGCCAGGTCCTGTGGATCACTCCCCTGCGCGCGCTCGCCAAGGACACGGCCAGGTCGCTTCAAGAGCCACTCGATGAGCTCGACGCTCCCCTGGAAGTGGCCCTCCGCACCGGTGACACTTCATCCTACCGGAAGGCCAAGCTGCGGGAGAAACTTCCCTTTGCGCTGGTCACCACACCGGAGAGCCTGTCGCTGATGCTGACCTACGGCGATTCCCGTACGAAGCTCTCGAAACTGAAGTGCGTGGTTGTCGATGAGTGGCACGAACTACTCGGCACCAAGCGAGGTGTTCAAACCGAACTCTGTCTTGCCCGACTCAAGCAATGGGCACCGGACCTGCGTGT
This sequence comes from Haloferula rosea, assembly GCF_016595525.1. Taxonomy (GTDB): domain Bacteria; phylum Verrucomicrobiota; class Verrucomicrobiia; order Verrucomicrobiales; family Akkermansiaceae; genus Haloferula; species Haloferula rosea. The sequence goes on from NZ_JAENII010000010.1 coordinate 20,927, forward strand.
CTGGGGCGTCTCCGCCACGCTGGGCAATCTGGACGAGGCCAAGGAGTCCTTACACGGAGCCCGCCACAAGGAAGCCGCCTTCGTCCACTCGACGATGCGCAAACCGCTGAGGGTGGAAACCATGATCCCACGGGAAATCGACCGTTTCCCGTGGGCCGGCCACCTCGGCATCCGTTTGGTCAAACGCGTCGCCAAGGCACTTCACCGGGCACGCTCCAGTCTCGTCTTCACCAACACGAGGAGCCAGAGCGAGATCTGGCACCAATCGCTGATAGAGGCCGACCCTTCGCTGAAATCACGCATCGCCATTCATCACGGATCCATTTCCAGAGAAGACCGGCTGGCCGCCGAGCAAGGCCTGCTTGAAGGCACCTTGCTTGCCGTGGTTTGCACCTCGTCGCTCGATCTCGGCATCGACTTCGCTCCCGTCGAGCAGGTGATCCAGATCGGCAGCCCGAAAGGAGTCGCTCGCCTGCTCCAACGTGCCGGTCGCTCGGGCCACCAACCGGGCAAGGCATCCCGCCTGCTTTGCATCCCGACCAATGCCATGGAACTCCTCGAGTTCGCCGCAGCTCAGGATGCGCTCGATGCCCGCGAACTCGAGTCACGACGGCTTCAGGAAAAACCACTCGATCTGCTGGTCCAGCACGTCGCCACCTGCGCCATCGGCGAAGCTCTTGACGAATCGGATTTCGCCGCGGAGATCCGCTCCACCCACAGTTACCGGAAGCTCGACGATGCCGATTGGCAATGGGTGCTCGGGTTCGTCAGCAACGGGGGCGATGCCCTCAGAGCCTACCCCCATTACCGCAAGGTGGAACGCAAGGCCGGGAAGCTCCACTTCACCGACAAACGCATGATCCAACTCCACCGGATGAACATCGGCACCATCACTTCCGATGTCGCGGTGAGCCTGCGCTTCAAGAACGGCCAGAAACTCGGAACCGTGGAGGAAGGGTTCATCACAAAACTCCGCCCCGGGGCTCCATTCGTCTTCGGCGGACGTCTGCTCGAACTCGTCCGGGTCCGCGACCTGATCGCTACCGTCCAGCCGTCCTCGAAGAAAAACGTGAAGGGCGAGGTCGTGATCTGGGGAGGAAGCAAGATGCCGCTGTCCACAGAACTCGCCCACGCCGTGGCGCGTCGCCTCAATGGTCAGGTCGACACCCCAAGAGCCGAAGTTGAGGCAGTCAGCGAGCTCCTCGACATTCAGGCTCGCTGGTCTTCCGTGCCCACGGATTCGGTGCTTCAGGTGGAGCACGCCCTGTCGCGACAAGGCGAACACTTGTTCTTCTACACCTTCGCAGGAAGGCTCGTGAACGAAGGAATCGGCACGCTTGCTGCCCACCGCCTGACCGATGGCCATCCTCAAAGCGTTCAGGTCACTCAGAACGACTACGGTTTCTGCCTGACCTCCACGGGGAAACTTCCACTCGATGAAGCCCGCCTGCGCGAAATCCTCCGCCCCGAACAGCTGCTCGACGACCTCCTCAAGTGCCTCAACACCCACGAGCTCGCACGCAGGAAATTCCGTGAAGTCGCCCGGGTCGCGGGGCTCATCCAGCAGTCACAGCCGGGCAAGAGGAAAGGCATGCGAAACATCCAGACCTCGGCAAGCCTGCTCTATGAGGTCTTCACCCGTTACGACCCCGACAACCTGCTGCTTGACCAGTCGAAGCGCGAGATCCTCGAGGGACAACTCGAGTTCACCCGCATGCAGGAAGTGCTCAGCGCCATGGCGGACAAGTCCTACCGGTTGATCGAGCTCGAGCGCCTCACACCAATGGCATTCCCGCTGTGGGCCGAACGCCTCCACTCCACCATTTCCACCAAGGACGCCCTCACCTTGATGGAGGAAATGCTGGCCGAATTGGAACGCGAAGCCGACAAATCCCTGAGCCAATGATCGCCGGATCCCTTGCCATCGATTTCCATGGCCACGAACTCATCCTTCACCCGGAAGGCGCCGTCTGGTGGCCGGCATCGGGCAGCCTGATCCTGTCGGATGTTCATTTCGGGAAATCCGCCACGTTTCGGGCTCACGGCATTCCCGTGCCGGAAGGCGTACGTCAGGAAGACCTCGACCGAATCGACCGCCTCATCGCTCAGCTTGATGCGCAGAGCCTTCACATCGTGGGCGACTTCCTCCATTCGAATGCGAGCATTCCCGCTCCCCTCGAAGAAGAACTTCAGGGCTGGCTCGACCGGCTTCCCTGCGAAGTCACGCTGATCCTTGGCAACCACGACCCATCGCCCGCCCAACTCCGCAGCCTCGATGGTCTCCGCTGTTTGGATCAGGAAGAGAAGTCGGGGATCACCCTCATTCACGATCCAGCCGACGCGCAAGCCGGCCGCCCGACCATCGCCGGGCACCTCCACCCGCTCTGTCGGATCGGGGGCAAGAGAGGACCCGGCATCAGGGTCCCCGGGTTCTACCTGTGGAATTCCTGCCTGGTGCTTCCGGCATTCGGCACGTTCACGTCCGGCTCTCTGGTCGAACTGAGAGGTCCCCGATGCGCCTTCCACCCCATCATTGACGGAAAGGTCCAGCGCGCCATCCGACCCAAGTGACCGGGTGAACGGCTCGGAAGCTCCCAGGCAGCCCCCGCATTTCCCTGACACGCAAGCTTGGACGACGGCCCTTCCCTGTTCATGGTCCGCCGCCTCCGATGCTTTCGATTCAAAATCTCCGGGTGGAATACGGCCCGCGCGTCCTGTTCTCCGACCTCTCCTTCGCGGTCCAGCCCAAGGAACGCATTGCCTTCGCCGGCCATAACGGCGCCGGCAAGTCCACGCTCATGAAGTGCATCGCCGGCGTGATCGAAGCCTCCGCCGGGGACATCACCCGACCCAAGCACTACCGGATCGGCTATCTCCCGCAGGAGGGCATCCACGTGCACGGCCGCACGCTCTGGGATGAGACACTCTCCGCATTCGGCGAGGCGCTGGCACTGCAGGAGAAGATCGACCGACTCTCCGCCGAACTGCCCAAACTCGACCCTCGTTCATCGCCATACGCCGAGCTTCTCGAGGAAATCGGCGGACTCGAACTCCGGCTTGAAGCTGCCGACCCGGCCAGCATCAAACCCAAGGCGGAGTCCGTCCTCCAGGGCCTTGGGTTCAAGCGCAAGGACTTCACCCGCGACTGCGGAGAATTCTCCGGTGGCTGGCAAATGCGGATCGCCATGGCCAAGCTCTTCCTTCAGGAACCGGAAGCCCTGCTGCTCGACGAACCGACCAACCACCTCGACATCGATTCCCAACGCTGGGTCGAGCAGTACCTGCACAGCTACCCGGGATCCATCCTCATCATTTCCCACGATCTGGCGCTTCTCGACGCCTTGTGCACCCGCACCATCGCCTTCCACCACGGTCGCGCCGAAGAGTACGCCGGCAACTACAGCTACTACCTGAAGGAGTCGGTTCACCGAAAGGAGATCCACCGCAAGCGCTACGAGTCCCAACAGCGGGAGATCGCCGAAACCCAGCGCTTCATCGACCGCTTCCGCGCCCAGGCAAACAAGGCATCGCAGGTGCAGTCGCGGATCAAGATGCTCGACAAGCTCGAGCGCATCCCGAAGCCGGAGGAAGACGATGCGGTAATGAACTTCCGCTTTCCCCAGCCGAAGCCCTCCGGTCACCTCGTCGCCAAGCTGGAACACGCGACCAAGGCCTACGGACCGCTCACGGTATTCCGGGACTTCGATTTCGAAATCAACCGCGGTGAGAAACTCGCCATCGTCGGCCCGAACGGCGCCGGCAAATCGACCTTCTGTCGATTGATCACCGGCCAAGAGGAACCCACCACAGGTGTCCACGAACTCGGTTTGCGGGTCGGGCTGTCCTTCTTCTCACAGAACCACGCCGACGAGCTCGACCCCGACCTCACGGTGCTTGAGACCGTGGAAAGCGTGGCAACCCGCGAAGCGGCCGCCCAGGCCCGGAACCTGCTCGGGTGCTTCCTCTTCCGCGGCGACGATGTATTCAAGAAGGTCGGCGTGCTCTCCGGTGGCGAACGCTCACGGGTCGCGCTGGTGCGCATGCTGGTCCAACCGGCCAACTTCCTGATTCTCGACGAACCGACCAACCACCTCGACGTCCAGAGCCAGGAAGTCCTGCAGAACGCCCTCATCGGCTACGAAGGTACGGTAATCATCGTATCCCACAACCGCTCCTTCCTCGACCCGCTCGTCACCAAGACCCTCGAATTCCGACCGGACCACGACCCCCGTCCGTTTGCCGGCAACATCTCCTACTATCTGGAGAAGACCACCGCCGAAAAGGAAGGAAAGGCCCAGCTGTCCGGGACGCAGTCGCCGAAGGCCGCCTCCAGCAGCACGCCATCCGGCGGAGGAGCCAATCGAAAGGAACAACGGAAGCTCGAAGCGCAGAAGCGCCAACAACGTGCGCAACTCCTCAAACCCCTCGAGAGCGAACTCGAAACCCTCGAGGCCAGCATCGGTGAATACGAGGGGGCGCAAGCAACCCTCACCGCTGCACTGTCCTCCGAGGAGGTTGCCTCGGACCCGGACAAGCTCCAGCAGACCGCTGCCGCTGTCCAACAGATCACCGAGAAGCTGGAAACCGCCTACTCCCGCTGGGGCACTCTCTCGGATGAAATCGAGAAGGTGAAGGAGAAGCTCGGCGATTGAGCCCCGGTTCTCCCGACTACTTCAATTCCTTGATCCGCAAATTGCGGAACTTGTAGGTCTGACCTTTCTCGCCGTGGTGCTGGATGCCGATCGGCCCCTCGGAGTCCATGCTGTCGTAAACGTCCGTGATTGCCACGCCGTTGACGAAGACCTGGATGTGGTCGCCCTTGCAGACGATCCGGTACTTGTTCCAGTCATTGCGCTTCAGGGCATTCTTCACCTCGGGCTTCGCGAAATGCTCGAACCCAGCCTCCTTCGGCTTCGCCTTGTCAGCGACATTCGTCATCCCGTCCCGGGCAGGCCACAGCCACTTGCGGCGACCTTCATCAAAGAGACCGCCCGACCAGCAACGCTCGGATCCATCGACTTCCGCCTGATACCCGAACACCTTGTTCTTCTCAACATGGCAACGGAACATGAATCCACTGTTGGCCTGACCTTCCGGAAGCTTGATCTCTGCCTCGAACTCGAAATCCCCGTAATCCTTCTCAGTCACCAGGAAGAACTTCTTGTCCGCCGTCAGATGAATCTCCCCGTCGACCACCTCGACCTTGCCCCACTCATACGGGTTCTTCCATCCGCTGGCATCCTTTCCATTGAAAAGATCCACCCAGTCGCCATCTGCTGCTGCCACTGGCGCCAGCAGGCAAACTGCTGCAAAAAAGGAACTCAAAAGTCGTTTGATCATGAACCAACTTCCCCGACCGCCCCAAAATGGCAAGTCCTCGGTCAGTCACCGATGAAACCCGCGTGCTTGCAGGCCAGCGCGGCATGGCCGGCACGGCACAAGAATGCCCGCACCGCCGTTCAAGGGCGATGCAGGCATGAAACTCGACAGCTCCGGATCAGGACTGCTTCACGTCGACCCACTGCTTGGTCTTGGCCGACTCGAGGACGGCATCGCAGACATACTGGGTGCCGAGCGCGTCCCGGAAGTCCGGATAGCGCTTCTCCTTCTGTGGATCATCGAGGTCCTTGAAGAACTCGTAGAGCGCGTGGGTGAAGCTGTGCTCGTAGCCAAGGCACAGGCCGGGAACCCACCAGTTGCCTGCGTAGGGTTGATCCCCATCGGAGCAGTGGATGCTGCTCCAGCCGCGACGGTCACTCGGCACGCCGTGGTCGAAGTACGACAGACGATTGAGGTCGTGAAGATCCCAGAAAAGTGACTTGTCCTCACCATTGATCTCGAAGGTGTAGAGTGCCTTGTGACCTCGGGCATAGCGGGTGGATTCGAAGATCGCCAGCGAGCCATTCTCGAAACGAGCCAGGAAGGCGGCTGCGTCATCGATCGTGACTTCCTGCTTTTCGCCGGTCTCGGTGTGGACACGCTCCTTGATGAAGGTCTCGGTCATGGCGGACACCGAAACGATGTTGCCGTTGATCCAGCGTGCAGTGTCGATGCAGTGGGCAAGAAGGTCACCGGTCACCCCGGAGCCCGCTTCCTTTGCATCCAGACGCCAGAGTCCGGCACCCCCTTGGGGAAGCTCTTCGGAAATCGTCCAGTCCTGGAGGAAGTTCGCACGGTAGTGGAAGACACGTCCCAGTTCGCCGGCATCCACGATGTTCTTCGCATGGGTCACGGCGGGAAGGAAGCGGTAGTTGTACCACACGAGGTTCGGCAGGCCGCTTTCCTCGACAGCCTTGACCATGGCCTCACCCTGCTCGCCGTTCAGGGCGAGAGGCTTTTCACAAAGGATCATCTTGCCGTGCTTGATGCACTCGAGGGCGATCTCGGCGTGGGAGTTGTTCGGCGTGCAGATGTCGATCGCATCGATATCGTCGCGCTTCACCAGCTCGCGCCAGTCGGTTTCATAGGACTCGAAGCCCCACTTCTCGGCGAATGCCTTCACCTTCTCCTCGTCGCGGCCACAGACGGCTTGGCGGACCGGGTAGTGATCGGTGTCGAAGAAGTGAGCGAGTTGCGAGTAGGCGTTCGAGTGGGTCCGGCCCATGAAGCCGTAACCGACGAGGCCAATACGGATTGGTTTGGTTGCCATGGTAGGTAGTTCTTGAGTTTGGAGTTAGCTTGCGTTGTCGGCGTCGATCATTGCCTTGAGGATGGCATTCCAGGTCGCAGGGCTTTCAAGCACCGCATTGTCGAACATGCAACCGTCCCAGCAGATGTGCTTGATGCCACGCTCCGCCGCACCTTCGAGCCAGTAGGAAGAGCACTTGGCGATGTCCAGTTTGCCGTTCGGGTCGTCGGCGGGGCAGTGGCGGCCGGTTTTGTCGTGGCTGCCGGTTCCGTGCACGGTGCCGTCGTTCTGCGCCACGTGGAAGTCCAACGTCCACGGACGGAGTGCATCCGTCATGGTCTTGTAAGCCGCCCAGAACTCATCGTCCGAGTAGCCTTCCTTCAGAAGCGCTGCTTCCGGAGCATTGTAGCCCATCAGGTAGAGGTAGGTGTGGGCAAGGTCCGCCTGGAACCCGACCACACCCGGCATGTTGGTGGCCTCAAGGGTATCCATGGCCGCCTTCCACGAATGGAAGCCGCCCCAACAGATCTCCCCTTCCGCCGCGATGCGTTCGCCGTGCTGCTCGGCGACCTTGCCCGCTTCGCGGAAGGTTTCGGCCACCTTGGCGGTATTGCCAGCAGGATCCTTGGCGAAGTCCTCGGTGCCACCGGCGGTATCGACACGGATGATGCCCGACTGGCGCACGCCATGATCGTTGAGGATGCCGGCGATGCGGCAGGTCTTTTCGACGGCGAGCACGAAGTTCTTGCGGTCCTCATCGGATCCGAAGGCGGGTCCGCCCACGGTCCCCGGCCAAACCGGAGCCACCAGCGATCCGACCTTGAGGTCCTTCGAGGCAATCAGGTCGGCCATCGACTTGATCTCGTCCTCGGAGGCGTCCGGGTCGGTGTGCGGATGGAAGATGAACAGGTCGACTCCGTCGTACTTGCGTCCGTCCACCTCGGCGGCAGCGGTGAGGTCGAGCATGTGCTCGAGCGAAATCGGAGGATGATCGGTGTCGGGTTCTTTTCCGACCAGACCTGGCCACATGGCGTTGTGAAGTTTCATGGTAGTTCTTGGTATTTGGGTTAGGGGTTCTTGTTGGCACCCATTGCCGGGGCAAGTGGGTTGATCTTAGGATTGAAGTAGCGGAGGCAGACAAGATCTTCCGTCTCGGAGGCATTCCCACCCCCCACCCCGGCGAGAGCCGGCGCTTCGGTCCGGACATTTCCGGTGCGGGTAGTCAGATCCTGGGGAGCTCCAGCTCGCATGGTGGTTGGTCAGCCGTTGTAGAAAGGGTCAGATCACGTAATTCCAGTCGACATCGGCTTCCACCGAGAGCCCATGGTCGTCCGTGATCAACACCCGCTTGGGCCCCGCAGGGACGATGCTCTCCACCTTGCCGAAACCATTGGGAACTTCCGCCACGGCCTGGACGATCTTCAGGGTGGTCGTTTTGTCAGCCTTGAATTTCCTCACGGTGGTGATGCCTGGCAAGGCCTTCTCCCGGGAGCGCGTGACGTTGTCGCAGAAATGGGAGCACACTTCCTCGATACCGAGTCGGCCGATGTGGCGAGCATTCCACGGCGCCTCATCCCGGCCACCATTCGACATCCAGAACAAGGTGGCGGGGAAATCCTCAGGGTTCTTGAGTGAGAACCACACATAGCCGTCCATCACCACCGCCGACCACGCGAATGGACGTTCCTCGGTGGTCGGTTCATTGACCATCATGACCAGGTCCTCAAACCCCCGGCGGTCAGGCCAGCGGGTCAGGTCGGTCGTCCCCCCGTCGAGCATGGGCACGGAATCAAGCGTATCGAAGGTTGCCCCATTGACGAGAGCCTGCCGTTCCCCTGCTTCGGGATTGGAGAACACGCCTTGATAGACTGAACCCCAGCGGAACGGGGACACACTCACGCGTGCCTGACCTTCGGCAAGCCCGGAGCAATCGAGAATCGGATGATTCCCATAGCTCCACTCTCCCTCGAGACCAGAGATACGAAATTCATAGTAAAGGGCGGGATGACCCTCGCCACCGGAGATCACCTTGCTCACGGTCGCCCCGCTGTCCCCGCAATCAATACTCAGTTCGAGCGCACCCGACGCACCCACATCGCCCGTCCACCGGGCATTCGCCGGGTCACCGTGGGGAGCCCCATCGTCCTGAGGACCGAAGGGCAGGCAGAAGAAATCGCCACGCAGGAATCGAAGGAGCGCGGGAACATCATCACCGAACTCATCCGGTTGCCAAGGGGACACCGAATAGGGCGACACCACCCGATCCCCGAGCTTGAACTCCGCCGGAGCGAGCATCCCGCCGACCGCAGTGACGTGGGCGCGCACGTGATCGCTCTGCACCCACCAGCCTTCCGCACCGTGATTGCTTTGCATGGGAACGTCAGTTTCCGGGGATGATGCCACGGGCCACTTGGTTGTTCAGGATCCGGGCCACATTCTCGAGTCCATCCACGACGACCTGCACGTAATCACGGCCGTCGCTGGTGTCCACGCCGTGACCGGGAACCAGCGCACGCAGCGCTTCCAGTGCCTCATCGTCATGGTGGAACATCTCGACGAACACACGTTCCATTTTCCCGGTCTTCGCCGCCGCCGCGAGGATGGCTGCCACCCAGCCGTCATCGGTCGACAAACACCCGCGGGTCGTCGGCGCCGAAGCATGCATCACACCGAGCCCGCCACCCGCAGCCACTTCCGCGATGAGGGCCTGATTCTCCTCGATCCCGAGCGGCGAGTCACCGCAGTGGGCCGCATCGATCATGCAGCGGAAGAACGGCTGACCGAGCTTCTCATTGATCGCCTTGACGAAGATCCAGAGCTTGCCGAGATCCGTGAAGGTCTGGAACTCGCCGGGACGCAGGAACTCGACGTGCCATGCCTCGATGCATGAATCCGCCAAGCCCGCCTCCTCGAATACGCGCAGATGCAATTTGATGTTCTGGGCAACGGCCGCGTCGAAGTCCGCCCCCGTCTTCGGGGTCGCTCCGGGTTGCATCCATTGCTCGATCGAGGTGGATGCCACATGCTTCACACCGTTGCGCTTGGCGACCTCGAGGACCGCCATCAATTGCTCCACCACGCCTTCTTCATCCGCGGGATCCATCGGATCCACTCCACCGACCATCATCACCAGGTCGACCGTCACGCCGAGCGCCTTCAGGTCATGAATCATCTTGTCCCATTCCTCGGCCTTGCCACCTCCGAACGCCGGCACCTGCACGGCATCCAGAGCGACGCGGGAACGCTCCATCACCTGACGAATCGCATCGACGACGACAAACTCGCCGGAATCCGTGCGGGGAAAGCGGCCTTCTTCGTCCGGGATCAACGTCCCGACGAATTTGGCGTAGGTCGGCAGCGTGCCGAACTCGATCGGCGCCTTGAGAGTGATGTCTTGCTTCATGGGCATGTTCGAAAATGACAAAATCGGATCAGCTTACTGAGAGAAAACCCCGATTTTGTCATCCGCCAAGCCTCAATCACTGGAATGTCAGGGTTCCCCGTCAAAGGTGAAAGTCGGGCGCCGTCCTGCACGTCATTATGGCTCATGAAATTGCTCCCCTGGCTGAGTTTTCTGATCCTCCCGGCAGCTGCAACCAATGTGGTCTTCATCATGGCCGATGACCTCGGCTACATGGATGTTGGATTCAACAACCCGGACAGCTTCTACGACACTCCGCACCTCGACGGACTGGCGAAGGAGTCCGTCCGTTTCACCGCGGGATACGCTGCCTGCCCGGTCTGCTCGCCCACCCGCTCCTCGATCCTGACCGGACAGTATCCGGCGAGGACCCGGAACACCGACTTTTTCGGAGCACCGAACGAATTCTTTGGAAGCATCCCGGCCGACTACGATCCTGCCACCGATGGAAAATTCGGACGGCAGGCCAAACTCCCAGTGCACCCGGCTCCCTATCTGGGCGAACTGGCCGCCGGACATACAACTCTGGCAGAGGCTTTCAAGGAAGCCGGCTACGCCACCATGCACGCAGGCAAGTGGCACCTCGGACCGAAAGGATCTTTCCCGGAAGACCACGGATTCGACATCAACATCGCCGGAAACTCACGAGGCGGCCCCTACGGCGGAAAGAAATACTTTTCCCCCTATGGCAACCCGAACCTCGCCGATGGCCCCGAAGGCGAACACCTGCCCGATCGACTGGCGGGCGAGGTCAGCAAATTCATCGAATCCAACAAGGATGGCAGCTTCTTCGTTTACCTGCCGTTCTACTCGGTGCACACGCCCTTGATCGGCCGGGATGACTTGATCAAAAAGTATCGGGCCAAGAAAAAGCAGCTCGGGCTCACCGCCGCCTTTGAAGAAGAGCCACCTCGGAAGAATCGAACCATCCAGGAACACGCGATCTACGCCGCCATGGTGGAGGCCATGGACGCTGCCATCGGGCGGGTGCTCAAGGCACTCGACGACCATGGGGTCGCCGACGACACCATCGTCGTCTTCTTCTCCGACAATGGCGGACTATCCACCTCTGAAGGCTCCCCCACCAGCAACCTCCCCTACCGGGCAGGCAAGGGCTGGATGTATGAAGGCGGCATCCGCGAGCCACTGATCATCCGCTGGCCCGGGAAAGCCAAGGGCGGAACCAGCTGCGAGGTTCCGGTGACCTCGACCGACTTCTACCCGACCCTGCTCGAAGCTTGTGGCCTGCCAGCAAAACCGAAGCAGCATGTCGACGGAGTCAGCCTGGTTCCCCTGCTTGAGAACCCCACGGCGGCGTTCCAGCGGGGCCCCATCTTCTGGCACTATCCCCACTGGGGAAATCAGGGAGGAAGCCCCTCTGCGGCAGTCAGGGACGGCTCCTGGAAGCTGATCCAGTATTACACCGGCAAGGATCTCGAGCTGTTCGACCTGAGCAAGGATCCGGGAGAGCGGAAGAATCTGGCCAAGCAGCACCCCGAGAAAGTCGCCGCGCTGATGGGCAAACTCGACGCCTTCCGCAAGGAGACCGACGCCCTCATGCCTTCTCCCAATCCGAACGCCGAGCCCTCCAGGTAGCAGCCGCCTCCAGCGCTCGACGAACTCCTTCGCCGGAGCATTTCGTGATTCACCAATCCCTCCCCCACCCCCACAGTCTTCGCATGCTCAGAACTCTTGCCGTCGCTCTCCTCCTACCTGCAGCCTCGCTTGCAGCGGAGGTCAAACCCGCCATTGAGGAAATCCAGCGGGTCACCGCCGGATTCCTCGAGACCCTCGAGGAGGAGAAACGAGACAAGGCAACCTTCGCATTCACCGACAAGGAACGGGAGAACTGGCACTACACCCCCAGGGAGCGCAAGGGCGTGGCATTGAAGGACCTCAACGACTCCCAGAAGAATGCGGCCGTCAGCATCATCACCGCCCTGCTGAGCGAGAAAGGCGCCTTCCGCTCCGCCCAGATCATCCTGATGGAGAGCGTCCTCGGTGTGATCGAGAACAACCCGGAATTCCGCGATGCGGAGAAATACTACATCGCCATCTTCGGCATTCCCGGCGACCCGGAGGCATGGGGATTCAGGTTCGAAGGACACCATCTCTCGCTGAATTTCAGCGTGGTCGACGGCGACAAGTATGCTCTCACTCCCGCCTTCATGGGAGCCAACCCGTCGGTCGTTCCGGCCGGCGAGCACAAGGGAATGCGACCGCTCGCTGGCGAAGAGGACCTGGCCCGGGCCCTCATGATCAGTCTGAAGGCCGGAGGAAAAGAGAAAGTGCTGTTCAGCCAGAAGCCCCCGAAGGAAATCCTGACCGGCGAAGACCGGGTAGCGAAGCCCTTGGAGGCCGTCGGGATCCCTCTCAGCGAGATGACGGAGAGCCAGCAGAAGGCTCTCTTCGAACTGATCTCCGAGTTCACCCATCGCTTCCGGCCGGAACTTGCCGATCCTGAGCTCAAGCGGATCAAGGATGCTGGCAAAATCCACTTCGGATGGGCGGGCGGAACCAAACCCGGAGAAGCCTACTACTACCGGATCCAAGGACCCGCCTTTCTGATCGAAACCGCCAATACCCAGAACGACGCCAATCACGTGCATACCGTCTGGCGCGACTTCGACGGCGATTTCGGCCGCGACCTGCTCCGCGAGCACGTCACAGAATCCCACTAACCCCGACGAAGCCGGATATTCCATGGATATCCGGGCATCCTCCGTTGTGGTCCACGCCAAGTAGTCCGACGCTGCCCCATCCCATGCGCCGCCCTAGTTTGAAAACCCACCACTGCCTCGTTCTGCTCGCTTTCCCTGCGAGCCTCGACCTCTCTGCGAAGGTGGACTTCTCGGAAGAAGTCCGGCCCATTCTCAATGCCCACTGCACCGCCTGCCACGGAGGGGTCAAGGAGGCCGGTGACGTCTCCTTCATCTACCGGGAAAAGGCCCTCGGGAAGGGGGATTCCGGTAAACCCGTGATCGTTCCTGGAGATCCCGATGCCTCGGAAATGATGGCCCGCATCCTTTCCTCGGATCCCGATGAGGTGATGCCGAAACCCGAACACGGCCCTCCGCTTCCCCAGGCCGAAATCGACACCCTGCGCCAGTGGATCACCGAAGGCGCGGAGTGGGGTGAGCACTGGTCCTTCACCCCACCAAAGATCCATCCTGCACCCGACGTCCAACAAACCGATTGGCCACGCAACGACATCGACCGCTTCGTCCTCGCCAAGCTCGAGGCGAACCAGCTGGCTCCTTCCGGCCCGGCCGACCGCGCCGCCCTCCTGCGCCGGGCATCGCTCGATCTGATCGGTCTGCCGCCCACCATCAACGAACTCGATGCCTTTCTCATCAACCCATCGGAAGAGGCCTACGAAGCCGAGATCGACCGCCTTCTGGCTTCACCCCGCTTCGGTGAGCGCTGGGCCAGCGTCTGGATGGATCTCGCCCGCTATGCCGATTCCGAGGGCCTCGGCATCGATGGTCGACGCACGATCTGGAAGTATCGGGACTGGCTGATCGACGCATTCAACCGCGACCAACCCTTCGACCAGTTCACCATCGACCAACTCGCCGGCGACCTGATTCCCGATGCGACCTTGGAACAAAAGATCGCCACGGCATTCCATCGCCTGACCCAGGCCAACAACGAAGGAGGAACCGATGACGAGGAGTTCCGCGTCGCCGCCGTGATTGATCGGGTCAATACGACTTGGGAAGTCTGGCAGGGCGTATCCTTCGGCTGCGTGCAATGCCACAGCCATCCCTACGACCCGATCGAGTTCAACGAGTTCTATGAATTCACCGAATTCTTCAACCAGACCCGGGATGCCGACCTCGCCGAGCATTCCCCCCTGCTCAGGGTGCCCGTGGACTCGAAGAGGAACTCCGAAGTCAATCAGCTCAACGAACAAATCCGATCCGCCGAGAAGGAACTGCACGCCACCCGCACCGCCATCGACTCACGCACGACCTGGCACTGGCCGTCCGGCATGCAGGCGGTCGGCGACAAAACGAAATTGGAGGTCAAGAAGCACGATGGGATCGAGGAATACCGGACCGTTGGCAACGTGACAAAGGACTCCACCTTCGAACTGACCTTTCCGACTCCGGACCCACTCACAACACTGACAGCCCTGCGGGTCGAGTTCTGGCCAACCGACCCGGAAACCGCCATCCACACCCCGGAATGGGGTGCGGACCTCAAAAAGATCTGGATGGAGGTCATCGACGCCGATGGCGTCAGTCAGAAGCCACTGGCTGCCGTCATTGCCGACGAAGCGCACCCGCTTTTCAATCCGAACGCGTCTTTGACCGGCAAAGGTCGCGGCTGGGGCACCTACAGCAAGACCTTCGGACCCCGACATGCCATCGTCCTGCCAAAAGAGCCGATCGCCCTGCCTGAAGGCAGTTCGATCCGTGTCCATCTCCGGCAGGGGGGTGCCATCCTGGCCAGCTTCCCCATGGTTTCCGAACGCGGCAGGATCGCCGTGACCGACTCCGTCGAATGGGCGGATCACCTCGCGGATACCGAAGTCGTTTCCCTGCAGCGTCAGATCGAGGAAGCGAGGAACCAACTCAAACGCATCCCCACCACCACCGTCCCCGTCATGGAGGAAAGGGATCCCGCTTTCGCTCGCAGCACCCGCCAGTTCATCCGCGGCAACTGGCTCGACAAGGGCGAGGCCGTTGAAATGGCCGGCACGCCCCGTGTCTTCCCACCCCTCAACCCCCGCAGCGACAAGCCGGACCGTCTCGACCTTGCCCGCTGGATCGCATCCGCCGAGAATCCCCTCACCGCCCGGGTCGCCGTCAACCGGTTCTGGCTCGAGCTTTTCGGCACCGGCATCGTGCCCACCCCCGAGGACTTCGGATCCGCAGGTGAGAAACCCACGCACCCTGAACTCCTCGATACCCTTGCCGTCCGCTTCTCCAGCGACATGCGGTGGAGCGTCAAAACCCTCCTGCGGGAGATCGTCCTCAGCGCCACCTACCGGCAGGACGCCAGCGTCACTCCGGAACTCGCCAAACTCGATGCCGGCAACCGATTCCTCGCCCGCGGCCCGCGCCAGCGCCTCACCGCCGAAATGGTCCGCGATCACGCACTTGCAGCCGGCGGGCTCATCCAACACCGCTCCGGGGGAGCCCCGACCCACCCGCCGATCCCCCCCGGCGTCTGGACACCATTCCAAGGAAACGACAAATGGGACACTCCCAAGGAAGGCGCACCCGACCGCTACCGCAGGGCCGTCTACACCTACTGGAAACGCAGTATTCCCTACCCCTCCTTCATGACCTTCGACGCTCCGACCCGCGAAATGTGCAACAAGAGGCGGCTCGTATCGAACACCCCCCTGCAGGCCCTCACCGTGCTCAACGACCCTGCATTCAACGAGTGCGCCAAGGGCCTTGCCCGGGTGATGAAGTACGGCACCGAAGGTGATATCGACGCCAAGCTGGCCGCCGGCTACCGACAGGCCACATCCAGAACCATCACCCCCGATCGCCTGAGCGAACTCCGTTCGCTGTACAACCGGCTGGAAAGCGAATACAAGGCGGACCCGGCCACGATGGCAATGATGGCAGGCACCCCGGATGGCGCCGCCTTCACCGTCGTCGGATCCGTCATCCTCAATCTCGACGAAGCCCTCACCCGATGAACCTGCTCCAACATCTCCGCGCCGAAGATCTCAAGCACCTCACCCGCCGGCACTTCCTGCGGGACTGCACCACCGGACTCGGCGGCATGTGGTTGGTATCCCAGGCGATGGGATCGGTTGCCTCCACACCGGTTCACGACCCCTCCAGCCCGCTCGCCAGTCTCCCACCCACCTTCGCCCCGAAGGCGAAACGGGTGATCTACCTGCACATGGTCGGGGCGCCCAGCCAGCTCGAACTCTTCGACTACAAACCGACCCTCGCCAAGTATGACGGCAAGGATTGCCCCGCCGAATTCCTCGAAGGGCAGCGCTTCGCCTTCATCCAAGGGACTCCGAAAATACTCGGGCCCCAGTTCGATTTCTCCCAGCACGGGCAATCCGGAGCATGGATTTCCGACCGTTTCCCGAGGCTCGGCGCCCATGCTGACAAGCTGTGCATCATCAAGTCGATGCAGACCGACCAGTTCAACCACGGTCCCGCCCAGCTGCTGGTTCACACCGGTAACCAGAACCTCGGCTACCCGTCGATGGGCTCATGGGCCACCTGGGGACTTGGAACCGACAACCAGAACCTCCCCGGTTTCATGGTCCTCATCTCGGGCGGACGCGTCCCGCGGGTCGGTGCCTCGCTGTGGGGCAGCGGATTCCTCCCCTCCGTCTATCAGGGAGTCCAGTGCCGCTCTACGGGGGATCCCGTACTCAACGCCGCCAATCCTCCCGGGGTCACCCGGGACATCCGCCGCGCCGCTCTGGACTCACTGCAGAAGCTCAACCGCAGGACCCTCGATGACTTCGGTGATCCCGAGACGCTGACCCGCATCTCCCAGTACGAGATGGCCTTCCGCATGCAGATCTCCGTGCCCGAAGTCATGTCGATCAAGGAGGAACCCGCGCACATCCACGAGATGTACGGCACCCGCCCTGGTAAGGAGTCCTTTGCCAACAACTGCCTGCTTGCCCGCCGACTGGCCGAGAACGGAGTCCGCTTCATTCAGCTGTTCGACTGGGGCTGGGACTCCCATGGATCGAACAAGGGCGAGGCGATCAATCATGGATTCAAGAACAAGTGCGATGCGGTCGACCGACCCATCTCCGCCCTGCTCACGGATCTGGAACAACGCGGCATGCTCGACGAAACGCTCGTCGTCTGGGGTGGCGAATTCGGCCGCACCCCGATGCAGGAGAACCGGGGGGGAGGTTCGGGCAACGCCTTCGTCGGTCGCGACCACAACCCGAACGCCTTCACTTTGTGGATGGCCGGCGCCGGAGTGAAGCCGGGCATCAGTTACGGAGAGACCGATGAAATGGGCTACAATGTGGTGAGCAACCCCGTTCAAGTCCGGGACTTCCACGCCACCCTGCTCCACCTGCTTGGCTTTGATGCCAAGAAACTGTCGTTCCCGTTCCAAGGGCTCGATCAGAAGCTCATCGGCGTGAAACCGGCCAAGGTCGTGAAGGACATCCTTGCCTGACAAGCCCCTTCCCCTGCGGAACCAACACTGCTACTCCTTTCCCATGAAACGCCGCTCCCTCCTCACCATGGTCCCCGCCGCCTCAGCCCTGCTCGCCTTGCGTTCCAAGGGTGCGCCGATCCCCCAACAAGCAACCACCGCCGCTGGATTCGCGATTTCCGTCCAATGCTGGTCATTCAAGGAGTTCACCCTTTTCGAAGCCATCGAAAAATCGGCTGCGGCGGGCGCCGGAGCGGTCGAGATCTTCCCCGGCCAGAAAATCGGTGGGCCCCTCGGCGAGGCCAAGGTGAACCCTGAGAATGCCGCCGAGCAGGTGCCAGCCATCCTGGCCCACTGCGACCGACACAACATCCGCCCTGTGAACTTCGGCGTCACCAACGTGCCGAAGGACGAAGCCAAGGCACGCGTCATTTTCGACTTTGCGAAAGCCCTCGGACTCTACGGCGTGACGACCGAGTCCATCGAAGCGATCGACACCCTTGAGAAGCTCGCAGCCGAATACGACCTGAAGGTCTGTTTCCACAATCATCCGAAGCCGACCAAGCTCTGGAATCCGGAAAAGATCATGAGCGCCATCAAGGAGCGTGACGAACGCCTGGGGTTCTGCGCCGACATCGGCCACTGGGCGACTTCCGGACTTGACCCGCTGGCCGTCATCAAGTCGATCGCACCCCGCGTCCATGCCTTCCACATGAAGGAGCGCGCAAGCATCACCGAATGGAGCCATGATCGTCCTTTCGGCACTGGCGTCATCGACAACATCAGCATCCTCGACGAAGTCCGGAAGCACGGCTTTGCAGGCAACGTGTCGATCGAGTACGAGCACAACTGGAAGGTCTCCCAGCCGGAAATCGCGCAATGCGCCGGCTACCTCAGAGCCTATTCGAAAATGAGGGCCTGATCGGCCGTTCAATCGGCCGTGGAAACGTCCGACTCGATCGGAGCTTCCTGATCCGACGACTTCTTGTCGGCCGACTCCCACTCGCGCGCGCGAAGTGCTTCGGCGGCGGCTCGTGCTTCCGCCTCCTTCTTGCTTTTACCCCGGCCGACCGCGAGAACCATCCCTCTCCAGGAAACCTGCGACAGGAAGACCTTCCGGTGGTCGGGGCCGGATTCACTAAGGACCTCGTACTCAGGCGGCTCGGGTTGGATGGCTTGGAGACACTCCTGGAGTTCGCCTTTCGGATTCCGCTCCTCCGGGCTGCCTGCCAGTGCTTCGATCTCGGACTGGAACAAGCGAAGAACCAGCTCACGGGACTCTTCGTAGCCGCCGTCCATGTAAACGGCACCAATCAGCGCCTCGAAGGCATCCGCAAGTGTGGAAACCCGACGGCGACCTCCCGTGGCTTCCTCGCCCTTACCCAGCAACACGTAGGCACCCAGATCAATCGTGAGGGCGAAGCGTGCCAAGGCACGTCGTGAAACCAGGCGGGAACGCAATTTGGTCAGCTTGCCCTCCGGGAAGTCCGGAAACATCTTGAACAGGTCCTCGGTGAGGATCAGCTGCAGCACCGCGTCCCCAAGGAACTCAAGACGCTGGTTGTCGAAGTGGGGACGCTGGGACTCGTAAGCAAGGCTCGGATGAGTCATCGCTTCAGCAAGAAGAAGCGAGTTGCGGAACTTGTATCCCAGACGGCTTTCGAGGCTTTCCATGGCATTTCTGTCGTCCGCCTCTTGCCTCGAAGAACCGGAGATTCTCCGAGGGAAAAGGTGGGGTGACCGACGGGGCTCGAACCCGCGACAACCGGAATCACAATCCGGGGCTCTACCAACTGAGCTACGGCCACCATTGTTGGCGGGCGGGAGAATTAGGACGGTCTGGCGTTCTTGGGAAGCGAAAAATGACCTCGCATCGCCGACATTCTGCAAAAATGATGATCTGCATGGAAGAGACCCCGCATCGAGTCCCCATCGAACCCGAAATCGACCTCCACACCTTCCGCCCTTCGGAGCTGGGTGAGCTGCTCCCGGAATACTTCAGGGAATGCCGGATCGAGGGCATTCACCGCGTCAGGGTGATCCATGGGAAGGGCACGGGAGCTCTTCGCGAAGGTGTCCACGCCCTGCTCCGCCGACTTCCCGAAGTCACCGAGTTCCACTACCCCGCCGGAGAAGGCTCGGGTGGCTGGGGCGCCACATGGGTGGCACTGGCTCCTTTCGATGAAGCCACTTCTCGCTGAGCCTGTATGTCTCCTGCTCAATGAAACTCCGATGCCTCACGCTCCTACTGCTTGTCACCTTGTGCCCGGCGCGCGACGTCAAAGTCACGACTTCGCATGAGCTTCACAAAGCCGCCGCGAACGCGGAACCGGGTGATCGCTTGATCCTCAGTGGCGGTCCCTTTCGGGACATCCACCTGCAGGGCCTCCGCGGAACCCGCGACCAACCCATCATCCTTCAGGGAGGGTCCGCCCAACAGCCGGCATCGTTCCGTGGAGGGAAGACCGGCATCCAACTCTCTCGATGCCAATGGCTTGAGCTCCGATTCCTCGACATTCACGGAGCACAGTGGAACGGAATCAACATCGACGACGGAGGAAACAGGGATCAACCGGCACACCACATCACCATCACCGATTGCTCCATTCGCTCCATCGGTCCGAAGGGGAACTTCGATGCCCTCAAACTTTCCGGTCTCGATCACTTCGTGATCCGCCGGTGCCGGTTCACGGGCTGGGGAGGATCCGCCATCGACATGGTCGGCTGCCACCACGGACTCATCGAGTCCTGTCACTTCGAGGGGAAGGAGGGATTCTCACAGAACAGCGGCATCCAACTCAAGGGTGGCACCAGCGACGTCGCCGTGCTCGCGAACGATTTTCACGACGCAGGCCTGCGGGCCATCAACCTCGGGGGAAGTACGGGACTCCAGTTTTTCCGTCCACATGTCGGCGAACACGAAGCGGAGGACATCGAGGTCGCGGGCAACCGCATCCGTGGCAGCGATGCTGCCATCGCATTCGTCACCAGCCGCGCAGGGCACGTGCACCACAACACGATTCACCTCCCGGAGAAGTGGGTCCTGCGCATCTTGCAGGAGAATGCCGATCATCCATTCAAGCCGGTCTGCGACGGAGTGTTTGAGTCCAACCTGATCATCCTCGATCAGCGAGTGCGCACCCACGTCAACATCGGCCCCGGCACTGCAGCTGAAACCTTTACCTTCCGGAACAACGTGTGGTTCGACCTTTCCAACCCGCCAAGGAAGCCGGTGCTCCCCGGAAAAGTCATCGACGAAGTCCATGGAGAGAACCCCGGCATCGACCTGAACGCTGAAGATCCCGCCTCATCGCCCCCAACCCATCCCCGCCTGAACAAGGTCGGAGCCCACGCCTATCGGGCGGAGCCCTGAAAGAAGCGGTAGCGTCACATGACGCCAGCGCCCATACGATCCAAAATGAGGCCCGCCCGATTCCGGAGGAGAATCTGGAGCAAAAAAGGGCGTGTCTCACCCCTCCCCTTGCTGTTCGATGAAGCCCGCACCCAAGGATGAGCGAGAACTTTTATCAACAGACCACCACGGCCCCCGAGTCCTCATTCGAGGTCTCCCTGCGCCCGCCCGCCTTCTCCGAATTCATCGGACAGGAAAAGGTCAAGGAGCGCCTCCTGTTGATGGTTGAAGCCGCCACGAACCGGGGGGATGTGCTGGATCATGTCCTGTTGTCGGGCCCTCCCGGACTCGGCAAGACCACGCTCGCCAACATCATCTCGAAAGCCTCCGACTCACAGCTCCACACCACTTCCGGCCCACAGATCGAGAAGGCCGGGGATCTCGCAGGCGTCCTCACCAATTTGCAAAAGGGCGATGTCCTGTTCATCGACGAGATCCATCGACTCCATCCCGCCATCGAGGAATACCTCTACCCCGCGATGGAAGACTTCCGCCTCGACATCATCATCGACTCAGGACCCTCGGCCCGCTCGATCCAACTCAACCTGCCCCGCTTCACCCTCGTCGGTGCCACCACCCGGTCCGGCATGCTGACCGCCCCGCTGCGTTCGCGCTTCGGACTTGTCAACCGCCTCGACTATTACACCCACGACGAACTCAGTCAGATCATCGAGCGCTCCGCGGGCCTGCTCGATATCCCCATCGAACCCGATGGAGCCCTCGAGATTGCCTCCCGCTCGCGGGGAACCCCCCGTGTCGCCAACGCTCTGCTTCGCTGGGTCCGCGACTACGCCCAGGTGAAGGCCGACGGCAGGATCACCGGTAATCTGGCCGACAAGGCGCTCGCCATGATCGACATCGACGACGATGGCCTCGACGAGATGGACAAACGACTGCTCGAGGCCATCATCTACAAGTTTCAGGGTGGCCCGGTCGGACTCGGTTCCGTCGCGGTTGCCGTGGGCGAGGACGCCTCCACGCTGGAAGAGGTTCACGAGCCCTTCCTGATTCTTCAGGGATTCCTCCAGCGCACCCCACGCGGCCGCATCGCCCTTCCCGCCGCCTACGAAAAAATCGGCGCTCCGCCACCTCCGCCTGGCGAGCAACCCTCCCTTCTCTAGCCCAAAGCGCTCCCGAAATAGGATTTCCTCCACACCTGTTCCCGGACTACACTGACCCCACGATGATCGACGTTGTCTCGCACACGATTGATCGCTGCCGCTCCCAAGGCATGCGACGTACCAAGGCGCTCGAGCAGCTCATCACCACGCTTCTGGAGTCAGAACGCCCGATGACCCTCGCTGAGCTTGCCGAGTCCGAACGCCTGTCCACCCAATGCGACAAGGCCACCGTATTCCGCCTCCTCCAGCGCCTGTCCGAAAAGGGAATCGTCCGCCGTCTTGGCCTGCACGAGAGGGCCGCCTATTTCACGCTTCTGCTTCCCGATCGACATCAGGACTACCTGATCTGCACCGAGTGTGGATCCATCGAAGCCGTTCAGGCTCCCTGTCCGGTCCATCGCCTCGAAGACGAAATCCGGGAGAAAACCGGCTACAAGAACCTCTATCACGAACTCGAGTTCTTCGGAACCTGTCCCGCCTGTCTGTAAGGCTGGCAGGGTTTTCCAAGACCCCCGGCCTGAGGTCAAACCCACTAAGCGGTTGCGCGAACGGCCCAGCCAATCGAAGGATTAGTTCAAACTTCCCGGTCCCATGCCACGCCCCATCCGAATCGCCCTCACCCTGTTCGCCTCATCCACGATCCTGGTTCTCCTGATCCGACAGCGTGCCATCAAGCTGCAGAACGACCTGCAGAGTCTGACCGGTGAGCTCGCCGAAGAAGTCGCGAGGGAGGAGTCCCAGATGATTGCCTATGGGCTGATTCTGGCAGGCTTGCTTGCCGTCGGTGGATTCACGCTGGTCATCATCAGCATGGTGAAGAGCCGTCGCAAAGCGCTGAACGACCATGGAGGATGAGCTCACAGACGAGTTCCTTCGCTTCATGGATGTCGAGCGAAACGCCTCACCCCGCACCATCGACAACTACCGGAGTGCCATCGAAGGCTTCCGTCTTCGCCTGGAACCGGACTTTCCCGGCTGGCGCGACCTGACGGCCGATCACTTCCGCCTCTGGCTTTTCGAGATGACCAAGGCGGGGCTGGCACGCTCCACCATCCGGCTGCGCTTTGCAGCGCTCCGCTCCTTCTACAAGTTCCTCGTCCTTCGCCGCGGACACCCGAAAAGTCCGGTCGCCGAGGTCGAACTGCCAAAGCCCGAGAAGAAGTTGCCCGTCGTGCTGTCCACCAAGCAGATCGACGAACTGCTTGCCCTGCCGCTCCAGACCCCAGTCGCCGCCAACAGCCCGTCATGGCTTCCCCTCCGGGACACCGCCATCCTCGAACTCTTCTACTCGTGCGGGCTGCGCATTTCGGAGCTGATCAGCCTTGAGATCCGGGACATCGATTTCCTCGGCGAGAGCCTCCGCGTGGTCGGAAAAGGCTCGAAAGAAAGGATGATTCCGATCGGTTCACCCGCACTCTCGGCCATCCAGCGCTACCGCCGCGAGGCCGGGATCACTCAAGGAGCACTGTTCCTCAGTAAAAGGCGGACCCGCATCACCCAGCAGTCCATCGATCTACTACTGAAGAAGTACATTCGACTCTCATCCATTCCCTTCGACATCTCCCCGCACAAGCTGCGCCACTCGTTCGCAACCCATCTACTGGATGCGGGTGCCGACCTGCGGAGCGTGCAGGCCATGCTCGGGCACTCTTCCTTGTCCACCACCCAGATCTACACCCATGTCACCAAGGAACGGATGAGGGATGCCTACAACGACGCCCACCCGCGGGCAGGCGAATAGGTTGCCAGGCTGCGATACGCGCAGAGAGGCGGGCATGCGAATCCCACCATGCGGGCATGAAAAATGGCGACCACCCCAGAGGATGGTCGCCATGATGAATCAGTCTACCTGAAGTGGATTAGAATCCGACAGCAAGGGAGACACCTGCGACGAGGTACTCCTGACCGCCATTGCCGTAAAGGTCAGTGGCAAGGTCGCCTTCACCGTCGGTGTACTTCACGTAAGGAGTGAGGGTCACACCTTCGCGGAACTCCCAAGGGAGAGCAGCGGTGAGATACCAACCTTGGAAGCCGTCCTTGGTGCCAGTACCACCGCGCACTGCGGAGCGGGCCTGGAGACCGTGACCATCAGCGAATGCAACACCTGCACCCAACTCAAGTGCCAGGCACTCGTTGAACTCGATGGTGTAGCCGATGTTGTTGTCCCAATACCAACCGTCGAACTGGTCGAAGTCGTAGTAGAAGGTCGAACCGAAAGCGAGACCGAACGGAAGCTCGTAAGAGGCTCCGAGGTACACTTCCTGGGTGTTGCTGACACCACCGGTAGGAATGTCCGGGAAGTAGTAGTAGATGTAACCAAGCTCGAGGCTCAGATCACCGATCGAGTAGCTGGCAGCAGCATACAGATCGAGTTCGTCGGAGTTGAAGCCGACGTTGCCTGGAACGCCTGGAGTGTCCCAGCTACCGTACCATGCACCAGCACTCAGGCCGATTGGGCCCATGTCGTATGCGATATCGGCACCTGCGTAGATCAGATCATTGCCAAGGTCCACGAAGCGGAATTCGTACATGTTGGAATAGCCAACATTCACTTCCCCTTCAAGTTCTGCCATAGCGTTGCCAGCCACAAGGGTGGAGGCAGCGGTCAGGGCGCCAACGGTTTTGCTGTATTTGCGCATCGTTTTTGTTTGTTCGGTTGCTGCGAACCCCCGAGTTAGCACTGCTAGACTGCGGGAGAGTCTTGGATCATTCAGCATCCCCTGTGCCAAAAGGCTCACTGGACACTGCTTTTCGCGGAATTACTTAAGAAACCTTGAAAATCATGTCCAGCAAAAAACATGGGGTGCTTTCTGCCCGGGCGGTAGTTACGTGGCCTTGCCGGTCTAAGCAAGGGCATTTGCACTCAATTTCGCTTTATATTCCAAACCCCCTCCTGAGCTGGAAAGCGAACACAGGGCCCGGTGGAACCGATCCCACCCGAGGAGTCGGGCGATCCGGATGACTCAGGTGCAGGGGCATTTTGGGGAGGTTGGCACGCCAGTTGCTCATCACTCGCGAATTCACAACCAACCACCGCGAATGACCATGCGAATGCTAAAGAAACTGATGTTCCTAACTCCCCTCTCTCTACTGGCCACGGCCCGTGGTGAGGATGAATACCGTGAAGGCTACGACGAGCTGATTGCTTCTCAGACCGTTGATGGCGTCGACTACTCCTACGCATTCGACTTCTTCACGACGTCGATGCTGTGGACGGTAATTGCCGCCGCCCTCGTCTTCCTCATGCACCTTGGCTTCGCGACGCTTGAAGCGGGTCTCACGCAGAAGAAGAACACGGTCAACATCCTGTTCAAGAACTGCTTCATCATCGCCATCGGTATCGTGACCTACGCGCTGGTGGGCTTCAACACCCACTATCCCGGCGACTTCAACGGCTGGATCAGCATTGGCAAACCCATTGGTGACCTCAATGCTGGCGCCGGAGCAACCTTTGGCTATGGCGGTCTCGACCTTGCCATGACCGGTTATGGTGACTTCATCTTCCAGGCCATGTTCGCCGCCACCGCGGCTACCATCGTGTCGGGTGCGGTTGCTGAGCGGGTGAAGCTCCCCACCTTCATGATCTTCGCCACGATTCTCGTGGGCTTCCTCTACCCGGTTGTCGGTTCCTGGCACTGGGGTGGTGGCTGGCTCGGTGACCTCAACGGCGGCAACGGCTTCAAGGACTTCGCTGGTTCTGCAGTGGTTCACGCCTTCGGTGGCTTCGCCGCTCTTGCCTGTGTGCTCGTCCTCGGACCTCGCGCCGGCAAATACACCAAGGACGGCGTGAAGCCCATCCTTCCCCACAACCTGCCACTGGCAGCGATTGGTGTCTTCCTCCTCTTCTTCGGCTGGTTCGGCTTCAACGGCGGTTCCGTCCTTTCCGCCAATCCTGGCCCGCTTGGTCTGGTGTTCACCACCACGACCCTCGCAGCCTGCACCGGCGCACTCGGAGCGATGGCCACTTCCTGGGTGACCCTGAAGAAGCCTGACCTCTCGATGACCCTGAACGGATTCCTCGCCGGCCTCGTCGGCATCACCGCCAACGCCGACATCGTCTCCACCAACGGCGCGATGATCATTGGCCTCGTCGGAGGTGTCATCGTGGTCCTCTCGGTCCTCATGTTCGACAAGATCAAGATCGACGACCCAGTCGGTGCCATCTCGGTTCACGGTGTCTGCGGCATCTGGGGCATCCTTGCCTGCGCGCTCTTCGACACGACCGACAGTGGCTTCACCGTCATCGGCCAGCTCACCGGCGTCCTCGCCGTCGGCGCGACCGCCTTCATCTTCTCCTTCGTGGTGTTCTTCATCCTGAAGCTGGTGATGGGTGTCCGGGTGGATGCTTCCGAGGAAGCTGAAGGCCTCGACGTGGCAGAGCACGGCGCTCCGGCTTACACGGACTGATCCGACTCGATTCCAACTCCTCTGGAGTTTCCTGCAGGCGGCCCTCACGGGCCGCCTGCTTTGCGTTCAGGGATCGACATTTCAGCAGCGACAGCGGATCGTTCGGCCGTGCCCCGTCGCCGAAAGATCCTTCTCGCGCTGCTGATTCCCACGCTCCTCGTGACCGCCTGGCAATGGCTCGCTCCGAAGCCACCCTACGAGAACCAGCCGGATCCACAGGCTGGTGCGGAGATCCGATACGTTCGGCTGACCCGGGATCACAGCTTTCACTGGATGCACATCCGCATGGAGGTCCACGGGAAGACCACGTCCGAGCTGCTCCCGCATCTTGCCCTTGTGACCGCCAGCGGTCGTCGCCTCACCCCCGCCGGACTCGAGTTGGAAGGCCATGGCAAGGGACAGGCCACCGCGGAAGGCCCGCACCTGGACCACCTGGAAGGACTCACCGCTCAGTTCTGGATGGGTCTCGAGGATTTTTCAGGCCCACTGGAACTTCAGATCGGCGATGGAAGCCTGACCGTTCGCACCGGCTCGGGTTCTCCGGAAGTCCCGCCCAACAAGGAGGTCATCCATCATACCTGTGACTGGTGATGAAGCTGCTCCTGATCGACAATTCGAACACGCGAACCAAGTTCGCGCTCAGCGAACAGGAGGGCCGGTTCTCCGAAACCTTCTGGATCCCGACCTCGGAAATCTGCGAGAACACGCTCACCCATGCCCTGCACGGAATTGAGTTCGACGCCTCCCTCATCTGCTCGGTCGTGCCTCTCAAACGCAAGGTTCTCGAGGACTACCTCAATCAGCATGGCCCGGTGCATGCCCTGAGCTGCCAGAGTCCTTTGGGGCTCGGTATCGATTACCCGGAACCGGACAAGATCGGCGCTGACCGACTCGCCAACGCCGTTGGGGTCACGGACCGACATGGGGCGCCAGCGATCGTGATCGACTTCGGCACGGCCGTGACCTTCGACGTGATCTCCGCCACCCCTGCCTACGCCGGCGGAGTCATCGCGCCCGGCCTCGGCGCCATGGGCGAATACCTGGGTCGGCGCACCGCCCTTCTCCCACAGATCGAGCTGATCGAGCCCCCGAGCGCAATCGGGAAATCCACCCAAGCCGCCATGCAGGTGGGGGCCGTGATCGGCTATCGAGGACTGGTGAGGGAAATCCTGAGCGCCCTCCGCCATGAAATGGATGGGAAGGTGCAGGCGGTTGCAACGGGCGGCGATGCATCACTCATTGCCCGCGGTGTCACCGAGATCGACGCCGTTGACCCGGATCTAACCCTCCATGGCCTCGAACGGGTGGCCCGCCGCGTGTTTGCGATCGATGGCGGATGAATTGGCGTGCGCACTTTCACGCGAATCGGTAAGGAATGCCGTGATGTCTGAGAACGAACTCGCATTGGGAATCGATTTTGGCGGCACGTCGGTCAAGATCGGGGTGGCATTTCGGAGCAGTCTGATCGATCAGGCCCCACCCATCTCCACTCAGGACTTCGATGGACCCACTCCCCTCCTTGATGCCATCCAGCGCACGGTCGAGGAACTCAAGCATCGCCACCCGAAGATCGTCGGCGCCGGCATCGGCATGCCCGGCTTCGTGAACTTCGAAAGAGGCATCATCAACACCCTCACCAATGTCCCCGGTTGGGACGGTTTCCCACTGCGTGACGTAATGGAAGAGCGTCTCGACCTGCCCGTGGTGGTGGAAAACGACGCCAACTGCATGGCCTACGCCGAGTGGAAACGAGGCGCGGGTCGAGGCATGGATGACATGGTCGCCATCACGCTCGGAACCGGTGTCGGAGGCGGAATCATTTCGAACGGCCGCATGGTTCGCGGGTCCCAATTTGGCGCCGGAGAAGTCGGCCAAACCACCATCGACTGGGAAGGCCGCGTGGGCCACTACGGCAACAAGGGAGCCCTCGAGGAATATGTCGGGAACCAGCAGATCGCCTCCCGGGCGCTCGAGCTCTACGCGCAGGCCGGAGTGAATCGGAGCCTCTCGGACTGCACGCCTGCCCGACTCTCCGCAGCCGCCCACGGCGGCGAAGAGGTCGCCCTCCAGATCTGGGACGAGATCGCCCGGCGCCTCGCCTCGGCCTTGATGAACTGCTGCTGGCTGCTCAATCCCAAGGCGATCATCATTGGTGGTGGCGTTTCGAAAGCCGGGGATGTCCTCTTCGGACCCTTGACCGAGCACCTCTACGCCCAGCTTTCCCCACCATTCCGGGAGCACCTCATGGTTCTGCCCGCCCGCTTCGGCAATGAAGCAGGTGCCATCGGCGCCGCCGCCCTGGCGATCGAAGCCGTGGACAATGCCTGAACCCGGGAGGATTCCTCGACGAATCCTCGCTTTCGCATTTCCTTTCGACGGCACCGGCGCTAATTCCCGCCCGTGCCCTACGACTTCAACACGATCATTCCGCGCAAGGGAACCGGCTGCATCAAGTTCGACCGCCGTCCAGAGCTCGATCCATTCTGGGTCGCCGACATGGATTTCGCGTCCGCTCCGGAGATCCTCGATGCCCTGCATCAGCGCGTGGACCACGGCATCTTCGGCTACGCTCAGCCTCACGAAGGACTGAACGAAGCCATCCTCGAAAACCTCTCCAACCGGCACGGGTCGTCCGTCCCCGTGGACCACATCGTGCACCTCGGCGGCCTGGTTCCCGCCCTGTCGCTCGCCGCCCGCGCATTCTGCTCACCGGGCGAGGCCGTCATGACCTGCACCCCGGTCTATCCGCCATTCCTCGGTGTGCACAACGATGCCAAGGCCCGGCTCATCACAGTCGACCACGCATGGGACGGCCAGCGCTGGACCTTCGACTGGGACGCCATGGAAAGCGCGGTCACGGAACACACCAAGGTGTTCCTCCTGTGCAATCCCCAGAATCCCCTCGGTCGGGTTTTCGACGAAGCCGAAGTCACCCGCCTGGCCGAGTTCTGCGACAAGCACGACCTCGTGCTCGTTTCGGACGAAATCCACTGTGACCTCATCCTCGACGAATCGGTGACGCCCCACCAATCCGCCCTGCGACTTCCCGAGCCCCTTCGCTCGCGAACCATTACCCTGTTCTCTCCAAGCAAGACCTGGAACATCGCTGGCCTTGGCTACGCCTTCGCCGTCATCCCCGACGACTCGATCCGGAGAAAATTCTGCGCAGCCCGCGGCCACACGCTCACGGAAATCAACGCCCTGTCCTACTACGCGGCCGAGGCGGCCTACCGCCACGGCGAACCCTGGCGCCAGGAATTGCTCGCCTACCTGCGGGGCAATCGCGCGGCCTTCGATACCTTCATGGCCGAGCGGCTCCCCAGCCTGAAGCCCGTCTCTGCCGAAGCCACCTACCTGTGCTGGGTCGATGCCTCGGCCCACGACTGGAAGAATCCGGCCCAGTTCCTTGAGCAAGAAGCCGGGCTCTTCCTCTCGGACGGAGCCTACTTCAATTGGCCTCAGTGGTTCCGCTTCAACATCGCCTGCCCCCGTCCACGCATGATCGAGGGCCTCGAGAAAATCGCCAGGGCCATCGGCTGACCCCACTTTCACTGAAACTTTCGGTTTGGGGTTTCCCCGGAAACTCCCCTAGTCTTCCGCCCATGAGTCGCCTCCTCCGGACCTTCCTCCTTCTTGCCCTGCTGATTCCGGCCGTCGCAAAGGCGGACCATGTGATCGTTTGTGGCGGCCCCGCGCTCAGAAAATGGGAAGACCTCCGGGTTCCAGCCGATCGACACGACCGCTGGTGGGCCAACTTCGTCCGCGCCTCCACCCTGCGCATGGTGGAAATCCGCAAGGCCTACGGTGGCAACGCCCCGATCGTGTGGATCGTCCACCGCCCGGGCTATCAGTCGCGTTCCTCCGAAGATGGCAAACCCTACACCACCTGGATCTCCGATCTGGCCAGGAAACGCAACGTCACCCTCAAGTGGTTCGACTCCAGCGGCAGCTTCATTTCCGCCATGAACAGCCGCCCCCGCGGCTCCATCCAGACCTTCGACTACTTCGGCCACTCGAACAAATACTGCTTCATGTTCGACTACGGCAACGAGATCATGGCCGCTTCCACCTCGTGGCTGCATGAGGACGACCTGTCCCGGATCAAGCGCTCCATCTTCGCCAAGAATGCCTACTGCAAGAGCTGGGGCTGCCACACCGCCGAAAGCATGAGCAAGGTCTGGAAGCGCAAACTCGGCGTGCCGCTCGAAGGCGCCCACGGCCCGACCGACTACCGCGTGGTCGGAAAAGGTGAAATGCCCAAGGTCCAGGGCCGCTGGGGCCGCTAATCCACGTTCATTCCCGCAACACTCCGATTCATGAAGTTCCAAGAACTCAAAGCCCTCTACGACCTGCCCTTCTTCGACCTCCTCAAGAAAGCCCGTGAAGTCCACGAGGCCCATTGGGAAGAGAACGAAGTCCAGCTCTGCACCCTCCTTTCGATCAAGACCGGTGGCTGCTCGGAGGACTGCTCCTACTGCGCCCAGTCCGCCCGCTACAATTCGGGCGTCGATGTCGAACGCCTGATGAGCAAGGAGGCCATCCTCGAGCGAGCCGAAGCCGCCCGCTCGACCGGCTCCACCCGCTTCTGCATGGGCGCCGCATGGCGTGGCGTGCGTGGCGGCACCCAGCGATTCGAACAAGTCATCGAGATCATCGAGGACGTGTCCAAGCTCGGCATGGAAGTCTGCGTGACCCTCGGTGAACTCGGCCCCGACGAAGCCAAGCGGCTCAAGGAAGCCGGCGTCACGGCTTACAACCACAACGTCGACACCTCGCCCGAGCACTACCCGAACATCGTCACCACCCACACCTACGACGATCGCCTTAGAACCATCCGCCACGTCCAGGACGCCGGCATGTCCGTCTGCTGCGGTGGCATCCTCGGTCTCGGAGAAACCGCCGAAGACCGCCTGCGCATGCTCGAGGTCGTCTCGGAGTTCAACCCACAGCCCGAAAGCGTGCCGATCAACTCGCTCATGCCGATGCCCGGCACCCCCATGGAAGGCAGCGACCCGGTCGACGTCTTCGATCTGGTCCGCATGATCGCCATCGCACGCATCGCCGTGCCCAAGGGCAAGGTCCGACTCTCCGCCGGCCGCACACGGATGTCCGACGAAACCCAGGCACTCTGCTTCTTTGCCGGAGCCAACTCGATCTTCTACGGCGACAAGCTCCTCACCGCCAAGAACCCCGCCGTCGAGAAGGATCTCGCCCTGCTCGACAAGCTCGGTCTCGGCACCCAGGCACCCAACCAGGCCCTCGAAGCTCCGTCGGCCGACTGCGACAAGCCGCTGAGCCCCTGCTGCGGGTAAGGCCCGCCTGACGGAGTGCCGACACACCCCCGTCGGAACGGAGCCCAGCCCCGATCGGCCACGCCGACACTCCATTCCCATGTCCAGACTCCTCACCTCGCGCCTCAACCGCCGCCGCGGACAGGTCGCGCTGGTGCTCGGTCTCGGCATCGTCGGCACCGCCCTCGTGCTCGTCCTCCCGGCCGTGGCGCGACACTTCACCGACGTGGTCATCGGGGAGAACCGCCCCGACCTCGTCCTACCTACGGCACTTGTAGGACTTGCTGCCGTCGCCCTGCGGCAGATCCTGCTCGCCCTCCGCTCACTGGTTGCGCAGTCGATGGAGTCCCGCCTCGTCCACGAACTCCGGATCGAACTCTTCGACAAGCTGCAGAGACAACCCGTCCGCTGGTTCGACCGCAATCGTTCCGGCGAGATCATGAGCCGCGTGTCCGATGACGTCCCGGCGATGCAGAAGCTCCTCGTCGAAGCACTCGACACCGCCCTGCCGGCGCTGCTCCAGTTCCTCGTCGTCCTCGCCGCCATGTTCTATCAGGACTGGCGGCTCGCCCTCGTTACCATCGCCCCTCTTCCCATCATCGGGCTCGTCACATGGCGCCACTCCCTCGTCGCCGAACCCCAATGGCGCGAGTCCGGCGAAGCCACCGCCGAACTCCACGCCCTCCTCCACGACTCGCTCTCCGGCATCCGCCAGATCAAGGCCTACACCGGCGAACCGGAGGCACTCGATCGCTTCGAAGAAGCCAGCCGTCACACCCGCAGCAAGTACATGCGCGTCATGCGCGGCCAGTCACTCATCTGGCCCGGCGTTTCCATCCTCGCCGAAGCCGGCATCATCACCATGGTCGCCTACGGCTCGTGGCGCGTCCTCGCCGGCCAGATGGATGCCGGCATCCTCTTCTATTTCCTCTTCGCCTGGGGTTTCCTGTTTGAGCCGATCTCGAAGATCAACCCCCTCAGTCAGGTCCTGAACCGCGGCAAGGCATCCGCCAAGCGGGTCGCTGAGATCCTCGACCACCCCGAGGAAGAACACCTCGTCGAGGGCCTGCGCCCATCCGCCGTGCATGGCGACATCCGCTTCGAAAGCGTCAGCTTCTCCTACGATGACGATTCCCCCGCGGTCGAGGACATCACCCTCCACGCCCGCGCCGGACAAACCATCGCCCTTGTCGGTCCGACCGGTGCCGGAAAATCCACCCTGCTGCACCTGCTCGCCCGCTTCTACGAACCCAACCAGGGGCGCATCCTGCTCGACGACCAACCGCTCGCCGACTTGTCGAAGGAATGGCTTCGCGACCACCTCGGCTACGTCACCCAGGAGAGTTTCCTCTTCAACTCCAGCTTGCGCGACAACCTGCTGCTCGCCCGCGAAGAGGCCTGCGATGACGAACTCTGGGCCGCCCTCGAAGCAGCCAACGCCGCAACCTTCGTCCGCGAACTCCCCGATCAACTCGATACCCTCGCCGGCGAGCGCGGCAGTCGATTCTCCGGCGGTGAACGGCAACGCCTGTCCATCGCCCGCGCACTGCTGCGCAATCCCCCCATCCTCCTTCTCGACGAAGCCACCTCGGCACTCGACAACAAGACCGAGCGACTCGTCCAACAGGCCCTCGAGCGCCTCCGCGCCGACCGAACCTGCTTCGTCATCGCCCACCGCCTGAGCACCATCGAAGCCGCCGACCAGATCCTCGTCCTCAAGGACGGGCGCATTCTCGAATCCGGCACCCATCAGGAACTGCTGGATGCCGAGGGGGAATACGTTCGACTCCAAACCTCCAACCACCGCTGAGCCTGATCCCCACACCATAGCCGTCGCCCACCCCGAGCCTCCATCGCCGTCCACATGACACCCGAGCATCCATGGGTCGACGCCACCATCGATTCATTCCCCAAGGGCGACCCAAAAAACGCGCGACGCCGAGAGCTTCTGCTCGAGGCCACAACCGCAGTTCCCCCCGATTGGGACGGCACTTCGAGAAATACCCCGCCTCCATCCATCCGGCCGAGCCCACGACGTCATCTGGCCATTGATCTGATCCTGCTCACCGCGCTGGGCTTACTGCTCTGGAACTTGTGTGCATCCCCGTCCGCACACTACCGCCTACGTGGTATCGCCCTCACAGGGCAGCTCTTCAGGTCGCTCTCCGAGACCGACCTGTCGGGACCACTGGGAAGTCTAGTCGATGTCACCTACTATGGTGGCACCGACCCCATCCCGCAGCAGATCGAGGATGATCTCAGGCAGAGAATCCCCGCCGAGAAGCATGCCGAGTGCCTCGGGCAGCGTGGAGCGACCACCCTCACGCAGCGCTGGTACCACTATTGGGAGACTCATCCGGATGACCTTCCGATCATGATCGAAAAGGCATGTATCATCGCGGCTCAATCCGGGCCACCTGATCAGAACTTCCGTGAACCGACCCAGACGCTGGACCCCGGGAACCCCTACCCCCACCTGCTCACCCTCACCGGAGCCACCACCTACTGCCTATCCGAGATCCGATACTCCCGCAGGAAGCCAGCACCGGTGCCATCCTTTGATTGGTCCATCGATGATCCCGAGTTGTATGAATCCCTGTGGAAGACGCTCGATGAGGCACTCGTCCTCCACCCTCTCGAGACACACATCGAGCCGATCGTGCGTCGACGTCTATCCGGATGGCCGGCACCCACCGACTACCCGGATCTCACCAGAGACGTCATCTGGAGATACCACTACCTCTCGGCACCTTCCTTTCGATTCAACCATGATGTCATCAAGCTCTTCTCCGCGCGGGCCGAACGCCTCGAGCACGCAGGCGATGTCGACGGCATGAAGGCATTATGTGATCAATGGAGGGCATATCTCGCCCTGCTCAATTCCTCTCATAGCAACCAGGGATATGGGTGGATTGCTTCGCGCAGCTTCTGCGGAACCGCGTCGAAGCCACTTCAGGAAGCCTGCGCATCCCTCGGTATGACAGCCGAAGAGACGTTCTTCTCGGCGGCTTCCGGTCCCGCATCGAGTGTCCAAAGCAAGTTCTTGAGTGCTTGGGGGGCCATGGGAGGCTCGTCGCTCAATTGGATGCACAGCCGCGGCTACTCATTCGATCCCCAACCCGGAATTCTCGCGGAGCACCGGATGTTCGAAGGGCTCTACCTTACCGGCACCTTCCTGCTCGTGCTCGGCTTCATCCTCGTTTTCTCCATTGCCGGCCTGATCGTCCGCAAGCGAACCCTCGGCCTGACCCTGCCTCTCGGTTCTCTCCTCACCATTCGTGACCATACCCGCATCTTTGCGATCGGTGCCGGCATCCCATTCCTCGTTCTCCTCCTCTGTCTCGAAGTCCCGCTCCTCAATACCCGAAGCAAGTCCATCGACTCCACATCGACGGTGGCGACGCTCCTAAAGCTCTCCGCCTTCAGCGTGGGATCCCTCTTTCTCACTTCGTGGGAAACTCTCCGTGCACTGGCCCGCCGCGCACGCCCGATCGGCTTCAGTACCACCACTTCGCGCCCAATCCTCTTGCTGGGGCTTCTAGCTCTATCCGTCGCTCCCGCTGCATCCACACTCGTCCACCTCGATTCCGGACCCATCTCCGAACAACGCGAATGGATCTGGATCGGCCTGTTCAGCATGTTGGGGCTGGAGCTCCTTGCCTTTCTTGCAGGCGTCGTCGTCTTCCTTTCCTCAGGTGCCCGCCGAATCCAGATGGCCACGTCCCTTCGCCAGCTGAACCGCCATCTCGTGCTCGTCGCGATCGTTCTCGCCACCATGGTCCCCGGGTTTCGGGCAATCGAATCCCATCACGTCTCGATGGCTCATCCGGAACGCATTGACACTCCTGAGGCCATCGATATCGCCCTCGGCGAGTCGCCCTTGGACAAGGAGGCCCGCCAGATCTTCCTCGACTACCTCGACACCGCGCCAAAGGACTAACGGAATTCCGAAAGCATCGTCCTTTCAAGGTTCCACCCATTCTGAAAGGCTGGCGGAAACCTCCATGTTCCGTCTTCTCCTCACACTGCTCGCCGCGGGGCTTTCCATTCTCAGCTTCCCCCCCTTTCACTGGCACCCTCTGGCGCTGGTGGCGGCCATCCCGCTCATCGCGGCGCTTCACGGAACCAGCCCGGCAAAAGCCCTCGGACTCGGCTTGTTGTTCGGCCTCTCCCTTTTTGCCGGCACCCTGAACTGGCTGGCATTCATCTTCGGTCCCATGGCGGTGCTGCTCTTCGTCATGCTTGCCCTCTTCCCGACCTTCTTCGCGGCCACCCTCGCCTCCCTTCAGAAGGTCGCCGGCACGCGGACATGGTTCCCCTTCGCCGTCGGGATCATCTGGACCGG
This sequence comes from Haloferula rosea, assembly GCF_016595525.1. Lineage (GTDB taxonomy): Bacteria > Verrucomicrobiota > Verrucomicrobiia > Verrucomicrobiales > Akkermansiaceae > Haloferula > Haloferula rosea. The sequence continues at coordinate 56,665 of NZ_JAENII010000010.1, forward strand.
GCTGGAGTATTTCCGCAGTGAATGGTTCACCCTCCGGTTTCCCTGGATCACCCCCGGCACCGGCCTGCCGCCGGGCTACCTGACCCCCTTCATCGGCGTCTATGGCATGAGCTTCATCGTCGTAACAGGAGCGTCAGCGCTGGTCATGAAGCGGCCGAAACTCGGAGCCGCCCTGCTGACCGTCGCCGCACTCGCCACCTATCTTCCGCGACCCAAACCCTCTCCCCAAGGACCTACGATTGCTGCAGTACAAGCGGAAATGGTCGGCTTTGGCTCCTACCTGAAGCTGTCGCGACAGGCGGAGGGATCCATCGACGCCTTCGTCTGGCCCGAGTATGCCGTGACGCCGGATGTCAGGGAGAATGCCAATCAGGTCGAAGCGATCCAGAAGCTCCTTGCCGACACGGGAGCCCGTCAACTCACCCTCGGCAGCAGAACGGATCACGACGACGGGAGTTGGAGCAACACCGCGGTTACACTCGGGCTGGATGGAGTGCTCGGCACGCACGACAAGAACCGACCGGTCCACTTTTTCGACGACGGCGAGCCCGGCACCGAGGTGCCCGCCTTTGAAACGCCGCTTGGCACCATCTCGACGACCATCTGCTTCGACAACGACTACGCGTCCATCGCCCGACGCGGTACGGCCAATGGTGCCGAGCTGTTCCTCATTCCCAGCATGGATGCCGAGAGTTGGAGCGCCCGCCAGCACCTCCAGCACGCCGAGCTTGCCCGCCATCGTGCCGCCGAGAATGGACGGTGGATGGTGGTCGCCTCGAGCAGCGGTCTCACCCAGGTCATCGACCCCCGTGGCCAGAGGGTCAGCAGCCTGCCTCTGTTCGATCCGGGGGTCCTGGTCGCCCGCGTCGATATCCTGAGCCATCGGACGATCTACAACCTCGTCGGCTGGCTGATCGGTCCCCTCTGCGTCGTCGCCACCGCAGCGCTTCTCGTCTTCACCTCCGTCCTCACCCGGCGACAGGCCAAGGCAGGCAGCGTCGCCGAGTGACCGAAAAAAAGTCAGCCCCGATCGCTCGAGGCTGACTGATGAATGTCGTGATCCGCTCAACGGCGGAACCCAGCGTCCGCTACCAAGGCATCGGGAAGGCCCGCAGGAAGGTATGCACCTTGTCGCGGATCTCATGAAGCTTTTCCTCGTCACCGATCGATGACAGCGCTTCGTGAATGTAGTCGGCGACCTGCTGGATATCGGCTTCCTTCATGCCTCGTGTCGTGACCGCCGGCGTGCCGATGCGGATGCCGCTTGGCTTCATCGGCGTGCCGGTATCGAAAGGAATCGAGTTCTTGTTCACCGTGATCCCCGCTTCATCCAGAGCCACCGAGGCTTCCGAGCCGTTCAGCTCTTTGCTGCGGAGATCGACCATCAGCACGTGGTTGTCCGTGCCGCCGGAGACCACCCGGTAGCCGTGCTCGGTGAGGCGGGCCGCCATCATCTGCGCGTTGGCAACCACCTGCTCCTGATAGCCCTTGAAGCCATCCTGCAGTGCTTCGCCGAAGCACACCGCCTTGGCAGCAATCACGTGCATCAGCGGTCCACCCTGGATGCCCGGGAACACCTGGGAGTCGATCTTCTTCGCGAACTCCTCCTTGCAGAGGATGATGCCTCCACGAGGACCACGAAGGGACTTGTGGGTGGTCGAGGTGACGAAATCTGCGTGCGGCACGGGGTTCGGGTGCACTCCGGCAGCGACCAGACCGGCGATGTGCGCCATGTCGACGAAAAGATAGGCGCCGACCTCGCGGGCGATCTGTCCCATCCGCTCGAAATCAATCACACGGGAGTAGGCGCTGGCACCACAGGTGATGAGGGCCGGCTTGGTTTCCCGCGCCAGTTCGGCGAGCTGATCGTAATCGATCCGCTCATCCTCTTCGCTCACCCCGTAGTGGGTCACATCGTAGAACTTGCCAGAGAAGTTCGCCTTGTGCCCGTGGGTCAGGTGGCCGCCGTGCGCGAGGTCCATGGTGAGGATCTTGTCGCCCGGCTTGAGGACAGAGAAATACACCGCCGTATTTGCCTGCGATCCGGAGTGAGGCTGCACGTTCGCGTGCTCTGCTCCGAAGAGTTCCTTGGCCCGCTCAATCGCGAGGCGTTCGATGACGTCGACGTGTTCGCAGCCGCCATACCAGCGACGGCCGGGGTAGCCCTCGGCATACTTGTTGGTGAGCACCGACCCCTGCGCTTCCATCACCGCAGGCGACGCAAAGTTCTCGGAGGCGATCAGCTCGATGTTGAAACGCTGGCGCTTCTCTTCATCGACGATCGCATCGTAGATCGGCGCATCATTGACCTTCAGGCGGGAGCCCGAGGATTTGCACACCCGGCGCTCATGACGCCCACCTTCGAAAGACTCGGCCAGGAAAGCATCGACCATCGCCAACCCGGTTTCGATGTCCACGACGTTTCCGCCGAGGCAGAGGACGTTGGCATCGTTGTGCTGACGCGTGAGGACAGCCTCGTCGACCGTACGAACATTGGCCGCCCTGACGTGGCTGTGACGATTGGCACTGATCGACACCCCCACTCCGGACGTGCAGCACAGAATGCCGAAATCGTGAGTGAAGTCGGAAACGGCACGGGCCGCTGCATTGGCAAAATCCGGGTAGTCCACCGACTCCTTGCCGTGCGTCCCGAAGTCGGTCAGCTCGTGCCCGGCGGCATTCAGGTGGGCGACGATCGCGTCTTTCAGTTCAACTCCGCCGTGGTCGGCTCCGAGGGCAATTCGCAAAGGATTCTGGCTCATGGAATGGTGATGGAATTCTGGCTGCAGGGAAATGGACCGGGGCACTGGGAAATGCAACACCCGACTCCCGAATTGGGGAGCTTCATCAGGTCATCGCCGCGGATTTCAGGCGTCGCCACCCCGCTGCCAGGTTTGGTCGATGAAGGCGATCAGCGTCGGGATGGCCGTATTCAGGGTGCTGGCCACCTTTTCGTAGGCCGCTGGTCCCATGCCGATGGGGTCCGGCACGTCCGCGGCGACTCCCATCCCGGGAATATCGGCGAACTCGCAGGCGAGGTAGAACTTGTCCTCATAGTCCGGAAAGAGCCCGATCAGGGCCTGCAGGTGGCTTCGCGTCATGGCAAACACATGGGTCGCCTCAGCAATCAGCTTCTCGCCCACCGGCTGGCTCGAAAACCCCTCAATGTCCGCCGCGTGCTTCATCAGGATCGAACGGGTCTCCTGGCTCATCGCCGAGCCGGGGTAAGCCGCCACTCCCGCCGACGCGACCTTGAAGTCGTCCCTCTCTGCCACCGCCTTGCGGAAAAGGCCCTCGGCCATCGGACTGCGACAGGTGTTTCCCGTGCATACAAAAAGGACTGATTTCTCCGCCGCCATGGCCGGACCATGAGGGCGACACCCCGAGCGGTCAAGTCGGGCCAAGGAATCGCCGGCTCCAGCAGCGGGAGCCGACAAAAAAGGCCCGCCGGTCTCCCGGCAGGCCTTTCGAAGATCGTCGCACGATCAGAAGTGAATCGCGTGGCCCTCGGCCGCGAGAGTCGCTTCGTGGATCACCTCGCTCATCGTCGGGTGAGCGTGAATCGTCGCGTGAATGTCATCGATGGTCAGCTCCTGGTCGAGTGCCAGGCCCATCTCGGCGATGAGCTCCGTGGCATTGTCACCGATGATGTGGGCACCGAGAAGTTCGCCGTGTTTCTTGCCGTAGAGCAGCTTCGCGAAGCCGTCCGGCTCGCCAGCGGCAATCGCCTTGCCGATCGCCATGAACGGGATCTTGCCGACGGTGTATTCGACACCCTCCTCCTTCAGGGCGCGCTCCGTCTTGCCGACCGAAGCGACCTGCGGGTGGCAGTAGGTGCAGCCTGGGAAGTTCTTCACCTGACGCGGCGTGTGACCTTCGACATACAGACCTTCGACCAGTTGGATCGCCTCGAAGGATGCGGTGTGGGCCAGCCATGGTGGACCGGTGATGTCACCGCAGGCATACACCCCGGGAATCGATGTCTGATAACGTTCGTCGACCTCGATGTAACCGCGGTCGCTGAGGGCAAGTTCCTGGCCACCCGGGAGGACCGGCTGCACTCCGATTGCCACGAGGCAGACATCCGCGGAAATGGTGCCGTTCTCCTTGGCTCCCTCCACCGTGATCTCCACCCGGTCACCATGATCCTTCGTGCCCGTCACCTTGTGACCGGTGAGGCAGCGGATTCCCTGTTTGATGAAGGATTTTTCGAGTGCCTGCCCGATCTCGGTGTCCTCGACGGGCACGAGACCGTCCAACATCTCGACGATCGTCACCTTGGTGCCGAAGGCGTTGTAGATGTAGGCGAATTCCACGCCGATCGCGCCCGCACCGATGATGATCATCTCCTTGGGCTGATTCGGGAGAACCATCGCGTCCTTTGAGCCAATCACCGATTTTCCATTGAATGGAAGCCCGGGAAGGTCGCGGGTCTTGCAACCGGTCGCGACGATCGTGTCCTTGGTCTCAAGGGTCGTCTTGGTTCCGTCGGCAGCCGTGACCTCGACCTTGCCGGTTCCGGCAACTGCCCCGTAGCCACGGACGTAATCGATACCGTTCTTCTTGAAGAGGAACTCAATCCCCCCGGCCAGGCGGTCGGAAACCTTGCGTGAGCGACCGACCACGGCCGACCAGTCATACTGGAGGTTGTCGAACGAGAAGCCGAACTCCTTCGCCCGATGAGCCAGCGTATGGTAGAGCTCGGCGTTCTTCAGCAGAGCCTTGGTCGGGATACATCCCCAGTTCAGGCAGGTCCCGCCGGCGCGATCCGCCTCGACGCAGGCAACTTTTTTTCCGAGCTGGGCGGCACGGATCCCGGCAACGTAGCCAGCAGGTCCGCCTCCAATAACAATCAAGTCGTAGGCCATGAGTAGAGTGCGTTAAGCAATTCGCGGCGGAGATTGGGGTCGCTCCCTTCCGATGTCAAAGAGCGAGTCGCCTCATCCGCGCTGTGGAGAGGTGAAAAACTGAACAATTGGTCAAGAATCTGGTCTCAATCCACAAGGTCCCGCGGTCAAGACGGGGCACCAACAACCCCCATCCATCCAATGCTTAAGGAATTCAAAGAGTTCGCGTTCAAGGGAAACCTGATCGACATGGCCGTCGGCATCATCATCGGCGGTGCTTTCGGCACCGTGGTGAAGTCGCTGGTCGACAACATCATGATGCCACCACTCGGGAAGCTGATATCCGGCGTGGACTTCAAGAACATGAAAACCATCCTCGAACCCGCCGTCATGGAGGGGGAAAAGGTCATCAAACCGGAAGTCGCCCTGAACTATGGGCAGTTTTTCACCGACTTCCTTTCCTTCATTCTCCTCGCCCTGGCCGTCTTCATCGTGGTGAAGAAGGTGCTTGTCGCGATGAAGAAGGAAGAAGCCAAGCCTGAGCCGGCCCCACCCGAGCCCACGGCTGAAGAGAAGCTTTTGGCGGAGATCCGCGATCTCCTGAAGTCTCAGAACTGATCGCGCTTCGCAGCACTTCGGTGCGACCACCCCAAGGCAGGGAGTCGCCCGGACTGCACTCGAATCGACGGAGTCCCGGCTCCCCCCAAAAAAAACAAAGCCGTTCCCCGAGGTGGAGAACGGCTTTTTTGGTGGGCTGAGACCCGAAACTTACTTCGCCTTGACGATCATCTTGCCGTTCATGATGCCAAAGTGACCGGGGAAGGTGCAGAGGTAAGGATATTCACCTGCAGCGGGTGCGGTGAAGGTGACCGAGGTCTCTTCCCCACCGCCAATCATCTTGGTGTGGGCCACGATCAGCGCCTTGGACTCGGCGTCCTCTGGAATGTAGTCATTCGCGGCAGCAGGCGCGCACTTCATCGCGAAGGCAGGCATGGCGGTGCCGGGCTTGAGGATCACGACGTTGTGACCCATGGCCGCTTTCGGCAGTTTCCCGATGTGCTTGAACTTGATGGTGACCTTCTGGCCCTCGGTGACCGTCAGCTCCTTCTTGTCGTATTGCATCTGGTCATTGCCGGTCACTTCCAGAGTGACGGCGTCTTCAGCCAGGGAAGGAACCATGGCTGCTGCGAAGAGGAATAGAGAAGTGATAAGTGTCTTCATCGTGGTAGGTGTTACGGGGGAATACTGGCGCGCTATCGTGAAATCGCAACCCCGCGTTTCTTGCGATGGCGAAATGCGAGCGCCGCTGCCACCGCCGTGCCCAAGGCAATGAGCTGATACCCGGAAAACCCGAAAAATGGTTTGGGCGTGTCGCGCAGGAATTCATGGAAAAAGCGGAATGTCCCGTAGGCCATCAGATAGAGATGGAAGTGCTGGCCTATGAACCATTTCCGCCAATGGAAAACCACGAGAACCCCCAGAATGAGCAGTTGGAAGGCAATTTCGACAGGCACCGCGGGCCACCTTCCATCCTCGACCACGATGCCCAGACAACATCCGGCGTCGAGGCAGCCGATGCGCCCGAGAATCAAGGGAACGGGCAGCAACAGCGCGAAGCGATCCCCCGTCGCCGAGCGATAGCCGGTTGCCTTCTTTGCCAGCTCCACGCCCAACCAACCAGCGGGCAGCGCCCCGATGACCGATTTGCCCGAGGCCCAGATCCACCATCGATCAGGCGAGTCCCCATGGAGCCACCCTTCCGCAGCCAGGAAAGCCAGCTTGGCGCCGAGGAATGCCGCCACCAGACCGGAAAAGTAGATGACAGGAAGCCGGGAGTCGGACTTCGACAACCGCCACCAGCCCGCTGCCCCGAGGAGCACACCCGTCAGCAGCAGGATGCTGTATAGTGGAGAGCCCTGCATCCCGTCATTCGGTGAGTGTCACCTGCAGACGGACGAAGCGGTGATCGGGAGAAACCGGCCAAGTGTGAACCGCCGTCTCGAATCCCTCGAGGTCGGGAACACCGCTGATCGTGGTCGACGTAATCCCTGCGGGGGCCACCCCCGACCACCCATTCAGATCCGGGGAAAACTCCAGCGAATACGAGAGCCCCCGCACCTCCTTGTCCACCCGCTGGGGATGGCTGAGCGATACCTGCCCTGCTTCGATCGAGAGAACCGGCTGAACGAACCCACCGTCCGCAAACGTCATTGACCCACTCGTCGGATCTCCACCGAGGGCATACTCCAACAGATTGACCAGGCCGTCATCGTCCGGATCATCATTCTGTTCCGGCTCACCCAACCCATCCGCCCATCCGGCAAACGATGGGTCCAAGGGAAAAACCGGATTCACACTCTGATCCCCCACACCGTCCGAGCGCCAGGTCACGGTGAACGCCAGCTCGGGGTTTGTCGGCGCGGATGACCAACTGACTGACAAGGTCCCGGTCTCGCCCGCATCCAGAAGCGCCCGCCTGAGTGTCCATTTCTCCCCGCCTCCGTAGGTCACCCATCCGCTCCCCACGATGCTGTCGGGCCCGTCTCCCGTCGGAAAATGAAACTCCACCTCCACATTCCCGGTGAGGTTTGCTCCGCTGTTCTCCAGTTCGAACTCCATCTCCAAGGGCATGGCCCGTCGCGGATCGGGGTCGGTCAAACTGGCAGCCCCGACAAGCGTCGTCGCCGGAGGATTCACCGGACGAAGCCGATAACCCATGGGAGCCATCAACAGATCGATCTCATCCCGGTAGTCCGGAACATACGCATCGAAATTCTCCCAACCGATTTGCTCCTCCTCTTCGTCCTCGATCGGATTCCGCGCGCTGTGCACACCTACTAGAGCCGCAGTGCCAGCAGCATCAATGAATGTCGGACTCCCCGAATCCCCGACCACAAAGTAGCATTCGTCCGGATCGCCGGAAGCGAACAGATAGTCGAATTGATACGCACTGGATTCGAAATCCGCGATCTCATCCGCATTCGTATCCAGGCCGAGTTCTTCCTCAAGGAAATCCACTAAAGTGGCTTGCGCGATCACCTGGTATTTCCCCGTGGTCGCAAGCGGGTTCTTTCCACACACCGCAAGCGTCTGCCCCGGTGCCATCAGCAGGCTGGAAGCATCAAGCACCGCCATCGGTTGAATTCCATCCCCTTCATCGATCGGACTCGCCAGAGTGAACAGCGCCAAATCGGTGGCCTGACCGCCATTCTGGACGAACACATCCGTCGGAGCCACTCGCTCCACCAACTCCCCCGCTGCATTCAGGAATCGGATGGGCTGAGCATGATTGATGACCCCGGCAAAGTGGCTGGCAAAAAGCACATGCTGCCGCGAGACCAGCGTCAGCTGGATATTGGGCGACGGTCCATACCATCCAATCCCGGTCAGATCCAGGTGGGCGAAGTCCTGATTCGGATTGATCGTCGGACTGGATGGGAAATCGAGGAACCGGTCATGGTCGTCGGCATCATAAGTCCGGATCTCGATACCACCGGCGACTTGGGTGGCAACCAGCCAGGGCAGACATCGTGAACGGAAGGACATGCTCGACGAAAGTTTACACCGGGCCGTCCGTTCCGCTACCGCAGAATCACGAGGCGACCGACACCGTCGTCCCGAGCCGATGCGTCGCGCCGGGTGGCAGCTCCACCGCCGCTTCGTTGGCAATTGCCGCTTCCACACAGGCGAACCCCTTGAACGCGTCGTCCGGTAGATCGGCGAGACCGGCTGCCTTCTCGGCCCACGGATTCCAAACCACCGTCGACGGACTCCCCTCCTTCTCAATCTGAAGTACCCGGTCCAGCCCGGGGTCGTCCACCCGGATCATGCCACTGTGATCGAAAATCCGGTCCAGCTCTCCTTCGAAGACCACCGGCCCGTCCTGGGTTCTCCGGGTTGGCGTGCCCACCGTGTCCAGATACTCCCGCCCTGCCAGCCCCCCCACCGTGATCATCGTGATCTCATCGATTTTCAAATACGTGTGCAGGGCGCCACTCAGCTTCACCGACTCCTCACCCAGATTCTCCGATTCGAGCGAGACCGTCAGCTTGTCTCCGAGAGCCAGGGTCGCGGTCGCCTTCAGCGATTCATGGACCAGACTCATCACGAAGGTCACACCATCGGCATCCTCCGTGACCGAAACCAGATCCCAGAACTGGCTGCGGGCCACCCCATGGGACGGACCGGGTTGCCCTCCGGGACGGGCATTGAACCATGGCCAGCAAATCGGAATTCCTCCCCGAATCGCCTTCCCCTCCTGCAGCACCGCTGCCGGGCTGAGGTAGAGCACAGGATTCGGTGCGGATGAAGGCTGCCACTCCATCACGTGCGCCCCGTGAAGGGCCACCCGGGCGCGGCATGTTTCGTGGTCAACCTGATAGACTGGGAACCCGGGGGTCGGCTCCGTTACTTGAACGGATGTGGGTAATTGCATGCGATGCACGATTTCTGGACATGCTCGCCCGATATCTCAAGCACTTCCACTCACCGACTTCCGTCATCGCCCGCTCCATGCGTGCCACGCTTACGAACTTTCCACTACCAACGCAGGTCGAGATCCGGCCCGATCAACTGAATCCGCGACTCGTGGATGGCATCAAGACGCTGCAGCATGCGATCCACCGAACCGCGCACCTGCTCCGGCAAGGCAGCCGTGCCCATCTGACGAATCATCGTGCGCACTGCGTCACCGGCAGGACTCCCTTGAGCCATGCCCACGATCTCCCCCTCCGGCTTCTTCTCAGGCTTCGAAAACAACCCATCCAGTGGGCTCTTCGGCTCCGGGCGGAGCTTGACGGCATCTGTCCCCACCCCGGCCTTCTCCGCAGTCCACGCAATCGCATCGGACAGACCGCCAAGTTCGTCAACCAGTCCGAGCTCGAGCGCCCGAGCGCCGGTATAAACGCGACCACCCGCCATGCCCTCCAGATCGCCCTTCAAGCGATCACCCCGGCCATCGGTGATGCGCTTCTTGAAGGTCCCATACACATCGACCATCGAGTCCCTCACGAGCTTCTTCTCTTCCTCGGTGAACGGCTTGGTGAAGGACATCGCATCCGCATGCTTGCCGCGCTGGATCGTGTGGGTCGTGATGCCCAGTTTGTCCATGGCACCACCCATCACCATCTTCATGCCCACCACACCGATCGATCCGGTGATCGTGCCCGACTCGGCGAAAATCCGGTCGGCCCCGGCAGAGACATAGTAGCCACCACTGGCGGCCACCCCACCCATGGAAACGCTGAATGCCCGTCCACGATCCTTCCACTCATCGGTGACTTCCCAGAGCACCTCGGACGCCAGCGCCGAGCCACCCGGTGAATTCACCCGCAGCACCAGTCCTTTGGCGTGCTCATCCTTCAGCAGCTTCACGATCTCCTTCCGCACCGGCGCGACCGATGCATCGCTGATCCCCCCATCCAGCACCACGACTGCCACGTAATCCTCCTTGGCCTTGGAGTCCTTGCCGCTGTCCATCATCAGCTTGAACACATCGAACAGGCTGTCCATTTCCGGCCCATCCAGATCGGGCATCTCATACTCACGGTCGAACTTCGCTCCCTCATAGCGCTCCCTCAAGGACGCGTTGAAATCGGTCCGGTACTGCAGGTCATCGACCAGCCCGGCCTCCTTGGCCTCCTCAGCGGTGAATTCCCCGCGATCGACCAACTCCATCACCTTTGATGATTCGACCGACCGTCCTTGCGCCACGGCTGAGATGATCTGATCAAACATCCCGCCAATCAGTTCCTCACGCTGTTCCAAGGCGAACTCGCTCGGCCCCGTGCGATAGAACTCCTCACCGAAGCTCTTGAAGTCGCCGATATGGATCACATCCGCCTGAAGCCCCGCCTTGTCGAGCATGCCCTTGAAGTAGAGCGACTGAGACGCCATTCCCGAAAACGTCACGCCGGCCTCGGGCATCAGCACGAAGTGATTGGAAGCCGCACCCAGCAGCGCCGTCTTCGTCGTGTAGTAGTCACTGTAGAGCCAAACGTCCTTGCCCGCTTCCCTCGCAGAAGCCAGATGGCGCCGGATCTCCCCGATCTGCGCCAGCCCGAGCGGCGCACCATCGACATCGAGCACCAGCGCTTTCACGTTGGGATCCTTCACTGCCAGTCCCAGGCTCCGGGTGACATCGTAGAAGGTCAACGGACGCTGACTCTCCAGACTCATGTTCATCAGCGAAGGCTCGGTCATCCCGCTTTCCGAGAGTCCGCGTTCGAGGTCATACACGGCCACAACGGGCTTGTCCGCCGCCAGGGCAGCCCCGGCCAACATTGGAAATAGGATGGATCGGATCATGGTTCTTGCAGATATTCGCCCTGTTGAAGCGTCACGTTACCCCGAAATCATCGATTCTTTTCCGACTTCGGCAAGCTTGAGCCTCCATCCTGCCTGCCGAGCCATCAAAAACCCCAGCCCACCCAACCAATTCCCACTTTTGGCCATTGGTCTGTGAATGATCCCGATCCACCATGCTTCCATGCACCGTTCAGCAAGGCACCTGCTCCTCCGGCTGGCCGGCATCAGCCTGATCGCCGCGACAGCCCTCAACGCACGGCCGCAGGAACGTTCATGGGCGGAAGACGTGATCTACTTCACGATGACCGACCGCTTCCACGACGGCGACCCGGCAAACAACATCCCTGAAGGAAGCGACCGCAGCCTCTATGACCCCGCTCAGGAGAACCTCGACAAGTATCATGGAGGTGACCTGCGCGGACTCGAACGCGCGATCCAGTCCGGCTACTTCAACGCGCTGGGGGTGACCGCCATCTGGATCACCCCCCCTGTCAGGAACGTCTGGCGCTCCGGCTACGATCTTGGCGGCTGGAAAAGCGGCTACCATGGCTACTGGGCCCAGGATTTCCTCGATATCGATCCGCACCTCACCAGCACCGAATCCCTGGCCGGCACCCCCTACCCTCCAGGTAAGGAGGGCCGCATGCAGCACTATCGCGACTTCGTCCGCCTGGCGCATGCGAAAGGTCTGAAGGTAGTGCAGGATGTCGTGCTGAATCACGCTGGCCCCGTCTTTTACTACGATGCCAATGGGAACGGCAAATTCGAGCGCGAGCAAAAGGACGAGTGGGTCCAGCCCTACAAACGCGATGGATTCCATCAGAATGCGCGCTGGGGCGATGTGCCGGAATGGAACATGCAACGCACCGCTCCCTTCGCCACCACCCGGCTGCTCGGCCGCGATGTCAAATCCTCCGGTGTCCTCGGTGAACTCTCCAGCTACGGCCGGAAGGGATTCTCTTGGGAAAGCCTTGGCAAATCGGACGGCGAGGAAGTCATGTGCGATTTCTTTTCGCTGCGGGACTTTTGGACGGAGCCAGGGAGCGAGCACTTCGACCGATTGGTCGACGAGTTCGTCGAGATCTACCACTTCTACCTCACCGAGGTCGGCGTCGACGGCCTGCGTCTCGATACCGTCAAGCACGCCCACCACGGGTTCTGGGATGCCTTCACCGAGCGCCTGCGCAAACGGCTGGGGCCGGCGGCCAGAGAGAAGATCATCTTCGGCGAAGTCTACGACGGCAACCCGGCAAAACTCGGCCAATATACCTGGCGCTCCGACGCAGCCACCAACCCGGAACCCTGCATCGACTCCCTCCTCGCCTTCCAGCTCTGCTTCGCCATGCGGGAATATCTCCGGCAACCCGGCAACCAGTATGGATCCCCCCGCTCGATTGAGGGCGCCATGCTTGCATTCGCCGAGGGTCGTTTCGATGACGGTCGCTACTACTACAACCGTAGTCCCGGACCGGACGGGCTGAACTCCCTTCAGAAATCCATCACCTTCATCGAAAACCACGACGGACTGAACCGGTTCCGCGTGAACTCCGTGACCGAGCGAAGACACCAGCTCGCCCAAGCCATGGTCATGACCCTTCCCGGCATCCCATGCCTCTACTACGGAGCAGAAACCGGCATGCATGACACCAAGGGCAAGATCGGAGAGGACGGAGAGACCGGCCGCATGACTCTGTGGGAGCGCGATGCCGCACCGTCGCTTGCCACCGTGCGACAACAGAATTCATTCAGTACGATCGCGCGTCTTGCCTCGGCCAGACAGAAGGTCGCCGCCCTGCGTGAGGGTGAATTCCGGCCACTCTGGACGGACAGCGGTGATCGCACCACCGACGATGGAATCTTCGCCTTCGCGCGGGTGATGCCGGACACCCGGCAAAGCGTCGTGGTGGCATTCAACGCCTCCGATCAGGATGGGAAGACCGGCCCATTGGATCTGAATAGGATCTTTCCCGAGGGCTTCACGCTGCGCGCCCAATCCCTCGTGGGGGAAGCGCCCGATCCAGTGGGTGGCAACGAGCTCGCCGTGCCCGCGAACTCCGCGGTTCTCTATCGGGTCGGAGCCCCCTGAAGTCGATTCGGCCCTTGGCAGGGATGGCACGACCCGTTAGCCCATGATCTGAATGGGACGGTTCGGAAACATCTTCGGCTCGAAAATTGAGACTCCTGAGGAGGCAATCCGCCGCGGACGCATGGCTCAGGGGAAGCCACCCACCCCTCCGCCGATGCCGGGCTTCACGCCGCCACGGCCGACCACGGATTTCAGGGCGACCGCCCCACCCACGTCTGCCCCGCCCCCTCTTCCCGAAATCCTCTACGAAGACCAGGACGATCTGGAAACCCGGGCGATCCGGGCCACCTTTTCTCCGCCGGTCTTCCACGAATGGATCGCAGCGATCGATCAACGACTCACCCGCGGCTTCAGCGACCTCCAACGCCAGACGCTCGCCACCAAGGTCGGCCGACTGGGCAACGGCGACTCGGTGGTGATGCACTACAATCTGTTTCATGGCGGCTCCCCCTGCGACCTCAAGCTGACCATCACCCGAAGTTCCCCGGAGCTCCTAGCCATCCGGGCGGACGGCCCGGGGCCGGGCATGGATCTCCTGCTTGAGGAATGCTCGGGCCGCGCATCCATCTTCGGAGAGCTTCAGGCGACCGAGGACGACCGCCCCCGCGACGGACGGTTCCGCCGTGACCCGGACGGCAGACACTGGCGGTCCAGGCTGCCGTTGGAATGGGGCTCCATCTTCGACTACCCGCTTGAGGTGATTGTTGAGCAAGGTCGCCCCGGCATGATCGGAGGCGGCGAGATCTGGGACACACCGCTGCTCCGGGCGCTGCACCCGCTGCTGCCCATGATCTGCTCCCAGGTGGAGTCGAAGCTCCGGGAAAACGCGGGCGACACCCCGCTCCGGCGCGAGGAACTCCGCCCACCGGAAGCGATCCTCTCCGCCCAAGTCTCCGACCCACTCGCATGGTTCATCCGCATGCGTTGCAGCGAGGGCATCCACTCGGATTGGAGAATCGATTTGCACGGCATCGACATCCAAGGCGTGGGCCGTCAGGCGTAGCCGCGCTCAGGCCGACGCTTCCGGATTGACGCGTTCCCTCCTGCTTCGGCCTTGCATATCAGGCGCTTGCGGCCTATCCGCCCGCCCTTCCGTTTCCGGCAGGTCACCCAGGTGGCGTGGCATCTGCTCACCGACGAAGCCCCATTTCACCCATGTTCATCGAACTTTTCCGCAAGAAGAACGGCAATTGGAAAGACGACACCCTTTCCGGCCTCACCGTCGCCCTCGCGCTTGTCCCGGAAGCGATTGCCTTCTCCTTCATCGCCGGCGTGGATCCTCTCGTCGGTCTGTGGGCCGCCGTTTTCATGGGCTTCATCACCTCAGCCTGCGGAGGCCGCCCGGGCATGATTTCCGGTGCCACTGGTGCCATCGCCGTGGTCGCAGGGAAGGCCGTCGAATACGGGAACGAGATCGAGGCAGGGTTGGGCAACCAGTATCTCTTCGCCGTGATCATGCTCGCCGGGACGATCCAGATTCTGTTCGGCGTGCTCAAGCTCGGACGATTCATCCGGCTCGTCCCCCATCCGGTGATGATCGGCTTCGTCAACGGCCTCGCCATCGTCATTCTGATGGCTCAGTTCCCGTCATTCCGGGACCCATCCACCGGCGAGTGGCTTCAAGGGTCGGCGCTCGGCATCTTCATCGCCCTGGTTCTGGTGACCATGCTCATCATCCAGTTCTTCCCGAAGATCACCAAGGCCGTGCCGTCCATCCTGATGGCCATCATCAGTGTCGGCCTGCTCGCCTTCCTGCTCTTCAAGGACACCGCCACCGTCTCCGACGTCCTCGCGCAGGCTGATGGAAATCCGGAAGGCAAGCTGAAGGGCAACTTCCCTCCCCTAGCCTGGCCGTCTGCGGTCGACTGGATGGGGCACTGGCAATTCCTCCTCAAAACCGCGGTGATCGTCGCCATGGTCGGCATCATCGAGTCCCTGATGACCCTCCAGCTCATCGATGAGATCACCGAGACGCGCGGTCACGGAAACCGCGAGTGCCTTGCGCAGGGCAGCGCCAACTTCCTCTCTGGCCTGTTCGGCGGCATGGGTGGCTGCGCCATGATCGGCCAGTCCTTGATCAATATCAAATCCGGCGGTCGTGGCCGGACATCCGGCATTGTGGCCGCACTCGCACTCGCCGTCTTCATCATGATTGGCGGACCCGTCATCGAGAAAATCCCGATCGCAGCCCTGGTCGGCGTCATGTTCATGGTCGTCATCGGCACCTTCGAGTGGTCGTCACTCAAGACCTTCGGTCGGGTTCCTCTTTCCGACGTGATCGTCATCCTTTCGGTCACGCTCGTCACAGTCATCCTGCATGACCTCGCGACCGCCGTCTTCGTCGGCATCATCGTCTCCGCACTGGTGTTCGCGTGGGAAAGTTCCCGCCATGTCCACGTGCGGGTCGAAAGTGAGACGGAAGACGAACGCATCTACTCGCTCGAAGGACTGCTTTACTTCGGCTCCGTCCGGGAGTTCTCCGACTACTTCCAGGCCCGCTCCGATGTCCAGAGCATCGTCATCGACTTCGCCCGCGCGCGCGTCTGCGACCTCTCGGGCCTCGAGGCGATCAATGCCCTGACCGAACGCTACCGCCAGGCAGGCAAGAAGCTTCGTCTCCGGCACCTGTCACCGGACTGCCGCCGCATGCTCGATCGTGCGGATGCCCTCGTGGACATCGAAGTCGCCGAGGACGATCCGGACTACCTCGTCGCACGCATCGCCCCACGCGGCGAAGAGTGACGGCAACTCGCCTTGCCTCACCTCCCACACCCGATCCGCCGGATCGAAACCATCAGCCTTGCCGGTCAGGTTTCGATCCTTCGGGAACGCCGTGAGCATCCTCGGTGCGTTCCGCTCTGGCGAATATGCCCCACCGCCCTTCTCCATACCAACATGAGGACATGGGAATCCTTCCGCCAACAAGAGGCCGCACTCCCGGTCCTCGACCCTCGAGCCATCCGCAAGGTCCTCAACGAGCCCAACGCAGGCACGGAAGTCCCGGAAGGTGAATCCGTATCGAGTTACTCGTGGGCTTCCCCGTTCATTCCGCCCCGCGCCGACGTCGGACCATCGCGAGCCCACCAAGGACCAACAAGCTCAGGACTCCGGGTTCCGGTATTCCGACCGCGAGGGGAGTGTCCGAGTAAGCCCAGCGATGAATCGTCCCTTCCGAACCGTCGTCGTTCAAGGTCACCTCGATCCATCCATACTGCGGAGCGGTGTCTGGATTCAGCACGAAGCCAATGTAGCCGGGAGTCCCACTGGTGAACTGGTCGTCGGCCGGGCCCATGTGGGTGGCACTTGGAGCACCGGTCAGTCCTCCACCCGTGGTCGTTCCGGAGCCCCCGAAGCTGGAAAGCGTCAGAGGTGCCGATGCGCCGGTCGCCGGCACCGGAGTCACGGCTGCCCCTGTGATCTCGGTATTCAAACCCAGGTTGTCGATGGCGGACAAGTTGTCCGCCGGGTCCGACCGATAGGGCTGAAAGGTCGGGCTGTGGGCGATGAACGCCCCGCCGAAAAAGAAGTTCACGTCCCAGTCGCCACCCGATGGCTCGCTGTAGGAGATCGTGAAGGAATTGAGGTCCGCACTGGAGCCGGGAGTCGAACCCGTTTCGGTTTCGGTTTCAAAATCGAGATAGACGCCCCCGAAACTCAGAGGAATGACGATGTCCGCCGGATCCACGTAGGTCACGGCACCGGAAGAGACCGCAATCGTGGAAGCCCCTGCGAAGATGACCGCGAGGGCGTCCTTGAAATGAGAAAATGGTTTCATTCAATCGATGGGTTCAATCTTCGTTCACTCGACCGCCTCGACCCTCACCCGGTAGAACCGCGCCTTCTTCCCGTCGGGCAGTATCGGAGGATACGGGACACTGGCGATGTGGTAGTCGTCCGCCGGATCGACGACCGTCGTCACGCTGGCCGAGCTCGCGTAGAAGGTGTTCAAATCCGCGCTGAACTCGACGGTGTATTCCACACTCCCGGGCTGCCCGAAGTCATCCCTCCGAACGAACAAGGCGTCGAAGGTCACCCCCCCGGTGAAATCAATCCGGACCGTCGGAGTTCCATAACTCGAGCCATCCGGCTCAAGCGGTTGGTTGTCGGCGACGTTGGGATCCGTTCCAAAGCCGAACTCAAGGATATTGACCAGGCTATCACTGTCCCCCGCATCGGAGTCATCCGCCGCCACACCGGTATTCAGTGCGGTGCCGAAATTGGACAAGCGCCAGTCCTGAATCTCATTGGCCTGTTGGAAAGTCAGCACACCGGTCAGCGGGACCGCTCCATCTTCCTCACCATCGCGGATATCCACGCTGACATCCGCCGGACTGGTCCCATTGGGGAGGAACTCGACCAGAGACAGAGCCGCGTTGACTTGCGATGGTGTGCCGGAATAAATCCATGTCGTCCCATCGAAGCTCGCTCCGGCCGGAACCGAAAGCGCGCCCTCCGCCGGGTTCACGCTCAGCGTTGCAGTCTCGATTTCCGGGTCAAATGCCAGCATCCCCACCTCGGTCACGTTCCAGAAACGACAATCGATGACCGGCCCTTCGGGATGACTCAGATCCGCTTCGGCGAACAGACCGGCATCGGTGCTTGCTCCACCGTTGTTTCCCAACGGAGCCGCCTCGCCGATCGAGACCGACAGGTTGCCCGACCAGTTGGTCTTCCCTCCCCGGTTGACCAGTGCCGTTGATTGGACCGCCCCGCCGTTCACCATGACCTCGACTTCGTCGAGAGTGAACTTGACGGCCAGGTCCGTCGCTTCCCCGACAGGAACCACCGCACCTGTGAGCGGCACACAAACCACATTCCCAGCCCAGTCAAAGTCACTCAGCGCCGCCGGATCATCCCCGTTGTTTCCCTGCATCTTCACAAGCAGGTGTGGAACCCCCTCATAAAGGTAGATCCCGTGGCCATTCGAGATCCCGCCGTATTCGTAGAGCACACGCACGATCCCTGCGCCGAGATCGGCTGCTGTCGGCACAAATGCCAGCTTGATCGCGAAACCATCCACATCCACGGGATCGGAGGATCCAAACTTGTTGTCATCGGATCCCCCGCCCGGGAAAGAAGTCGAGATGCCATCCCAAAGGAAGTCGGCGTCGGAGAGCGAGGTGATACCGTCATTCGGATCCGCAACCCGGATGACCGGATCGATCAGGACTCCCGATGCGGTCGACGAATAAATCATCGTCTGGGTAAGGTTCGTAGCCGTGGGCTGCCCGTTGTTCGGGACCACACCGAGGATATCAAGGGTCACCGTGGTGGAAGCCACCGCGTTGAGGCCGTTTTCATCCTGCACTGTGTACTCAAAAGTATCCTGTGCCGTCTGCCCCAGATCGAGGGAGTCGAAGGCTCCATTCGGGTCGTAGATGAAGGAACCATCCGTTTGCATCGTCACGATCGCCCCACTCGCCAGGACCGTGGCCGCTCCGACATTTCCTGCACTCCCCTCCACTTCGCCAACCACGAGCGTTGCCGACTCTCCGGCATCCACATCGGTGTCATTCCCCAGGACCGATCCCGAGCCCGTCCCGTTTTCAAGAACATCCGCAGAATCGGCCACGCCAATCGGCGCATCATTCTCGCCCTGGACAGTGATCGTCAGGGTGGCCGTCGAGGTATTCCCTCCCTCGTCCAAAGTGTAGGTCAGGGTTTCCTGAACACTCTGGCCGACCTTCAACGAATCAAAATTCGCACCCGGATCGTAGGTCACCGTGGTCCCGTCGGTCGTCACCGATCCAACGATGTCCAGCACTTGGGCATCGACGGAGGGAAGCTCAATCACATCGAAGCTCCACGTGAACGAGTCCGATCCGGCCGTGGGTCCCGGACTCACGCCCACATAGATCACATCACCCGCGGTCAAGAATCCAAGGTTGCCGTCGAAACCAATCGAGCCACCCGGAGCGGCGCTGAAGGACCCCTTGAACACGTCGTTGACGTAGACCTCGGCGGACACCGCGTCGCCGCTTCCCGACACCTTCGAAAGGATGGAATTGCCAATCCCGAAGACCCCGCTGGTCGGCACGGTGTACGCTGCAATCGGGCCACGAGCCTTATCGTTGCCAATGCCCACGCTTGAAGTCGAACCGACACCCGGATGCCCTCCGGTGGGGGCCAATCGCAGGAAGGCTGTCAAGGGGTCGCTGGTGATATCATCTCCATCCGCAGTCCATTGCGTGCCACTCCAAACCAGAGGTTCGTAATCCGCTGAAACACCGAAGCCTCCGGTCGAAGCATCCGATGAACTGTTGCTTGCCCAGTCGGTCGGGGCATTCCAGAGGTAGCTCCAGTTGCCGGAGAGCGCGTTCCCCAGATCTCCGACAGTCACGCCGTTCTCAAAAGCGCTCTCATAGCCACTCTCCAAACTCTGCAGTACCACGGTGGCGGCGGTCTGGGTATCGTTGGCAAGCACTGCAATCGATGTCGGCCCCGAGCTTTCACCGACCGTCACATCGTCATTCACCGCGACGAAGCTGTTGTCCACTCCGGTGACATTGACCGTCACGGTGGCCGTCGTTGAACCTCCCTGATCATCGCTGATCGTGTAATCGAATGAATCCTGCACGACGTTGCCGTCAGGAATATCCGCCGATAGGCCCGTCGCATCGTAGTCGAACGACCCATCGGCATTCAAGGTCACCGTCGCGCCAAGCGCAGTCGTGTAGGAGACACCCGGCCCATTGCCTTCAATATTGAGAATCTTCTGCACCACGGAGTCGAAGTTCGCCTCCATCTCCAACGCTGACAGCTTCCTTGCATAGATCCGCACGATCGAGATGTCTCCAAGAAAGGGATCCAGGACCTCACCCAACGCGGCCGTGGCGGCCGTCGCCCCGATCCCGGTGGGGTCGCCACCACTCCACTGATCGGTCAAGCCGGCCGCATTGACCCCGCTGCCCTTCACCGTGCTGTCAAAGCTGGCCCCTGGATCATTGTTGAGATACATGGTCAGGCTGTCCTCCAGACCCGGATTGTCCCGGTCGTAAACTGCGATCAATTGATTGAACTCGCCTGTTACCACGCCGGTGGCCGTCGCCTTGATGACGTCCGTCACGTTGTCCCCCCCATCAATCGTGAAGATCACCGTGTTGGCATCGGCATCGAAGACAATGGACATGCCGAAACCATTGCCACCGCTTTCCAACAACACCTGCTTGCCCGTCTGCAGCGGCTCAGGCCGGAACCAGACTTCGAAGGTCGCATCATCATCGGCAATCGGCTGCACACTGGTCACCACTCCGGCCACATTCCGCCATGCGGCACCGATGGCACCGAAATTCGAATCCAGGAGCGGAGGATTGATCAGGGTTCCGCCGGTGACATTCACGTCGTAGGTCGCCCCCCCACTACCGATGTTGAACCAATTGCTTCCCGAGACTGAAGCCGCATCGACACTGAAAAAGGCGTCGGTGGTTGCCAGGGTGTGTTGATCATTGCCCACGATCTGGTTCGCCTTGAACTGGGTCACCACCGCTTCGGTCGCCGCGATGACATCACCGACGGCATCGGTGCGCCCCTCGATGGTGACAGTCACCTTGGCCGAACCAGTCCCGCCGTTTCCGTCATCGATCTGATAGAAAAACTCATCCGTCGCCGACAAACCCGTCGCCAGACTGTCAAACGCCCCATTGGGATCATAGGTGAAGCTCCCCGTATTGCTGTCGAGGGTCACGATGGCTCCCGACGCAATCGTGGCGGGACTTCCGACCCCTTGGACAGCCATTGCCCCGTCCACGATACCCGCAACGGTGTAGCTGTCTCCTTCAAGGTCCAGAGCGCCATTGACCGCAACGAAGTTCTGGCGTGCCTCGAGGCCACTGAATGCCGGAAGACCGGCCGTGGCCGATCCATACAGCCTGGCTATCGCGATGGACCCATCGAAGTAGGTATCATAGGGCGAACCCGATCCATTATTCAGAATACCACCCACGTGAGTCCCCGCCCAGCGCGCCATGCCGGACCCATCGGTCGAAGCCCAGTCAGCAGCCATGTCCGCCCGACCGACAAAGGTGCCGTTGACAAACAAGCGGAGTTCCGGAGTCGATTCTTCCACGGCATAGACGGCCATGACCTGGATGAACTCTGTGGTCGCACCCGCCCCGAGCAGGGAGGCGGGATCATTCAGCAGATCGTAGGTGACCCGAGCTCCGCCCGTGGACCCCGCCACAAGCAACGGACCTTCCACGCCGATACCCGAACCCGTGGTCCCCGCAAACTCGGTGAGGGTCGCGGTCTGGGTCAGATTGTCCGGCTTGAACCAAATCTCGAACGCACCATTTCTGACAGTCGTGGCATTGCCGAGAATCGACTCAGGGGCTCCGCCCGCCAGAACGCCGGAATCATCCACGCCATCAAAATCATAGGCTGCTGTAATGCCGGAGATCGATGTTGCCGGACTGGCATCGAGGGTTACTCCGCCCGAAAGGTTCCAGTCCGCGTTCGCTCCACTGACCGGACCGACGTTCTCCCATACCCCGGCACCCGCGGATTGCGAGGCATCATAGTTCCAAAGAAGAAGGCTCGTCGCAGGAGAGCCCACGGAGCGGACCACCCCACCATCATTGGTGAGAAGGTTCTCGCTGAATGCGACTCCGGAGCCGTCCTCCGCAATCGTCGGGCTGGCGATCCCATCGTCCAGCGCGCGCGGCAGGTCATTGGCACCTGTCACCTCGACGCTGACTGTGGCGGTATCAACCGAAGGCCCGTTCAAAGCCAGATCCCGATTGGAAGTCACCTTCGCAAGATCCAGCACCTCACCGGTCCAGAATCGCGCTAGACCGATCTGCCCAGTGAAATTGCCGTAGTTCTCATTCGTACCGTCGCCATCGACATTCACGTTGTCGGCTGCCGTAGTCCCGTTTCGCCGCCCCAACCCCGCCAGGTCGGTGCCACTCCAGTCATCCGCATTCAGGGCCGTCGCGGTGCCTTCAGAGGCCCCATCGATGAACAACTCAACCGTATCGGTGCTCCCCGGGTTGTTCTTGTCGTAGGTCGCCACGATGTGGTGCCACTGTCCGACCACCAGGGTGGTGGAAGATTGGACGAAAGGTATGCTTCCATTTCTAACAACCCAGGAAACGGTGGCATCATCGTTCACGACCAGCGCGCTGCCAGTTCCGTTGCCCCCGGTCTCGAAGATCACCTGATCCGCGTTCGTAACGTCGGGCTTGATCCAGAACTCGAAGCTCGCGTCATTCAGGTCGTAGTTCGGAGCACCATGGAAGGTTCCGCGATCCCCGCCCGGAGGGCTTTGGTAGGCCATTGTAATCTCACTGGGAACTCCAGTTCCCGTAGCAGCAACGGGAGCATTCAGACCACTCCAGGGAAACGTGTCGATGGAGTTGCTCGGATCCAGCTCAAAGGTCACACCCGGTACAGAAATCTGGGTGATGGTATACTGGAAGGTGTCAATCAAGGAGGCTCCCGCCGACAAGGCCTGAGCGTCTCCACTGTAGGTCGGATCAAAAAGGAAGGTGCCGTCCGCTGAGACCGTCACGGCGGCCCCCTTCGACGAGACAGGCGCAAAGCCTGTGATCTCGAAGATGCCGGAATCGTTATCGGTGACGGACAGTCCACCGGAGGTATCCAGGGTCGTATCCTCATCCACCGTCGCGACGGGAGTGAGAGCATCACCGTCGTCAACGGCACCGACAGAGGCCTGAGCCTGACTGGAGAAAACAATGAGGGAGAGACACGCTGAACAAGCCGCGGTGCCGAGGGGCGTCGAAGAATTCACTAAGGTTGGGGTTTTTGGGGTTTTGGGAACTACGCCACTTGAAGATGTAAATACAAGCAATATCTGCCCGCGGCACAGATGCGGCCTCGGCCGACACCTCCATCCGGCATGCTCCGGGAGCATCGATTCGACCTATGACCCATCGGCACCGGATTGCCCCCAAGCTCGTCCGGCAGAACCTGCCATGCAGCAGCACCACAGAAGACTCGATGTTCTGAGGACGAAGAAGTCGCAGTCGTTCTGAAGCCGGAACATCCGGAGGGATGAAGCCCATCCACTTTTCGTCCGATCTTGACTCTGAATTTGCAAAAACCTACGTTTAGATGTTTCGCAAGGGACTTGGCCATTCCTTGTCGGAATTCTCACGAATTCCCCCTCCCATTCCGGGAGCGAGACCGAGATCACTTGGTTGCCAGCGCCGATGAAAGATCCTCTTTCAAGCCGCCACATCGCCTTCATCGGGAATTACATTCCAAGACGTTGTGGGATCGCCACGTTCACGACGGACATCTGTGAGGCCATCGCCACCGAGTTCCCCGCAACCGACTGCCTCGCCGGGGCGGTCAATGACATCCCGGAAGGCTACGCCTACCCGCCTCGGGTTCTCTTCGAGATCGCAAAGGACGATCCGGAATCCTACGTCCGCGCCGCCGACTTCCTGCGGATCAACAACGTCGAAGTCATCTCACTGCAACACGAGTTCGGCATCTACGGTGGCCCCGCCGGCTCTCACCTCCTCGAGTTCCTCAGGGAGGTGGGGAAACCGGTCGTCACGACTCTCCATACCATCCTCGAGTCTCCCGACTCCGACCAACTCCGGGTCATGCAGGGACTCGATGACATGTCCGAACGCTTCGTGGTCATGGCCGAGAGAGGTCGCCGCATTCTGCACCAGACCTACGGCATCCCGGATGACAGGATCGACCTCATTCCCCACGGCGTGATCGACATGCCTTTCGTCGACTCGGACTTCTACAAGGATGTGCTGAATGCCGACGGCAAAACCGTTCTTCTGACCTTCGGCTTGCTGTCTCCCAACAAGGGCATCGAAGTCGCCATCGCGGCACTTCCAGAGATTCTCGGCAAGCACCCGGACGTCCTCTACTTCGTCGTCGGTGCGACGCACCCCCACCTGCTGGCCGCCGAGGGCGAGCGCTACCGTGAAAGCCTGATCGCACTGGCAGAGAAACTCGGGGTGAGCGAACAAGTCATCTTCCACAACCGCTTTGTCTCCATGGCGGAGCTGAAGGAATTCATCGGCGGAGCGGACATCTACCTCACCCCCTACCGCAATGAGGAACAAATTACCTCGGGTGCCCTCTCTTACGCCTTCGGTGCCGGGAAGGCCGTGATCTCGACACCCTATTGGCACGCGACCGAATTGCTCGACGATGGTCGCGGGGTAATCGTTCCTTTCGCCGACTCCGGAGCCATCGCCGGAGCTGTCGATGCCCTGCTTGCAGATCCCGCGAGAATGGCGCGCATCCGGCGATGCGCCTGGAAGAGCGGGCGCGACATGACCTGGCCGGAAACCGCCCGCCGCTACATGACCAGCTTCAATCGAGCCCGGGCCAACCGCAGTGCGCCCGCCCACCATCCGCAGCCAACGGACACGATTCCGCGCCGGCCGCTCGCAATTCCCGCCACCAACATCGAGCACCTGGTCCGCATGAGCGATCACACCGGGATCTTCCAGCATGCCATCTACAGTGTGCCCAACTACCAAGAGGCCTACTGCACCGACGACAACGCCCGGGCCTTCATCTACACCATCCTCCACCAGGAAGAGCATGGCTCGGATGCCCAGGTCGAGCGCCTCGCCTGCTCCTACCTCGCCTTCCTCTGGCACGCTTTTGATCCCAATACCCGGCGATTCCGCAACTTCATGAGCCACGAACGCAAGTGGCTTGAACGAAAAGGATCGGAAGACAGCCATGGACGTGCGCTGTGGGCCGTCGGCTCGGCGCTCGGTCGATCAAGAAACGAAGGATTCCGAAATCTCTCCGCCCTCCTTTTCCAGCGCGCCCTGCCGCCGGTCAAACATTTCAGCAGCCCCCGCGCCTGGGCATTCACCCTCATCGCCATCCATGAATACCTTCGTGCGTTCACCGGCGATCGCCCTGTCGCAAAGATTCGCCAGCTTCTCGTCACCCACCTCCTCGACCTCTATCATGCCACCTCGTCCGACGAGTGGCAGTGGTTCGAGCACGTCGCCACCTATGACAACGCCAAGCTGCCCCATGCCTTGATCATTTCAGATCAGAGCGAAGCGGTGGAGATCGGCCTGCGCACCCTGCGGTGGCTGATCGGACATCAGATCAGCCCAACCGGCCATTTTTCGCCGATCGGCTGCCATGGTTTCTGGCCAAGAGGAGGAGAAAAAGCCCGTTTCGACCAGCAACCCATCGAAGCCCACTCCACCGTGAGCGCCTGCATGGCCGCCTTCGACCTCACCGGTGACCTCTTCTGGGCCGATGAGGCGAGACGGTGTTTCGAATGGTTCCTCGGTCGCAACGACCTGGGACTGCCGCTCTACGACGCTTCCACTGGGGGCTGTCGCGATGCCCTCCAGAGCGACTCGCTCAACCAGAACCAGGGCGCCGAGTCCACTCTCGCCTTCCACCTCTCCCGCTTGGAACTCACCCGCCGGGCAGCTGCCATCGACGCCGCAAGGTCCCATGATCCGGAGTTCAACCAACCCATCCCATGCAAGCTCCAGCCCACGTAAACACAGGCATCCACATTCACCCGGATCACTCCAGGGTGATTGTGCGCTCCTTCATTCCCTCCGATCCGAAGTCCGTCTGCCGTGTGATCGAGAGGGCTCTTGCCCTCAGTGCGGATGAGGTCCGAGGCAGGCTCGACGGACTCCATGAGCAATTCGACAGCCGGCACCCCTGCCTCACCTGCGCGTGGGACGACCACTACAAGCTGGTTCAGCATTTCATCCCCAAGGAAGAGTCGCTGACCCGGGAACAACGCCTCTACATCGGCGCCCTCTTCTCCGGCGAATACGCGTTGGAGTCCGCCGCCCTGTTCAATCCCTCCATCGTTCCCCACCCGGATCAGAGCAACCTGGAAGAGGGCGCTCTTCGATTCATCATGAGCCTCCGCGCCACTGGAGAAGGCCACATTTCCTCGATCGCCTTCCGCTCCGGTGTCGTCGACTCATCGGGCAAGGTCGCGCTGGACCCCAGCTCCGCCCAGACATCGGCCCCTGAGCTCGATCCCGACCCGAAATTCAGGAAGAGCAGTTTCTTCCGACGACTGCACCAGATGGAGTTCGACAACGCCTGGTCACGCACCCTCATGCAGGCGCTCGGTGATCACTTCACGCGCAGCGAGCTGGACGCGGCCTGCGTCGAGACCCATGCCTCCGTTCACCAATCCCGCAACACCATCGAATGCATCCAGTGGCTGGCCCGCGCCAACTATCAAGTGAGCTTCGAGCCTTCCGTCCCCCTGTCACAACGAATCATCTTCCCCACTTCACCCAGCGAGAGCAACGGCATCGAGGACGCACGCTTCGTCCTTTTCACCGACGAAGATGGCACCCGCACGTATTACGCCACCTATACGGCATACAACGGACACACGATCCTCCCCCAGCTACTAGAAACTCAGGACTTCCTCTCCTTCCAGGCACGCACCTTCGATGGAGCCTGCGTTCGCAACAAGGGCATGGCCCTCTTCCCTCGCAAGATCAATGGCCGCTACGTCATGCTGTCCCGGCAGGACGACGAAAACCTCTATCTCATGAGCTCCGACGACGTCCTCGTCTGGGAAAAGGCGGAGAGACTCCGGGCACCCACCGAAGCTTGGGAAGCCGTCAAGATCGGCAACTGCGGATCACCGATGGAAACAGGGGCTGGCTGGCTCGTCCTGACCCACGGTGTCGGAGCGATGAGGCGCTACTGCATCGGCGCCCTTCTGCTCGACCTCGATGATCCATCCATCGTCCTCGGGCACCTCCCTCTCCCCCTGCTCGAACCGGACGAACCCGCGCGCAACGGCTACGTGCCGAACGTCGTTTATACCTGCGGGGCCATCATCCACGCCGGCCACCTCATCCTCCCCTATGGCCTGAGTGACACATCCACCACCATCGCCACCCTCAACCTGGAAGACCTGCTGGCAAAAATCCTCCCCGAGCCGGACGCCTAGGAGTCGGATCGAGGAATCACCCGCTACGAAAACAGGTTGCGGTCGAGCGTCCGATACTGGATCGCCTCCAGAATGTGCTGGGTCCCGATATCCTTGGCACCCTCGAGATCAGCAAGCGTCCGTGCCACCTTCAGGATACGATCGTGGGCACGTGCGGAGAAATTCAGCGACTCCATCGCCTGCTCCAGATAGCTGGAACCCTCACTCGTCAGTTGGCAGTGATCCCGGACCTGCCGCGGCCCCATGCTCGCATTCGTGCAGGTTGAACTCCCCTCGAACCTGTCGCTCTGAATCCCCCGCGCCGCCACGATCCGCTC
This sequence comes from Haloferula rosea, assembly GCF_016595525.1. GTDB lineage: Bacteria > Verrucomicrobiota > Verrucomicrobiia > Verrucomicrobiales > Akkermansiaceae > Haloferula > Haloferula rosea. The sequence goes on from NZ_JAENII010000010.1 coordinate 84,133, forward strand.
ACGGATACTCGCTGAATTCTCGCCTCCCGACTGACTCGAAAGCTCACGGTATTCCACAATCGGAACCTCCACGTGCAGGTCGATCCGATCCAGCAGCGGTCCGGATATCCGCTGACGGTACATCTCGATCTGCCGCGGCGAGCAACGGCACTCCCGCTTGCTATCTCCGTAGTATCCACATGGACATGGATTCAGAGCCGCCACCATCATGGATCTCGCAGGAAAGGTCAGGGACCCGGCCGCTCTTGAAATCGTCACGTGTCCGTCTTCCAGCGGTTGGCGCATCACCTCCAGGGTCTGACGCCGGAATTCGGGCAACTCATCAAGGAAGAGAACCCCGTGGTGCGCCAGCGAGACCTCTCCCGGGCCCGGGTTGGTTCCACCGCCGAGCAGACCGGCATCGGAGATCGTATGGTGGGGCGCCCGGAACGGCCGCGTCGTCAGGAAGGATTGCTTGGGATCAAGCAGCCCGGAAATCGACTGGATCTTCGTCACTTCGATCGCCTCCTCCTCGCTCATGTCCGGCATGATCGTCGGCAGGCGCTTCGCCAACATCGATTTCCCGGTTCCCGGCGGACCGACCATGAGCAGATTGTGTCCTCCAGCCACCGCCACCTCCAGCGCCCGCTTGACGTGATGCTGTCCCTTCACCTCGTCGAAATCGACTTCATACGACCGCTGGCTTTCGAAGAATTTCTTCCGGTCGATGCGCATGGGAAGGATCTCCTCCTCGCCCACCAGGAACCGCCATGCCTGATAAAGATTCCGGACCGGGAACACCTCGATGCCCTCGATGACCGCGGCCTCCTTCGCATTCGCCTCCGGCACCAGGACCCGCTTCCGCCCCCTTGCCTTGGCCTCCAGAGCGATCGACAGCACTCCCTTAACCGGCCGGACCGAACCATCGAGGGCCAGTTCCCCGACGATACAACAGTCATCCTCCGGCAGCACGACCTCCTCCGAAGCCGATGCCATCGCCAAGGCGATGGGCAGGTCAAACGAAGGCCCTTCCTTGCGGAGATCGGCAGGTGCGAGATTTACTGTCTTGATTCCGTCCGCCAATCGCAGGGGAGAATTTGAAATGGCCGAAATCACACGCTGGGAGGATTCGCGCACAGCGGCATCCGGCAGTCCCACCACGATCACGCCAGGATTCTCCGAACCACTGACATTGACCTCCACTTCGACCTCAACGGCATCCACGCCTCGCAGCGCAGCGGAATAAACACGACTAATCATCTGAACAGCTAACACCATGCCCTCCTCCGCCGTGGCATGGCAAGCGCAGAATCCAGCCGCCCAGTCCCCCGATCCCCCATCAGGGATCGATCTGCACCCGGTAGAAACATGAGGGAAGCACGAAGGCCTCGGGATCCGAGAGAATGATCGAAGTCCCGGCCCCAATCACAGGGTCTCCGAGGTCCTCCCAGCCGTCCGACGCGAGCGTCTCGTTCCGCTGAAGCTGATAGATGCGACCCGGCACCGTCTGCACCGTCATCTCGATGCCGTCCCCGACCCGGGCCATGACAGGCGCGACCAGTTCCTCTTCTGAAATCGGAGCATGGGGTTTGGCGCCCACCTGGGTGGCATCACCACTCTCACCCGCCGCATTCAGGGCGGAAATGGTGTAATAATAGGTCGTCCCATTGACGACATCCGTATCAAGATAACTGACGCCCGCCTCGCTCGCGATCAGCGAGAAGCCGGAACCACTCGTCGTCGAACGCTTCACATGATAGTGGGTCGCCCCTCCGGAAGAAGCCCACGTCAAGGCGACCTCGCCATCCCCTGCAGTCGCCGTGATGAAGGCAGGCGTGGATGGGGCAAACTCGGGAACTCCCCAGATCTCCAGTTCCGTGATGCTGTTCCAACCGTTGTTGGTCGAGTTCCCATGGCCGACGATCCGCACATAACGAGCGAGGGTGTCGGCGACATCCACGGTCTCCAGTTCGGTGGTCGTCCCGGAACTCTGCAGACCAGACGCAATGGGCACCCATGTCACATCGTCATCAGATACTTCCACATCGAAGGTCGAAACACGGCTGGATCCATTCAGCCACGCGATTGCGAGGAAATGAACCCGCTTCACCTCGCCAAGGTCGTAGCGAATCCACTGACCGTCACCCTGCGCCGACCAGCGGGATCCAAGGTCTTCATCGAGGGTATTGGCGGGTTCGTTGGGGGCTTGGAACTCACTGGCAATGACATCACCCTCACCGACAGCAAGTTTCTCCGCAGGAAGCTCACCAGACCCATTGATCTGCAGACTCAGAAACTGGGTATCCACATCTCCATCGGCATCCGTCACTCTGACCGCGAAGTTGCCGAGCCCGGAAGCACTGGGCGTCCCACTGAGAATTCCGCCGCTGCCAAGTTCGACACCTGGCGGAAGTGTGCCACTGGCAAGCGACCAAACCATGGGATCCTCTCCCCCGGTCGCGGTGAGGGTCTGATAGTACGAACTGCCGACCGCCCCCTCTACGAGGGACTCCGTAGTGATGACCGGCGACGTGCCAGTGGGAGAAAACGGCACCGCACTGGCTTCGTCAGAGTTTCCACTCCCGATCCCCCCGTAGATCGCGCTGACGACGTAAAAATACTCCGTCCCTGTCGTCAGACCGGTATCCACATGATGGGTCGTGGTCAGGCCTCCCGCGACAAGCGAATACGGACCTCCGCTCGTCGATGAGCGTTTGAGGTCATAGGAGATCGCTCCATCGACCGCATTCCAATTCAAGTCGATCCGGGTGGCACCAGTGGCATCGGCCACCAATCCATCCGCGACAAAGAACGGAGTCTGGTAGTAGAGGCTGGAAACTTCCTGCTCGGACAAGGCGACATCATACAGCCGGACATCATCCAGGTTCCCATCGTAATGCACACCAGAAATCTGACTGCCGATGGTCGCCGCAGTAATTCCAGTCATGGTCTTGGTCTTCCCCAGTCCGGAATGCCAGAGCTTTCCGTTGAGATAGATCTTCATGACCCCCGACCCCGCGTCCTTGGTGAACACCCAGTGATTCCAGCCGTCCTTGAACTCCGCTTCCGTCGCCAGCTTGTTGATCCTGTCGTAGCCGGAACTACTACCCGCATCCCAATAGACTTCGGAATCCCCCCACGGAAGGTGCACGTTCAACACCCGTTGATTCCCCGACACCGCATAGAACACGGAGTTGTTCACGGGCTGCCCAGCGCTGCCATTCACCCAAATGGAAACCGTGATCTGATCGCTGATCCCACTAAAGGCAGCTGCGGGAAGCGTTACCTGCGAACCACTTCCGTCAAACCCAAGGGCACCACCGTCGATTCCAGCCACCCAGCTTGCACCGACGTTGATCCCATCGAATCCATTGCCCGAGGAATCAGCGACGGTTGAACCAGCAGAATCGTCAAATTTCCAATGGCCGACCAGCACGCTTGGGTCGCGATCGATGGCAATCCGGTTCAGCTCGAAAGCATTCGAGGTACCGGCAATGCTCACCTTCATGCTCTGCACGCCCTCGCTCAGCGACACACCACTGGCCACCTTGAGGGTTTGCCAATCGGTAGAGCCCGAGGAACCCGGAGCTCCAAAGGGAACGGCAACTTCGTTCGTCTTGTCCACGCCACCAAAGCTGAACTTGATCCTGCCGCCGGCCGCGGACGAGGCATAGCGAATCGAGATGTCATAGATCCCCGCGGACGGGACCGCCACGGTGTAGGTCAGCCATTCATCCGCCTCGAGCGACGTCAGTGCGTGCCCCCCCTCGGTGCACGTGGTGACGTCCACCCCCTCGGAGGTCCGATACTCGCCGCCCGAGTTCCCGGGTGTCTCATCATGGTAGGTATGGCCTTCGCCATGGATGGTGAAATGGTCGTAGTTCTCCGCCTCGATGGCTCCGGGGAGGACGTTCATGGCATAGACCGGCAGACCGGATGAAAACCCACGGACCGGATCGCCATGGCAGTGGTCGGGGCGGCGGAACGTAAGCGCTCCCCAGCCGATCCCATCATTGGACCAACCGGCGACTTCATACCCCGATTCCTCAATCGCGATATCCCGGGCCCGCTCGGTCCACTTGACTTCCTCATCCGTCTTGAGTCCCCGGCCCTGATAGTGAGCCAACGGCATCTCGAAGATCGGACGCACATTGGGAAACCCACCCACACCATCAGGACTGATCGCCTTGGAAAACCAGCGCGCGGTTCGATCCAGTCGCTGGATGAACTCCCCCGATTCGACGGTGGGCACCCACCACGTCGTCTGGTCGGGATAAGAGCGGATGGCGGACACGTTGTGCCGCATGTTGTATTCGAGGCCCAGCAGGAGCCGGTCATTCGCGTGGCTGTAAAGGTCGTCGCCCTGGTTCCACGCCATCTCAGCCATGGAACAGAGCAGCCCGATCCCGAAGAAGACGTGCTGCTGATCCCTGGAGCTTTCCTGACACTGCCCGTTCTCCCAGATGTAGTTCGTCAGCACCTCATTGTAGCCGTAGTCAGTCTCGCTACTGAAGTTGTTGGTGCTGTAACTGTCGACGTAGTCGGTGGACGAAAGCAGTGCCTTCGTGGTCCGGGGACCAGGAGGGTAGGGAAGGTCGTCGGGACGATGAGGCAATCCCTGAATGTATCTCAACGCCCGGTCATACATGATCTCGTTGTCCAAGAAGATCCCCATGGCCATGACCGTCCGCCATCCTGACAATCCCTGGTTCCCGTGCCGCCCCGGATCGCCTTGGAAAGACATCCAGTAAAAGGTCGTGTCACCGGACGGCTCCTCGGTTGTGGAGTAGCCGGGATAGACCAGCATGTCCGAGAAGTCCTGAATCTCACTGGCCGACCAACCGCTGTAGGTGCTCTTGATGATCTCGGCCGCCTCGATCATGATGTAAGCGACCCCGCCACTCAGCGCATCCGTTCCACCACTCGTGACGGATGTCAGATTGCGCCACGCATTGAAGATCTCAATCGCCTTCTCAGCATGTCTGACATCGCCCGAGACATACCACCGGATGGCATTGTAGTAGGCAGCACGGATATCACTGTTCCAGGCCCCGTAGTTGACGCGGCTGTCGCGACCCAACTCGGTGAATGTCGGACTTCCCTGAACCACATAGTCATGGCCCGACTTCGAGTCGGATGCCATTTCCTGATAGGAGGAATACCATGGGTCGACCTTCGCCTCGACCATCAGCTTGATCCGATCCAAGTCCGACTTCTTGTGGGAGATCCCAGGATGGACGAATGCCGTCTGTGCCAGCGCGAGCGGCATCGCGAGCATCGCAATCAGCCCCATGGCGATCCTGACCATTCCGGCCTTCAATTCGATCCCCCTCATGCGCTTGAATCGCCTTGGCATTCCATGGACGAGTGTGTGTTTCGAGATCATGAAGCCTGTTTTTCTGAGAATGCTTGGACCTTCGTATGCCCGATCCCTCAGGGACCAGTGAACCTACGAACCTCCACTTTCTCAATCTGGTCAATGCCCCCACCGAAACAATGGGGCAGCAACGTTTCCCTGTTGAGCTTCCCAATGTCTTCGGACGACACGGTGAAGGGTTGAACTGCCTCCCTTGGATCCTAGACTCGAACCGAATCCCTTCATGCTATGATGCTTGCCCGCCATTTGGCTCTCACCACTCTGGTCGTATCCCTACTGACGTCGATACTCCTCGCCCCTCAGGTTTCCGCGGCGGAGCCGCCATCAGACTCATCGGCCGATAGCCCCGGCAAGCCATTGCGGCTCTGGTATGACAAGCCCGCCCCGGACAGCGATGTCGGCTGGGCCAACGCCTCCATCCCGATGGGCAATGGCTACATGGGGGTCAACATCTTCGGCGGCACGAAGAGCGATCGCATCCAGATCACCGAGAACAGCCTCTATGACTGGACGGACAGAAATGCCGGCTTCAAACGTCGTGGCGTCAACAACTTCGCCGAGGTCTACATCGACTTCAACCACGACAAGCCGGCCAATTACCAGCGGGAGCTGGACCTGAACCGGGCCGTCTCGTCGGTGAGCTACGAGCAGGACGGCGTCGAATACACACGGGACTACTTCACCAGCTATCCCGACAAGGTGATGGTCGTCCGCCTGGGCGCCTCGAAGCCGGGCGCGCTATCGTTCACCCTGCGCCCCACCATTCCCTTCCTCGGCGAGGGCAAGACCGGATCCGTCACCGCGAAGGGCGACACCATCACGCTCTCTGGAGCGATGACCTACTTCGACATCAAGTTCGAAGGTCAGTTCAAGGTGATCCCGAAGGGCGGCACGATGAAAGCAGCCGCCAAGAAGGGCACCATCAGCGTTTCGGAGGCCGACAGCGCGCTGATCCTGATCGCGGTTGGAACCAACTACCAACTCGACCCCAAGGTGTTCCTGACGAATGAGCCGAGCAAGAAGCTCGCGGACTTTCCCCACCCCCACGCCAAGGTGAGCGGTTACCTCAACGCTGCGGCGGCGAAGTCCTACGATGAGCTGCTGGAAAACCACCAGGCCGACTACGGCGAGCTCTACGATCGGGTCAGTCTCGATCTCGGCGCCGAGGTGCCCACGATCACCACCGACAAACTGGTCGATGCCTACCCCAAGGGTTCCTCGAGCCGCTACCTCGAGGAACTCGCGTTCCAGTTCGGGCGCTACATGCTGATCTGCTCGTCCAGAGCAGGCACGCTGCCGCCCCACCTGCAGGGGATCTGGAACGTCTATGCCCGGCCGCCGTGGTCGTCCCAGTACCTGCACGACACCAACGTGCAGATGGCCTACGCACCCGTCTTCTGCGCCAACATGCCCGAGCTGTTCGAGTCCTATGCCGACTTCTTCAAGGCCTTCGAACCCCGGCAACGTTTGTATGCCACGCAATACATCAAACAGTACAACCCCTCGCAGCTCGACCCGAAGGGTGACAACGGTTGGTCCGGCCCGTTTTGGGCGAATCCCTACATCATTCCCGGACGGTCACCCGTGGCGGGCTTCGGCACCGGTAGCTGGATCGCCCAGATGTTCTGGGACTACTACGACTACACGCGCGATGAGTCGCTGCTCGCCGACACCGTCTATCCGGTGATGTACGAGCAGGCGAACTTCGCCTCCCGCTTTGTCCAGGAGATCGATGGCGCCCTCCTGGCCAAGCCCTCCTCCTCGCCGGAGCAGAAGATCCGGGACACGGTCGGAACCACCTTCGACCAGCAGATGTTCTACGAGAACCATCACAACACGCTCACCGCGGCGAAGATCCTCGGGCGCAGCGACAGCCGGCTGCCGATCTACGAAAAGCAGCTCCCGCTTCTCGACCCGATCCAGATCGGCAAGTCGGGGCAGATCAAGGAATTCCGCCAGGAGGAGTTCTACTGCGACTACAAGGGACCCAAGGGCAAGAACACCATCGACCCCCACCACCGACACACCTCCATGCTGCTGGGATCGTACCCGGGTCAGCTGATCAACGATAAGACACCGGCCTGGCTCGATGCCGTCGAAAAGACCCTGACGCTGCGCACCCGCAAGAGTCACATCGGGTGGGCGCGGGCCGAGCGGATCGCCTTTTGGGCACGGGTGCATGATGGCGATGAGGCCTATATCTTCTATCAGGACCTGCTCGGTGGAAACTACCTGCACAACCTGTTCAACGACCACCGCGGCGGGCCGCTCTTCCAAGCCGACGCGAACTACGGTGCCACCGCCGGCGTTGCCGAGATGCTCCTTCAGAGTCAGGACCACGTGGTGGCTCCCTTGGCCGCCATGCCCGCCGCCTGGCCGGACGGCAGCTACAGCGGTCTCCTCGCGCGCGGCAACTTCGAGGTTTCCGCCAAGTGGTCAAACGGCCAGGCCAGCCGCCTGGAAGTCGTATCCAAGGCAGGCGGAACCCTGGATCTGAGATATCCCAATGTCGCCAAGGCGATGATCAAAAGCACCGACGGCCAGAAGGTCAGCTTCACATCGAAAGGCACCGACCAGATCCGCATCGAGACGACCAAGGGCGCGAGCTACGTGGTCACTGACATCCCGGCCTTCACCCCGGTCGCCGCACCATCTGAGCTGAAGATCGACAAGGACGGAGGAAGCCAGATCGAGCTCTCGTGGACCGGGAGCAAGGATGCGGCATCTTACAAACTCTACCGCGCCGTCGGCAACGCACCGGCCTACGAGGAAGTCGCTACGAAGATCAAGGACGCCAGGTTCATCTACAAGGCCGATGACCTGAAGCAAACCGAGCAGATGACGCTCAAGGTCACCGCCATGCGGGCAGATGGCCGCGAGAGTCGAAAGGGAGCCACCGTGGTCCGGCTGTTGCCGTAGAGGGCAGCGGGGGCTGAGACAGCATCGTCCCGGACGGGGCCTATTTCGGCAAAGACCGACGGAAGTCGGCGATGCAATCGAGGAATGGGCGGGCGTAGCGCTCGACCTTGGCTTCGCCGACACCGGGGACCTTCAAGGCATCCGCCGCCGTGACCGGTTGGAATCGCGCAAAACCCTCGAGGGTTCGATTGTTGAAAATCACATAGGCCGGAACACTCTGGGCCTTGGCCAATCGGTTGCGGACATCCTTCAGCGCCGAGTAGAGCTGGGGATCGAACCCGCGGTCCTCAAGCTCGACCGGCGTGCCGCCGCCATCCGTCGACGGCCACCGCAAGCGATAGTTCCCCTTTCCTGCCATCACCCGGGCGCCACGATCGGTCAGGGTCATCAACGGGTACTCCCCGGTTTCGACCCGCAACAAGCCGGCTTCCAACATCGAACGGAAAAGCGAGTTCACGTATCCGGTGCCCTGAGCCTTGAGGATCCCGTAGGTGGTCAGTTGGTCGAGTCCCGCCGCGAGAATCTCCTGAGAACGGCTTCCCGTTAGCATCTGCACGATCTTGCCACGTCCGAATTTCCCGGACCACCCCGCGCTTGTCTTGCGCGACATCCGCGCCACCCCACTGAGTGCCTTGCGCACGATCAGGTCCTCCTGAGTGGTCGGCTCACGGTCGTCGCCGTGGTCATCCAGACAGACATCGCAGGTCCCGCAGGTTGAGGCACCCTTCTCGCCGAAATACTCGAGAATCCACTGCTGACGGCAGGCCCGTGCGTAGCACAACTCGACCATCGCCTTGAGTTTTTCGCGATCACGCGCGTCCTTCTCCTCAAGCGCCCGGTCATCGAGCTCCAGTCCCATCGCCGAGACCTCCGGGCGCTTGATCCGGGTTCCCCGCATGCGCTTCCCGGGAATGTCAAACCGCTCGATGTAGCCCGCCCGAGCCAGCGTCGACAACGCGCTCCCCACAGCCATCCCGTTGCGCACACCCACTCCGTCGGCGATATCGTCAATACTACGATGAACCTCGTAATCGTCGTCGGCTTCGTCCAGAAGGAAGCGGTAGATGTCGCGGATGGTCTGACCACCCGGGTTCGCTCCATCGATGAAAAACTCCTGAGTTCGGGTGTCGGCGAAATTGAAAAGCAACTCACAGACCGAGGCTTCGCCGTCGCGGCCCGCGCGACCGGCTTCCTGGTAGTAGGCCTCGATGCTTCCGGGTACCTCGAAGTGCGCCACGAACCGCACGTCAGAGCGGTCGATCCCCATTCCGAAGGCATTGGTGGCGACCGCCACATCCGCCTTGCGCGCAAGGAACACGTCCTGGGCCTCCGCCCGCTCGGCATCGCTCATGCCGCCGTGGTAGGCGATCACTTTCACTCCCCACGACGCCAGGGTCTCGGAAACCAGGTCCACCTTCTTCCGGGTCGCGCAGTAGACGATGCCGGTCTTGTGGGCAGCGACGATCTCGCGCAGCCGCTCGAACTTCTGGGCCACCTTGTCGACGGCGGTGATCGTGAGTGACAGGTTCGGCCGCGAGAACCCACTGACCACTTCGAACGGATCCTTCAGCGCCAACACACCGAGAATGTCCGCTCGGACCATCGGCGTCGCAGTCGCGGTCAGGGCGACGCACTGCGGCCGCCCGATCGCTTCCAGCGAGCGACCCAGCCGCATGTAGTCCGGCCGGAAATCATGCCCCCACTGGCTCAGGCAGTGGGCTTCATCGACGGCGAAAAGCGAGACCTCCACCCCCTCGAGCGCACGAATGAACGAGTCGGCGCGGAAACGCTCCGGAGCCACATACACGAGCTTCCATTCCCCCGTGCGCATTCCGTCGAGACGTGCCCGCTGCTCCTCCCACGGCACACTGGAGTTGATCAGGGTGGCGGGGATGCCCTTCTCGACCAGCGCGTCGACCTGATCCTTCATCAGCGCGATCAGCGGAGAAACCACGAGGGTCACCCCGCGAAAGCACAGGGCGGGCAGCTGATAGCAAAGCGACTTGCCGCCACCGGTCGGCATCACGACGAGGCCATCCTTGCCCGACATGATCTGCTCGATCACCTGCTCCTGACCATCGAGGAAAGCCCGGTGGCCGAAATGCCGCTCCAGCACCGCCAGCGGTTCATCGATCACTTTTTCTGCCCTCGCCCCGCTCATGAATGGTGTTCAAATGACCGCAATTCAGCCAGAAGGTCAAGAACGGCCTCAAACGAGCTAAACCCCACCACCCCCTCAGCGCGACAGCCCGGGATTCAGCGGAGGCAACGATGTCTTCGCCTCTGATGGGCTCCCCCTCCGATGCCCGGCCTCAACGCTGCGGAAAGCCCTCCACAGCTCCCCCCCGTCCCAAGCGCCCCCATCACCACCGCTTCCAAACAGCCTCCGGCTCAGAGTCGCGGCCGGTTCTCGAAGTGGTGAATCGAAATCACCAACCACCCCGGCAGCATGCTTCCACGCCATCAGCGCCGCATAAGCCTCCCTTGCGTCGCCCTTTCCACAAGACCGCTTCAGCTGGCGGACCGCCCGGCGGATCGGCGCGTCATACCACGCACGCCATTGATGAAACTGGGCCACCCCAAGTGGCCATCCCCAGCGCACGATCGCCGCGAGTGCCGTCAGCCCTGCGAAAGCGATCCATGCCACGCGCTTCCAATCGGTCGGTTCAGGAGGCACCGGAGGGGCCTTGGCGGAAAACGAACGACCCGCGAGCACCTCGGTCCGGACCTCTTCGGACTCCGGGTCCCACCATGAGTAATCAATCGACGGAAAATTAAATTGCCCGCCCTTGGCGAATTGGTAGCGGATCACGTCGGTTCTCGAGACCTCGGTCACGCCGCGCTGAGAAACTTCGTCGATGACGGGGTCCGAGAGATAAACCCGAGCCCCCTCGACCGGGGTGGCAACGAAGGGATCAAGAAACATGGCCGAGGTGTCCGTCGCGGATCGGGTGATCGAGCGGGTGACCACCTCTCCCGCCTCCAGCTCGGCCCCCTCCTCGGCCGACCACTCCTCCTCGACCTTCAGCGACGAGGAAGTCACCACGAATGGCAAAGATTCGGTTCCCGGCGGACGCTCGGACACCACCCCAAAGGGTTCAGTCTCACCTTCGCGGGGTTTGGCGTCGCCGGTGAAGCCATCCTTGCTCATGAAAGCCACCTTGAACGCCGGCACCTGCAGCTCGCCCACTTTCTGCGTGTAGAGATCAAACTCGTGTCGCTGGGTGATCCAAGTCACCCCGGCCAGCGTGGAGGAACCCACCACTGGAGATCCCACCTTCGAAATCACCGTGTCCGGAATCTCCGGCAGCTGGAAAACCGGCGTGCCCGTGAAAGGGCCGGGAGAGTAAAGCGTCACCACGAATCTCACCCGCTGACCCATCCACGCCTTCTCGACCTCCGTGGAGGTTTTCACCATCACCGATTCCTCGGAACGGAGGTCCGACAGGCTCACAAACCCAGCCAGCAACACGAACCAAGCGCACCGCCACATCGGGAGACCGTTCACGGTGTTTCCTCCTCTCCCATGGCATCCTGATAGGAAAACTTGGCGCGAAGAAACTCGGCCGGATCCGTATCCACCTTCCGCAGCCACATCGCCTGCATGCTCTGATCGTCCGCCGCTTTCCCTTTCTCAACCTGGGTCTCCTGTCCACCCGGCTTCTTCTTGTCGAAGACGATCTTGTCCGCCCCGATCTTCTGGTCACCCATGTCTCCTCCCTCGTTCTTCAACGCCTCGGCACGCACCATGGCAATGCGTCGATTCACCTGAGCCGACTCCCAATCCGGACGCTGTTCCAATGCCCGGTCATACTGCGCGACCGCCTGCTCGTAGAGCCCGAGGAAAACCAGCGAATTGCCGCGATTGAACAACCCCTCCGCGGTCGGCACGCGTGTGAATGCCTGCCCCGCCTTCTCGAACTCGCCGGCCTTGAACCAGGCCACGCCGCGGCGCATCGGATCACGATACACCTCGGCGGCCTCCGCGAAGCGTTCCTTCGCCATCAATCGATCCCCCTGCTGGTCCGGAGTGAACCACCACGACCAGAACGAAGCACCTACGACACCCATCGTAACAAGCAACACCTTCATGTGACCCCCTCCGTGGTTGAAAGCTGCTGTTCCCTGCGGAACAAGGGGAGCATGCACAGCGCCGCAAGCGGCAGCAGATACCAACCGTCCTCGGCCCAGCGGGTCGCTCCGTCGCCGCCCTCCACCGAAGCCCTTGCCCCCGCGACCTTGTCGAGAAGTTCCAGGACATCCGATCCATCCGCCGAAATCCGGGTCACCGATGCCCGCAGCTGTCCGGCCACCTGACGGATGGCATCCAATTCCGGCGAGCCATCGAGCGCCACCGCCAGCACATGGATCGGCACGCGTGGTCCATCACTCCATCTGGAAAGATCCGCCGATGTCAGAGCCACCGCATCATCTGCGATGACGATCATCGCCCCACCCCGCTCACCGAGAGCACGCTTACCACGCAGGATCGCACCCGCCAGATCGTCGCCCGGTTTCGGCATGATCTCCGGCGATACGTGGCCCGCCATCGTGGCCACCACCTGCGCATCCTCCGTCGGCGGAAGCACCAGGTGCGCGCTGCCCGCATAGGCCAACAGACCCAGCGCCCCCCCTTCACGTCCGGCGGCGAAATCATGGATCTTGAGCTGTGCACGCTCGAGCCGCGACGGGGAAAGGTCGTCCAACGACATGGACTCATCCGCCCTCAAGAGGACCATCACCGGCGCAGGATCACCCGCGAAGGTGGACGGCTCCAACCTCCAGACGGGACCCGCCAAAGCAAGACCGACCAGAAGAGCGGCCGCCAACTGGAGCACACTTCGGATCTTCGATCCTGAATCCCGTCCCAGTGTCATCGCCTCCAACAACTCCGGGTCCATCGAACGACGCCAACCCGCCAGCGGATCGCTCAAACGCCTCAGATGCCACCAGGCGACAATCATCACCGGCAGCGCCAGCAGCCACCATGGCCTGAGGAAGTGGAATGTTTCGAACCCGCTCATGAGGCATCCACCTCCAGGTCAAAGGTTCGGGCATTCACCCGCATCCGGTGCTCCTTCTCCCGGCCATCGTGGCGACGACGCCTTCCCGATCTGATCGCAGCGGCCAATCCTGCCATTCCGACCGCCAGCCCTAACGGCCAGAAGAACAGATCCGAGCGCGGGTAGTCCCGCACGACCTCGACCTCTGTCGTTTCGACCTCATCGAGTTTCGTGTAGATCTGCTCCAACTCATCCCGGTTCATCGCCAGCGAGTAGGTCCCACCCGAGGTGCTCGCCACTTCCTTCAAGGTCGCCTCATCCAGCTTCTCTTCTCCAACGGTCTCCGGGTCACCCACCGCCACCGCATGGATCGTAATCCCACGATCCCGTGCGATCCGTGAGGCCTCCACCGGCGGCACCTTGCTTTCGGTGTCGTTCCCGTCGGTAAGCGCGATGATGGTCTGCACCTCCATCTGGCTGTCCTCGAACAAATGGATGCCCAGACCGATCGCATCACCAAGGGCCGTTCGAGGGCCCGCCATGCCGATCGCGGCCTCGCCGAGCAGCTGCCTCGACAGGTCGAGGTCGGTCGTGAAAGGCACCTGCAGGAAGGCAGAGGAGCCGAAGACCACCAACCCGACCCGGTCACCGTCCCTCTTGGCAAGAAACTCACCAACGACCTCCTTCACGGCCACCAGACGATCCACCGGTTGCCCTGCTGCATTGGTAAAATCCTCCTTGGTCATCGACGTCGATAGATCGATCAGCAGCAACAGATCACGCGTCGGCAAGGAACGCTCGATCGGCGGATCCACCCGTTGAGGACGGGCCATCGCCACCACCAAGAGCACCCAGAGCAGCATCGGCAACCACTTCATGCCGACCCGATGCTTCGTCCCATCGCCCCCTCCGGGGATGGAGCCCGAAACCCGCGACATGAAAGGCACCTTGAGCGCCGGACGGCGACGCACCGCAGGCGGCACGAGCCAGTGCACCAGAAACGGCACGGGCACCAGAAGCAGCAACCATGGCAAAGCGAAGCTCATTGGAGAAGCCTCCTTCCGTCACCGCGCTTCTCCACCTGATGACCCTCCACCCATCGCAGGGCGTAGTCGCGCAGAGCACCCTCGTCACTACGACCTTCATCGTAGAAGCTGGATTCCATGGCGCGGCGTTCCTCCACAGTCATCGCCCGGACTCCCCGGTCATCCAGCCACTCGCACCAGGCCTCCCCGGTGAGGGCCGCCACCTTGCGACGATCCTCCACCACCATGGCCACCCGCTTCAGAACTGCAGAGATCTCGGCATCCGACTGCGCCCGTTCCAGCAACACCTTCGCTTCCCGGCGATAGGCATTTGTCTGATAGCGCCTGTATGCCCGGAATCCCAGATAGCCAACCACTGCCGCCACGACCACAAAGAGCACATACCAGCCAGGAGCCGGTGGCCACCACGGCACCGGGTCCGGCACGACGATGTCGCGCAGATCGCTGAGATTTCCCGATTCGCCCACCATGCCCGTCAATGGCCCAAGGCCACACGAAGTTGATCGCCCACCGGATCGTGGGTGCAGAGTGGCAGAATCGGAATTCGCAGGGATCCCAACACGCCGCGAATGGCATCCACCCGCTCCTTGAAGCAGGCCTCGAATGCCCCTTGAAACCGCTCTCCGGTCGGCACCTCCCGGGTCACGGCACCATCCGTGACCTCCAGCCCGGTTTGCCGCGGCAGGCTGATGCCGAATGGATCGTAGGTCATCACCGCGAGCACGTCGTTGTGCGCCGCGATCGAGGACACCAATCGCCGCGTCTCATCATCGTAGCCCGCATAGTCGCTGATCAGGACCACGAGGTAATCGTGCTTGGCGACATTCACCGCACGACGCAGCGCCTTGTTCAGCATCCCGGTGCCCGCCTCCACCGGCGTCGCCGACAGCTTCCCGTTCATCCGCACCATCTCCTTGCAGAAATGCAGCACCGTCCGACGACTGCGCTGCGGGCGGATCTGAACCAATTCATCATCCCCGAATACCAGCGCCCCCACGCGATCCTTGGCACCCAGCACCCGCCAGGCTCCCATCGCCGCAGCCTCCACCGCCAGGGTCGCTTTGGTCGTCCGCCGACTGCCGAAAAACATCGCATGCCGCTGATCCACGATGAACAGCACCGGACGCTCCCGCTCTTCCGAATACACCCGGACATGCGTAGAGCGAAGCCGCGCCGTCGCCTTCCAGTCAATCGAACGGATGTCATCCCCGGCCCGATAACCACGGAGTTCCTCGAAGGTCAGACCGCGTCCACGCAGGCGCGATCCGTAGCGCCCGGCCAATAGACTCGTCAGCGGCTGCTTGGGCAAGAACGAGAACCCTCGGGCTTGATACTGGAGCGCGACCAACTCGTCCAAAGTTGGATGCAATTTGACCGGCCTGGGTGCTTTCTTCGGCATCTCACGAATTGGTTCAGGCGCTGACTGCCACGCGCTCCACCAGCGCCGCCACCACATCGTCGCGCGTTTTCCCGGAGGCCTCGGCCTCATAGCTCGGGTGAATCCGGTGCGCCAGGCAAGCTGGTGCCATCGCCTGGATATCCTCAGGGCTGACGAAATCCCGGCCTTTCAACCAAGCACGTGCGCGAGACGCCGCATCCAGTGCAATCGTCGCACGCGGACTTGCCCCGACCGTGATCCACGAGGCCAACTCCTCATCAATCCCCTCGGGTCGCCGCGTGGCCATCACCAGATCGACGATGTACTGCGCGGCTTCCTTGGACACACGGACCGCATTCACTTCATCGCGCGCCGCAAAAATGCTCCCCTGACTGACCGGCACGGGAGGGTCTCCCTTCCCCTTGTTCGCATTCTCTCCCCTGACCAACTCGAGAATCTTCATCTCGTTCTCGCCCTCGGGGTAGTCGACCCGGATGTAGAGGAGAAAGCGGTCCATCTGGGCTTCGGGAAGCGGATAGGTCCCCTCCTGCTCGATCGGGTTCTGGGTCGCCATGACCATGAAGAGGTCAGGCAGGGCATGGGTCGTTCCCGCCACCGTCACCTGCCGCTCCTCCATCGCCTCCAACAGCGCGGCCTGCACCTTCGCCGGAGCCCGGTTGATCTCGTCGGCCAGAATCAGGTTTCCGAACAAGGGCCCCTCCTGAAATTCGAAGGTTCCCGTCTGCTCCCGATAGATCTCCGAACCGGTCACATCTGATGGCAAGAGATCCGGCGTGAACTGAACCCGCCCGAACTCACTCTCTATCAGCTTTGACAGCGTCTTGATCGAACGGGTCTTCGCCGTTCCGGGTAAACCCTCCAACAGAACGTGACCGTTGGTTAGAAGGGCGACAATCATCCGTTCGACCACGGCTTCCTGACCGATCACGGCCTGATTGAGGGACTCGACGACTTGGAGAATGGTTTCGCGGGACATGGGGTTCGGCAGACGTTGGACGGTTGACTCGCTACCCTGAACGAGTCTGCCGAAAGATCAAACGAATCAGCGGGTCAACCGTGTCAAAAAGACGGCATGCCACGACCCGGAGATCCACGATACACTCTTGCCCGGCGCCTTCGAGCGACGCAAGGCGAGCCATGCTCACCCGACAAGATCCCCGATCGAACCGAAGTCGGGAGTGAACAGCCGTTTGTAGAAACGGGCTGCATAACCGTCGCTCATCCCCGCGAGGAAATCACAAATCAACCTCGCACGCCCGGCGGCCGAATCCTCGGCCTCGATCTCGGCAGCATCCTGCTCAGGCAACAACTGGAAGTCCTGCCCGTCAATCCGTTCCTGCCGGACATAGCGCTTCTCGAGCACGTCCCAGAGCCCCCGCAGCAGGTGGCTCCCCTTGTGCTCGAGTTGCTTGAGCTGGGGAGAAAGGAACACCACTTCGAAGGCCAGCTTCTTGAATACCTCGGACTCCGCCTTCAGGTCCGGGTCGATGACGAGCCGGTAGCGGTAGCGATTCGTCGTGCCACTGAGGAAATTCACATCCTCCTGCAGACTTGCCGCACGGATGTATCCCCCGATCCGACTGCCCACGAACGGATCGACAGTGCCTTGCCGGATCGCCTTCATCAGGTCGCCCAGCGGTGTTCCCTCACCGCACGGGACCCCCTCACGTTCCGCCCAGCTTTCAATCCGGTGGATGCCGAGGAACCCGGCGTGAACGCTGTCTGATAGATCATTCAACGAATAGGCGGTGTCGTCGGCCCAGTCCATGATCTGACACTCGATCGACTTGCACGCGTCGCGCTCGTCACCCGGAGTCGCCTCCACCGGGAAATCCATGCCTCCCAAGGCCCAGTCGAGCTCCCGTTGCTGATAGTCGTAGAGGAAATGGTTCTTCGGTGCCTCACCCTTCAAGCCCTTGAGCTCGCCCCACAAGGTCTTGTATTTCAGCACCGAATCGAGAAAAGCCCGTGAGGGGTCCATCCCCTTCCGCTTCGCGGAAAAGATCCGCTCATTGAGCAACCGCAGCGTCTGGGCATTGCCTTCAAACCCACCCCAGTCGCCCATCAGGTGATTCAGCGTGCGCTCACCCGCATGACCGAATGGCGGATGCCCGAGATCGTGGGACAAACACGCCGCTTCAACGAGATCCGGATCGATGAAGAAGTCGTCGGATAGCGGCTCCTCCTGCGACTGAAGCCAGTGGCAGATCGACCTTCCGATCTGCGCCACTTCCAGGGAATGGGTGAGGCGTGTCCGATAGAAATCGTACTCACCACTCCAGAACACCTGCGTCTTGTTCTGCAACCTGCGGAACGCCGGCGTGTGCAGCACCCGGTCCCGGTCCACCTGAAACGGAGTCCGGAAGTCCTCCCCTCCCTGCCTTCCGGATGGTCGTTCGGTGTCGAAGGCCCCGTAGAAGCGATTGCGCATGGCCCATCACTAGCGCCAACCCATGAATCACCGCAAAAGAAAACACCGACCCCCATCAGGGAGGCCGGTGATTCCAACGATTGCGCCTGGAAGGACTTGGGGTCGGGAGAAAATCACTGGGTCGAGCTTTCCTCGCTCTCAATGCCGGTCACGTCCGCCACTTTCTTGGCCAGCAGACCCATCTTGTTGAGGTTCGCCTTCCGCGTCTGGAAACTGTCGGCTTCCTCACCCATGAATTGCTGCATCTCGGCGGTCATCTCAAGGTCATCGGCCTCGGTAACACTATTTGGATCCACACCGAGCATCGCCGTGGCGTTGTTGATGTGGTCGCCGTGGACCGCCACGTTCTCGAGTGCCTTGTCAAAGCTCTCCTTGGTGCTGCCGATCGACTTCACATCGTCGACACCTTCGCCCAGACGCTGGACGAACACTTCAAATTTGCCACGCAGGGTCGGATTCACCGCCACCGCCGTCACCGGAGTCACTACGGCCAGAAGAAGCATCACATTTGCGACCATCTTCACCCGCCCGCTGCGCTTCTTGAGCTTCTGCTCCCGCTCCTCGAGCATGGCTGCCAGTTCAGTATCCTGCTCGGTGTGTTGCTGTGGCACCACCGGCTCAGGAGCCTTTTCCTCGACCGCGGGCTCCACCTCCTCCTTCACCGCCGTGAACGGTGCCGCTTCCACCTTCAGACGGGAAGCGGACTGAGCCACGGGTTGTGACGCCGGGGTTTCCAACACTTTCTCGGTCACCGTGATATCCGGCTTCTTGAGGGCTTCATCGCACAGTGCTTTGATGCGATCCGATGCTGTCACGAAGTTAGTTGAGGAGGACATGACAATTTGGATATCCTGATATTTCGGTTTCGACACTTCCGCAATCGCGTAGGCCCCGCGTTTTCTTGGTTTGAGCCAAGCTTTCGTTGAATTCCAGTAGCCGAATGGCCGGATCTGCGCTCGTATTCCACCGCATGCCGGACCTCCTCATTCTCGCCAGTGCCAACGCCATGTCGCCTCTGGTCTACCTCACCCTCGTGCTCACCCTGGGGGTCATCGCCCAGTGGCTCGCCTGGCGCTTCAAGATGCCCTCCATCCTGCTTCTTCTCGCCTTCGGGTTCGGACTGGGCCACTGGACGGGCGTCCGCATCGACGACTACCTGGCAGCGGGCGAAGGACACTCCAGCCCGCTGCTCTCCGCCGTCGGCCTCTTCGTTGCCATCATCCTGTTCGAAGGCGGCCTCACGCTGAAATTTCGTGAACTCAGGGTTTCCGGGCTCCCCGTGCTCCGACTCTGCACGGTCGCCGTCCTGCTTTCGTTCGGACTCACCACCGTCTTCATGTGGAAGGCGCTCGGCTATGACCTGCGACTCTCCGCCCTGGTCGGCGCCATTCTGACCGTCACCGGGCCGACCGTGATCGCGCCGCTGCTCCGGCATGTGAATCCCACCCGGAAGATTGCCTCCATCATCAAATGGGAAGGCATCGTCGTCGACCCGATCGGAGCCATTCTCGCCGTGCTTGTGTTCAAGGCCGCCCTTGCCTCCGATGCCGATGCCGCATGGACGGTCGCCGGCATCGCCATCGCCAAGGTCCTCGCCGTCGGTGTGGTCGGCGGATTTGCTCTCGGAAAGATCATCGAGGTCCTGCTGCGTCGCCACTGGATTCCCGATTACCTGCAACCGGTCTTCCTCCTCGCCGTGGTCGCCGCCGCCTTCACCCTGTCCAATTGCATCGAGAAGGAAGCCGGGCTGGTGACCGTGACCGTCCTCGGAATCGCCCTTGCCAACCAGCGTTCGGTTTCCGTGCGACACATCCTCGAATTCAAGGAAAACCTCCGCACCCTGATCATCTCCTCCCTGTTCATCGTGCTGTCCGGACGCCTCACCCTCGATGACCTCTCCGGCGTCCTCGTGAACGGCACCATCCTCCTTGCCTTCATCATCCTCGTTGCCCGGCCCCTGTCCGTCTACGGTTCGCTGATGTTCTCGGACCGCACCAGCGGCGCGGAGCGCACCTTCCTCGCCTTCCTCGCCCCGCGTGGAATCGTGGCTGCAGCGGTCGCGTCCATCTTCGCCCTGGAATTCGAGACCGCGGCGGTCACCGGACAGCACTTCGGCGATCAGGCCGAGGTCATCGCACAACAAGCCACCGAACTCAGCGCTCTCATCTTCCTCATCATCATCGGCACGGTCGCCATCTACGGCCTCGGAGCCGCCCCGCTCGCCCGCCGTCTCGGCCTCTCTTCCCGGAACCCGACCGGCATTCTCTTCGCTGGTGCCGATCCATGGGCCCGCCTGGCGGCAAAGGCGCTTCAGGACGACGGTCATCAGGTCATGCTGCTCGATACGAACTACGCCAACATCTCGGCCGCCAAACTGCTCGGCCTCGAGGCCCATCGCGCGAACATCCTGTCCGAGTTCGCCGAGGAGGAACTCGATTTCAACGGGCTGGGGTCCCTCGTCGCCGGCACCCCGAACGACGAAGTCAACTCGCTCGCCACCCAGCGCTTCATCCACCAGTTCGGGCGGGCCGGTGTCTGGCAGATCGCCCCCGCCGACCTCGATTCCCATGAGCACACCTCGGCGGCTTCGGACGTGCGTTCGCAGATTTGCTTCACCGGAGCCCCCGGTCACCCGGCCCTGCAGGACCTCGCAGCCGGCGATTCGGTGGTGAAAAAGACCCAGATCACCGAGGTCTTCACCTTCGAGAACTTCGTCGAAACCTACCGCGAAAGCTCATGGATCATCCTCTTCCTTTCCAGCTCCGGCCGTGGGCTGCGCCCGGCACCCGCTGACCTCGAAACAGTGCCCGCGGGGACCACCCTCTACTACCTGATCGACGCCGAGCCCCTACCCGTTGAAACACCCGGCTCTCCCACGGAGTAGTCCCCCCATGCTTCAGTCGATCAAACGCGGCTTCTTCTGGCTTTCCGGCGCCGGTACGGAAACCCTCGAGCAATGCCCGAACTGGGAACAGCGGAAGTATGTCGCCTTTGGCGCCACCGTGCTCGTCCCCTGCATCTTCGCGTTCATCGCCTGTGCCTACGCTCTGTCGACCCTGACCGACAAGAACCAGTTCATCTTCCCCATCGCGGCGGTCTGGGCCTTCATCATCCTCACCATCGACCGCGCCCTGCTCGCCGGCTACCGGCCCTTCCTCTCCTGGTGGCGGAAGCTCTCGCAGTTCGCCCTGCGACTTCTGGTCGCCGTCCTGATGGGCCTGACCATCGCCCACCCCCTCGTCCTGCTGCTCTTCCGCGACACCGTCAGTTCGGTCATCGAAGAAGAACGGGCCGCGGAAATCGAGGTAGTCCGCAGTGATTTTTCCAACTCCAAGGCCAAAGTCCGCTCGCAGATCGATGGGCTCGAGGCGGAAATCGCGAATCAGCGCGAGAAATGGACCGAGACCTTCCAAGCGAGGTTCATCATCCAGGATCGCGAGGATGCCGATGCCGCCCTGCCCGGACTGACCGCCGAACAGCAGCAGGAACTCGATGCGTCCATCGCCGAGGCCACCAAACCCTACACCGACCGCCTGAAAGTCGTTCAGGAACAGAGCGACGAGCTCACCCCCACCTACGCGAAACTCCAGACCGAGTTGGGATTCTGGCAGACCGAGTATGAGCGGGAACTCAACGGCCAGCGCTCCGGACTCGTCGGAGAAGGGCCGCGCGCACGGTCGATCAAAGCCGATCAGCTGGAACCCCGCCGCACGGAGTCGCAACGCATCGGCGCCCTGCTCGAGCACCTCAGCGCGGAGAAAGCCACCCTCCAGACCCAGATCCGCGAGGCCGAAAAGAACTCCATCGCCGCCTTCGATGCCCGATTGGCCCAGATCGAAGCCGCCAATCAAGCCGAAGCGGAACGAGTGGCCACCCTCAAGCGTCAGGTCGAGGAAGACCAGGCCCAGGCCTTCGTCACCCAACAGAACGCCCTGCGGGAAACCATCAAGCAGCAGATCGACTCGCTGCTGGCGGAGCTGGAATCCACCCAGACCGAGCTCGCCGCCGTCGGCACCGAGGAACGCACCCGGATCACCCAGCTTCAGAACGAACCGCGGCGCGATGTGCTCACCCAGACACTTGCCCTCCACAAGCTTTTCGAGAACGGCGCTGAAGGAGGCAAATTCGCCTACTACACCTACATCATTTTGACGGCGCTCTTCATGCTCGTCGATACCATCCCGCTGGTCGTGAAGTTCTTCACCAAACCCGGCCCGTACGATCGCCTGCTCGACCGCGACGAGGTCTCGTTTGAAACCGAGCACGCTGCCTTCAACGAGAGCCGCCAGCGCTACATGGACCGACTCGCCGGCGGCAACCTGATCGCGGTGACCCGCAACAAACAGCTCGAGCACGCCCTGGTCGACGGTGTCGAACACTCCCGCGCAGCCCGCGAGTTCCTCGATTCACTCATTGCCATGGAGCGCTCGTTTGCCGAACAACTGCGGATCGAGCAGGAAGCCAGCGTGAACGCCGGCCCCGAAAAGGCCGCCGCCCTGGAGGCCATGAAGCAACGCTTCTACGAAGATCTCCACCGCCGTATGGAGGTGTTCTTCTCCAACCGGCAGACGACCACCGGTTAGGTGGCCGGCCGGGTTTCAGAAAGGAAGCCGAGGCGGCTCCCGCCCACATTCCCTTTGCGTCGCTGCCGACTTGGCGGTTCACTCCCCGCCCATGGGATCCGCCTACGACTCACTTGAAGCCGAGCTTCACGACGCCTTCTGGGATGCCGAAGACAGCCCGGAGCTCGACTGGCTGGACGCCCTGCTGAAGCAGCACCCCGGCCCGGCCCTGGAAGTCGGTAGCGGCTCCGGCCGATTACTCCTCCCTCTCCTCGCGAAAGGCCACAAGATCGAGGGTCTCGAGCCGTCCCCGGCCATGCTGGATCTCTGTCGGGAAAGCGCCGCCCGGCAGAAGCTCACGCCTGTTCTCCACGAAGGAACGATGGGCGATTTCAAAACCACCACGCGCTACCGCTCCATCCTGATCCCCGCCTTCACCCTCCAGCTCTCCGACGACCCCGGGGCCGACCTCGAAGTCCTGCGGAAGCATCTAACCGGCGATGGCATCCTCTATCTCACCACCTTCATTCCCTACGCCGAGATCGATGGCGAGCTGCCCGAGAACGAATGGTATCCCGATCACGAACTGGAGCTGCCCGATGGCGGCAAGGCCCATCTGAAGACCCGCCACACCATCGACCGCGAGGCCCAGACGCTGCACCGTGAGCACCACTACGAACTCACGGGCCCCAACGGGTCACGGGAACATCACTCCACCCAGACCGTCCGTTGGTTCACCGCCTTCCAGCTCCACAAGCTGCTGACCGACCACGGCTTCGAACCCGAACGGGGCATCGGCGATTTCGATGAGAACGAACCGATCTCGGAGGACAGCCAGATCCTCACCGTCGTCGCACGGAAGGCCTGACCCCGACATCCCATGATCGACCCGCTCCTCGTCGTCGGCATCCTTGTCGGGCTGGTGGTGCTATGCGTCGCCGTCGAACTCATCCTCATCTTTGGACACGGCCTGTCCTTTTTTTCCAGCAGCTACCGTTGGTGGCGCGCAAGGCGGGAAGGAACCACCGTGATCGAAATCACCCACATGCTGCAATGCCATCTCCTGTCAGGCACCCTGAACGTGGGAACCGAACTGGTGGTGGGCGCCAACCACGAATGGGATGGCGACACCCTGAAGCGCCTTGGAGTTTCCGGGGTTCCGTTTCCGGAAGGGTGCATTCTAACCGTCGTTCGAATCCACTCCGACGGAATCGAGGTCAGACCCGCGACTCACTCCTCCTCGTCGGCGCCCTCGACCACCGCCGCCGGCTCAAGCCGCAGGAAGTGAACCTGACCCACACGGCGTCCGTCGGTGCCGGTCACCTTGGCTTCCCAGCCTTGGATCTCGACGACTTCACCCGCTTCGGGGAAACGGCCGAGCTGCTGGGTGATGTAGCCACCCACCGTGGTCACTTCACCACTTTCCAGATCGAGGGACTCCTCAATATCGGACAGGTCGTTCAGCGTGAGTGTGCCGTCGACGACAAACTCCCGGTCGCTGACACGCACAAACTCGGGACGCTCGTTGTCGAACTCGTCCTGAATGTCACCGACGATCTCCTCGATCACATTGTCGAGGAAGACGATGCCGACCGGAGTGCCGAATTCATCGACCGCCAGCGCAAGGTGGGCCCGTTCCTTGAGGAAGAACTTGAGCAGTGAATCGAGTGGCATGGTGTCGGGCACCATCTTCAGCTCGCGCTTGATCCGCATCAGGTCGGGATCCGATTCTCCGACCAGACGCAGCACGTCCTTGATGTGAATCAGGCCGATGTGGTTGTCGAGGTGTCCACCTTTGACCAGCGGGAACCGGGTGTGCTTGGTCCGCAGTGCGAGCTCGAGCTGTTTCTCGAAATCATCGTCGGCATCCAGCACGATCACATCCTGCCGCGGCGTCATGACGTCGCGCACCTTCAGGTCGTTGAGCTCAAGTGCATTGACCGCGATCTCGCGCTCCATGTCGGTCACTTCCATCGCGGCCCCGCTTTGAGCCACCAGCAGCGCCAGTTCATCGGATGAGTGGACATGGTCGCCCTCCGATATGGGATCGATCCCGAAGAGCTTCTTGAGGAGCAGGTTCGCCGTGCTGTTGAGAATCCGGATCGCCCAGTTGAAGA
This sequence comes from Haloferula rosea, assembly GCF_016595525.1. GTDB lineage: Bacteria > Verrucomicrobiota > Verrucomicrobiia > Verrucomicrobiales > Akkermansiaceae > Haloferula > Haloferula rosea. The sequence continues at coordinate 108,966 of NZ_JAENII010000010.1, forward strand.
AGGTGTAGAAGGCCACCAGCGGCTTCGCGATCTTCAAGGTCGTCTCCACCGGCATGCGGATAGCCATCGACTTCGGCATCAACTCACCGACGACCACATGGAGGAAGGTGAAGGAAATGATCGCGATGAAGAACGAGATGTAGCGGATCGGCTGAAGCACGATGAAGCCGAGCTCCACCGTCTGGGGCGTCCCAAGGTCCTTCAGGATCGGGGCGATCAGAGCGAACACGAAAGGTTCACCGAGGAAACCGAGCGCGAGGGAAGCGATCGTGATCCCCAGCTGATTGGCCGAAAGGTAGCCATCCAGGTGAGCCACCACGTGCTGCGCCTGCTTGGCCCTCCCGGGTTCCTCCCTCTCGATGGTTTCGAGCTGGCTCGGCCGCACCTTCACGATCGCGAACTCCGAGGCCACGAAGAAGGCATTCAGCAGCAGGAAGAAAAGGATCCCGGCAAGGTAAAGGATCGACTTCCCCAGCGAGGGAAGATGATCGGGAATCTCGCCATTGGACAAAGCGAGCAGCATGCCGTCGTGAAACACGTTCATTGCAGCATCACAGCTTTTCGTAGGTGCCCTGGTCGCGCTTCTCGAGCACGGTGAAGCCCGCCTTCTTGGCGTCGCTCACAGACAAGGGTTTCGCCACCTTCGGCGTATTGACACGCGAGATGACCTTGCGCACCGGATTCCTGCAAAGCAGGCACTTCTCAAGCGGAGCCCGGTCCACCGGACGTCTCAACTCAAATCCACGACGACAAACGCGACAAGATCGCTCGGGATCGTCGGGGTTCTCGGAACAGTATTCGTAGATCGGCATGGTGCGACAGGGAACGAGAGGTTTCCGTTCCCCGTCAGGGAGTGTAATCGGCGAATCGCCGAAATTACCAGCTCGACTTCGTCACGCCGGGGATCATCCCGTGCGAAGCCAGCTCACGGAAACTAATCCGGGAAAGGCGGAAGCGACGAAGGAAGGCACGACGACGACCGGAGTATTCGCACCGGTTGACGAGGCGAGTCGGGCTCGCGTCACGTGGCAACATCGTCAGGCCGATATAATCCTTCTCTGCCTTCAATTTGTGACGAAGGTCAGAGTACTTGGCGACGGTGCGCTTTTTACGTTCGTTGCGTGCGATCCAGCTTGCTTTAGCCATAATTCGGGGCGCGGTGGATACCCCATCCACCGCCTATTGCAAGTCAAATGCGGCGATTTTTCCATCTTCAGGGCAGATTTCCCGACTTGGGCCGAAATTCGACGTTTTTCCTCCCTCAATCCGCTTGAGCCTCCGCCCCACCGCGGCTTTCATCGTGCCATGCTTTGGCAACCCACCCTCCGCCTCCTCTCCATCCTGGCAGGCGCCTTGATCTTCAGCGCCTGCGGCAGCGAGCCCGGCTCCAGCCAGATCTCGAGCCAACCATCGAGCATCTCATCCGGTGGCGGCGGGATCCCCAGCATCGCGCCACCCCAGATCTACGGCGAAAGCGCCATCGTCATCGATGCCCGCTCCGGCCAGGTCCTTTATGCCAAGAATGCGGATCAGCGCCGTCCGGTCGCCTCAACGCAAAAGATCGTCACCGCCCTCGTCGCCCTCGATGCCGGAAACCTCAACAAGACCATCACCATTCAGACCAGCGACACCCGCTGCGAACCCACCAAGCTCTACCTGCGCCCCGGCGAAACCTACACCCGCGGGTACCTGACCAAGGCGCTCGTCGTCAAAAGCGGCAATGACGTCGCCCGCGCACTTGCCCGCGACCTCGGCGGCTCGCAGGAAGGATTCTCCGCGCTGATGAACCGCAAGGCGGCCTCGCTCGGCATGCGCAATTCCTACTTCATCAACCCGAATGGCCTGCCGGCAACCGGCCAATACTCGACCGCCCGCGACATCGCCATCGCCGCCCGCGTCGCCTATCGCTCCTCGACCATGCGCTCCTGGACCAACACCCAGCGCTACACCTTCCAGTATTCCAACGGGCGCACCAAGGTCCTCGAGAACACCAACAAGCTGCTCAAACGCGTTCCTTACTGCGACGGCATGAAAACCGGCACCACCAACGCCGCCGGACGCTGCTTGGTTTCCTCAGGCACCTTCAACGGACGCTCGGCCATCGCCGTGGTGCTGAAAAGCAATTCCCGGCACGTCTGGGATGACTCGGAGAGCCTGCTCCGCTGGGCACTCGAGTCGCCCCGCCGCTGAGTCTCCAGGGATTCCCGCCGATGCGCACTCCCGCTGAAGAACTCGCGTCGCTGGCGGAGGCCGACCTGCTCAGGGAGCTCAGACCCGTGGAAATCCTCGGTGGCACCTACGTCGGACGCGACCGCACCGGGCACTGGAACTTTGCCTCCAATGACTACCTCGGATTGTCGCAGGACGAATCGATCCGCGCCGCATTTCATGAGGGCCTCGACCGCTTCGGCCACGGGGCGGGAGCATCCCGGCTCATCACCGGCACACAACCACCCCACGTCGCCTTCGAGGAAGCCCTCGCCGCAGCGAAAGGCACTGAATCAGCCCTGCTCTTCTCATCCGGCTTCGCCACCGCCGTGGGTGCCATCCCCGCCATCGTCCGCAAGGGCGACTTCGTCATCCTCGACAAGCTCAGCCATGCCTGCCTGATCGACGGCGCACGGCTCTCCGGAGCCACCCTGCGGGTATTTCCCCACAATGACCTCGGCAAACTGGAGTCCCTGCTGAAAAGCATCCGCGCCAAGGATCCCATGGCACGCATCCTCGTCGCCACCGAGTCCGTCTTCTCGATGGACGGTGACCTCTGCCCGCTCGAAGAGATCGTCAACCTCAAGAACACGCACGACGCCCTCCTGCTCCTCGACGAAGCCCACGGCTTCGGCGTCCTCGGCCCGACCGGCATGGGGCTGGCGGAAGAGACCGGACAGCAGGACCAAGTCGACTTTCACATGGGCACCCTCAGCAAGGCCGCGGGGCTCTCCGGCGCCTACCTCGCCTGCTCCGCGGAATGGAAGGCTCTGCTGGTCAACCGGGCACGTTCCTTCATCTTCTCCACCGCCCCTCCTCCCGCGCTGGCACATGCCGCCTCCGCGGCCCTCGAGCTGATCCGCTCGGACGATGGCAAGGCACTTCGCAAACAGCTTCAGCAGCACATCGTCACGCTGAGACCCAATGGGCCACCGACACCCATCGTGCCGAAGATCTTCGGCAGCAATGCCGCTGCCCTTGGCGCCTCCGACGCTCTCGCAGTGGAAGGATTCCTCGTTCCCGCCATCCGCTACCCCACGGTCCCTCGCGGAACCGCCCGACTCCGGATCTCCCTATCGGCCCAACACCCCGAGGACATCGTGCACCGGCTCAATCGACAAATCGCGCGATTTTCTTGAACACATTCAGGGCTTGTATCACGTATCCCACACCGTAAACCTGTCCGACAACTTCATGAAAATCATCGCATTCACCCTGCTTCTCGCCGCGTCACTCCTCTCTGCCGCAGAGGAAGGATTCACCCCCCTCTTCAATGGCAAGGACTTCACCGGATGGAAAAAAGTCAACGGCAACGGTGAGTTCAAGGTGGATGGCGACTGCATCGTGGGCTTCGGCGAAAACGTGAAGAAGAACACCTTCCTCCGCACCGAAAAGACTTACGGCGACTTCGATTTCCGCTTCGACATGAAGTTCGACACCCTCGAGGGCAATTCCGGCATGATGTTCCGGGCTCTGCAGAAGCCGGGCGAAGACGGCCGGGTGCACGGCTACCAGTGCGAGCACGACAACGGCAAAGGTCGCGCGTGGACCGCAGGCCTCTACGACGAAGCCCGCCGCGGCTGGCTCTTCCCGGACAAGAAGGACAAGGAGGCATGCGCCGCATTCACCAAGCAGGGCAAGGAAGTCATCAAATGGGACGACTGGAACAGCATCCGCATCCTCTGCGAAGGCAAGCGCATCCAGATCTGGATCAACGGGGAACCCCGCGTCGACTACACCGACGAAGCCAAAGAATTCACCCCGGAAGGTTTCTTCGGCCTCCAGGTCCACTCCGGGAAAGCCTGCAAGGTTCGTTGGCGCAACCTCCGTGTGAAGGAACTCTGATCCCCGCAGATCCGAGCGACTCACAGAGGAAAACCCAAGCAACGAAGCCGTCCAATACCTGCCGCAACACTGATGCGCTTCGCCATCTGCAACGAAACCTATGGAGATGTGACGCTTGCCGAGTCGGCAAGACTCGCTTCTTGCCACGGTTACCGCGGCCTTGAGATCGCCCCGTTCACCCTTGGTGACGAACCCGGCTCGATCACCCCGACGCAGGCCTCCGCCTGGGGGGATCAAGTCCGCAACGAGGGCGTCGACGTCGTCGGCCTGCACTGGTTGCTGGCAAAAACGGAGGGCTTCCACCTCACCCACCCGGACGATTCGATTCGCGCCACCACCTTGGACTACACCCGTCGCCTTGCCGACCTGTGCCACGGTCTTGGAGGGAAGATCATGGTCTGGGGCAGCCCGCAACAACGGTCCCTCGAATCAGGCTGGAGCTACGAAGACTCCTTCAAACGCGCCACCGATCTCCTCCGGGCTGCCGCCGAGCACTGCGAAACTCTTGGCATCACCATCGCCATGGAGCCCCTCGGTGAGATCGAAACGAACTTCCTCACCACCGCAGCAGAAACCATCCGCCTGTGCCAAGCCGTCGACCACCCATCCTGCAGACTCCATCTGGATGTGAAGGCGATGAGCTACGAATCCGAGACCATCGGTGACATCATCCGCGCATCGAAGGAGTGGACGGCACACTTCCATGCCAACGACCCCAACCTGTACGGCCCGGGCATGGGAAATACGTCCTACGACGACATCGTCCCCGCCCTGCGCGAGACCGGCTACGATGGCTGGATCAGCGTCGAGGTATTCAAATACGACCCGTCACCGGAAGCCGTCGCCACCACCTCCCGCGCGAACCTGAAAAAATTCTTCGGCGAATAGCCTCCTCCTGTTTCCCTTTTCCAAACCCATCCACCACTCATGAGCAACTACGAACGAGAACTTCAAATGGTCGAAGAAGCGTCCCGCAAGGGACCTCTCGGCAAGGCCGCCATCTACACCAAGCTGTCCGGCCCAGGCTGGATGCAGGGAGCCATCACCCTGGGAGGTGGCTCGCTTGCAGGGGCGCTCTATCTCGGGGTCATCGCCGGCTTCGGGCTGATGTGGTTGCAGCCCCTCGCCATGATCTGCGGCATCATCATGCTCGCCGCCATCGCCTACGTCACCCTTAGTACCGAGCAGCGACCCTTCGGCGCCATCAATCAGCACCTTTCTCCGCTGCTCGGCTGGTCGTGGCTGATCGCCACCATCATGGCCAACATCGTTTGGTGCATGCCGCAGTTCGGCCTCGGCACCGCCGCAATCCAGCAGAATCTGTTTCCCTCCATCGGCTCGGGCACCGGCACCACCATCGCCATCTGCGCGGTCATGTTCTTCATCGCCTTCGGCATCAACCTGCTCTACGAGTCGGACGGCAAGGGAGTGAAGGTCTTCGACTGGATCATCAAGATCCTCGTCGGACTGATCGTCCTCTCCTTCTTCGCGGTGGTGATCACCCTGACCACCAATGGTGCGATCAACTGGGGTCAGATCTTCGCGGGCCTCATCCCCGACCCTTCGCTGCTCTTCAAGCCATCATCCTCCTTCGATGCGCTGATCGCCGCCTCCTCCAACCCGGACTGGTGGACCGCACACATCATCAAGGATCAGCGCGACATCATCGTCACCGCCTTCGCCACCGCGGTCGGCATCAACATGACCTGGCTCCTCCCCTACTCCCTGCTCAAGAAGCGTTGGGGCAAGAAGCATCGCGGCCTCGCCATCTTCGACCTGTCGATCGGTCTCTTCATCCCCTTCTTCCTCGCCACCTCCTGCGTGGTCATCGCCGCCGCCTCGCAGTTCCACGCCAAGACCGACGATGTGGAACCCGGCTCGGGTGCCAAGACCATTGCCGCCCTCGAAGCATCATACGCCAAGACGCCTGAATCGGCTGTGCCGGCAAACGACAGCGACCAGCGCCTCGCCGACATGCTCGTGAAGCGGAACAACTTCCAGTTGGCCACAACCCTCGAACCGCTCGCCGGCAAGACGGTCTCCCAGAAGATCTTCGGCTTCGGCGTCCTCGGCATGGCCATTTCGACCATCATCATCCTCATGCTGATGAATGGCCTCGCGTTCCAGGAGCTGTTCGGCAAGCCCAACAACAAGACGGTCCACCTCTTCGGCTGTGCCGTTTCCGGCATCGCCGGCACCTTCGGCCCATTCCTCTGGACCGGACCGGCCAAGGCCGCGCTCGCCATTCCCACCTCGGTCATCGGCGGTTCGCTCATCCCGATCGCCTACTTCACCTTCTTCCTCATGATGAATTCGAAGAAGGTCCTCGGTGAAAACCTTCCGTCCGGAGGGAAGCGGGTCCTGTGGAACACCCTCATGGCCACCGCCACCGGCATTGCCACACTCGGTTCATTCTGGGTCCTTCACGGCAAGACCAGCCTGCCGGGTTGGCAGGGTGCCGTCGCCTGGGGTGGCCTCGGGTTCCTCGTCCTTCTCTTCGTCGTCGGCACGGTCTCCTTCCTCAAGAACGAGCAGAAGCCTGCCTGATCCCCCCTTTTACCCACCACTTCAAAGACTATGAAATTCGGAATCATTGGTGCCGGCATGATCGGCCATTTCCACGCCAAAGCCATCACCGCCATGACCGGTGGCGAACTCCACTCGGTCTTCGACCTCCGCCAGGAAGCCGCTGAGAAGCTCGCGGACGAGTATGGAGCCAAGGCCTTCTCGAACATCGACGAATTCCTCGCCGATCCCGAGCTCGAAATCGTCACGGTCGGCACCCCGTCCGGTGCCCACCTCGACCCCTCCCTCGCGGCCCTGAATGCCGGCAAACACGTGATTTGCGAGAAACCCCTCGAGATCACCACCGACCGCATCGACCAACTCATCGAAGCCGCCGAGAAGAACGGCAAGACCATCGCCGCGGTCCTCAACCGACGCTTCCACCCCGGCATGGACGCCTTCAAGAAAGCCGCCGACGAAGGTCGCTTCGGCATCCTCACCAATGCCTCGTGCTACGTGAAATGGTACCGCGATCAGGCCTACTACGACTCCGCCGGATGGCGTGGCACCTGGGCCCTCGATGGTGGCGGCGCCCTGATGAACCAGTCGATCCACACCGTCGACGCCCTGCTCTATCTCGCCGGCCCGGTGAAGTCGGTGCAGGCCAACACCGCCTGCCTCGCCCACGAACGCATCGAAGTGGAAGACATCGTCGTCGCCATCGTCGAGTTCGAAAGTGGTGCCCGCGGCGTGATCGAATGCTCCACCTGCACCTGGTCCAAGGACGGCCACCCGGCACGCGTCCAACTCTCCGGCACGGAGGGCTCCGTCTTCCTTGCCGACGAAGCCTTCGAGATCTGGGATTTCATGGAGGAGAAACCCGAGGACGCTGAGATCAAGAGCACCCTGATGAAAGGCCAGGAAGCCGGACTGGGTGCCAACGACCCCAGCGCGATCAACTTCTACCAGCACCAGCGCAACTTCGAGGAAGTCGTCAATGCCATCCACGAAGGACGTGAACCCACGACCTCGTCTGCCGAAGCTCGCAAACCGGTCGAACTCATCCAAGCCATCTACCAGTCCGCTCAAAACGGCGGCCAGAAGATCACCCTCTAAACCGTGGCTGGAGCGTCCCGCTCCCGTCCGTCGTCCGGGCGTCCCGCCCGGACAAAGACCACCACCCCAGATTGCCTCATGAAACTCACCGGATTCGCCGACGAAGCCTCCCGCGACCTCGCCAAACAGATCGCCGCCACCAAAGACATCGGTTGGAGCGCCATCTCCGCCCGCATGATCGGCGACAAGAACATCCACGAACTGTCGGATGCCGATTTTGACAAGGCCGCCTACGAACTCGACGCCGCGGGCATCCAGGTTCCCGAATTCGGTTCACTCATCGGGAACTGGGCCAAGACCATCGATTCTGACTTCGACATCACCCTCGCGGAAATCGACCGCGCCATCCCCCGCATGAAGCGGCTGAACACCCAGCTCATCCGCGTCATGTCCTACGCCCAGAACCCATGGGGCGAAGACCAGGAGGAAGACGAACGCTTCCGCCGGTTGCGCGAAATCGTCGCACGCTTTTCCGATGCCGGCCTGACTGCCATCCACGAGAACTGCATGAACTGGGGTGGATTCTCCGCCGACCACACCTTGCGCCTGGTCGAAGAAGTCCCCGGCCTGAAGCTCGTCTTCGACACCGGCAACCCCGTCTTCCAGCGCGACCGCTCGAAGCCGGAACCATTCCCGTGGCAGGACTCGTTCGAGTTCTGGGAAAAGGTCCGCGATCACGTCGTCCACATCCACATCAAGGACTGCATGTATCCCGAACCCGGAGCCGACGAACCGGAATACACCATGCCCGGTGAAGGCCAGGCGAAACTCCGCCGCATCCTCAGCGATGCCAAGGAACGGGGCTACGACGGCTGGATCGCCATCGAACCCCACGTCGCCACCGTCTTCCACGCTGCCGACCCGACCGATGTCGACTGGCAGCAGTGCTACGACTCCTACGTCGACTACGGCAAACGCTTCGACGCACTGCTCAGCGAGGTCTGAGCTCCGATGAACCGTGCTGCGGTCATCTCGTCAACGGCATCGCCACTGCAGGGCGGTGCCGACGCCCCTCCCCCACCTGACCGATGACCCCCACCCTGCATCGACGGCTGGCCATGCGCGATCGCCCGATCGGCAGGCCCGTCATGTCACAGCGCTGGGCCAACCTCCTCTTCCTGCATTGGCAGGTCGATCCCGAGGAACTCTCGCCGCATCTCCCGGAGGGCCTTCATCTCGACCTCCACGAAGGCAACGCCTGGCTGGGCATCGTCCCCTTCCACATGCAGCGCATCCGCCCGAGCGGACTGCTCCCGCTGCCGTGGTTGTCATGGTTCCTCGAACTGAATGTCCGCACCTACGTCCACGACGAGCAGGGCAACCCGGGCGTGTGGTTCTTTTCGCTCGATTGTGACCAACCGCTCGCCGTCGAGTTTGCCCGGCGCAGCTTCCACCTGCCCTACCAGCACGCCTCGATGAAAAGCCGGAACAAGGACGGCAGCATCCACTACAGTTGCCGTAGGCGTGGCGAGGAAGCCAGCGCGGACTACGTCTATCAGGCGACCGGCCCACGGACGCTCGCCAAACCCGGATCCCTCGAGTTCTTTCTCGCCGAGCGATACCTGCTGATTTCCCACTCCCCGGATGGCTCCCTGCGTTACGGCCGGGTTCACCATTCCCCCTACCAACTGGCCCCGGCACGCTGCGAACCGTGGAGCGCGCTCCCCGCCGAATGGAACGGGATCCACCTGCCCGACTCGCCTCCGCACTCCACCCTGTGGGCGGATCCGGTCGATGTTTCAGTCTTCCCTCTCCGCCCCGCCTGCTAGGGATGCGCTGATTCATTCCGCATGGCGCGGCTCCAAGTCATATTCCCATCAGGCACGGCGCAACGAGAGAGCAGATCGAGATCAACGCCCGCCTGTCCACCGTAGTCCTGCCGTAGGAAGAAGGAGCAGGAGTTCGTCGAGGCGCGCAGGGGTGAAAGGAGGATATCCGAGGCCGCCGTCCCGGTTAGCCGCCCCATCGCCGCCTTCCTATCCCAGTCCCCCCCGATCGGAACAAACGGATTTCGCCTTTCCCCGAACGCACCCGGCGTCTAGGAAAGCGACATGAGTTCACTCAATGACCGCATCCCGCAGGACCTCAAGGAAGCGATGAAGGCGAAGGACGCCACCCGCCTGACCCTGATCCGGGCCCTCAAGACCGCCATGACCAATGCCGCCATCGAGAAGGGCGGCCTCGGAACGGAACTGACCGATGCCGAGGTCACCGCGATCGTGCGCAAGCAACTCAAGCAACGTCAGGACTCCTTCAAGCAGTTTTCCGATGCCGGTCGCGACGAACTCGCCGCCAAGGAGCAGGCTGAGATCGAGATCCTCGAGGGCTACCTCCCCGCCGCCATGAGCACCGATGAGGTGGTGGCTCTGGTTGAAGCCGTAATCGCTGAAACAGGAGCCAGCACCAAGGCCGACATGGGCAAGGTCATGGGCCTCCTGCAGAAGCGCTCCGAAGGCCGCGCCGACGGCAAGACCCTCTCCCAAGAGGTGGCCAAGCGACTTTCCTGATGTCCTGCGCCGCCGTCATCGTGGCATCCGGCAGCAGCCGGCGGATGGGCTTCGACAAGCTGGCGGCCGAACTGAACGGCCGCCCGGTCCTGCGCACCAGCATCGACCGGTTCATGGCTTCCCCGTCGATCACCCGGGTGGTCGTCGTGTGCCCTCAGGAACGCTTCGATGCCCTGCTCGATGGCGAGTTCCCAAAGCCCCTCGAACGCGTCGATGGCGGGGCGGAACGCCAGGATTCGGTCATCGCCGGCCTGAACGCACTGGATACTGAAACCCTGGTGGCCGTCCACGACGGGGCGCGCCCGCTGATAACCGTCGAGGCCATCGAGACCTGCATCGCAGCCGCCACGGAATTCGGTGCCGCCAGCCTTGCCCGCCCCATCAGTGAAACGATCAAACGGGCCGATGCCCGTGGCTTCAGCCAGGAGGGCGTCGATCGCGACGGACTCTGGCACACCGAGACCCCCCAGATTTTCAAGACCAAACTGCTCAAGGAGGCGTACGAGCTGGTTTGCGCGAATGGACTCGCCGTGACCGACGAAGTCTCCGCGGTCGAAGCCCTCGGGGTCGAGACGAAGTTGGTCACATCGGCAACGCCCAACCTCAAGATCACCCATCCCGCCGATCTGGCGCTCGCGGAGGCCCTTGTCCACTGAGATGCGTGCTTCTTACGAGACTTTCCTTACTTCCAACGGAATGCGCCTGGCCTTCGCTCCGTTGCCCGACAGCGAATGCACGGCGGTCTCAATCCACATTCCGGCCGGAAGCCGCGACGACCCATCCGGGCACGAGGGCATCGCCCACTTCGTCGAGCACATGTCCTTCAAGGGAACGGTCCGCCGTGATGCTCGGGACATCAGCCTCGATGCGGAGAATGTCGGCGCATCCCTGGACGCATTCACCAGCGAGGAACAGACCGTTTACGAGGCACGTGGTGATGCGGAAACCCTTCCCCTCCTCGTGGACATCCTCTGCGACATGGTCTGGCACTCCACCTTCCCCGCCGCCGAGATCGATTTGGAACGGGAGGTCATCGCCGAGGAAATCGTGATGTATCAGGAGGCTCCCGGAGATCACATCACCGACCTCCTTTCACGCGCCCTGTGGGGAAACCACTCGCTCGGCCAGCCCATTTCCGGATCGCTGGAAAGCATCCGACGCATTGATCAGCCCGCCCTTCAGAAGTTCGCCCTGCGGCACCATCGGCGCAGCGACATCGTCATCGCCGTCGCCGGCCCCCATCAGGCCCCGGACGTTCTGGAGCTGCTCGAAGGACTGCTTCCGCCCTCGACCGGACCCACGGAGTCCCCCCCCTTCATCGACGACGCGGTGCCCACGAGGCATGAGGTCGAGCGACGGGATACCCAGCAACTCCAACTCGCCCTGGCCTACCGCAGCTTTGGTCGCACGGACCCTCGACGCCACGCCCTCAACCTGCTGTCCATGATCCTCGGCGAAGGTGCCAGCTCGCGCCTTTTCCAACGCCTGCGCGAGGAACGCGGTCTGTGCTATCAGGTCAGCTGCGACGCTTCGTTGCTGTCGGATACCGGCTCACTCGAAATCCACGCGGGGCTCGATCCGGCATCGCGCGACGAAGCCATCCGCTGCATCGAGGAGGAACTGCAGGATCTGGCCACCCACGGCCCGCGGGAAGGCGAGCTCGCGCGGGCGAAACGCCTCGCAGCCAGCCAAAGTCGCGCCGGGATGGAATCAACCTCGGCCCATGCGTCGTGGATCGGCGAATGCATCCTTCACCACGGTTCCATCATCACCCCGGCCGAGGCCCTCGAGAAGGCCCGGGCGGTCACCCCCGAGCAGGTGCAGGCCGTCGCCCGGGAGATTTGCACTCCCGAGCGCCTCGCGCTTGCCGAGATCAAGCCCAGATAAGGGCCCGCCTGCTACGAGCCGAAGTCCGGGTTGTGTTTCTTCAGCAACTCCAGCGCCTTCTCGGCTGAAACTTCATCGCCCTCGCCTTCGCGGTGCCAGTTTAGTTCTCGGGCACACTGACCGGCGTAGAGGGTCTCGATCGACGGCTCCTCGTCGAATTCCTCGAAGGAGGACCAAGTGGTCGAACCGACGAAGCCATAGTAGGTTTCCGGCTCCGCCCCTTCCTTCGGCAGGTGGGTGAATCGGAAGATGCGCATCATCTGCTTCTCCTCGGACGGCGGCCAGTAGAGTTCCTGCGCATCGATCTGCTCGAGCGTCTCAGGCACCTCGCCAAGCTCATTGGGATGGCGCAGCCAATCGGCCATGTCCGCCTTCGCCACGAAGTCCGGCTCCCTTGCGGCAGCAGGCACTTCATCGGCCAGCTCAAGCTCCTCGAGGTAACTCACCGCCAACTCGGACCAGCCGACATCCAGACAGGCCTTCTGAAGATACTCCAATCCCAGGTCGCCGTCCGTCCGCACGTCGGACCATGCCACTTCCATCCGCACACTCGGTGACGGATGCCTGAGCCCGAGCTCGACGAGCCCTTCCCTCGTTTCGTCATTCACGAATGCCAGGCCGAATCCGGCAGCGAAGGCATCGTCACTCTCCGGAGCCAGCCAGTCCTTCAGACACTTCGCCCCGGCAGGCGTGTCGTATGGATGATCCCCCTCCCATTCCTCGTCGAAATGCATCCGATTGATCCGCGTGAGAAGCATCGCCCCTGTCGGTCCAGCCGGCGGTTGCCCTTCGAAGGACTCCAGCAACTCCTCAAAGATTCCGTCATCACAGTCGAACGCATCGAACACGCCCTCCCAGCGCCAGTGCCCTTCGGCAAATCCGTCCTCCAACCAATTGGAGATCAACTCGCTCACCCGTCCATCAATGTTCCAGATCAGCGTCTCGACCACATCCAGTATCGCCCGCTGCTGTTCTTCCGAAGCTTCGGATTCCGCATGTTTCCGCAGCCACTTGTGAATGATCACCGCCGCTTCCTCCTCGAACTCCATGAGGACATCATCCTCGTAGCAGTACTCGATCAGTGAAACGACCGTCGCCATGTCCTCTGCGGCCTCATCCCCATCCTTCTCCGCACAAGTCTTCAGCGCCCTCACCATGGCGGCGAGATCCCCGAGGTCATCCACCGCCACTTCCTCACCCAGCTCGTCCAGCATCTCCCGAAGATCGCCGCCCTCCTCCATCCAGCGCGCGAGCACCTCATCGACCGGCTTGTTGTGGACCACATCCCACGCCTCGTTCAACTCATCCAAGGTCACCTCGATCGAGCACCCCGGCCCGATGTCCGCCTTGATCTTCTTCGCCACCAGCTCGGTCGTCGGAGCCAGGATATCGAAGTGATCACCGGGCAACTGGAAGGCAGCGAAGCCGACGCCGTGCTTCGCAGCCATCCGTTCCATCGCCGCCGCCTGATCCTGATAGCTCGAGTAGCCGCCCTCGAAGTAGAAGGTCGGACACGCAATGTACGGCGTATATCGTATCGCACTCCGCAATTCATGTCCGCGGTCGACGTCACCTCCATACGGGGTGTTTCCATAACCCACCCCGTCCGACATCACCGCCACCATGTCCGGCGCGCCTCCGAATGAGAAGGCAGCGCGCACCTCCGCCCCGCTCGCCGCCGCCAGCAGCACCAACGTGCCCCCGGTGCTGTGCCCGGCCAGATAAACCCGGTCCGGGTCGACGTGGGGCTGCGATTTGACGAAATCCACGGCAGCCAGCAGGTCATCGACCTCGCCGAAAAACAGCTCGAAGCGTCCGGGATTATCGTTCTCACCCCGCCACGACGGGCACATCACCACCAGATCTTCATCGAGAAATGCACGCACCGATTGGTCGTTCTCCGGATCCGCCTCTTCCCAGAGGTAGCTGCCGATGCCTCCGAATCCTCCCTTGGCCCAGACCACGGCCGGGCGTCGCTCGCCGTCGCCCGGATCAGGCGTGAGGTAGGCGGCCAGCTCACCGACTTCCGACGGATACCGGATCAACTCGAACTCAGAGCCATCGGGATCATCCGGCGTCCCGGACGGCTCGAACTCCACGTCCTCCAGCCACTCATGGACATAGCCTTCACGCTCCTCGTTCAGGCCAAGCTCAGCGGCCACCTGCTCGTTGGAAATTGACGCAGCAAGCGATTCTGATCTCTCCGCGACACGATACACCACCGCGGCAGCAACGATCACCGATACGATGCCGATCACCCCGACGACCCCCAGAACGATCCACAGCCACAACAGCGACTTTTTCTCGGTGCGTCCGACAGCAGCTTCGGGACGCGGCGGCAGGGACGGAGGCAAGGGAGGCGGCTGTAAACTCATGCCGCAAAGGCTTCTAGCCTCCTGCCCGCGGCACAATCAAAAAAGGAATGGACCGTGAGGTCACTGATCGAGGGTATATTTCTCGGCAGCCATCCCCGAGTAGGCCTTGCCCTGATAGATCATGGTGAAACGCCCGCCGGTCTCATTGGCCATGTCCCACATCGCCCGGGCCTGCTCGCCGGGCTCCTCCATGGCGAAGGTGTCGATCGGCACCCCCGTCGGATTCATCTCGTCGATGCGGACCAGCACGTCATCCAGGTCGGAAGGCTCACCATCCGAGAGGAGGTAAATGATGTCCGGTGGTGGCGACATCGAGAGCGCCATCTTCAGAGGCGAATACCACACCGTGCCCCGACCCGTTCCCATCGTCTGGATCTTCTCCTTGAACACGCCCTTGATGTGGTCCGACGCCTGATGCCAGGCAACCGGAGGCGTTTCGTTCAGGCCATTCCAACCGTTGTTGGCGTGATCCGGCCCGTCCGTGGAGATCGTCCACGCCGTGTGCGAGAAGAAGATCACGTTGAAATTCATGTTCGGCTTCAGCGAACTGATGGATCGCGTGAGCTCCTTTTTCAAGGCATCCAATCGCGTTCCCCCACCCGGTGCGTCGGAACGCATCGACTCGGAGTAGTCCACGGCATAGATCACGCGGCGCCCTTTGCGGGGAGTACCGAAGAACGAGGATCCCCCTCCACCGTCGCCATCGCCATCACCGGAACCAAAGCCCGCGGTGAAGTCGTCATCCATGCCGAACGGCGTCGTCGGATTCGAAACTTCCGGCATCGGCACCGCGACCGGCGCTTCGACCGCCGCGGCAATCACCCGAGCCATCGAGGAACTCGAGCTACTCGGCTTGGGCCTCACACCGGCAGCCAACTGCGGACGGTCCACCGGGTTGTCCTCGGGCGGCACCGGGGCGTTGTAGCTGACGATGACGTCGACCTCCGTGAAACGGGGCAGAATGGCGATCAACCAGAGGATCCCGGCAATCAGTCCGAGGACGATGAACGAGACCACGAGCGACTGGATCGAATCGACCCGTCGCTGCTTGGCGACCAGTTGTTCCAAGTGGAATGCCGCATCCTGGGGAGGAGCTTCGGTCGTATACAACTGAGGTGGGTGGGCCATGACTGGGTGTTTTCCGTGACTCCACCACACCCGTGCAGGGACCACCAGAAGAACTTCGCCGAATCGCTGATCTCAACGGGCATCAAAATGCAGCGTCAGGCGGCGGGATCCCCGCTCCACCCGGTCGTGCACCGTGACCGCCTCCACCTCGCTCATCGCTTCGATCCCCTGCATGATCTTCGGCAGGGCTTCCCGGAATTCCGCCAATTCATCCTCATCGACGATGATGGCCTCACCTTCCTTGTCCACCAGCTTCAGGGCCTCCTCGACATAGGAACGCATCACATCGAGATCCAAACGCATCCATGAGCCCTGACGAACGGTCGCCGCCGGCTTGCCGGCGCTGCCGATCAGATCGATGGCCTGATTGCGGGAAGTGGATGCGACGAACCAATCATCGTTGATCGAGACCGATGGCTTGACGTCGTCCGAGAATGCCAGGGCATCAAAATACCAGGTCACCAGGTCATCCTTCTCCGATGAGGTCGGCGACAGCATGTTGAGCTCCGCCAGCTCCGCCTCCTGAAGTTTCTTCAGCATCGTGCGGATCGAGCCATAGATCGAGGCCCACGACTCCTTGAGCTTCGAGCGGTCCACCACCGGGGAAACATAAGACGCCCGGACGAATCGGCCTTCCTCGACGACCTGCACGGGGACACCCGGAATCGGAGGAAACGGAGCATTCAAATCAACCACCACCGCGGACTCCTTGCCGAGGCCATCGGACATGGCGGTCATTCCTTCCCAGAGGGTCACCACATCCTCGCGGAGCATCGAATCGAACAGCCCGAAATACGATTGGAACTCTTCCAATTCCTCGGATTCGATATCCATGGTCGCAAGGTGCTGCGCCGTCGCGTAACCCGTCTCGATCAGCAACTCGGCCATCTCGCCACTGCGCTCCATGTACGTCTCGTCAGCGACCCAGTTGGCGAACAGAAGCACGTTCTCACCTTCACCCAGCGCCCCCATCTGGTGCGGCGTCTGGTAGTCCAGCGCTCCCGAACTCGCACCGAAGGTCTCGAACACCAGACCGTCGTCGATCCGGATCACTCCACCGAAGGAAGATGGCTCAAACAAGTCGAGCAAGGCCGCTTCCCGTTCCCCGACGAGATCAAGCAGCGCCACCAACTCCCGGGTGTCGCCAATGCCTTCCACCCCCTTCATGCCATCCCGGGCACCCTCGGCCAGGTCTTTCATGCTTGTGGTGACCGCCGCCTTGGTGACCGCCTCGGCACCGTAAAGAAACCCGTGGACCGGCTGGCCCTTGAATTCATCGATGAAGCCGATTTCGTCGCTCCCGGCCAGTGATTCATCCACCGAAGCAACCAACGGACAGCCCTCTTCGTCACTTCCCACGTAAAGGAACAGGTAGTCATCCAGCGTCCCAATGGTGACCATCAGGCTTTTCTCGCCGACCGCTTCGATCAGTTCCCCCGTCGCCTCTTCCCCCATCATCTCGGCCATGTCTTCGCGCTCACCCTCGAGACCTTCAGCAAACATGCTGCCAGGGAACGATACGCCGGAGAACTTCGCACCACCCTTCTCGAATTCGACGGTTTCGACTTCCTCGCCGAAGTAGCCAAGGAAGGACCGGAGCTGTTGCTCACCCATGCCACGCGCCTCATCGTCTTCGATCCTGAGGCCAGCCAGCAAGCCGGGTGCCTTCGCATTCTCGATCCATGGCATGTAGCGACCGATATCCCGCGCCATCTCCTGAACCCATGCGTTCTCATCGGCCGACTCCATCGCCGATTCCAGATCCCCTTCCGCCGCCCCTTCGGCAAAGGCCTGGGTGAACATCCGGACCTGGTAGTAGGTCATGCGCGAGTTGAACTTGTTGTAAATCTCCAGCTGCTCGGCGGTACCATCACCGAAGGCCAGGAAGAACTCGTCACCCAGAAAGGCATCCAGCTGCGGCCCACCATCGCCCACTTCCTCTTCCGGATCGACGCCGAGTTCTTCCTCGGACATCTCCCTGATGAACTTCCACCCTTTCAGCGACCTCAACCCCTCGACCAGGCCACGGCCGTCGTAGATGGCCATCACCGCATCGGTTTCCGGTGCCAAGCGACCGACGATCCCAAGGATCTCCGCACGCTCATCCGCACTCAGCTTGGCGATTTCCGGCAGCGCCGGCACCACTGGCAGCGCGGGTGCCTCGACCGCTTCCTCAGGTGTCGCTTCTGGCGGAGTGGCCGGAGTCTCCTTCTCGCCGCACGAGGCAAAAAGGAACGCGGAAAGGGGCAAGACGGAATACCAGGATGGGGCTGATCTCATAGGTGATGGATGCTAGGACGCACGGAGAAGCACGAGCAATTCCAATTCCCGCGGATTTTCGGAAGACCCCCCCGGTCTGGCACCGGCGGCGCTCCGAGAGCGCGATTCCCGCTCGTCGGAGCATACTCGATCGTCCTCGCAAGTCGAAATCACACGACGCACCAATTTCGATGAGAATCAATATCAAGTGTTGCGGGTCATCGATGCATGTGGAACCTATGCCTAGAAGCTCATGGGCAGCGCCACGACCATTCTCACAGCAAGCGACCGATTCCCTTTCGACCTCGTGCGACCCCACCTTGAAAAGGTGGAAGCATCCATTCGTGATCAGGTCCGTGCATTCGACCCCGCCGTCGAACCCTACGTCAGCTACGTCTGCAACACGTCGGGCAAGCGGATCCGTCCGGCTCTTTCCATCCTGACCGGTGGTGCCCTCGGCACCTTGGGCGAAGATCAGCGCCAGATTGGCGTCGTGTTGGAACTCATCCACATGGCCACCCTCGTCCATGATGACATCATCGATGGCGCGGTCACCCGGCGGATGGTCGCCACCGCCAATGCCAAATGGGGCAACGGCCTCTCTGTCCTTCTCGGCGACGCCCTCTTTTCCCACGCGCTGGCACTCGCCACAGAATTCGATGACATTGCCATCTGCCGCAAGGTCGGCAAGGCATCCCGCGAAGTGTGCGAAGGTGAAATCGTTCAGACCCAGAGGCGCTTTGACCTGAGCCTCACCAAGCAGGACTACTTCCGCATCATCGAAATGAAGACCGGTGCCCTGTTTGCCGCAGCCACCGGCATCTCCGCCGCTCTGGCGGGTGCTGATGAGGCCACCGAAGAGAAGCTTTACAACTACGGCCTCCGACTCGGCACCGTTTACCAGATCTACGACGACTGTCTCGACCTCGTCGGCACGGAGGAAACGGTGGGCAAGACCCTGCGCACCGACCTCGAAAAGGGAAAGCTCACCCTCCCCATCCTCAATCTCCTTGAATCCGCCTCCGAGAGTCAGCGATCGAAGCTGAACAAGCGGATCATCGAACAGCAACCGCTCGACCTCACCGTGCTGGTGGGAATCGCGGAATACGAAGGCGCCATCGAGTCCGCCATCGATACCGCCTGCGGCATGCTCGATCAATGCCGCGAGGATCTCTCGGTGCTCGCCGACAACGAATACACCGCGGCCTTGCACCAGATCACCCGCTTCCTCGAGTCCCTGCTCGAGAAGTGCCGCCGCTGATCACCGCCCGAGCCGAAGCCGTTCCACTCCAGAAGGCCCCTAGCTTTCCGGCTTCGCCACTCCACCTGCCCCGCTGTGGATGGCATGATCATGCCATTTTTGGGCGACTTCGGAGTGCCCGGACTCCACGGGTTCCTGCTCTAAAAACTTTGCTTCACCGATCCGGACTTTCGCGCCCAAGGCACTAAATATGCGCCCATTTTTGCTTTTTGCCTACCTTATATAGAGGTAGTCTCCCGCCCATCTTCCGACACGGCGATGCGATGTGTACAATGCGGTTCCTTCAAAGACAAAGTCCTCGATTCGAGGATGTCGAAGGATGGAACCACCATCCGGCGTCGTCGCGAATGCATCCAATGCACCTACCGATACACCACTTACGAACAGATCGAGCGCACCGAGCTACGGGTGGTGAAACGCGATGGCATGCGCGAGGCGATCAACCGCGAGAAACTCCGCAACGGCCTGATCAAGGCTTGCGAGAAGCGCCCGGTCTCCATGGACCGCATCGACCGCGCCGTCGACGAGATCCTGACCGAACTCCACAAGGATCACGTGAGCGAAGTGCCCTCGTCAGTCATCGGGGCCAAGGTCATGGACAAACTTCACCAGGTCGACCCGGTCGCCTACGTCCGCTATGTTTCGGTGTACCGCCAGTTCGAGGACGTCGGCGAGTTCATCCGGGAAATCCAGAGTCTCGAACACCGCGCTGCCCGCGACCCGATGCAGCGACGCCTGTTCAAGGAGTAGCCCCATCTCCCCCCCCCATCCACCTCCCCAACTAACGAGTGATCGCACTCATCGGCAATCGCCCCATCATCCAAGTCGGACGCCATCAGGTGCACGACTACGATACCCGCTGGCTGGGTGATGCCCTCCAGCGCGCGGCACGGGCCGCCGAACGCGAGGACTTTCCGTTCCTCGATGAGATCCGCCGTGGGGTGGAGGAGTATCTCGAAACCAAGTGCTCGCTCGAGTTGCTGTCCATCGACGCCCTCTACCAGCGCGTCCGCAAGATGCTCGAAAAGATCGGCTGCCAGCACATCGCCGAGAAGCTCGAGCCTCTCGCCCCCCCCGTCACCATCTCTCTCGAACAGGCCGCGCGCGAGGCAGGCAACGGCTTCGAACTTGCGTTCTTCACCCACCTGCGGGACGAGATCGCCCACCTGGGTGAGGCTGGCGCCGAGGAAGTCCGCTTCACCGGACTGCTCGAATCCGTTCAGGTTCTGAGTGGTTCCAGCGACTGGAATGCCAACTGCGACCGGCTTCTCACCGAAATCCGGGCCTTCCTTCACCGCCACGACCGCGTCCGCCGCCGGCTGCATGTTGAGAGTGATCGCAAGGACTAACAGGAACCCTCGATCGCTTCACTTGACCGCCTTCACCCCTGCTTCTCGAAAAACAGGGTGAACTCGTGCCGATTGTAGGTGAGGTGGGTGTTCGCCAACAACCGCAACCCGCCCGCTCCGGCCTGCCGAATCGCGGATTCATGATGGCCAAGGTATTCCCGATAGCTCCCGATCCCGGCGGCCTTCAGAGTGAAGACAGCCAAGCCCCCTCGATTCAGGAAGCGGGAAAGCCTCACGACCTGTCGTAGAGCGAAGCCGGTCTCGCCATTCATGTCACATAGCACGGCATCAAAGTTTGCTCCCGGACCGGGTGAGTAGTCCGCCACATCGGCCTTGTGGAAGGTCAGCCCTTCCCGCCCATACAAGCGATCATCGAGTGGTGCCCGGTCCACTGCCGTGACCCGGTAGCGCCGTTCAAGAAGTTCGGATGTCATCCCTCCGGGACAGGCACCAAGCTCCAGCCAGTGACTTCCTTCTGGCGGCACTTCCCGATAGAGGCGCAAGTAGTGCAGGGCCTCGGCGATTTTGGCGCCCGCCCGACTGATCATGTGGGGTGCGCTCTGGCTGATGAATTTGGTTCCGCCGGGGTAGAAACCGTTCGCTGACCGCGGTGAAGCCACACCCGCATACAAGCCCTCCTCACCGAGCAGACAGAAGAGTGACGCGCTCGTGCTCACCTGTTCCTCCACCTTGACGAAGCCCTTGGCTCCATCTCCCATCCGCTGGATCACCCGCCCCCGCAAACTCTTGGCCAAGCTCTTGTAGTGGCCATCGCGTGCGCTGGGATCCAACACACCGACGAATACGCCCTGAAGAGAGTCGGCCGGGAATTTGTCCGCCAAGGTGCGAGCCGCTTTCTCGATGAAGTCTTCCATCTTCAGCGGCTTGCATGGCCACACGTGATCCATCGGGATGCTCCAGCGGACAAACCGAAGACGTTCCGCACCCGCGGAGGGCAGATCACCCCTGACACGAACCAGAAAATACTCGGTCCCCAACTTGCGAACGAGTTCCGCATTCAGGTCGGCGAGCACGTCCGCGACCTGATCCTTGAAGTGGATCGGGATGCGAAGCAGGTACGTGCGGGTTTCTCGAGATTTGGATTCCGGGTTCAAGACACGGCGATTTGCCAAGGTTCGGGGGACCAGGTCGATCCTCGAATGGCTTTTTCACGCGGCCAAATCCACCTCCCAAAAAGCGGACCCATCAAAAATCGGGCGGAACGGAGAAAGCCAGCCGCTCGCCACTCTTCGGATGCCGAAACGCCAGCTCACAGGCATGCAGCTTGAGTTCGCCCGATCTCTGACCTGTGCCGTAGAAGGTATCCCCCACGATCGGAATCCCCAGGCCCTTCGGATGAGCCGAATGCACCCTCAGTTGATGGGTCCTCCCGGTCACCGGCGTGAAGGACACCCGCGTCCGCCCATCTTCGATCCCGAGCTTCTCCCAGTGGGTGATCCCCACCTTGCCGTGCACCTCGTCATAGATCTGGATCGGCCGGTTTTCGACGTCCAACCGAAAGGGCAACTCGACCGTCCCTGCATCCGCCTCCACGATGCCGTCAAGCAGCGCGATGTAGCGTTTGCTCGTCTGACGGTCCTGAAATTGAATCGACAAGTCCCGATGGGACTCGGCATTCAGCGCGAGCACCATCAACCCCGAGGTATCCATATCCAAGCGATGCACCGCCGGTTGCTCGATGCAATCAGGATACAGGGTACGCACCCGGGTCGCCACACTATCCAGCTTCTCCGGCCCACGTCCTGGCACGGAAAGCATGCCACTCTCCTTGTTCACCACGACGACATCCGGGTCGGCATGAATGATCTCAAGAATCGGACCAGCATCTCTCATCACATCGGGTTGGCCACTCGCCGCGACGGAAATGCCAGTCGCGACGGGTTCTGTCGACTCCCATCAGATCCAGCACCACGACTCGATGGGCCGCCTCCCTTGATGATGGACCTCGGACGACTTGGGTTTTACCATCAGACCCATGCGCTCGATCACACGTCCCACTCTGGTTCTCGCCGCATTCCTCGCCGCCTCCTGTGCCACCTCGCCCGTGTATGACCCCGGGACCGGGCAGGTCCGAAGCAGCCAGGCCAGCAGTCAACTCAAGGCGCAGGGCGCCCGCGAGTTTGCCAACTACAAATCCAACAAGCAGATCTCCACCAACAGCGCCTACCGGAACCAGGTCAACCGGGTCGTCAACCGACTGGCCCGGGTGGTTGAAACCGACGGCACATGGGAG
Source organism: Haloferula rosea (assembly GCF_016595525.1). Classification (GTDB taxonomy): domain Bacteria; phylum Verrucomicrobiota; class Verrucomicrobiia; order Verrucomicrobiales; family Akkermansiaceae; genus Haloferula; species Haloferula rosea. The sequence goes on from NZ_JAENII010000010.1 coordinate 131,660, forward strand.
GTGGTCGTGTTTGAAGATGAATCCCCGAATGCCTTCGCCCTGCCGGGCAACAAGATCGGCGTGCATACCGGCATCTTCCAGGTCACCCGGAACGATACCGGCATGGCCACCGTGATCTCCCACGAAATGGCCCACGTCACGCTCAACCACGCCCAGTCGAAGGTGAACCGCGCAACGGGTGCGGTGCTCGGCGGTGTCGTCCTCGATGCCGTTCTTGCCTCACAAGGCCAATCCGGAGGCAGTCGGGCCGCAGCCGCAGCCGGCTACGGGGCACTGGCGACCACCGGATTCCTCCTCCCCAATTCCCGCAGCGCCGAAACCGAAGCCGACAAGCTCGGCCTCATCTACATGGCACGAGCCGGATACGACCCACGCGACGCCGTCGACTTCTGGAAACGCTTCGCCGCCTACAACCAGAAATCAAGCGGCGGTCAGATGCCCGAATTCCTCCGCACCCACCCACTCGACACCACCCGCATCCGTAGCCTTGAGTCCTATCTCCCCGTGGCCCTCAAGGAATACCAACGGTGAGCCTGCTGGGCTCGACCGGAAAGATCTCCAACTCCGATGGTCTTTCTGCCTAGGGTCTCCCCGTGATGGTCCCATTCTTCCGCTCCCTCGCCCTCGTCACCGCACTGCTCCTTGCGAGCTGCGCCAATCAGCAACAGGTCCCTGCTTCGCCCGACATCCTTCGGGTCGGAGTCACACCAAACTCGCCTCCGATCATCTTCAAATCGGGCGGGCAATACCAAGGCTTGGATGCCGACCTCGCGCGTTCCCTCGCCGCCGAGATGGGCAGGACCCCTCAATTCATCGAACGAAAATGGGATCGCCTGCTCCCCTCACTCCAGGCTGGAGAGATCGACATCGTCATGTCGAACATGACCATCACCCCGGAGCGTCGAAGCTACGCTCAGTTCACATCGCCCTATCTCGAAGTCGGACAGATGATCCTCGTGCGGGCCGGTGAGATCCTTTTCTATCAAGACCCACGGGTGCTCGCCTTCGTCGACAAACGAATCGGCGTTGAGGAAGGAACGGTCTCGGACACCTTCGTCCAGCGCTACTGCCCGAAAGCCACACGTGTCGGCCTCAAGGATCCGTCGCAGGCCATCGACGCCCTGGCCAGCGGGAAGATCGATGCCTTCGTCCACGACGCCCCGGTCATCTGGCAACTCTCGGGACCTGCCGCCGTGAAGGGAGTCGCCATGGTCCCCACTCCCATCGGAGCCGAATCCCTCGGTTGGGCCGTCCGTCGTGGTGACACCGCCACTCTGAACAAGGCCAATGCCGCCTTGAAGAAATGGAAACAAAACGGCCAGTTGGCGAAAATGGTCAACCGCTGGGTTCCCACCCGCCGCTGAACCGACGTCCATCCAAGGCGACCAGGCACCCGTCACGTCGTATCCACGAACCGGTGCGGCCAGCATGGCCGGTCTTCGCGGCAGCTTGTTAGATAACCATCCCAGTCAGCCAGCTTGGGCAGATCACGGGTTTCACCCCGCATCTCGATCCGCCGCTTTCGTTCGTCCGGGTCGCACCAGACGAAATGGGCGATCACGTTTTGGCCGACCTTCCCCTCAAGGCCGGCCAACCCATCAGGTTCTCCCCCTTCCCGGGTGAAAGGACCTACGATGATCACCGGACCCCGTGGAAGGTGCTCCCGTGCCAGTTCGAACAGTGTCTCATAGACCGGCTCACGATAGGCCTCCTTGTATGCCACCGAATCCCTGTCGTCGGGGTCCCTGCCCGCCAGCAGCAGCCCGGCTCTCACCAATCGCTCGGTCACCTGATCACTGTCGAGCAAACAGGCACCCAAGCGGTCCGCCAGAACGCGAGCATACCGCGTCTTCCCGGCCGCCGGTGGACCGCAGACGAGATGGCATTCGTGAACTTCCGATCCCATCACTCAACCCTTGAGGCCATCGCGCCACGCCCTCAGCACCTTCATGTCCTGACCAATCATCGCCCACGCTTCCGCGGCGGAATCTGCCGGGTAGATCTGATGATTCCCCCACTCCATGTGCAGACTCAGTGGCATCGGTTTCAATCCCCGGCTCGTGTGATCGAAAACCTCACGGGTGACGAAACCGGTATCCAATGGAACATTGATCCGCTTGTCGCTTCGCTTCCCTTCCCAACGGGCATCCTTGACGTAGAGCGACCGGATGTGCGGCTTGGCGACCGCCGCCGCCTGTTTCCACGCGCTCCCGGTGTCGTTTTTGGTATGCCTCAGATCATAGGCAAGCCCCAACGCATCGGGATCAATCCCCTCGAGCATCCCGACAATGTCCCAGACCAAGGCACCCACAAACACCGCTCCCGAGTGAATCTGATAGAGCCCGTGCACTCCGAGTGACTCGTTGAGGTCGGCGAGCTTCCTCAACCGGTCGCGGAACGCTGCCACCTGCTCGGTGGGTCGCGACTTGTTGTCGTAACGGTAGTGCCCCATTCGATAGGAGGTGATTCCCTGATCCCTGAGTACCTTCAAGAACTCGGACGTCCGGGGTCCCGCCTCGGTGATATCCGTGGCGGCGATCACGGTCTTCAGCCCGGACTTCGCCAGCGACTTGAGCATCCCGGGAACCTCCTTCGCTGCTTGCTCCGGCTTGATGTGGCCATTCTTCCGAATCGTTGCCTCGATCCCCTGAGCTCCCATCCCCGCCAACCTCTCACCTATCTCATCGTAGCTCAGCGCCTGAACCGGCTTCTCGAAAAACACGATCGGCCAGTCGGAAGACAACGACCGCTCTGCTTCCGCACCGCGTGCCGTTCCCGCCAAAGCCCCGGCCGCCACGACCTGTTTGATGAAATCCCTTCGCTCCTGCATGGCCTCATCGCAGCGCTTTTCCGGCAGGGCGTCAACCCGTCCGCACGAACCACACCCCGGATCCAGGTCCCGGAAACTCCGCTGCCATCGCCCCGCCCCGCCCCGCCAAATCTTCCTACACCCGGTTCAGGAAAGCAGCAGCACTCCCGTTACGATCCCCACCACACAAACCGCCTTCGACCATCCCTGACGCTCCCGGAAAATGATGATCCCCAACAGGAACGAAACCACCACCGAAGTCCTTCTCACCGGAGAGATCAGCGAGATCAGGGCATCGGGCTGACTGATCGCAATGAAATACAGGATGTCCGCAGCCAACAAACTGAGCCCGATCACCGGCACCGACCAGTGCCAGCAGAAACTCCGATGACCTGACTTTCTCATCCACCACCAGACCGCGGGCAACAAAAGGACCGCCATGTCCATGGTAAACCACGCCTGCACGGCAGACGGCGGAATCCCAGCCGACTGAATCAGGAACTTGTCGTAGAGCGCGGACACCGCCCCCAGCACCGTCGCTCCAATCATCAGGAACACACCCTTGTCGCGATGGAAGCGAATCCCCTCCCGGCGACCGACCAGAGAGAAGGCGAAGAACGAGGTGAGGATGATCGAGATCCCCAACCACTGCCGGGCCGTCGGGGACTCAGCAAACACCAACACCGCCAGAGCAATCGTCCACAAGGGTCCGGTGGCGCGGATGGGGGCGGCGATCGAAAGCGGTAGCCTCTTGATGCCACAATACCCGCACACCCACGAGGCACCGACCAAGGCAGCCTTCGCCCACAGGAGAAGGTGCTCGCGCGCCGTGAGCCGGCCGACATCGAAAAACTCGTGAGGCAAACTGTCCGGCGAAACCGCCGACCAGATCGCAAATGGAAGCCACACCAGTGACGAGGCAAATACGCTGCCAGCCAGAACCGGCACGACGTCATTTTTCTTCAGCGCCAGTTTCTTGAAATAGTCGTAAAGCCCCAGCAACACGGCAGACGCAATCGACAGCAGAAGCCAAGACATGGGCGGTGCGTTTAGTCGCCCGCTGGGAAATGAAAAGCCCGTTCTGAACCGTCATGGCCGGGGACACGGCACGAGCAGGCAATCCCTGCCGTCGCAGCCCACGCAAGGCGGACCACATCGACGATCCCTTCCGACGTTGGTTCCCGCAGGCCCACTCCACTCCCGATCCGACTTGGATTTGCTGAGAAATCCGTGAGCCCTCACCCGTAGAAGCAGGCATGAGAGCGCTTGTTTCGTCCATTTTCCTATCATTAGTCACCTTGTCTGCGGCAGAGAGCCCCACACTGGAGTGGCGGGACCTCTTCAACGGAAAGGACCTGGATGGATGGGTCGATGTCAACACCACCCCCGAAACCTGGTCGGTTCGTGATGGATTGCTCATCTGCACCGGCCTGCCGATCGGGGTGATGCGCAGTGAGCGCCAATACGAGAACTTCATCCTTCACATCGAGTGGCGGCACATGAAACCCGGCGGCAATTCCGGCGTGTTCGTCTGGAGCGAAGGCACACCAGCCGGCCGAGGGAATCTCCCCAAGGGCATGGAGGTTCAGATGCTCGAGCTCGATTGGATCAATCAGAATCCCAAGAAAGACGGCTCCGCCAACCACCCCGGCTACATCAGCGGCGAATTGTTCGGAGCCAACGGACTGACCTGCACACCGGAGAACCCACGCGGATCCCGCAGCATGGCCACCGAGTTCCGCTGCAAACCCCATGGCGAATGGAACACCTATGTGGTGGTCTGTGTGGATGGAACCGTCAAACTGTCCATCAACGGCAAGTTCGTCAACGGAGTGAGGGACTCGTCGGTCCGGAAGGGCTATCTTTGCCTCGAGTCCGAAGGCTCGGAGATCCACTTTCGAAACATCCGCATCATGGAACTCCCGGGCGGCAACGTCACCGCGGCCCAGACCGCACCCAAGTGCCCCTGACCCCGTTCTCACTTCTTTCACGAACTCAATCACTGAAACCTAATCCATCATGAAATCCACCCACGACCCGAGCCGCAGAACATTTCTCAAGCAGTCCGCCGCCGGGGCAGGACTTCTCATCCTTCCCTCCGGAGTGGTCTCCGGGAAGAACTCTCCCGGCAACAAACTCAACATCGCTCTGATCGGAACCGGAGGACGGGCCACAAGGCACTTTGAGGCGGTGAGCGGCGAGAACGTCGTCGCCCTCTGCGATGTCGACGAAAACCACATGGCGAAGGCCGCGAAGCAATTCGCAGGGGCCAAGCACTACGTCGACTGGCGTAGATGCCTCGAGCAGAAGGACCTCGATGCCATCGTTTGTTCGACCACCGACCACACCCACGCCCATGTCGCCAACTGGGCGATGGCCCGCGGCATCCATGTGTACTGCGAGAAACCGCTCGCCAACACCGTCGGCGAAGCCCGTGCGGTGCGCTCCACCTATCTGGGCAACGAAGCGAACCTCGCCACCCAGGTCGGCACCCAGTTGCACGCGAACAACAATTTCGCCAAGGTCCGCGAACTCATCCGCGAAGGTGCGATCGGCGAACTCAAGGGCGTCTCGGCCTGGGGCAACCGCCAGCTCCCCAAACCCGGATACTTCCAGGCCAAGGGAACCCCGCCAAAGCACCTCCACTACGACCTCTGGATCGGACCGAGTGCCTTTCACCCCTACCATCCCGGCTACTTCGAACACGACCGACCCGGTTCCAATTGCCTCAACTGGAACATGTTCTGGGATTTCGGCAGCGGACAGGTCGGCGACATGGGATCGCACACCATGGACCTCGTGTGGAACGCCATTGACGCCGCTCCTCCGACATCCATTTCGGCCGAAGGTGACCCATTCAATCCGGACGTCACTCCGGTCAAGCTCACCTCCCACTTCGAAATTCCCGCCAATGACTGGCGCAAGGCCATCAAGCTTTCGTGGTACCAGGGCGGTGCCATGCCCGACGAGCCGGTCAAGAACGCGCTCCGCGGCATCGGCCACGGCGCCCTGTTTGAGGGAACCGATGCCTGGCTGGTTTCGGACTTCGGCTCCCACGTCATCATTCCCAAGAGCGCCAAGGATGGAGACCGGTTCAGCCGCACCGGCGTGAAGGGTGGCTACAACCACCAGGCCGAATGGATCACCGCCTGCAAGGGTGAGGGCAAGACTTCCTGCCACTTCGACTACGCCGGACAGATGATCGAAACCATGCTCCTCGGGTTGGTCGCCTATCGGACCGGAGAAACCATCAAGTATGACGCTGCTACCGGAAAGATAACCAACAGCGAGAAGGCAAACAGCCTGATCAACCGGAGCTACCGCGAAGGCTGGTCATTGATGGGCTGAAGCTGATCACCTGGACCGCAAGACGCCGATGAGAGCCTTTGATCTGGCTCCGCATCGGCGTCACGCTAGACTCCAGGCAGAAACAACGTACATCAAGCCATCGGCTGGCTGCAGTCTTCCGGCCACCTACTTCATCTTCCCGACCATGAACATCTCCCACCTCCTTGCCGCCACACTCACCACTTCCGCTCTGGTATCCTGCACATCCATCGAAGGTGTCACCGAGACCACCGCCGATGTGAGGGAAGGTGTGCCCGGAGGGCATGTCGTCGAGACCACCACCATCCAAGCGACCGTGACCGGCATCGATGCCCGCAAGCGGGAGCTGACGCTGGTCAGCCCGAAGGGCAGGAAATCGACGATCAAGGTGGGCTCCGAAGTTTCCAACTTCGACCAGATCCAGATCGGCGATCAATTGAAGATCACCCTGACCGAGGAAACCGTGCTCCGCATGATCAAGCCGAACGAAAACCTGAAGGAGTTCAGCGAATTCACCGGTGAGATCCCCGGTCAGGGAAGGAAACCCGGGCTCAAGGCCAGTGGCGATTATCAGGTCATCGCCACGGTCTCGGCGATCGATACGAAACGCCGCAAGGCCACCCTCGAGTTCTCTGACGGCACGACCCGGAAGGTCAAGGTCCGGCCTGACATCGACCTCACCCAACATCAGGTCGGAGACAAGGTCCTCATCCGCCTGACCGAAACCGTGGCGGTTCGCATCGAGAAACCCTGAGACCACCGGTTTCAGATTCCGTGGGAGTGCGCCCCCATCCACGGCTCCCCCCCCGCCCGCACGGATCACGATCCACCCACCTTTCGTCCCTCTCGGGACCACGTGCGCAAGCACGCGATTCCCCCAACAGGATCTGGGAACAAGGAACCAACTCTGCCACCCATGGAGTCATCATGGGGCGGTATCAGGGTCAATTCACGACGTAGCCCTCCGCGATTTCCTTGAAGGCCTGCACCTGGTCCCTCTGCCAGGACTCGTCGCGGCCCAGTTCAGCCGCAAGGAGCTCTGCCACCCGGGGAGCCATCTCCATCGAAACCACGGCATTCAGAAGCAAGGCCCGGGTCCGGCGCGACAGGCAGTCCTCAACCGTTCTCGCCATCTCATGGCGCGCTGCCCAGACCACCTCCGCACCAATGATCGGCAAGCTCTCGTGAATCGGCTCCGACCACCCCGGATTCGACTTCGCCAGTTCAAGAATCTCCCGCGCATCGGAGCCATAGACCGCGAGATCCCCCAACTTCTCAGGGTTCGAGTGGTGACCATGAATGTTCAGCTTCCTGGTGATGCAAGGACCTTCATCCAACGCCGCCACCGTCTCGGCATGATTGACACAGTCCTCTGCCATGTTCCGATAAGTCGTCCACTTGCCACCGCAAACCGTCACCAGGCCCGATGGACCGATGTGGATTGTGTGGTCACGCGACAAGGCTGCGGTGTTCCCATCCCCACTGGCCTTTACCAACGGCCGGATCCCGGCAAAGGCCGACAACACATCCGCGCGCGTGGGTTCCCGCTCCAGATAGCCCGCAGCCGTTTCGAGAATGAAATCAATCTCCTCCTCCATCGGCCTCGGCTCGAGGGTGGATTCGTGAATCGGCATGTCAGTCGTGCCTACCACCACGTGGTGATGCCAAGGAATCGCGAACATCACGCGCCCGTCCGAGGTGTGGGGAACCATGATGGCCGTATCATTCGGCAGAAACGACTTATCCAAGACGAGGTGAACCCCTTGGCTTGGCGAGATCATCTCCTCCGCGCCGGGGTCATCCATCCGACGCACACCGTCAGTGAAGGGGCCCGTGGCATTGATCACCGCCTTTGCCTTCACCTGATGCAATTCGCCGCTCTCTTCATCCACGAAATTCAGGCCTGAGATGAACCCATCCGAATTCTTCTCGAGCGACGTGACCTTTGCATAATTCACGAGCACCGCTCCCTGCTCGGCAGCCGTCTGCGCGAGATTGACAAGGAACCGCGCATCGTCGAACTGGCCGTCGTAGTACTGCACCCCTCCGAGCAGTCCTTCGGTCTTCAAGGTGGGAATGTGCTCGAGGGTTTTCTCCTTCGACATCAGGACGGAGGGGCCGAACCCGTATTTCCCGGCCAGCATGTCGTAAACCTTCATCCCGATCCCGTAGAACGGCGCTTCCCACCACGTGTAGTTCGGCACGATGAACCTCAGGTCGCTGACCAGATGGGGCGCATTGTCCCGCATGATGCCACGCTCCTTGAGCGCTTCCATGACCAGCGAGACATTGCCCTGTTGAAGATAGCGGACGCCGCCATGGACCAGCTTCGTGCTCCGACTGCTGGTTCCCTTGCCGAAGTCACTCTGCTCCAGCAACAGGGTCGAGTAGCCCCGGGAAGCAGCATCCACCGCCACCCCTATCCCGGTCGCCCCCCCGCCGATGACCACCATGTCCCACGTCTCTTCCCCACGAACCCTCTCCAGCATTGATTCCCTCTTCATCGTTCTAATTTCGGTGGTTTGCCTTCATCATTTTCCATCCTTGTCCGTCAGCCAGCCCAGTGATCTTCGAACCGCCTTGTTCCAGTTCGCCCGCTTCTCCGCCACCTGGTCCGGAGGCATCCGCGGTTCGAAGACCCGATCCACCTTCCAGTTGGCCACGAGTTCGTCCACCGAGCCCCAGAACCCTGTCGCCAACCCAGCGAGATAGGCTGCCCCCAACGCCGTGGTTTCGACCATCGTCGGCCGCACGATGGGCATCTGGAGCACATCGGACTGGAACTGCAGCAGGATCTCATCACGAGTCGCACCACCGTCCACCCGCAGCTCGGGAATGGGGGCATCCGCATCAGCCACCATGGCATCCAGCAGATCCGCGCTTTGGAAGGCCATCGATTCCACGGCAGCGCGGGCAATGTGGGCCGAGGTCGTGCCGCGTGTCAGACCGAATATCGTCCCCCTCGCATACTGGTCCCAATGGGGAGCTCCCAGCCCCGCGAAGGCCGGCACGAAATACACCCCTCCGGAATCCGCCACCGACCCCGCAAGACCCTGGATATCGGCGGACTTCTCGATCATTTTCAGTCCGTCCCGCAACCACTGGACCACCGCCCCACCGACGAACACACTTCCCTCAAGGGCGTAGGTCATCTTCCCGTCGAACTGCCACGCGATCGTGCTGAGCAGGCGGTGGGACGACTTCCGGGGTTGGTCACCGCTGTTCATCAACATGAAGCAACCCGTCCCATAGGTATTCTTCACGTTACCAGGCTCATGACAGAGTTGCCCGAACAGAGCGGCATTCTGATCCCCTGCCATCCCGGCGATCGGGACACCGCGGCACGCCAGCCCGGCGGAGACCTCACCGTAGACCTCGCTGGAAGAACGAACTTCGGGAAGCATCGACGCAGGAACCCTGAACACTTTCATCAAGTCTTCGTCCCAAGCACAGGTCTCGATGTTGTATAACATGGTCCGGGCTGCATTGGAAGCATCCGTCACGTGGACCGATCCCCCCGTCAGCCTGTAGACCAACCAACAATCGATGGTCCCGAAGGCCAATTCCCCCCGCTCCGCCCGTGCCCGTGCGCCCTCGACGTGATCGAGGATCCACTCGATCTTGCTGCCTGCGAAATAGGCATCCGGCACAAGCCCCGTCCGACGGGTGATCAACGCTTCTCCCTCGCCGCCCTTCAACCGGTCGATGCGTTCGGAGGTCCGCCGGTCCTGCCACACGATGGCACGATGGATCGGCCGCCCGGTCGATCGATCCCAGACCACCGTGGTTTCCCTCTGGTTGGTGATGCCAATCGCGGCAATGTCGTCCGCAGAAATTCCGGCATTCGACATCACCTCGTCGGCAACTCCGGACTGGGATGCCCATATTTCCTCCGCATCATGCTCGACCCAACCCGGCTGTGGAAAAATCTGTTCGAACTCCCGTTGCGCGATACCTCGGATCTCTCCCTCTCGGTTGAAAAGGATTGCTCTGGAACTGGTCGTCCCTTGGTCGAATGACAGGATGAATCGGCTCATGGGTCTGCGGATCTGATGAGATATCAGGCCCTCCACCCATCGTCAAACTCCCCCATCAACAAGGGATACCCGACTTTACCAGCAGGAACTTCACCCGCCGGGAATCCCCACTCCCACTCCCGAAGAAAGCTTCCACCGTGCAACCCGGAACCGTCACGGGGTCAAACGAGGGCGGCACCTTCATCCAGACCCTGTCGATATGGGATGAAGCCGCCAAGAGACGCTCACATGGCGCCAAATCCCCGAGCTCCACCCGTGCCTTGTCATACCGCTCACCCCACGGTGGATCGATGAAAAGCAGATCCGCCTTCTGTCCAGGCACCAGTTCAACCGCATCACCGCAGACAAACTCAATGCGGCCCTCGACTCCGTAGACCTTCGCGTTGTGCCGGGCCATCGCGATCCGCGCCTCATCGAGCTCGATGGCGAGCACCCGGCAACCTGCCCGCGCAAAGCCGATCGCATTCCCACCGGCACCCGCACAGGCATCGATGACCTTCATCCCACCCGCCCGCTCACCGATCTCCAGTGCCAGCGACTCCGGCGTTAGCGAGAACTTCCCTTCGGCATCGAGACGGGTGCCCTTCCGACTGAAGCCAATGCTCCCTTTGCGATAACGGCGCGCCTCCTCCGTCGCCGCCTGCCGGAGTTCCTTGCGGTGAAGAGGTGGACGGACCTCGAATTCCAGCAGGGAGCCCCCGATGCCGACACCGCGCAGCCGGGCTGACAAGTCAGCCGCAGCCTTGCGGCCGAGCTGACCGGTCAACTCAAGGCGACCATCGGCCAATTCGATGGATTCCCACGAGCCCGGCCCGAGCAGGCGCTTCCAGTCGAGCCACCCCGGGATCGGCCGGACACGGATCTCAAACGGTCGACTCATCCACGTGGACAAAGGTGAAGCCGGCGACCATCAGACATCATTCATGGAAACCCGCTCCGCACTCAGCAGCCCGAAGACTAGGACTTCCAAAGCTCCTCACCAGCGGCCCACCCATCGCGGACCGGCTCCTTGATGAAGGCATTGAGCTCGGGTCGGTTGGTGATCTTCATGTTCTTCGAATCCCATTCGATCTTCCCACCGAATCGCTGTGCAATCACGCCAAGCAGAGCCACCTCGGTCATCGGCGCCGCATAGTCGAAGTTTGATCCCGGTTTCGGGCCACCCTTGATGGCATCGATCCACTCACCGAAAGGTCCACCCTTCACCCGGTCATACTTCTGCTCCACACCACCGGAATCGCGGAAGGCGATCTCCTTCTTCTTGTCGGTGTAGCGCGGATTGTTCGAACGGTGGTCGAGGAAGGCATTCGCGTCCTCGCCATACCAGAACGACCCGAGATCCGGGATCTTGCCCCAGCCCCAGTCTTGTGGGCTCTTGATGGGCGTCCCTCCGTTGAGGCGGCCATCATACCAAAACATCGAGCAGGCCTCCTTCTTGCCGCGAGCCGGGAAATCAAACCTCACCACGCTGTAGCTTGGAATCATGCCGTCCATGGCAGGACCCCGCTCCACACATTCAATGACCGTCGGAGCGTAGAGATCCAGAATCCATACCGGTCCGTCACCGATGTGACAGAACCAGTCTCCGAACTGTCCGGTTCCGAAGTCGTTGAAACCACGCCAAGTCTTCGGATGATAGAGGCGGTTGTAAGGGCGATCCTCCTGTGGCCCCAACCACAGATCCCAGTTCACTTCGTCAGGCACCTTCTCGCCCTTCATCGGCATCGAGGCAGGTTGCTTGAAATATCCACTGCCCCACTTCGGACCATTGATCCCCAGATGCACCTCCTTGATCTGTCCGAAACAATCGGCCTCATACATCTCGCGCATCTTGCGGATCCCGTCGTAGGTGTGCCCCTGGTTCCCCATGTTGGTGATCACATCATACTTGTGCATCGCCTTCCTCAGCGTCCTCGCCTGCCAGACATTATGGGTGAGCGGCTTCTGCGTGCAGACGTGAATCTTGCGTTCCATCGTGGCCAGGGTCGCATGGAAGTGGGTGTGATCCGGCGTATTGATGCACACGCCGTCAATCTTGTCCCCCAGCTTGTCCAGCATCTCGCGGAAGTCGGTGAACTTCTCGGCTTTCTCGATCTCGGGAAATTTCTTCGCATGCTGTTTGAACATCCGGGAGTCGATGTCGCACAGCGCGATCAGGTTCTCGCCCTTGCATCCGTCGTAGGCCATGCCGGCGATGTTGCCGGCACCCACCATCGCGATGTTCAGCTTGCTGTTCGCCGAGACACCGGGCTTGCCGATGGAAAAACGGGGGAGAACGAAACTTCCCGCTCCGACAGCGGCCGTCTTGATGAACTTTCTGCGTTCCATGGTCAAATTGGGTTCGAATGATCGGGATAACGTTGACTCCGGAAGTAACCCGATCATTGGCCGAAGCAAGAACGGATTCCAAGATGACCCGATGTAGACAAGGAAACCATCAAAGCCGGATTTTCGGGTTCCACTACGGATCGGGTCGCACATATCCTTCAACGTTTGTGCAACGTCCCCAGATGCACGATCTGGGGTCATTCCGCCCACGCGTCCAGTGGCGGCCACTCCGCCGACCCACTCCAGCTTCCTTGTTCTTGTTAGAACAGAAGGACCCCTCTCCCGAAACACGGTGACCGGAAACGGGAATCAATCTGAACCACTGGAGACCGGGGAAAGCGTGAACTTGCGCAGCGTCACTCCCTTGACCTCGCCTTCACGGAAGAACCTCAGCCGGTTCGCTCCGGATTTCAACTCGACCACGACCGGATCAGACGTTTGCCACATCCCGACCGTAAAGGGCAGTGCGATGACCTGAGGTGAACCCGACTCATTCACCTCCAACTGCAGGGCCTGTTTCCAACTCGGCGTGACCACCTCCATCCGGAGTTCGTAGCGACCGGCTTCCGGAGCATCGAACTCATATTCGAAGTCCTGATGCCCCCCGGTTCGACTGTAGTGCAGCAGCGCGTTGCCGCCGGTATCCTTCATCAGGATGATCTTCCCGTTGCTCTTCGTGGGCCTGGTGGTCGCTACGGCAGGAATCGTAATCCGCCCGTCCTCATCGAGGGTGATCTTCCGGTCCTCACCACTCAGCTCCGCGTTCACGATCTCCACCTTCTCCTTGGTTTCATTCGCCTCCCCGATATCCTCGCCCACCGCTGCCAATGCCTCCGCCTTCGAGTCAGCAACGATGCCGCGCTGAGCATACAGGGCCACCGCATTCCAGAATTCAGGTTTCCCTGACAGCAGACCAAACACGCGGGGTTCCCCCACGACATCACCCATCCATTGGGCGCGCTTCACCTTCATGAAGACATCCCCCGCCGCCCGAGCCTGGGTATTGGCAAGAAAATCCAGATCCTTGTTGTAGCGCGTCTTGGTCCAGCCGGCTCCCCAACCGCCACCCAGGCAGACAACCCATCCATCCGGCGTCCAGTGGGCCAGCGCGGCATGGCCTCGTTGGGGACGTGCCGTGGTCGGAATGCCGAAGGCCCGCAGGATGAACCTCCCGAAGAACGCCCGACGCCCACAGATCCCCCCGTTCATCAGGATATTCTGGAAGAACTGGAGCTCGTCCTTGTCATACTGATTGTCCTGGGAACCGTAGCGGATGTCACTCCTCACCGCAGCCACGTAGCGCCAGCGGTAGTCGGGTGTCGTGATATGATCCGGGCGGTAATTGCGCAGCATCTCCCTCCCCCACTGCAGGATCTCGTCAGGCTCCTCACCGTTGACCACCATCCGATAGTCCCAAACGGTCAAGTCGACGAAGGCGGGGTCCAGCTCACCATCGAGCAGCGCCTTCTCGAAATGAAGATATCGCTTCACCGGATCCACCACCGCAGGGGCATCGGTTGCCGCCACCGCATTTCGCTGACCCACCGGCACCGCATGTTCGAGGCTGATCGCGAGTGCGAGGCGCTGCAGGGCCCCTTCGCCAGCCATCTCACTCGCCTGCCAGATGTCGCGGTAGATCTCGAGCGCTCGCCCGTAGCGGCCCTCCCTCGCACCATCCGCGACGAGCATCTGCACCAGCAGGTCGTCCGCAGAAAGCAGCTTCTCAACCAGCGCCTCCTGCTCCTCGCCCTTCTCGGCAAAGGCAGCCAACCCACGCGGAGTTGCCTCCTTCATCACGACATATCTCGCAAGCGCCCCGTCCAGCGCGTTGCTCGAAAGTGCCTGATCCAGGCCAAACTCGCTGAGCTTCCTCATCGGCCCATCTTCGGCCACCACCAAGGCAGCCTCCGCCGATTTCAAAGCCAGTTCCACTTCCGCGCGATTCTTCTCCGCCGCCACCAATGCCGCTTGCCGTTCCTCCAACGCCTGAAGCCCATCCAGTCGGTTCTGCTCCCACTTCGCCAGATCCGCTTCCGCCGCCTTCTTCTCCTCGTCCGTGGTGGCCGATGCCATCGCCGCCTTGGCGGCAGCAATCCCCTTGTCGGCCCCGCCGATCCACTTGCCCTTGGCGTGGGCGACAAGCGCTTTGGCTGTCTGGATTTCTCCCACACGTTTCCGCGCATCCTCCAGCGCCGCCTTCGCCGCGACCTCCTGATCGATCGCCGCGAAAAACGCTTCTCGTTTCGAATCCGAAATGTCGGGCAAGCGGTCCGCCAACTCGGACCGGAGCTCATCCATCCGAGCACCATACTCCGCCGCCAGACTCTCCCCTTTCCCGGACAGAGGCAGCGCAGCACCTTCATCCTTCGCAGCCACCATGGATGAACCCACGAACAACACTCCGATGGCACACAGCCCACGTTTCAAGTAATTCATCGCATCAGTTGTCATGGGTTTTTCGGCAATCAGGCTCAGAATGCCCTGCTTCACCGCAAGATCATCGCCTAATAACGGCGGGATCACCCGGAAATTTTCAGCGTTCTGTCGGGAGGCTGCCCCTGAGGGTCCGCCGATCCCGAGCGGACCCGAATTTCCGGCCATGAGTGCGAGCGGGGAAAGAACCCTCCGCATGATGGAGTAGTCTGCTGCTGAAACCTCAAACCCTACGATGAAAACCCCTCCTTCCTGGCATTCTCCGCTTACCCGTCTCGGCGTGATCCTCGCCCTACTCCTCAGCCCACCTCTCTCCGCGGCTCCGGCGGACTCAAACTCGCTTCCTGATCCGGACGGCAAACCCGCGGACATGAGCAAACCCGTTAAGGTCTTCATCCTGATGGGGCAGTCGAACATGCTCGGATTCGGCACGGTCGCCGGGAACAAGGAGGGTACTCTGGAACACGCCACCAAAGCAGGGAAATATCCCTTTCTCATCAATGACGACGGTGCCTGGACCACCCGCATGGATGTCCGGAACGTGCGGGTGATGAATTTCAAGGATCACAAGAACGACTGGCTCACCGCGGACAAGACCGGGAGAATCGGTCCCGAAATCGGTATCGGCTGGCATCTTGGGGAGCACTTCGACGAGCCCGTCCTGGTCCTCAAGTCATGCATTGGAAACCGCAGTCTCGGATGGGACCTGCTCCCCCCCGGCAGCAAGGCCTACGAACACGACGGCAAGCTGCAACCCGGCTATGGTGAGACCCCGGAAACCGCCGGCAGCGGCGAGAAATACGAAGGCAAGGAATGGTACGCCGGCAAACAATGGGATACCGACATCGCAAGCGCACGGCAGGTGCTGGAGAACCTCGAAAAATACTATCCCGGAGCGAAGGGATACGAAATCGCCGGGTTTGCATTCTGGCAAGGTGACAAAGACCGCTACAATGCCGCCCACGCCGCGACCTACGAAAAGAACCTGGTCCAGTTCATCAAGGCGCTGCGCAAGGAGTTCAATGCACCGAACGCCAAGTTCGTCTGCGCGACCCTCGGTCAAACCGAGAAGGGAGCAACCGGCAAGGAGGGAGAGATCCTCAATGCCCAGCTTTCCGTGGATGGCAGCGCGGGCAAGTACCCGGAATTCAAGGGGAACGTCGCCAGCGTCTATGCTCACCCTCTTTCAAAAGGGGGAGCCTCGAATGGTCACTATGGCAAGAACGCCGAGACCTACATGAACATCGGCCTCGCCATGGGTGAAGCACTCGTCGGACTCTACGAGGACGAATGACCCCCTGGAGATCCGACTCACCCAAGCGACTCACGGATCGCACGGAGTCAGGCGCCACTCGTTCCGCTCAGCCCACCATGTTCTTCACATCCGAGGACATGGTTGGGTAGGCCCATGGAAATGAGGCCAGATCGTCGGCCTTGATCCCATGCTTGATGGCGAGCGCGAACACATTGATCACCTCGGCCGCATCATGACGCGCGAGATGCGCGCCGAGAATGCTTCCATCCTCTTCGGAGACCAACACCTTGTAGCCTGCGTGATTCTCACCGATGCGTTTCGACGATGCCCACGAAATGGAGAGGTTCTTGTGCACCTGAAAGGCCAGACCCTTCTCCCTTGCTTCATCCTCACCGAGTCCTACTGAAGCAAGCGATGGAATGGTGAACGTCGCGCTTGGCACCACCTCCAGCCGCGGACGAACCAACTCATCACCGAGCAAGCTCTTTGCCACAGCCTTCCCGTGTTCATCCGCCACGGCCGCAAGGTCCATGCCCGATGCGGCGCAATCCCCGATCGCAAAGACCCGGGGATTCGACACGCTTCGCATGAACTCATCGACCACCACTCCCGATCGATTGGTTTCGACACCACCATCATGGCCATCCAGCACACTTAGATTCGGTGCCCGACCGGCAGCCTCGAACACCGCGTCGGTCTCAAGCACCGCTCCCGTGGAAGTGGTCACCTTCAGAGCCTCTCCCACTTTCTCAACCGCACGAACCTCTTCCTCGGTCCGGATCTCAATCCCCAGCTCCTTGGCCGCCTCGAGCAACACCCCCACCATCTCCCCATCGAAGTTCTTCAGGATTCGATCCGACCGCTGGAGAATCGTGACCTTCGCCCCCGCATGCGCCGCGACAAAGGCAAATTCACAAGAGATGTAGCCCCCGCCGACGAACAGAATCCGCTCCGGCAAATCCGGTAGATCGAGAAAATCGTCGCTCACCCCAACATGCTCGCTTCCCGGAATGTCGAGTTGGACCGGTGTCCCGCCCGTCGCCAGCACGATCGTTTCCGCGGTGAGCCGGCGCCCGTCGACTTCGATGGCATCCTCCGCGACCATCCTGGCTTCACCACGAATCGGCGTGGCTCCCGCCTCCCGCCAATCCTCGACCTCCTCCTCGGATCGCCCCTCAAGAAACTCGCCCTTCAATGCCTGCAGCGCCTTCCAATCCGTCCGCGGCGCCGCCTCGATCCCCTTGCCCACGAGCTGACGCCCCATTGCCACCGCTTCCGCATTCGCGACGAAATACTTCTTCGGCTGGCAGCCGCGCAGGGCGCATGTCCCTCCAAATGGACGGCTATCGATGATGGCCACCTTCTTGCCGGCCTCAAGCAGAGGCGTGGCGCAGTAATAGGCGGACGTGCCGGACCCGATGAGGATCACGTCGAAATGGTTCAGTTCAGGGGTTTCCATGGTTTTGATGGGACATGAGACATGAAAGAACACGCTCTTCCAGTTCATTCGCCCGAACCCTCCAACGGATGTCGTCTCCTGCAACCCTTGATCGACCCGCTTCCGTGAAAACCGAAAACGGTGGCTTTTCTCGGGCGGCATGTCTGCTACGGAGAAGGACGTAGAAACGAATGACGCGCCGCATCCTCATCGCCCCCGACAAGTTCAAGGGCTCTCTCACCGCCATCGAAGCCGCCAACTCGATTGCAGAGGGGGTGCGCCGGATCGACCCACTGGCCGAATTCGATCTGTGCCCGATTGCAGATGGAGGCGAGGGATTCATGGAAGCCGTGGCCAAGGCCATGAAGGCCGACTGGGTCCACTGCGAAGCGGTCGATGCTCTGGGACGTCCCATCAACAGCCGCTACGTGCTTGCCGGTTCCTCTGGCGAAAGGATTGCCGTGCTGGAGATGGCGGAAACCGCAGGTCTTTGGCGATTGCACCCGTCCGAGTACAATCCGTTGAAGGCCACCACACGCGGCGTCGGCATGCAGATGGCCCACGCCATCCTTCAGCACTCGGTGGACCGGATCATCCTCGGTCTCGGAGGCAGCGCCACCAATGACGCCGGCTGCGGCATGGCATCGGCACTTGGCGTGAGGTTCCTCGACCATGCCGACCGCGAACTCGGTCCCATTCCTTCGGATCTTCAGAACCTTGCCAACATCGATGCGGACTCCATCATCGGACTCCCCGCCATCACGGCGGCCTGCGATGTCGACAACCCGCTACTCGGCCCTCGTGGGGCCACCTCGGTTTTCTCAGCCCAAAAGGGTGCCGACCCGCCGATGAAGCAAAACTTGGAACGAAGCATCACTCGCCTGGTAGAGGCAGGAGGCGCGTCCGACATCGCAGCATGCCCCGGCGCCGGTGCCGCAGGTGGGCTCGGCTTCGGGCTGATGTTCTTCGCCGGGGCACGACTTGTGTCCGGCTTCGACCTCCTCGCCGACCTTCTCCATCTCGACTCACGCATCCAGGCAGCGGACCATGTCATCACCGGAGAGGGATCGATCGACCACCAGAGCCTCTCGGGCAAAGGTCCGGTCGGCCTCGCTCGGATGGCACGCAAGCGCCACAAACCCGTCACCGCATTCTGCGGCATCGCCGATCAGGCGGCGCGCGACAGCGGTGAGTTCGACGGACTGCACGCCCTCACTTCGAGCGGACTCCCCCTCAAACAGTTGATAGAACAAGCCGCGCCCCTGCTTATCGACCTCGTTGCCAACTCAGATACCCTCGAACCATGAAAAAGTCCCCGTTCATCACCGAAGCCGATGCCATCAAGGAAGACTTCGAAGGCCGCACCAATTACTGGATGTGCCGTCCTGAGATCACCAATGCCAAGGACCTCCAAGTTTGCCGCGCCGTCCTCCCACCTGGAAAAGGACATGATTTCCACCGCCATCCAGAGAACGAAGAAGCAATCTACGTCCTCGAAGGAGAGATCGAACAATGGGTTGGAGAGCAATCCCAACGGATCAAGAAGGGCGAATGCGCCCACATCCCCGCGGATGTCGTTCATGCGTCTTTCAACCGGAGCGATCAGGATGCGGTCATCCTTGCCATCCTTTCGCCGGGATCCCAGAAGGGGCCATTGGCCGTCGACATGTTCGAGGAGGAGCCTTGGGCATCGATCCGACAGTCCAAGGCCTGACTCGCTCAATCCCGAAATGCAGACGGTCGACACCCGATCCACTTGAGGAAGGTGTTCGAGAAACTCGTCACACTCTCAAAGCCGACCTGACGGGCCACCGCCTCGATCTTGTCATTCGAGGTCGAGAGGATCTCGCGCGCACGCTGGAGCCGCAGATGGGTCAGGTGCTGCATCGGGCTACGCCCCAACTCCTTGTGGCACATCCGACGCAGATGCTCTCCACTGACAAAGGCGATCCTGGCGAGGCCATCGAGCGTCCAATCCGCGGCAAGGTCGACTTCGACCTTCCGCCACACCCGCCAAAGACGTTCATCGGTGGTGTGCGGCTGTGCAAAGCGGAGCACGTATTGATGAATCAATTCCGCCCAATGATGGAGCGCCGGCAGGCTGGACTCACCCAGGCATTCCGCCCGCAATCCCTCAACGGCGGCCTTCAAGGGAAGACCATTGAAGCAGCCGGAGACCGGTGACACCGCGGTCACGATCGGTCGGGTGTCGCGCGACTCCGCATAGCGGACCCACACAAACGACCACGACTTTCCGGGCAGGCACTTGAAGGCATTCGTCACGAACGGGGGCAGCAAACAAGCCTGCCCCGCGCCGATCCGCTTCCATCGGCCATCGGCGAGCACCACTCCCTCCCCCTCGATGCACGCCAGCATGTAGGTCCCGCTCTGATGACCTCGGACAATCTCGGTGGACGGACGGGCCAGCATCAAGCCACAGTGCGCGATCCCATGTTGAGCCAGGAGCGGGCACTCGGGCTCCCCCCTCATCCACTCGGTCACCTCATACTCACCGCAAAGCACCGCCGCCAATCTGCTCCCGGGCCCGAGAGTCTCACGGTCCACTTTCGACTCAGATTCCGGTAAATCCCTCCCTGCCATGCAGGCTCTACCATACCCTCCCAGTCCCACCCGTCGAGCCACACCTCACCCAACCATGTGGATTTTCGATAAGTTCTCGTGGGAGCGATTCGTCTTCCTCCCTCGACCGCTGGAGCTCCCGACCCTATTCCTCAGGGATGCCGAATCCATGGACCGGGAGAGGAAATCCCTACACACGCACCGAAGTCATCGAACGATTCAACGACACCCTGTCGAAGGGTGAGGCGATCATCGTCGCCGGAGCTGGCTCCGGAATCAGCGCCAAATTCATCGAAAAAGGCGGTGCCGACATGATCATCATCTACAACTCCGGACGCTTCCGGATGATGGGTCACGGCTCCACCGCCGGCTTGATGGCGTATGGCGACGCCAATGCCATCGCCATGGAAATCGGTGAATACGAAGTGCTTCCCGTGGTCGACGAAATCCCGGTCATCTGTGGCGTCCATGCCACGGACCCACGCCGCCGCATGTGGCACTGGCTCGGCAAGGTGAAGGAGATGGGGTTTTCCGGAATCAACAACTTCCCCACCCACAGCATCGTCGACGGACACTTCCGCGGCGTGCTTGAGGAAACCGGAATGAGCGTCGAGAAGGAATTCGAAGCCGTCGGGCTTGCCCACAAGATGGACATGTTCTCCATCGTCTACGTCGGGTCGCCCGAGGAAGCTGCCAAGATGGCCGAGCAAGGGGCGGATGCCATCATCGCCCACGTCGGCACCACCGTCGGCGGCTCCATCGGCGTGCGCGATGCCGTCGTTTCATGGGAAGACACCATCGCCCAAACCCAGGCCATCATCGATGCCGCCAAAGCCGTGCGCGACGACATCTTCTATCTCTGCCACGGCGGGCCCATCAACACCCCGGAGGATGCCGACCGCGTGATCCAGGCGACCGACTGCGTCGGGTTCGTCGGAGCATCCAGCCTCGAGCGGATGGCGGTCGAGGAGTCCCTCACGAACCTGACACGCCAGTTCAAGTCCATCACCATCAACCGCTGATCCACAGTCACCATGGCCACCATCGCTGTCCTCGGAACTCTCGACACCAAAGGCGAAGAACACCAGTTCGTCGCCGAACTGATCCGCGCTCGCGGGCACGACGTGGTCCTCATCGATGTCGGGACGGGTGCGCCCCCGACCCACAAACCCGACTTCACCCGTCACGATGTGGCGACAGCGGGAGGGAAGGATCTCGACGCCCTGATGGCGAAACAGGACCGCGGAAGCTGTGTGGTCGCCATGAGCGAAGCCGCCCCGATCTTCCTCGCCTCACTGGCGGAACAAGGCCGCATCGACGGCGTCGTCTCGCTCGGCGGCGGCGGCGGCACCGCCATTGGCACGGCCGCCATGCGTGGGCTTCCCATCGGCTTTCCCAAGCTCATGGTTTCCACACTGGCAGCAGGCAACACCGCCCCCTACCTCGGCACCAAGGACATCGTCATGATGCCAAGCATCGCCGATGTCGCCGGCCTCAATCGCCTTTCGCGCACCATCTTCTCACGCGCTGCAGGAGCCATCTGCGGCATGGTCGAGGCCGAACTCGACGACAACGCCACCAAACCCCTGATCGTTGCAAGCATGTTCGGCAACACCACCACCTGCGTGACCGAAGCCAAGCGCCTCCTCGAAGAACAGGGCTACGAAGTCCTCGTCTTCGCCGCGACCGGCGCCGGTGGCAGGGCGATGGAGTCGCTGATTGAAAGCGGCATGGTTTCCGGCGTGCTCGACCTCACCACCACCGAACTCGCCGACGAACTCGCCGGCGGCGTCCTCACCGCCGGCCCCGATCGCCTTGAGGCAGCTGCCAAGGCCGGCATTCCGACAGTCATCGGTCCCGGCTGTCTCGACATGGTCAATTTCGGGGAAATGGACAGCGTCCCTTCGAAGTACGATGGGCGTCGTTTCTACATCCACAATCCACAGGTCACCCTGATGAGGACCACACCCGGGGAATGCGCCGAACTCGGCAAGATCCTTGCTGACAAGGTGAACCGCTACTCGGCCCCCGCCGCCGTGATGATTCCCACCAAGGCGATCAGCGTGATCAGCGCTGAAGGACAGCCTTTCCACGACCCGGAGGCCGACGACGCCCTGTTCTCAGCCATCCGCGAGCAATCAAATGTCGAGATCACCGAACTCGATCACCAGATCAACGACCCGGAATTCGCCCGCGCATGTGCCGACAAGCTACTCAAACTCATTCAAAGCTCATCCACCGCCAACCCATGATTCGCCACGCCCTTCTTCTCGCCATCCTTTGTGCACTGCAGTGCAACCTCAGCGTGGCGGAGGACGCGCTGCGGGTCTTCATCCGCTCCGGCCCCAAAACCCACGGACCCGGAGCTCACGACCATCCAGCCTTCCTCAAGGACTGGACCGCCCTCCTCAACGAACGCGGAGCACGGGCGACCGGAGGTGACCGGTTTCCCACGGCGGACCAACTGGCGGAAACCGATGTGCTGATCCTTCATGCCAAGGAAGCGGGCAACATCGAGGGAGAGGACCGCAGGAATCTTGAAACCTTCCTCAACCGTGGTGGCGGCGTCGTCGCGATCCACGGCGGCACCGTCTCCCGCGACCCCGACTGGTTCAAGTCGGTCATCGGCGGCTCGTGGCGCTTTGGCCAAACCAAGTGGCTCGAAGGGCCCATGTCGCTCTACTTCACCGACCGCGAAAACCCGATCACCCGCGCTGTGTCGAACTTCGATCTCGACGATGAGATCTACTACGACCTGGATCTCCTCCCCGAGATCCAGGTCCTCGCCGCCGCCTACACGCCGAAACCCAAGGAGGGTCCGGCCGAAGAAGGGCAGCCGGTCAACATCTACGACATCCAACCGCAGATATGGACCTACGAAACCAACGATCGCCGCGCCTTCGCCTGCATCCCGGGGCATCGATACAAGAACTTTTCCCACACCTCCCTTCAGACACTCCTGCTGCGCGGCATCGCCTGGGCGGGGAAGATGGAGGATCCAAACGCCCTTCTCTCCAACAAGGAGGCCCTTGATGACGCCCTGCGCTACCCGGTGGGCGGACCGACGCGACCCGAGGAAGCCGCGGACAAGATCGAACTTCATCCGGAGTTCGACCTTTCCCTTGTCGCCGCCGAACCGCTGATCAACAAGGCCATGAACCTCGACTGGGATGGTCAGGGACGCATGTGGGTTGTCGAGAGTCCGGAATACCCCAACGGCCTTCGCAAGGCGAATACCGAGATCTGGAAGGACTCCGGATCCGTGGAACCCGGTGAATATGATCGAGATCCACTCGACCGCATCAGCATCCTGACCGACACCGATGGCGACGGACGGATGGACAGGAAGCATGTCTTTGCCGACAAGCTCGAGCTCGCAACCGGCTTCGTTTTTCACAACAACGGCGTCATCGTTTCTGCCGCCCCGGACATCTGGTTCCTCGAGGACACCGATGGCGACGAAGTGGCCGACAAGCGCACAAGACTCTACACTGGCCTCGGCACGCGCGACACCCATGCGGTGATCAATAATCTCCGTTGGGGACTCGACGGCTGGATCTACGCGACCCACGGCTACTCCGCCGGGAAGGTCAAGCCGCTCGGCGCCCCCGAGCTTCCCGAAGTCGGAATCGGATCGGGAGTGCTTCGCTTCAAGCCCGACGGGACGCGCATCGAGATGTATTCCAGCAAGGGTGGCAATACGTGGGGCCTCGACATGACGGCCGACGGCCGCTGCTTCTGGACCCAACCTACCAGTGGCACCGTACTTTTCCACACCGTCCTGCCCGAGTACGTTCTGGAGAAGGGGAAGATCCCCGGCACCAACAGCTTCCACGGGATGATCGTTCGTCAACCCACCTTCCCCCTTCTGACCTGGGAACAGGCCGCCTACCGCCAGATCGATCTCGTCGGCTCCTACACCGCCGCCGCCGGCTGCGCGATCTATCAGGGCGGAGCATGGCCGGAGAAGTGGAACGACAGCTACTTCACCGGCGAACCCACCATCAACCTCGTCAGCCAGTATTTCCTCCGGCCCAATGGAGTCACCTACACTGCCGACAAGGAGCAAGGGAGAGAGAAGACCGAGTTCATCCGCAGCAGCGATCTTTGGTTCCGGCCGATTGAGACACGCGTCGGCCCCGATGGTGCCCTCTACGTGATCGATTTCTACAACCAGGCCGTCATTCACAATGACACCCGTGGCCCCCGTCACGGTCCGGCCAATGCCGCCATCCGGCCCGACCGGGACCACTACTTCGGCCGCATCTGGAGGGTGCAGCACAAGCAGGCCAAAACCGTGACGCTTCCCGCCCTCGACAAGGAGGACACCGACGGCCTCACCAAGGCGCTCGACCATCCGAATGCCCACACCCGCATGAGCGCGCACCGCCTGCTTCGTGAAGCGGGCAAGCCGGTGGCTGCGGCGGCCGGTTCCTCCCCCCTCGAAGCCTACCGAGAGTTCAGCGAAACAACCGATGCCGCCCGTCGCGATGCCCTGCTCAATGCATTCGCCGGAGCCGAGGACGACTGGACTCGTTCCGCGCTGATTGCGGCCGCTTCCTCCGCCCCCACCGAGTACATTCTCGCCGCACTGAACTCGCCATCACCGGATCCACTCGCTCCGTTGGTCGAGAATCTCCTGCCGTCTGCGCTGAAGGCCGATCCATCCTCCACGGCGACGAATCTGGTCGTCGCCTCCGCTTCCGCCCCGCAGGCGTCAACCGCACTCAAGGTCATCATCCTGCAGGCGCTCTCCACCAACAAGAAGGTGCAGCCACCCCTGACGAAGCCACTGACGGATTCACTCGGCGCCTTGCTCGGCGACGCCCAGACCGCGTCCACCGCACTGCCCCTGATCGCACGATGGGATCGAAATGGCAGCATGAAGGAAACCGTGGACGGACAGGTCGACAAGCTGGCGAAAAAGCTGACCGACACGACCGCGGATGCCAAACAGCGCCTCGACGCCGCCCGGGCTTTGATTGCCGTCGGAGAGGAAACGGCGATCGCGGCCACAATGGTGACCCTGCAAGACCCCAACACCCCTGAATCCATCCGACTCGGCATTCTTTCCAAGCTCGGGGAAACCGCCCACGCCACCCGCCTTGCACCAATCTTCAGCCAACTCGATCCGGCACTACAGAATGCCGCCTTCGACGCCATCGTCGCCCACCCCGCCGCCGCCCTTGCCCTGTTGCAGGCCGTTGAAGGAGGCAAGGTCGAACCGGCTGACATCGGTCCGGGCAACATCGCACGCCTCCGCAACCATCCCGACCGGATGGTATCGGACAAGGCCGAGTCGATGGTGGAGAAACTGGTCCCGGGCATGAAGAAGACCCGGGAACTGATCGCTCAGTTCCTGCCGGAGGTGCGCAAACCGGGTGATATCGCCAACGGCAAGTTGATGTTCGCGGCCGCGTGCGCGATCTGCCACAAATACGATGACCTTGGTACTTCCGACGTCGGCCCGACCCTCAACGGCATGGGTTCCCACGGACCGGAGGAACTCTTGACCCACATCATCGACCCGAACCGCGAGGTCGATCCCAGCTACTGGCAGTGGAACATCACCACAAAGGACGGTCGCTCGCTTGCCGGCGTGATCACTTCCGAGAACGCCACCTCGTTGACCCTTCGGAGCCAGGCCGGGGACACCGAGCTCAAGAAGGATGACATCGCCCAGCGGGAAAACACGCAGCGCTCCCTCATGCCGGAGGGACTCGGTGGTCTCGGCCCGGAGGTCCTCCGCGACATCCTTGCCTACATGACATCCACGGATGCCGGTCGCTACCGGGTCATCGACCTTCGTGAAGCCTACACGGCCGATGCCCGTCGCGGGCTCTTCGCCGACGTGAAAGCCACGCGCGACAGTGTGTTCTTCCGGAAGTTCGGCCACGTCGATCTCGAAGGGGTCCCCTTCTTTCTCATGGATCCCGCCAAGAGCCCGAACGGCCGGAGCCTCGTCGTCCTGAAGGGAGGTCAGCCCGGAAACGTCGCCCGGACTTACCCGAAAAAGGTGGAGATCCCCACCGACATCGAAGCTTCTCGACTCTACCTCGTCAGCGGGGTCGCCGGTTGGGGTTTCCCGGCCATCGGCGATGAAAGGGTGGCCCTCAAGGTCACCCTCACCCACCAGGATGGCACGACCGAAAGCACGGAGTTCCTCAATAAGGTCCACTTCGGCGACTACAACCGCGTCATCAATGTGCCTGGCTCGAAGTTGCTCAAGGGGTGGGTCAAGGCAGGGCAGATCCGCATGCTCACCGTCGACATCAAGAAGCCGGGAACCATTCGTCAGATCACCCTTGAGAGCGCGGACAACAGGATCTCCCCCGTCATCGCAGCCATCACCGCCGACCTTTCAAACGAACCCGCGGAAATTTCCACAGCAGCAGCCGCCCACGGTACAACTCGACGCGACCTTGCCAATCTGCCCCCCAACAGCACTGCTGCCACCGGCCAGAGATTTGTCGAGCCCCGGAAAGCCGATTCCCTTCGGGTTCTGCTCGTCGGTGCCGGGCAGGCCCACCATTTCCCTCGGGACTTCATCGCCACTGATCGCGGGACGCTCTCCCGGATCAAGCACGCCGATGTCATCGGCACCATGAACCTCGACGAAGCCCTCGCCGCCATGCCGCTCGCCGACGTGCTTGTTTTCAGCGGAAATCACGACCAGTGGGGCAGCGAGCGCTTCCAACGGGCATTGCACGACTTCGCCGACAGCGGCAAAGGGATGGTCATGCTTCATGCCGCCACCTGGTCGCACCCTTGGAAGGGATACAACGAGCGCTTCGTTTCGGGGCGTACGACCGAACATGGCAAGGGCGAGTTTGACGTGACAATCAAGAGACCCCGTCATCCGATCGCCTCAAAGGTGAAGCCGAAGTTCACGATCTGGGACGAGAACTATCGCTTCCGATTCAAGGACGGATCCAAGCATCAACTCCTCGCCGTGAATGAGCCCGACAAGACCAAGGGCCCCATTCCCAGCGTGTGGATCGTCAACGACCCGAAGACCCGTATCGTGTGCATCACCCTCGGCCACGACCAGCGCGCCCATTCCCATCCGGACTTCAAGCAACTGCTGATCAACTCGGTGAAATGGGTGGGCGGATCCTGATCGTCACCCTAAGACAGTTCGCCAGAACCGGGGTTGCCGCAGATCCACGAACCGAGCTCCCCGCATCTGAACTCCTGTGGCCCCTCCGGGGAGCGGAGCCGCCGCCTGCGCGGTATCAACCTTCCAACGACTCAGCGAAATCGCAGAGAAACTCGACCATCTCCTCGAACTGCAGTCTCGTCGCCTCATCACCGATCAATCCCAGCTTTGCATAGGCGATCGTCCCATCCCCGACATACAGCGAAGCCTTCGAACGCTTGAACCGATCGGCGAGCCAAGTGCGCCGTTCCTCCGTCAAAACTCCATTCAAAACCTCCCCATGGCTGGTCCGCACGTCCACCGCCCGGTCAAACCCCTCGTCTCCGGACTTCCAACGGCTGAGCCCCCCACTATCCCGCTGACGTAAACCGCCGAGCAAACCCGTAGGGGCCATCTGCACCTTCAAGCGTCGGTCCCTGAGTTCCAGTTTCAGGAGGCTCTCAATCTGCCGAGAACCCTTGAGGCCCTTGCCCGGTGCCGAGAACGAAATCTCCCGTCCCCGATAAGCCCCATACACGGTCGGTTCGGGCCGCACAAACCCGCCCATCGTTGCAGGCAACTGGCTGAACTCGAGATCAAACCGTTCCGCGAGGATTCGATGTTGGTTCGTAATCCTCGCCGACGAAAACCTGAGGATGATCCAGAAGATTCCCATGCAGGCAGCCAGTGGGAGAAGAAGCAGTAGGAGTTCGGGGCCCATGCCCGAAACAATCGACTCATCGTCAAAGGGGCGAGCCCATTCTTTCCACCACATTCCGATTCGTTGAGGGCCAGCAGCGACTGACCTCATCGACTTGGGCAACCGGATGGCAATTCATTCCACCAAGCGATACAGCCGCAACATCGAGGGCTCAGGATACGGGGGCTTGCGGCGCTTGTCCTGATGCGCTCCGAGCGACTCCCACTGCAGGACGTAGCGCACTCCTTGCGCATCCGAGCCAGCCTGATCCGTGGCGCGGCGGATCTGCATTCCTGGGAAGTCGCTTTCCACTTCACCAAGCTGGGAAGGCAACGCCTTCGTGACTTCGAAAGGTCCTTCCAAAGGTCGGAGGCTTTCCTCGTCAAAGAACAAGCGTCCACTGCCGAGGACGCGGTGCTGATAGGATAGAGTCAGGACTCCGGGTTCCGCCTCCATCGCTTCGCTGGCCCGAATCCCGATGAAATTCATCGAGCCATTGCCACTGAACTCGATCGGATCATTCCACTCGGTCAGCTGTTGGATCTTCCAGCCCTTCCCTTCAGGACGGGCCACATACATCTGCATGTTCCCCTCGGCGTCTGATTTGTGGTAGGTGACCAACGGACGCTTCTTCTTGTCAAAGAACAGCTTGGCGCCGCCATTGATGATGCCACCTCCAACCGGGATGGGATCGATCAAGAGGAAGTCATCTTCAAAGGTGATGGGCAACTCGACCTTCCGCCCGCCGCTTGACTCCCAGGCGATGAGGTCGCGGCTACGGGCATGGGAAAGATGGTGATTGGTCGCACAGTCGGGAGTCATCCGCCACACCCAGACCATGTGGAACCAGCCATCGGGCCCACGAACCGGGCCGAGCGGATACGCGTTCCGCTGCCCTTCCCCGTCAAGCAGCGGAGTGTCGAGCAAGCGGGCCCAACTCTTCGTTTCAGGATCGAACCTGTTGAACAACCGGGCACCCCGCCCGGAGCCACCGTCGCGGTAGTTGAACACCAATTTCCCCTCATGGTCGTTCATGAATCTGGGATACGTCACACGTTCCTCCCGCTCACCCGTCATGGCCCCGGGTTTCAGGCTCGAGATGTCGCCGGGCCTTGAGGTCACGAAATACACCAGCGGATCCGCGTGCATGTTCCCCGCCACATGAAGGTTTCCAAGGCGATCGATGGCCATGGTGATGTAGTTGTGGGAGTCCCATCCTACCTTCGAGGGAAGCGTTTGGTAATGCCACTCGCTTGAATCCAGTGACCGCATCGCCACCGTCATCCTGCGTTGATCGTCGTAGTAAGCCACATACTGCGAATTCGAACCTTCATCAGTCACCAAGGAGAACCCGACCCGGAAATCAGAAACAACCCGACCGATCTCCAAGGTCTCCACCACCTTGAACCGTGCGGCATGAACCATGGCACCACCAAGCGTCAGGACGAGCGCCCCAAGCCGCACGAAATTGGTCCAGCGACCGCAGGAGAAGGTGGAGTGGAGACGATCAGATGCCATGCCACTACTACCTCCGCGGACGACGCCCTGTTTCATTGGGTTTGCTCCCGGCCCAACCCATCACGGAGGGAATTGGAAAGCTCACTCGCTTGCCCCCGATTCCCCCCCGGCCATAGGCAGCTCCCTCCGGATACGCCCCAGACAATACGCGCTCCTGACGTGGGATTGCGACATGCTTGAAATATCAGACACCACCAACAACGTTTCTGGACAACTGCGTGGACGGTTTTCCGCTCGCTCCATCGCCAACCAGCAATTCGAATCCTTCCCACCATGAAAACCCTTATCAGTCTCATTCTCACCATGGGCATACTCCACGCCGCCCCGGAAGCCATCTTCAACGGCAAGGATCTGACCGGTTGGAAGGTGGAGGGTGCGGAATACTGGACGGCCAAGGATGGCGTGCTGATCGGGCAAAGTGACGCAAAAAAGAAGCACTCGAACCTCTGGACCGAGAAACAATTCACCGACTTCACGCTCAAGGCAGAATTTCGTTATGAGGGCCGCATGGATTCCGGCGTCTTCGTCCGGGCATTCAACGACCAGATCCAGCTCGGCATCTCGTCCTCCCTGCAACGAGACATGACCTGCTCTCCCTACATCGCCTCCCTCGGCAAATACCCGGTGGAAGCCAAGGGCGTCGACAAACTCCTCAAGGAGGGTGATTGGAATCGTTTGAGCATCACCGCCAAGGGGCCGCGCTACGTCGTCTCTCTCAACGGCAAGCAGGTTCTCGACTACACTTCGGGCACCGCCAAGGAAAAGGGCCCGATCGGACTCCAGGTCCATCAGGGGTTCGACATGAGAATCGAGTTCCGCAACATCACCGTGGAAGCCATCGGTGACTGATGATCACGAGTCATCTTCCAACACCTGATCAATCAAGATGCAGGCCGCGAGAATGGACACCACATCCTCGCCGTCCCGGATTCGCACGCCATATCGATCCGACATGGTGAAGAACTCCTTGCTCACCGTCGCGACCGGCTCGCCACCACGGAGGAAATCGTAATCATGCACCCAGAACCTGCCTTGGATCGAATAGTCATTCGGCCCAGGGACATCGAGAGTGAACTCCTTCTTGAACCACCTGAACTCCTTCACCACCGTGGCAAAGAGGCCGCCATCACGGTGGATCTCATAGCACGGTTTCAGGGATAGCATCTTCTGGGAAATGAATGCCAACTCCCGACCTGATGGGTCCTGCAGCGAGAGCTTGTCGCCCCACGAGAACGCCGCTCCTTGGACCAGAAAGGCGATTTCTCCGGACTCGTCGAGGATGTGAAACTCATCACCCAGCGACCAAAATTTCTCTCGGATCTGATAGATCATGCCCAAGGCTGCCCGGTCAGCGACTCCTCGGCAGCTACAATTGTCCGGGTCTGTTTGGAACGCAGGCGAGTACGCCCTGCTTCGCGCCGTCACCCTTTCAGGCCTTCGACTTTCCGCGTCCGAGAAAATCGGTCAACCTGAGGACCAGCATTTCAGCAAACAGAATGACCACGATCACGATGATCAGAGGAACCACGCCGTGCATCTTCCCCTCGAAGTGAACCTTATCACCGAACGCGAAGCCGAGGGCCCAGAGGATGACGAACTTCGATCCGAACAACACGAGCCAGAGGGCGAAAATCTTGAGCGCCTTGGCCCCCCGGTGAGTGCGAGCTGAGAAGAACCCCGCGACCTTGTGCTCAGCAGCCACGGTCAGCTTGAGCAGAAGTTGGAGCAGCAGAGCGGCTCCGATCGAGATGGTGAATGAAGGGATGGTCACCTTCCCCCAGTGTTCCTCGAACAGGTTCAGGACGACGATATCCGTCAGCACGAGTGCAAAATAGCGGACGAAAAAAAGCTGACGGGCGTTGAAGCTGCCGCCTCCTGATGTGCGTTGGTCTTCAGACATGATTCGTTCCTGTTATTACTGCCCAAAGCCCGGTTCGGGACAGCCAAATCACCGGCATATCCCAAGCTATGGCCGTCGCATCGCTGTTCGCGCACGAGTCCCCTCGTTACTTGCCAACCGTCGGATTACCCAGTCCTTTGGCGATATCCTCAATCAACGGGACCCCCTCGTATCCTTCGGCAAGTTTCTCGGCCGCCTTCTCGATCTTCGAGCTGGTGTGCTTGAACTGCGAACCGCCCCCCTCTCCCTCACCCACATAATACTTGTCCGAAAACTCATCGAGAGCCGCAATCCCTTCGGTGTAGCGGACGTTGTTCGGCTCCTTGCTCAGTTCCCCCAGCAGGCCGGAGACGATTGCGGCATTCGGCCCTTCGATCTCATACTCGTCCTTTAGAAAGTGACACCAGTAGTGGGCGCGATAGGGATGGGCATCCTGGAGCGTCGTGATCCACTCGATCATGGACGCCTCGTAGTCGAGCCTCTCCGCATCGAGATCCGAATCCTTCCGCTGATCCCCGAGGTAGCGTCCATTCAGCCACGTGATGCCTTCGTCACCCATCCAATCCGGCCCGTTGGAGTGCCCTCCGGGATGAAACCGATGAAAACCCCGGTCCCCGAACTCCGCCACCGCATGGGCCGTCAGATACCGGTTGTAGTCGGTATTACCACCAATGCCGTAGCAATACTGCTTCTTCTCATACTTCTTGTCGGGTGAGTAGCCGATGATGGGCATGTTGCCTGCCGATTTGATTCGCAGTGCGTTGTAGAAGGACATTGCTCCACCTCCGGAATTCCCGGTGAAGTAAACCCGCTCCTCGTCGATCGGAAGATTCCCGAGCAGATGTTCCACGCAGCGCTTCGAGTGTTCATGATTCACCTCCGGATGGTCAGGACCGTTTCTCGATTGGACGGAAGACGCGATCACCCAGCCATTGAACTCAGCACCCTCGGCGTACGCCTTCACCGAGTTGCCGCTGCCCCCGCCGGCACCGGTGTGGAACATCAGCGGAGCCAGGCGTCCTTCCCTCAGGGTCTTGGGCACATAGACGAACAGGGTCGAGCCCTCACCCGCATCGATCGGACCGGAAACCTCGCCCTGCGGATAGGTCACCCCCCCCTCCACCATGGCCACACCACTTGCTGTCGGCTGCCCGGGTTCCGGAGCCTTGATCGCAAAATGATCCTTCAGGAAAGCCCGATCCTGATCGGCAAACTTGTCGACCGCCACCTTGAACTCCCTCCCATCATCCGCTTTCAGGAACACCTGCCCTCCTTCGACCTTGAGGGCCGCCGCCTTGATCGTTGTCCCCGCCGTTGAACGCCATTCCCTTACTTCGGTGGGTTCTCCGAAAAGAGGAACATACAGCAACGCAAGGAAGAATGGGATTGGCTTCATGAAAATCGAGGGTCCGTCTGAATCACAACCTGTCCACCCCCACCCACCATGACAAGGCATTTGCCGATCCACGACCCGGGGATGCAGGGACTTCGACAAACATCGCGCGATTCTCCTGCCCAGAGGTGAACAGGGTGACCCGAGTTCGCCGATTGCCAGATTGATCGATGCCGAGTTGGCAGGACAATGATCGAGACCTGCATGTTTCACCTCCGCAGTCGATCCATCGGAGAGATCCAGCAGCCACCCTTTCCCCAACTCATGAAAGCCTTAACCCGTCCTCTGCATCGGATTCGCCCACGGAAAGACCGAGCGACTTCCGCCCCAGTCCTCCGCATGGCGAAAGCAGCCTGCATGGCGCTCGGAATGCTGGCTGGATGGCATTCGGCACAGGCACAGGATGACGCCTTCGATCCCGGGCTGCAGCACACGGAAAACCCGCCCATGGTGATCAACACCCGGCAACCGCCGCCTGTGCCCGTTCCCACGGATGACTTCGAAGTCCGCAGAGGCTACCGGGTCATTTCGACCCTCGACGAATTCCGCGAAGTGACGAAGAAGAGCAATCAGAAGATCCGGATGAAACCCGGGATCTACCGCGCCACGAAGGCGGACCCACCGGTCACCTTCCCCCTCGAGACTTCACGCCTTTCAAAGTCCAGGGACGTCAAACCGAGCTATCAGGAACATATTTTTGCCGTCAATGGCTCCAACAACTACTTCGACCTTCGGGGCGTTGTCATTGAGACACCGGTGTCCGTCCAGAGCAAGTTGACCGGCCGGGTGCACGTGTCCGACTCCTGGCACATCAACGGGTCCGGCAATGTCTTCATCGGAGGCTACTTCCGGAACGTGCTGGACATGCCTTACCCGACCTATCAGGTGACAGGCAACGAATTCGAGATCCGTGGAGACCGAAACCGGTTCTTCGACTGCATCTTCGTCATCAAGGGCTCGGTGCCTTACGGATACACCGACTTCTATGGGAAAGGCGCCGGGAGCTTTGGCCGTCTCAACAAGCACTGTTTCATGTCCATTGACCGAGCCAATGGCACCGAACTGATCCGCTGCCAGGTCTATCAACAGTCCTTCGGTCACTGCGTACACTTCCATACGGTCGACGGTGCCTTGATTCAGGATTGCCTGTTCACCGGAACCCTCCGCCCGACGGACGACATATTCAACGAAGTCGTGGGACGAGCGGTTGAACACGACTTCCACATGCTCTACCGGAAGAAACAGCCGATCCCGCGTGGCGAGGTCATCCCCCTCACCGAAGACGGCATTCGATCCTATGAAGACGTGAAGAACATCAGGGTCGTGAACACCACCGTGGAACGCATGCGGGGAGCGATCCAACTGCTCTGCACCGGGGACGTCACGCTCGAGAATGTCACCGTGCTCGAGAGCGGTGATTTCTCCTTCGATGTCTCCTCGACGCCCGGAAGCCGGATCATCATGAAGGACTGCAAGGGAGACGTCGCCTACAACCCACTCTTCAACCTGACCCGTGGCGACCTGCCCAAAGGTGCGACCTACGAGGTCACACTGCTCAGCCCCCCCGAGGGATCCAAACCCACTCCACGCTCCAGCCTCGGAAAGATCTGCGGCCACAAGTGCACCTTCATCATCAAGGATGGAACCACCCGTCCGCTCGCGGAAGGCACCAACTACCTGAACTGCGGAGGAGACAAGGAATTGACGGATTCCACCATCGACAACCAGTCAACGGCCAAGCTCATCCTTCACAAGAACGTTCGGAATTGCACGATCCGCTCGAAGGGCCCCGTCGAGGACAACGGATCGGGAAACCGGGTGATTCAGCGTTAGTCTTCCGGCCACTTCCACGCGCGCGGATCGTAGACCCGGTTCATCCCTCCGCTTGACGACCCGGCCCCGGAAACAGCATAGAACGCGGGTGATCCGTCCGTTCATCCTCGCCCTGCTGGTCCTCGGTATTCTCAGCCCCATTGGTGGGGCGCAGGACATCCCTGCCGATTCAGTCATCGAACCCGCAGAACTCAAGGTCTGGCAACGCCCGGTCGCCACCTTCCGAGCACCGATCGCCACACTCAGCCCGACGATCCGGCGCGATACCGCGCTGAGGAGGATCAGGGAACTCCCCGAATCCGCACTCTATGATGAGATCCGCACCTTGCCCACCCAGCTTGAGAGCCTCAAGGGGGTCTCCTTCTTCTCCGGTGACCGCCTGCTCTTCACACTGATCGAGGCCGATCTCGATCCCGCAGAAGGCGAAACGCTCGAGGAAGTGAAGAAGGCCGTGGTCCGCAACCTCGACGAAGTCCGGACCGCCCGCCTCGCGCAGAGAAGCTGGGCCATCAACCTCAAGGGTGCGGGCATTTCCGTGGTCGCCACCCTCCTCCTCGCCGCCCTGCTTTTCGGACTGCAGAAACTGAGCCGCCTCACACGGCGCCGGTTCATCCGCAGCACCGCCAAACTGTCTCAGCTGAAACAACGCGACCTCGATCTACGGCCTGCTTTCCTCCAGCTCTCACGCCGATTGACCGCGGTATTCTTCACCCTCGTGGCACTGGGCGCTTGCTGCGTCTGGATCACGGTGATTCTCAGCCAGTTCCCCTACACCGCACCATGGTCCCATGTCATCGGCGAACAGGTGGGCAAGCTTGCAGGGGATCTTCTTGGTGGCCTCTTGGCTTCCATTCCCAACCTCCTGATTGTCGTCCTGATCTTCATGCTCACCCGGGGAACCGCGCGCATCACCGAGCAGATTCTCCGCAGCTTCGAGACCGATACCGATGACAAGCAGTTGTTCGGCAAGGACACTGCCAAGGCAACACGGCGGATCGCCTCGGTCCTCATCTGGATCTTCGGGTTGGTGATCGCCTACCCCTACATCCCGGGATCCGACTCGGATGCATTCAAGGGAGTCGGCGTCTTGTTGGGACTGATGGTCTCCCTCGGTTCGACCGGTCTGGTCAATCAACTGGTCAGTGGGTTCGTTGTGCTCTATTCCGGTGCGGTTCGAACCGGCGAATACGCCCGGGTCGGCGATGTGGAGGGCGTCATCACCGACATCGGCCTGCTGTCGACCAAGGTTCTGACCCCGAAAAACGAGTTCGTCACCGTGCCCAATGCCGTGCTCATCTCCAAGGACACGCTCAACTACTCGCGCCTCACCGATGCCTTCCGCACAGAACTCTCCACGACGGTCACCATCGGCTACGATACCCCCTGGCGACAGGTCCACGAACTCCTGCTGCTCGCCGCTGACCGCACCCCCGGCATCCGCGAAAAGCCGGAACCCAAGGTGATTCAGACCGAGCTTTCGGATTTCTACGCCGCCTACGAACTGCGTTTCGTGCCCGCCGACGTGACCACCAAGGGGGCCGTTCTGTCAAAACTTCACCAATCCATTCAGGATGCCTTTGCGGAAGCGGGTGTGCAGATCATGTCTCCGAACTTCGTCGCGCAGCCGGAAGCACTCGTCCTTCCGCCGAAAGACGAGCAAGACTGAGCGTCGCCCCGGTCGACCCCGCGCATCGAATGAGAGCCCTGCACCTTCGCCGGCCTCACTCCAGCGGTTGAAGCTCGATCTTGCGAAACCACACCGGCTGACCTTCGGCCTGAAGCGCGATGTGCCCGAACTCCAACTTCAGGGGAGCCCCCGCCTTGAGCAGGGACTCCGCTGACTCGACACCATGCTCAGGGTCGAGTTGGGGTTTTTGATATCGAAGCACCTCCTTGCCGTTCACGCGGTGGATCACCTCATCATGACCACGGACTTCAATCTCCACCGAGACCCACTCGTCGGCTGGAAAAGTCGGT
Source organism: Haloferula rosea (assembly GCF_016595525.1). Classification (GTDB taxonomy): domain Bacteria; phylum Verrucomicrobiota; class Verrucomicrobiia; order Verrucomicrobiales; family Akkermansiaceae; genus Haloferula; species Haloferula rosea. The sequence goes on from NZ_JAENII010000010.1 coordinate 168,326, forward strand.
GCCGTCGACTGCACGATGTGCTGGGTCACCAGCTTTCCGTCGATCTCAAGGTTCGTCCCCGGCGTGCAGACATTGCCGGTGGCACGCTTCCCCTTGCCCTCGTCCGCAAGGAACTGGAACTCCAGGCTGACCGGGAATGACTGGTTCAGACCCATGCTCAGGGGTGACTGCGAGTGGATCATGAAACCGCTGTTCAGATTCACGTAGTGAGGTGCGTCCGACATCATCGTGCCGGCAAAACGGTATTCCATCCGGAGCCGGTAGCGGGAGTAGGCAAGGTTGCTGTACAAGTGGCCATACTGCCCGTCGAACTTGTCGTAGTCCTCGTACGAGACCTTCAGGATTCCATCCTCCACGCGGAAGGTATCGAAGGGATTCGCTCCCACCGGGTGCTTGGCAAACTTCGGCGTCCAACCACTCAAGTCCTTGCCGTTGAAGAGTTCGATCCACGGCTTCTCCTGAGCAAACGCTGCACAGGACCAGACAGCAACCACGAGCGCGATGAATCGAGGGGCGAAACAAAATTTCATGGAGGGAGTTCTAGAAACTCCCCCCTCGAACTCCAAGCCCCGTCTGACCACACCTCCGAATTGGCCCTTCCTGTAGGTGCGCAAAAAAAGGGCCGGCCGCGGAAGGACTCCGCGACCGGCCAATTGAACGGATTCGATCAGTTCACAAGCTCCAATCTTGCGAAGATCTTCTCGGCAGTTCCGGGGCTCACCGTCCCCTCGATGGTGACCACTTCATAGTCGGGGCCATCCGCCACTACGGAAATCGGAGCCAGAGTGACCGTCACGCCCCCTTCCGGATCCCCACTTGGCGTCCACGTGGCTAGATCAGCGGACCATTCGTAATTCTCCGTCAGACCCGTGCGGTCCACCGGGCGACGATGCACGAAGGTGAAGGTATCGGGTCCGGTCTTGGTGATGCCGACGATGGGACTTCCAAGTCCTTCTGCCGTCAGCGGATCGCTGTCGAAGAAATACCATTCGAAGCCATTGCTTACGCCATCACCGTCATCATCGTCGCCAAAACCACCCACCAGGGCCGGGTAGTTGTTCGCCACCCACTGGTCGTATGCATTGGTCGCGATCGAGGTGAGCGTTACGGTCTCACCGTCATCGTAGTCGAGCTCGAAGCTGTTCCCACCGACAGTGACCACGTCACCATCCGCAAGACCGGCAAAACCTCCGATCAGGCCCCATCCCGTGTAGTCGATGATGGTCAACTTCGTGCCGGGACTGATCGACTGTGGGCTCATGGCAACATCGCTCAGCACCAGCGTGACATCCGTATTGAGCGTCACATCGCCAGACGTGACCACCAGCTTGTCGGCACTGGGCACCGAGCTGTCGATCTCGACCTCGAAGAACGAGTTGTCCTTGAAGACGGCATCCGCCGTAGTCAGCGTGCCGACGCTGGTTCCCGGAGCGAGGGTGCCACCGCCATTCACGTCGACGCCGCCTCCGATGATTCCCGTGCCACCGAGAGTTGCTCCGCTGGTCACGGTGACCAACCCGTTCGCGAGCGTTTGATCCCCATTCACCAGCAGGGTCGAAGTATTCTCGACATTCGTGGGGCCGGTGTAGGTGTTGTCGTTGGAGAGGATCACCGCCCCTTGGTCCCGGATGCTCAGTCCACCAGAACCGGAAATCAGTCCGGCCACCTCTCCCTCGACCGCTGCAGGACCATCGGGAAGACGGATCACATACTGGCCGCTTCCGGGGAGAACCAATCCATTCAGGAAGATCGCCGTGTGGGTCGCCGAAGTGGAACCCAGCAACAGCGCAGTGGCGGATGACGGAAGGAAACTCCCGACACCGAACTCGAAGTCGGCACCGGCGCCGCCGAGATCGATGGTGCGATCCGCGCCGACCGCGGCGAAACCGCCACCTCCCGTCCACTGAATCTCACCAGGCCCCGTGCCGACCGACCGCGTGAAATCAGAGGCACCACCATCGAGGTTGCCAGCCAGTTGAAGCACGGCCGTGCCGTTCAGATTGACGTTCGCTGCCAGAGGGAGGTTGTCGGCACTGGACACTTCCACCGGCGCTCCCGAGATCTCCAGGGTCCCGGCAAAGGGGTTGAGGCCTGTCAACTGAACCAGCCCCGTGCCGAAGGTGTTGGAACCGGTCACCAGCAACTCACCCGTGCCATCAATCGGAAGGGCGATCTCTGAAACAAAGCCAGCGGTGAAAAACCCACCTCCCGCGGGTGCCACGGTCATTCCCCGGTTGGCATCATCGAGCGTCAGGTCCGCCGTTGCCTGAAGCGTTCCGCCATCAAGGACCAGATGATCTGCAGCAAACACCCCCGGGGCCGGACCCAACCGGTCTTCCGCATCGATGCTCAACTCACCCCCTCTGACAAGAGTCGGTCCCGTGAAGCTATTGGTGCCGAGAAGTTCGATCCCGTCAGTACCGAGCTTTTGGATACCGAAGACTCCGGAAAGGTCCGAAGTGAGATCGAAATCCGGTCCTCCCTGCGCCCTGAAGCTCAGGATCGACCCGGCATTGAAGGTGGCGTTCGCGAGCAGTGTATCGATGTCTCCCGTCATCCACTCGTTCCCTCCACCCACCGAAATCCCGAAGGTCCCGCCGCTGTTCACGACGATGGATTGGCTCGCCGGGTCAATATCCGAGGGGTACCTGAAACGAAGTTCTCCTGCATTCACCGTGGCGCTACCTGAGTAACTGGTGAACCCGTTCTTCTCAATCGATTGGGTTCCACCGCCATTTTTCACCAGGTTCACGACCCCTCCGCCATCTTCCAAGATGTTCGCCGTGTAGGCAAAATTCTCACCGCTCGCGACATCCAGCGTCAGGGTGGAAGGGTTGGCAGACAAATTGTTGATCTGACGCGTCGAGCCTGTGGTGTTCGGCAAGCCCGCGATGGTCTGATCAAAACCGTTGAGATTGAACTCCGCAACCCCGGCGCCGCCAATCTGCATCTCCGCCGCCGCGGGCAGCTGGTTGTCCGCGGTCAGGTCGACTCTTCCCTGGAAGATCCGGGTATCGCCCGTGTACGATAGCGTCGTCCCGATCGTGAGGACGTCGGCACTCGCTCCATTGACCTGCAAGCTGTGGGCGCCGATCAGATCATCCGCCAGCGTGATCGATCCCGCCGTCAGTTCGAGTCCGAGGTAGGCAGTCGGATCCACGAAGTCCACCGTCGTGGACACCGCCGGAAGGTCGGAGGAAGCGAAGGTCGATCCGTCAAAAGGAACCGAGAAGACCTCGCCGGGTTGCACGGTCACCAACCCAAGATCAGGCAGGGCGGTTGGACTCCCCAGGATCAGATTCCCGTTGAGGATATCAATCGGTCCCGTGAAGGTATTGGTGCCGGACAAGGTCAGATTCAATCCTCCATCGATCTGCACGGCACCACTGCCGCTGATCACACCATCGTAGGTGAGGTTGCCACTCCGATCGAAAAGCACCACTCCGTCATTCGTGATGTCCTTGTTGAGCCCTCCGATCACGCCCTGATTCCCCGCACCGTCCCCGACACTCAGAATTCCCAGCGCTCCGACCGTGTAGGAGGCTGCATCGATCGAGTCGTCAAGGGTCATGATCCCCCCGTTGATCGTCACGTTCCCCACCTCGATCGCATTGCTTGTCGTCCGGAAAGCCAGCAGGCCCCCGTTCACCGTGACATCAGCGGAGCGGATGAAGGAACCACCAACCTGCAGGTCGCCATCATTGACTTCGATCGTGCCGTTGATCCGCACATTGCCGATCGACTGGGTGCCGAGTCCATCCTTCACGAGATTGAAATTACCGCGATCCTGCCCTTCGTTGACTCCAAAGGCGGAGCCAAAGTTGTAGCTCTCCCCGTCCGCGACATCGATCGTGAGTGTCCCCGCCGGACCACCCGCCCCAGGAGCTGCCCCGGTATCAAAGTTGACCACCTGCCGGGTGTTGTTGGCGGTATTGACCAGGCCACCGATCGTCTGGCTTTTCCCGTTCAGGTAGAGTTTCGACACACTGCCTCCCGTTGCGCCGATGGTGACGACCGTATCCGACGGAAGCGCTTCGTCGATTCCGAGAACCAGCCTTCCTTTGCGAATCTCCGTTCCCCCCGTGTAGTCGTGGGTATCAGCTCCCAGCGTCAAGGTATTCGCAAACCCATCGGCACGCCCCAGGATGAACGGCCCCGTCCCGGTAATGGTTCCATCGTAGGTCTTCGGACTGTTCGAGGCCACGATGCCACCGCCGTTGTCGAGCGTGATGCCCCGATTGCTGTCCAAGCTGGGCGTGTTGTTTGGAAACAGCAGCGCCCCGTTGCGCAGGGTCAGACTATCAGCGACGGGCGTTAGAGGAGCAGTACCAAGCGCACTTTCCGCCGAGAAGTTGAGAGTCAGACCATCCACCGTCGTCGTACCTTCATACGTATTGGCCGCATTCATCGTCGCACTGCCCGTGCCGCTGAAGCTTACGCCCCCGGTGCCAGCGACCACGCTGTCGATCACGAGAGCGGAGGATGATCCCGCGACGAAACTTGCGTTGCCCGGCCCGACCGTGATTCCCCGGTTGGCGGCAATGGTCGTGGCCGCATTGATCCGAAGTTCCCCACCATCGATCGTCAACTGATCGGCCACCGGGGCACCGGGCACCTCCCCTAGGGCAGCATCCCCATTGATGGTCATGTTCCCATTCAGAACGACTTTTCCCTTGAAGGTATTGCTCGCGGTGAAGAGGGCTGAGCCCAAGCCTCCCGAAACGATCGTCATGCCACCGTCGCCGGAAACCACTCCGTTGTAGGTCACGAGTCGCTCGTTCCAGAGGCGATTGAACGTCACGTTCCCGGAGTCGAGCACCCATCCATTCGCGAAGGTCTGGTTCGCATTTCGTTCGCAGCGAAACACGGATCCATCCGCCATACTCACCGTGCTGAACTGTCCAACCGTATTCGACGGACCGCGAAGAGTGATGGGACCGTCGATGATCAGGTTGGCATTCGCCACCGACCAATCCGCGCCGTTCGGATTCACCCCGGTATTGAAAATGCCCGTGCCTGTTACGATCAGGTTGTCGAGCGGATCCATCGACAGCGACGTGTCGTTGGTTTGATCATTGGTGAATGTCAGGGTGTTGTCGTTGAGAGCCCAGGTCGCCCCTCCCGGTGCGATGGTCACCCCCTCATTATCCGTCTGGGCAGTGACTACCACCGGAGAGCCCAGGCCCGCATCGAAGGTGAGATCACCGACCGTAATGCCTGCGCCAGAGGCGAGCGTCACGGTGCCCCCGGCATCTGAGAAAACCCCTTCGCTGCCTCCCGAATTATCCCAAACAACATTTGCCGCCCCGTTCCACCACAGCGAGGTCGAGGTATCCCATACCCCCGTCCCTCCAAACGGACTCCCCCCTTGATCGGGGTCCCAGGTGAGCTGGGCATGGGCAACAAGTGTGGTCGCAGCCGTGGCGATGAGTGACAACCGGGTGACACGGGGGAACACCAACATGCCCTCCTTTTTGATGGGTTTTTGGGGTTTCATGAGGGAAAAACACTAAGCCATCAGATCGGATCTCCAATCATTTTCTGTATTCACCCCGTAAATCCCACCCCCCATGGCTAGCCCGTGAGGGTCTCGAATATCGGGAGGTCCGTACGCCACCAGATCACGCCGCCAAGGAAACTTGCAACGCGTGACCTGCCGGCCCGAAGCCCCGCCACTCTTCGACGGCCGCTGCCTTGAAGCCACGTCCCCCGGTTCCGTGGTCGCTTCAGCTGTCTTGGCAGGGAAATGCAGCGCGAAAGTTCTTTTCCGCCTCGAGAGAGCCAATCAACACCAAAGCGCCATCTTCGGGGAGGAGGATGTCCGGGTCAGGATTGACCACCCGTTCGCCATCCCGCTCAACCGCGATGATCGAGCATCCGGTCCGCGAACGCACCGCGGTCTCCATCAGCGTCTTGCCAGCCAGCGCGCGGGGTGCGTTCACCTTGAAGATGTTGATTCCCTCCGCGAGCAGCACCGTGTCGCTGCCCCGGATGTGGTTGAAGATCGTGTTCGCTCCCATCGAAGCATAGGAAAGAGTGAGATCCGCCCCGGCGCGGTGCAGTCGGGACGCCTTGGATTCGTGAGTGCAGCGACTGATGATCTGCAGTCCGTTGCGCAGTCGGCGATAGAAGATCGTGAGGAACACGTTCGTCTCGTCGTCGTGGGTGGTGACGATGACCGAGGCGGCCTCTTGCAGACCTGCTTCCACCAGCACCTCGAAGTCCGCCGCATCTCCAATGATTGCATTCTCGATGTGCCGGACACGTTCGGGAAGTTTCTCGATGATGGTCCATGGGATGCCAGCTTCGGTAAGGGCTCGAGACGTGGCTCGTCCCACACGCCCCCCTCCCACGATCACCACCTTGAGCCGCTCGTCCTCTGCCACGTGCTTTCCATAGACCTCGTTGTAGCGGTCGAAATGCTCCTGTGAGCCAGCCAGCACGAGCACCGTGTGCTCACCAATCCTAGTGTCGGGCTCGACCGGCTCGAATCGTCCCCGGGTCCAGATGCCGACCACGGTCACTCCTGTCGTTCCCCTCAGTCCGCTCTCGGCAATCGTCTTCCCGACCAAAGGCGTCTTTGCAGGGCTCGCCTCGGCGATGATAAGCCCCTTGAGTTCTCCGATGACGTGAGCTTCTGCATCGTTGCCGATGACGCGTCTGGCAAGCGCCTGACCCATGATCTCCTCAAGCCTCAGAATATGTGTCACCCCCGCCAGTTCGAGGGCATCACGGATCTGCTCGGCCGTCGCGGAAGCGATGATGGGAACGCGCTCGGTCAACTCCCGCACCGTGAAGGTCACATTCGTATTGGTGACATCATCGAGCGTTGTCACCACCATCGCGGCCTTCTCAACGCCTACCCGGGTGTAGGTTTTCGGATCACTCGGGTCCCCGCACACCACCGGGATGTTCTTGTCCCGCATATCCAGCGCCTTCTCCACCGAGGGGACCAGAACCACATAACCGATGTCGTTCTCCTCGAGCATGCGGATGAGCATCGAAGTCACCGGTCCATAGTTGGTGAAGATGACATGTCCCGAGGTTCCTTCAGGAAGTTCGATCGGAGCCTTGGCACTCTCCTGAGCCTTCATCCACGGCGCGTAGAAGAATTCGATGAAGGTGAACGGAAGAATCACCAGCAGGAAGATCACCCCGGACACCATCACCAGGATGGAGAAAATCCGGCCTGCGTCGGATTCGAAGGTGATGTCACCGAATCCGAGCGTCGACATCACCGTGAGCGTCCAGTAGAAGCCGGTCACCCAGCTGTGATGCTGACCTTCCCGCTCCATGAGCATGTGGAAGGTGATGCTGTATGCCGTGATCAGCAGGACCAGCACCAGCACCAGCTTCATAAGGGCAAGCAGGTTGGTGCGACTCGTGCGGTTCTGCATGAGCGTGCTGACGACGGAGACGATCGTTTTCATCGGTGGACTATCGGTTCACGGTAGAAAGAATGGGCAACAATGAAACCCCGGAATGCAGGACCTGATGCCCGGACGCATGAATGCTCCATGCCCAGGACATCGGCTTGCATGAAGAACCATGCGGCCTACCGGGATTCGGATGAGCGAACCTTGCCGTCGATCACCACTCCAGAACAACGGGTCACCGTCTCGAGCGGGTCGCCGGAGAACATCGCCAGGTCCGCATGCTTGCCGGGCTCGAGACTGCCGATCATCCCGTCAAGACCGAGGATTTCCGCGGCACGTATCGTGCAAGCAGCCAAGGCGTTCCGCGGTGAGAGCCCATGTGCCGCCGCCGCTCCCGCCTCAAACAGGACCACCCGCGTCTTGGGAACATACGGCTCATAGCCGGACTGGAAGGCGAACGGGATGCCGGCTTCAGCCAGCTTGGCCGCCAATCCAAAAGTCATGTTTCTCCGGTCACCGAATGGTCGCGCCATCGTGGGATGAACCAGCACCGGACAACCCGCCGCCTTGATCTCATCGAGCAAGAGGTAGGCCTCAGAGGCCCCCACGAGAACCAACTCAAACGCAAACTCCTTCTGAAGCCTCAGCGCCCCGGTGATGTCCTGATGCCGATGAGCTTCAATCATGAGTGGTGATTCCTTCCGGAGAACGGCCGCCAGAGTGTCGAGTTTCAGGTCGGCCGCCGGCTCCTTGCCCTCCTTTGCATTCTCCAACTTGCGAATCCGCTCGCGCGCCTTGACCAGTTCGGACCGCAACACCGCCACAGACTTGGCCCGAGTGCCCGGCGCGCCCGCCACCTGCCCTCCTCCATCGGATTTTCCCAGCGTGACGGCCACCATCGCCATCGGTCTCAGCATGTCCTCCTCTGAAACAATCGACTCCACGTCGGTCTTCACCACCATGGTCTGTCCGGCTACCAGCACGCCGGGCGCGTGTCCCGTATGAACCGTGGTGACGCCCAGGCCACGCAACCACTCGACCAGCGGATCCCGCCCGTTGTAGGCATCGAAGGCCCGTAACTCGGGCTGCACCGGGCCGGAATGATCTGACTGCTCCTGATCGTGACGCGGAAGATTCAGCAACCCTGACAGGCCCACGGTGCTGCGGGCATCGATGATGCCCGGCGTCACGACCTTGGCCTCCACGACCTCGGCCCCCGCCGGAATGTCCACGCTCCCCTGCTTGCCGACCGCCACAATCGTGCCGTCCGCCCCGCAAACCACGACCCCCTTCCGGATTGGCTCCTGCCCATCGACCATCGTGTGCACCAGGTCGCCCCTGACGACAAGCTGCGCATGAGCGGACGACAGGACGCACAGGGCTGTTAGAATCAGTGATCGCATCATCAGAATCGAGTTCATCTTGAAAAACAGCACCCGGTTGCAGCTCGGGCCTCCCCGGCGCCCAAGCCCCCTTCGGCCCAGAGTTGGTCTTCCGGATCCGCCAGATCGAAGACCTGGTTTCCCTCGACCCACGTCTCCAGAACACGGGTGTAGATCGACAGAGGATCACCCGACAGGATCGCGAAGTCGGCCGCCTTGCCCACCTCCAGCGAACCCGTCTCGTCCCCGAGGTCAAGCATGCGCGCTCCCTCGAGCGTCAGCGCCGCCAGCGCCGCTTCGCGCGACATTCCCGCCCTGACCGCCAGAGCCGCACTTCTCAGAAACCAACGTGAGTCGTTGATCGGATCATCGGTGTGGATCGCAGTGGGCACCCCCCGACGCTCGAGCTCAGCCCCGTTCTTCCATGCGATGTCCCGGGCCTCCGGCTTGCCCCCCGGTGAGTCCAGCAGGATCAAGGAGCAGGCGACTCCCGACTCGGCGATCTCATCCGCCACCTTCCAAGCTTCCGAAACGTGGTGAAGGACCACCTTGAAACCGAACTCATCCTTCAACCGCAGGACGGTCAGGATGTCGTCATGGCGGTGTGTGTGGTGATGCACCACCCGCCGTCCATCCAGCACCTCAACCATCGCTTCGAGGGCCAGATTCCTTTCGAAATCCTCACCTCCCTTCTCCTTCTTTGACTGATAGGCCTGTGCCTTGAGGAACTGCTCACGCACCAGGGCGACCGCCTTGCCTCGGGTCCCCGGAAACGGTCCCTTGTCACGGATCGAATTCGTGCCGTTGGCCATCTTGATCCCGCCGGCCATGCCACCGTCGGGACACCGGACCGCCAAATCTTCCACCCGGTTCCCGTCCCTGAGTTTGAGATAGATCGTCTGTCCGGAAAGCAGGTGACCGGAACCCGGCATGATGTTGACCAGCGTCAGCCCTCCCGCACGCGCCTTCTCGAAGGACGAGTGCCGGACATCGATTGAGTCAAGCGCCCGGACCTCCGGTTGGATCGGCCCCGAGGAATCCCCCCCGGACACTTCGCCGATGTGGGAATGCGTGCAGATCAGCCCCGGCATGATCACCTTCCCTGAAACGTCGATGACCTCCGCAGCCGCGGGCACCTCCAAGTCCTCGCGTGCTCCGATGCCTTCGATCCGGCCGTCCCGGATCAGCAGGACTCCGTCTTCAATGGTTGGAGAGGCAATGGGCAACAGTTTGGCGCCCACGAAGGCGCGGAGATCCGCGCAATCCGCAGTCGCGGCCGTCACAAGGAGTGTCAGCCCATGGAGAAAGAGGCGATTCATCGCCGAGAGCCATAGCAGACCCACCCCACCCGCCTAGCGTAAAGCCCACGGAATCAATCGCCGGACCATTCCTTTCCGGGTCGGGCTTCCCGCGGTCTGGGAAACGTCGGACCTGCGGAAAACCGAGCGGGTCCCACCGCATCCTGCTCCTTCTCCATGGAGTGAGCGGATCAGTGGAATGTGGCGACCCAAATCCCACCTCCACTCGAACGCCATCTCGCGAAAGCATGGGCCACCTCCCCGAGTATCAGAGCTATCCATACGATGGAATTACTTCGCTTCCAGCCCCCGCTGCTCGTTCTCGCCCTTCTGAGCGTGATTTCCATCGGTGCCGCCGAGCCCGTGTCTCCCCGGACCTCCATGATCGTGACCTACGAGGAATTTGGTGCCAAAGGAGATGGCCGGACCGATGACTTCGAAGCACTCGCCAAGGCCCATTCCCATGCCAATGAACAAGGCTCGTCGGTAAGAGCGCGCGACGGAGCCACCTACTACATCGGCGGGGCAAAACGGACGATCCAGATTCAAACCGACACGGACTTCGGCGAAGCCCGGTTCCTGATCGATGATACGAAACTCGAGAACCACAGTGCCCCCGTCTTTCGTGTCTGCACACGGTTGAAACCAACCAGTCTCACATCGCTCGAATCCCTCTCCAAAGGCCAGTCCGCCATTGCCCAGGAACTCCCGGGGCCCGGTCTCGTGCACGTGACAGATACCGGCACCCGCCGATTCATCCGACGTGGAAAGAACCGGAACAATGGCAGTCCGCAAAACGAGGTGTTCCTTGTCGACAAGGCTGGCAAGGTGGATCCGCGGACCCCCATCATCTGGGACTACCCGAACGTGACCCACGCAGAGTTCCTGCCCATCGACGACGACCGCTTGACCCTCCGCGGAGGAACCTTCACGACCATCGCCAGCACAAGGAAGACCACCTCCTACTACGATCGGGGTATCTTGATCGAACGTTCGAATGTCTTGATCGATGGCCTGACCCACCTCGTGAAGGGCGAGGGCGAGACCGGACCACCCTATTCGGGCTTCATCCGGATCTCCCGATGCTCAGATGTGGTCCTTAAGGAGGTCGTTTTGACAGCAAGGAAGTTTTACTCCAAGGCCAGCGCCGCAGGAGGCCGGGTGAGCATGGGCACCTACGACATCAACATCAATCGCTCAGCCAACGTGGCCTTGATCAACTGCACCCAGAGCAACGACATCATGGATCGCAGCCGCTGGGGCATCATGGGATCGAACTTCTGCAAGAACCTGATCCTGGAGGGATGCAGTCTCTCACGATTCGACGCCCATCAGGGAGTCACCCATGGAGCCATCCGCAACTCCACCATCGGTTACATGGGCATCAAGTTGACCGGAGGAGGCACGTTCGAGGTGGAGAACTCCACGGTGAACAGCCGGCACTTCATCAGCCTGCGTCCGGACTACGGCAGCACCTGGGATGGGGATCTCGTGATCAGGAACTGCAGCTTCAATCCTCCTCCGGGAAAATACACCCCCACCGTCCTCGATGGTCAGAATGATGGACAACACGATTTCGGTTATCCCTGTCACCTCCCTCGCGAGATCCTGATCGACGGACTGGACATCCGGGATTCCGACCAGGCAACGCATGGCAGATCCCCGGCCATCTTCGCGAACTTCAATGCCAAACTGACCCATGAGGGCCATGATGCCCCCCACGCTCCAACCATCACCCGCGAAGTGAAGTATCGCGGGGTGTCCACTGCCAGTGGGAAACCGCTGCGCGTCAGCGACAATCCCTTCATGTTCCGGAACGTCCGGATCACGGCGGAGTAGGCATCACGCCCACGGAACCACCGCATCACCCACCACCGAATCCGCGCCACATGGCGAATGACAGCCGAGCCATCAACCAACATCGGCAAAGCCATTCACCAGGTCGTCCACCAGGAGATTCGGAAAGCGCCGACTCGGCGTGATGGCGAAGAATCGTTCGCGGATGTCATCGAAACGGTGATGGATTTTCAAGGAACCCCGTTCCAGTTCCCCGGTCACCACCACGGGAGGGACAAGGGCCAGACCCGCACCCTCCCTCGCCAATAGCCGCAACATCGCCATGTCGTCCACCTCAGCGGCGATCACCGGGCGAATCCCAGCCCTCTCCATCACCAGGTCGAAGGCCCCTCTAACCGCGCTATCCGCAGTGGGAAGCAAAAGCGGTTCGCGGCCCAGATCCCCGGGAAAGCGAAAGACTTTCCGACCTCGCCACTTGCGACCAACCAGCGCCACCACCTGTTCTTCCAACAAATGGCTGTGCCACGGCTTTTCAGCATCCTTTCTCACCGCCTGATTCGACAGCACGACGTCGAGGGTGTGTGCCCTCAGCTGACGAAGCAGATCAGCCTGACTCCCCGAGCGGAGCACCAACTCGACGTCGTCACGCCCAATGAACGGCTGCAAGGCCTTCAACTGGAAGTTCCTCGACAAGGTCGCGACCGAACCCACCCGCAAAATGCGCCGTCGGCTTGAGGGCTGATGACTCAAGGTCGCCAGCATCTCATCACCCGCACGAAAAATGGACTCCGCGTAGTCCAGGGCAATCCGACCGGCCTCCGTCAGGACCAGTGACTTCTTTTCACGAAGAAAGAGGGCCTGGCCGAGACTCTCTTCCAGTTGGCGCAACTGGACGCTGATCGAGGATTGCGAAACACCGAGACGATTCGCGGCGCCAGTCAGAGTCCCGTCGTTCGCAATCGCCCGGAAATACCTCAAATGGTGGAAATTCAGAAATGCCATCGTTCGCTTTTTCAGAACAATATTCCCCAAAAGACATAATGGAAAGAACAACCGCGACTGTGATGGTCTATGTGTCGCAGCGGAGATGGCTGCGTCATCCACAATCGCACCACATCATGGAAGCACTCACCACCGTCCTCAATCCAGGCGTCCTCTTCTTCATCCTCGGTTTCGTGGCAGTCCTGCTGAAGTCGAACCTCTCCATCCCCGAGCCGGTAGTCCGTTTCCTCAGCCTCTATCTGATGCTGTCGATCGGCTTCAAGGGCGGCATCAGCCTCTACCACTCGACCCTGTCCGGTGACGGCATCGTCATCATCGGCATCATCATTGGAATGAGTGCCCTCGTGCCATTCTACTCCTACTTGCTACTGAAACGACCTCTGGGAGTGGCCGACGCAGCCGCCATTGGTGCGACCTACGGTTCCAACAGTACCCTGACCTACATCACGGCCGCAGGCTTCCTGACATCCATCGGTCAAACCTACGAAGGCTACATGACCGTTGCCCTGGTCGTGATGGAGACTCCAGCAATCATCATTTCCGTGATCATGGCCCAATGCGCCATGAAGACGAAAGCAACCAAGTCCACTTCGATGGTGATCCGCGAATCCCTCACGGACGGAACCCTGATCGTCCTCGTCGGAAGCATGGGCATCGGCTATGTGCTGACCGCCCTGGGAACTGAAGCTTCACCACTGGCGGCATTCATCGAGGGCGACATGTTCACCGGCATGCTGGTGTTCTTCCTGCTCTACATGGGAACCGTTGTGGGCCGGAAGGTTCGTGAGCTCGATCACTTCCCGCCACTACTCCTCGCTTTCGCGATCGCAGCACCGGTAGTCAACGGCCTGATCGCCATCGGACTTTGCATGATCTTCGGATTCGAGCACGGTGATGCGCTGTTGCTCACCATACTCTGTGCATCGGCCTCCTACATCGTGGCACCGGCCATCCTCAAGGACACCCTCCCGGAGGCCAACCCGGCGAAGTTTCTGACCATGAGCATGGGAATCACGTTCCCCCTGAACATCGTGATCGGAATCCCGGTCTACTGGTGGATGATCGAGCGTTTGGTGTAGCCCCAGATGGAGATGCCTAGGCAATCAAGCATCAACGAGAGTCTTCTTTCAACGGATAGGCCACCTTGATGGTTGCATCCTCGAAGGGATTCACAGTCCAGGCACCGGCGATCCCATCCGACCGACCGGTTGCTGGTCGGGCTCCCAGCCGCCTCGACTCCGAAGGTCACCGAGGTCCAGCCCCAGCCATCCAGCGCATCAACCTCCGACGAGTTGATCATCGACCTGCTCAGGGTCCCGCAGGCGATGGATCTTCAGATCATCCACGTTGAGCGATGCCGTATCCAGATAGACTCCTGCCAACCCCGCTCGGTAGGTCTGATCCGCGAGCGAAAGGACGATTCGCCCGTTGATCGAAAGTTCGAGATACGAACCATACGCAAGCAAGGAAACCGTGGCCTCGCTCCTTCCTGCCGTGTACCAGAACCCGCTCTGCAGGGTATCGAACTGCATCACATGTTCTCCCGTCTGATTCGGAGCGGTTCCCCAGGTACGAAGCTGGGCCACCCCCTTCAGTAGGTCCAGCGACAGGTAGTAGCCGTCGTGGCTATCGGGGTCGACCCGCAGGACGAGGCCACACTTCCCCTTCCCCTGCATCCTGATTGTCCCGGTAAGCCAGAAGCTCTTCAACTCCTGCTGGAAGACGAAAACCTGGAATCCATCCGGGCTCGAAACCTCCCAGCGCTCGTCCAAAGCCCGGCAGTGACCCTCTGGACCGCCATCCTTCAATGCATCGACACACCTCGTATCGATCGCTTCCTCGGTCCAGTTCTGAAACTCCTCGAAGGTCTTCAGATAGAGCAGACCATCATCATCCCGACTCAGTCGCTTGGGTGGCGGCATGATGTTGTCCGCCGTCCGGTCCTGCCGATTCATCGCGAAGAACCCCCAGAGGAGCCATCCCTTGTCATCGCGGCACAGCCGACCCGCGTAGTTGCCCTGCGGCATCAACACGTTGTCGTGATAGCTACGCCACGGACCGGAGATCTGATCGGCGTGCCAATACCGGATCTTCGCATCCTCCCGGATGCTCCCGATCATGTAGAACCGACCACCCAGCTCGAACACTCCCGGTACCTCCACATCATCATACAACTGCGGATGATGAAGGGCGGGATACGACTTGAACTGGTTCGGTGAAACCTCCTTCGCCAGGCCCACACATCCGCGGCGAACCACGGGCCCGTCCTTCACCCGGGCCGCCATGATCAGCCACCCCTGCCCATCCAGCGTGCCGAAGAACGGATCGCGGAAGCTCACCCACCGGCGTCCCTCCTCGAGTGAGGACTCGTAGTGTTCCGCAGAAGGTTCGATCGGAAAACAACTGGATTCATCGTAAAGGGAGTGAATCGAATCAGCGCGTTGAGGCTCACAGGCTTTCCTCGCCTCCTTGATCAAATCCGGATCGTTGATTCCCCGTTCATCCTGCCACCAAACCGGTGCCTTCTCCCAGGTGTAGAGATCATCACTGGTGGCGAGCCCGAGACGCTGGATGTTTCCCCGTTCCTTACGCGACAGCCCGGTGTAGAACATCCGCCACTTGCCGGCCCCGGCCGGATCCGGCGAGACATGCATCGTCCAGAGCATCAAGTCGTCCCAACTGCCCGGGGGCCCGATGAACAGCGCGTTCTTCACCCGTCTCCAGTGAATCCCGTCGGTGCTTACCGCGTGGGCAATGAAATCATGGTTGGGCAAAACGAGATGAAACAGGTGATAGACCCCCTCATGGTAGAGGACATCCACATCTCCGATGGCCTTCCGGCTTCCATCCGTCTCGGTGAACACTCCACGAATTCATCGCAGACCCGGACAAAGTGCAACCTCCATTCAAACTGTCGGGAATCCGCCCATCCCCGAAGTTACCCGCAATGGCCCGGCATGGAAGACCATGCACCCGATCCAGGATTCCGACTGACAATGGGGTCCCGGACTGCTAGCCAACCCGGATGATACTCCGAGTCATCCTCCTCCTTTCCTTGGCCTCACTTGTCCTTCATTCACACTCCGCGGAAACCCCGAAGCCGGGCTCCCCGGATCGAAAGGCCATTCTCGATGCCCTGCGCGTCCCTGTGCAGAAGGAAATCGGATTCCCCGTCATCTTCCGGGTCAGCCACCTCAAGGTGAAAGACAACTGGGCCTTCCTCAAAGGGCAACCGCGCACCAAGGACGACAAACCGATCGACTACTCGAAAACGCCGCTCGACGAGGAGGCCCGGACCGCGGATGAGCTCCTCGTCGCCGTCCTCAAGAAGACCGACGGACGCTGGCGTGTCGTCGAGCACGCCATCTTCACAACCGATGTCTGGTGGCATGGCATTCACGAGCGTCTGGGAGCACCTGCCGAAATCTTCGACTACAGCGATTCCTAGGACTCACCAAACGGCACTGCCTCCCCCATCGAAAACTACCGACAGGGAGGATGGGCGCCTCGGTTGCCGTCAAACTACCTCGACGGATCAACCGCGTCGAATGGTCGACCCCTTGAAAAATACCGAGATCCGGTAAACCCGCTTCTCGCGTGTCTCGATCTTCCCGGTCTCAAGCTCGAAGCGCTCGGGAATCTCCTGTCGGTGGATATCCACATTCGCCCGGAATCCGCGTTCGGAAAAGATGTCGATCAGGATCGCCAGAGCGACCGGCTTCGCAAAGAGCGTGTCCTCCGTGTTGATCGAGACCCGGCCACTGACCGCA
This sequence comes from Haloferula rosea, assembly GCF_016595525.1. GTDB lineage: Bacteria > Verrucomicrobiota > Verrucomicrobiia > Verrucomicrobiales > Akkermansiaceae > Haloferula > Haloferula rosea. The sequence goes on from NZ_JAENII010000010.1 coordinate 184,951, forward strand.
TAGCGGGCAATGATCGGCATCATCTTGTTCTGAATGAAGTCGACCACCCGCTTCATGATCTCCGGGTTTTCGACCTGATAGCCATCGAGGCGCTTCACCAACTCCTGTCGGGCTCGCTTGATGAGATCCTCAGCCAGAGGAATCGTCCGCAGTGAATCATAGGTCCGCGGATCGAGCTCCAGTGAACTCTGATAGTCGAGCTCGCCAATGATGTTCTTCTGAACGACTTCGATCGGCGCCTGCGCGTTGATGAAGTGGTAGTGGAAAATCTGCTTCAGCGAGACGAGCGCATCGTAGGTCATCTCCTTGAAGACCCGGTAGCGGTTCCGGGCAAGGGCGGGATCAAAGTCGGTCTTCCTCTCCTCCCACAGTTCGCCGATGCCGGACTCCTTGACCTCCGCATTGTGGGCCAGCGTCTCACGGCCACGCTTCAATTGCCGCTCGATGCTCTCCGCCTCGTCGACGAACAGCACCATGATGTGGAAGGTCGGCTGACGGAAGCGATGCGCCATCGGCGTTTTGGAGAACTCGCGCCGCAGGGAGATCATCTGATCATAAAACATCTTCAGGCACTCCACCTGCACCTTCGTCCGCGGGAAACCGTCGAGCACCGTACCATCCCGGATGTTGGACTGGAGCAGACGCAGCAGAAGCAACCGCAACACCTCCTCGTCACCAACCATTCCTCCCTCTTCCTTGATCTTGCGCGCCTCCGGAGAATTCAGCAGATCACTGATGACGATCGGCTCCGCCGAAATACCCCGCACCTTGCGGATGAAGTCGGTGTTCGTCCCCTTGCCCGATCCCGGCGCACCACCCAAGAGAATCAACTCTTTGGGAAACTGCAGGTTTTCTCGACCGAATTCGTTCTCCAGGCCTTTCCACACCCGGTTGAAAATCAGCTGGGCGTCCTTGATCTCAAGATCCTGGGGTGGGCCCGACGCAGTCTGTTCTTCAGAAGTCATCTGGCGGAACCCCACACCAACCGAAGCAGATCGTCCAGCCCAGCCCACAGCTTTCTGCACCACACGAATCGGGGCTCCGGACGTACCCGCCCTCCACCGCCCCCGTGACCCACTGCACCTCGCTTCATCGGCCGCCCCCCACTTCACCCCCCCCGGCCGAGGTGAGAGAGAGGCCGGGAAACCGGTAAGCCGCTGGATCACCCTCCGCTCGAGCCGGACGGGGCCTGCTCGAGATGACCTGCATTCTCGATCTTGAGTGGTTCGGGAAATGTCAGCGTCCGGTAAGGGAACGGGATTTCGATACCCGCATCATCCAGGGCACGCTTCACAGCCGTCACAATCTCGCTGCGTGCCTCCCTCTGCCCCATCGGCGAGGAGTCGGCCCAACAAAGAATATCGATGTCGATCGAGCTCGCACCGAAGGCAGCAACCAGCACCTTCCGATCGCGTTCCTTGTCGACCAGCGCACAGCTTTCGACCGCCTTACGGATCACTCCCAGCGATTCCTCGACGTCTTCGCCATAGGCCACCCCCGTCGTCACTTCGATACGGCGGAGATCACGACTGGTCAGCACGTTGACAGGGTTTCCGATGAGGAAGGCATTCGGCACCACAATGAGTTCCCCGTTCGTCTGGCGGATGGTGGTGAGACGCAGGTGCGTATCCACCACCTTCCCCTTCACCTCTCCACACTCGATGAAGTCACCCGGTTCGAAGGGAAACTTCCACAGCAACAAAATCCCGGCAAAGAAGTTCTGGAAGATGTCCTTGAACGCGAGGCCGATGGCCACCGACGCCAACCCCGCCGCACCCAGCGCCTTCGATGGCGTCAGACCTGGGAACAGAATCATCGCGGCGATCATCGTCCCGATCAACCACACAGCCACCTTTCCAAGGGTGACAAGCAGCTCTTCCAGCGACTTCCTCATGTTCCCCCGGTTCGTGAGTTTGCAGAAGAATTTCTGATAGATGAATGCGACGAGCCAAGTGACTGCGAGAATCGCGGCTCCGGCAGCAAGATTGGGAAGATGCGCGATGGCATCCTTCAGGATACCGCTCAGGGAGTTCGTCAGGATCGTGCTTGGACTCTTCTCCAACACCTGGGCTTCTGCGAGTAACGGAAAATCCATACCGACCTTCCTCGCTCGAGGCGTACCAACCGAAAAAACCGGGGTTTCCACAATGGAAACCGCAGGAGCCGGGCGGCATCATGCAGCATCCCCACCTTCAAGATTGCAAAATGAATGGTCCTGAAACGGTCGACGCGTGTCTTCCGGGAGACATCTCAAGAGCTGTTGGGCCTTCGGTCGGAGACCAAGCGCATGGGGTCGGCCGCCCTGAACGAAACAACCCCTGGGGAACCCCCAGAGGTCGTTTGAAAGCATTGCCCCCCTGATCCCGCCCGATTCAGTCGCGACGGCGACGAAGCAAGGCGAGAACCCCAAGGCCCCCGAGAAGGGTGATCGCTGGTTCAGGAACCACAGCGACCAAGCCGATGTCATTGCCATCCCCTGCGACGTAGCTGATCTCCCAGTCAAATCCCCCGAAGGAATCCACGACGGCCCCTTCAGCCAGACCAGCAAAGGTTCCGGTGATCGCGTCCACGCCATCGTTCAGTAGAATGAGAATCAGATCATTCTCAGCGTAGGTGCCAGCAGAGAAGGCGGTCACAAGGCTGCCACCGGAGAGGTCCACCGCACCGTTGACGATGAGTTGGTCGTGCTCCGAACCTGCAGTCAGCCCCAGAACCTCAACATTGAGCGTGCCGGCCAGCGTGTAATCTCCGCCGATCGTCATCGTTCCAGGGCTGTTCCCGGGATTATGATTCGCACCCGCTGCGACCGTGAGCGCACCCACCGCACCGCTGCCGCCAAGCGTAGAACCCGACTCAACCGTGGTCAGACTGCTGGTCAGCGAGCCGTTCACGATCAGCGTGGCACCACCCGTCACCATGGTGGCTCCGGTGTAGGTATTCGCCCCCGAGAGAGTCTGTGTTGTGCCCCCGGCGAACTCAACGTTGCCTGCGCCGCTGATCACACCCGCGTAACTGCCGGATCCAAGCGAACCGGTCACACGCAAGCTGGAGCCAGCATCAATGTTTCCGGTGTGGGTATTGGCTCCGCCGAGGATAACCGTTCCGCTATCGCTGACGACCGCGAGGTCACCCGACCCCGAGACCACGCCATTGACCGTGAGACTCTTGTTCCACCCTGCCATCAACTCGCCACCACCGGCACCAATGACCACGTCATTGTCGAGGACGGTTTCACTGTCGCGGTTCTTCAGCTGAGCACCATTATCCAGAGTCACCGCACCCGTTCCGAGCGCATTGTTTGCAGACATCTCAAGATTGACCCCGTCGACGATGACGTCGCCAGTATGCGTGCCGGTCGAATTCAACCTCAGTGTTCCGCCCGCCGTGGTCGTGCCGTAGTTCCTGCTTCCGGTATCAATCGTTAATGCGCCTGAACCGGTCAAGGGTCCGCTCATCGTCGAGGTCTTGTTGTTGAGGGAGAGCAACCCGCCCCCACTCGCAATCTCGAACTCACGCGATCCGAAATCCCGACCTTCGGAAGTCACCATTCTTGCATTATCAATGGTCACCTTTGAGCCCGCAGCACCCAGGTCCGAATCGTTGCCGACCTGAACGTTCGCTGCGTTCTGCATGACAAGACCCGTGGTGAGAGTATTGGTCATGCCCGCAATCTGAATCCTGCTATTTGCGTTCGTGCTGCCTCCACCGTCGAGAGTCAACACACCATCACCTGATATTGTCGCATTCCCCAAATTGTAGAAGGCCCTGGCATGGGCATTCTGGAAAGTTCCACCACCGGAGCCGATGACAATATTGGTGGTGCTGCCCATGTTGGTATTGTTGGCGGATCCCTCGAGCTTCGCACCATTGTCGAGTGAGATCGTGCCGGTCCCCATGAACCCAGCACTCCCGGTGCGAACCTCAACGAGCGTGCCGTCGATCGTGACATTCCCCGACAGGGTATTGCCCGCGCTTTGGAACCTGAAAATTCCGCTCTGAATGGTCAGATCTCCTGTGCCGGAAATCAAACCATCCATCGTGACCCGCTCACCACCTCCACTACTGATGGTTGCTCCGCCCGCTCCAATGGTGACATCGCGACCGTTCAGATAAATGTCATTCTTCGCGTAGAAGATACCATCATCGATCGTCAATGACTCACCTGCGGCACCCAGCGATCCATCCGCGGAAACCCATACGGTAGCACCGGTATTGATGGTGGTGCCGCCGGTGTACGTGTTCGCCGTCCCGTCCAACTGGATCTTTCCGCTTCCCGCACCCGATGGATTGTCATTGCCGTAGGTCAAACCTCCCGTTCCGGAAACAACCCCGTCGAAGCGGTAAATGTTCCTGTTGCGCGAATGAATCAGGGAGGCACCGCCACTGATGACGATATCCCGAGACCCGAGAACCAAGTGGTTGCCGTTGGCGGACAGCGAAGCGCCATTGAGGAGGGCAATACTCTTGCCTGCTTGTCCACCCCCGAAGGCATATCGGTCAGCAACAACCTCGACCCCGTCGAAGGAGATATTGCCAGTGTAGCCGGAGCTGTTGTCATCGCCGCTGGTCCCGGTGATCGTCAGAGCAGTCGCACTCCCCGCAGTGACCGTGAGATCACCCGATCCAGTGATCACACTCGAAATGTCCAGGGTCCCGTTGAGAGTCACTCCGGTAGCCTGATTGAGCACCAGTCCGGCCGTGCTGATCGTACTGTTGCCACCAACGTCGATACCGTTGGAGCCGATTTCGATGCTGCCGGACCCGGTAAGGGTGGAGCCACTACTGAAATCGAGGCCCGCCACCTGACGGATGCTCGAGAGATCGACGCTTCCGCCGGTGAAGGTGGCAATGTCGGTGGTCAGGTCGTCGGCGGGCGCTGCCCCCCCCCCAGTTGGCTCCGTCTTCGTAGGTGGTTCCGTCGCCGCCACCATTCCAAGTGATGGGTGCAGCGTGAAGGAACGCGGGAAGTCCGGTGAGCGAAACGAGGGCAAGGCTACAGGCGGAACCTGCAAAAGATGTCTTCATCAGGGGAGCTGGGTTTGGGTCGGGTCATGAGCGCAGGGATCACTCCCTGCACGATAGCGCTGATTAAATTTCAAACGGGATTCAGACAACAAGCCCGCAACCCGTAATTTCAAGTCACACAGGAAACCTCATGCTCTGACGACGTTTGCGCCCGCACCTGGACGAGCGCCATTCCGTCCCATCTCCCGGACAAAGAATCCTCCGGCAAGGCATTCTCATTGCCCCAAGACATCTTGGTTGGCATGATTCGGGGCAATCATGGCTTCCAAAAATCCTCAGGCCACCCAGCGGAACGCTGCCTCAACCAACGGTAGAAAGAAGCGTGGTCGAACGGAAGAACCGACCTCCCCGGAGAACCGGACCTATGCCGATCTCGAGGACCTTCTTGACGAACAGCATCCCGAAGGAGAGTTGACCCACGCGGCTTCACTGAAGATCGCTCATGAAAAGGGCGACTATCCCTACGCCGAGAAGATCTCCTCAAGGGACTACGAGCAGGAGAAGCTGCGATTGCAGGCGGAGCTCCTCAAGGTACAGAACTGGGTCAAGGAGGACGGCAAGCAGATCGTCTCGCTCTTCGAAGGGCGCGATGCCGCAGGCAAGGGAGGAACCATCAAGCGGTTCATGGAGCACCTCAACCCGAGGGCGGCCCATGTGGTCGCCCTCGAGAAGCCGACCGACCGCGAACGAGGCCAGTGGTACTTCCAGCGATACATCCAGCATCTCCCGACCCGTGGTGAGATGGTGTTCTTCGACCGATCATGGTACAACCGCGCAGGCGTCGAACGGGTCATGGGCTTCTGCGACCCCCTTGAATACCTGGAGTTCCTGCGGCAGTGCCCGCTGATCGAGCGGATGCTGGTCAATAGCGGCGTGAAGCTCTTCAAGTTCTGGTTCTCCGTCAGCCGGACCGAACAACTACGACGCTTCCAGTCACGCAAGACCGACCCCCTGAAACACTGGAAACTCAGTCCGGTGGATCTCAAATCGCTGCACATGTGGGAGGAATACACCAAGGCAAAGGAAGCGATGTTCTTCTACACCGACACGGCTGACGCCCGCTGGACCATCATCAAATCCGACGACAAGAAACGGGCGAGGCTCGAGTGCATGCGCCACTTCCTTCACCACCTCGACTATCCCTCGAAAAACCGGGATATCGTACGGCTCCCGGACCCAAAAATCGTCCTCTCTCCAGCGGAGATCTTTGAAAATGGAGACTACCCCCTCGACGAGTTGACCCCTTGACCGGCTCTCCCACCCTCTCGGCGAGGTCAACGCCGACGCGCCAGAGCCCTCTCGGCTCGACTACGTAGGTCACCTAGGTGACCTACAAGAAGGTTGCAGCTCGGGCTGATTCAGGAAGACTGCCGGATGACCGTCGAAAGAAAGGACGGGTCCGCCAAAATCGCCCATGATGAATGAGAAAACCGCCTCCCTGTGGCTATCCATGGGCCTGTTGATCGCGTCTGCCCAAGCCGCAACCATTACTTGGAACAACAATTCCGGCGACAATGAGTTCTCCAATCCTGCCAACTGGGTGGGTGGCTCCTTTCCTGCCTCGGAGAGCATGGTGGTGGACCTCACCGGCACCAACCGGGCAATCGTCAGTACGGGAACCACGCTGAGCAGCGACCAGATCCTGATCGGCTACAACGGAACCGACGGCGAATTCGAGCAAACGGGCGGCACCCTCACGTCCACCTCCAATCCGTCGGCTGCCAGCCGGGTCGGCAGGAACGGCGAGACCGGCACCTGGACCATGAGCGGCGGACGGGCCGACATCAACGGCATCCAGCTCGGCCTTGGCGGGGGGACCGGCAACCTCATCGTCAAGGGAGGGCATCTGAACATCTCGCGGGGTCCTGCTGGAGCCAGCCTTCACGTCGACTACGGAGGGACCGGCAACTTCGAGATCAGCGGCGGCTCCCTGATCACCCGTACCGGTGTCCGGGTCGGCGACCAAGGAACCTTCTCGGTCATCGGCCATGGAGCCTCCCGGATCGGGATCGGAACCTCCGGCCCTCTCGACGGTGAATGGTACCAAGAGGCGGGAGGCACCCTCCGCGCCCGGGTCAACGCCACCTCGACAGGCCTCAGCACGATCTTCATCGATGAAGTGGACACATCGGATGGTTCGGGAGGCAATGTCACCTTCGAAGACGGAGCCTTGCTCGACGTGGGTTTCACCGGTGGCTTCGTGAATGGCGGAACCTACACCGTGATGGAGTGGGAAGGTTCGGTGACGGATCTCGGCCTCGAGTTCGCGCCCGGAGTGGACACCAACGTCTGGAGCTTCAACGTGGACCCGGTGAACAAGAAGCTGACCGTGACCGCCACCGGCGCCCCGTTCATCGACAACACCGTGACGGTGAGCAGCATCGCCGAGCTCATCCAGTATGCAGGTGAGGACAACTTCAACGTCACCATGACCCCCGGAACCTACTGGTTGACCGGACCGGCCCAGTCCCCTGCCCCGGTCAGCCCGGACCAATGGGAATTCCTGGAGTTCAGCGGTGACCAGTCGACCTTCGATCTCACCGGTGTCACGATCAAGGTGGACACGCAGGAGCTGTCCTACTACGGCGGGACCAACCTCAACGTCGTCGAGATTTCCGGAGATGGTGTCGTCCTCGAAGGTCTGAACCTTCAGATGGTCAATGTCACCATGAATGGGGTCGATGCGTTCGGTGATCCGAGACAGTGGACGGCCGGACGGGGCGCTCAAGTGGTCCGGGTGATCGGGTCGGATACTCAGATCAGGAACTGCGAGTTCACCTCGGGCGGGTCCTACCCCTACGGCTACGGTGATGCCTTCGGCAAGGGCGCCAGACCCACGGACGGCAATGGCGTCACCAATGCGGCATTCATCTCGCACAAGAAGCAGAGCGGATTCCTGATCACAGGCGGAGCCAACAATGTATTGGTCGACAATGTCACCCTGCACATGAGGAGCTACGGCCACGGATTCTTCATGCAGCAGGGAGCCAGCGACATCAGCTTCATCGACTGCGATGTCCTTGGCGACACCATGGCAGACAGCGATGACATCATCGCCCACCCGGAGTACCAGGTGTGGCAGGCCGCCACCTACAAGGTTCCCATTCCGGCCGACATCAACATTTCCAAGCACGAGGGTGCCTTCCGGGTGTATGGAAACAGTGACCATCTCACCAATGGGTTCCCCGAATTCATCGAGAACATCACGATCACCAACTGTCGCGCCGAGCGGATGCGGGTCGGCATCGCATGCGCGGATGCCATCGGTTTCCTCAGGGTGACCGATACCGAGTTGGTGGAGTGCGAGTACGGTTTCGCACCCAGCGGCTATGGTACGGAGAGCACCTTCACCGGCTGCAAGGGAGATGCCCTCAATGGTCCCTTGATCTACTTCCAGCGCGGCGTCGACTACCCTGCCAACATGGAGATCGAACTCACCGGCACCACTCCGGGGAAAGGCATCTGGCCCATCGCCCTGATCAGCGGTGACGGCAGCAATATCACCCTCACCAGCAGCGCCAGCCCGGGAGTCTATCCGGAAGGTGCCTACATCAATCTCTCACAAAAGTGGCGGGAGTGGAGACATCGTCCCGCACCCGATCTCGATGAACTTGGCGGTGGCTACTCCGAAACCACCACCAACACGACCATCCACAACCTCACCGAGTATCCCCTGCTGATCGGACCGAACGCCACCGGCAACACGATCACCTCGAATGGAGGCGTCATCAACAAGAGCACGGGCAATACCTACACCGGAGCAACCCTCGTCCCGGCCAACATCACGATTCAGGACACCTGGACGTCCCCGCCCAACGCCATGAACGTTCCATGGGCCCAGTTTGATGGAGGGGGTAATCAGATCCTCCCCACCGCTCCCCACGAGATCTTCAGCGGCCTGCACTTTGTCGACGACCTCGACGACGTAGGAGGAAGCTACGGCACGGGCTCGGCCATCACCGTGCTGAACGGGGGCACCCTCGAACTCGATGGAGGCATGCAACTTCAGGGGGGGACCATCACCTTGGAGGGAACCGGAACGAACGGTCAGGGGGCCGCCTACTCCGACGGACAAACGAACAACGGCACGCGGATGGGCTCTTCATCCAGCTCGATCACGAACCTGACCGGAGACACCTCGATCGGTGTCGGCATCGCCGGGAACGAGCTCTTGATCGGCCCCATCGCCGGAGTCGGAAGCCTGACCAAGACCGGACCGGGACGGCTCGCCATGGAACAATTCATCGGCAATACCTTCACCGGCGCCCTCATCGTCGCGGAAGGAGAAGTGAGGACCCGCAGCGGCAAGGCAAGGAACGACCTGACCATCGCGGCAGGAGCCACCTTCTCACAGATTGGAAATCTGGGACTCAATCAGGACCCGAACGAGGTCACGGTGGTCGACGGAACGCTCAACCTGAACGATCGGGGAGTCGCTGATGGCGGCGCCTACAGCGTCGACATCGGAACCCTCTCCGGTGCGGCATCCGGCCAGATCACAGCGACCTCCACAGCGGTGACCCACACGGTCAATGTGATGGGTGACACCAGCGACGGAACTTTCGCCGGTTCGATCGGCGGCACCCTGCGGGTGGTGAAGACCGGCAACACCACCCTCACCCTTTCGGGTATCAACACCTACTCGAAGGACACCATCGTCAATGAAGGAACCCTCGTTCTTGCCGACGGTGGCGAGCTCCGTTTCCAGCCCCTCGCTGACGGGCTGACCAACCAGATCACCGGTAGCGGTTCCGGCACGGTCCAACTGGACGGCACCCTCCACCTCGATCTGAGCGGCGCCAACACCACTCACGGCAATCGATGGCAGATCGTCGATGCCGCCAACCTCTCCGAGGCCTACGGGGGGACCTTCAGCGTCAACAGTTCGCTGGGATCCTTCAGCCACAGCGGTGGGAAGTGGACGCTGGACGATGGCTCCAACCTCTGGGCCTTCAGCGAATTCGACGGCACATTGACCGTCGGAGACAATGCATCGTCCTTCGCCAACTGGGCATCCCTGACCGGGGCCACGAATGACCCGAATGCCAACGACGACACCGACGGCCTCAACAACCTGCTTGAGTTCGCCTTCGGCACCAACCCCATCATTTCGGATTCCGTTCCCTTGGACCCATCCACTCCATCGGCAGGTACTCCGGCACTTTCCGTCACCTTCAGTCCTTTGAACTTCGTCGCGCAGCATGTCCGGCGGAAGGACGGCGCCATCAACTACACCGTGCAATTCAGCAACGATCTCCTGACCTGGGAAGACAGCATTCAGTCCCCGGCCGGAGTAGTGGACCTCGATGCCGACTACGAGATCGTCGAAGTCAACTATCCGATCGTGCTCAGCAACTTCAAGAAAGCCCGGTTCTTCCGAGTCAAGGTGACGCAGAACTGAATTCCCGGGTGCCAGCGCCCGGGACGATGAAGGTCGTTTCCGGCACCCCCTATGACATCCTGCGGGGGGGCACTCGCCCGGCACGAACACCATGCCGCCGGTCGTCAGGTTGGAGCCGGTGGCGGCTTCGGCTTTCAGAACAAGAGTGGCATCGTTGAAGTGTTCGCGGATGACGGGAAACTTGATCCAACCCCTTGGTGTGATCACCCATGGCTTGGGCCGGACCATCGTCGAGCTGGAGGGTTCCACGCATAACGGTTGGCTTGCCGTTGATAAGGAGTCTTGTGCTCCGTGGGCGTGCCCCTTGTCGCCGATCGGGTGGGCCAGGTGATTGTCGACCCGGATGACGAGGTCGTGCTCCCTGGAAGGGAGGGTGCGGAGCGATTGGATGTGCGGTGCATTCAGCGAATCCCGGGCTTCACCAACTTCCTTGCCGTCAACCCAAACGCGGGATTGCCACATGACACGCTTGAGAAAAAGCTCGCTGCCGCCAACCGACCAGTCAGCGGGCATGACCATCCTACGTTTGTAGTAGGCGGGACCCACGTCCCGCGCAGATTCCAGCCCCTCACTGGGCCGGCCATACCCACAAGTTGGGCAGAAAAAAGGCGCCGGCCCAAAAGGACCGGCGCCGTGATGAATGATCAGCCAGATTGAACCATGCAGATCAGGGCATGGTCAGGTTCACTCGAGCGAACACCTTGTCCGAGCTTCCTGCAGTGACCGCAACCGTCACCGTCACCTCCTCGTATCCGGGGACGTCGGGAGTCGCAGCTCCGTCCGTCAGGGTCACCGTGATGCCATCCGCAGACCCACCACTAGGATTCCACGCACCGGTCAGAGTCGATGACCATTCGTAGCTGGCCGTCGCTCCGGCTGCATCGGTAGGACGCAGATGGGTGAAAGTGAAGGTACCGGCCCCGGTGGCGACCACGTCCACCAGTGGGCTACCTTCCCCGCCCGTGAGCGGATCCGTTCCACCGAAATACCACTCTTCGCCATTCGACAAACCGTCCAGGTCATCGTCGTCGTCGAACCCACCGACCACACCGGGATAATTCGCCGCAACCCACGCATCGTAGGCACTGCCGGCCTGCACCGTCAGTGTGACTGTTCCGGGGTTCACATCGTCGTCATAGTCGAGGATGAACGTATTCGAACCCACCGTAAGCATCGAGCCGTCCGGAAGACCATCGAAGGTGCCTGAAAGCGAACCACCCGTGTAGTCAATCAGCGTCAGCTTGGTTCCTCCCGCAAGAGCCACATCCCCACCCTGATCAATGACCGCCAGCGTCGCTGTGGATCCGATGGTGACCGCACCGGAAACCACCGACTTGGTCGCATCTTCTGCTCCAGTGTTGATGAAGCAGGCCAGCAGACTGCCGTCCTCAAGGGTGAGCGACGGAAGGGTGCCTGTGCCCGTTCCGGTCACCTGATCCCCTCCAACAAAGCTTGCACCGCTTTCCACGGTCACGTCGGAAGTGAGGCTTCCAGTCAGGATCAGCCGCCCAGCCGAGACGGTCGTGGCACCGGTATAGCTGTTGGCGCCCCCGAGCACGAGAGTCTGTGCCGCATCCTTGGTCAGCGAACCAACGCCGGTGATGTCGCCATTGTAGGTCACCGCCCAGGCACCACTCGGAGTGGTGGTTTGAATAACCCCACCTCCAGCGCCAAGGGTCATGCCGCGATTGGAATCGATCGCAAAGCTTCCACCCGTATCAGAGGACAGACGAACATTCAGGGTGCCACCGTCCAAGGTAAGGAAATCGGGGGTTGAAGCACCAGGCACCGAGCCCAGGCAATCATCGCTGCTGATCCGAAGCGCCCCTCCGGTGACCGATACCGAGGTGACGCCGACCAAGGTCTCATCGACCCGCAGCGTTCCACCCGTCACACTGATGTCACCTGTCACATCGGTGGTTCCTCCATTGTTGAGCTCCAGTGCTCCCTCGTTGACCGTCAGATCACCAAAGTCCGATGTGTAGCCTGAGGTCCGATCGAAAATCTGAGTTCCCGGTCCGTCCTTGATCAAATTTACAACAGACGAGCCCGTGAGGTTCCCGCCGTAGTTGTAACTCTCCGTATCCGCGACATCGATCGTAAGCGTCGAGGCCGTGGCACCGTTGTTCCGAATCTGCCGGGTGTTGCCGACGCCCAGTTGAACGCCACCCACGACCGCATCAAATCCCTCCAGATCCACCGTCGCATTGACTCCGCCCAATCCACCGACCGTGAGGGGGCCATCCGACCCAAACGCGTTGTCGGCTCCCAATCTGACGGTGCCTCGCAATACGTTCGTGCCACCGCCGTAGTCATTGCCCGAATTGCTGAGTGTGACCACATTACCACTGCCATCCGCAGTGCGCCCGATCGCCAGCCCACCGTTACCGGTGATCAAACCTGCGACAGAGCTCGCCGCTCCACTGGCAATGAAGCCACCACCACCATCAAGCGTGATACCACGGTTGGCATCGATCGTTACGGCACCGTTCATCCTCAGATACGCTCCCCCCTTGAGAACGATGTTGTCCGCATCGGCCGCTCCCGGAACGGCACCCAGCTTGTTGTCGTTGTTGATTCCCAGGACCGCGACGTGGCTCGTTCCATCGACGGTCGTTCCGCCGGTGTAGGTATTGGCATCCCCGCTGAAAATGTAGGTCTGATCGACTTGATTCTCTTGGAAGACGGTCGAATCAATGGTCACCCGCCCGGCGCCTGAAATCACTCCTGAGAGATTCTCCTGACGTGCGAACCGTGTGGTGAAGGTAACGTCGCCCTCCAGGACCCAATCGTTGCCGTAGGTCTCATTGCCGTTCCGCTCCGCTCTGAAAGTTGAACCTCCCGCAAGCTCGACGGTGTCGAACTGTCCGATGCTTCCCGCATTGCCCCGCACATCCGTTGCTGCGGTCACGTCGAGGGTGGCACCGGCGGCAACCCAAGTTGCTCCCGCACCCCCATTGGGCTTCTCTCCAGCGTTGAAGATTCCACCACCGTTCACCGTCAGCGTGTCACCGCTGCCGATGGAAACGCCGACATCGTTGGTCAGGTTTTGCAGGATCAGAATGTGAGCGCCCCCCGTATCCCAAACGGCGCCACCAGGCTTGATGGTCATCACACCATCGTTATCAGTCTCTGCCCTGAAAAGCAGTCGGCTCGCCCCAGAGAAACTCAGATCACCCACCGTCACACCACCCGTGGCGATCGTGACATCGTAATTGGCACCCGCATCCCCGAAAATCGCTTCGGTAGCTCCTGTATTGTCCCATGTTTGGTTTGCAGCTCCATCCCACCAGTTCGCGGTGGTGGTGTCCCATGCGCCTGCCCCGGGCGTGACACCGCCATCAAGGGCGGGGTCCCAAGTGAGCTGGGCATGGAGGTTCGAAGAAACGGCGAGAAACAGGGGCGCAGCAAGCGACGCCCCACCGGCAACGGTGAATTTGGGGTATTTCATGGTCTGGGTTTCGGGAGATTTTGATTGGGTCGATGTGGCGACCCATCCGATCCACCGAGCGGAAAACTTCCGAACTCGGCTCAACTCAAACGAACTCACCCCATCTCTTTGAAGATCTCCTTCGAACGGACCCTCCCAGCGAATGTGATCCTTTCAAGGTGTGAATTCACAAAACCTGCTCACCAATGAAACCTGGGAGAACCCTACCTTCAAAATGTCAAAGACGGGACGTCCAGCGAGGCCCCTGTCAAAACGGGCGTCACTCCACGACGATCATGCGGCAGTCTAGGTAGTAGCTCGGCTTCTTCTTGGAGGGATTGCTGTACGTTGTCGTTCCCCTGCGCGTGTTGTCGCGCTGGACGACCTCGAATTCTTCCCCGGCCCTCGGCTTCTCCACCGGCACGGTGAATTTGCCGTGATGGGAAACCGTGCTCTTCACCCCGACACTTACCAAGCGCTCCATTTCCACCGAACCTCGCACGGGAAGCTTCAGTTTGAGCGCCGGATTGTCCGTCGCCGCACTGGCCGAGAAACCCACAAAATCTTTCGAGTAGCCCTCCATGTAGTCCGTGTCCTTGGCGAGATCCAAGCCAGCCACCGCTTGCAAGGTGATGCCGGGATCAGACACCCGAACCATTCCCGCCCGTCCAAGTGGAGGATTGATCAAATCCTGAACCGGGGACGAGTTCCCGAGGCGTCCCGGCTTCTTTTCGTGCAGCACACCCATCACCCACACAGGTGGCGTGGGCTCCAAGTCACGCCCCACCAGCTTCTCCAGAATCAAGATCGTACCCTTCGCCCCGGTGAGCGCGGCCGACAGCGACCATTGCCCGTCGATCTTGTGATGAAACGAACTCTTCAGGCGGATCAAGCGAGTGTCATCGAGCTGCGCATTGAACTTGAGGCTTCGGCTCACCAAGCGGTCGCCGGTCCGATACCAAAGATGCTCGTGCCCCAGCTCCGTTCTCTTCTTCTCGCGTGGGGTGCTTTCATAGCGCATCGACTCCGTGATAATCCGCTTCTCCGGATCCTCACGCGGAATCTCCAGATTCAGCCATTCGCGAACGCCTTGCTCCGGTGTCAATCGCCGCAGCTTCGAAACCGCCTCGTCGAAGGCATCACGATCCCCATTCACTGCCCGCTCAAAGGCAGGTTCGACGTAGCGCTTGTCGATCTCCAGCACCAGCACATGCAGGGTCTCTCCAGCTGCACCACCGAGCAGCGACAGGAATAGCCACAAGCGCAAAAACATCATCTCCGAACCAACCGACGCCCCAGCCATGCGTCGAGTGGAAAAGACCACGATACGATGTGGAGCTCCCGTGCAGCGCTGGAGGACGCACTCCGGTCAGGCGAGATGATCGACCCGTACCTGTAAGCTCGCCAAATCACTTTCACCAAAGAATCCCCAGACGCGGTTTCTCTCGGTGAGGTCGCTTTTCGCTGATGCGGTTTCTGGAACGAAGTAGCCCATTTCAGTGGTCAATCACTTCCAAGTTCTGGCGCCCGATGAAAGGGCGCATTCCGCTCCGACCGAGCATTCCCACCGGACAGGCAGCAGTGCAGAAGACACCCACTGGCCCAGAACCACTGAGACCATCGCCGACCTCCAAAGGTAAACTCCAAGAACCGGCCCCAGACCCGAACAATCTCTGTTTTTCGGGACCGAAACCTTTCATTCGACACAGGACCGACCCCTTTCATTCAACACTTTCACAGACCCCTTTCACACGGACCCTTCATCAAGAATCACCACCGCCAATATACCTTCGATGAAGCGAACAGGTCCACTTCTTGAGAGTCAGCCCATCAAGATCGAAGTATAGAGAAACCAGAACAACATCCCCACGATTCAGCTCAATGTCCCCATGATCGTATATTGCATCTATCACAACCTCGCCATCGAGCCCCTCCCGCTCTACAAAAGCAAAATTCCTGAGATGTTCTATTGCTTTGCCTATAGGCATTCCAACACTGAGCAATTCAGATACATCAGATTCCTTCAAAGGAACTGACCCGCCGTGCTGTTTCTGTTGACCATCGGCATCAACATTCAACGTCTTCTCTTCTTGGCAACCGCAAATCACCAGCAGGACACAAGACAGAGTGATATATCGATTAGGCATCAAAAGAGGATCGAAAAATTAAAGCTTAACATCTTGCTCAATCTCATGGACATGTGTGTTTGCGGGACCGACCCCTTTCAATGGTTTTGGGATAGCTTCTATTCTAAGGATTGATCATACCTGTCCAAAACAGGGAATTGAAGCGGCCTCCTTGAAGGAGTGAAATCGGGGTGAAATGATATCCAACCACACCCCAGACAAGGAGGCCTG
>NZ_JAENII010000011.1 GCF_016595525.1 Haloferula rosea
CAGTCCGTTAGACTGCGCTTCAACGTGAGCGTCAGCGGACACGCCCCCGAGGCCCTCGTTCGTCTCGACAAACTCACCATCGCCGAGATGCCCGAAGCCGTTCTGGCCCTGCCGATCGACCAGATCGGGACCACCTCAATGCGTCTCAACTGGACTCCTTCCACCCTGCCTGGTTTCACCCGCTACCGGATCTACCGTAGTACAACCAGCACGGTCACCACCGCATCCCCCCTCATCGCAGAGTTCGATCAAGCGACCACGGACAGCTACATCGATACCGGGCTGTCCACCCGCACGACCTACTACTACAAGGTTTTCACGGTCGACGATCGGGACACCCACAGTCCCTCGGGCCTGATGACCGCAACCACCCTCGGCCTGCCGATTCCTCTCGAGGATGACTTCGAGTCCGGGTTCGACGGATGGACCGTGACCGGAGAGTGGCAGGTCTTCGAGGGCGTCGGCCGTGGCGGGGGCATGGCGCTCGTCGATTCTCCCGGAGACTACCTTGCCTCCACCGACACCACCGCCCAGTTCGCCGTCAATCTCGCCGGCATGAACTGGCCGGTCCTCCGCTTCTGGGACAAGCACGCCTTTGCAGGCGGTTCGTGGGGACGGATCGAGTTCTCTACCGACGGCACCTCTTGGGGGAACGCCCTGTACGGAGTCACCGGAATCCGTACGGAATGGAGACAACAGGCGATCGACCTCTCGAAATGGAAGAATCAAGAACGACTTTTCATCCGGTTCCGCCGGGCCACCGATGGAAATGTGGCCGACGGCTGGACCATCGACGACCTGAGCATCGGAGAGAACCCGAACGCACCGATCTATCCGGTCTGGGACGGCTTCGAATCCGAGTCCGGCCTGTGGCTCAACAGCCGCTGGGCCACCGTCAACGATGACCCGAGGGAAGGTTCCGGTTGCCTGCATGACACCCCGGAAGGACGCTATGCTCCCAGTTGTGAACAGCGCCTCGTCCTTGCCCACGAGCTCGATCTCACCAGTGCGGTCGACCCCAAGCTCAGCTTCTTCCTTCGTGGCAATCTCGCCTATCAATCATGGTTCCGGGTCCAGCTCTCGACCGACGGCGGACTCACGTGGGGTGACCTGAGCAGCCTCAACCTGAACTACACCTACGACCAACCCGACTGGAGGTTCCTGCAGGTGTCCCTCGCCCCGTGGATGGGCCAGCAGGTACGTCTCAGCTTCGTCACCTCGGGAAGCAACAACCAGCCCACCTCGAACATCCTGATCGACAGCATCGGCATCGGGGAAGAACCACCGGGCGCTCCGTCCCCACTTTCCCCGATCGACCAGAACATCGTTCCCGAACTACGACCCATCCTCACCACCGTGAATGCCGTCGATCCGCAAAGCGATCCACTAACCTACCGCTTTGAAGTATATGCCGATGCCGCACTTACCCAGCTTGTTGCCCAGGTCCCCGCGGTCGCTTCCGGCAGCACTACCACCTCGTGGCGGGTCGACGTCAATCTCCCCGACAATGCCTTCTACTGGTGGCGCTGCCGCGCGGATGATGGCGATGACACCGGGCCCTGGTCTTCAGTGGCAAGCTTTGCCGTCAATGAGATCAACAACCCGCCGAACGAAGTGCAGCCCGTGACACCACTCAATGGCGGCACCCTCTACAGCTTGACCGAACTCCTGATCTGGCGAACCACCGACGACCCCGACCCCGGAGACTCGATCCTCGACTACCACCTCGAGATCGATGACGACGGCGACTTCAGCTCACCGCTCGTCACGGTGGAAGGCATCACCGTCAGTGGAGTTCCCGACGAAGCCGGCCATCTGGTGGGTTTGCCTCTCGACCAACTCGCCGGCATCGAATCCATCCGTGCGGGCGGCTGGCTGTGGCGCATCCGTGCCCGTGACAGCCGCTTTGGCTACGGCCCTTGGTCCACGGCCACCGCCTCGTTCCGGATCGTCAGCGACTACGAACGCTGGGTCGTCGACCACTTCACTCCGGCCGAACGTCTCGACCCCGAGATCTCCGGACCCGAAGTCGATGACGACGGGGATGGCATCCCCCGGATCATCGAGTTCGCGTGCGGCATGGACATGAACATTTCCTCCATCGAAGGAGCCCCGGAGATGCGATACATCATGCTTGAGGGGGAACGCCATCTCGCCTTCGAGTTTGATCGCAAGATCGGCACTGACCTCGTCTTCCGACTCCAGTCCTCCAGCCGACTCGACTTCGGTTGGAAGGACACCGGGGCGGCAGTCGAAGTGATCGGCCCCATCGACAGCGTCCGCGAGCGCTGCCGCCTGACCGACCCACTCGCCATCGGTGAGTTCTCCCGCCGATTCCTTCGAGTCGAAGTGGACCTTCCTTGATTCAACCAACTCTCAAGGAACCTGCCACCGGTTCGCCCTGCTCCAGCCTCGCTCGGGAGATTCCATCCACTCCCCTGGGTCCGGGCGGCCCCGGCGAGGCGCCCTCTCTGAATCCTTGCCCCCGCATGGAGGTTCTGATTGGTTAGGCTTACTGCTCGGAACATACGGCTCCGCCACGAGCGGATCTCCGGGCCATCCCCCAACCAAAAACACATCATCATGAAAAAGTACGGCGCGGAATTCATTGGAACCTTCTGGCTTGTTCTCGGTGGCTGCGGCAGCGCGGTCATCTCGGCTGCCTATCCCGATGTCGGGATCGGCCACCTCGGCGTGGCACTCGCCTTTGGCCTGACCGTTCTAACCATGGCCTTTGCGATCGGTCACATTTCCGGGTGCCACCTGAACCCCGCCGTCTCGATCGGCCTGTGGGCGGGTGGACGGTTCGAAGCCAAGGAACTCGGCCCCTACATCATCTCCCAGGTGCTTGGTGCCATCCTTGCCGGCGGCGTCCTCTACGTCATCGCGAGTGGCAATGCCGGATTCGTCGTCTCCGGAGGCTTCGCCTCGAACGGCTACGGAGAACACTCACCCGACAAGTATTCCATGACGGCGGCGCTCATCTGCGAAATCGTCATGACGATGATGTTCCTCGTCATCATCCTCGGATCGACCGACAAGCGCGCCCCCGCCGGACTCGCTCCCATCGCCATCGGTCTCGGCCTGACCCTCATTCACCTGATCAGCATTCCGGTCACCAACACCTCGGTGAACCCGGCACGCAGCACAGGTGTCGCCCTGTTCGCCGGTGGGTGGGCCATCTCCCAACTCTGGCTCTTCTGGGTCGCTCCCATCATCGGCGGCGTCCTCGGTGCGGTCGTCTATCGATTCATTGGAAGCGAGGACAAGTAAGGCCTACCACAGGCTCGCAAAGCGCTCGCGCACCTGGCCCTGCCACTTCGATAGAAAGGCCAGGTCGCGGGCGACTTCCCACCCGTCCGCCGCTCCGGACTCCACCGCCTCGAAGCCTGCCACCCGGGATGCCACCAAGGCATCCAGCTTGCCGGTGATGTCCTCAAGCCCGTCACGCACACTCTGGGTGCGTGCTTCAAGCATTGCCTTCGCAAGCGCACTGCCAGCCGCCTCCCGCTCACGAATGAGCGCATCCGCCTGCTGCAGCAACTCCCCCAGCTCGGTGAAAAGCGACATCAATTCCGAGCTTACCGAGCCCCGCAGGTCGCCCGGTCGGTTCTCCAGTTCCAGCCAGTGCTTCAGCCGCCGGCCCGGATCCTTCAAGGTCTGCGAAGCCGCCTCCAGTGACTCGAAAGCTGCGACCGAGCCCCCGGAATCCGGGTGACAGAGCTTTCCCTTCGCACGGAAAGCCGCGGAAATTTCGTCATCATCGAGCGAAAGCCGCCGCTCCAGCCCCAGACAGTCAAACGCGTCCATCACGCCGCAAAGCTCTCCCCGCACGAGCAGGTCACCACCGCGTTCGGGTTGCTCACCTTGAAGCCGCCCTGCTGAAGGTCGTCGGAATAGTCCAATTCGCTGCCGCTCACAAAAAGCGCGCTTTTCGGGTCGATCACCACCTGCACGCCATTACTCGGCACCACGATGTCACGATCCCTCGGGCCATCCACCAGATCCATCTTGTACTGCAACCCGCTACACCCCCCGCCGATCACCGCGATCCTCAGACCGCCGTCCGGCCTACCCTGCTTCTCAAGCAGGCCACGCAGGTGCGCCGACGCCCCATCGAGCACTTTGATCAGTTTCTCGCTCCCCGTCTTGATATTGACTGCAGTCATCCGGCGCCAATTTCACCCCCATCCTTGCATGTGAAAACCGAAATCTCACAAACTCCCCCCGCAGCCTTGATGAACGAGCCCTCCACCCACCCTCCCGACCCCGCCCGAACGGCCGTCATCCTGAGTTCGTCCTTTCTCGGCGTGTACGCCCATGCAGGCTTCCTCAATGCCCTCGATGCCCGTGGATTCGACCCCGCACGCATCGCCGGCTGCTCCGCCGGGGCCCTCGCCGGGGCCTTCCACACCTGCGGATTGCGCGGCGATGCCCTGAAAGACGCCGCCCTCGACCCCCGACTGCGACGCTCGTTTTTCGACCTCGGTTTCCTCTGGAGACTCCCCGGCGTGGCCACCTCGTTCTGGTCGACCGGCATATTTTCCGGAAAACGAACCGTCCACCACCTGCGCAAGCTGCTTGGCGAGCGCGACATTTCCGAGCTTCCCCTCGATATCGCCGTGACCAACCTCACCAAAGGCATTTCCGAGATCAAGCGGTCCGGCCCCCTCGCCGAGACCATCATGGCCTCCTGTGCCGTGCCCGCCCTGTTCACCATCCAACAGATCGGCGACGATCGCTTCCTCGACGGAGGCATCGCCGCTGAGTTTCCCTACGAACAGTTCATCGATGACCCTGACATCGACACCATTCTCATCCACCGCATCCGCCATGAAGAAGGCAGCCAGCCGAATGTGAACTGGGAAACCGTCTCCAACGTCATCAGCATGTCCCACCACACCGCCTGCAACGAACTCCACCGCATGCGGGGAGACCTCGCCGCACAAAAGGGAAAACGCGTGATCGAAGCCACGTCCACCACCCCCTTCCCCGGTCTCCTGTCAAACCGACTGGCACCCACCTGCTACGACCTCGGCTACGAAACCGCCACCAAACTCGACTTCTAATTCCACCCACCATGGAAACCAAGATACTGGAAATCATTCAGACCGAAATACTGGACTCACCGGAGACACTGACCTCCGAGACCGACCTGTTCGAGGCCGGCCTGGACTCGATGGCCATCATGCAGCTGCTCCTCCACATCGAGGACCACTTCGACGTCGTCCTCGAACCCGCCGATCTCTCCAAGGAAAACTTCCAGACCGCACCGAAGATCGTGGCCCTCATCGAATCCAAACGCTAACCGCGCCTTGCCCCACGCCACCACCAGCGACGCTTTCCTGCTCGGCCTCGAATCGCTCATGCGCCGGTCCGGCCAGGGCGCCCACCTGTCCGCCACGGTCCTCGAGCTCGACGGACCACCGGACCGGGAGGCCGTCACCCGGGCCACCGAGGCGATGGGCTGGCGACACCCGCTTCTCCACGCCCACCTTCGCCGGTCGCCCCTCACCTTCATTGCCGCCTGGACCGCGGGGCCCGCTGCCCCGGTCCCCCTGCACTTCCATGTCGGAGAAGCCCTGGCCGCACTCGTCTCACGTCTGATCAACGGGAACTCGATCGACATCTTCCGCCCCGGACCGAACCTTGAAGTCCACATTCTGGAAGTGGACCACCGACACTTCCTCATCCTGCTCTGGCCCCACTCCCTCTTCGACGGGATCGGCATCGACAAGCTCATCAGCGAACTCGATTCCACCGACGACACTCCCCGGGAGGACTGGGGGGAAACCAACCGCGCCTCCGGCAACCCGTCCGAACTCTGGAAGACCGCCCACCCGATGATCGAGGAAATGCGGACGTTCCCCGCATCGAACATCCGCTCGCTCCACCGACCATCCCGGCATCCCGGCACCGCCTGCTTCGAGGTGATCGATTTCGACCTCGATACCAGCGCCGCCATCCACGCAAAGATGGCCGGCTCCGTGGGGGAATTACTATCGACACCGTATTTCGGCGCCGCCTCGGCCCGGGCCGTCGCGGCTGTCCTCGCCGGCCGCGATGAACCCTCCGCATCCATCCTCCTTTCCCTGCCGATCCAGCGCGTCAACGATCCCGCCAAACGTCCGCTCTTCTACAACCACATGACCGCCTGGTCACTCTTGTTGGAAAAGTCCTCACTCACCGACCTCACCCAGGCAACCAAGTCGCTGTTCCGCAGCTACGGGTCCTTCCGGAAGCGGAAACTCCACACCGCGATGGATGCACTCACCAAACTCAACGAGCGCTGTCCGTCCAGGTTCTACCTGCTGCCCATCAAACACTACCTGAAGGGCGAGATCTGTTCCCTCTTCCACTCGCACATCGGCGAGTTCGCCAGCGGTACCGATGCACTCTTCGGTCACCGCATTCTGAATGCCTACCACATCCCCACCGTCTCCACGCCACCGGGCGTCGGCATCTTTTTCTCGGAAAAGAACAAGCGACTGAGCTGCACCCTGTCGTGGCGGGAGGGCGCACTTGACCCCGCGGAGCTCACGACCCTCCGCCAGCAACTCCTCACCGATCTGGGAGCCGGACTTCCCGTTGTTTCATGAATCTCATCGAAGAAATATCACGTCGTCACCCGAGCGACGCCGTCGCCGTCATCAGCGGAGGCCGCTCGGTGACCTATGGCGAGTTGTTTGACGGCGCATCCGAAGTCGCCGCTGAGATTCGCAACGCCGCCCGCCCGCTTCAGCGCCATCCGCGCATCGGCCTGCATTGCCCGGACGGGTTGGACTACATCATCCTGGCCATGGGCATCCTGCTTGCCGACGCCTGCCTCGTCCCACTCGCCGAGGAACTCACCGCCGAAGAGCGCGAAGAGATCACCCACACCACCTCCCTCGATTTCACGCTGGATGGCAAACCGGATCATGGAGGGCACGTCTTGAAGCGCCTCAAGACCAAGCCTCCCGCATTCCCCGAAGACGACTTCCAGGCGCTCAACCCCGCATTCATCCGCTTCTCCTCAGGGACCACCGGGACCAGCAAGGGCGTCGTCCTCTCCCACGAAACCCTCCTCGCCCGGATCACCGCAGCGAACGAAGGATTGAAGATCGGCCCCGACGACAAGGTCCTGTGGATGCTTCCACTCGCCCACCATTTCGCCGTCTCCATCGTACTCTACCTGTATGCGGGCGCCGTCACCGTGCTGGAACCCTCGCCCGCCCGGGAAGACATCCTTGCTGCCGCGGAGGCCCACGAGGCCACCGTCATGTATGGCGCTCCCTTCCACTACGCCATGCTCGGCGCGGATACCGGCAGCTTCCGTTGGCCATCGCTGCGACTCGCCGTCGCCACCGCCGCCGCCCTCCCGGAGGCCACCGCACGGGCATTCGAGCAACGTTTCGATCAAGCCCTCGTCCAGGGACTCGGCATCATCGAGGTCGGACTTTCGGTTCTCAATCTGGAGGACGCCGCATCCACCCCGACAGCCATCGGTCGCGCCCTGCCCGCCTATGAAGTCGCCTTGCTCGATCCATCGGGAAACCCGGTCGCCGAGGGCGAAGCAGGCGAGTTTCATATCCGCGGCCCGGGCCTGTTGGACGCCTACCTTGTGCCATGGGATCCGGCACCACTGCGTGACGGCTACTTCGCCAGCGGCGATCTTGTCGTCCGCCACTCCGACGGACTTCTGACCCTCGTCGGCCGCAGCAAGTCGGTCATCAATGTCGCCGGCATGAAGGTGTTTCCCGAGGAAGTGGAGTCCGTCCTCAACCTTCATCCCGAGGTCGAGGCCAGCCGGGTCGTCGGCAAGGACCACCCGCACACCGGACAGATTCCCATCGCGGAAATCATCCCGCGCGACCCCGCCAACCCACCCAAGGCAATCGCACTCCAACGCTACTGTCGCGAACACCTCTCCGCTTACAAGGTGCCGCTGCGCTTCAAGCCCGTCGACCACCTTCCCCGCACCGCATCCGGAAAGATCCGGCGCGTGTGAATCCCGCACGACGGGTCGGTGGCCCGACACCCAGACGCATCCATCCGCCCCCGGGTGAAAAACGGACGCCCCTCATCACTCCACGATCATGACCCCCTTCATCAGGCGCCAGTGGCCCGGGAAAGTGCAGATGAAGGGATACTTGCCGGGCTTCTCGGGAGTGGTGAACTTCATCGTCACCTTCTCGCCGTAAGGCACCTGAGGCGTGGCGAAGAGAATCAGGTCGGACTCCGGAATGTAGTGCTTTTCCATGGCGTCCGCCTGCGATGCCATCGCATCGGCCAAGGCCCCCACCGCCGCCTCCTGCCCCGGCTTCGTGATCACCACATTGTGGAGCATGTGATCCACATTATCGAAGATGAAGTCATACGTCTTGCCCGCCTTCACCGTGAAGCTCTTCACGTTGAACTCGAGCGCTGCGGGGATTGTCTTCAGATAGATGTGCTTGTCCGTCACCGTCGCGAACTCCTCGTCGTAGGCTTTCGCCCACTTCTGATGCTCGGCAGGGTTCTTCGCAAAGTGGATCCCCTTCGGCTTCTTGCCGGTCTGATCGGCAAGGCTGAGCTTGGCGACAACCGGTCGGCGCGAGCCCGCCGAACTGGAGCTCGTCCTGATCAGGTTCAAGCCTTTGGTGAAACTCAAGTTCAGCTGACCGCTCTTCGCGTGCGTATTGCCGCGGGATTGTCGCACGGGCACCCCATTGAAGGTGATGTTCAGGTTCGGATCCCCCGCATAGTTGAGCACCAGGTCCTTCGCCTCATCGGACTTCACGTAGATCGAGCCACCCTTCTCCTTCTTGTTCTGGATCCAGCCGGTCAGCAAGGTGTCGGACGCCACGGTCAGGATGGGAAACTCAGGCCGAAGCGGCTGGCGACCATGAAGTTGGGCCAACTTGATCACCCGATCCAAGGGAGTGCCGGGTGGCGCTTCCGCCCCGTCGATCAACTCCGTCCAGAATGGAGCGAGCGCGTGCAGATGACTCGCCGCCGAGATCACGGCGATCTTCGTTCGATCGTCGTCGGACTTCAGAAGACGCGAAGCCATGGTTTGAGCTTCCTCACCCAGTGACGGAGCCCACCACCGGATCGACCGCGCGGCCGCCCGCTGGACCGGAAGCTCATCGGAGTCCATCAGCGCGCGGAGCAACCCAGGCTGGGAAAAATCCTTGCAGCGCTCGAACAGCCAGAGCAACTCGAGGCCCAGCTTCCCGTCTTTCATGCCATCGCTCACGAGCGTCCTGGCATGGGCCAGCACCTCCGCATCCGGCCGTCTTTCGAGCTCCTCGCGCGCCAACTCCTGAACCCGGATCTGCGGATGACTGAGCAGGCCGAAGAGCGACTTCAGGTCCGCACCATCGATCGTCGGTGGCGTCGCCAATGGAGCGCCCTTCCGGGTCACACGCCAGATACGGCCATTCTGGTAATCGCGGTTCGCATCGCGAATCGAGTGCTGGGCGTGACCAATGATGGGGTAGTAGAAATCCGAAACGTAAAGGGCTCCATCGAGCCCGAAGCCAAGATCCGTCGGACGGAACACCTTGTTCGCCGACGAGAACAGATTGATCGACTTGTCGGCCGCCACCCACGTGCCACCTTCGAGCTTCAGTGGGGTGAAGAGCACCGCATTCTTGGCCAGCAGGTGTCCGGTGACCATGCCGCCCTGCCATTCCTGCGGGAAGTGCGGGCTCGAGACCACCTCCAGCGTGCACCCCTTGTCGTCACGGAATGGCATGCCCATCGATGGCAGCGCCGAAGTACCCGATGGCGTCGCCACATTGTAAAAATCGCAATCAATGATCTGACCGCCGCCGAACATCTGGAAGGACTCGCCCCACTCGGTGAACGAGATCTTCCACGGGTTGGGATGGGTCGTCTGCCGCTCGATGCTGAGCTTCTGCGAATCCAGATCGTAGAACAGCACCGAGGCGTCCTTGGTTCGGACCACACCATTCGGCGTCTCGAAGCGCCCGCGGTGGAACAAGGCCTCATTGATGATCAACTGCCCCTGCGGCGTGCGCTCGAGGTAGCCACCGTGGTGGGTATCGGTGTCGTCGGCGCCACGCAGGATCTCCTCACGCACATCCGCCACCCCATCGCCGTCGGTGTCCCTCAGCCACAGGAACTGCCGGGCCACGGAGACAATGATGCCGTCCTTGTAGAAGACGAAGCCGTCGGGGAGCTTCAGATGGTCGGCAAACACGGTGCGCTTGTCCGCCTTTCCGTCCCCATCGGTGTCCTCAAACACCAGCACCTTGTCATTGGACAGCGTGCCGGGGACCGGAACCGGATAACTCTCGAAACAAACCACCCAAAGCCGACCTTTCGAGTCGAAGTTGATCTGCAGGGGGTTGATCAGCTCCGGGAAGTCCTCACTCGAAGCAAACAGGTTGACCTCGTATCCATCGGCCACCTCGAAACCCGCGAGGTCCTCCTTCGACGACTGGATCTTGCCCAAACCCTTGCGCGGCTGCTTGGCGGGTGGCTTCGCAATCGCGGTCGGCAATTCCGGCAAGGGGACCACGGCCTCCAGATTGGCAGCCTGCTTCCAAATCGCTTCATCGATCCGATTCGCGAGCTTCAGGTGATGCGGGATCTCCGTGTGATACTCGAAGTCCCGTCCACGAACTCCATAGTAGTGGATGCCATTGGCCGGATGGTAGGCCATCGCCACTTCGTAGGCCTTGCGCGCGACGAGCTTGCGCAGCGACTCGAATCCAGCGGACTCCATCGACACCGCATCGACCTTTTTCCGCGAACCAAGCTCACCGGCGAACACCCGGGCAACCGCCCGATTCCCCGCTTCGTTCAGGTGCATCCCGTTGCTCGTCAGTGGCGCATCACTCTCCGCATACAGCTTCTTGCTCGGAGTGAAGAGGTCGATGAACTTCACATCCCTCTTCGCAGCCTCTTCCTGCATCGCGTTGGTGTAGAGTTCGATGTCGGCATTGCGTGCCGCGGGGTCGGGAAATTGACCGAAATCCACGGCCTCCACCGCCGTCGGCGACACCAGCACGAACTCACTGCCGGGATGGCGGTCCATGATGATGTCGAGATACGCATTCAGATCCTTGCGGAACTTCTGAATCCCTTCCACACCGGCGAATGATTCGTTCATCCCGAAACACATGACCACCCGCTGGCACGGCAGTTGATTGGAAATGTAGCCAAGGTGATCCCCGAACTTCGACGGGCGGATCCGGAAGCCCACCTCGTCCGCACTGTAGGCGAGCGAGCGGAAGCTGAACGGCTTGCCGCCATTCGCGGCATGGAGCAGCGCCTCAAGCGTCCCGTCTTCCTGCTGACGCTCCACGAAACTGTTTCCATAGAAGAGGGTCAGGTCATCGGCAGCAGTCCGCACCTCCGGCAGTCCACCGGTCTTCGGCGGAGCTGCCTCTGCCTTCCTGGCCGGCTTCTTCCTGCCCTCCCTCGCCACAGCTTCCTTCGTATTGAGCGTGCGGACCGGCGTGTCGGCCTCTGGCACGGGTTGCCCCGCCGCCCAGAACACCCCGTTCACCAGCACCCGCATCGACTGGGGCACGTCGAAATCACCCAAGTGACCCAGCGAAGTGGTGAACACCCGGCCACCCCACGCATTCTTCCAGGTCCACGCCACCACGTCCGTCATCTCCGCCTTCAGATCGTGCGTGCCGAAGGCGTTCGTCCGCTTGCCCGTTTTGCCTCTCCCCGTGCCCATCAGCAAGGGCTCGGTGCCCGGCTGCAGCTTCGTGAGGTAGAGCGTGCCCGGTGACTCCCACTCGCCGGAAACCCCCGTCAGGATCGGGTGCTTCTCCGCACCCTTCGCCAGTGCGATCTCGGTCTTGCCACTCAGATGAATGAGATAGGGCGTCCCCAACACATTGCGACCGAATCCATGGTTCAGCTCCGCCTGGGCATGGCCCTTCGGATAGTTGAAACCATGCGTCGTGGTTCTCAGGCCGACCACCGGCTTGCCCGACTGCACGAACTCGGTGATGTGACCCAATTGATCGTCATCCAGCTTCAGGAAGCGAATGAAGAACACGCCAACATCCGCCGTCTTGAGCGCCTCCAGCCCCGGAAGCCCCCGCTTGTCCTTCTCTGGATCCCACGCTGGATTGACCACCGTCGTCCGGAAGCCCAGACGCTCCAACTCGGCGGCGAAGCCGGGCATCGACTTCTGAGGCGTGTAATGATGGGTGCCGACAACGATGACCGCATGGGGCTTCTTCCCAGCCGCTGCAGGAAGCACTGAAATCAACGAAGCGAAGAGAAGGAAATACCGAAAAATGGGGTTCACGGAGGCCCTCTACGCGACCCCACCCACCCATTCTTTCCCACCAAGGGGCCCACTCCCCTCGTCTCCCCCACCCGCTGGAGGCAAAACCCCTAGCCACCCGCCGCCGCAGCGATCTCGCAGAGCACTTCAGCCCCCTCCCGTAGCTTGTCATCCGGCACCGTGTAGCAGATGCGGAAATGGGTGTCCTGCTCGCTGAAGACCGCACCGGGAATGACCAGCACGTTCCGCGCAATCGCCTTCTCAACGAACTCCGTGCCCGTCATCCCTGCCGGCGCCTTGGCCCACAGGTAGAAGGCACCATCGGGCGGACCGATCTCGAAATGCTCCGAGAGGATCCCAACCATCAGGTCACGCTTCTTCTCGTAGTCCTCGATGTATGGATCCAGCTCGACCTGCGGGCAGGCCAGCGCCGCAAACTGCGCCATCGCCGGAGCACACACGAAGCTGTACTGCTGGACCTTCGTCATCGCCTGGATGATGTCCGCCGGACCGCAGGCGTAGCCAAGCCGCCACCCGGTCATCCCATACGCCTTCGAATGCCCCGCCAGCACCAGCGTGTCTTCATGGACCTCAGCCATGGAAACCATTTCCACATAGGCGAAGCGTCGGTAAATCTCATCGCTCACCACCAACAATCCCCGCTCCCGACATACCGAGGCAATCCCCTCGAGTTCCGCCCGGGAAAGAATCCGCCCTGTCGGATTCGCCGGCGAGTTCAGCAGAAGCAACTTCGTCTTCGATGTGATCAGCGAGTCCAGCCGCTCCGGATCGATGCCGAAATTCGTGTCGTACGTATCGAGATACACCGGCACCCCGCCGAACAGGCGAACCAAGTGCTTGTACATCACGAAATACGGATCCGGGATGATCACTTCATCGCCATCCTCAACCAACGCCATCAAAGCAAGAAAGAGCCCACCACTCACCCCGGAGGTCACCAGGAACTCCTGCTCGCTCCAGTCACGCCCGGTGAATTCCTTCTCCTCGGCCATGAGCTGGGTCCGCAACTCCGCCACACCCTGGGTTGGCGTATAGGTATTCTTGCCCGCATCGATCGCGTCATGAGCCGCCTGCTTGACGACATCCGGCACATCGAAATCCGGTTGCCCGATCGACAGATTGATCGGGTCCTTCAATTGCTTGGCCAGGTCGAAAACCTTGCGGATCCCGGAGGCATCGATCTGGTGGGTGCGCGCAGCGAGTCGTGACATGGCCGTTGTCTGCCAGCTTCTTCCCGCCTTGGCGAGTCACCAAGAGGGCCAGGAGCCGCTTTTCAAATCGCTCGCGAATCGAGCGTCGATGCCCGGAGGCATGGCAGGTCCCACCGGACCCTCAATGGCGCCCCTCATCCGCAGGCCGGGGCATCATCCACGCCCAGGTCGAGAGCCCGAGGAAAATCATCGCGGTCAGCCCGACCACCGTGCAGCCCATCGTCAAATTCGCTTGGAGATCGATCCATGACGTCGGATCCACCGCGCCCGACCCCGACAACATCAGCGTCACCAAGAGCATCCGGAGAAAATAGTGAAACGGCGCCAGCATCCCGGTGAACATGCTCAGCGACATCAGGACCTTCGAAGTCCAATGCCGCGCCGCCACCTTCCTGACATGGATCAGGAAGATCACGATCCACGCGACGAAAACTGCGTGAAACAGCAGCATCTCCGGGCCGAACATCAGGCTCCGCGAGATTTGCTCGAGCAATGACCCCCTCATGATGGCAGCGGAAGTTCGCGATGCGGCGATCGCTCACCGCACCCCAGGTCAGCCCAACTGCCGGGCCGACTGAAGCGTGTTCTTCATCAGCATTGCAATCGTCATCGGCCCCACACCACCCGGCACGGGAGTAATCGCCGACGCCTTCTCCGCGCATTCTTCGTAGGCCACATCACCGGTCAGGCGATAGCCGCGTTTCTTCGAAGCGTCGTCGACGCGGTTGATGCCCACATCGATCACCACGGCACCTTCCTTGACCCAGTCCGCCTTGACCATTTCCGGGCGACCGACGGCAGCCACGAGAATGTCCGCCTCACGGCAGATCCCGGCCAGATCCTTGCTTCGCGAATGAGCCACGGTCACCGTCGCATCCACACCCCGAGCCATCAGCAGCAGTGCCATCGGTTTGCCGACGATCATGCTCCGGCCGATCACCACGGCATTGGCACCCGAGGTCTCGACGCCCGCCTCTTTCAGCAGTCGCATGCAACCCGCCGGCGTGCAGGGCACGAAACCCGTCGGATCCTCGAGAGCCAGCTTGGCGACATTCTCCGGGTGGAAGCCGTCCACATCCTTGCGAGGATCCAGCGCCCGCACCACGGCCTCCTCGTCGATGTGCTTCGGTGGCGGGCTCTGCACGAGAATCCCGTGAATCGCCGGATCCGCATTCAGGTCGGCCACCACCTTGAGCAACTCCTCCTGAGTCGTCTCCGTCGGCAACTCGATCTTACGCGAGTAAATCCCCAGATCGCCACAGGTCCGGACCTTCGAGCCCACATAGACCTGGGAAGCGGGATCCTCACCGACCAGCACCACCGCCAGGCCGGGCGTGATGCCATCGGCCTTCAATGATTCCACTTCCGTCCGGCACTCTTCGAGAACCGCCGCCGCGACTGCCTTGCCATCGATCACCTTGCTCATGAGTCTTCTGTAAAGTCGTCCACACCCGCCCGAAGACCCGCTTCGAGTCGTGCGCGCCACGTTTCGAAATCATCCTCCGAAAGCCCGGGCGGAACCGCAAGCGCCTCGTCGAAAATGACGCGCACCCGGCTGAATGGCTTCGGCAGATGAAAGCGGTCCCAACTCTTCAACTTCCACACCGAGGAAAACTCGGCATGAATGGGAATCACCGGCGCACCACTCGTTTCCGCCAGTTTCACCAAGCCGGGCTGAAGCACGTAGCGTGGCCCGCGCGGGCCATCCGGCGTGATGCAGCAGTCGACCCCGGACCTGACCGCCTTGCGCAGGGCCACCAAAGCCGCCACCCCGCGTCTGGAACTTGATCCACGCACCGAACCGATCCCGAACACCCCCACCGCACGCGCCAGCATTGCGCCATCGTGACTCGCACTCGTCAGCACCACC
Organism: Haloferula rosea; assembly: GCF_016595525.1. Taxonomy (GTDB): domain Bacteria; phylum Verrucomicrobiota; class Verrucomicrobiia; order Verrucomicrobiales; family Akkermansiaceae; genus Haloferula; species Haloferula rosea. Next base: position 15,347 of record NZ_JAENII010000011.1, read on the forward strand.
GCTTCGCGCCGGCCCCTGCACAGCTTCTTCCATGCCGCCGGCACGATGAAGATCCGGTTGTGCCAGAGCGCGTAAAGCACCGGCCCGTCGATCTCCACCAGTCCACAACGATCATCGATCTCGATGCGGAGCGTGCCGCACCAAAGCCTCATCAACCACCCTGCCGTCTTGCCCAGCAATGTGGCCTTCCGGCTCTCGCGGATCTCACTCCCCTTCGCCATTACATGAACCCCCCGTCGTGGAGCACCTCCGCAAGATACTGCTGCCGTCCCATCAGTTCCTGATAGAAATCATGCCTCCCCGCATCCGGCAAGCATCGCGATTCCTCGTCGACGGTGACCATGTAGCCTGCGACCTCCTCGAAGCCAAGCGCCTCACCCTGCTCCCGGAACCACACCGCCGCCGCCTGCATCGCCGCACCCAGCAACGGCCCACCGCCGCCGGATACCGCAACCACCGGGACACCCAGCGCATCCGCCAGCAGCTGCCCGCCAGCCGGACCCGCATGCCGGGTCAGCCTGACCTCCAGAGGTTCATACCCCATGTCCTGCAGCCGGCTCATGCCATAGGCGAAACCGAGAGCCACCCCCTCCGCCGCCGCCCGCGCCAGATTGCCGGGCGTCAGGTTGTTCATCGTGATCCCATGGAGAAGCCCCTGCGCTTCCGGCAACCGAGGGACCGCCTCACCGCGCAAATACGGTAGGAATAGTAGTCCGTCCGCCCCCGCCGCCGTCTCGGACAGGGCCTTTTCGAAATCCGCAGACGACCACCCGTTGTGCCTCCTCACCATTTCGGGCGCGGACACCACATTGCGCATCGGCATCCGGGTGAATCCGTTGCCCGCAAGATCACAACCCACCTCACCCTCGCCTCGGTAATCCACCCGCGTGCCCTCCGACAGTCCCGCCAGACACCCATCGCCCGAGAGATCCGCAATCACCTCCTCGGGCATCGCGATCCCGGCCGCGAGCAGCGCCGCCGCCTGCTGTCCCGCCCCGGGCCCGACCCAAACCTGACCCTCCAGCCCCCACGCGGATGCCAGCGCATCCCTGAGTACCCCCCGTGGCTGGGATGGCGGCAGCCCCTGCGGCAACATCGCTGCCACCTCGGGCGCGACGAAGTCCACCAGTGTCCGCGACCACGACCGCTCCGGCACCTCGAACCAACCACTCGTTGCCGCCGTCGACGCCGACGTCCCGGTCTCTCCACTGAGCCAGTAGCCGACGAAGTCCTCCACGCTCATCAACCGCCGGGCACGCTCGAAATGCTTCGGTTCATGGAGCTTCAACCAGCGCACCTGTGCCGCCATCGACGAAGCATCCAGCGCATTCCCCGTCAACTCGATCAAGCCCGGCGCACCGCCGAACTCGCGCAAAATCTCCTGCGCCTCCCCTTTCGCCGACAGGTCGCCTCCCCACTTCACCGGGCGGATCACCCGGTCATCCTCATCCAGAACCACCACCCCACCCGGAGCCGCCGTCACACTCATTCCCGCCACCGATCCGCGCAGCTCCCCGAGCTCATCCAGCACCTGCCGCACCGCCAGATCCACCGCCCTCAACCACATGCCCGGATCCTGCTCACGGCAGCCGTCCGGCAATCCCCCCAGCCATTCATGAGGCGCCGACGCCCTGGCCGTCACACTCGCCGTTTCCACGTCGAGTGCCAGCACCCGCGTCATCGCATGACCGATCTCGACACCCAGAAATTGCACCTCCCTCAAAGGTCCACACCCACCCACCGCTTGGCAAGCCTGCGACAAGGCCCGCGACGGGATTCTTCCTCCCGCCAGATGCGCGCAGGAACACACCGCACCCTCCAATTATCCATTTCCCAACCCACCGATCACCCGTAAGCTAACGGCATGAGCGACTTCGAAGACAAAGTGCGGGACGCGCTGGCCAACCCGCGGAATCAGGGCGAAATGAGCGACGCCGATTCCGTCGGCACCGTCGGTTCCCCGGACTGCGGCGACATGCTCCGCATGTGGCTGAAATTCACCGAGAAGGATGGGCAGAAGGTCATCGACCGGGCCTCCTTCCAGAGCTTCGGCTGTCAAACCGCCATCGCCGTGGCTTCCATGGCCACCGAACTCCTGAAGGGAAAAACCGCCGAAGAAGCCCAGGCGCTCTCCGCCGATGAACTCACCGGTGACCTTGGCCCGCTACCCCCCATGAAGATCCACTGCGGCCAACTCGTCGAGGGTGCCCTCCAAAACGCGCTGGGAAGTGAACCCTCCGCCGCCTCATCGCCAGCCAACAGCCCCACCCTGTCCGGAGAGCTCCAGAAGCCCAAGGGCCAGATCAAGATCGTCCCGCTGGACGACTGAGGCATCCCGGCTCCCAGCCGACCCATCCCGACACCTCACCTGATTGCGCAAGCCGGGCGATCCGACCCGTCACGGATGGTCGGCCCTGAGGAAACGCTCCACCTCCCTGATGACCTCTCGATTCGACAGGATCGACATGTGGTCATCGTGATATTCCTTCAGCGCCACCGCATCCTTCACCGCCAGGTCGAAGGTCATGCTCTCCACGCTCAAAGTCCCATCATTCTCAGGTGGCAGGCCCCAGCTCTTCGAGCTCTTCGTCCCATAAAGCATCATGTGTTCCACATCCCCGAGGAGCCGGTCCTCAAAGACATCCTCGAGGAAATCGCTCTTCGGTTCGATATCCCTCCACGAAGGAATCACGGAGGGCGCCCTCTTGACTCCCGTCGCTGCGAATTCCTGCCCGCCGAAAGGAGAGGAAATCGAAACAAACCGCCCGATGCAGGGATCCTTCGAGTCGAGGTTGTCCAGAATCGCCCGGCGTGCCACCAGACCACCCATGCTGTGGGCGACGACATGCACCTTCTCGAATCGATGGTGACTATGCAGCAACCGCAGCCCTCGATCCAGGCTCGCTCCCATCTCTGACAACCTCCGCCCGCTCGGGTAATGGAAGAACCAGAGCTGGAACCTCTTGCGGTCGAAGGTGGCGATGAAATCCTCGAAGTCCTTGGGCGAACCCGCTGCTCCGTGCACGAAGACCACCGGAGTACGATTGGCATCGTACTTCTCCGTGAAATAGATCCCCAGACCGACCTTCATCGGGTAGCCGGCCGGTTCCCAGTAGCCAGCCTGCGCCGATTCGCTTGAAAACCTTGCCTCACTCACCTTCGCCACCTCACCCAGGTTGATCGGGATCTCCCAACCCGTCTTCACCTCGGACCTGTGACGCCCTTGGTAAAACTCCTCCGCAGGGCCGACCAGGTCAGCCGGATAATCATGGCTCGGCTTCAGGTAACCCATGGCCTCCGGCTCCCCCGGGTGAATGGTGATCGGCGCCACGTTGCCCGCCTGATCCATGCTGAACCACGCAGGTTCTCCCTTGTCGAAGCGGTCATTCCCGTTCGAATCGGCCCAGGCCATCAGGTAGAGGTTGTCGCTTTCCTCCACAAAGAAGCCGAACACCCCAAGCCCCTTCACATCGCAGTAATCCACACTCTTGATCTTCTTCTTGTCCCGGTCCCAATCGACCACGAAGGCCCTGACATCCTTGTAATCCGCAGCATTCTTGATGTGACCCGTCACGATGACCGTCTCATCCATGAAATTCAGGTTCTGTCCGAGTTTGCGGAAATTCGCACACCCGGACACCAGCAGGACGAGCAGAAAAAGAAGCACACCGGATTTCATATGGTCGGACTCTGAGCCAGAAATCCATCCAGTGACAAGGGCCGAGCGGCGACACCATGACAGCAGCCCGCGACCACGCTTGGTGAGTGCCAGGCACCCATCCCACAAAAAAACCGCCCACCCCGAAAGGATGGACGGCTTTGGAAATCAGAAATCGTCTGGCGATCTCAGGAAGTCGGAACTTCAGCAATCGTCTTGAGAATCCGCGAAGCGATCGCGTATGGATCACCCTGCGAGTTCGGACGACGGTCCTCAAGGTAGCCCTTCCAGTCGTTCTTCGCGAAGCTGTGAGGCACACGGATCGAAGCACCACGGTCAGCGATACCCCAGGAGAACTGGTCGATCGACTGGGTTTCGTGGAGACCGGTCAAACGCATGTGATTGTCCGGGCCGTATGCAGCGATGTGTTCGTCGCAGTTCTTTTCGAAGGCTGCCATGAGCTTGTCGAAGTACTCCTTGCCGCCGGTCTCACGCAGATACTCGGTCGAGAAGTTGGCGTGCATGCCGGAACCATTCCAGTCGCCGGTGAGCGGCTTGCAGTGGTACTCCACGTCCACACCGTAGCTTTCGCAGAGACGGTTGAGGATGTAGCGGGCAACCCAGATCTGGTCAGCGGCACGCTTCGAACCCTTACCGAAGATTTGGAACTCCCACTGGCCTTTCGCCACCTCGGCGTTGATGCCTTCGTGGTTGATGCCGGCGTCGAGGCAGATTTCAAGGTGCTCTTCCACGATCTGGCGAGCGACGTCACCGACGTTCTTGAAGCCGACACCGCAGTAGTACTCACCCTGTGGGTTCGGGTAGCCGCCCTTCGGGAAACCGAGTGGCAGGCCGTCTTCGACGAGGAAATACTCCTGCTCGAATCCGAACCAGGCGTTCTCGTCGTCCAGGATCGTAGCGCGGGAGTTGGATGGGTGCGGAGTGCCGTCAGGAAGCATGACTTCACACATGACAATCGCACCATTGTTGCGGGTGGAGTCAGGGTAGATGGCAACAGGCTTCAGGACACAGTCCGAGTCGCTGCCGTCGGCTTGCTGGGTCGAGCTGCCGTCAAAACCCCAGTCAGGAAGCTCTTCGAGAGTTGGAAACTTCTCGTATTCCTTGATTTGGGTCTTTCCGCGGAGGTTCGGGACCGGCGCATAGCCGTCGAGCCAGATATACTCCAATTTGAACTTGGGCATCGTATTAGTCGTAGTTTTGGTGGTTTGATTCGCCCTCGGGGGCGGGATGGCTGGTCCGCGAGATACCGCCTCCCCCGTGGAGAGCCAGCTCACGTTCCGTGACGGGGTCAGCACATAGCGGGCCAATGGCCTCGACGAAACGAATTTTTTTGCCTTTGTCGTCATCGCTTCCCCCAGCCATCGTCCCCGCAGCCGACCGGCCTCCTTGGAAACCGCATGGAAACTGACGTAGAGACCCCGCCACCTTCTGAAATCCGCTGGTCTGGCATCACCGACACCGGGCGCTTCAGAAACAACAACGAGGATGCCTTCCTCGCGCTCACCTTCGATGCCCACGAGCTTCACTACCTCGGCAAGGACGGCAACAGCTCGCTGGATTTCCACGACTTCGTGTTCGCCGTGAGCGATGGCATGGGCGGCGCAAAAGCCGGGGAAGTCGCCAGCAAGATCGCTGTGGAGAAAATCACCCGCCTCCTGCCCCAGAGCTTCCAGCTCGGAGCCAACCGGATCGACTCCGGCTTCGCCGACAGCCTGAGCGAGATCTTTCTCCAGACCCACGACTCACTTCGAGAACTCGGCCGACATTATGAGGAATGCCGCGGCATGGGAGCCACGCTGAGCCTGTGCTGGTTCATGCCCGGCTGGATGGCCTTCGGACACGTCGGCGACAGCCGCATCTACTACCTGCCGAAGAACGGCGACATGGTCCAAGTCAGTGAAGACCACAGCCACGTCGGAAGCCTCCAACGTCGCGGGATGCTCAACGAACGCCAGGCCCGCAACCATCCCAAGAAGAACATTCTTTCCCAAGTGCTGGGAGGACGCAGCGAACGCGTGCACCCGCAGATCGGCCGCGTCGGATGCGAACCCGGAGACCGCTTCCTGATCTGCTCGGACGGGCTCATCGACGGGCTCTGGGACCGGAGGATCAATGACATGGCCCGCGAGGAACTCAGCGCCAAACGACTGGTCGACTACGCCGTCTCGGAATCCGGTCGGGACAACACGACCGCCATGCTCATCGAGGTCGAGTGAGCCCGCCCTGCCGAACCTCTGAGCTTGATCTTCTGTGAAATCGAGGCGATTGGCCGGCGTGCGAATCCCGCGAACCCTCGTGACTTCCCTGGCGGCTACCGTGCTGCCCGGGCTGTCCGTGGAAACCAGGAATCTCACCTTCGTCATCCCGCCGAACAGCACTACCACGGTCAACCTGACGTCCACCGCAGGCATCGGCGATGTTTCCCAGACCACCTTTCCGGACGAAACGACCGCGACCTACGCCGGCAGCATCCAGGCATCGATCGGCTTCGATCCGGAAACCCTGGCAGTGACCGAGTTTGCCTACACCGGAGGGTCTGTGCAGCGGCAGGAAGCCGAATCGAGACTCCAGATCTTTCCGACCATCACCTACACCGGAGTCACGACACCGCTCCCAACCTCGTTTACCCGGACCTCATCGTCCTACGTTTCCCCGTTTTACCGGGCCTTTGTCCCCACCACCGTCAACCCACCAGCCTCGGTCGACCCCTTCGACGGCATCGTGGCGGGGAACCACCACTGGGTGACCAGTGTGGGCTACGAACGGCTCTTCAGCAGCCGGTCGGGGGTCATGAAGCTTGAGGTCGTCAGCTCCCAAGCTCCGCCGGTCGAGCTGCCTCATCGGGGCACCCCCATCATCTCTCTCGCCCAAACAGGGACCACGACCTTCCACCGACTCATTCGGGCAACCCTGACCTACCAATTCACCGAGTCCGCGCCCTCCAACATTGTCCAGTCGGCTCAGCAACTCTTCGTTCAAGAAACCGGCAGCTGGAGCACAACCGCTCTGTTCACCCTGCCGAATGACTACAGCTTGTGGGCCCAGAGCCACGGCTTGGTGAACCCCGACCCCGAGGACACCAATCCCGCCGGCATCCCGTGGGTCTTCCTCTATAATCTCGACCTGCCTCCCACGACCCCATCCCTGCCGGCTGGCTTCGTCCAGCAGTTCGGCGAGAACCTGCTTCAAATTACCCTCCCTGCAACAGGCCTGAAGGTCCCCATGAGCCTCGAATACTCGACCACCCTGGCGGACGGCAGCTGGCAGGCTCTCCCCCTCGAATCTTATCTCGATGGCCCCGGCTCCCTCGACTCTGGCGCCACCGGCTCCCCGCGCTTTTTCTTCCCCGCCGCCCCTCCCTGCTTCCTGCGCTTCAAAACCGCGCTGTAGTGTAGTCCGCCAAGCAGACTGTGCGTTGTGCGATGGGGAGTTTTTTCGAAGTTCAAGGCGTGAGGAGGGTGCGAATCGAGATTCGTGACCGACGAACAACGCAGAAATTTGGGAAAAGACCCCGTCGTTCTTTCGCCGACCCCGCGAAGCGACTGGATACCCATATTCCTTAAAAAATCATAATGTGCAGTCTGCTTGGCGGACTACACTAGCAGGCGACCCGACGGCCCCCTCAGTCATCGAAGACGAAGCAAAGGTAGGTCGTGGCCGCCATCTCATCGAACGTCATTCGCCGCGGCTCATCCTTCCCTCCCCAACTCTCGAGGAAAAACACCTCCCGCTTCTTCGGGTCGAAACCGGTCAGCACCGAGGCGTGCAAAGGAGCATCCTCGCCCGGCCACGTTGCCTTCTCCTCCACCGACAGCGGATCCGGCAGATCGGCGCCCTGTTTGGCCACTTCGTCGTGAAGCCGGTTCCTCTCCCACGAGAACCGCCGCCACACGATGACCGGACGCCCCTCCTCCAGCGCCCGGCGAACCGCCAATTCGTCAAATTTCGGCGAACGGTCCATCGATAGTCCAGCCTCCGCCGCCACCGCACTGTAGAGCTTCACCATGTTCGACCCCGCCGCACTCCCGGTATTCTGAAATCCACCCGCCGCCGCCAACCAGTCCTCATCCAGGTGCAGTCCAAAGTGTCGCGCAGCCATCGCCAGCGTGTTCAGCCCGCAGTAGGGCCGGTATCCCTGCGGAATCGGCTCCATCCCGGCGAGGCGCACCACTCCATCCTCCTTCACCACGGAGCGGCTCAATCGAGCCTGCCTCTCCCGATCGTTCTCCTCCTTGAATGCCCGATCCATCCAGCTGTCGGAGGCCAGCTCCTCTGTGGAAATCTCTGCTCTTACCAGCCGCTGATCCGCGGAGAACAGGCGGATCACCAGATCCCCCTTCTTCCATTCCTCCACTTCAGCCCTCAGCATCCTTCCCTTGCCGATCCGGCGCTCCTTCGGCTCTTCCCGATCCGCCAGCAGCGAAATCGACTTCCGCACCTCATCCAACGACTCCTCGAAAATCTCCGTAAATTCATCCTGCCGCGCCTTCAGACGATCCATCGCCACCTGCTTCGCCTCCTCACGTCCCAGGCCCTTCGGCAAATCGTCCTCGAAATAGCCAAAGAACGATCCCGCATCCGCAAAGGTCGCCTCCACACGCTCCAGCACCCCTTCCCTGCGCACCGCCCTCAGGATCACCACCTCCCGACCAAACACCTCCGGCCGCGCCAACAAATGAGAAATTTCCGCCGACCCGACCCGCCCCTCGGCCACCCACTGACCGGGAAGCTCACCATCGCCCGCCAGAGCCGCCAGCACCGGCTCGGTCAGATCCGTGCCATTGAGTGGACTGTCCGCTTGGACGATGGGGCCGAAAACCGTGTTCGGGATGGCGAAAACCGGCGCCGCCAAGCCGATCGCCACGGTCAGAATTCCTGCTACTCGCTTCATGCTGATACTTTGAGACCTCCTTCCACCGAACATATTCAATATTCCTTCGTTTGCCAGCACACCCTTGTCGGTCCTGCGGCGGTTTGAAACACTCCCCCCTGTGATTCGGCATCTGATCCCCGCCCTCGCCTGCATCGCGCTTTCCGCCTGCACCATCCTTCCGAAGGTTGAAGACAAGCCCGTCAGTCACGCGATCGCCGCCCCTCAGCACGGCACGGCCTCCACCACCAGCCGCCGGATCAACCGCCAGCTGGCAAAGGACCAGTCCGCGTTCCTCCTCCTCGAGGAGGCCAAGGAGGGCCTCGACTGGCGGCTCGCACTCATCGACTCGGCAACCTCATCCATCGACATCCAGCTCTACCTCTGGCACCAGGGAGCCTCCAGCAGCCTGATCTTCTTCCGTGCCCTCCAAGCTGCGGAGCGCGGCGTCCGGGTCCGGATCCTGGTCGATGACTTCCTGCTCAACAGCAACGAACCCGCCCTCGCAGCCCTCTGTCGGGAGCATCCGAATTTCGACGTCCGGATCTTCAACCCCGGCCGCGTCCGCAACAACTCGTTCGGCGCGCTCGCCGAATGGGCATCGAACTTCCGCTCGCTCAATCGACGGATGCACAACAAGACCTTCACCGTCGACCGCAGCCTGAGCATCGTCGGTGGACGAAACATCGGCGACCACTACTACGGCATGGACCGTAATTACAACTTCATCGACCTCGACGTGCTCGCAAGCGGACCCGTCGTCGATGACATCTCGGATGGATTCGACGCTTTCTGGAATTCGTCCCATACCTTCCCCGGAACCCACCTTTCCTCAAAGAGGATGGACTCCGCCGTCCAGACCTACCAGACCAGCCTCCGGACAAGCATGGAGGAGGATTTCGCCGAAGAACTCCGGAACTACCCGCTCGACCGCCAGGACTGGTCACGGATGCTCGGCAAACTCCCCGCAGGCATGCACTTCGGCAAAGCAGAGTTCATTCAGGACCACCCCGAGGTCCACGAAGACAACCGGCAACTCGTCCGGACCCTCGAGGAAGTCCAGGCAAGGAAACAGGGTGAGGTCACCGTCGTATCCCCCTACCTGCTGCCCTCCGATGCTTCGATCGAGAACATCAAGAACGCCGAGGCCAACGGGGTCGACATCAGGATCCTCACCGCAAGCCTCGAGGCGAACAATCAACCTCTCGTCGACGGCCACTACCGCAAGATCCGTGCCCGACTGGTCGACAACGGCGCCGAGGTCCATGAATTCCGGCCCGACCCGAATCCACAGGTCCGTGCGGATGCCGATGTACCGCCCGTCGTCGCGAAACGCATCACACTCCATGCGAAGACCATCGTCGTCGACAACCGACGGTCCTTCATCGGATCCCTCAACCTCGACCCACGCGCACTCGACATCAACACCGAGAGCGGCCTGCTCATCGACAGCAAGCCACTCGCCAACGAACTCAACGAGTGGCTGGAAGAACTCTACTCAAGCGACAACTCCTGGGCCGTCAGCCGCGATGCCAATGGCAAGGTCCAGTGGCAATCACGGGACACCACCCGGACCACTGAGCCGCCCGCCAAGTGGTCGCGGAAGCTGATGTCCCGCATCTCGGGACTCTTGCCGATCCGCGACCAACTCTGAGGCATCAACGATCCACCCGGGCGGATCCACCACCCACGAGCTTCTTCACCTCGTCGACGGTCGCCATCGTCGTGTCACCCGGAGTGGTCATCGCCAGCGCTCCGTGAGCAGCGCCATACTCCACCGCCTGCTGCGGGTCATTGAATTCCATGAAACCGTAGATCAGGCCGCTGGCGAATGAATCCCCCCCACCGACACGGTCGTAGATCTCCAGCTTCGGACGGTGGGTCGCTTCGAAGAACTCGCCATCGTGCCAGGAAATCGCACCCCAGTCGTTGACCGTGGCCGTGTGTACATCACGCAGCGTCGTCGCCACCGCCTGGAAGTTCGGGAAGTCGGCCACCGCATTGCGGATCATCGCCTTGAAGCTGTCCACCTGGAGTCCCGTGACGTGCTCACTCACCCCTTCCACCTCGAAGCCGAGGCTCGCCGTGAAGTCCTCTTCATTGCCGATCATCACATCGACATACTTCGCGATCTCGCGGTTCACTTCCTGCGCCTTGGCCAGACCACCGATGCTCTTCCACAGGCTCGGACGGTAGTTCAGGTCGTAGGAAACAATCGTGCCATGCTTCTTCGCCGCCTTGCAGGCTTCGATCGTCACTTCCGCCGTGGTCTCCGAAAGAGCGGCGAAAATCCCACCCGTGTGGAACCAGCGGCTGCCTTGGTTCCCGAAAATCTCCTCCCAGTCGATGTCGCCGGGCTTCATCTGCATCGCCGCCGTCAGGCCACGGTCCGGAGTGCCCTTCGCACCACGCACACCGAAGCCCTTCTCCGTGAAGTTCAGACCGTTCCGCACGTTGCGCCCCAACCCGTCGAAGTCCGCCCACTGGATGAATCGGGTATCCACCCCACCCTGGAGGATGAAGTCCTCGAGAAGACGGCCGATGTCATTCTCGGCGAATGCAGTCACCACCGCCGCACGTTTGCCGAAACAACGGCGCAGCCCCCGGGCCACGTTGTATTCCCCGCCGCCTTCCCAGACGTCGAAACGTCGGGCCGTACGGGTCCGACCGTCACCCGGGTCGAGGCGGAGCATCACTTCTCCGAGCGAGATGATGTCGAAATTGCAATCGGCGGCGTCTTTGATCTGAATGGCCATGGTCTTCTGGTTGTTGGAAAAAGGATTGAGAGAATTTTGTTAGAACTTGTTGGACTGAATGTAGTCGGAGTCGCCCTTGAGGAAGTTGATCAGGTTGTTGGTCGCCCGCGTCGCCTGGCGGTTCACGCTCTCATGCGTCCGTGATCCGATGTGGGAGGTGATGATGCAGTTCGGAGCCTTCAGCAGCACGTGGTCCGCCGGCGGTGGCTCGCAGTCGAGCACGTCCGCTCCATAGCCGCCCACCTTGCCACTCTCGAGTGCCGCGGCCATGTCGTTGATGTTGACGATCTCACCGCGTGCACAATTCAGCACCACCACATTGTCGCGCATCTCCGCGATCTTCGCCGAGTTGATCATGCCGTGCGTGTTCTCATCGAGGAAGCAGTGGAGCGAAACCACGTCCGAGTTGTGCAGCACCTCGTCCATGTTCGCGCAGCGCTTCACCTTGTGCTTGTAGGAGAAAGCCCCATCGAAATACGGGTCGTAGGCGATCACCTTCATGCCGAAGGCATTGGCACGGATCGCCACCTCCTTCCCGATCCGGCCCAGCCCGATGATGCCCATCGTCTTGCCCATGATCTCGTTGCCGATCGGCTTCTTCCAGCCCGCCTGCCACGCACCATCACGCACTTCCTGACCGTTCGAGAAAACCCGCTTGGTCAGCCCCAGAAGCAACCCGAAGGTATGCTCCGCCACCGTCGTGTGATTCACGCCGGGCGTGAACAGCACCGGAAGCCGCTTCTCAGTCGCATACTTCACATCGATCTTGTCGAGGCCTATGCCGTACTTGCTGATCACACGGAGCCGCGGCAGCGACTTGTCGATCACCGCCTGCGTGATCGCATCATCCCCACAGAGGAAGCCATCGAACTCACCCGCCAACTCCAGCATCCGCTCCTCCGACAGAGGCCCGCGCTCGCGCACGATTTCAAACCCGCCGCTTTCAAGCAGATCATGGTGGCTGCCAGGGGTGTCCTGGTAAGAGGTGGTCGTCAGAAGAATCCGTAAGCTCATGGCGGCGCTCTTTTACTCCTCTAAAGTTGTCATACAAGTATGGATTTTGAGAATCCACTGGCTGCCAAATCCCGGCTAGCAGAACGGCTGGGCGCCCAACCCAGCCAACACGGCAATCACCAGCCCACAAGTCATCCAAACGGAAGCATCCCTGCCTGAAAATCCCGGTTTCGATCCTTGAAAGCCAACCATCACTTTTCTATCTCTCTCATGTGGCCCTACACATTCATGCTTCATTTGGTGGCTCGCTCGCAAAGCCTCTGCTGGTGACCTCTATAATTGGGACCTGCTTGCTCCTTGTCTCCTGTGACGAGGATCCAGAATTGGTCGCAAAGCGAGACCGGCAACAAGCACAGATCAGAACTCTTGAGAGCCAACTGATTGTGCTCAGGGACAAGATCAACAGCGCCCCAGAGGATCGCAGTGAAGAGTTGGCCGAACTCAAGGAAGTCGTGGCAAGGGATGAGAAATCGATCGCTGAATTGAGGACTTCAATCGCGCTCTTGAAACAACAGGCCACCGAGTTGAAGGAAGAGTTGGACGCCTACAAGGCGAAGTACCCGCTGCGTTAACACAAACAACCGACCATATGGGAACAGATCTATTTACCAGCGCTAGAGGGCCCGGCTTGATCGGCACGATTTTAGCCGTGATTGTCCTAGGTGGATTCCTGACGCTCTATCTTCTCGTCTTCGGGGAAGATTTTCAAGGTGGCGGCAAAACCATTGAGTACACCATCCAAGAAGATGAAAAGACGCTAGCCCGCTTGGAAAAAAATGTAGCTGAAGCTAGAAATGAGGCTGAAAGAATAGAAGGCTATACCGAAACAGTGGACCAACTGATCCGATTGGAGGCTCGTTCAAAAGCAACCAAGAAAGATCTCCTCGACTTGGAAAGCCAGCTCATCACCTTCGAAGCAAAGGCTCAGAAGGCACGCGAATCTCTCGACAACTACAAGCAGTCATACCGAGAGTCAGCTCGAGCCGCCCTATTAGGAAAGAAATACGCCACTCTGACCACCGCGCAGGGAAGAACCTACAACGACGTCAGCGTGAAGGATATTGATGCGGCCCGCGTACAAATCCGTCATGCCTCAGGCATCACGGGGATCGGACTTGAAGACCTACCGGAAGACATCAAGGAGTTTCTTCAGATCGATGAAGCAGAAACGCTTGCCCGCCTCGAAGCAGAAGAAAAAGAACGCAAAATTCGTGGACTTAACACGGCTATAAACGAGCGAGCTTACAGGATCTCACGACTGGAAGCTGAACTCACTGCTTCGAAGGACGCGATCTCTACTGCAGAACGTAAAATTGCAAATAATACCAACGCGATTCCAATTCTCGAATCCCAGCTGACCTCCAAGCGCTCCGAACTGAGTCAGCATGAATCCAAGGCAGCGACTGGAGGAATAAGTAATGCCCCCCAAATCAGGGCACAAATTAAGGCACTTGAGGCCAAAATTCTTGATGCGGAGCGGAACATCAAGCTTTTGAACCTGACCATCGCCAAGGAACAACAGGAAGCTGCCAACTACGAAGAACAGATTGAGGCGGAAAGGAAGAAACTCGAATCAGAGGCGGAAAGCCGGGGACAGACGGCCGAGGAACTGGAGTGAGCGGAAAATATGGTCTTTTTTCCTCGTGGACTTTGATTAGTTATCTATCAGGACTGGCTCTTCTCATCTTCATTACTGTATTTTTTTCCTTGGCATTCGATGGCTCGATTACGGTCGACCGCGATAGAGCCAACCTACTCTACCAACTCGAGAAGGGGGCCGAGTATGAAGAAGAACTCAGACTAGAACGCATTCGGCTAGCTGAGAGAATGAAGAGCGATGTTTCTGATCGTTTGGATCAGCACCATACGATAACCCAAATTTCGAGTCTCTCTGAAGCCCTTGAATTGGAGCGACGCCTTCTCACTACTGAGAGAGACCAACTACGGCGCGAAATACAAGCTATTCCTCAGCAGCTTGCCGATCATCGAAGCACCTACAGGCGAGAACAGCGGAAGACTCTCTTGCAACAGAATTTCGAAGAGCTTCGTCTACGATCCGGGCGGATCTTCGTTGGAGTCACCATCAAAGGATTCGATGAAACTTCGATGCAAATCAGGCACTCCGGAGGTATTACCCGCATTCCCATGGTTGACCTCTCGGACGAATGGAAGGAGCGCATTCACTGGAGAGCAGACGAAGTAAGCGGAATTAATTCTCCACGCAGCTGAACTGTCACTCAGACAGATTCTCAGCGCAACTTTCGCATGCGCGAACCAGCTCCCGGTACAATCATGCACCATGAAATCACTCTGCGCCGCAGCCCTCGCCATTCTCCAGGCAAGCTGTGCCTGGATTCCCCGGAAAACAGAAGCTCCGGTGCCCATGCGGGTCGACGAACCACCGTCCACCGCAAAGCAACTGGTCGTGCTCCTGCCAGGTCGCCTGACCACCCCGCAGGAAATCGACCGCGAAGGGTTCACCGAGCTCGCCAAGACCGCCTTCCCCGATGCGCGGATCGTTCGTCCGGACCTCCACATCGGATACTACCGGAACCGCACCGCGGTCGACCGGCTTCACGAGGACATCATCCTGCCCGCCCAGCGCGACGGGATCTCCAAAGTCACCCTCGTTGGCATTTCCATGGGTGGCCTGGGCGCCATGCTCTACGACTTGGAAAAACCGGGCGTCGCCGACGAGTTGATCCTGCTCTCCCCCTTCCTCGGCGAACCCGAGGTCATCGAGGAAATCCAGACGGCAGGTGACCTGCAGCGTTGGCAGGAGGAACCGGAGAGCGAGCGGGACTTCTCCCGGGCCATCTGGAAGCGCATCAGGGAAAGGGAAGCCAAAGGCCTCTCCGCCGCCCCCATCAAGCTGGGGTGCGGTCTGAGCGATCGCTTGGCACCCACAAGTCGCCTCGCCGAGCGCGAGCTCCCCCTCCGTGGTGGGGCCGTCTGGCAAACCGGCGGCCACGACTGGCCGACCTGGCGCGCCCTCTTCCGCGAGCTGAACGGAATCTAATGAGGTGCCTTACTTGACATACACTTCACGTGCCTTCGCTCCGTCGCCCGGACCGACCACACCACGCTGTTCGAGGATGTCGACCATCCGAGCCGCACGGGTGTAGCCCAGACGAAGGCGCCGCTGGAGAAGACTCGTGCTGCACTTCTGTTCCTGCCGGACCACGTCCATGCACTTGATGATCATTTCCTCATCGGCATCCGACACGTCGTCGTCACCGTCATCCATGCCACCGCTTTCGATCGATGCCTGGATGTCTTCCGCGAAGTTCGGCTCTGCCTGACCCGCACAGTGATCCACCAGACGCTCGACCTCCTCGTCGGAAACGAACGCACCCTGGGCCCGTTCCAGCTTGGCCGATCCCGGCGGCAGGTAAAGCATGTCGCCTTTCCCCACCAGCTTGTCCGCCCCCTTGGTATCGAGGATGACCCGGGAATCCAGCTGCGAGGAAACCTGGAATGCCACCCGGCACGGGATGTTCGCCTTGATGATGCCCGTGACCACATCGGCCCGCGGAGTCTGCGTCGCGATGATCAGGTGGATGCCCGCCGCACGTGCCTTCTGCGCAATTCGGGCGATGTTCATTTCCACATCCGCGGGGGCCGTCTGCATCAGGTCCGCAAGCTCATCGACGATCACCACGATGTAGGGGAAACGGTCGGGAATCTCGTCCTCTTCCGGCTCCAACTCGCTCTCGTCGGCCTCCGGCAGCAGGTCCCCGGACTCGAGCGCGGCAGCGATCTCTTCGATCTGCTCCTGATCGACTTCTTCCTCCTCTTCCGGCTTCTCCTCGACCACGGGCTCTTCCTTCTCAGGCCGTTCGCGCTTGTTGAAGCCATCGAAGTTGCGGACGCCGAATTTTGCGAACACGCGGTAGCGCTTCTCCATTTCGTTGACCACCCACTTCAGCGCTGCCACCACCTTCTTCGGGTCCGTCACGACGGGAACCACCAGGTGCGGCAGCTTGTTGTACATCTGCATCTCGACCACCTTCGGATCGACCATGATGAAGCGCAACTCGTCCGGCCCGAACTTGAACAGCATCGAGGCAATGATCGAGTTGATGCACACCGACTTACCCGATCCCGTCGCACCCGCCACGAGCAGGTGGGGCATCGCCGCCAGATCACCGATCACCGTCTTGCCGTAGACGTCCTTGCCCAGAGCCAGCGGGATCTTCTTCTTCGCGGACCGGAACTCCGGGTCCTGTAGTAGTTCATGCAGCGGCACGGCCACCTTCTCGGAGTTGGCCAGCTCGATACCCACGGTGTCCTTCCCGGGGATCGGAGCCAGAATGTTGATGCGCTCGGCACGGGTCGCACGGGCAAGGTCCGCCTCCAGCTGGGAAATCCGCGAAACCCGCAGACCGACACTTGGATAAATCTCGTAGCGCGTGATCGTCGGGCCACGCGTGATGTCGCCCGGCGTGGTCTCGATCCCGAAGGAACGCAACGTATCCACGATGTTCTTCTGGGTGGCAAGCAGCTCGTCCCGATTGGCCTCGGGTGCGTCCGCGTCGACCTCCACTTCATCGAGGAGATCGAAGCCCGGAAGCTCGTAGTCCTCGAAGCCATCGGTCGACAGCATCGTGTGGTCCTCCTTCTTCTTCCGCTCGAAAAGCTTCTCCCCCGGTTTCGGTGCCTCGACCCGACGCTGTGAGGCATCGATGATCTGGGGCGTCGGTGTTTCGCGCAGCGGCAATTCCGTCTGCGGTTCCTCCTCGGGCTCCTCGGCCTTGGAGGTCTTGGATCCTGCTTTGCCGGTTTTTGCAGCCTCGCGTTCCTTGCGCCGCTTCTCCTTCTCCTTTTCCCGCTCGCGGTCCATGCGCTCCCGCTTCGCCGCCTCGGACGCCCTCGCCTCCCTGCTCTCCTTGAACTTCGTGATGCCCGTCCCGATCAGGGCCATGCAGCCCTTCACGAACTTCAGCGGACGCTGTCCGGTCAACAGCACCAGGGCGACCAGATACAACACGCCGCAGACAATCATGGTCCCGGCCTTGCCGATGATCGGCAACAGGACCAGATCCGCCAGCAGACGACCGATCACTCCTCCCTTGCCGGGCAACTCCCCGGGTTCCGACCAGCCGGCATGCAGAAATGCCGCTCCGCTCAGGGCCAGAACCGCAAATCCAATCATGGTCCGCGGAAACAGCCGACCATCGAACACCAGCTTCACCACCCCGAACCAGATGAAAGCCACCGGAATCACGAACCCCGCACTCCCGACCAAGGCCACATGAGCCAAGCCAATCAAGGCGCCCAGCTGACCAATGAAATTCTCCCTCGGCACCTGCGCTTCCGCTCCCGCCGCAAAGGTCTTCCCCATCCCCCAGACCGGAAGATCCGCCGGCGAGAACGAAATCACCGACAAAAATGCCAATAGCCCTGCCCCGATCAGAACGATGCCTGTCAGCTCGTTCGACCACTTCGAGCCTTCCGGCTTCTGTCCTCGCTTGCGGTTGTCCTTCTTGGCCATCGAAATTTCCGTTCCGCAGCATCCCCCGACCCCACCCGTCCGGCAAGGTTGTTTTCATGGACCAAAATGTCAGGAACTCTTAATCTTTGGCCGTTTTGCCGTCTTCCACCCGCCCTTCTATCGAAGGATCCGCCGGGGAAGCCACAGGCTAGCTTTGGCCAGCCAATGGATCCAGAGCCTCTGTGTTCGGCATGCTTCGGATGTGCAGATCGCGCTGAGGGAAGGAAATCTCGATCCCAGCTTCGCCGAATCGACGGTCAATTTCCTCGTTGAGCTCCGTCTGCGTCCTCAGGCGGTTCTCCATGTTCGGCAGGTAGCAGCGCATGCTCAGGTCCAGCGTGCTGTCACCGAACCTCTCGAAATTGATCAACGGAGCCGGATCATCCAACACGGTGGGATGGGCCTCCGCGATCTCCGTCAGGATGCGGCGAGCCTCGGCCGTGTCCGTCCCGTAGGCGACACCCACATTCAGCGTCACGCGATTCAACGGACTGGAAAGCGTCCAGTTGATGAGCGACCCAGTGATGAAGTCCTTGTTCGGCACGACGAATTCCTGGCGTTCCCAGTTCGTGATCGTCGTAGCCCGCATGCGGATCCGCGAAACCGTGCCCGTCACCTCACCCACCGTCACCACATCGCCCACCCGGATCGGCCGCTCGAACAGCACGATGATGCCACAGACGAAATTTGCGACGATCTCTTGCAGGCCGAATCCAAGACCCACACTCAGAGCCGCCGCGATCCATCCGAATTTCGACCAATCCACCGCCAGCGCATGGGATGCGAGAAGAATGGCCAGAGCTCCGACCGCATACTGGCACAGCGTCGCCACCGCGTAGCGCACTCCGGGGGCCACCCCCGACGCACGCATGCCCGCCAGATCAACCATCCCCGGCAGATTTCGGATCACCGTCAGGGAGACCGCTCCGATCAGCACCGCCTGGATCAGCCCCAGCCACGAGAAATTTGCCACCTCCGATCGAGCGACTTCCTCCAGCGGAAGCATCGACGCACCCGTGTAAACCATCGCGAGCAGCACCCCCACACCAATCAATGATCTCAGCAAGCGACGCATTTGCTGGGCGACCGATTTGATATCCATCTCCACCTGCGCGTCGTCCGCCGCCACGGTTTCACCCGTCGACGTCTCATCCGGATCCTCTCCCTCTTCCAGGCTCTCACGACGGGCATTCCGCCGGGCGATGGCCTCCTGCAGCCCGATCCGGCGGGCCCGGATCATCAGCCAGCGCAGGAGCACCCCATACACCACCACCCCGATCCCGATCCAGCGCATCGAAGCATGGAACAGTTCGCTCAGAATCAATGCGGTGAGGCCGTAACCAAGCGCCGCCATCACCGCGAGACCGATCGGCAGGCCCGCCGCCAAGCCAATCCAAAGGTACCGCCATTTCGAAAGCATCCGATCGGGACGCTCGCGGATGATGTCCGCGAACACCCCCGCGGAAGGATGGAACATCCTCCAGAAGGCCCAGGCCATCACACATTCCGCCACGATGAAACTCAGCCGACCCAGGCTGTCGAAATACCCGGGGTTCGATTCGAAAACCGTCAATCCGGTGAGCAGGAGAATCGGCAAATAGAACACGGCGATTATCCCCAATGAATGACGCAAGCGCTCTGACGACCCGGCATTCCACCCGAAATGGCGCTGACCCACACCTTCCTCCCGGGCCATCTCGCGAAGCGAGAAAATCCACATCAATGCCCACGCCGTCCACCCCAACCAACTCCCAAAACCCCTCACCCAGGTGTCCACCCGAGGCTGACTCGAAAGCCCCCATGCCAGAAATGCCAGGACCAGTGGCAACGGTGCCGCCAACAAAAGAGTGTCGAGCAATCCCCGGAGCGTATGAACCAGCCGATCCGTCGAGATCCGCCGGATTCGTTTTCCGCTGTTGGCGATCGATTCCCTCAGTCGACGCCGAAGGCCAAGTAGTGCTCCCACCACCAGCACCAAAAGAGAGGTGACGAATGGATGCCGACCCGGAATCGCAGCCAGCCCCCGAGCCAACTGGACCCAGTTCTCCGACGAAAAGGTCCATGCAATCGAGCCGGGCAATTGCTGGAAAAATTTCGTACCAATTGGAGGCGAGCTTCGGCTGAGAAACAGTTGCTCCGAAAGGAAGCTGGAGAATTCCTGCGTCAGATCGCGATAGGCCCGCTTGTCCGTACTGAGACGGGCGAGATCCCTCAACAGGGCACTCTGGTTGTCCTGCAGGCGCCCCAGCAAGATGCCCCGGATCTCCAGCACCCTCATCGCCTCCGGCACATCCGCCCATTCCTCGCGCAACTGGTCCAGATCCTCCGACAGGTCCTCAAGCCGATATCCCTCCAGCTGCGCGTCCGACAGCTCCTCATCAAGGGTTCGCAAATCAAAGTTCAGACCGCGGCCGTCCTCCAATCGCCGGCGGCGGTCCAACAGCACCTGCGAGAATGCCCCATCCTTCCCCCCAAGCTCGACCTGCCGCCTCAAACGCTCGCTTTCCTTCTTGAGATGGTCCAAGCGCTGCTGGGTTTCATCCAATCGGCTCCTCGTGTTCTCGATTCGATCCGTCGTCGACCCGAGTTGCTCGACCAAGGGATTGAGATCAGCCGCCAGCCGCTTGATCCCCTCATCACCGGCCTCACGGACCAGCTCACGGACTTCATCCCGCATCCTCGCCACCTCATTCTCAAGTCGGCGATTGAGTTCGCCTTCATACACCGCGACCGCCGCCTCGCGGAGCTTCAAACGCCGACTGACCAACTCCAGTCGCGCGGCTGCAACCTGCTCACGAGTTGCGATTCCCACCTGCTGCCGTTCCAATAAAGCGATTTCCGATTCGAGCGCCTCGATCTCTGCTTCCACCAGCACACGATCCGCCATCGCCGCCAGCGACTCGTCCGCGGGCTCTCCAAGCAAGGCCAGCTTCGCCTTCTTCTGCGAGAATTCCGCCTTCGCCTCAGGCAGGCGGTTGGCCACCCGCACCGGCAACTCACGCAGGTCCGTGAGCATCGACTGCGCATCACCCAACTCCGTGGATGCCTGCGCCACCGCCGCCCGTTCCGCCTCCAGTCGGCCCCGCAGACTGTCGATGTCTTCCGGAATCTCGAGCTCCTGACTCTCGATCGTCGGCAAGTCCGCCAGTTCCCTTTTTAATCCCTCAAGCTCTGCCGCGCCCCTTGGACTGCTCTTCCCCAGGCCTTCCATCTGCTGCTTGGACTGCACCGCGGCATCGATTCGATTCGATGCCGTATCCAGCACCTGCTTCACCGACTCCTTCCCCGCATCATCCAAGTCGGAGGCCTCGAGGCTGACCCGGAGATCCGCGACCTCGGACCGCAGCTCACGAGCCGGATCCAGCGCCGACTCCTGCCTTTCCGCGGCAGTCAGCCAGCCCACCGTGATCACCAAGGTCACCAACCATCGGCTCGCTCCTGCTTGAAATGTCGTGCTCAACACTGCATTCCTGACACCAGTAACGGCAGCGGGTCAACCGATCACTTCCAGCCGACTCTCCACTCACACCTTTCATGATCACTTTTTCCCCTCTCTACATGCAGCGCGTCTGGGGCGGACGCTCCCTTGAGACCGACTACCACCGCATGCTTCCCGACACTGCCCCGTATGGCGAATCATGGGAAATCGTGGATCGGGAAAACGAACAGTCCGTGGTCACCGACGGCCCATTCGCCGGCAAAACGCTGCATGAGCTCTGGACCGATCACCGTGAGGAGATTTTTGGGGCCGACCTTCCGGACTCCGAACGTTTCCCGCTCCTGATCAAAGTGCTCGATGCCCGCGACGACCTCTCCATCCAGGTCCACCCGCCTGCGGACCTGGCCCCATCGCTCGGTGGCGAGCCGAAGACGGAAATGTGGTACATCGCCGGTGCCGACCCCGGCTCGAAGCTCTACGTCGGCCTCAAGGAAGGCGTGAGCCGTGCAGACTTCGAGAGTTCGCTCGCCGATGGCACCGTCGAACAAGCCGTCCACGCTATCGAACCGAAAGTTGGCGATTCGATATTCATCCCATCCGGCCGCCTTCACGCCATCGGCTCCGGATTCCTCATCCATGAGATCCAGCAGAACTCAGACACCACCTACCGGGTATTCGACTGGAATCGGGTGGGACTCGATGGAAAACCGCGCGATCTCCACGTCGAACAATCGATGAAGAGCATCGATTTCGATGACTTCGAACCCACCATGGACCGTCCCGACGGCAATACCCTCGCGAACTGCGAATACTTCAAGGTCGAGAAACTTTCGCTCACACCCGGCCAACTGGCAGGCAACAGCACGCCCAACCACTTCGCCATCTACTCCGTTGCCGAAGGTGAGCTCGAGGATGCCGACGGCCGGACTCACGGCAAAGGCTCTTTCTTCATCCTGCCCCGCGGGTGCGAGACTTTGACCGCCACGGTTCCAAGTGTCATTCTCCGCACCACCATTCCCTCATGAAGCCTGCACTTGCCCTCCTACCAGTCCTCCTCGCCGCCTGCACGACCGACCCCACCAGCCCGGAAGTCGTCGGGAGGAAAATGATCGGTCTTCAAGAGAAATTCGATCTCATCGATCTCGATGGCGACGGATACCTCACCAAGAAAGAACTCATGGATGGCTTCGATGATCTCGGCGTGATCACCCAGACTCCGGAAACCGCAGACAAGATCATCGAGTTCTACGACTTCGACAAAGACGGACGCATCTCACTCCGCGAAGCCCAGTCGGGCGCCGTGACAGGGCCAGACGTCCTGATCAAGCAGTTCGAAGAAGAATAAGCACGCCCCATAGCGGTCGGATCCGTGGTCATGCCCACGCCCCACGGGTTCTCATGTTGTGAAGATCCCCACCTCCATCCTCGCGATCCTCGCTCCGATCGCCGGCCTCCACGCCACCCCGACAGGCGTGAACCTTGGCTTTGAGGACAGCCTGAACGGTTGGACCCACTCAGGAGTGGCCATCGAATCCACCGATGTCCACGAAGGTGCCTACGCGCTCGACCTGCAGGCCGGTTGGGTCGAACAAACCCTCACCGGCTTGACCCCGGGCGTCCCGCACACACTTCAAGTCGCCTACCTCGACGCGACCCCGCTCGAGTGGGTGCTGGGTCATGCCAGGATCCTCCTCAATAGAGTGACCCTCACCGAACTCCACAACAAGCAGGACCACGAATTCCTCGATGGCATCGGCTTCGAATTTACCCCTGCCTCCAGCCAAGTCGACCTGCGAATCGAAGCAATCCCCGGAGACACCGAATCCTTCATCATCGATGACATCCGGCTAGCCGTCGGGCCTCGCCCGGCACCGCCCGCCGAGAGTTGGGCGAACCTCACCCCCATTGCCGATGCCCGCGGTGGACGCAGACTGGTCAACGGTTCCTTCGAGGCGGACGTCGGCCTGCCCGCCAATGACCCCTACAACAGCGGCCCCGACTTGGCCGACCATCTCAGCCGCTTCTCGCTTCCCGGATGGCTGGTCACCCGGGAAAACGTCGACCTCGTCTACTCCTGGCACTCCAACGCCCCCGACGGCCAGATCGCCCTCGACGTCAGCGGCCACGGCCCCGGTGGCATCGCCCAGACCATCACCGGTCTCGCGCCCGGAGCCGTCTACACCTGCTCCTTCTACTATGCCCGTCATGGATCGTGGGGCTCGGATGACATGACCGGACAGGCACTGGCGAATGGCGTCGTGGTCGAGGAACTCGTCCGCACCAACGCGCAGGACTGGAACTCACCCTATGAGATCAAGTCCATCCCGATGCTGGCCGACCCCTCCGGCTCGCTGACCATCGAAATCCGTTCCACCACCACCGACCTCGGCGGAAACATCCTCTACGATGACATCCGGCTGACTGAAGGAGGCGATGCCTTCCTTGCGTGGTCCCGGCACCACGGCGTCGACCCCGACCCGGATGCCAACCCGGATACCGATCCCTACCCGCACGAATTCGAGTTTCTGCTAGATCAGGATCCCCTCAATCCCGATCCCGCCATCGTGCCCACCGTCAGCAACGGCCAGCACATCCTTGAAGTCCCTCTCCATGGCGCCGCCCTCGCCCAGGGCTATCAACTCGATCTCCAAGCCAGCACCGACCTCAGCGGCTGGGCTTCCGCTTCCACCTTCGGCGTGACCATTCAAAGCGACACATCCTCGACGACAAGCAGCGGAGTCCGGCGCTATCTGCTTCCTTCCGGTCTCGATGCCTTCTTCGTCCAGCTGGTCCTCACACGACCCTGATCCATCACGATGCCGCACCGGGCTCGCGGGAATCTTGTCTCATTCATCGGTCGACATTCGGAAATCGTCGGCCATCATGCGCCGTTCATGCAGTCACCCATCCCCGGCCAACGCTGGATCTCCACTTCCGAACCCGCCCTCGGACTAGGCATTGTTCTCAATACGGAACACAACCGGGTCGAACTCCACTTCCCCGCCGCCGAGGAGACCCGCATGTATGCGCTCGACAGCGCTCCCCTCGTTCGCGTCCGCTTCAAGCCCGGAGACGAGATCGCCGACCACAAGGGCACCGAATTCGTCGTCGAGAAGGTCGAAGAGAAAGATGAGCTCCTCACCTATTTCGGCAACGGCATCGAATTGTCCGAAGCCGCCCTCCTTGATTCCCTCAGCTTCACTTCACCGGAAGACCGACTGCTCGCCGGCCTGTGCGACGAACCCCGGGACTTCGACCTCCGCCTGCGCACGCTCGGTTGGAACAGCAAGCTGCGCAAATCCCCCGCACGCGGATTCTGCGGAGCGCGCATCGACCTGATCCCCCACCAGCTCTCCATTGTCGGGGAAACCACACGACGGCTGCACCCCCGCGTCCTCCTGGCCGATGAGGTCGGCCTCGGCAAGACCATCGAGGCCTGCCTGATCCTCCACCACCTCCACCTGACGGGTCGCGCCGGCCGCATCCTCATCCTCGTTCCCGAAGCACTGATCCACCAGTGGTTCGTCGAACTGCTTCGTCGGTTCAACCTGCTCTTCGCCCTGTTCGACGAAGAACGCTGCGCCTCGATCTCCGCCCACGACGCCGAGGCCAACCCATTCCTCGATTCCCAGCTCATTCTCGCCAGCACCGATTTCCTCAGCAACAGCCCCGTTCGTGCCGAACAGGCGCGCGCTTCGGGCTTCGATCTGCTCATCGTTGATGAAGCCCACCACCTCGAGTGGTCGCCCGAGGAAGCATCCGCGGAATACGAGATGGTCGAATCGCTTGCCACAGTGATCCCATCACTCCTTCTCCTCACCGCCACTCCACAGCAACTCGGACCGGCCGGCCACTTCGCCCGCCTCCGCCTGCTCGACCCCGAACGCTACGGCGACCTTAGTAGTTTCCTCGCCGAGGCGGAATCCTACGCCCCTCTCGCGCGTATCGTCGAAGCACTGAAGGCAGGCGACCTCCCCGACGGTATCGAAGCCTTCGCCGAGCGTTCACCTCAGGCCAAGTCTCTGATTGAAAGGCTTCGGGACGGCGATGAATCAGCACGCACCGACTTGATCACCGAACTGGTCGATGGATTCGGCACAGGACGGGTCCTCTTCCGCAATACCCGCGAACAACTGACCGGCTTCCCCGAGCGCAACCCAACCCTTCACCCGATGGCACCGGGAGAATCCCCCTACCAATGGCTGGCCGGCCTCCTGCGCTCGCTGCCGGAGGATGAAAAGGTTCTCCTGATCACCAGCTCGCCCGAGGCCGCCATCACGACCCGGGAAAAACTGCTCGAGGAAATGCACATCGAGTCCGCCCTCTTCCACGAGGACCTCAGCCTGATCGAGCGCGACCGGAATGCCGCATGGTTCGCCCAGGAAGAAGGCGCCCGCATCCTTCTCTCTTCGGAAATCGGAAGTGAGGGACGGAACTTTCAGTTTGCCCGTCACCTCGTGCTCTTCGGGCTGCCACAGGACCCCGAACTCCTCGAACAAAGGATCGGACGCCTCGACCGCATCGGCCAGACCGGCACCATCAACATTCACGTCCCCTACGGTGTCGACAGCCCGTCGGAACTTCACGCCCGCTGGTTGCACGAAGGGCTCGATGCCTTCACCCACCCACTCAAAGGCGCCACCACGCTCGCCGAAGAACTCCTCCCGGAACTCGCCGGACACCTCGGTGGAGACGCCGATGAAACCTTCGACACCTTCCTCGATCGCTCCCGCCAGCGAGCCGCAGAAGTCGCCACGGAGCTCTCCACCGGCCACGACCGTCTCCTCGAACTCAGCGCCCCCGACCCGGCGGATGCCGAGGCCCTGATCGCCACGATCAAGGCTCAGGATGAAGATCCGAAATTCGAGAAATTCACCGTCCGCCTGTTCGACCGACTCGGACTGGAAGTCTCCGATCTGGCACTGCGCTCCTACCACTTCAAACGAGGACAGCGCCTGAGCGAAGCCTTCGCCGACCTCCCGGAAGAAGGACTTTCCGCCACCTTCGACCGGGAAGAATCGCTCTCCCGCGAAGACCTTGCCCAGATCAGCCTCGACCACCCGATGGTGCGCGGGGCCATCGACCATCTGCTGAGCTCCGAAACAGGCAATGCCAGCTTCGCACGGTGGGAAACCGGTCAGGGCCGTGCCATCTTCCTCGAAGCATGCTACGTGCTCGAAACGCTCGCCCCCGAACGACTTCACATCGAACGCTTCCTTCCCCCCAGTGCCCTGCGCATCATGGTCGACCACCGCGGCACCAACCTCTCGGGCAGCAAGGTGAAGATGCAGCTTCAGAAAGGGGACGCCCGACGCCTGGTGACTCAGCCCGCCTTCCGTCGCGATATCCTCCCGAAGCTCCTCGCAGATGCCAAGGGGTTCGCCGATGAGGCTGCCAAGCCCATCCTTTCTGAGGCGAAGAAAGCCGCCAAGGCCACCTTCAAAGCAGAGATCGATCGACTCGAAGACCTCGCTCAGCGCAACCCACAAGTCAGCCCTGCGGAGATCCAAGCGCTTGAGACCACACGCGACGATTCGCTGGAAGCCCTCAAGTCATCCCGACTGCGACTCGACAGCATCAGGGTGATCTGGCGGACCTGAATCAGGCAGTCGCCTTCGCCGGTTCGTTGCTCGCTTGAACCGCGTAGTATTCAGGTGGCTCGGTGTCCCACACCAGGTGCTTCGAGGTGAACTCGATGAGCTTCTGCCCATAGCGGCTGCGCGTACTGACCCCGGACACCATGCGGGTGATGTTCGCGCTCAGGTGTTTCTCCATCATCGCAGGAAGCGCCCACTTCTTGTAGGTCTCCTTGAGCTTCGTGCCTCCCTCATACATCGAGAACATCCGCCCATCGTAGAAATACTCGATGATCTCGCCCCAAGCCGCATGCCAGTCGCGCATCTCCGACTCGATGGCCGAAAATCCAGCCGCCAGTTTCTTCGCATCATCCAGCACCGACGGCCCACGCTTGAACACCTTCTCGTCGAGGATCTCCGCCATGTGCATGGCCATGAACAATCCGGGTGAGAGCATCGGATCGACGAAACCAAAGGAATCTCCCACGGCAATCCAGCCGGGACCGTGGGCCCGCTCGGAGATCAACTGGTAATTCGTGTAGGTCATCACGTCGGTAACCCGCTTCCTTCCTTCTCCCGCCTTCTTCAGGATCGGCTCGGCATCGATGATGCCGTTGAGTCGTTCCTCCGGCGTCGAGCCGTGCTGCTGGGCAACCGACTTGTCGACCACCACGCCCACCGACAAGCGCCCGGGAAGCGGAATGCGCCACGACCAGCCGTGCTCCAGAATGGACAGCACCACCTGCCCGTCCACCGTGCTCTCCGCATCGAAATCCTCGAAGTGGGCGAAATAGGCGACGTCGTTGCGATTCCCACGCTCGCTCTTCAAGCCAAGCGTCTTTGAAAACAACCTCGTCCGACCGGTGGAATCCACCAACAGCTTCGGATGCTCACCGTTCATCCCCGCCGCCGTCAGGCTCTCCTCGGCCAGCTGGATCTCGCGAGCTCCCTCGCCCTTCTCCACCTTCGCCCGATGGTGGACGAACTCCACCCCGAGCTCCTCGGCACGCGTCCGCAGCAGGTTGTCATACTCAGGCCGGGGGATGTTGTAGGCGTAGTTCGGCGTCTTTCCCAGGACCCCCTCGGGGAAAAGGAAATCGAGCCTTTGGCCACCGCGGTGCATGAAGGCCACTCCCGGCTTGAATTGGGAGAATTCCTTCACCCGATCCTCGATGCCGAGTCGACGCATCAGATTCACCACCGTAGGCAGCAGCGATTCGCCGACCAGAAGATCGGGCCGCTTGTCATCGTCGAAGACTACGACCCTGAATCCCCGCTCACGCAGAAGCGCTCCCAAGGTGCACCCGGCCGGACCCGCTCCCAAAATCGCCACATCGACTGCCTTACTCACAAGCCATTCCTAGGCTCATATCGGCTTTCGCGCAAGCGCACCTCCTTTCGCATTCGACAATCCGGCACTCCTGCCCGAAAGCTTCCCACCACAATGATCCGCTTCACCCTCTTCCGAGTGCCCATCGAGATTCAGCCATGGTTCTGGATCACCGGCGCCCTCATCGGCGGAGCGATCGGCACCACCGATCAGATCGGCCTGATGCGGCTGCTGATTTTCATGGCAGTCATGACGATCTCCATCCTCGTCCACGAGTTCGGACACGCTCTGACCGGCCGCTACCTCGGCGGTGGATCGCCACGCATCGTCCTCTGGGCATTCGGAGGTATGGCCTACAACCAGGGCGCCCGCCTCAGCCGGAATCACCTGTTCTGGATGATCTTCATGGGCCCCGCCGCCGGTTTCATCCTCCTCGCGCTCACCCTGGCCGTCGTCTTCCTCATCTACGGCGTCCAGGGAGGCACCTGGCTGACCACACTGATCATCTTCAATGAGCCCGTGGGGGATCCGACCATCGAGGCACTGACCCTCCTGCGAGACCACCTGCCCCGCTTCTTCATCCTCGATGCCCTCATCTGGATCAATTTCTGGTGGAGCGTGCTGAACCTCATCCCCGTCCTGCCGCTCGACGGTGGCCGGATTGCCGAGCTCTACGTGACCCCCCGTCACAAGGCCCTGCTCATTTCCGCCATCACCGGGGCCACCGTGGCAGCCGTCGCCTGGATCGGCTTCGACCGGCTCTACACCGCCGTGCTCTTCGGCTATCTCGCCTTCCGCAATTACAAGGACTACCAGTCGAAAAAGTGGTGATCGCTCACCACAGCATCCGGATCGCGGCCAGCGTCGCGAATCCGATGATCATCCACTCGAAGACCTTCTGAGGGACCCGCTGGAGGAAATACTTCCCCAGAAAAATCCCGCAAAGCACCCCGGGAGCGAGCAGCAGGTTCTGCCACAGGGTGTCCACCCCGATGAATCCGAGATTCTGATTCAGCGGCAGCTTGATGATGTTGATCAGGAGGAAGAATCGCGCGCCGATCCCGATCAGCTCCATCTTGGGCACCCGCTTCGACAGCAGGTACAGCTGGAAGACCGGCCCCGCCGCGTTGGCCAAGAGGGTCGTGATCCCCGCCGCCACGCCTGCCCCATTTCCGAATGCCCGGTGCTCCGCCATCTTGAGCAGAAGATCCGGCTTCCACGCCCGCAACAGCTGCAGCCCCAGGAGCACCAAAATGGTCCAGCCGATCAACTGCCGGGCCATCTCTTGGGAAAGCTCCCTCATCAGCCACCAGCCGATCGCCAAGCCCACCAAGGCAGCCGGCAACAGCCTCCAGACATCCTTCCAACTTCCATGTTTCCTGAAGGCCGGATAGACCATCACGTCCGCAAGAATCAAAAGCGGCAAGGCAAAGCCCGCCTGCTCCCTCGGCCCGTAGAGATCGGCAAAGATCGCGATCGAGATCAACGAGGTCCCGCTGAAGCCCGCCTTGGCCACACCAATGCAGAACGCTGCAAGCAGCGCCAAGGTCCACTCGTCCCATCCCTCAAGCACGAGGTCACGCTGCGGCGCACCCTCGCGAACTCCAAGCCCCAATCACCCCATGCCCGACATTCACCCCACGGGAGTGGCCTGAGGAGCGACAAGCCCGGCGAAGATTCCCCGCCGGCGATGCCGCCCCTCCAACCAAAGTCTCACCACCCGAACACACGCATCATGATCATCGTCGTCACGACACCGATCACCCCAAGCCAGAACAGACCGATCGACCACGATCCGAGTTGGCGCTGCCCACCGGACAGGCTCGACGACATGATCCCGAACAAGTGAACCCCAATGAGCGAGACCGGGAATGAGTGCCGGCTCCACTCCAGCACCGGCCCCAGGAATTCAGGACGCCAATTGAGGAGTCCGGTGATCGTGCTCACCGAGGAAACCAGCCAGCACTGACCCAGGAAAACCAAGGAGATCACCCCGAGGACCAGGCTGATCCGCATCGACCCCTCATCCACCGGAGGCGAAGAGGAGGTCCCGAGCACGGGCATCGGCACCGTGTTCATCGTCCGCTGCCCCCGCCCCTCCGGTACTTCTCCATAGAGGAATTTCACCGATGGCTCGCGCCGGGGGCGATCATCCTCTCGCCGACGATCCTTGTGCCGGATCGGAAACTGAGGAGTTGGATCGCGGAAGACCCGCTGGGTAACACCGATGGTTTTCATAACGCCCCAGAGCCTGAATCCACCCCGGAAATCCCGCCATGGGAAGCGGATCGCATTTTTGGAATCACCCGCCGACCAAGGTCCCGACCAGCCCGCACCAGACACCACACATTTTGGTGTTTTCAGCGCCGCGATTCCGCCCTACCCCTGCTCCGCCATGAAAATCGTCGTCGCATACTCGGGAGGCCTCGATACCTCCGTCCTCCTCCTCTGGCTTAAGGAAAAGTACAACGCCGAAATCATCGCCTACTGCTCCGACTGCGGACAAGGCGACGAACTCGACGGTCTCGAAGCCAAGGCCCTCAGCACCGGCGCCTCGAAGTGCTACATCGATGACCAGAAGGAAGAGTTCGCCCGCGACTACATCTTTCCGATGTTCCAAGCCAACGCCATCTACGAAGGCCGCTATCTGCTCGGCACCTCCATCGCCCGCCCGTGCATCACCAAGGGCATGGTCGACGTCGCCCTGAAGGAAGGCGCCGATGCCATCGCCCACGGCGCGACCGGCAAGGGCAACGACCAGGTCCGCTTCGAACTATCCGCCGCAGCCCTCGCTCCCGACATCAAGATCATCGCTCCATGGCGCGATGCTGAATTCCGCGCCCAATTCCCGGGCCGGAAGGAAATGATCGAGTATGCCGAAGCCCACAACATCCCGGTGAAGGCATCGATGAAGAAGCCCTACTCGATGGACCGCAACCTCCTGCACATCTCTTTCGAAGCCGGCGCTCTCGAAGACACCTGGTATGACGCCACCGGCGAGGCCGACCGCGACATGTACGTGCTCTCCGTTTCCCCGGAAGACGCACCGGACACCCCGCAGTATGTCCAGTTCCTCTTCGACAAGGGCAACATCATCGGACTTCAGACCGAAGGCCTTGCCGAACTCATCACCGAACTCGGCGACTTCGAAGTCCAGGGCGAAAAGGACGGCTACACCCTTCTCACTCCTTACGGGATCATGCGCGTGCTCAATTTCCTCGGCGGCAAGCACGGCATCGGCCGTGTCGACATCGTCGAGAACCGCTTCGTCGGCATGAAGTCCCGCGGCATCTACGAGACTCCCGGTGGCACCATCATCCTCGCCGCCCATCAGGACCTCGAGACCCTGGTCATGGATCGGGATCTCCAACAGACGCGCGACACCCTGATCCCCAAGTATGCCCAACTCGTCTACAACGGATTCTGGTTCGCTCCTGAACGGGAAGCCATCCAGGCCCTCGTCACCGAAAGCCAGAAAAAGGTCTCCGGTGAGGTCCGAATGAAGCTCTACAAGGGCAACGTCATGCAGGCCGGACGCCGCAGCCCGCACAGCCTCTATGACGAGGACGTCGCCACCATGGAGGGTGGACAGGAGGAAGCCTACAACCAGGACGACGCCACCGGCTTCATCGCTCTGAACGCCCTGCGCCTGAAGGCCAACGCACGTCAGAAGTAAGCCCCCCGAGAGGCAATGCGAACCGCATTCCCTCGCTCTCTCACATCGCCCGCAGTGCCTCATCGGCCTGCGGGCTTTTTCGTGGCCCGAACCGCCCGATCACATCCTTCACTCGACCACGCTCACCCGATAGAACCGACGATCATCCCCGGCACCTCCAACATGGGTGAGTGTCGTCAAGCTTCCCGTACCCGGTCCTGTCGCCACCGTCGACCAAGACCCCGCGGTCATCGTCGTACTGGTCTGCAGCTGATAGGTGAGACCGTCCACCGACGAGAACGAGACCACCACATCTCCCCCCATCACCTTCGCCTCCTTCGCACGGAAGACCGAAGTCGAATCCAGAGGGTCGGTAAGGGCGATCGACTCGTCGAAGTTCGACTGACCATCCCCATCTTCATCTCCACCGTCCGACAGGAAAATGACCGAGCCGGTTGACTCCACAGGATCCCCTGCAATCCCCGCCACACTCGTCGCCGTGACCCGGGCCGTGTACGACATGCCGGTCGTGCCCGTGAACTCGAACAAGTTCGAACCATCCGTGACGTTGCCACTCGCGATCACTTGGTTCGACGTGTCGAGAACCTCGACGAAGTAGGATGCCACCCGGTCATCTGGATCAACCGGGTCGGACCAGTTGAAGGTCGCGGTGGAACCCAGGGTCCACGCCGAACTTGATGCCACCGGACTTGCCGGAGGTGTGACATCGAAAACCTTGAGGAACAGTCCTTCAAACGGATCGCTCCCCCAGCCGCCCGGCGAAGCATCAGAGCTCCCCGTCGTGGGGACACGTGCCAGGGACACGAAAAATCCACCACTCTGCAATTCCGCTCCGGTGTAGCCACCACCCGGCCACAACCATGCATCCCGCCGCCCCGACATACCCGCCGCAGGATTCTCATAAGCCGCCAGATTCCGGACATTGTAGTTCCGAGCAGACTTCAACCCCAACTCGCCGGCCAAGCCCGATGGAATCACGAAGGTATCCCACTGGACGTTGTCGCGATCCAGATTGGAAAACGCCAACACCACGTCCGCTTCCGCGGGGGAAGCTCCCGGCTGTTCATACTTCGCCACTGCGTGGATCTGACTGTTGTTTTCATCCCCATCCAGGAACCAGCGGTTGGATGACCGCAGCGCCTCACTCTCCTGACGAGCCGTCGCCATCCCCGAGTAAACCTTGAAGAGCTGATCGTTGCCGTAGTCCGTATCGTTCCAGATCGGCATCATCGAGTTGTATCGCTTGAAGTGCGGGATCAGCTTCCCGAAATTCGTCTCATACTCGTCGTAGCCCGTCGTCCGGCTGATCCCCAGCTCCTGGCCCGGGAAGATCATGGGAACCCCGGCGAGCGTGGAAGAAACCCCGAACCGGACAACCGCCTGCCAGGGATCCTCATAGTTCTCCTCATCATGCGAAGTCGTATTCGCAAGAACGAGCCCCTGCCCGTATGCCGCCCTGCGACCTTCGAAGATGTTCCGGTAGTCGTACTTCGTCGTCGCACTCTTGAGCGGGAAAACGATGTTCTCGTTGAGGATATCGAAATGGCGATTGCTCCGGTAAGTCACCGCTCCTCCATCAAGCGATTCACTCATCATCACGAAATTCCACTTCTTCGATCGCGCCACATTGATGATGTATTCCCAGCACTGCGGCGGAAGCCCTTGACCGAAATCACAGCGCAATCCGTCGATCCCCTTGGCGTCCCATTCATACCGCTCCTCGATGGTCAGACCCGCCTCGGTCTCGCTGTTTCGGTTCTCACCCGCCGGCCGGGTTTCTTCCAACCAGTGAACGGCATACTCGGCGAAGTATTTCCAAACCCAGCGGGTGATGTTCTGGGCATTCCCCCCCTTGATGAAATCCGCATTGGTCCAGTCGGTATCCGTCGGATCAAACCAATCCCCCTCGCTCGTGTAGCTCGAACGCTCCGGCTCGCTGTCGAACTCAACCAGCGCATCATACCGTCCGAAGAAGACATCCTTCACGTCGTTCCACTTGCCGAAGTCGAACCGGTCCGGCCCCGGCGCAATCGAACCCGCGTCAAATGCCCGGTCTCCGTAGTTGCCATTCCTGGAAAAGAACCGTGCATCCCTGTCGCGGATCTCGTCGTATGCACCCCAAGTGCTCCCATCGGGCTCGAGCAGATCCACTCCGACCTGAGCCAGTTCCACGTCAAACGATGTGTGGTTGAAGGGAGCATCCAGCATGATACCCACATCCTTCGTATCAGCCGCCGTGACGAAATTCTGCCACGCCGTCATCGCCAGTGCCCGGTTTGCTGGATTCCCCGTGTCCGCAGGGTTGAGCGGGTCACCCGTGAAATCCTTGGTGAAGATCGGATTCACCTCGAAGAAATTCTTCACCGCATACGGACTCCCCGGATCATAAAGGGCCGATCCACTGCCGTAGCCACCCACCGGCTCACGGCCGTCGTAGCCATTCGGATGAATCGGCTGGAACCACAGCCAGTTGGCACCCAGGGCCTTCAGGTAGTCCAGATCCCATCGATTGCTCCCATTGTGGGGAGCACCAGGAGCGTTATGCATGTCCTCGATGGTTGATCTCGTTGCGAAGGTGTTCCCGCTTGCCTCGATGTTGAGCACATTGATTTCGTAAAGTACGATATCCCTCGCATCCCGGGGAGACACGGTGATGGCATGATCACGCCGATTGGCAGCCCCATTCGTGTAGTAGCGCCACTGCGAATCTCCGGCCACTTTCCAGCGTGCCGTCAGCCGATACGCCCCGGTCTTCGAAGCATCCAGATTCAGCGTGTAGACACCTGAACCGGCTGATGCCATCGGCCAGGCCCTGTAATAGTGACCGTCGTCGCCCGCAGCAAGCGAGTCACCATCGATTCCACTGATCCCATCGGGGTAACCATCGCCATCACCATCGATATCCGCCCGGTCCCGACGATTGAGATTCGTGAACACCTCGGCCTCGACCACATTCGGCTCTCCAGGCTGGAATACGATCGCGAGCGGAACCGATTCCCCCACCACCTCATCGATGAAGAGCTTGGTCGTGGTGTAATTCGCGTTGAGACCATTCACGGTCAGGGATGGCTCTCCGAGCACCCCGTTCTGATAGACGAAGGTTTCGTTGTCGGTCCCCGCCGTATGGTCGGCAAACTTCTCTTCGTTGGTTTCGGAATTCCATAGCCCGATCTTGTACTTCACCTCACCACCCAGTGGCAGTCCTGCAAGCACTCCCTCAAGCGTGCCGCGCCAGAACGCCGCATTGCCATTTCCCGAGTTGTCCTGATCCACCCCATCAAAGGTCATCGCCACCGCCGTGCCCGATCCCATGGCAACCCCGAAGGCACCCTCCGGCTCCGAGCCGTCCGTCGTATAGTAAACCGCTCCATTGGTGGCCCACAAGCTCGACGGATCGTTCGACGGACCGATGTAGCCTGTCTTCACCCGAACCTGGATGTCGTCGTCCGCCACCACCCGGTTGTTGGCGTGAAAGATCCAGCCCGGCCGGTTCCGGATCGAAAAGGGAGCCGCTTGCGCATCCGCTTCCACCGTCGACAACGACGTATTCCCCTGCAAGTCACCACCGAAGATGTAGGTGGTCTCCGGATTGCTTCCGGTCGTCCCATCGAAATCCACACGGATGTAGTATTCCACCACATCCGTGGGCGCCGCCAAGTCGAAGGGCAGGGAGGCCTGCCAATACTGATTGCCTCCGGCCGCATCGGATGAGAAGCCGAGCGACTCGCTCAACCAGGCACCCGGCGATCCTCCTCGTGGCGTGAAGCGGTAGAACACCGAACCTCCCGTCTGGTTTCCATTCACCCCACCCGCTTTGGCGAATCCCTGATAGATGATCGTATTCCCGGCCAGCGGCTCATAGGCAGGGTCACGCATCGTGACACCTCCGATCTCCGGTTGTTGGAAGGCTGGCTCATGCCAGACGACGCCCGGTGCGCCGAACAATGGCAGGAGAAGAAAACAATAAAACAGGTGGAATTTCATGGGGCCGATAGGGTCATGCGGTAGAAGCGGGCCCCAACAGCAGCAGGCAGGTCGTCGATCACCCATAGATCCGGGCCTCCCGCTCCCACGGTGGATCGAGGAAGTCCGTGATCATCCCAGGACTCGAGGTCATCGGATACCTCGAGTTGATAGATCCGATCCGGCAGCGTTGGGAATGAGAGTTCGGGGGAGCCCCCATTGAGTGAGATCGTCAGCACGGGGAAATCGCCGGCATCCGCGACCTGGGGATCAAGCCCGACCAGCCACTCGTCCAGGTTACTGATACCATCGCCATCCGGATCTCCTGCAGCACCATGGACACCGGTCGGATCCGAATCGTCGAGCCCGTTCGAAGCTTCCCAATCCGCAGGCAACCCATCTCCATCGCCATCGAGGACCTCCACCTCGAGGGACAAGGACAGGCTGAAGGTTTGATCCTGACTCTCCACTTCCACTTGCTGGACCTGCGCTTGGTTCCTCATCGCCAACGTATCGAACAAGCCCTCATCATCCATCGCCAGACTCTGCCAGGTGGCATTGGCATCCAGACCGACCACGGAACGGGTCAGCAGGGTCGGTGTCGTGTTCGACACCTCCACCCCACTGGCAACCGGTGCGATCGACAGACCTGACTGACCACGCACCAGCAGGCTGTCGAGGTCGGGGCTGATGCCAAAACGCACGAACAGTTTGTTGACTCCACCACTCAGGGAATAATCAGCCAGCAACTCGTCGGCCCCGTTGGCCAGAGTCACCACCTTGGTGATCGCTCCGTCACCGGATGTGAAGGTCCATCCCTGCGTGGTCGGCGTGACCCCATACAGGTCATTCACATAGCCCGTCGTTCCTCCACCACTACCATCAGCAAACCAGTCCTTGAACGCGGAAGTCCTCCTCGCAAGCACCTCTCCCCCGGAAAGATTCCCATCACCCTCACGCTCGTCTTCATAGGCAGGTTGCGACAGCGGGTTGCCGATGACCTGGACCACTTCTCCATTGGCCGCCAGCGA
Source organism: Haloferula rosea (assembly GCF_016595525.1). Classification (GTDB taxonomy): domain Bacteria; phylum Verrucomicrobiota; class Verrucomicrobiia; order Verrucomicrobiales; family Akkermansiaceae; genus Haloferula; species Haloferula rosea. Next base: position 52,175 of record NZ_JAENII010000011.1, read on the forward strand.
CCAAGCCCCGACACAACGTCCTCCAAGCGCTTCAAATACCGCCATCACCCGGTCGTTGCGGAGCACGAACTCATCCTCACCATCAAAGTCGACGTCCATGGCCTCGGTCTCGGCCAGCGCCGGAGGAGCCATCGCCCAGTCTGCGACTGCCGAATACATCCCCGCCATCCTTGACTGGGCTTGGGAGCGTTTGGCGAAACCCGCAAGTTCGTCGTAAGTGACATCCGGATAGATGAAGGCTCCCGTCGAGTAGGTCCTCAGGTCGCTATTGTCCTCCGCATGCCATCCTGCAAGGAAAGTCGATGCGTGGTAGGTCCCGCGCGCCACCCGCCCCAAGCGGGTATCACCCAACCCGGAAACCGCATCCCATGAAGCCTTCGCCACCCCGGATCCCGTCCCACCGAAATCCTGCACTCCGTAAAAGGCGTCACCCACCGGGTTGATCGATACTCCGGGCCTCACCTCGAACACCTTGTCGCGAAGGCTCTCCTCCTGACTGGATCCAAACCACCAGAAGTCGTAGTTCCCCTCGCTCGCATGATCGAGCCACAGCGGCCCCAGTTTCCGACCAAAGGAGGTCGTCCCGCGGTCGATCGAAGCAAACACATCACCCGTCCCGTCCGGAGGAAGCGAGAGATCCACCTCGCCCGACGCCACTTGGTCCGGCCCCACCACCTCGATCCACGGCCGGCTGGCCAACCAGGCCAGATTCCGATCGTAAGCTGTCGCCTGATCCGGATTACGGAAGTCGGAAAGATCACTGTAGAAGACCAGCAACTGGTGCTGCTCCCCACTGCGCGCCTTTCTCGAAACCAGCTGTCGCAGGTTCACATTCAAACCCTGATCCGTGTTCTGGAATCGGAAACCCGAAGCCTGATCGTTGATCACGATCGTATTCAGACCGTTGATCCGATTGATCCGGTAACCGTCGTCGAGCAGGGCCGAGGTTCTCCCGAACCGATCCAGGATATGGCGGAACTGGTCCGCGAACACATGCGTGTATCCGAGGCCCTCCACTTTGCTCAGCACATCCTCGTCGATGATCCGCTCAGGAATCCAGAAGACCCGGTCGGAGGGCATTACACCATAGATCGAACTCAGCGTGTGGTTGGCAAAGGACACATTGTCCGCGATCCAGCCCGGGCTGAAGTAGGACAGCGGTGAGTCGGAATACGTGGAAGCAACCAGATCGATCGTTCCATCCTGGGCCATCGCACCAAGCCGGGCGTTGAACGCAGGTCCATCGCGCCACGGCTTCGCCGCAGCGGGATCGACCGATGCCCATTGAAGCGCCGAAGCAAGAGTTCCCGTCAGATGCAGACCCAACTTCGCGCCATACGCGTCATGGGCATCGAGAAGTCGATAGTAGCCTCCGGCCACTCCGTCCTCAATCTCACCCAAGTCCTCGGCATCACTGATCCGATCCTGCATCTCGCTGCCCGTCTTCAAGGCCTCGTTTCCATGGACCATCATCATCACCTTCGAACGTTTGCCCCGGTCCGGACCATTGTAGTTGAACCATGAACGCAGCTCACTGTTCTGGGAAATGTACCCCTGATCCCGCCAGTAGTCCTCGGCCAGATAGTCGTCATAGATGGTGTCCCGGATGTCCGTCCGCCCGCCGATATCCCCCGCACCCTGCGGGCTGTTCTGGGTTCCGTCCCGAACGGTGAAGACCTGGAAGTTCAGACTCGACGGATCTCCCAGCCAACCGGCATCCGTAAGGGCATCGCGACTGATGGAAAACTCCACCGCATCCAGATCGCTGTTGAAATGGGCTTTTCTGAATCCGTCCGGTGCGTTCTGGTCGCGTCGCACCACACCCTTGGAGGTCAGATCCTCGTTCACGCCGATCGAGTTGTTGGCCGGATTGAGATCGACGTAAACCGCACCTTGGTTTGACTGATAGACAGCCACCACCGCCTCCCACCGCATCAGGGTGCCGGTGTCCACCTCATCAGGAAGCGAGTATTCCCCGATCGCCGTGTTCCCTGTATCGACGGCCACATAGAAATCCAGATTCCCCTCTTCCGCAAAGGGACGAAGGTCGTGGAGATCCACACGGAAATAGAATTCTCCCGTGCCGCCCACGGACACATCCCCACCGTCCCGCGCATAGAAGGCGACCAAGTCCCGGGAACTGTCGAATCCATCATAACCGAGATAGGTATCCCCACCCTGGTGGCCGGTGCCATCCCCTTCAAAGGCATCGAGAACCACCAAGTCATCCACGGTCCAATCGGTGAACTCCTGGCGGTTCGAAACCGCCCCTCGAACGATCGAATTCTCCTCCGACACCGGGCCGATCACGATCGCCTCACCCGGAACCAGCACCACGCTGTTGTCGACCGTCGGATCCGTCCCGGCAAGAAGCTCCTGCACGTTGGTCAATCCATCCTCATCCGGATCACCTGCCGCACCATTGTTCTCATTGGGGATGCTTCCGTCATAACTGGTCACGCCATCATCCAGCGGATTCAGTCCGAACCTCCGCTCGAACCCATCCGGCAAGCCGTCACCGTCGGTATCCCCCTTGAGAGGATTTGTCTCGGTCCAGACCTCACCGCTGTCCCAGCTACGGTTCAGGTTCGTGTCACCCGTGATGGTTCCGCTGAAGTCAGTGTCCTCACCGAATCCATCCGACAAGCCATCGTCATCGGTATCAGAGTCGTTCGGCGAAGTCTCCATCCACACCTCACCCGGATCGATCTTCGCATTCGGCCAGTTCCGCCCCAGCGTGGGAGAATCTCCCGTGCCGATCGCGGCCCCGTCTCCATCAATCCAACCATTGGCGTTGGCATCCTCCACACCATCGAGCAGGCCGTCCCCGTCGGTATCAGGATTACCCGGATCCGTTAGGGAGCCGTAGAGTCGCTTCGCTCGATCTCCTCCTTCGCTCGCACTGTTTACTCCGGGGACCGAACCGAGGTTGTCCAAGGTGTTGTAGAAGGGAGGGTCCAGGTCACCCACAAAGTTGGGCAAGCCATCCTGATTGGTGTCCGTCAGCGTATTCGTATCTCCGGAGGCGGTCCGCCAACCGACCTCAAGCCCGTCGGGCAGGCCGTCGCCATCACTATCAGGCATGAGCGGATCCGACCGCCCGTAAGCCTCCCAAACGTGGACCTCTCCATTCGTCCATTGCTCCGGGTTCGGCTTGTAACGCGGATCCCCCGCTGGAAAGCCATTCGGCAGGGGAAGCGGTGTGCCTTCATCGAAATCGGCCAGACCGTCGTCATCATCATCGGTATCGTTGGGGTCCGCAGCCACCAACTGACGCCGGATCACCGTGGCATTTCGCCGATCCACCGCACTCCCACCAGACGAGAGCGCCGTCGCAAGAAGCCGGAAACTCCCCGGTTGGTTGATCGTCCAGATGAAATCCCAGAACAAGGTCGAGCCTGACACCTCGGGCTGAATGCCGGGCTCCACAGGATCGGCATCGACGGGTGTCAGGACTCCGGATCCAAGCTCGAACTCCAGTGAAACGGACTCCGCCGTGTCGTCGGTCGAAACCCGCACGGTGAAATCGAGGGAATCCGCCCCCGGACCATCCGGCAATACCGTCTCGACCAATTGACCGTCACTGTCGAATTCCTGAGGCTGCAGGATGGTCACCCGTGGAGCGGAACTCGGTGCTGCCTCGACCAAGCGGGTCGCCAAAAGATCGGAGAGGGGATCTGGCCGATCATGAAGAATCTCAATCCGATGGAGGAATCCATCGATGCCGTTGAACAGATTCGGCAACTGGAAAGCGAGCGCGTGATAGGTCGGCGTTTCGTTATAGTTGATGGAAAGCGCAACCGGATCCAGCACCACCGAACTGCCCGGCCAGTCATCATTTCCCCCGTAACGCACGAGGAACCGGCTCTTCAATGATGCCTCGTCCAAGCCGTCCGCAAGACTCTTGGAAAAATACACCTTGAGCTCGTAGTTTTCGTCGATCGCCAGCCCATCCGACGGAGGAAACGCCACGAACATCCGAAGATCAGGCCCGGCCGTCCCCACCGTTCGGGTCAGGGTGGTGAAATGACCGTCCTCGTCGCTCAGTGCATTGTCATCGGACGAGCTCAATTCCTTCAACCGCACCTCGATTGTCGCTCCGCCGGTCGATGGGATGTTGACATAGTTGAACCGGAACTCGCGGATGTAGTCGGCATTGCCCGGGGAGATCGACGCACTGGCGGTCACCTCGGTTGCCATGACCCACTCGCCATTGCCATTGTCGACTCCCGTCGCCAGATCGTCGTTGCTCGCATCGCCATCGGTGATGCGGAACCAAACTTCCTGGGTCGACTTGTCCGCGCGGACCACCACCCCATACTCACTACCACCCACCGTATCGCCGTTGTTCGTCGGGAAAACGATCTCACCCTGTGGCTTCACCGCATCGTAGTAGAATGTTTGGACGAAGGTGTTGTAGAGCGATGCCTTGCCAACCCGATTGAGGAAGGCTCGCCCCCTCAGCACGTGAAATCCCTCTTCGAGCCCGGTGTTTGTCACGCCATAGTCATTGTGAGGCGCATAAGTGATCGACGTTCCATCGAAGCCCTCCACCTTGAACGTGGTGAGCATCGATTTCTTTTTATCCACCGAGGCCTGACCGGAGGGATAGACACTGGAGGCGCCTTCCTTGAAGATCCCGATCTTGTAACGGAGCTCCACACCATTGGCTGGCTGGGGAAGAGTGGCGGTCATCCACCAGTCATTGCCCGACTCATCGTGGGAGTAATTCATTTCCACCACCTGTGTGGACCCAAGCCCCGCCCCCCCGGCACCCTCAGGATTCGTTCCATCCACGGTGTAGTAGCAGAACATCCGGAACCCGCCGCCCACCCCATTGGGCTTCGCCCACAGTGAGATCGTGCTCCCTTCCTCGACATACTGCAACGGTGCTCCCTCCACCGGCCAACCACCACCGGGGACACCACCGACAACACCCGCAGGGTCGTGATAGAGGAATGACGCACGGTCCCCTCCGTCCGTGGAGAAATCATTGGCGCCAACCGGCCCGTCGACGGTCGTCACACTGCCCGAACCGACCTCCTTGATGTAGGTCTCCGCACCCGCCGAACCAATTTGGCTCCGACTCGTATCCACTGCAGCGAACTTCTCCGCATGCATCCTCTGCACGAAGGTCGGCTGCTCATAACCGAGGAAGGTGTCCGTACTTACAGCCGGCGGGTTATCCCTCAACAACGCGTCCGTGATTCCCACCGGAACCGTTCCGTTCAAGTCCACACCACCATCCAACTTAAGGAGGATGTTCTCCGCCGAACCATCGGCCCGGACCACAAAGTCCATGTCGGTCGCACTCGTCACCCGCGGAACCGTCATCGTGTAGGCATAGTCCGTCGGGTCGGCATCCGGCAGACCATAGGGATTGAAGGCAGGATCACCATCGGGCCCATCTCGACGAAGGACCTCCATCGTTCCAGCCTCCACACCATTCTGATAGATGGTCAGCGGGCTCCCTCCCGCCGCCTGCCAGGCATCCGATGGCTCAGGCGTCCTCGGAGCAAAAATGAAATAGCTCCCGGGATCCACGATCACCGACCCCAGATTCGAAGCATACACGTAGAAACCCTGCTGACTCCCGAATCCCCTGGCATACTGGTAGAGATACTCGTCGCCCGTATTGGGATCATTCTCGCTACCCGTCCCCCCTACGGACCGGAACGACGTCGACAAGGGACGGGATTGCCCCGCCGCATAGTTGTCGTTCAGCATCATCAACATGGTGACACCGTCGGAGTCGTTCATCGCCCCATTCTCCCGCTTGTCCATCCGCTCATAAGCCACGAAGTCGCCGTCGCTCCACCGGCCCACCTGATATCCACGGACGAAGTCGCGATGCACCTTGAGCAGGTTCGGGATCCTGCCGTCACCCCACTGGCCGAGGAACGAAGTATTCGAATGACGAGGGAAGGCACCTCCGCTCTCTCCCAGCGTTTCGGCATGGTAATTTCCGTCCGTATAGACCAACCCCAGACCTTCGCGCGTGAAGTAAAAGGCATGCTGCAACTCACGCCGTGCAGCGAAATCATTGTCGTGGCTCTGGGCGTGCATCACGGCCACCGAAGCAGGGAACCCACCGAATCCCGCCTGATCATATCCATTCAAACCCGACGAAGGATTTCCCAGCCGGTTGTTGAAATTCGAGCGCAGATCGTTGTCAATCAAGCGCATCCCCGCATCGATGTATGAGCCGTAGGCCGGGGGTTGGCCCAAATGCTCACCGAACAGCATCGCGTCATCCCGACCCTGCTCGGTATTGAACACGGAATCACGGTGGTTGTTCCAGTCGGAGAAGCCCCGGGTCAGATTGAACTGAAGCTGGATCTGGCCACTATATCCATAGTTGGACGAGTCCTTGTCGACTCCGAAGGTTGCCCCGTAGAACTCGGCCGGCGTGTGTTTCACCGCATCCAGGCGGAAGCCGTCGGCCTTCGTCACATCAATCTGCCAACGCGCAGCCCGATGGAGGAAGTCCTCCACATATTCGGAGTAGAACGACGCATTCTCCGCAATCGTCTGTGGCGTGATCCCGTTCCCAGCACCAAAGCCCACGTAGTTGCCCTCGCCGCGGGAATGTTTTTGCCCGGGACCGCTTGGGATGTAGCAATAATACTCGGGGTTGTCGGGTTGCCGGACGAATTCGAACTTGGGAATCGTATCCCCCTCGTAAGATCCGTGGTTGTAGTTCAAGGTTCCCGGTTCCGTCGCGATATCGATCAAGTCCGACAACCCGAGGTTCTGAACCTGCCAGGCATCATTCCAGTCACGTGTGTTGTCCCATTTGCGATAAAATCCGTCCTCCGTTCGACGAAGGTGGAAGTCTTCCGGGAGAAACCCGGGGTAGACGTCGATCGGCGTGAACGCGTTGTAGCCCGGCACGTCGAACGCATTGTGGTTCATCACATTGTCGAAGTACACCCGGATCCCGAATCGATGCGCCACACGAACCATCTCAAGCAGCTCCGCCTCAGTGCCGTAACGCGTCCGCACACTCCCACGCTGATCCTTGGATCCTAGATCGAATCGATCCCAGCAGTCGTAGCCGACCGACAGGCCACCTGACCCCTTCGTCGGCGGCGGCAGCCACAACGAATCGTAGCCGGCCTCCGCCAGCTCGGGCATCTTTGAAGTCAGCTCCGCCCAACTGATGTTGAAATACTGCAGCATCGCCTCCCCACGGAGTTCACTTCCGACCAAGGACGCAATGCCTGCCATCAGGCCAAGCCATGTCTTCTTCCAGTTCATCTATGGGTTTGTTTGAGAGGCGGTCGACTCCGACTCACGCTGGATGCCTTTGGAGCCGACCGATGGGTTTCAACGAGCGGATGGCTCACCAAGGCCGCAGGTTTAATTAAAGCACAGGAATCACTCCCCCGCCAATCGCGAGACCCAGCCAATGAAATGCTGTAACCCGCTCAGGATCAGACATCCGCCGACTCGAATCGCCCCTGCTCACGATTCTTCCTGACCTGGCCGGCTTCAAACACCGTGCCATTCATGGCGACAAACACTCCCTCTCCTTTCGACTGCACCGCTCCCAGCGCCAAGCCCAGATTGAAGATGGCATCCGTGACGCGAAAACGTGCGGGCGCCAGCGCCCCGGTGAGCACAATGGTCTTGCCCGGAATCCCGGTCAGGAATTCGGCCGTCTCCGCCATCGTATCCGTGCCATGGGTGATCAGAATGCGAGCCTCCGGCGATCTCTCACACGCTTCGCGAATTCGCCTCCGATCTCCCTCATTGATCTCCAGACTGTCCTTCCGGAAAAGGGACTCCAATTCATACTCCATCGCGACCGCTGCCTCGCGAAACACATGCGGCACGGTCGGTTCACCCACCTCATAGTCGGAAGTCGCATCGAAGTAGACCTTGTCGATCGTTCCTCCCGTCGTGATCACGCGGACCTTCATGACTTCGGCAGGAAATAAGAGCGCTGCTTGTCACTGATCGGCAGTCCCAAGCGCTCCATCACCTCCAGCATGTCTTCCCAAATCATCCTCTTGTCCTTCAATCCAGCTGAGCCGTGCAGAAGGTAGGCAGGATGATAGGTCACCCTCGCCGGCGTCCCTTCGAAGTCCTGCCAACTCGCGCGCATGCGACCAACCGAACCACTCAAGCCCAATAGCCCTTCCGCCGCCGTAGCACCCAGCGCGACAATCACCTTGGGCCGAACCACCTTCACCTCCTCGCGGATGAACGGAATGCAGGCGGCCATTTCTTCCGCCGTGGGTTTCCGGTTGTTGGTGGTCTGCTTCGGCATCGCTGGCCGGAACTTGACGATATTCGAAATGTAGGTCTGCTCCCTGGCCAATCCCATGGCCTTCAGGATGTCGTTCAGCTTCTGACCCGCCGGACCGACGAATGGCTCCTGTTCACGCTCCTCATGGTAGCCGGGCGCCTCGCCCACCAGCATCAGATCCGCCTCCGGGTTGCCCGTCGAAAACACCATCGTCTCCCGCAAGCTCCCCAAAGCCTTGGCTGGCGCCCAGTCCGCAGCCATCCGGCGCAACGACTCAATCTTCTCGGCCGCCGAGTTCCCCGTCGCGGCCACCTCTCTCACCACCTGTGGCTGCTCAGGCTCGGTCGTCTCCACCACCGCCGGCATCACCTGCTTCGGAGCACCACCCGAGCGCGCCTCTCTCGTCTGCCGGTGCCAATCGCGCAGGATTGCCTTGGCACTTTCATCCAAATGCACATCCGCCACACCTCGCGCTTGCTCAGCACGCAGGGCATCCACCAGCACATCAATCGGACGACTCACGGGCGACAGGCTAGTCAGGCCGACGACGACTGGCAATCGTTCGAAACGAGGAAGTGGATGAATCCACCCAGCCTCCCACCCATTCCACCTTTCAGGCCAAGCATGCCACCTCCCTGGGCACCAGCCCCGTCCACTCTGTTCCGCTTTGAGTTGAATTTTCTGACGAATAGGTGCGTATTGTCCTGACTCCAAGCCCGCCGACGCCATGATCCGAATCCTTTCTGCCAGCCTTGTTCTGCTCGCCAGCGCCGCGACCGCGGACGTCGCGATCGATGTGGAAGCCTTCGGCGAGAGCCTCGGTGGATGGAAAAAGGAAGTCGTCGACTACGAGCTGTCCGGATCCCAGTACCGCACCCACAAGCCGGAGATCACCCCGTCTCCGGATGGAGGTATCTTCCTCTCCATCCGCATCGATCACCGACGTGGCTGGCTCGCCAGCGACGATCACGCCGTTCTTGAAGTCACCTTCAATGCCGACGGATCCGTCAGCAGCGCCCAATCCACCCTGGCCATCCAAGGGCGGACCATTGCCAGCGACCTGATCAGGACATCTGCCGAGGCTGGCGCCAGCCTGAAAGGTGCCCAAGGAGCCGTACGCATCGGCTCAAACCTTGTCGCGGACCTTTCCAGCAAGCTCTTGCGCGAAAAGATTGTCGAGGCGGGACGCGTCTCCTTTCCGTCCGCCGTCCGGCACAACTACAACCTGCTCTACAAAGCAGTTCGCATGCTCCCAGCCGCTCCGACCGAAACCGGTGAAGCCGAACCCGAAGAGCCCGACCCGGCCAAACCCGAGCCAGCCGCCCCAGCCGTCGAAATCAAACCCTACGGCAAGGTTCCCAAATAACAGGGACTTCATCTGCACCGGCGCCCGATCCGGTGAAGGCACAGCCACCGTTGTTTTCAAGCACTTGGGAAGGATTCCCCCCCAGGCGAAAACCCGATCTGCTCAACCACGTGGGTGGAACTTCTTGTGGAGCGACTTCAGACGCTTCCCGTCCACATGCGTGTAAATCTGAGTCGTAGAAATGTCCGCATGGCCAAGCATTTCCTGGATCACCCTGAGGTCCGCCCCGCCCTCAAGCAGGTGAGTGGCGAATGAATGCCGGAGCAAGTGAGGATATACTTTTTCCTCGATCCCAGCCTGCGCCGCGCGCTGCTTCACAATCTGCCTGACACGGTCCGGAGACAATCGGCCTCCACGCACACTGAGGAATACCTCCATGCTCGTCCTCTTCTTCACAAGATTCGGCCGTTCGTTGCGCAAATAGTTCTCCAACGCTACCCTCGCCTTACCCCCAATCGGGACCATCCGGGTCTTGCGCCCCTTCCCCGTGACGCGGAGAAAGGATTCGTCTTCAAGGAAATCGGTCAGGCTCAGCCCACACAATTCACTCAAACGCAGCCCGGAAGCGTAGAATAGCTCGAGAATCGCACGATCCCGACGCCCCAGCGGAACCGTCGTGTCCACGCCCTCAATCATCCGCTCGACCAGTTGCTGATTCAGGGTCTCCGGCAAATACTCATCCGGTTTGGGCGCAAGGAGCGGCTCCGCAGGGTCCATCTCAATCACCCCTTTGGCCGCCAACCAACGGAAAAAGACCTTCAGGTGAACCGTCGAAATCCGCAGGGACGAGGACGCCAGTCCTGCCGCCTTCCGGTCTCCGAGAAAATCCGCCAACTCCTCAGTTCCCAAATCCCGAAGCAGCAACTTCCGCCGTTCCACCCAAGCCACCAAGGCATCGAGCGTCTGCCGAAGCGATAGCTGATACGCGTCCGAAAGCCCCTTCTCAGTGGCCACGAATAGCATGAACCCATCGATCTCCCCTTCCACAAGAATCATCCTTCCCGCCCAAAGCCGCCCAAGCAACCACCAACATGGACCGCGCGGCGCCGCCACGCACGGAATCGCCCAAAAGCATCTCCCCGATGAGCATACCTGCCCCCGGGGCCAGTCGGGGCTCTAGTCAACCCAACCAGAACTCTCGCGCCCACAGCAACGCACCGAATCAAATGAGTTCGGCCGCGCCACGCGATCCCCCCTCAATCCCAGCAAACCCCCAATCCGAAATCCCCTCTTGCCCGCCAAGCCTTCCGCCCCTCATCGTCCATCCATGCGGATCAAAATCGTCATTGCCTACGACGGGAGAAGCCACGCTGGATGGCAGTCCCAACCCTGCGGCAACACGATTCAGGACCAGTTGGAAGCCGCCGCAGCTACCGTCGCCAAGGAGCCGATTCGTATCCACGGATCAGGTCGCACCGACGCCGGCGTTCACGCGCTCGCTCAAGTCGCACACTTTGATGCCCCGGACCACCTGACCATGAATCCTTTCAACTGGGTTCCAGCGCTCAATACCAAGCTCCCTCCCTCCATTCGTGTGCTCGAGGCCAGCGAGGTCTCTTCCGACTTCCACGCCAGATTTTCGGCGACGAATAAGACCTACCGCTACGACATCTCCACCGAGCCCGTCCTCTCCCCCTTCAAGGCCGGCTTTGCTTGGCATCTTCCCCGCCAGTTCGACCCCTTCCTGCTTGAGGACGCCATGAAGCTCACCCTGGGGACCCACGATTTCCAAGCCTTCTCCGCCAAGCGTGGCAACGAGACTGACACCACCGACTTCCAGAGAACCCTTAGCCAGGCCGACTACGAACCCCTCGACCACGGCTGGCGCCTGACTTGGTCCAGCAACGGCTTCCTCTACAAAATGGTCCGTCTCCTCACCGGTTCCGTCCTCGAAGTCGCCCAAGGCCGCCTTCGTCTCGACGATTTCGCCCGACTCCTCGACCAACCCCGGAACCTCCCCCACGGCCGCGCCCCCCACTGCGCCCCGGCAGATGGGCTGTCGCTGAAGGAAGTCCGCTTCTGATATCCCCCGTTCAGTCGGACCACAGTGCTCTAGTCCAGTCACCATCCGAACGCTTCACTCGCGTGGAGTGGTGGATGAGGAGGGATCCAAAGCACCACCTGCTATGCTGGAGGCGAAAGGTTCCCCTTCCACCAAGCAGAGGCGATTTCAAGGCAAGCAAAAGGGGCATCTCGCAAAAGAGGCCCCTCTGGCTACAAAAAATGGGAGGCAGGTTAACCTGCCTCCCATCGAATCTCTAGTCTTGTCCGAGAGTTAGCGACGACGGCGAATCAAGCCGAGAACGCCCAGAGCACCAAGAAGTGCAACGGAGGGTTCAGGAATCCCTGTGAATGCAGTATCTACGTTGCCACCAGGAGCAACTGGAGCAAACGAAGTAACACTGCCAGCAGCAGGCATTACGAAGTTAGCCTGAGTGTAGGTGCCATACAACAGACCTGGAGCTGTAGCCTCTCCCGCAGAGAGAGAAGTTTCAAACCAGATGAGGGCAAAGTCGTTACCTGGAGCGTCGGTGACGCCTGCAGCTTGCGTGACAAATCCACCGCCTGGCGTCGCGGACGCACCGAGGAAGAAGAAGTCGTCATCGGAAGTGCCTACAAGCGCATTGTTCGTGAGGCTCCAACCGCCTTCAATCGCACCGAGGTTGTCGAGGCCATCACCTGCAGCGTCAACAATAACCCCCCAAGTAACACCAGACAACTCACCACCTTCACCTGTAAAGCCAGCGGCGTTGAACTGCAATGTAACAGTAGCGGTTGCTGATCCGATCATTGCGATACCCAAGAGGGCAACTAATTTACGTTTCATAATTATTTAGGTTAGTTTTAGGAGATCAAAAAATTGGTAAAATCGTAACCTTTACAGTCCACTTACAAAGCCAGGCTCATCACCCCAAGGCAGGTCGCCTGCGGCAGCAGCTGTCCGGTAGATGAAACTTTGTCCAGCAGGAATCGCTTCGGTAGTCAATGCACCCAAGGTTCCGGCGTTATACCACTGGTCAACACCACCGAAAAAGCCAGGGAAAGGTTCTCCAAAGGCATAAATGATGGTGGCAGCTTGGTTGAGACCAGTGCCCGTGACATCAAAGATCAAGAGCTGGTCACCCGCCACAGCAGGAATATTGGCGTCGATGACAACTTCATCAACGGGAGAAACATAACCAGTAGGAGTATCTTGCGATGCTGCACCACCGAGGATTACCGTGCGTGAATTGGACGTTGAAACTTCGCCGGTGATAACGATTTCATTAACTGGTGTGGCACCCGTTCGCAAGATCAAGGCCTCACCCGGATACAAGATAGCATCGGTGGCAGGAGCAAGCGTGCCTGTGTTATACCACTGGTTCACTCCACCGAAGAAACCCGGAAAAGGCTCCCCGAAGGTATACCCGACGTCAGCAGCGAGGTTTTGGCCAACACCCGTGCCAGTGAAACCGAAGAGCTGCGTCCCAACAGGAACGTCGCCAATCGCGGTTCCGATGGTCCAAGCTGCAGAAAGCTTAATTGTGTCGCCGTCAGCCAACCCGGCCAGAGAGTCTCCGGGAGTCGTAGTGGAGACGGTAAGCGTGGTAGCGGTGTTTGCAGTCACGAGGAGCAACTGCCCGTTATTGGTGCCGTCAGCGACCTGCGCATAGAAACCAACCCACTCGTCCGGAGTGTAGGCTGCGCCGTCAATCGTAATATCATTTCCACTGATTCCAGCGGTCGCAATCGCGCCAACGGACGCCGTAGCATTGAACAACGGAATGGAAATACGAACGTCGGTATTCGCTGCGAAAGCATCCGACCCAGCAGTATTTCCAAGGGAGATGTAACCAACAGGATCGGTCACCGCCGCAGTCGCTGCGACGGACGCGAATGCGCTCAAGAGCGCAAAAGAAGTAATGTTTTTCATGACGAGTTTTGATTTAGGTTTTCGACGCCCCACCGTCGAGAAAAATTTGCTGTGTGCAGGTATTTTGACCGTCACAAGGCCTAGAATTCAGCTCATTTGCAGTAGGGCTTGCTCTACAAGAAGCCCTTCGCACGTCGATACCGCAAGGAAAAATTGGGGGTTCTCTACGGTTTTTAGGGAATTTTTGAGACTTTTTGCCTAGAACGAAGATCTTTTGAGGATCCTGGGCAAAAACCACGGCAATTTCCCGGACATGCTTCCTGAGTTGGAAGGCAGAAGCCGACTCAGCGCCGCACGGGTTCTCGGATCCAAAATTCTGACCTGCTTGGGCCCGACTAGCCTTGCTGCCGGGGCATCCGGCGATTGCCGGATGGATCCCCCATGCAAGAGAAGTCGGGCGACCTGACTGCCCGGCCTGTTAATCTGCGAGCGATCTGAGGCGTTCCCAGCACTCAACGAACTCGCTGATCCATTGGCTGGATACAGAATTCCTGACCAGGCCTGTCTCTTTTTGAAGACCTGTGCCCCCCTGCGGCCGTCCCAGCGATTCGGACTGGTCAAGAAGGGCTCGATGGCAATGCTTCGCGCTTCGCAGATTCCCAACATCCCATGAATTCTCAATCCCAAGCCATTCTCGTCGGCGGCACGGTCGCGATCGACAACGTCAAAACCCCTGGATCTGAAGGCACCAATCTTCTGGGCGGCTCAGCGTCCTATGCTGCTCTGGCTGCGAGCTTCTTTACGCCCGACGTCCGATTGATCGGCATCGTTGGCAAGGACTTCCCGGCTGAGCATCTCAATATGCTCGAGAACCGTGGGGTCAGCCTCACCGGGGTCGAGCGTTCGGAAGGCGATTCCTTCACTTGGAGCGGTGAATACCTGGAAAACATGAACGAGCGGGTGACTCACACGGTCGGCCTCAATGTTCTCGAAAGCTGGGAAGTGAAGGTGCCGGCCGAGATCGCCGACGCGCCCATCGTGGTGCTCGCCAACATGTCGCCCGACAACCAACTGCAGATGCTCGAAGGGTGCACCGCACCTAACAAGTTCGTCATCGCCGACACCATGGATCTGTGGATCGAGATCGCCAACGAGCGCCTCCACGAAGTGCTCAAGCAATTGGACTTGTTCGTCATCAATGAAAGTGAAGCCCGCGAATTCGCGGGAACAGGCGACCTCATCGAGGCCGGACGCATCCTGTTAGGAAAGGGCCCGCGTCACGTGGTCATCAAACTCGGTGAGTTCGGCGCGATGCTGTTCACCGGCAATGGTCAGGATCTTGGTAACGGTGACAGCCTGCCGTGTCCCGAAACCTTCTTCCGCTGTGCCGCATTCCCGCTCAAGAAACTCGCTGATCCGACCGGTGCAGGCGACACGTTCCTCGGTGGCCTTGCCGGCTACTTGGCAGCCAATGCCAACGGCGACTACTCCTTCGAACAAATCCGCAAGGCGGTGGCCCAAGGCTCCGTGGTGGCATCCTTCACCTGCGAGGCATTCTCGACCCGACAGCTTGAGGCGATCACGCAGGACGACATCGACGCTCGCATGGAGGCATTCCGCCAGATGAGCAGTTGGTAATTGTCGATTTGAGATTGCGGATTGCGGATTGCGGATTGCGGATTTTGTTGCGACTAGGGGCGTTGGGACTTGGCGGTCTTGATGGAGGCTACGGTGATCGCCAGTAGCTCGTTGGCTTCGTTGATGAGGCTGTCGAGCCGTTGTGCTGGCAGCAGTTCGTCTGCAACGATCAATTCAAGCCAGAAGATGGTTTCGTCGGCCTCTTCCTCGACAATTCCCAGTTTGTAAATGAAGTCCGGGGAGCTCTTGGCTCGGGCAGCAGCTCGGTAGTTGGCCGCGACTGATGTTCCACTCTTGCAAAGCTGCCGTCCGATGACCCACCCCTTGGTCCCATCCGGCAAGGCCTCCACCACTTCAAGCACACGAAGCGCAAACTTCATCGTGCGAGCCTTCAGTTCTCCCGGTGTCATCCATTAAACTTGGCCCTAACACCGCCGCCTCCGCAATCCGCAATCCGCAATCCGCAATCCGCAATCCGCAATCCGCAATCCCATCATTTGAGAAACGGCTCGATATCGAGAAAGTCCTGGCCGTGGATGAGTTCGGCGAGAATCGGTGCACCTGTTAGCTCCTCGATCATTCCCTTGTTCGTGACAGCCGCAGTGTCCTGCTCCTCCTGGAGATTGTTCAGGACCAGGCCGGCGACCTCAAGGTCGCTCGCCCGGATGTCCTCGACAGTGAGAATCGTATGATTGAGGGCTCCGAGTCGGTTGGCCACCACCACAATCACCGGCAAGCTGAAATCCGTGGCCAGATCGGCCATGTCATAGCCATCGGCCAAGGGCACACGCCACCCACCGGCTCCTTCGACGACCACCGTGTCGTGTCGCTTCTCCAGCATTTTGCATGAGGCCACGAGCGAGGCCGGGTTGACCTTCATGTTGGCGAGCATCGCCGCCACCTTCGGAGCCACCGGCGCCTTGAGCCACACCGGATTGACCTCGTCGATGTTCAGCCCCCCCGAGGCTTCGGCAAGTAACGTGGCATCGTCACGCTCGCCGCAGCAGACGGGCTTGAAACCCACCGCATCTCTCCCTTCCGCACGGAGTCCCTGGACGAGCAGGCGACTGAACCACGTTTTGCCGACACCGGTATCGGTGCCTGTAATGAACCAACTCATAGACTTTCGTTGATGACGCGACGCTCCTCTTCGGGCACCTCAAGGGCCCTGGGAGGCTGCTCAACCTTCCACATGCCCTCCTTGGTCAGGTGGGCCTTAATCAGCATCCAGACTACCGTCGCCAGAATCAGGGCCACCATCTTCGGCCCCCAGTGTTTGCGGAACGCTTTTCTCATCGTCGTTGGTTTTGCTGAGGAAGATCTCTTCCATTCTCGTGCGGAAATCACCGGGTTCAAGGTCCCGTTCCATGCTTCCCTCGCTACAGATCGAAATCGCCCCCGTCTCCTCGCTGACCACCACGCAGATCGCATCAGTCTCCTCGGTCAAGCCCAGGGCTGCCCGGTGGCGCAAGCCGATTGATCGGTCCGACATCTCCCGCTGGCTCACCGGGAGCACACAGCCCGCGGCACGGACCTTCTCGCCGGCCAGGATGATGGCTCCATCGTGGAGCGGCGACTTCGGAAAAAACACGCTCATCGCGAGTTCGGGCGAAAAGTCGGCATTCAGACGCACCCCCGTGTCCTCCTGCGGTTTGAGGGAAATGTTCCGCTCCAACGCGAAAAGCGCTCCAATCCGCTTCTTCGAAAGCATGATGACCGCATCATCGAGGCTCTCGAGGAAGACGATCTGCCGACGGTCATTGCGCAGCAACCAATCGAGCCAGCGACTGCTGCCGACGCGGGCCAGCGCGGTGCGGATCTCCGGTTGAAAGATCACCGGAAGCGCGACAAGCAAGACAAGTAGCGCGCGGGTGACGATCCACGTGATCACCTGGAGGCGGAACAGCTGGAGCAGGGCGGTCAGGACGACCAGGATCACCACCAAACCGACAAGAATCCGGGCGCCACGGGTTGCCTTGAAGGCACGGTAAATCTGATAGATCCCGATGGTCAGAATCAGGATCTCGATACCGTGTCTCCAATGCAGACGAATGAATTCCCAGACCATTGACAGCGCCAAACTAGCGCTACCAAGCACGGTCTGTCACCTGCTAGTTTACGAAACCGGCGATCCCATCGCGGGGCATCTGGCGACCCGTCACCGAGTTGGTGTCATCGCAAGAACCGCGCGTCATTGACCTCAAACTCGATTTCCGTTAACCATCCCCGTCCCGTCGGCCCCCAAATCGTCGATGTCCCCCACCATTCTCAAGTTCACCTGCTCTCATTGCCAGACTCCGCTGACCGTGCCCGCAAGCATGGCAGGCGTCGAGGGGCCGTGTCCGAAATGCGGACAAAGCATCAAGGCACCCGACGCTCCGCACTCCACCGCCCCGGCATCCTTTGCCGCGGAACCTCGGGAAAAGCCACGGACCAGTCATCCCGCCAGAATTCCCGAGCCACGGGAAAAACCACGAAGTCACGAGGACTTCGCCGGTCGACCCAGCATCCCGCCAGCCCCCCGAGGGCTGCCCGATCGCCCCGCCGAGAGGAAGGTTGCGGTCAAGCACTCGACCAACGAAGCCGCTTCCGCGGTCAGCAACCGGCGGCGCCCGAGCTCCGAACCCAGCGCCCCAGCGCGGGAAAGGAGCTCAGGTTTCTCAAGGTTTGCCGCCCCGATGCTTTTTGCGGTCGTCAGTGCAGCCACCGTTTACCTCCTCCTCTATCACTTCATGCCTGGTGGCCCCGGGCAAACGAATCGCGAAGTCCACGCTCATCCGCCCGAGCCCACCGGTCAGCCGACCGGTCAGCAAGTGCGGCAGCCAGCAGGCAACCCAACGACACCCTCAGCGACAGGACCGACCCCCTCCCCGAGGAATCCGACGACCACGCCCGTAGCTCCAGCCCCCACCCCGGAATCGCTCGCTCCAGCCGAGAAGTGCGATCTCGACGAAGCGAGGACGATGCTCATGTCATTCTTCGGTCGCAAGACACTTGAGGAGCGGTTGAACATGGCCGAGCCCGCCCGATCGGCCGAACCCCTGAAAGGCGGCATCCTCGATGATACCCTTCCCCCAGTCGGCGAAGCCCTTGCCGGTTCACCGACTCGCAACATGCTGGAGGACTATCTCGATATCCCATTCAACATCCAGTTTCCCATCCCTGATGGCGCCGAAGGCGAAACGCGGGATACGTTGGTGATCGTCAGGAAGCGGGGCGATGAAACTCCCAGGATCCTGATCGATCCGCTGCTCGACCTGGCAGGCGGAGCACTCGACGCCTTTGCTGCTGAACCCGTGGAAGGCCAGCAGACCTTCCATGCAGTGATCGAGGCCGTGCCCCGTTGCTTCGAGGTCGAGATCCCGAATGCCGACAAGAAGTTCACCTACAAGATCTCCTCCTCCACCCGTCAGAGCGAGATCACCCGAGCCTACGCAAGCCTCCTCTCTCCGCTCGCCGAACAACTCTACTCGCCGGATTCCGGCATCGGTTGGGGAAGGCGCCTTCGAGCCACGATCGTGCTCGAGTGGAATACCACCGAAGATCCGGACCGCCCCTACATCGAGATGCGCGAGATCAAGGCCCTGAACTGGAATTCTTGATCAGTCCAGCGGCACGCAGGGCGACATGGCCACCTTGCAGGATGCGGACATCGCTCGGGACCAGGCCCTCGAATTCGCGCCGCAGGCGCTCCGCCAGCTCGTGACTGAGCGAGCAATTCAGGTCGTCGCAGTAGATCACCATCATGCGCGCACCAAACAGCTCGTTTTCATGTCGGGCCAGCTGCGTCACCAGATCCTCCTCGGATAGGCTCGTGATGCTGATGGACCCAGGCAGGCCATCCCGCTTCCAGCGGCCGACGCGGCGCGCGTCCACCCACAAGATGCCTTCGCCCTGCGCCCCCTGAAGATCCTCCAAGCGGACCTCTCCATCGCGCAACGGAGGCAGCTCACCCAATTCGAGGCTGTCCTTGAACTCTTTCTCCGGTAACCCGGAAGGCCGCCCGTCCACCATCCAGTGTCCGAAGCCAGCCACGACGGCCACTCCGACAATCACCGCCAGTTGGGCCGAGCTCTTCATCGGGGAATGGGGCTCTGTTCAGGCAATTCATCAGCCACCGGCTGCCGAACCATCGCAAAGGTCCGCTGGGTGGCATGGCGCGAAATCGGGCAGTCCGTCTTGATTTGGACAATCCCGAGAGCCGCCTTTTCCGTCGATGCCGGAAGGATCTCGAGCTCGTAACTCTTGCCTTCCTCAATCGTCTTCAACGTGGATGTGAATGCCTCGGTGTTCACCTCCGCCGAGAGCACCTTGATCGGCTGCTCGTAATTCATCGTGATTTTGACCGTCTGAGGTTCAGCAGGAGCCCCGATCTCCCAGCGCAGCGTTTTCGGCTCGATCTGGACGAGTACCGGAATGTTCACCCGCACGGTAAGCATCACCGAAGGAGTCGCCTCGGGATCATCGTCGAGCCAGACCTGAAGGATCTTGTCGACCTGGCCGGAGAAATTGCCCATGTCGAAGATCGCACGGATCACACCCGATTCCCCGGGGGCATAGACCAGCTTGCCGCCTTTCACCTTCAAATTCATGCACGAGCAAGCCGCATGATATTTCGCAATTCTGACCGGCTTGTCCGTGTCGTTGGTGAAATCGAAATCGGCCGTGACGATGGTCTCGGTCGGTTCGACCTCCAGCGACTTCAGAACCTCATCGAATTTCAGGCCCGCTGCGCCGGCCAGCGATACAAGGCAGCCGAAAATGAGAATCGTGATGGCTTTCATCGCCGAGACTATGACGCCGATTTCGGCTCCAATTCCACTGAAATGATCAGTCGCCCACCACGCCACTCGGGGCCGAGCACCAACACCGGTTTCCCGACCGCCAGCAGGATCCCGGATTTCAGCACCTTCTTACGACTCAGCCAGAGCTCCAGATCGAGCCGAATCGACTCCTCTGCCAGCCGCTTCTGGACCTCAAAGCGGCACAAGATCTCATCGCTGCCCTTGATCGGTTGGGCCCAGTTCTCATAGCTGCGGAATACCGGCTTCTTGTCATGCCCCAACTCACGGTAGTGGTCGAATTTCAGCTGCTCCTGAGCCTGCAGACGCTCAGCCGTCTCGTCCGCCACCTCCGCCGCACGTTCACCCGCAACCGATGGGTCTTCATCGGTGCCGAAATACACCCGCACCGCGAGCTGACCGACCACATCGCGGCCCGGATCCGCGCCCAGTGCCGCTGGCCACGCCAGCACGGTCAGCAAGATCCCCCATAAAAACCGGCCCCGCTTCATCGTTCGTCCTTCGACGCCATTGGCCGGGTTTCAGGTTCACGCATCACCGTCGCAGGAATCTCCCAGCTGTCTGGAATCGCATCCACCCCAGCCAAGACGATGACCGTGGCGTCCTCGCTGTTCATCAGCTCGGCATTCACACCCTTCTGCGGCGTGTAAAGCACCGGCGTGAGGTCCGCGACGGGAGGAGGGACAATTTCCGACTTCGGTCCGCCGCGGCCAATCCAAATGCCCAGCACCAGACTCGCTGCCGCCGTCAGCGGCACCAACCAACCCAAAAACGAGGAACCGTTCGGTTTGCGCGAAGCTGGAGCAGTCTCGCGGACCTCGATCTCGCGACGGATCCGGGCATTGAAAAACTCCCCGTTCGGCAGGTCTTCATCCGCAGGGATGGTCGAGCCAAGCAGCGACCTGGTCCGACGCGCCAGCTCCCGGCGCTCGGCCCACTCGGCCTGACCGGAGGCCCACACCTCGACCTCGGTGTGAACACTCACATCCAGCTCATCCTCGACCCACAGGGCCAGGAGTTCGTCATCGGGCTTCGTATTCATCTTTCAGCAGTTCTTGGAGTTTATGGCGGGCGTAGTGCAGGCGGCTCATCACGGTGCCGATGGAGCAATCCATCACCTCCGCAATCTCCTTGTAAGCCAGTCCGTGCACATCCTTGAGGACCACCGACTGGCGATGATCCGGGGAAAGTTTCGCCAAGGCGGCCTCAATACGGGCCCTCAGCTCGCCGGATTTCAGGGCGTCATCGGGACGCTGCTCCACGCTGGGCGTCGTCACCGACGATGGATCCACCTGACCTTCACCGAAAATCTCATCATTCAGCTCACCGCCCGCCTCAGGCCGCTTCTTGCGCACCCAGTCATAGACCGTGTTGTGGGCGATCCGATACAGCCAGGTCGAGAAACGCGCCCGAGCCTGGAACCGCGGCAGCGCCTTCCATGCCTTGATGAACGCCTCTTGGGACAAGTCCCAGGCGTCGGCCTCATTTTTGACCATTTGGCGAATCATAGCGAATATCCTTCCTCGGTGACGGGTCACCAACTCGTCGTAGGCCCCCGAGTCACCGGACTGGGCGCGCACAACCAATTCCTCGTCGCTCGGCTCATCACCGGGCTGCGGGGATTCCTTGGACGGCTTGTTGCTAGGATTATTCAACCGATCTACACGCAGATTGTTTCGCCCGGCTCCACGGAGCAAGCCTCGTTCTCACGACCCTCCCGGAACGCCCTCCACCGCCATTCGGCCCGCCGCTTCACCCGTGGCGAAGCACGTCCCCATCACCCGGATCGATGCCTGCGCCTCATGATCGCAGGAAAGGCACCGCCCGGCCACGAACAGGCGCTCAAACCCATCCGCCTGCAGCGCCCCCGCCGGGATCCCCGCGGCGCGCGCATCTTTCAAATACCGGAGCTTCGGACCGCGGTTCGTCTCACGCAGTTCCAGGGGCCACGTCGCCCATGCCACATCGTCCTCATGGGTGGCACCGGCCAGCACCTCCTCGCCCGTCAAAGTCGCCCTACCCCTCCATCGACGGCTCTCACGCACCCCGGCCCGGATCGGCCAGTGAGCAATGTAAGCGCCGCCCCAGCCCCGCTGATGGTCACGCAGGTAAGCCACCACCTGGCTCGCCACCTCACGCCCTGCCACCTCGATCGCTGACAGGCAAGCCGGGTCCGTCGGGTCATAAGCGCCCTGCTCCTCGCCGGACAAATCCAGCGTTCCAAAGATCTCACCAGCCCGGCCGCTGGCTCGGAAATGCATGCCAAGCGCCGCCTTGGTCAAAGCCCCGGCACGCATCCCTTCCACGATCCGACCACTGAGCTCGAGCGAGTTCAACTCCCCCGAAACCCCCTGCACCCCGCACACATAGGCCGGCCGCTGCAGACGTACCGCCTCCGTCGGTTCAGCCGCCCCCATCAGGAACTCCGCCCCGACCGCATCGCCACTCGCATCGATCACCGAGTCCGCCTCGATCACCCGCCTCGCCCCACGGCAAACCACCTCAGCCCGCCAGCCCGGCTCCAGCGAGACCAGCTCGGAGTGAAACAACAGGTCGACCCCCGCTTCGCGAATCAACCGGTCGGACAAGCTCGCAAACTCCACCGGATGCTGTGGCAACACCCAAACCCGGCCCATCTTTACCGGACCCAGCCCCGTCGCCCGCTCCATCCGCTCGGCGATCTCCGAGCTGATCCCCGGATTCGCGATCTCCGCGCGGTCCCCATCGAGCAGATACAATCCACAGAACGTGTGAACCAAAGCCGCCGTTCCCATGCCGCCAAGCAGACCATTGCGCTCGACCAAGAGCGTCCGGGCCCCAGTGCGCGCCGCCGTCACCGCCGCCGCCAGCCCCGCGCTTCCCCCACCGATCACCAGCACATCGACCTTCATTGGCGTGCCTGGATCGTTGCCGCCAGCTTCTCCGGCGTCCCGAGATTTTCCCGACTGGCATCCTCCGCCCCCAGCGCCACCCCCCAACGCTCCTCGATGATCACGATCAATTGCATGACCGCCATCGAATCCATCCCGAGTTCGAACAGGTCGCTGCCCGCACCAAAATCATGCGGCAACTCGAACAGCGCTTCCTGCCTCAGCATCTCGACCACCTCATCGGTCCGGCAACCCTCACTCATCCCCGCCAGCATCGGTCCACTCCCCCCATCGGGCAAGCAATGGATGACCGCCCGACGCAAGCCACCTCACGGCTTCGGCGGGCGATTCCTCAGATCCAGCTCACAGTCCGCCTCAGCAGCCACCGGATCCCCCACCCGCTCGACCGGATGGGTGAACAAATACCTCCATACCTCATCATGCGCCCACCCGCCCGACTCCGTCTTCTTCGCCTTCGGGCCCGGGACCACCGCACCGTGCGCCACCTGCGCGCTCCCCCCGACATCGAAGTCCGTCACCAGCCTCCGCGTGTCCCCGAATGGCGGCTTCGCATCCTCCACATTCACGATCGGCCCGAAGTCCCCCAACCCCAGCATCCGCCAGGACCGACAATAATGGTCGCCGACCCAGCCATCATCGAGGACATGGGAAAACATGAAATACCGGTTCTCCGGCGTCGCCGAGGGTAGCCCCTGCCAGGCCTGAAACTGGTCGCGCGGTCCACAGAACCCAACCACCCGGGCCACCTTCACATGCTTCGCGAAGCGCGCCGCCGTCGTCGATCCATGCGACGCCCCGGACACGATCACCTTCTCCCAGTCCAACCCCGAACCATCCGCCGCGAGGAACTGATCCCAATCCCCCTCGGGATGCTTTTCCGACAGCCAGCGGACAAATTGGTGGCTCCGTTCCATCATCCCATCCGGCTTGGCCAGATCCACCTCATCACTGAAATCCTCACCCGTCGCCGCTTCCAACCTGAGATTCCCCCGGCTGTGTTCGCCGACCGGTTGCTCCTGGCATTTCAGCCCGAACCAATGCCGGGCATAATGAGGCTGGATCACATGAAGCCCATAGCCATTGAGCAGCTCGAAAAGCTCATCCTTCGGCGCCATCAGCCAGATCACCAGTCGACCACGACTCGCCACCGCAGGATCCACACTCGCCACCTGCGTGTCCGCCGGCTTCCCCTCGTCCGTCTCGAGCAGGAACCCCAGCTCCGGATACGCCTTGCAGCGGGGATCGATCACACTCGCCCGTTCAGACATCACCTTCCTTGTGGCCGACCCGGCCGCCACCACCTGAACCACGCACAAGGCCACCACAAAACATCGGAGAGTCATGCCCCCAACGCTGTGCCACCCACCCTGCCCTGCACAGCGTGAATCGTGTCCACCCCTCATCGGGAAAACCGCCTCCGGCGAATCACCGCCCGGAGCCACAGGAAGACCGCCACACAGGTCGGAATGGAGAACACCAGAACGCACAGCGTCCCCAACACCCCCAGAAGATGGAGCGCCACCCTCGCCACTTCCCACAGGTCGACACCAACCGACAAATAGTGGACAACGAACGAGAGCGAAAACCCAACGCTCGCCAGCCCCCCGCACCAGAACAGGGCACGCAGATACTCGGCCTCCTCGCGGGCCAACCGTTCCAACCTCCGATAGGCCTCCTCACTCGCTGTCCTCTCATCCTCCACATCGGGAATCTCCCCAACCACCTCCCAAGGCACAAGCCCGACCGATCCACACTTCTCACTTGGCACTCGGCACTTGGCACTCTCCACTCCAGCCATGTCCGACGCCGCTTCTGCCCTGAAATCCCTCCTTCTCGAAAAGTCCGTCCGCACCGGCACCTTCACCCTCGCCTCCGGCAAGGAGAGTGACCTCTACATCGACTGCCGCATGACCGCCATGGACCCCTTCGGCGCCAGCCTCATCGGCCAGGTCGGCTGGGCCGCCGTGCGCGAGAAAATCCAGGCGGAAGGACTCGAAATCGATGCCATCGGCGGCATGACCCTCGGCGCCGACCCCATCTCCCTCGCCGTCGGCATGACCTCCGCCAGCAGCCACCCCGACGAAGCCCTCCAGGTCTTCACCGTGCGCAAGGAGCCCAAGGGCCACGGCCGTGGAAAACAGATCGAAGGCAACTTCTCCTCCGGCAATACCATTGTGGTGGTCGATGACGTCATCACCACCGGTGGATCCACCCTCAAGGCCATCGACGCCATCGAACGCGAAGGCGGCAAGGTTGCCTTTGCCCTCGTCCTCGTCGACCGCGAAGAAGGCGGCCGCCAGGCCATCGAAGCACGCGGCATCCCCGTCGTCGCACTCTACAGCCGCAGCACCCTGTTGGGCTGAAACACATTCATTCGCCCGGAGCCCCCGCTCGAGCCCGGGGGAATTCCGGATGCCTCAGATCGAGCTCATAGCCCTCGGGCCAAAGGCCGCTCTCGGGATCGAACAATGCCTTTCCGTCCTCGGTGACCACGCCTCCATCGGCATCGCCGAGCTCAAGCGCGCTTGCCGAGAGATCCAGCCTCAACACCACCACCTTCCCGGCGAACCCGTCTTCATGGAAGCTCGTCGTGCCTTCCTTCATCGGAGCGGCGATCAAAGGCAGGCCGGCAGCCTGACTCGAATCGAGGCCAGCCACGTAGCTGAACCCCACCTCGCCCGGCTTGAGGGCCTCGCCGGGAGTGATGATGTTGTCCGGCCTGACCGCTCTCGGATGCTTGCAGTGGAAAATGTCCTCACTCTGGATCCCGTAGGCGATCAACTGGCGAAATAGCGCATTCGAACTCTGACCGGCCAGATCCAGATCCGTTCCCGTTCCACGAAGTACGGCATCCACCGTGGACTCATCCGGGAACTTCCCGAATTCCTGGTCAAACTCCAACAGCGCCAACCCCACCTGCCTGGCATTGCTGATCGCCATGGTGCGTGACATACCATCGCCACAGCTGCGTCGTAAGAACAGCGGAAGCGAGACCCCGATCGCCAACAGGATCATCACGATCCACAGCACGATCATTCCCAGACTCCAGAATCGCTTGGTCGGCACGCTCTCAGGATCCTCATCCGGCGCATCCCCCCAATCGTCATCTTCCGGTTCCTCGTTCCAGTCCGAATCATCTCCCTGCGGTTGGTCCTGATCGTTCATCCTCACAAGCTAGATGAGGACCCCACCCAAGTCACTGACCAACTCAAGCCCTCCAACAAGCCCGGGACACAGATTCAGAAACTCACTTCTCCGGATGCCGCAGGTCGATCACATGACCCGCAGGCCAGATCCCATTCTTCGGATCGAACAAGGTCTGGCCCCCTCCAATCGTCAGGCGACCATCCGCAGCGCGGATCGTCAGAGCTTTCGCCGAAAGGTCGGCTCGCAGGATCACCCCCTTGTCCGAGAACGGCTTGTCGTGAAAGGAGGTCGTCCCCAGCTTCATCGGTGCCGCCAGCAGGGGCAGCGACGGATTCATCGACGTGTCCAACCCCGCCACGTAGCTGAACCTCACTTCCCCGGGCTCCAGCGCCTGAGGACCTCGTATCTTGTTGTCCGGGCGCTTGTCCCTGAACTCAGGGTGACCGCAGTAGAAGATATCCTCACTTTGGATCCCGTAGGCGATCAACTGCCGGAACATCGCATTCGAACTGCTCCCACTCAGGTCGATGCCCGTCGAGGTAGTCCGCCGCACCTCGGCCACCGTCGTTTCATGGGGAAAGCGCCCATATTCCTGATCAAACTCCAACAGGGCCAACCCCACTTGTTTGCTGTTGCTGATCGCTTCGGTCCGCTCCGCTGCCTTGGAGCTCCGCAGGATCATTGGCGAGGAAAGCAAGACAACGACCACCAGCATGAAGACCAGGGTAATCACCATGGCGGCGGTGAAATTCTTCTTGTGAGTCAAACCATGCCACCCCTGCGGCGGCACCTCTTCGGGAGGCTCAACGTCCGGCGGCGGCTGTTCCTGCATCGTCACGGCATCAGTCCAGCAGATCCCGACCGTCCCGTCAGGCCTGCATTCCCTCCTCACACCCGGCCTTGCATCGGCACATTTCACAGGCTAACCCTCTCCCGCGATGCGTCTTGCTCTATTTTTCGCCATCTTCCTGCACTTTCCTGCCTACTCAGCAGGAAAACCCAATCTCGTCTTCTTTTTCGTCGATGACATGGGCTGGCAGGACACCTCGGTGCCTTTCCACCGCGAAACCACCGACCTCAACCAAGACTACCGCACCCCCCACATGGAGAAGCTGGCGGCGGATGGCATCAAGTTCACCCAGGCCTACGCCTGTGCCATCTGCTCCCCTTCCCGGGTCAGCCTGATGACCGGCATGAATGCCGCACGCCACCGGGTGACCTGCTGGACCCTGCGCAAGAACGTCTCGCCCGAGGGCAACCACCCGAAATTCAGAAGCCAGAACTGGAATCTCAATGGCCTCCAGCCAACCGGCGCCGGCGTTGAGCGCAGCTTCGAGGCCGAGACCCTCCCCGGCCTGCTGCGCAAGGCAGGCTACCGCACCATCCACGCCGGCAAGGCGCACTTCGGCGCCAAGGACACCCCGGGCGCCGATCCATCGAATCTCGGCTTCGACGTCAACATCGCCGGTTCCTACATGGGCGGTCCGGGATCCTACCACGGTGACCGGAATTTCTCCGCCGAATGGCGAGGCGGCGGCAAGATCTGGGACATCCCCGGACTGGAGAAATACCACGGCCAAAAGATCAATCTGACCGAAGCCATCACGCGGGAGTCCATCGCCGCCGTCGAGCAAGCCGTCGCGGATGAGAAACCCTTCTACCTCTACCTTTCCCACTACGCGGTCCACGCCCCATTCGAGCCGGACCGGCGCTTCATCGGAAACTACGCCGACAAGGACTGGCCCAAGCACAAGAAAGTCTACGCCTCGATGCTCGAAAGCATGGATCGCTCGCTTGGCGACATCCGCGCCACACTCAAGCGCCTCGGCGTGGCGGACCAGACCATCATCGTCTTCATGTCGGACAACGGTAGCCCGCGAAACAACCCGAGAAACCTCCCGCTCCGCGGTCACAAGATCACCGGCTGGGAGGGCGGAACGCGCGTCCCGCTCCTCGTCCACTGGCCCCAGGTCACCAAGCCGGGCACCACCACCGACACCCCGGTCATCATCGAGGACATCTTCCCCACCTTCCTTGAAATGACCGGAACCCCAACCCCGGAAAACGACGGAATGAGCTTCACCGAAGTGCTCCGAAACCCATCCACCGACCGCAGCAGGCGCCCGCTGTTCTGGCATTCCCCCAACCACTACGACCAGCCGCCCTACAGCGCGGTGAGACTCGGCGACATGAAGCTCATCCACTGGCCCGCCAAGCGCACCGTCGAACTCTACGACCTCTCCAGCGACCTCGGCGAAACCCACGACATCGCCTCGAAGAACCCCGAGCGAACCCAGTTCCTCGCCAAGCTCCTGACCGACTACCTGCGCGATGAAACCCACGCCCTCATGCCCATCGACCGAGAGACCGGCAAGCCCGTCCCGTATCCATCCGAAATCCTTTCCCACTGAACGATGAAACACCTACTCCTCTGCAGCCTCGCTCTGTTCACCCCGCTGGCCGCCCAGCTTCCACTCATTCCCAAGCCCGTGTCTCTGCGCATGGAGCAGGGCTCCGGCCTGCGCCTGACGGATGAAACCACCATCACCCACAGCGGTGAGGAAACCGCCCCGGCCGCCGAGCTGCTCGCCCTCTCACTCCGCCCCCCCACCCGCCTCAAGCTACCCGTCAAACAGGAGTCGGGCGTCAGTCTCGGAAACATCCACCTTCAGCTCGGCGACGTCCCCGATACCACCGGCCGCGAAGCCTACCAGCTCGTCACCCGGGACGATGGTGCCGTCCTCACCGGACGCACCCTCGCCGGCCTGATCAACGGCACCCAGACACTCCGCCAGCTCCTCGACCCCGGTGCCTTCCGTACTTCGGCCCACGACCTCAGTGATTGGACCATTCCCACCGTCACCATCACCGACGAGCCCGCCTATCCATGGCGCGGCATGATGCTCGATGTCTCGCGCTACTTCTTCACCAAGGAATACGTCCTGCGCTATCTCGACATGATGGCCATGCACAAGATGAACGTGCTCCACTGGCACCTCATCGACGACGCTGGCTGGCGCATCGAGATCAAGAAATACCCGAAACTCACTGAGATCGGCGCATGGCGCGGCAAAGGCAATCAACGCTACGGTGGATTCTACACCCAGACCGACATCCGCGAAATCGTCGCCTACGCCAAGGAACGGAATATCGAGGTGATTCCTGAAATCGAGATCCCCGCCCACACCCTCCCCGCGCTGGTCGCCTATCCGGAGCTCGGCTGCACCGGAAAGCAGTTCGAGGTCCCCACCAGGCACTCGATCTCGCCGGAACTCTACTGCGTCGGCAAGGAATCCACCTGGACCTTCCTCGAAGACGTCATGAACGAGGTCTGCGAACTCTTCCCC
This sequence comes from Haloferula rosea, assembly GCF_016595525.1. Taxonomy (GTDB): domain Bacteria; phylum Verrucomicrobiota; class Verrucomicrobiia; order Verrucomicrobiales; family Akkermansiaceae; genus Haloferula; species Haloferula rosea. The sequence goes on from NZ_JAENII010000011.1 coordinate 81,473, forward strand.
GCCAAATTCGTCCACATCGGCGGCGACGAAGCCCGCTACCAACGGTGGGACGCGTGCGACCACTGCCAGGACCGACGCAAAAAAGAGGGCCTGAAATCCAGCAAGCAGCTCCAGGGCTGGGCCACTACCCGCATCGAGCAGGTGCTCAAGAAACACGGCAAGCAAATCATCGGCTGGGATGAAATCCTCGACTGCGGCGTGAGCAATCAGGCCGGCATCATGACCTGGCACAAGCCGAGCACCGCCGTCGATGGAGCCAAACGCGGCAACCCGGTCGTCATGGCACTCACCGGACACGCCTACTTCGACGTGGCGGAAAGCAAGCTCCCCGGCGAACCACCGACCGCCACCTGGATCCCTCCCATCTCCCTCAAAAAGGCCTATCGCTGGCACCCCACACCCGACGGACTCGATCCCAAGGCCGCAGCCAATATCCTGGGAGCCAACGGCTGTGTCTGGACCGACCAGTTCCTTCATCGCGCAGACGTGCTCGCCGACAAACCCGGCCAAGGCACCACCGCCTCGGAAGCCTACGTCGACTACCTCAGCCTGCCACGCATGGCCGCCCTTGCCGAAGTCACATGGACTCCCCGCGAATCACGGGACTACGAGGACTTTAGTAAACGCATGGAAGCCCACTACCTGCGCTACCAGCACGCTGACTACCACTTCCGCATGCCCACACCCCGCCTCGAGGTGAAGCGTCAGCCGGACGGCAGTCTCCTCGTCACGGGGGAAACACCCATTGCCGGCGGCTCCATCCACTACACCCTCGACGGCTCGGAACCCACCGCGGAATCCCCCGGACTCACCCAACCGCTCACCGCACCGGAAACCGCCACCTTCAAGGCCGTCACCGTCGCAGCAAACGGCGACACGAGCCTGACCTGGACCTACATCGATGCCTCCAACAAGTTCGCCCACCTCGGTAGCAAGATCGGCGAGTGGAAGTCGGGCGAAGTCGGCAACAAGAAGCCGAAAGAGGTCGTCTTCGATGCCACCGGATTCATCAACGAAAACGGCACCTACCTCATCACCTTCCAATACACCGGCGGCAAGCACCGTCTCGACATCGACGGCATCGAGGTAGTCCGCAACGACGTCGACCCGGTCGGAAAGGACATCCACCACGGCTTCACCGGTGGAAGCAGGAAGGACAACGTCTACACCATCAAGGTCGACAATTATCAGACCGGCGCCTCATTCAAGGTGAAGGCACTCATCTACGGCGACACCGGCGATGACTCGAACGGCGTCGTCCTCATCCGCAAGAAGTAGAACCCCTTCGCTACCATGAAAATGCTCCTGCTTCCACTCATCGTCGCGGCGTCATTCGCCGCCGAGAAGCACATCCAGACGGTCGCGCTCAGCGGCAACGAGACCGACGCCCAGCTGCTGGAAATCGCCTCGAATGTCGTGGCCTCGCCACGCCAACTCGCCTACCACAAGGAGGAGTTCATCGGCTTCATCCACTTCGGCCCGAACACCTTCACCGGAAGGGAATGGGGCAACGGAATGGAAGACGCCAAGGTCTTCGCGCCCGAGGTGGTGGACACCGACCAGTGGTGCCGCGTCATGAAGGACGCGGGCATGACCAAGGTCATCATCACCGTCAAACACCACGACGGCTACTGCACCTGGCAGACGCGCTACAACGACGCATTTTCCGTGCACCAGTCGCCATGGAAGGATGGCAAGGGAGACGTGCTCCGGCAGCTCGCGGACTCGTGCCGCAAGTTCGACCTCAGGCTCGGTGTCTACCTCTCCCCGGCTGACCTGTTCCAGATCGAGAGCCCGGATGGACTCTATGGCAACGAGTCGAAGCCACGCCCATCCGTCATCCCCACGGATCCCGCCAGCCTGCAGAGCGACCCACTGAAACCACGGGCCCGGACCGAGGGCAAACCGGCATTCCAGCACGAACTGGACGACTACAACCGCTACTTCATGAACCAGCTCTACGAGCTTCTCACCGAATACGGTCCGGTTCACGAAGTCTGGTTCGACGGAGCGCACCCGAAGCGGAAGGGCGGCCAAACCTATCGCAAGGACCTGTGGTTCTCGATGATCCGCCAGCTGGCACCCGACGCCGTGATCTTCGGAGGTCCCGATGTCCGCTGGTGCGGAAACGAACACGGTGGCACCCGCGCCAACGAGTGGAACATCCTGCCAATCGGCGACATGAACCTCTCCGGCCTCGACCGGACCCCTCAGGACATCGGGTCGGATGCCCGCATCCTCGCACGGAACTACGAGGTCTATGGGAAAAAGCAGACGGCGAAGTTCCTGAACTACATGGTTTCCGAAGTCGACACCTCGATCCGCAACGGATGGTTCTGGCGCAACGAGCACGAACAGAACGTTCGTTCCGCCGATGAAATCTTCGACATCTACGAGCGCTCCGTCGGCGGCAACGCCGTCTTCCTGCTCAACGTCCCGCCCGCCACCGACGGCAAGCTCGGCCCGCGCGACGTGGCCTGCATGACCGAAGTCGGGAGGCGGGTTCGCTCCACCTACGGCACCGATCTGGCCCAAGGATTCCGCACCACGGCCAAGGGCGTCGACGGTTCAGACCTCGATAGCTACTGGCAGCCGGAAGGCATCAAGGGCAGTTTCGAGATCACCCTGTCGGAACCCCGCACCATCAACCGCATCGCCCTGCAGGAAGCCATCGGCAAGGTCGGGCAACGGGTCAAATCCCATGCGCTGGACGCGTGGATCGACGACAAGTGGGTGGAGATCTCATCGGCCGGTGTGATCGGCTACAAGCGGATCCACCGCTTCGACGAAGTGACCACCTCCCGCTTGCGCGTCCGCATCCTGGATTCCCGGAATACCCCGTCGATCGCCACCCTCACCGCCCACTACTACGCGGCCCCACCCCAGGCCGTGTCCATCACGCGCGCCCCGGATGGCAGGATCTCCCTCACCACACCCCGCCCCGGCCCGGCGATCCACTACACGCTCGACGGCAGCCAACCCGACGCCGGGTCGCCACGCTTCACCGACCCTTTCGACCTCCCCGAAGGAGGCACCGTGCAAGCCACCAGCATCGTCGGCGACCAGAGCGGGCCGGTCAGCGAAGCCACCTTCGGACTCCGCCCGCAGGGTTGGAAGATCACGGCCAGCAGTGAACACGCCGGGTATGAGGCCACCAAGGCGATCGATGGTGACACCGCCACCTTCTGGCATTCCTCATGGGCGGCAGGACATCCGGCACACCCGATCGCCCTCACCATCGAGCTGCCTGAAACCACCGCGATCCGCGGATTCACCTACCTGCCACGCCAGGACAGACGCGTCCCCGACAGCATGGTCGAAGCCTGGCGCATCGAGACCAGCCCCGACGGCAGGGAATGGACGAAGCTCGAGGAAGGGGAATTCGGCAACCTCCTCAACGATCCCAGCCAGAGGACCCACCTGTTCGACGAGCCCGGGCGCACCCGCTGGTTCCGCTTCGTCTCGCTCCGCGGTGCGCAGGGAAAACCCTATGCCGGCGCCGCAGAGATCGAACTACTAGGGAAATAGTCGCTCATCCGTTCAGCTTCGCGAGGGACTTCGGCAGGAACACCCCGTCCTTGCGGATCAGCTTCCCGTCGAAGCAGATCTCACCACCGCCGTAGTCCTTGCGCTGGATACAGACCATGTCCCAGTGCACCTGCGAGCGGTTTCCGTTGTCCGCCTCCTCGTAAGCCTGACCCGGCGTGAAGTGGAAGGAACCACCGATCTTCTCATCGAACAGGATGTCGCGCATCGGATGGCGGATCTCCGCATTGTAGCCGAGTGCGAACTCGCCGATGAAACGTGAGCCCGCATCGCTATCGAGGATCTTGTTGAGTTCCTTATTCTTCCCGGGCGACTCCGCTTTCACGATCCTCCCCTTTTCAAAGGTGAGTTTGACCGAATCAAACGGGATCCCCTGGTAGATCGTCGGCGCGTTGTAGCTCAGGACACCCTCAATGCTGTGCTTCACCGGTGCCGTGAATACTTCGCCGTCGGGAATGTTGCAGGTCCCCGCACAGGTCACCGCCGGGATGTCCTTGATGGAGAATCTCAGGTCCGTGCCCGGCCCCTTGATCTCGACCAGGTCGGTCTTGTCCATCAGGCGCTTCAGCGCGTTGGCCGCCGGGAGCAGCGCCTTGTAGTTCACCAGACACACCTTGAAGTAGAAATCCTCGAAGGCCTCGGTGCTCATTCCCGCCTGCTGGGCCATCGATGGAGACGGCCAGCGCAGCACGCACCACTTCGTCTTCTTCACCCGGCGATCGAGCACGGGACGCAGATACTTCATCGCCAGGGCCATCCGCTTCGCCGGCACATCGCTGCTTTCCGCGATGTTGTCGCTGCCCCGCACCGCGAGGTAGGCGTCCACATCCTTCATCTCACCCATCAGGTGCTTGGCGAGCGTCTTGTACTGGTCATCGGTCGCCCCTTTCAGCATCTCACGGGTCAGGCGCGAATGGTTGATCCGGAGCAGCGGCACCCCACCCTTGCGGCGGGCTTCACGGATCAAGGCCAGGCCGATCGAGTCGGGCACATCATAGAGATCGATCAGGATTTTCTCACCCTTCTTCAGGGAAACCGAATAACCCACCAACTGCTTGGCCAACTCATCAACGCGCGGATCGTGCATGACTCTTCCCTGAACTCCGGCACCGCCCATGGCAAGACCCAAGGAGACAGACAGTTTTCGGGTTTGGCGATCCGCCCGGAAGAGGCCAACCTTCGCCCATGCGCCTCGGCATCCTCGGTTCCGGTTCCGGATCAAACATGCAAGCCATCCTCGATGCCATCGACGATGGCTCCCTCGATGCCTCCATCGAGCTCGTCCTCTCCGACAACCCCGATGGCTTCATCCTCGAACGCGCCCGCAAGCACGGCATCCCCACCGGGCTCATCGACTGCCGGGGCTTCAAACAGAAATTCCCCGACGAGGCACAGACCGAAACCGCGCAGGCACTCAAGGACGCCGGCGTGGAACTTGTCTGCCTCGCAGGATTCATGCGCCTGGTGAAACAACCACTACTCGATGCCTTCCCCGAGCGCATCATCAACATCCACCCTTCCCTGCTCCCGGCCTTCCCCGGCCTCGAATCATGGAAGCAGGCGCTCGATGCCGGAGTGCCCGAAACCGGCTGCACCGTCCACTACGTCGATGCCGGCATGGACACCGGCCCGACCATCATCCGCGCCAAGGTGCCGGTGAAGCCCGACGACACCGCCGAGACCCTGCACGCACGCATCCAGGAGCAGGAACACCGCATCTACCCGGAGGCCATCCGGATCATTTCAGCCGGAGGCGCCTAGCGACGGCGCCTCAGCAGCAAGGCGACACCCCCAAAAAGCAAACTGACCACCGTGGGCTCCGGAACAGGAACCCCGGCTCCGATCGTACTTTGGTTGGTCGTTCCTCCGGTGCCATCAAGCGACTTGCCCGGGATCGAAACCTGCTCGCTCGTCGCACCCGCTCCAAAGCCCGGCAACGCCGTGTAGGCCCCGAACTGACTGTAGACATAGACCAAGGCGTTCTCGTCATCTCCGAACAGAGTCTTCGGGACGAAGATGAAGGCATCTCCTCCACCACTGCCGCTGGAGAGCCTCGCATCCAGGAAAACCGTGTTGTTTCCTCCATCACCCTGCATGTCATAGATTGGGATTCCCAGTGAAGCGCCCAGAGTTGCCAGGGAGTCCGGCAGAGTGGAAGGATCATTGGCACCACCCACCCATATCTTGAAATCATCCATCGAGATGAAACTCTCGGGAGCGGAATTCGACTCATTGATGTCCACCACGAAGATGTAGGCACTTCCCGTGCTGTCTTCGATCAGATCACCCACCCGAATCACGGGATCGAATCCACCTGGGATTTTTGAATCCATCCGCGCCCGGTTGTAGCCGGCTTCGATCACGTTGCCTTTTCCATTCGGTGGCGTCAGTCGATACAAATCGCGGAATACCCCCGAACCCGAACTTCCTTCCACCGAAGGATCCCGGAACAGTGCCCCATTGAGGAAGCCACCACGAAAGGTCGCTCCCGTCCCGCTCGTGAGAACGTCCGGCTCCAAACCTGAACCGAAATTGGTGTTGGTTAAGTTCAGGACCGCTCCGAAACTCGTGCCATGCAGAACCATCCCCAACAGGGTGAGGCGCCGCAGGATCGACGGTCTCTCATCTTGAGGACCAAATCTGGATATCATGTCGTAAGGGTGATGGGTGAAGGGCGGCCCAAAGGATACTCGATTCCCCCTTGTCGCCGACCGCGGCACGCTACCCTCACCCGACAAATACACAAGCTTTGACAATCAACATGCCCTAGACGACTGCCGTTCCGCCCTCCCATCACTTTTCCTCTTTGATCCTGCCCATCTAGAACGTTGTCTCTTCCTGCACCTTTGCCATGGCACCCTCTTCCCTTACCCCCCTTCGCGATCGACTCACCCGGACCGTCCTCGGCTCGGAGTCCGCGGCCCAGCTGCTTCTGGTTTCCCTCCTCGCCCGTGGCCACGTGCTGATCGAGGGCCCGCCCGGCATCGGAAAAACCTCGCTGGCCCACACCCTCGCCAGCTCGATCGGCGGGACCTTCAAACGCATCCAGTTCACTCCCGACCTGCTCCCGTCCGACCTACTCGGCTACTCGCTCTACCGCATGGACCGGGGCGACTTCGAATTCATCGCCGGGCCTGTTTTCGCCCACTGCCTGCTGGCCGACGAAATCAACCGCACCTCACCCCGTGTCCAGAGCGCCCTGCTCGAATGCATGAACGAGCAGCAGGTCACGCTCGATGGCACCACCCATGCACTGCCCGACCCCTTCCTCGTCATCGCCACCCAGAATGACGCCGATCGCCACGGCACCTTCCCGCTTCCCGAGCCTCAGCTCGACCGCTTCCTGCTCTCCATCCACATGGACCTGCCGGATGCCAGCACCCAGAGCCGGATCCTCCTCGGTCACGCCAGCGGAGAAATCAATGGCCACGATGAGTCAGACACCCTCATCGAGCCGGAGCAGGTTCTCGAGCTTCAGCGACAGGTCCGCGAAATGCCGCTCCACGAAAGCATGGCCAGCTACATCACCGCGCTGTGCGAAACCCTTCGCCGACTGACGGGGAGCGACCATTCGGTCTCCGTGCGGGCTTCCCTGGCCGTCATGCAGGCCGCACGCGCCGTGGCATTCCTCGAGCAGGCCCCGGCCGTGCATCCCGACCACATTCAAGCCATCTTCCCCGCCGTCCTCCGCCACCGCCTGGTCACGACGGACGGCTCGGACCCGCTCCCGCTCATCCAGACGACCTTGGAGAGCACGGAGGTGCCGTGATTACCGACTCACGAAAACTCAGCTCCGCAGGCCACCCTGTGTCTTGCGCTTTTCGTCAACCCGGCCATTCTTCCCCCCGTGTCGCCCGAGTCTCAACAGGACTTCGCTTTTGCGTTCCTCAGCATCCTCTTTGAAGGGGCCCCCTTCATTCTTCTCGGGACGCTGATCAGTGGCTTCATCGACATCTACCTTCCGGCAAACACCATGGACCGGATGTTGCCGAAACGCACCCTGCCCGCCATCCTCATCGCCGGTCTGCTCGGCGGTATCCTGCCGGTCTGCGAATGCGCCGTGGTCCCCGTGATCCGCCGCTTGGTCAAGAAAGGCCTGCCGGTCTCCTGCGCGCTCACCTACATGCTCGCCGCACCCATCGTCAACCCGATCACCGCCCTGAGCACCTGGAAGGCCTTCAAAGGCCCCATCGTTTCACTCGGCGAACTGGGCACCGTGACCGCCAGCACCGCCATGACCGCATCCCGGCTCGGGCTGGGTTTTCTCGTCGCCGTGGCGGTGGGACTGGTCGTCGCCCGCATCCCCCTGCGAAAAATCCTGCGCTCCAAGTTGCTCGACTCCCTCAAGAACGACGAGCCCGCTCACGACCACGGCGAGCACTCCCACGGCGAGCACCACGCCTGCGGTCACGAGCACGATCACGACCATTCCCACGACGGCTGCTGCGGCCACGACCACCATCACGAGGATGACGCCAAGCACGGCAGTCGCCTCGTCGCCGCCTTCCGCTCCGCCATGCGCGACTTCGTCGATGTCGGAGTGTATTTCACCATCGGCGTGACCATCACCGCGCTGTTCAATACCGGCATCGCTCCCGGAGCCGAGTGGCTCGACACCCTCGCCGGCAACCCATGGGAAGCACCCGCCGCCCTCATGGTGCTGGCCTTCATCCTGAGCCTCTGCAGCACCTCGGATGCCTTCATCGCCGCCACGCTCGATAAGTTCACCTGGGGCGCCAAACTCGCATTCCTGACCTTCGGGCCGATGATGGACGTGAAGCTGATCTTCCTCTATCAAACCGTGCTGAAGCGCCGCTTCATCATCCTTCTCGCTCTCGGACTCTTCATCACCATCGGTCTCGCCTGCATCGCCTGGCAAGCCGGCATCGCCGCACTGAATCCATGACAAGTGCGATTCTCAGCCGCTGCCTTCAGTCCATTGCCCTCATCTCGTGGGGATCGGCGCTGGTCTATTTCCATGTCAGCAACCGACTGGTCAAATACCTCGCCCCCGACTTCCGCCTCATCGCCTTCGCCGGTGGGCTCGGACTGGTCGTCATCGGGCTCTTCACCCTCCTGACCTGCCGGGAACTCGCCACCTGCGGACACGACCATGGCCCCGAGGACGAGCACGATCACGAAAGCCTCGACATCCACCCGGTCGGAGCCTTCCTCATCATGCTCGTCCCTCTGTTCCTCACCATCTCTTGGACCAAGGACAAGTACTCGCTCGGCGCCCTGACCCGCAAGGGCCTGAATGACACCGCCGCCGACGCCGGATCGCTCTTCCTTTCCTCGGCCCTCCCCCCACTGACCCGCGAGATCATCGAGCAGCAACACCCCCCGAATGCCGACGGATACCGCCCGTTTCCACTCATGGAGTTGTTCTTCACCAGTGCCGACCCCGAGGTCCGCGAGCTGGTCGAAGGCATGCCCGTTGTGACCGAGGGACGCCTGGTTCCCGATGAAAAGGGACCACCGAACCGACGCCGCCTCTACCGCCTCTTCATCACCTGCTGCGCGGCCGACAGCCGCCCCATCCCCATCGTCGTGGAGTTCGAGGAAGGCGAGATCCCGCAAGTCGAGAAGAACGCGTGGATGACCCTCGCCGGAACCATCAGTTTCCCCGACGAAGGAGAGGGCCACATCGCCCTGCTGAAAGTCGACATCTCGAAGGAAACCGAGCCCCCCTTCGAAGAGTCCTTCATGCGCGGATTCTGATAGACTCCCACCAAGCCAACCGTTTCGCTCCTCACATGAAACCATTCCTTTGCCTCCTCGCCGCCGCCTCGCTCCACGCCGGAGAAGTTCAGCTTTTCAACGGCGAGGACCTCACCGGTTGGGAAGGAAATGCCAAACTCTGGTCCGTGGAAGACGGCGCGATCACCGGACGAACCACCGACGACGGCGAGCAATTCATCAAGCACAACACCTTCCTCATCTGGAAAGGGGGCACCGTCAGCGACTTCGAACTGACCTTCAAGTATCGCATCGAAAAGGGAAACAGCGGCGTCCAGTACCGCTCGAAAGTCCTGCAACCCGGTGAGTCCGGCCCCATCCTGACCGGCTATCAGGCCGACTTCGAAGCCGGCAAACGCTTCAGCGGTATCCTCTACGAAGAAAAGGGCCGCGGGATCCTCGCCAAACGCGGAGAGAAAACCACCATCGAAGCCGTCGAGAATGCTCCGGCCGGCAAGAAAGGCCCCGCCCACAAGGTGACCGTCACCGGCAAGGTCGGCGACAGCGATGCCATACAGGCCTCGATCAAACACGAGGACTGGAACGAATACACCGTGATCGCCAAGGGCAATCACCTCCAGCACTTCATCAACGGCAAGCAGACCGTTGACGTGACCGACAACGATCCCAAGGCAGCCAAGTCCGGCGTCCTCGCCCTGCAGATCCACCGTGGCCCGGCAATGGTCGTCCAGTTCAAGGACATCGTCCTGAAAACGGAAGATTGAGGCCCGGTGACCCAGCGGGCGGGAAGCCCGCCCGAGACACCAGTTGTCACAGCCCGTTTCTGCGCTAACCTATGCCATGAGGCGCAGCGCAGAGACCATTGATCGTCTTGCAACCAAGTTCGTGATTGTGACCACGATCCTGTTGCTGATCGCGATCATCCGGATCGTGACCGGTGGCTGAGCCCGCTCGAGCGAAAGCGCGAGTTGGAGTTTTCCCCGCCACGTGACACGGGCCGTCATGCATCCGCTACGTGACACGGCCGTCACGCAAATTGTCACAATTGGAAGGTTGGTGTGACAACTCTGTCACATTAAGATCCTCCCCATGAAAGCGATCGACTCATTCGACAACCTCATCGTGTTCTTCGTCACCGTCGTATGCGTGGCAGCACTGGGTGGATTCGCTTTCCTCCTGCTCGCCTGATCGAGCACCCTCCCGGATCGCTCAACCCCCTCCCTGGTTGAGGAACCAGGCGATCACGAGAACCTGCGGAGTCGTTAGCAGGGGAAGCGCCAGAGTGGCCTTCCACGAGCGGGTCGTTTCACGCAGAGCAAGGATTTCCGTGTAGTCGGTCGCCGCTCCCGCCATCAGGAAAGTAAAGGCATTTCCCGGAGCCCCCGCCCGGTTGAGCAAGTCCGCCGCGATCGGGCTGGATCCTTCCGAACACACTTCGATCACCGTCGTCGCCGCCAGCGTCAGGAAAAGCCCCAAAAGGCTCGGCCCGAAGTACTGCGAGAACATCTCATCCGGCACGAAGGCTCGAATCGCCCCCGCCATCACGATGCCGAAAAAGATCCAGCGCAGGATCATCTTCGACTCCCTCAGCCCATCCTTCACCACCCTGCCGAGATTTCCGTCGCCGGGACGGATGCCCGCCCACGCTTCCTTCAATCCATCCCGCAGCCGGTAGTCGTCCGCCAGCTCGATCTCATTCGGGTTAGCCGGCAGCATCCCGCGCTTCACCATGGCATCCGCCACACGGCCGCTGATCACCCCGATCACCATCGACAGCGCAATGAACGCCAAGGTCCACTTCAGCCCGATGAGCGCGATCAGGATCAGAGTGAGGGAAAGCGAGTTCCACGGGCTCGACACCAGAAACGCAATCGTTTGACCCAGCGAAGCTCCCTTCCGGTAAAGCTGCATGCCGACCATCAGAATCCCGTGGTTGCACAGGTCCAGCAAGGTGCCTGCCAGAGTCGCGCGGATGATACCCCGCATGCTCCCACCCTGACCAAGCAGCTTCGCCACCACTTCCTTCGGCACCTGTCCAAGCACCCCCACCGCCGCGATCCCGATCAGGATCCCCCACCACGCCTTCGACATCAACTCCCACGAGCCATGGGCAAACACATGCCACCACGTCGGGCCACCACCGATGAAATGCCCGGCGATCCCCGCAACCACCAGCGCCATCGACCCCCACAGCAGCCAGTCGACCTTGCGTCCACCCCCACCACAGCACGACGACTCCTCACTCTTCGCCGGAGGTTTCTTCGAGCCACCGCAACAATCACTCATGCCGCAAGTTACGGAGTTCCCGCCCGTCCTCAACCCTAGAGCGATCCCTTCCGACTTGCATCGACCTCGTTCCTGCCCTTACCTCCGCCCACCTTATGGCTGAAATTCACACCGCCGACCTCTCGAACCTGGATACCGACGCTCTAAGGAAGCGCTTGGTCCAGCTCGGGAGGTATCTTTGACGTCCCGAAGCTGAAAAACGAGATCGCGAATCTCGAAGAATCCATGGGCGCTCCCGATTTCTGGGACGACCAAGAGAAAGCCCGCACGGTCAGCGAACAGGCCGCGTCCATGAAGAAAAAGATCGAGACCTTCACAGGTCTTGAATCCGGCCTCGACGACGTGCTCGCCGCGATCGAACTCGCCAAGGAGTTCGACGACGATGACTCCGCTGCCGAGGCCGTCGAGCAGGCCAAGCAACTCGACAAGGACATCTCCTCGTTCGAATTGCTGACCCTGCTCAACAAGCCCAACGACGAAGCCAACTGCTACCTCGTCATCCAGGCCGGAGCTGGCGGCACCGAGGCCTGCGACTGGGCACAGATGCTCCACCGCATGTACACCCGCTGGGCAGAGCGCAAAGGCTTCTCCGTCGAGACCCTCGACTGGGAAGACGGCGAAGGCGCCGGACTGCGATCCGCCACCGTGAAGATCAATGGCGAGAACGCCTTCGGTTTCCTCAAGAACGAGCGCGGCGTCCACCGCCTCGTCCGCATCTCCCCCTTCGACTCTGCCGGCAAGCGCCACACATCCTTCGCCTCCATCGATGCCACTCCGGAAGTGAACGACAAGATCGAGATCGAGATCGCCGACAAGGACATTGAGATCACCACCATGCGTTCCGGCGGCAAGGGCGGTCAGAACGTCAACAAGGTGGAAACCGGCGTGCTCCTGCGTCACCACCCGTCCGGCATTCTGGTCAAGTCCACCGCCTCCCGTACCCAAGGGGCCAACAAGGAACTCGCCTTCCAGATCCTCAAGGCAAAGCTCTATCAGATCGAGGAGGACAAACGCGCCGCCGAAGCGGAAGCCGCCCACGGCGCGAAAAGTGAGATCGGCTGGGGTAGCCAGATCCGCTCTTACGTCTTCCAGCCCTACCAGAAGGTCCTCGACCTCCGCACCGGTGAGGAAAGCGGCAACATCCAGAATGTGATGGATGGGGAAATCGACGCCTTCATCGAAGCCAAGCTGCGTGGCAAGGTCCGGGTCAAGGGCGCCAAGGATGACGAGGATTGAGGAGCAGTCAGCACCTCCCGCCGACATGCCGGGGGGTGACGTGGAGCTGACCCCGTCAGACGACCCCACCGCCCAACGGATTCAGAAACGCGCCCGCCGGCAACGGGGGTGCTTCATGCTCATGAGCCTGTGGGTGCTGGGCTGGACCGCCCTGTTCCTCTCCGGCCTGATCCAGTACAACGTCTGGGTCGCTCCGTTGTGGGGATACGCGGTGTTCTGTCTGATCGTCTCCCCATTCACCCTCATCTGGTCGCTTCCGCTCGCCCTCGCCGGCTACTGGATCGGCAGAATCCGGATCTGGGAGAACTACCGATTCCACTGGGCCATGGCCCTCCCGGTGGCAGCCGCCATTGCCATCCAGATTCCCGGGGCCATGGATCGATTGAATCCCGAGCGGGATTTCAAATCCCTGATGGGTGTCGACCTTCCATCCTCCATCAGCATCACGAACTACGAGTCCTGCTTCGAAGGGATCGACAACTCCATCCACTTCGAACTCAGCATCCCCGCCAGCGAGCTCGATTCGTTCTACGCCGAGATGGCCAAGGAAAACCCGGAGGCCCCTGCAGTCACTCCCACCACCGACCGGATCACCCACGATCTGCAGGGCGCCATGATCGAGGTCACCGTGGATCGGGTCGCGAGCACCATGACGGTGAGCTACCTAAGCTACTAGACCGTCGTCTTCAGCGACTCCCTCCTTGCCAAGCCACGGCCCAAGTACACAGTCATTGCTCATGAAGACCGCTTCCCTTGTCGCTGCCCTTTTGACCACCGGCCTCACCTTCGCCGCCGAAGACCGCCAGCACAATCCCGACTCCTTCACTTGGAATCCCGAGCTTTCCAAAGAAGGCCCCGTGCTCGTCACCGTAAGCCTCAAGAGCCAGGTCGCCGCCGTGTATCGGAATGGCGTCCGCATCGGCAGCTGCGAAGTCAGCTCCGGCAAACCAGGACACGAAACCCCGACCGGTGTCTTTCATATCCTCAACAAGGATGCCGACCACCACTCCAAAACCTACGGAAACGCATCCATGCCCTTCTCCGAGCGGCTGACGTGGGATGGTGTTGCCCTCCATGCCGGGGGGCTGCCCGGCTACCCATCGTCGCACGGCTGCATCCACCTCCCCTACGAGTTCTCCAAAAAGCTCTTCGGCATCACCCACAAGGGCACCACCGTGCTCGTCACCAACAGCGCGCCGGACGTGCACGTCTCCAACCAACACCACCTCGGCTTTGCCGGCGGTGAAACCAGCGACTTCACCTGGAACCCGGCCGCCGCCACCTCCGGACCCGTCTCCCTTATCTTCAGCAAGCCGGACCGCAAGCTCTACGTCATCCGCAATGGCGTCACCGTGGGCGAAGCACCCACCCAGAGCGGTTGGTTCGACAAGCGCCCGAAAGGGACCTCCGCCTTCGTCTTCTCCGGCTGGGTGGAAGGCAAGGACGGCGTCGCCGAATCCCAGTGGACACAGGTCGGAGGCTCCAAGGCCAACCATGCCGAACCAATCAGTGACTGGTTCAAGCTCGATCCCCGCTTCCAGCATCTCGTCCAAGGCCTCCTCGCCCCAGGCACCAACCTCGTGATCACCGACGAACCGGTGACGTCCTCATCCCGGAGCGACTCCGGCTTCCGCGTCCTGCAGGGCCGGAAAGAAGAGGCCGCCAAATAAAGGTCTCCGGCACTCTCAATCCACCCAGCCGCCTGGCTCTTGGCGGAAGGCGTGGTAGCGTCCGACCGCGGGATCCCAGAGATAGAGGTTCCACAAGTGCGAGCGGAACACCAACTCGCAGTTCTTCCGGATGAAGAGCTCCTCCCGAGCTCCCGGATACTCCCAGCGGAGGTTTTTCCCACGTGACCGGAATTTTTCGCGATTCACGACAATCCAGATCCGGTCCCCTCGACTGAACACCTCCTGAAGGCGGCCGATGTGATTCACCACTTCGGCATCGCCATTGCGATCCCGCAGCACTCCGTGCCGGTCCCGGTAGGTGAAATCATGCAACAGCGGGACCACCAGGTCATAATCCGCATGGCCCACTTCCATCTTCGCGGCATGGGGATGGGGTTCAGTAATCATCACCTTGTCTCCCGGACGCTCCATCGCCGCCACATGACGGAGCGGAGTGATCGGGTCACCAAGGATCTTCTCATCGTACGATCCCGGAATGCGCCATGGACTCCAGGACACCAGCACCATGAGGAAACAAGCAACCCCAACCCATCGCCTCACCAGCCCGGTCCGATCCCCATCGATACGCTGCGCGAGCCATGACGCCACCACCGCCATCCCGTGTACCCCGAGAAGAATCCAAAGTGCAATCAGCGTGTATTGATAGCGGAAACTCACCGACGTAATGAGCAGATTGCAGGCAACAATCCCGCCTAGAACAAACACCTGCAGAGCGAGGATGCCACGTTGCTTCGAGCAGACCCCGGCGATCAACGAAAACAACACGAACAGACTCAGTACGACATGAAGCCGCGAGTATCCGATCGCCATGGACCCGAGATTGCCGAGCTCCCAGAAGGTCGGCGAGATTGTCGCCTCCACGTTGGGTGACACGCCGACACTGCGTGTCATGCACTTCACCTGAAACGCCAGGATGTCGATGAACACCGCAAGGCCAGCCACACCGCTGGCCAATACCAACTTCAAATCCGACCTCCACGGCGCCTTCCTCCCGAAAAGCACAAAGACCAGCAGGATGACCGGAGCCATCGTGATGGAGATTTCCTGACTGAGGATCGCCGCCGTGAAGGCGGCAAGAGAGCCCAGACGCCAGGCATCACTGCCGTCCTTGTCGACGAATCCGCGAATGAATGCCCAGATCCCCAACAGCAGGAACAACTGCTGTTGCTGATAGAAACGGGCGATGTGCGACGAGAAGATCAGGAAGGGATGCAGGGCATACAGCACCAACGCCCCCATCGCGATTCGCGGGTCCTTGAAGATGGACTTCGCCATCGCCCAAAGAACCCAGCCCGTCGCCACCCCCGCCAGCACCGAGAACCCGCGGAGCACCCACAAGTTCGATCCGAACATCCATGCCAGCAAACCGGCCGCGTAGTGATACAGGGGACTGCGGGTGTACCAGATGCCCTCACCGATCTCCGGCACCCCCTTCTCGGCAATGCCGACCACCGCTTGGATGGAGGCGAACTCATCGTCGTCGATGGGTTGGTAGTCCATCTTCCAGCCGCGCAGCACTGCCACTGCAATCAGAAGAGCCACCACCAAAGGCCGCTCCCAGCGTTCCACCCAGCTCCCTCCCCGGACACTTCCGCGCATGCTACATCGGACCATCAGCGCGACCAAGAGTGCCGCGGAAAGCGCAACCAATGGCCACCCCGAAGTATGAAAAAACAAGAGTTCGGAGCGCTCGAGCATCGCCGCCTTCACCGCATGAAATCCGACGATCACCAGAGTCCCCACCAGCACAGGTGGCATCCAGGAAGCGTCCGCCAACCAGCAACTGAAGGATGCGTTCACGCATCGCTTCATCATCAAACCCGAACCCGCGAACACGAGCAGCATGAGGAGTGGCGCTACCAGCCTGCGCTGAGTTGGACGACCCGCATGACCGAGAAATTTCATCGCCGGCACCGCGGCATTCAAGCCGTTGAGAGGTTCACCCCTCACGACCTCGCCCTCCACCCCCCATGGATCCGTCCTCTGCCATACCCCGTCACCGGTGAAGTTCCTCCAATCACCGCTTGTCCTCTCCCAACCGTCCACCGCGAGCTTTGAAGAACGTGTCCTTCCGTAGCGATCGTCATCACCATCGATCGTCCGGACCCGGAGCTCATTCTTGCCGCGAACCAGCAGGCGCCCAACCCCGAACGCCGAGAACTGCTCAACCGAACGGTCCCGTGCCACACTCATTGGAGTCCGGCGAATCGGTTCTTCAAGGTAGCCCTTCGGGTCGGACTCGCGGCCCTTCTCCTCCTTCTCCCCATACTGGTCATACAGCAACTGACCTTGCCGGTTGGCTGTTGGACGTTCACGAGTCTGGTTGGCCATGTTCTCCACGCGTGTCAGCTCATTCGCGGTCGGATCACCATGGCGCGGATCCGCAAATCGTTCGCCACCCCAACCCTGACCAAGATCATCCGGGTCCATGAGCGTCGGCGTGACTGCCAAAGGACGGCGACCTTCCCAAGTCACCTGCCATCCCCCGTCGGCGAGACCCAAGCTGGCTCGCGAATCAGGCTGGATCGGCCTGCCATTCAACCATGCACGGTATGGACCGTTGGCGAGGATCCTCAGGAAGGCCTCACCTTCCCCATGCGGGTGATCAAACTGGAGCACCCAATCCTGACTACTGCTCCGCCCAGGCGGGCTGACCATCATTGGTGCGTCAAATGCCTCACCAAATGCCGCGTCCGGCACACTTCGGAACAAACGCCGTCCGCCGTGACCTTGCTCCAGCGCTTGCCTCCAACCGCGCAGCCGAATCTCCGGGCGCGTCCACTCGAACTGTGTCGTTCCCTTCGGCACCGGCTCAGCCAGCCATCGGCGACCTGAGTGGATCTCCACAACCGATCCATCTTCGAGGGTCACCTCCCCCCACACGATCATCGCAGCTCCAGGCTTGCGCGCCTCAAGCTCCAGCGCCAAGGCATTCCACCCGCGGCGAAGAAACGGGCGAAGATCAAACCACACCGGAAGCTTCTCGTTCGCATGGAGCTCCCATTGGTACTCGCGGGGAAAATTCAGCGACATCGCCGACTCGCCCCCATAGATCCGCTGACCGGCTTCGGACAAGCCATTCTGAAATGGCCGCGTCGATCGCCAGAGCGAGAACATGCCCACCGAGTTGCCATTGCACACAAGCTCGAACCCACCCTCGGCGGCCACCGCCAGCCACCCACCAACGACCTCCTGCTTCAGCTCGAAGTCATGCCGGAAACATGCCGTCGTCTGAACCTCGTCAACACTCGAAATCCAGCACGCCTCTCGTGGAGAATCCACCGACACCACCACCGGATGTGAAGGCCTCAGCCATTCAACTACGAGCAAGCCGACCAGCCCGATGGCCACGGCAAGAAGAAGGCGACGTCCCCGGAACTTCTTCACAGCTTCCTCGCTTTCGCTCTTGCAGCCGCAGCCTCTTCCACCCGTCCCGACGCCATCTCGCCCTGAGACAACATCAACCACGAAGCCGACAGAACGCCCTTCTTTTCCTTCCTCTGAAACGGCCCGTAGAGCTGCTCGATCTCATCCCGGCAGCGACGATTGACACCCGCTTGACCTCCGTGAAGCGACAGCAACTGCAAATGGAGGCGGGCTTGAATGGCGGCAGGCTCCCGCTGACAAAGCATCTCAAGCCGCCTCCGCGCGTCCTCGATTCGGCCACTGTTGGCATCCTCGACGGCAACCCGAAGCAGCATCCTTGAAACCTCTCTTCGGACGCTCGCCGATGCCATCTCACATCGCAGCAGTTCCTCCATCTCGACCATCGCACGCAGGTTGTAGGAACCCTCCTTGAGCGACTGAGCCCGCTTGAGCCTCGCTCGCATCGAATCCGCATCGCCACATGCCATGTCAAAGCTTCCCAACTGATAGATCACCCCGGTATCGAATCCCAGCGCCGGCATGAATCGACATGCCCGCTCAAGATCCGAACGGGCATCGTGGGTGCGCTCATCAAGGGCAGCCGCGCGGGAGGACTTGAGGTAGTATGAAGCACCAAGAATCGGGGCCAGACCCACGACCATCCAGATCACCAAACCCGCCGCAAGCGCTCCCGCCGCCACCTTGAAATCCCCACTCCGACTTCCCTCCTCATCATCCCTTCGCCGTAGACCAAGCCACCCCACAAGCAAGGCACCAAGGCCCAGCACACTGAGCACCCATCCCTTCGCCACGAACTGGCAGAAGGCCGGGTTGTAACCAAGCCACCAGATGAGATCCGGCACCTCCGCAATCCCCAGCGACCATGGTGCCACCGTGGGCGGGCGGAATGCCGCAAGCCGCTGGGGTGGATCGGCAAGATCCACCACAGGCATCGTTTGCTGATACCTGAGCCCTTGGGTAAGAAACACATCACCGCCCAACCAGGTCATCGAGTCGTGCTGCTGCTGAAGCCAGGCCAATTCGCCACTCGTCTCCTCATCATGCACAATCACCGCCTGCGGATAGGCAAAGAGCTGCGGCAGGATCAGGACGAGAATCCTGAGCCGCCAACGTTGCTCACGTTCACCGTCACGAACGAGAAACCGAAGTCCCGCCACCAGCGCGAGGCCCACAATCACCGCCGCCTTCCACCATGCCGTCGCAGCCGCATCACGGACCACCAACTCACCATCCACCACCCCGACCGGAACCACCATCCACGGCAACATCAACCCGACGAGCAGTAACCCCAGGCCGCCAGCCGTCATGATCGCAGCGGTCACCTTTGGCAGTGACCATTCCGGAATCTGATTCAAACGACTCATCACTCACTCCAGCCGTCCTCCGAAACCACCTCGATGCCGTCGTCGTCACGCAGTCCCCAGTGACCTTCTGCAATCACCAGTTCCCCCACCTTCACACCGGCAAGCACCTCAGCGGCCAGTCCATCGATATGACCCACCGTGACCTCACGGATCTCACGACCCCCATCACCATCAAGCACGTGCACGAATCCCCTGCCCGCCGAAACCGAAGTCAAAGCCTCCCGAGGGATCGCCATGGACTCACGTTTCGATTCCAGCCTGACGAAACCCGTCATACCCGGCGCAAGCCGGACCTCCTTACCCGCATCAACGAAGCGGAGCCGGGCCTGAAACGTGGCGGCCCACTCCGGCGCACCGGTGCCACGGGGCCTGAGCGGGCGGTTGATCTCAGGTCCGCCCTCGTTGAAACTCACAACGGGAACCACCCGATCCACCTCCACTGCAAGTTCGCGACCCGGATAGCTTTCCAAGTACGCCACCCCTCGTAAATCCTCCTCCACCCAAGTGAAATCCGCCTGATCAAAATACCCCTCGAACCACAAACCCGACGCGATGACGAACCCCGGCTTGCCGCTGTCCTGATTGTATTCACCCTCACGCATCAGCACCCGCTCGACCACCCCGGACACCGGCGCATACACCTTGTGCTCGGCCAACTCCTGCTCACGGTGCTTCACCGCCTCCTTTGCATCGTCCACGGCATTGGCCGCAATCTTCCGGCTCTGCTCCACACCTTTCTCGGACATGGTGAGGAACAACTCGGCCAACTCCTTCTCCTGAACCGCGTCAGTGAACTCACGCTCCACCTCAAGCAGGGCTGTCCGCGAGATCAGCCCTTCCTTCTCCGCCGAGCGGAACCGTTCGATCTTCTCCGTCATCTGTTTCGCCCTCTCGATCGATGCCTCAAGATTGATCTTCTCTCGATCCGGGCGCTCCTGGGCGAGCACATAGGCCGAACCCACCTTCACCCGCTCAAGCTCGGCCGTCGCAGTCGACAGCGCAAGCCTTGCCGACTCCAGTTTGATCTCCGCCTTGATCGAATCCAAGGTCAGCAGCAGTTGCCCCTTCCCGACCAAGTCACCCTCCTCAACCTCAACTGAGGTGATGGTCGACATCGGCACCACCGGAACCAGGTAGGGTTCCGCCGAGCAAGTGCCCTCAGCGAGGATTGGTTTCACAAAAGCACGTTCCTTCACCTCGGCGGCGACCACCGGGAAGTCCTTGCCCATCTTCCGCATCAGCGCCGCGTACCCGAGGCTCGAATCATACATCTTCGATCCCGGGTCCTTGTAAGCGGGCCAGAGGACGGTGACGGCGAGCAGGCCACCTGCCACCAGCAACACCATCACGATGCCCAACAGGGTGCGGTTCTCGCGAGCGAGATCCCGCGCAATCTGCAGGCTCTTGGAAAGGAGTCCCTTCATCGTCGGTCCTGTTTAGAGACTGACGCGGCTCGCGTCGAGGCAAGTTCGGCGCCCTTCATCAGGACGAACAAGGAAAGTTCCGCCCAACACCGCCATCTCGGCTGCGAGTTGGAGGGCCCTCCATGCCACTGCAATGGCGACAGCTTCCGGAAGTGGCATGACCTGGCCCAACAACCAGGTCATGCCCGCTTCTCTTACGCCAATGCCTCCCGGCACGCCAACAGCGAAGAACCCGATCAACCAGGCCAAGCCATCCACCGAGGCAAAGAATGCCAGACCCTCGGTTTCAGGAATGAAAGCCAGCACCAGCACCTTCAACAAAACCGCGTGGAACACACTGAGACCCAGATAAGAAACGAACGCGCGACCAAGAGCGGGAAGATCCCACGAAGCATCTCGCAGCGGCGCCATTCGTCGACACAACGCGTCCCAGATTCGTGACCGCAACTTGAAAACCACAAGCCCGACCACCACCACAAGAAGCGCGATCCACCCTGCGGTTCTCCCGTCCGGCAGAAGCATCAGCCCGAGCAACTGCCGACCTGAACCCAACAAACCCAACGTGGCGAGCGTTCCCCACGCCGCAATCGTCAGCAGCAGCTCAACCAACAAACTCGCTCCCGCGACCTGCCGGCCCACCCCGATCTCCGGTGCCTTCACCACGCGGGACGCATATCCCCAGATACCCCCGGGAAGCCACTTCATCACCTCACTCCGGATCCACAGGCGCGTCGCGCGCCCGCGACCGGGGTGCTGACCCAACCCCGCGAGGACGTCGCTCCAGATCGAGGCATTGCACCACGTGTAGGCCACAAGCCCCATGAACACCGCGACCAGGAAGGCCAGTTTGGCTCCGACCAGGGCCTCCACCGCAGCGGGCAACTGAGATCCAAAGGCGACCAGTAGTAGTGTCACCGCACAGACGGGTAGCAGGCGTTTGATCCAGATTTTCATCTTGGAGTGTCGTTTGGAGTTCATCCGATGGCAGGGACCCGAGTGATCGCACCGAAACCACGACCCTGATAGATCCTGACGGTCATCGCGGCACAGCGGTCCCAATCAAAGACCCGGCTCGCGTGGAGCCGGCCTTGCTCTCCAAGGCGCGACGCCAACTCATCATCACTCAGGACACGCAGGATCGCTGCAGTGAGTGCCTCTTCGTCTTTCTCGGGAACGAGCAACCCAGTCTCACCATCGAGGATCACATCCACGATACCCCCCACTTGGGAAGCAATCACCGGCTTGCAGTTGGCGAGTGCCTCGATCAGCACCACCCCAAGACCTTCGGTGTCGCCCTTGTCGTCGTGGATCGCGGGATGCACATAGGCCGAGCATTCACGATAGAGCTTCCCGAGTTCTTCATTGGATACGAATCCGACAAACCGGACAACCGATTCGAGTCCAAGACTCCTCGACAGCTCCTCCCACTCCTGTTTCCGATCTCCCTCTCCAGTGATCACAAGCTTCACCTCACGTTCGGCGAGGACCGCCGGCAGGGCACGCAGCAGGACATCGATGCCCTTGCGCTGAATCAGGCGACCACAAAAGAGGAGCGACGGCACAACACTGGAGGACTCCTCCCCAGAAGGCTCCATGTCCGGCACCGTCGCTCCATAGGGCACCACTTTGGATGCAAAACCGCAAAGCCGCTTAAGCTCCGCCGCCGTGTGCGAACTGTTCACACAAATCTCGTCGGACTGACTCAGGAAAAATTTCAGGGACCAGCGGACGATCTTGCTGTTCCGTGCCAAGGCGAGCTCCGCACCGTGGCACATGGCCACGACACGCACTCCGAGGAGCCACTTGGGAAGGAGAGCCCACAAACCGTGCGGGAATGGCCAGTGAATGTGCAGCACCTTAGTCCGGTCACGCACGCACCAGGCGAACACGGCAAACGCCCCCATGATCAGGTAGGGCAGGATGAGCAACTTGTAGCCCAGCGACCGGGTCTTGCTGGGCGCGCCCGAATCATGCGTGAGCATCTCCCTGGACGCCGGGGCGTAGCGGAAGCGGCGGACCTCGATGTCGTCGATCTCGTGCGTCCGCAGTCCACGAAAGGAAGGGGCATAGACCTTGAGGGACTCAAGACGGTTCGCCGTGCGGGTCGCCATCTCGCGCATCCAGGGAACCTGATGGTCGTCCTGGCTACGGGCGTAAGTCGAGGTCACGACGGCAACCCGTGGGCGGTTGATACGGCCTTGGAAGGATGAAACGATGGTACTCATGGGGAGGAGTCGGGTTGGGATACGTTCAAGAAGCAGGCGTTCAGGCGACGCGGGTCGCACGGTCAAAGTCGAGATGGCTTGTAGGCGCGGGGGCTTCCACCACCTGCGATACGGGAAGTTCACGAGCCTCCTTCATTTCACGATACACCCCATGCTCGAGCTGCAGCCCCTGACCGACGAACAGCATCGCAGCGATCGCAAAGAGGACCCCGGCCATGGCCGGAACCGTGGCGGCAAGGCCAGCCACCGTGAGTCCGATAGCCGTGGCCCACAGCAAACCTGCGACCCCACCTGAAAGCATCGCCAAGCGGCCGAAGAAGTGCATCGGGCGGTTGCGGTAGGTCTTGAGGAAACTGACCGTGGTCATGTCGAAGATCCCACAAAGGATGCGCTTCACGCCATACTTGCTCACACCGAACTGACGGGCGTGGTGCTGAACCACGATCTCAGCCGTTTGGTAGCCCTCGAAAGATGCCAGGGAAGGAACCATGCGGTGCATCTCACCATACATGGGGAGCACCTTGACCACCTCACGGCGATAGGCCTTGAAGCCGCAGTTGTGATCGTGAAGGGGAACCCCGACGAGACGGCTCAGCACGGCATTGAACACACGGCTGGGAAGCACCTTGTGCCATGGGTCGTAGCGCTTGCGCTTCCACCCGGTCACAATGCCGAATCCCTCCTCAAGTTTCTCAAGGAAGCGCGGGATCTCACACGGATCATCCTGAAGGTCGGCGTCCATTGTGAAAACGACATCTCCAGCCGCCTGTTCGTATCCAAGCGCCAGCGCATCGGCCTTGCCAAGATTCCGGCGGAAGCGGAAAGAACGGACGGTTCCCGGATGGAGACGTGCCAGGCGGCTCATCTCACTCCATGACCGATCCGTGCTGCCATCGTCGATGAAGAGGACTTCCCAGTCGTAGGCGAGCCGTTCCATTTGATTGGCAATGCCACTGAAGAGGGTTTCGAGCGTCTCCTCCTCATTCATCGCCGGGATGATGAAGGAGACCATTTGTAGGGGGCGGTTGTTGGCGTGGATGTTCATAATTCAATAGTTGGTTTGGACATCACCTAACCATCACGCCACGTGCCAAAGGCTCAACCGATGCACGCAACACGCACCTCTTCAATGACTTATAAAACAACCCTCAAACACACCTCCGGGACCGATCGGAGCAAAACCCTGAACCATTTACCGGATTCGGAAGCGTTTACCGGAATCATCTACAGCCCCCGTTGTCTTGGCTCGGTTGACCATCCGGATCCTTTTCCTATACTGCGGCCCATGCTCGCCACTTCGCGCATCGCTCTCCCAAGTGCGGTGCTGACCCTCATACTCCCCTGCTGCACCGTGGGCCCGGATTATGAGGACCCGAATCTCGTAGTTGAAGGCGAGTGGCATTCCTCGGGCGGCGATTCGGTGGTGCAAGACTACTGGACAGAACGCCTCGACGCCGACCAATCCGCCAAGCGTACCGGTGCCGAACTCTGGTGGAGGAAATTCAACGACAGCTCACTCAACAAGCTGATCACGCACGCGCGCAGAAACCACCCGACCGCCGCCGCCGCTGATGCCCGCATTCGCGAGGCGCGTGCCCAGCGGAACGTTCTCGCTTCCGCCTGGTCCCCATGGATCGGCACACGGGGTGAAATCCAAGGGGGCGAGAACAACCCGAGCACGTTCGGGGGAACCACCGGCTCCTCATTCTCCACCAACTACATCGCCGGCCTCGAAGCCGGCTGGGAAGTCGACCTCTTCGGAGGGATCCGTCGCGGTGTCGAAGCCGCCGATGCCGAGTGGGAAGCCGCCATCGAATGGCAACGCGACGCACTCGTCGTGTTGAGCGCGGAAGTGGCACTCCACTACGTGGCCGCGAGGACCCTCGAAGAGCGGCTCGCCCGAGCAACCGAAGCCGTCGATGACTTCCGCGAGCTCCACAGGGTTCTTGTCGACCGTCAGGCAGAGGGCCTGTCTCCCGAAGCGGACGTGGCCGAGTCCAAAGCACAACTCCTGACCCGCGAAGCGAGGCTGCCGAAACTCGAGCAGGAGATGAAAGTCGCACGCATCCGACTCGCCAACAGCTCGGGAATCTACCCGAACGATCTGGACCCGATCATGAAACGCAACCGTGGTATCCCGGTCCCTCCTTCGAAGATCCTGGTGGCGACTCCCATCGATGCCCTGCGGAATCGTCCCGACGTCCGACGGGAAGAACGCAAGCTGGCGGCGCAAACCGCGCGCATCGGCCTGGCCGAGTCCGAACTCTACCCCATCCTCTCGATTTCCGGGGGTATCAACTGGGAAAGCACGTCCGCCTCCGACCTGTTCACACAAGCGAACCGCGCCTTCGGCTTCGGTCCGAAACTCAAGTGGCGGATCTTTGAAGGATGCAAGATCAAGAACCGCATCGCCGAAGAAGAAGCACAAACCGACATCCGGCTCGCGGCTTATCGCCAGCAGGTGATGGATGCCGTCACGGAAATCGAGATTGCGATGACCCGGCTCGACACCGAAGGCCGCTACGCGAGCAAGCAAGCCGAGGCTGCCAACGCCCACCTCAAGAGCACCGAGCTGACCCGCAAGTCCTACCTCGCCGGCCTCGTCGACATTCGCCGACTGCTGAATGCCCTCATCGACTACCACGACGCCCGAGATGAGGGAGCCGCCGCTCTCGGCCGTCGCGCCGGCTTCGCCGCAGCGCTCTTCAAGTCCATCGGTGGAGGTCAGATCCCCGATGGCTGATCGGTCGGAACGACCTCGAGCAACACGCGTTCGAGCTCCTTCGAATTGATCGGCTTGCTCAGGTAATAGTCCATACCCGCCTTGCGGCATGCCTCACGGTCCGCCTCGAGCGCGTTGGCCGTCACCGCCACGATCGGGGTTCTCACGACCGCCTCGCCAGCTTCGCCAGCCCGAATCCGCTGGCTTGCCTCCAGGCCATCCATCTCCGGCATGCGCATGTCCATCAGGATCAGATCGATGTGCCGTGATTCACCTAGCATCTCGAGGGCCTCCCGGCCGTTTCCCGCCAGCTCCACGGAAAAACCCAACTTCTCCAGCATCATCTTCAGCAATCTGCTGTTCACCGGGTGATCCTCCACCACCAGAACCTTCATCCCGCGTCCATCCAGTGCCGGACGGTCGGCCGGCTCCACCTCCGTTCGGGAAGACTCGCCACGAGCCTGCTGCAGTGGCAGGTCCACCACAAACCGCGCCCCTCCCTCCCTCTCACGGAAGGCCCGGATCTTCCCACCCATCGCCTCGAGCAAACGACGGCAGATCGCAAGACCAAGCCCGGTGCCCCCATGACGTCGGGTCGACGAAAGATCCACCTGAAAGAACGCATCAAAGAGCTTCTCCTCGTCTCCCTCAGGAAAGCCAATCCCCGTATCCTTGACCGAAAACCGGAGGGTTTCGTCGTCACGAACATCCAACGAAACAACCACCACTCCCTCCTCGGTGAACTTCACGGCATTGCCCACCAGATTCATCATGACCTGACGAAGCTCGCCACGAGCTCCGATCACGAGTCCGGGGACCCCCGAACCCACCTCCACGCTCAGATCCAACCCCTTCCCCTCAGCAACCCCGCGATGAAGATCCACCGTCTCGCGCAGGAATGCCGTAGGGTCGAAAGTCTCCTCACTCAGTACAATCCTGCCACTCTCCGCCCTCGAAAAATCGAGGATGTTGCTGATCAGGCCGAGCAGGACATCCCCACTCTTGCGGATCATCTCCACCGAGTTGCGCTGATCTTCGGCCATATCCGACTTCTCTAGTAGATCAGCAAACCCGAGGATTCCGTTGAGCGGAGTCCGGATCTCGTGACTCATGGTTGCGAGGAAAAGCGACTTGGACTCGTTCGCCAGTTCGGCGGCCTCCATCGCCTCCCTGATCTCCCGCTCCCGGCGGCGCTGATTGGTCACGTCCCGGACGATTCCCTGCACCACCCGGTCCCCGCCGAGTTCAAACGCGTTGGCCCAGACTTCGGCGACGAAACGGCTCCCATCACTGCGGGAGAACTCACACTCAAACCGGTGGCGGCCACGCTCAGCCACTTCGGACATCGCCTCGCGCGAGATGTCCAAGGCGCTCTCAGGGTGGAGCTGCGATAGATGCTTGCTCGTCAGATCAGAGCGCGAGTAGCCCAGCAGCTTGCACAGCGTCTCATTCACATCGAGGATCACGCCCTTCATGTCGTGGAGCACGATACCATCGAGCGATTGCTCGAACACCGTTCGGAACTTCCGTTCCCTTTCCACGACAGCCGCCTGATTCTTCCGCCTCTGCGTGAGATCTCTGGCAATCGCATAGACCCTCTTCTCCCCACCGATCTCGAAGGCGTTGCCCACCATCTCAGCCGGGAAGACCGATCCATCCGAGCGCAGGAGGTCCGCCTCGAAATGACATCTTCCCACCTCCCTCACCTGACGGAAGGCAGCAAGTGACCGCCTGATCGAACCACGTTCGACAAGATCACGCAGACCGGCACGCAACATCCCGTCGCGCGTCATCCCGAACATCCGCACGGCGCTATCGCTGACATCGCGGATTGCACCATCGAAATCAATGATCACGATCGAGTCGACCGAAGCGTGGAAGAGCGACTCGTAACGCTGTTCCTTCAAACGGATCTCACTCTTGGATTCGCTGCGCTCGAGCTCCGCAGCCACGCCATTGCCCACGAGTTCGACGACCATCCGCCCCAACTCATCCAATGGATGGTCCGGATCGAGTTTCATGACCACAGCGCCTACCGGCTGGATCCGGAACTTGAGGGGGATGGCCACATAGGGAACCCCGCCATCCGTCCACTCATCGACGACAACCGCCTCCGCTCCTCGACGCCGCGCCGCCTCCGGGATCTGCTCACTCGATGACCACGACGTAATCCAGCGGGTGGTATTCAGCTCCTCGCTTTCCCGGAGAACCAAATCACCGATCGCCCCCAGGAGACGTCCCCCTTCATCCAACAGCCTGCGGACATTCGCCTCGTGATCAGCGCTCCGGGAAAGAAGCACATCGGCCAACCGTGACATGGCCTCCCGGTAGCTGCCCAAGGTCCTGCCCTGGCTTGCCAGCAACTTCTCCAGCTCCTGATTCAGCTCATAGAGCTCCGCGCTCTTTTCTTCAAGAAGCCTCTCGGCCTCGGAGCGTGCCCGTCTCTCCCGATCAAGTCGCCGCTCAATCCGACCCTGTTTGTCCAGCTGTCCACTCATTGACAGCGGATCACGAACATGGTCCCGTCATCCAATGGCTCCCGCTCAATACTCGCCTCAGTCTTGAAATGAGCGATCGATCCCTCGATCAGACCATGGCAAACATCATCGAGGTGACGACTGGAGCGGTAGATCATCTCCAACACACCGGGGTCGGGTCGCCGCGTTTCAAAACTCGGCAACTCGGCGTCCGGATAGAGTTTCCTCACCTCGACGTGGATGTAGCTCTCCACCCCTTCAAGAAAAGTCAGCAGGGAGCTCGCCTTGTTGACGAACTCAGGATAAGACGCAGCGAGTTTCCCGAACAGGTGCTTCCCATAAACCTGGAGTAAGTCCGGCACGGCGACCCCGCTTCGCTCGCTCAATTCACTGACCAAGGCAACGATTTCACGATGATCGTAGGTGCCCACGGCCGTGTAAGCCCCGCCCGAAGGAAGATCGCACGCTTCGATGATGTCATCGACCATGTCTTCATCCCATTTCTGCTCTACCAGACCGAGGAACTCGGTGAAAATGATCCCTTTCATATCTTCTGTTCAATTTAGGCTTATCCCGTATCTCCTCATCTTGTTGTAAACCGACTTCTCCGCAATTCCCAGCCGCCTTGCCGCCTCCGCCTTGTTCCCCTCGCATGCCGCAAGAGTCTGACGGATCGCCTCCACTTCCAATTGCTCGAGGGTCAAACCAGAGAGCCCGACAGGAAGTGCCACCGATGCCGCTGGCTCATCGCCTCCTTGAATGAAAGGTGGCAGATCCGCCACACGGATGGTCCGGTCGTCACAAAAGGCACTGGCACGCTCGAGAACATTCTCCACCTCGCGCACGTTGCCCGGCCACCGGTAAGCCGTCAGCCGGTTCTGGGCCGCAGATTCCACCCGGATCACACCACACTTCCGCCGCTTTGAAATGCCTGCGAGGATCTTTTCCATCAAGGCAGGAACATCCTCCGGACGCTCCCTCAAGGGTGGCAACTCGAGAGGGATCACATTCAGCCGGTAAAACAGATCCTCACGGAACTCGCCCGCCCGGATCTTCTCTTCGAAATCAATGTTCGTCGCTGCCACCAGGCGAAAATCCGCCTTGATTCTTTCCTCACCACCCACCCGCTGGAACTCGCGATCCTGGAGCACGTTGAGCAATTTCGGCTGCAAGTCCATCGGCATGTCCCCGATCTCATCAAGAAACAAGGTTCCCCCTCTGGCAGCTTCGATCTTTCCCATGCGACGCTTGATCGCACCAGTGAAGGCACCTTTCTCATGCCCGAACAACTCACTCTCCAGCAATTCACGCGGAAGCGCCGGGCAACTCACGGTCACAAACGGCGATCCGGGGGCCCCACCACTGGCGTGGATGAAACGGGCGAGCGCTCCCTTGCCCACCCCGCTCTCCCCGGTCAGCAGGACGGTCGATTGAATCGGTGCCACCTTGCGGGCCTTCTTGAGAAGTTCCACCATCACCGGAGCCTCGGCGACCATCTCGCCGATCGGCGCCGCATCACTCAGCGAGGCACGAAGTTCCTCATTCTCCTGCTGCACCTCGCGCAGCTTCGACGCATGTCGAAGGCTCAGGAAAAGGTCCTCGAGATCGAAGGGCTTCGTCTGGTAGTCATAAGCTCCGAGCTTCAGCGCACGGACGGCGTCCTCCGCCCGATCCGCCGCAGTCAGCACCACACTCGGCATTCCCGGGTGTTCCTTCTCCAAGCGTTCCAGCAGTTCAAAGCCCGACATCCCTGGCAAACCAAGATCGAGAAGAACCACTTTGACCTCATCGTTGAGGCACTGCAGCGCTTCCTCACCCTTCTCCACAGCCTTCGCCCGAAACCCGAAGTCCCTTGCTTTCAACATCAGCAACCTCCGGGTCGTCTCATCATCCTCAACGATCAATAAATCAGCTGCCCGCTCCAACTCCATTGCGGGATAGCATGTTCACCTGGCCCCTTGATGACAAGCGAACTCAACGCCTGCGGAAGATCCTACATTCCACTCACTCCAACCCGGTAGTTTCTACCGGATTTCCTCCACCCAGAAGTCATCGGACTCAGCTCGACACCATACGTAACTCATTGACTACCAACACCAACACAACACCACAAACCAACTCGGCACGGGACATGCCATCTCCGAGTGGCGTTGAACCAACGCCTCCAAACATGAGAAACAAGATAACCACCCGTCCAAGCACGTGCTTGCAGCTACTTGCCTCGCCGTGCCTCGCCCTCGCCCTGCACGCGCAGGACGAAGCCCCACCCGTCTTCGAACCCCAACCCGATTTCTATCAAGTCGTCTCAGGACAAGCCAACCGCTTGAATCCGAGGTCCGGAGGCTACACCCCCTTGGGGGTAAAAACGGAGTCCTACAATGCCGCCGGCTACAACCCGCTCGATGGCTACGTGTATGCATGGGGGCGATACGCTCCCTACAAGGACAAGCTCATCCGCATTCATGGCGACGGTAGCTACCGCATCATTGGCACGCCCGTCCCGAACGCGGATGCCTCCCCGGAGACCGGCTACTATGCAGCCGACATGGACCACGACGGAAACCTCTGGGTGCGTTCCAACAAGCTCGACTCAGGTTCGGCCCTGATCCGCATCAACGTGGAAACCAACCGCTACGACATCATTCGTTTCAGCGGCGCATCAGCCGGTGGTGTCGCGGATCTCGTCTACCTGAAGATCGACGGCCGACCCTATTTCTTCGGTGCAAGGCATCAACGCCTCTTTATCTGGGACGTTGAGGCACGCACCGTCAGCCGAGTCAATGTGGCCAACCTCCCGGAAGGACGAACCACCTATGGCGCCGCGTACACAGACAAGGACGGCTCTCTCTTCGTCTCGAGCAACAAGGGTGGAGTGTATCAGATCCTCAACTTCACGAAATACAACCCGCGGGCTGTCTACCTCCTCGACAGCGCCGTCACGAACAACAATGACGGCTGGAGCATCCCGGAGCAGGCCTCGCCCATCATCGTCCCGGAGAACCAGCCCCCGGCCATCACGCTCGGGGACTCCGCCACCACCGATCTGCCTGGTGCCAGCGTCAACATCGCGCTTACCATCACCGATGAGGGACTGCCCCTCGAGGGAGACGGCCTGACCATTCAGTGGACTCAGGAGAGCGGTCCCGGAGAAGCGAAGTTCTCCCGCAACCACCGGGCAACCACCGACGTCACCTTCACCAAGAACGGCGACTACGTGATCCGTGCGACCGCTGACGATGGCGAATACCAGGTCAGCGAGGACTTCAACGTGACGGTGACTAATGATGATGTCTCAAAGATCACCACCTACGCGGTTTCCGAGGATGCCTACCGGCAGGCTCGCCAGCTGTGGGCTCAGGTAAAGGAACAGCTCCACTGTCGAAATGAAGGTACCCCGCTCGAGACCGAAAAGCTGGGATTCAATCCAGAGGACTTCCACCTCCAGGAGGATTCGGAAGTGCTCGTCACCCTGATCTACGACGGCGGGACCAACCGGAACACCCTGGGGTGGCATGATGCCTCCAATCCCGACCTCAAAACGACGATCTGGCAGGACGCCTCCACCGGCCCGAACCTGCCTCTGCGCCAAGGGGCTCGTGCAAGCCTTGGCGTTCTCCCCGCGGGCACCGATCTGCGCTTCCACCTGATTCAGGATGGAGCACGTGGTGGCTCACTGATGCTCTATCAGGACGCCTACCTCAACCCGGGCTCCATGGAGCATGTCGCCGCACGCCTGTTCACCGGCGTTACCGAGGACCGCCCCCTCATCCTTGCCTTTGAAGACTGGGAACTGGGATACACCGACCTCGACTACAACGATGTGATCTTTCAGATCGAATTTCGTCCCGTATCACTCGGCACCACCCAGTATGACAATGTCATTCCCGGAATCTCCGGCATTCACTCGAACCGAGAAGCACGCGGAGTCGAGCGGCATCTGCGGAATCTAGGTATCGCCCGAGCGAGCTTCGAACATGTCGGCCAGCTCTACCAGCTGCCAAACCATCCGATCCAAGTCACCATGATCGAAGACCGGAGCTCGATGAAGTTCGATCTCTGTGTCTATGACCACGGAAAACTCGACCACCTGGACCCGTCCTCTCTCGAATACCGCAAGAAGGCCGCGGAGAGCGCCATCTCCATCATGGACGACCGACTCTGCAACATCGGATCGGTTACCACAATGGATCCAGTGGCATTGGGACTGTCCGGCAAGACTGTCGGCTTCTTCATCGTGCCGAACAACACCCGAAGTACCTTCCTGAGGAACCCATGGCGCTACACGCCAAAGGGTCAGGGCGAGCGCACCAAACGCCAGCCACTGTTCACACTCAATGGTGCCAATGCCGGGAACCGGGACCAGTTCCTCAGTTTCGTCGGCAACTCAGGCACCGTCTTCGCCATCGAGGACCACAGCCGCTACGAAGATGAGGCTCTTCCTGAGGATGGGGCCGTGAGCGACAACACCTTTGATGACATCATCATCCACTTCGACACCGTCCTTGAGACCACCGGCGGTTTCCACGAGGACTACCGAATCGGCTCGCCGGACCCGACAACGGGATTCATTGAAGACGACGGCCATCTCCCTCGTGAGGACGATGTCGAGTGCTGCTACTGAGACCCTCGTAGCCAGCCAAGCAAAGGCCGGTTGCCCACCTTCAGGCGGGTGACCGGCTTCTCGCTTTGCACGAGCAGTGTCATCGACCACACTGTGGCGGATGGAAGCCATCGACCTCCCGCATATCGAATCCCTTGGCGGCTTGAGCAGCCCGGAGCTTGTCGAGATCCTTCAGGATTTTGTCGACGGCCTTGATCAACAAGCGGCGGCACTCGGATCCCTAATCAATGAGGGGAACCGCCAAGGCCTGCGGGAAGCCGCACACCGACTCAAAGGTGCGGCGCAGATGGCTGGCTTCCCCGCTGTGGCACGGATCGCTGAGGAACTCGAGACCAGCGCCCGGGATGGCGACACCTTGCCCGAGCAACCCGCCATGCAGAGCCGCCTTAGTCACATCGCACAGGAAGCGATCTCTTCCTGGAACCACGCCCTTCAGTCGAAGGCCTGAAACCAGCCTACGGGCTAGAAACCCGGTTGGCGCCGACGCTGAACCATCCGAATGGCAAGGCTGCAATGGGCAGAGGAACTACGTGATCACGTATTTGACTTGGAATTCCATAAATGCTTAGTTTTCCGTCGTAGCAGATGGGAGTCCCCGGCCCTTCGACAAGCTGAGGAAATTCCGTACATGAAATTGCGCAGAAAACCCACCCGCTGGACTCGACCAAAAGGTCTTACCTTGATCGAACTGACCGTCGTCATCCTTGTCCTCCTCGCGCTGATCAGCGTGCTTTTCATTGGAGGTCGCGCATGGAAACGCGGATCCGACCGGGCTGGATGCATCATGAACATCCGGAACGCACAGCAAGCTGTCCGATCCTACCAGAATCTGAGGGGACTCAACGACGGGGTGGCATTCGACTTTGGGGTGGATGTCGTGGGTCCCGGAAACTTCATCGAAACCTATCCAAGTTGTCCCGGCTACGGCACCTACACCCCGTCACCGACCATCCCCAATCTGGGCACACTCGCGATCACCTGCTCACTGGCAGGGTCTGAGGACCATGTCCCGGAGGACTACTCGGGCTGGTAAAGGTCGAGGTCAGAACGAAACCCGGGCGCCGGTGTGCCAGATCCAGGCGTCGGTCTCGAATCCGCCGCCGGCTTCATCCTTCATCAGGGCATACTCCACACCATTCAGCAGGACCATCTTGTCCTGGTACACATGGAGGTTTGCCCCGAGGTAGAATGAATGGAACTCGTCTCCAATGAAGACCGGCGAGGCATCATAGAACGGATCACTCCCCGCACCCAGGCCACCCACCAAACCGCCCGCCTGGTCGGTATCCGCGTAGTGGTAACGCCCCACCACCTGCAGCGTACCCGGAATGGCCCAGTAGCTCGGTGTCAACGTCATGCCCCAGGCATTCAGATCACCGTTCGCCAGCTGGAAGTCACCCTCAAAGGCAAACCGATCCGCCTCAAGCTCCACACCGGTGGAGACCATGTGACGGAAGGCCGGATTCCGGTTGATCCGCTGTGCTCCGTTCGAAGCAAGCCGACCCGCCATCTGATAACGCGGAATCGAACGGCTCTCGTCCCCGTCCATGTTGTAGATGTAATCCAGATGCCAGCGCGTGCGCATCGCGCTTCCATCCTCAAGCCGCTCCGCGGACTCATAGGCCAGATTGGCCACCAGGAAGCCATTTCCCTGGATGCCCGGGATATACCGGTCCTGCGCACCCGAGAACCAACCCAGCCCCCAATCCCATGGCGCGCAATCCTGGGAGAAGGTCACGCCCAAGGTGCTCGCAGGCATCAACATGCTGCTCAGCAAACTGCGCTCCGGCGTCAACAACTCCTGAGGGTCCTTCGACTGCTCAATCCCGAACGTTGGCCGGAACTTACCGTAGTCGACGTAGTGGTTCGGCATCACCCGGGTCCGCCCCTTCAACCGCTCGATGCGCTGGAAGTTCGCATCTCCCGCGAACTCACCCACCGCCTCCAACTCGGTATTGCCGAAAATCTTCATTCGTGCCCCAAGCCGTGCACGACGGGTTCTCGTGGTGTCGAGGTTCACATTCGGCGCACCCTCCACCTCCGCCGTCCCCCAAGAGCCGCTCCAGTGAAACATTCCCATCACCGCCAACTGCTGCACCCAGGGGTTCGTCTCGTCCTCAAACAAGACGGCCCGTGACCAGACATCATCCAGCACCGGACTTTCCTGCCATGTCGGCGGGACGAAAACCGCAGGCTTCTCCTCCAGCAGCTCGTCCTCTTCCCCTTCAGGGGCAGGAGGCAACTGGATCTCACTGACATCCTTGTTGCCTTCGAGAATGTCGAGAGCCTCGTTGGCCGCGGCCTTCCCACCAAGCGAGCATACGCATGCTCCCGTCAAAATCAGAATTGTTCTCATCCGTATCAATCAGTTGGTTTTCCCTGCTTCTTCAGCCTTGGCAGCCTCCTTGGCGGCACGCTCTTCAGCTTCGCGCTCCTCGCGTTGCTGCTGCCTGTCAGCGGCGCGTTGTACCTTGCCGACATATCCCTTCAGATTCTCGCTGGGTTTGATCTCCAGAGCCCGCTGCAGGTGAGGCATCGCCTTCACGTACTGGAGTTCCCTAACAAACAATTGCCCAAGGGCGAGACTCGCTCCATACGAGACTCCCTCATCATGATTCCCGGATGCCAGCTGAAGCCGCGTCTTCGCTTCCATCAGCAGTTCGCCCTTCTTCTTCTCATCCTCTTCCAGCTTCGCCATCGAATCGTAGTGACGCCCCAGTTCAAGCAGGACCTCGCCATTTGAAGGGTCACCATCCGCAAGCACCTCAAGCAACCGGCCCACGCGCTCCATCTCGCCTGCCGTCCGGGCAATCTGAACTTCCACCAGATCCAGGTCAGTCTTCTCTTCCGCACTCAAGCCAGCTCCCGCACGCGATCGAAGTTTCTCGACGAATGCCTCCGCCTTCTCCGGATACCCATAATCGTTGAGAATCTTCGCCGACTTGAGCGTTCGTGCGATGTCGAGTTTCTCACTCTTGTCCATCGCTGCAAGGTAGGCAAACAAGGCCAACTGAGGCTCCCCCTGATCCATATAAAGGTTACCCAGCAGATTCAGTTCAGCCTCTCCCGCCAGCCCCTTCATGCGCAGCACTTCGAGATTCACTGCCGCCTCCATCTTCCGTTCCTGTCCAAGCAACGCATTCGTCTGCTGCAGCCACAGCTGACTGTCTTCGGGATACGCTTCGATCAAGGTATCAAGCAATGCCGTCGCTTCAGCCAATTTCTCCTGCTGCAGGAGTGCTTGAGCAAGACCCAGCTTCCAATCGCGGGACTCAGGATCCAGCAGATACGCCTGCCGGTAGGCATTCTCCGCAGCGAGGGCGTTCTTCTTGAGAAGATAGCAGTATCCCAGAAGCCCGAACACCCGGGGATTCCCCTCGCCCAATGAAACCGCCTCTTGGAAATGGCGCATCGCCTTGTCGAACTCCTCCTTCGAAATGTAGAGGTAGCCAAGATTCACGTGGGCCCGACGGAACTTCGGAAACCGCCGAATCGCCTCCAGAAACGCTCGACGCGCCTCATCCGTCCGCTCCGCGGAAAAATACAGATTGCCGAGCACGAATACCATGGCCGCACTGATCTCACGTGGCTGCTTCTCCGGATCACTTGGAGCTTCCGTTTCCTTGATGAATCTCACCAACTGCTGCTCCGCAGCAGAGAACTGATTCTTCTCAAACAACTCCCGGATCTTCACCAGCTCCCGACCTTCCGCCGCACTCACCTTCGGTTCGATCTCCGAGTGAAACCCATAACTCCCGACGAACTCTCGAATGAAGGTCGGGTCACGGAAGAGATTACTCGGTGGAATGATGCGATCGGCAGCAGCCGGCATGAGCGATGCACAGAACAATAGGAGTTGGAGGAACGGGCGCATGGGATATCTGAACTTCATCGTTTCACTTCGAAATTGAATGGCACCAACGCGGTGGCCTTGACCTTCTTGCCGCCTCGAACGGCCGGCTTGAACTTCCACTTGCGGACGGCCTTCAAGGCCGCACCATCGAGTTCCCCGTTGCCCGACGACTGGCGGATCTTGGCAGACGTCACACCGCCATTGGCGTCCACCATGACCGCGCATACCACCTTGCCGCCGACTCCCTTGCTGAGGAGCTTGTTCGGATAGACGGGCTGGGACTTCGAAAACGGCTGAGGCGGACTGTCCATCCCACCCGCACCGAACGGGTCATCGCCTCCTCCCATCGCGAACTTCGGGATCTCCACCACAAATGCCCCACCCGTCCCGACACTCAGATCCCCGAGATCCATGCCAAGATCCAGATTCGGCTGTTCATCCATCGGCTCCTCCGGTGGCTCCTCTTCGGTCTCTTCCGGTGGCGGCGGCTCGTCCAGCTCCGCGAACTCCGGGGGCTCGATCTCGAGCTCAGGGGGAGGGGCGGAGGTCGGACTCGTCATGTCCGACAACTTCTGCGAGAGAGGGATCGCCACGAATACCGCGATGGTTGCCACGAGACCACCGAGGATCGCAAAGATCCCGGTGTAGCGCCCCCGAGGCGGTCGATAGACGTGGAGTTCCTTCTTCACCTACTTCGTGGAGATCGAGATCTTGTCCTTTTGCGCCCCGGCGAGCATCGCCTGCCCATGGACCTTCTGGACGGTTCCGTGGGATGATTCCTGATCGCCCTGGATGATCACCGGCATGTCAGGCGTTTCGGTCAGCAGAGGCTTGATCTTCCCGATCACACCCTGAATCCCGATGCTCTCACCACCGTAGAACACCTTGTCGTCCTTCGTCACCGCCAGGAGAATCGAGTTGCTGTCCAAGGCACTCGCTGCCGCACCCACATCAGGCTTGTTCACCTCCACCCCCGTCTCCTCCACAAACACCGTCGAAACGATGAAGAAGATGAGCAGGATGAAGATGCAGTCGATCATCGGTGAGAGATCGACATGAACCTCTTCGTCGGCTTCTTCGCTGATACCGCGTCCAAACATGAGAATCGTCGTTAGTTCTTGAATCGCTTCGTTACGATCATGCTCTCCAGTTGGGTGAGGGCCGCGGCCACACCATCCCGCTTCCCTTTCACCACCAGAGCGATGAACAAACCGGGCAAGGCGATGGTCAGCCCGGTCTGGGTTGTGATCAGGGCTTCCTGCATGCCACTCGCCACAGCTTGCATGCCTCCCGCTCCCTGCCCCTTGGAAAGTCCGGCGAACATCGCGAGCATCCCCATCACCGTCCCCAACAAACCAGCGAGTGGGGCGGCGGCGGTGAGTGTGTTCACCACCATCAGTCGCCGATCAATTGCCGACACCGCATTCAACCGGATCTCGTTGAATCGCCTCTGAACGGTCTTGATCGTCAGGGTATCGCCATGAAGGACATAACGAATGGCTTCTCCCATCCGTCCCTCCGCCTGATCGGGATGCTTCAGCCAAGCTTCCCACTTCGCAGCATCCTTCTTGTTCAGATTGCCGTGGTTCACATAGGTCAATGCCGCGAAGGCCGTTGCGTAGAGAATGAATGCAACCCCGCCCAGCATGTACATGATCCCCCCTCCCGAAAGGAAGATCTGGAGCGCGTCTCGTAGGATACCCGGCATGACTTATCAGACAGGGTTGGCGATCAGTTCAGGATCCTCGTCGGGGGTATCATCCTCAGACACTGGGGCCGGGCTGCGACCCAACTCGGTTGTTCCGTTCATCAAGGCAATTGCCACACCTTCGACCTCACTGTATTTCCCCTTCGCTAGACTCTTCATCAACCCATGGAGAACGAGCACGGGGATTGCCACCACCAGACCCTCAGCCGTGGTGATCAGGGCTTCGGAAATGCCTTGCGTGAAGGCCTTCTGGTTACTGGAGCCATAGAGCGCCATGGCCTTGAAGGTCTTGATGATGCCCAGCACGGTTCCAAGCAGGCCCATCAAGGGCGCCGCGGCAGCCGTCAGGCCGAGGAAGGGCAGGAAGCGCTCCAACCGCGGCTTCACCACCACCAACTTCTCGAACATCGCCTCTTCCAGAACCCGGCGTTTGTCGTGGAAACGCTCCACCGCCACCTTCACCAGATCACCGGAAAGCCCACCGACACCCGATGCCTTGGCCATCGCCGCATCATTCCTGCCTTCCAACAAGTCATCGATGATCTCATTGATCAGGCGTCGGGATGGAACAGCGAAGCGAGTGATTTCCAACACCTTGAACAAGGTCAATCCCACCGCGATGAGCCCGAGACCCAGGATGGCATAACCCACGATCCCCCCCTTGGCGATGGTCTCATCAAGGCTCTCCTCGGCCGCAAGCACCTGGACGGCCTTGCCCATCGTCGGATCCAGCGGCAGCTCACCCGTCATGTTCGCCACAGCATCGGAAATCATGCCTCCTTCCACCGTGGTCAAGCCGACCACGGTCGGAAGCTCGGTGCCGGTCGCCCCGAAAGTCGCGACTCCTTCGAAGTTTCCATCATCGGACTTCATGTAAACCGATGGTCCCATGACCAACAGCTTGCCCCGGATTGCCTCGGTGCCATTGCGAAGGCCTTCGCCCTCGAACTGATGGCCACCGATCACCGCCTCCAAGCGGGCCAGACCCACCTCCGCCGCCACCAGACGCTCCTTCAGTTCCGTGGCCTGGTCGTCAGCAGACGCACCGGCCTTCGCGGTCGCGTCATCCAGTCTCGACTTGTACAGTTGGTTCTCCGCCGGGTGCAGACGGGTCAACATCGCACCGCTGTAGTTGTTCAGCACCCCCACCGCATAGTTGAACTCCGCCTCGCGCCCCTCGATCTCACGAGTGAGTGCAAGACGACTTGAGTTTCTCCGCTGCGCGGCCTTCTCCAGTGTGCGCAGTTCCCGCCCAAGCTCCAGCGCCTGATCATCGAGCGTGTTGATTTCCCGATACAAGGCACGCCGCATGGCGGTGTATTCCGCTCTGGTTTCCTCAAGCTCCTTGCGCGCATCGGCAAGTTGCTTCTCCGCCACCGTCTGGGCACCCAGACCGCCGAGCAGAACCACCGGAGCCAGCATTTGAATCACTCTTCTCATCTCAGATCAATGGGTAGGTTGATGAACTTCGCATCGGCATCACCGTTGAGCACGGTCACCATCTCGAGAACACGTGGCGCCAACTCGTTCCGTTCCTCGAACTTCCAACCCTCGACGGTGGGTGCTCCGACCATGGCATAAGTCCCGGAGTCATCGACCGCGTAGGCCGATCCCAGGCCGAAGTAGACCACGTTCATGTTGAGCTTCTTCCCGTCCTTGGTCTCATGAAGCTCAGGCTTCAAGTGAACCGTCTGTTGCCACTTCTCGGCCTCACTCAAAACGTTCAGCACGTTGTTCAGTCTCTTCGTAAGACCACTCTTCGCAGCATCTCCCTTCAAAGTGACGTCCTTCCTGACCTGAGCCATCAACTCCTTGACCCGGGGGTCCTCCACCAAGGGCTGAGGAAGAAACGGAAGCCGGGCGACAAGCTGCTCCTCAAGAGCCCGCACCTCTGTTTGCATCAACTCCTTGGCCTCGACCAAGGCATCACGTTTGGCCTCCTGATCCAGTGAATCCTTGTCGGCACCTTCCTTCTCGACCTTGGCTTCCGCCACCTGCCGGGTGAGCTGTTCGATCTCGGTCCGCAAGGCCGTCCGCTGGTCATCCAACAATTCCCGGTCCTGCTCCCATGAATCCTCCTCTTGCTGGATTTCCCGCATCGTTTCGATCCATTCCCGGACCGAATCCTTCAACTTCTCCGTGCGGGATTCCCCATCCTCCTGAGCAGAGGAAATCGCGGAGAATCCCGGGAGAAGGGCTATGATCAATGGAAGCGCACGCATGGTTTCGGAAGCGCGCGAATCAAATGGGTTTCTCCATGCTTTGCCGACTTCCACGATGTGACGGTTTCGTCAGTCAGCCCCCTGAACGAACGCGCCCAATCCGTAACAATCCACGTATCAACAAAAACCGCCCGATCCTTGCGGACCGGGCGGTTCGAATTCAGCAACCGATCCGTGGATCAGTTCCCGTCAGTGAAGCGATAGAACTTCGTTCCACTGGGGAGTGGCACATTGACGTCCTGCTCGAATGTCCAGCCACCGAGGGTGGTGGAACCTTCGAGTTGAAGCGTCAGGATCGACCCAGTGCCGTTGATGGTGTTCGCGAAGTAATCGATGTCCAGCAGCTGCTGGCTGGTCGAAAAGTCGGAGAACAGGCCCGAGTCGTCGCTTCCCACGGTGAA
The DNA here is from genome assembly GCF_016595525.1 of Haloferula rosea. GTDB lineage: Bacteria > Verrucomicrobiota > Verrucomicrobiia > Verrucomicrobiales > Akkermansiaceae > Haloferula > Haloferula rosea. The sequence goes on from NZ_JAENII010000011.1 coordinate 122,336, forward strand.
GCCTAGGTCGGCCAACTCCTGGGTTCCCTCGAGGGTGTCGGAGATGCCGTCGTTGTCGCTGTCGGCGAACGGAGGCGTGCCACCACCGGTGTCCTCGCTTGGCTTCGAAGCAGCGATCTGCTCCTTTGAAACGGCACTGAGATAGCCCGCCTTGTAGAGGTAGGACCAACCCCAGAGCCAGTTCGTGTCACCAAAGGCACCCCGGTAATCCACGGTTTCGTAGAAGTTCAGTGGAGCAACCGCCGGGAACGATGCAAGCGACGCACCGCGCAGCGGGCTGTCGATGGCCGGACGGGGGTCCAGACCACCATCTGCGATGCGGCTGATACCAGTGAACTTCGGATCGACGCCGATGACGCCATTGTTCGAGCCGGCTGGGTCAGCTGCGGTTCCACCACCGATGCTGGACTGCAGACCGGCCGAAGTGAAGTTCCCCCAAGTGTTGTACTGGAAGGTCGGCTTCGGGCTGCCAACTCCATCGTCCTGGTCACCGAGCGCCACGGCGGCTTCGGAAATCACGGAGTTGGAGAGCGTTCCCGCGTAGTTGTCCTTCATCTCGATCCCGTTGTTCACGCCCACACCGCCACCGATCAGGGTCGCGTTGTAGATGTTGTGGAGACTGAAGGGTGTGGCATTGTCAGGCGTACCGTTGCCACCGTCCCACTCACCCAACTTGTCACCGACCGAACCGTCGGCATTTTGAATGGCGAACCAGAACTGGTGATGACCCACGTGACCTTCATCAAGGTCGAAGGATTCGTCCCAGCAGAAGGCAACCGCGATGCGCTTGGTGTTCACCGTGCCACCGAAGATCTCGAGGCCGTCGTCGCTGTTGGCGAAGATCTCGACGTTCTCGATGGTGGTTTCGGAACCGACACCACCGAGGGTCAGGCCGTTGATCTCCTTACCAGGCGAGAACTCGAAGCCGCCCCAGCGGATGGAAACGTAGGTCAGGACACCGCTGTTGTCGGTCGCATCGTTGCCACCGTAGAGCGTGCTCTGGCCGAGCCCGGTCGGGAAGCCTTCGATCTCGTTCTCGGTCTGCTGGACGTTGCCATCGTAGAAGTTAATCGGTGCGTCACCGAGCAGGATAACACCACCCCAGTAGCTGGCGTCGAACTCGGGATCGAGCGGAAGCTGGCCGGGATCACCACCCGGTCCATCGCGCTCCTCGAGGGCGGTGAAGACGATGGGTTGCTCGCAGGTACCCTCGGCCATGATCTGCGCACCACGTGTGATGATGAGCGAGCCGAAGGTGCCACCAACGGTGTCCTCGGTGCCGTAGATCGTGGTGCCGGGCTCAATGGTGAGAACGGCGTTGTTGGTCACGAAGATCGGCTTCCTGAGGATGTAGCACTTGTCATTGGTCCAGGTGGTCGACGTGGTGATGTCGGCAGTGACTTCGACGTCGTTGCAGACTTCACCCAAGTAACCGGCCTGCGACAGATAGGACCAGCCGTCGAGCCAGGTCGTGTCGGTTCCGAAGGCACCACGGTAGTCGACCGTTTCGAAGAATCCGGCCGGAGCACCGCCCGGGAATCCCGCGAGAGGCGCGCCAAGCAGCGGGCTGTCCGCCTGCGGACGGGGGTCAAGGCCACCGTCGGCGACCCGGCTGATGCCGCGCAGCTTGATGTCCACGCCGATCGCACCGTTGTCCGAGCCGGCGGGATCGCCGGCACCGGCTCCACCGATGCTGGCCTGGAGGCCGGCCGAGCTGAAGTTGCCCCAGGTGTTGAACTGGAAGGTCGGCTTCGGGCTGCCGACACCGTCGTCTTGGTCGCCGAGAGCGATGGCGGCTTCGGAAATCACGGAGTCGGAAAGCGTTCCCGCGTAGTTGTCCTTCATCTCGATGCCGTTGTTCACGCCGACGCCGCCACCGATCAGGGTCGCGTTGTGAATGTGATGGAGGCTGAAGGGAGTCGAGTTGTCCGGCGTGCCGTTGCCGCCGTCCCATTCGCCCAGCTTGTCGCCGACCGAACCGTCGGCATTCTGGATGGCGAACCAGAACTGGTGGTAGCCGACGTGACCTTCGTCGAGGTCGAACGATTCGTCCCAGCAGAAGGCAACCGCGATGCGCTTGGTGTTCACCGTGCCACCGAAGATCTCGAGGCCGTCGTCACTGTTGGCGAAGATCTCGACGTTCTCGATGGTGGTTTCGGAACCGACTCCACCGAGGGTCAGGCCGTTGATCTCCTTGCCGGGCGAGAACTCGAAGCCGCCCCAGCGGATCGAAACGTAGGTCAGGGCGCCGCTGTTGTCGGTCGCGTCGCTACCACCGTAGAGCGTGCTCTGGCCGAGTCCGGTCGGGAAACCCTCAATCTCGTTCTCGGTCTGCTGGACGTTGCCGTCGTAGAAGTTGATCGGCGCGTCTCCGAGCAGGATGACACCACCCCAGTAGCTGGCGTCGAACTCGGGATCGAGCGGAAGCTGGCCGGGATCACCACCCGGTCCGTCGCGCTCCTCGAGAGCGGTGAAGACGATGGGCTCGTCGCAGGTGCCGTTGGCCCACAGCTTGGCGCCACGGGTGACGACGAGCGAGCCGAAGGTACCACCGACGGTATCCTCGGTGCCGTAGATGGTGGTGCCGGGCTCGATGGTGAGTTCCGCATCATTCGTCACGAAGATCGGCTTCTTGAGGATATACTCGTTGTCCTTCGTCCACGTCGTATTCTCAGTGACGTCTGTTGTGATCTCGACATCAGCTGCAAAGCTGATCGTCGGGATGGCCAAAGCACCCGCGAGGAGTAGTTTTCTGGTTCGTTTCATGTATCTTGGTAGTGGTTGATCCGATGTGGACCGCAACTCCAAGCTCAGTATTCGAACTTGAACGAGAGACTGAAATTGCGGCCAGGACTGTAGGACTCGTAAACGAGGTCCGTCCCGTCGAAGACCTGCTTATCGACCGAATCGAGAAGGTTCCCGCACTTTAGTTTGACGATTCCGACACCGTCCCACAGATCGAATCTTTTCTGCACCACCAGATCCAGGAGATCGAATGACTCCCTGCGAATCGCAGGATCGACATCACTCAAGGGAACGCCAGTGAGATACGAACCCGTGAAGTTATAGATCAGATTCGCCGACCACCCACTATCTGCATCATCCCATCCGAGGTTCATGTTGAAGATATGATTCGGCTGACCCTCGAATGTCGTGCTGATCTCATCAAACATCACACCACGACGCTGAAGATACACCAGCGATGAATCAATGTAGGTGAAGTTCGAACTGATGGACCAATCCTCCAGAAACCGGTGACTCACCTCGAACTCCACACCCTGCAAGGTCCCCTCTTCCCCGTTCACCCACGTCTTCCTGCCCAACTCATACGCCTGAGCGATCGGATCCGTCATGCTCTTGTGGAACAGACTGACCGCCACTGAGGTATCGTTGGTCGGACGCCAGCCAACCCGCAGATCATAGTTACTGATCCTTGTATCCGTCAGATCGGGATTTCCCTGTACCTCGTCACCACTGGCCTGATCCTCCGTGATCACCGGAGCGAACTCGTAGAAGGTCGGCCGGGCCACGGTCTTGGACCATCCCAAGGTGACATCAAATTGCTGGTCGCGCCCGAACTCCCGCCCGATCACAATCCCCGGAAGCCAGTAGGCGGAACTCTCGGAAACCGGACCCGGAGTCACGGCAAAGCTCGGATTCAGCCCGGCAAGCACATCATACGTCCGCTCCTCCTCTTCGTAGCGGACACCACCCACGATACTCCAACCGGCCAGACTCAGATCCCCCATCAGGTAGCCTGCGGCAAGGTCCGTCGAGGCATCCACATTCCGCACGGTTCGACCCGAGGTCGACTGCTCGAGAAGAATCAACTTATCGCTCCGATTGGGATTCCCCGACCAGCCATCGAATTTCGGAGTGCCATCCGGTTCATACAACGAGTCGTAGTTGTTCAGGTAGTCGACGCCATACTGACCGCCATCCCGGTCGAGCAGGTTCCCATTCAAGCCATTGCCCACCCGATTGATGAAGAACCGTCCCCTGACTTCACGATCCCGATCAAAATGATTCAGGCCGGTTGACAACTTGAACCAATCATTCTCGTTCCGGTCCCAGACAGGGAAGACGAGGTCGACCCTTTCATTGCCTGCTTCTTCGACGGTCTTCAGACTCTCACGGAAGCTCTCATTCTCCGGCGGGCTCAGGTCATACACATCCGCAGCGGTGAAGACGGTCCCGAGGCTGGGATCATAGACATCCCCTTGTTCCGTCACGATCCGGGGGTCGGCAAAGTCGAGCTGCGAGTAGAACAGGGTCCGTGTGTTCGCCCGGTCCTCAATGGCTTCACTCCTTGAGAACACCCAGTCGAACTCGATCGGGTTATCCTCATCACCAAACTCGTGACCACCCACGACCTGATTCAGGGTGAGCGTCCGCTGAAGCGGCGTGATGGTATCGAATGCCTGATAGGTATAGGCACCCGCACCGAACGGGTTTTGACTGGCCGGAAGATACGTCCCCGTTGTCGACCTTTCATCCAACAGATCGCGACCCCGCTGGACCTGGTCCTCACCACGATGATTCTGAAAGTACGTATACGAGATCTGATGCCGGTCACCCGCCCGGACCCCGATGCTACCGAGCAGGCCATAGCCGGCGAAGGCGGTGTATCGATCCTCGATCTGCGTCCGTTCCAATCGATCATCCGCGGTTCCAACCATGCCGTCTGCACCACCGTTGAAAACACGGCCAACTTCGACGCCTTGTCGGATCTGATCCCCCGCACCCCACACACCGGAACCGACAAACCCCACCTCGAGCCCATTGTCGAACTTGTGCGTGTTGCCGAAGGATGCCGAGAAACCCCGACCCAGTTCCGGGTCCCTTGCCGCGGGTCTCATGCCACCGCTCAGGTGCAGCGAATTCCACGCCCGGATGCCTTCTTCCGCAGCAGCGGCCTGGGTCGGGTTGTTGAGATTGGGTGGTCTCCGTCCGTCCCAACCTTCGGACAATCCACCACTGGCCAGATCACCCACCAAGGGACCCAAGCCATCATTGGGTTTTCCCAGCAGCCCCAGATCACGTCCGGGCACGGTGTAGAAGGTATCCGCGTCGAGATTCTCGTTGAACCCCGTTTCCATCTCGAACTCCGCGAACGCTTCTTCCGGAAACGAAAGGGTGTTGATGGCCACCAAACCACCCGCAAACTCACCGGGATAGTTCGGCGTGAAGGTCTTGAAGATGTTGATGGACTCCAACAGGTCGCTCGGGAACAGGTCGAGCTGGACTGACTTGCGCGAAGGGTCCGCGCTCGAAATGAGTGCCCCATTGACCGTCGTATTGGAGTAGCGGTCGCCCAGACCCCGAACCACCGCATACCTGCCGCCAACGATATTCGCCCCTGCGATCTTCGAAACCGCACCCGCGGCATCACTGATGCCGGACCGGGTGAACTCGGACTTGTCCAAACCCGATCCGATGTTCGCTCCCAGCTCGATCCCCAGGTCGAAGTCCGCCTGGTTCGACTCGTTGTATTCGCCGACAATGACCTCCTCCGCCAACAGGAACTCACCCTCGTCTGCCCCCGTCGGCTTCACCCTCAGCGCGAGTCGAACCTCTGCGGGAGAACCCGGACGCGGGCTGGCCGTCGTTTCACCCATGGAGTATCCCAGCTTCAGAACTTCGATGGAGTAGTCACCACTCGGCAGCCCACCGATCTCAAAACGCCCCTGAGCATCAGTCTCGTCCTCACGACCCGTGCCCACCACCGAGACGATCGCGCCGGCAATCGGCTCAAGCGTCGTGGCGTCCGACACCTCGCCCGCGACCGCACATTGCCCGACTTCCTGCTCCACCATGGTCGGGTTTCTTGGCCGCTCTCGCAGGATATCGTCCGGGATCTCCGGGTCCTCGCCCCCCTCGGGAGCGTCGGCAGGCACCCATCCTTCGCCATTTTCCTCGGGCGGATCCATCCCCACCTCGGCGTCCGGCAGCGGCAATTCCTCATCAAGATGCCCGGTGGCCACGGATTCCTCCACCTGGTCGGGATCAGATTCCTCCGCATAGACCTCCACCCAGTTCTGGGGATGAAGCGGCTGGCCCCACAACGAGCCACTCGTTTCCAACAGCAGCAGGTAGCTCACCCCGTCCGCCGCGAACGGAACGAACAAGAACGGCGGATCAATTTCGCACCCCACGTGACCCTCACGAAACGTCTCATCCACATCGCTTGACCTGCTCCCCTCTTCAACCCTTTCCGGAGTCTTGTCGGGAAGGAGGTCGGCTGAAACGGCGGATGCGGAACCCGCCGGCAGAAGGATCGCGGTTTCCAAGGCCAGCGACGGCCCGAGGCACATCCATGGCGCGGTCACGACCAGCACAAGGGCAGCCAACAGGCGATGCCGCAGGTTCCCGGCGCTGGGACTGAGCCCCTCCACCACGAACCATGAGGTGAGCCGACGAAACAACGATGGAAGGGACGATAATGAACTCATCAGCAAGGAAGCTGTGAGCCAATACCCTTCCTGCTCTATCCGACGAAGGGACAGGCAGTGACGCTTCCGTCACGGAACCATCACGGAGAAATCATCAGGATCGTAACAGTTCGCGCGAATCCTGTTAGACTCCGGCCGTTCGCCAAAAAAAATGGCCGGTTGCCACAGTGGGCAACCGGCCATGAAACAAGAACAACAGAACCAGGAAAACGGGTCAGTTCACGGCCACAGCCGACGAACCGGTTTCTCCAGTACGGATGCGGATGGCTTCCTCAACCGGAGAGATGAACACCTTGCCGTCACCGATCTTGCCGGTGTTGGCGCTCTTGACGATGGCCTCGGACACTGTGGGTGCCTGCTCATCATCAACGATGATTTCGATCTTCACCTTCGGAAGGAAGTCCACGGTGTACTCGGAACCACGGTAAATCTCCGTGTGGCCCTTCTGACGACCGAAGCCTTTCACTTCGGTCACCGTCATGCCCTGAATGCCCACTTCGGCGAGGGCTTCCTTCACTTCTTCCAGCTTGAATGGCTTAATGATCGCTTCGATTTTCTTCATTTTTGGCGGATGGTCTGAATGCGGAGAGCAGGGGGCGTGCCAACTGATTCCGTAAAATTTTTAGAACGCCCCGAATCTATCGCGGCGGCCCGCAGTTTGGCGAGAGCAAATCAAGGCAGCGCGCGCTTTCATGGCTTCCCAGTCTTGGTAGGGTCCCGCTAGTGCTCGCCCCATTCGTCCCCACACTGGATCTCTCTGCCGCCCACCCCAATCCATGATCCCTTCCCTTCGAGAGATTCTTAAAAAGACTACATCGAAGTGCCCGGTCTGCCACGAACTCTGCGCTGCCGAGGTCTGGAAGGACGGAGGCAAGCCGCCGAAAATCTGGATGAGCCGCACGTGCCCGATCCACGGCATTCACGACCACTGCATCGCCAGCGACGCTCGCTTCCACTGGCTCTCCACCGGCGATCCCTCAAATGCATGCGGACCCGGGTGCGCCTGCCCGACCGCGGACGGCGGCCCGCTGGGCACCCTCGGACAGAACGCCGACAAACCCGGAACTCCCGAAACGCTCGCAACCTGCCTCGCTCTGATCGAGATCGTCGACTCGTGCAATCTCGCCTGCCCCACCTGCTTCGCCGATTCCCCGGTCGGGGCGCATGCCGACCGCCTGCAGGCGCACCCTCTGGATGCCATCAAGACCCGCATCGAAGGCGTCCTCGAACGCAAAGGCGGCATCGAAATCCTCCAGCTGTCCGGTGGCGAGCCCACCCTCCATCCGGAGCTTTTCGAGTTGCTCGACTGGATCCACGAAGAACCGCGGATCGACTACTGCCTGCTGAATACCAACGGCCTTCGCATCGCCCGGGAACCTGACTTTCGCACCGCTCTGGGTGAACGAGCCAGACGCGGACACTTCCAGCTCTACCTTCAATACGACGGCCCCGAGGAAGCCGGACAGCGCGAGCTCAGAGGCACGGACCTGAGGCCCGTGAAGAATGAGGTGATGGCGCACTGCGACACCGAATGCATCCCCTTCACTCTGGCCATGACGGTGAACTCCCTGAACCTGAACCAGTGCTGGGGCACCGCCAAAGTGGGCCTGAGACATCCCAGTTGCCGCGGGGTGTCTTATCAACCGATGTTCACCAGCGGACGCTCCCCCGATGCCCAGCTCGAACGACTGAATGCCAGCGACATCCTGCTGGCCTTGCTCGATGCTGAAGCCAGCCCGCTGGATACCCGAGACTTCACCCCACTCCCCTGCGGTGACCCGAATTGCGCGACCATCGGCTACCTCCTACGCACCCCCCTCGGCCTCAAGAGCATCTCGGAGTTCATCGACTTCTCCGGCATGCACGACTTCCTCCGCGACAAGGTCCGCTACGAGCTGGAGGACCTGATCAAGTGCGGCTGTGAAAACACCGAGCTGGGTGAACTCCTCCACCGCTTTGAGATGGACGAAAGCCACGCCTTCCGCCTTTTCATCAAGCCCTTCATGGATGCCTGGGACTGGGATGAGGATCGCATCGACCGATGCTGCACCCACGTCATCCGACCGGACGGCCAGCTCGACTCGTTCTGTCGCTACTACGCCTCCTGAACGCACCAGCTCCGTGGGCGGGATCCCTCCCTACTTCCAATCGACCTCGACTTCCTGCAGCTGCCCACCCCGGTCGTGGTACTTCAGATGACCATGTTCCACCGCGTATTCGTGAACGCACTTGGTCACCTTCACGTCGAACGCGCAGTACTCCGCGATCTTCATCAGCGGCTCGATGTTCCCGGTCTTTTTGTGCTCCTGCCACCACTTCAGCGCATCCAGGCCATCGGCGGTCTTACCCATCCCGAGTGAACCCGCCGCAGCGGCATCCAGCTTCAGCCGGAATCCCAGGATCTCCTGCAAGGCCAGCATCATGTCCAGATTCAGCGTCTGGTTCGGCAGGTCGAAAACCGTGTACCCCTGAAGCACCGGGTAGTCGAATTCCACGTGGTTCCACCCGACCACCAGGTCGGCCTTGAGGAGTTCTTTGACGAGTTCGTCCACCTCGTCTTCCCCGTAGACCCGATAGCTCTCGTTGGCAGTGCTGTAGGTCACACCCACCGACATCATCATCTTGTCCTTGTGCGCGGAGCCGCCCACATCCGAGAAGCTGCGCTGCGTCTCCAGATCGAAATACACGATGTTCTTCTCGGCCACGCGCGAAGCCTAAAGGGCAAGTCGGCGAAAGACAAACCACGGAACGCCCCGAATACGCAGAATCTTCACAAGACCCGCTTTCTCCCCGCGGCGCACTCCTACTCCGGCGCCCTGTCCGCATCCTTGTCGCCCGCCGGCTTCTTCTTCGCCTTCCCGATCTTCTTCACCGTCTCCTGGCGGACCTCCGGCTGGATATCGATCGGTGACGACTTGGCGACCTTCTCGATCGAACCGTCCTCATCCTGAACCGGCACCACCTTGATATCCACCTGCACCGGGACGGCCCGCAGACCATCGATGATCTGCCGCAGTTGGTCGACCGAGGTCTCACTCAGCGACTGGGGTTTCGAGTAGCTCGAACCAACTTCCGTGATCGTTTCGCCAATGGCGGAAAGTCCGTCGTTGAACTGAGTGAGCTGCGCGACCACTCGCGCAATCGGATCGTCCTCGCCAGCACCCCCGAGCATCTTCTGGCGTCCGAACTCCTTCTTGATCTGCTGCCAACGCTCCGCCTGCACGCCGTCGAGAATCCCCTCCATCTCGTAAAACTTGAGCAGATTCGCCTCGGCCGCAGTCGTCAGGTTCTGCGACTCGCTCTTGTAGTGATCGAGCACGATCTGCCGCACCTCCTCCTCGGTCATCAGCGGGAGGACCTTTTCCGCGATGCGGTTCATGTTCCGATAGGAACCCTGCAGCTTGAAGGGGGGCTCGGTCCGGTAGTTGTCCTCCTGCGCCGCACTGCGGATGTACTCGAGGTTCACACGCAGAATCGTATCCCGGACGACCAGCAGGTGCTTGGTGGCCGCCACCATCTCGTCGATCTCCGCCGGAGTGTAGTTCCCTTCGAAATCCTCACCGTCCCGGGAGCCGGTCTCGGCGATCCGGATCAGCGTGAGCACATCCTTCTGCGAGCGGCTGGCCAGCCGCGACAGCGCGCCATTGGAAGTCAGCGAGTTCTCGATGTAGCTCGACTTGAAGGCCGCTTCGTGACCGCCGAGGATGTCACCCAGGTTGTAGGTGTCCGCCCGGTTCGCGAGCATGTCGGGAATCTGGAACTTGCCGCCACTCTCGGTGTACGGGTTCCCCGCCATGACGACCGCCACCTTGCGGCCACGCAGGTCGTAGGTCCGCGCCCGGCCCTGCCACACCCCTTCGATCTTCCGCTGCGCATCACACAGGCTGATGAACTTCTGCAGAAACTCAGAGTTCGTGTGCTGGATGTCATCGACGTAGATCATCACGTTGTCACCCATCTCCAGCGCCAGGTTCAGACGGATCACTTCCTGGCGCGCCGATGCATTCGGAGCATCCGCCGGATCGAGCGAAACCACATCGTGCCCGAGCGCCGGACCGTTGATCTTCACGAAAGTCAGGCCGAGCCGGTTCGCGACATACTCCATCAAGGTCGTCTTGCCGTAGCCCGGCGGAGAAATCAGCAGCAGCATACCCATCCGGTCGGTCCGCGTCTCGGATCCAGCCGTGCCGAGCTGCTTCGCCAGGTTGCCCCCGATCATCGGCAGGTAGACTTCATCGAGCAGACGGTTCCGCACGAACGCACTCATCACCTTCGGCTTGAACTCGTCGAGCCGCATCGACTCACGACGCTCCGTCGTCAGCTGATGCTTCATCCGCGACAGCGCGCGGAAAGACGAGGCCGGACCCGCTTCGTGGGCCGCCAGACGTTCGAGGAACTCACTGTAGTGCAATTCAAGCCGCCCGCCTTCAACACACTCGTGATCCGAGCGTAGACCATCGACGGAAACCGCCAACTCCACATCCTTCACCGACCGCTGCTCGAATCCACCCCGGGCCAGATGCACGGCAGCCTCATCCACCACCGAGCTCCGCAAACCGTCCGGTGTGCTCTCAACCACCGACGGATCGGTCACCACGAATCCATCCAGCCAGATCCGCGCGATCTCATAGCGCGGACCGGCAGCCACACCATCCTGCTGGAAGGGTGATTCGATCCGCTTGGACACCAGGGCATGCTCCAGCGCCTTGGCCAGCCGGGCCGCTTCCGATGAAACGATGAACTCCCCTCCTTCCGCCAACTCTTCGGCGAGATAATCCACCACCTGTTGGGGCGACACCTCGCCAAACAATCCGGTCTCCTCCTGCCACGCCGTGAAAGCACGCTGCAGTCGACCCTTCCACCGGCTCGGCCCTTCACCGCCGGGGAATGCACGGCGCCCCCTCCCGTAGGATTCAAACATGCCTGCCAGATCCTCCTTCGATGGAAGCTCCCACGATTCCCAGAAAAGGACCGCCGCCGCTCGGGTCCGCGGACCGAACCTCAACAAGCCCGCCTCCGCATGAATCGGCAACAGGGACTCCAACAGCCGCGCCGCATCCTCATCATGCACCCCCTTCGTGTATCCTTCCTCATAACGCGGCTGCATGAAGGACTGGACGCTCTTCAAAAGATCATCCGGCATCGCCCCCTCGAAGCGTTTCAGATACTGCCAAGCAAGATACTCGACCCTCGCCACCTGCGGCGACTCGCTCGGCACCTCCATGTCCCACACCTCCCTCGTCGCAAGAAATGCCTCATCGGTGACCGGCTCGAAAAACTTGGTTCCCGCGAGGTGAAAAGCCATGCCCTCATCATGGGGCACGATGGTCATCTCCAGCGGCTGGGTGTTCACGCTGAAGGAGTGCTTCCCGAAGCGCAGCACATTCTGCCCGTCGACATACAACTCCTTGCGATCCTTCAGCTGCCTCACCCCGTCCTCGCGAAGCGTCTTCAGCCGCGTGCGGATGTCATCCGCCTTCACCGAGTCCCCGAGGTCCTCGAGCTGCCCGATCACATCGCGCACCTTCTCGACCATCGCATCACTCGCGAAATAGGCATGGATCTCCTCCACCTCCTTGATGGCGGACAGCCGGTTCCCCACACTGGAGAGAATCCGCTCGGCCGACTTGAACAGGGAACCCGCCCTCTTCTGTCGTGCCTCGAGCAGCTGCGTCCGGCGACCTTCGAAAGCATCGTAGATCTCTTCGCGACGCCCCGTCAGTTCCTCGATGTACTCATCGAACTCGGCGAATCGGCCTTCCAGGTCCTCGACCTGAAGCATCAAGCGGCTCAGGGCCTCATCACACTTCTCCGGTGAGTCGCAGAGGTCGAGCTGATTGGCCAGCGCCTGCGCCAACAACTTCATCTGCGCCGAGAACTGCGCGTCGCCTTCACCACGGGCCAGTTCCTTGCGCCGATTCCGCAGCGTGCCCCGCGTGCCGTTGAGCTTCGCGAAGAGCCCCGAAATCCGCTCAATGATCGCCGTGGTCTCAGTCGCATCCGCGATCTTCAAGCCACCCACCACATCAATCAGCATCTCGAGCTCCTCACCCGCCTGATCGAGTGACTCCGCGACCTCATCGGCTTCAAGCACCGTCGCAATCTTCGGCACCCGTTCCTCCTGGTCCTGGATGGCCGCGGCATACTCACCCAACGAATCCTCGCCCAACAGGAAGTCGACCGTGCGCTGGGAAAGTGACTCGGTGCCCTCCACCACGCGCTGCTCGAAATCATCGATGTCTTCGGTAAGCACATAGCGGACGTCACGCAGCCCGATCACCTCACCACGGATCCGGCGCAGAGCCGCCAGGTTCGCCACCAACCCCTTCAGGTCATCGCCAGGCACCGTGGCCGCACTGCGGAGCGCTTCGTCCACGGATGCCCGAGCAGCCGCAGTCCGCTCTTCCGCCGTCCTGCGCAGCGCACGCACCTTCTCAAACTCACCGATCGCCGCCTCGGCCGTGCTGCGGATCGCCTTCAGCGGCTCTGCCAGTTTCCCGCAGTCCTCACGACCGAGCCAGAAATACGAGTCCAGCAGATCGCCAGACCGCTTGACCAGATCCAGATACAGCCCTCCAAACGAATCATCCTTCGACAGCAATCGCAGCAACTCTCGGGATTCCGCCATGCCCCGGACCAGCTCCGGATTGCCGATCTTGAACAGGTAGGAATCCTGGTTCGTCGCGGCCTCCGCCGATGCCTCGTCATCCAAATACGGGGTTTGCCATACTTGGAGCGAGTGGTGCTTCTGAGGTTCACCATCGGCGCGGAAGAGGACCAGCGAACCATCTCCGAAAAGCGAATAGCCCGAACACGTGATCGGCGTGTCGATCTCTTGCGCGATTCGGTTGTAGGACAGCAGCACATACTGGCCGTTCGGACGATTGTAGAACGAGTAGAGGACGTCCTCTCCATTCGAACTCATCACCTTGCGCTCGAAGCGCATGTCGACACGACCGTGGTCGAAGGTCTTCACCTCCCCGCTCTGCAGCAGGTAGCCATTGGCGAAGACGATGCCGTGATCATCCGGAAGCAGCACACAGGAATCCCCGATGGCATCCAGACGGTGCACCTTCTGGGTCTTCTCGTTGTAGACCAGATAACGATGCAGCTCCTCCCGGTAGGGAAGGATCTTCAGCAGGATCAGCGAGCCCACCGTGGCGTAGAATATCTCGGCGTCATCCAGCGTCTGATCGCTCTCCGTCACCGGCTCCTCGTAGATCCCCCGGCCCGACGCCGTGTTGTCCTCGACCTTGACCGTCAGATCACCACCCACGGTTTCGACGAACACGCGGTCTTCAATCGAGATGTGCGGATGCTCACCACCACGGTGCATCCCCCGGTGGGCACGCAGCCACTCGAACTCGTGCTGATCCGGATAGACGTATTCGTGATCGAAGCGATTGCCGACATACTCCAGCGATCCATCCATTCCGAGGACCCACTTGAACACCTTGATGTCCTCGAGCGTCTTCCCCGTCCGCATCGCAATGAAGAGATGCGGCCCGATGACCATGAATTTCTGGAAGACCGTCTCCCGATAATACTTGTACAGATAGAGGAAATCCTCCTTGAAGGCTGAAACCCCCAGCACTTCCTCGATCGCCACCGGGTGGAACGAATGATCCTCCGGATTGTAATCATACACCTTGAAGACATCGGCGATGTCCGTGGTCTGCTTGAGACCGAACTGGATGTTGTATCCAAAAAGGAAACGTCGCTTGCCGATCGCGATCAGATCCCGCGCGACGCAATTGTGTTCCGTCGAGATCCGCTCGGTGCCGAGCAGCATGGTCTCCACCCCGCCGAACACCTCGAGCCGGTCTTCGTTCAGGCGGTCCAGGCCGCCCTGCAAGGCTTCACCATGCTTCGCCAACCGGGCACGGATCACCTCATAGGCTCCGCCCTCAAGTTGGTCAGATTGTTGATCGTCGGACATTCAGTTAATAACCACAGAATACACAGAAAACACGGAATAGGTCAGACCACGAAGCGTTCATGTTCCACTTTGGGGAAATGCCCAAAATTCACCAATAAACCAACCTTCATGCGAGTTGCCTTGAGGTAGTTCATCAACTGCGCGCGATGGACATCCTCCAACTTCTTGACTGCTTTGATCTCAAGAACCACTTTCTGATAGCACAGAAAGTCCGGCTGATACCTTTGCCTTAGAAGGCGACCTTTGTATCCCAATTCCAGCTTGGGTTGGGATACGAACGGAACCGATTGATCCTCGAACTCGATCTCGAGGCACTCCTGATAAACATCTTCAAGAAAGCCACACCCCTTCTCGGTATAGACAGCAAAGCAAGAGCCTAGGATCCTGTAAGTCTCGTCTTTTAGCGGGAAACTCATGGCAATGGATTCAGAGACTCAAGCTTCGGTGTATTCCGTGTGTTCTGTGGTCGACAAGTGCTACTTCAACAGCTTGGAAGCCTTCTCATCGGCAAGACCCAAGCGTTCCGCTCCACCAAGAAGCCCAAGCAACTTCGTGCGCATTTCGCCCTTGGCATCGACCAACAGCTTGCCGAGCACCGCACCGACGGTCAGGTCCTTGACCTCTTCCGCCGTTACACCGAACTGCCCGGCCCACTCCCTGAGCTGACCTTTGAAGTACTCCGGGTCGCCATTGAAGAAGGTCTCCTTCACGTCGCTCAGGGCGTCGCTGTGCTCGAGCAGACGGTCGGCTGACTTGCCGCTCGAAATCGCCCCGGCGATCTGGTCAAAGAACTTCCCTTCACCGCCGATGATCTCGATCTTCGCCGCCTTCATCGCTTCGCCAAGCACGGCAGCCTGAGCCTCCGCGATGTCGCGCTGGACGTGAATCTCCGCAAGTTCGACCTGCTTCTCCTTCTCCAGCTCGAGCTTGAACTCCTCGTGGCCCTGTCCGGCTTCCTCGAAGAGCTTCATCGCACCAGCCTTCTTCTCGATGCCATCCGCTTCGGCCTGGAACTTCAGTCGCTCGACTTCGGCCTCGGCCGATCCCTGCTTCTCGGTCGCATCCGCCTTGGCAAGCATCACCTCGACCTCGCCCAGGCCAATCGCAGCCGCTTCCTTCGCCGTCGCTTCGGCCAGCATCTTCTTGGCGTTGGCCGACTTCTCGCTCGCGGTCTCTTCCGCCTCGGCGGCAACCACGACCTCCTCGGCCCTCAGATCCGCCGCCTTCTTCGAGGCTTCGGCTGCCTTGACCTCTTCATAGACATGCTGGTCGGCAGCAAGCTCGGCGGCCTGCTTCACCGCTTCCGCTTCCTTCACCCGGCGGATGACTTCCTCCTGAGCCTGGGCTTCAGCCAGCGTCACCTTGACCTGCTTCTCACGATCCGCACCGGCAAAAGCCTCGGTGTCCTTGATCCGCTCCTGCTCGATGACGACCAGCTTCTCGACCGCCACCCGTTCCTTGATGACGTCCTGGATCGCCTTCTTCTCGACCTCGACCGCCTTCTCCTTGTCGATGTCCTTGAGCTCCGTGAGGCGCTCACGCTCGATCGCTTCGAGGTGCTGGTCACGCTTCACACGCTCGACCTCGACCACATCCGTCCGCTCCTTGTTGCGCTGGGCAACGAGCACCTGACGCTGCTTGTTCTCTTCCGCCACCTGGATCTCCTCCTCGGCCGCAATGCGTGCCCGCTCCGCCTTCTGGCGTTCTTCCTCCTGCACCTTCTGCGTCTCCGCCTCTTCCCGGGCCTTGACCACTTCCACCTCACGGGCCTGCTTGGCTTCCGTCTCCGCCAACTGCCGCTCCAGTTCGAGGATCGCCTCACGGGCTTCCACATCCTGTTGCTTGATCACCTTCTGCTTGTCGCGCTGAATGTGGTTCGAAATCTTCGCCTGCTCCGCGGTCAGATTGTGGATCTTCTTGATGCCCTCGGCATCGAGGATGTTGTCCGGATCCAGCGACTCAATCGGCGTCTGTTCAAGGTAGTCGATCGCCGCGTCATCGAGCACGAAACCGTTCAGGTCGGTGCCGATCACCTTGAGGATCTCATCCCGGAAGGTGTCCCGGTCTTCATAAAGTGACGTGAAGTCAAAGCGCTTGCCCACCGTCTTGAGCGCCTCGGAGAACTTCGCATCGAAGAGCTCGCAAATCGCCTCCTGCGAACTCGCACGCTCACAACCCACCGACTGGGCCACGCGCAGCACGTCTTCATCGGCATGATTCACCCGTACGAAGAAGGCCACCTTGATGTCCGCCCGCATGTTGTCCTTACAGATCAGGCCGTTGCGCGCCGTCCGCGCGATCTCGATCCGCTTCAGCGAGATGTCCATGATCTCGAGTCGGTGGAAGACCGGGAATACAAGCATGCCGTTGAAGTTCACCCGCGTGCCCCCGAAACCGGTCCGGATCAAGGCAGTGCCCTTCTTCACCTTGCGGTAGAGCATCGCGTAGGCGAGGCCCACCAGCAGAACCACACTGCCCGCGATCAGAAACGTGAGGACGATGATACTGACCCATCCCGGCAGATCAAATATGGCTAATACATTCGGATTCATGATATTCAGTTGTCTAATTTTGTTAGGGAAGCGACGAGATAGGTGTCACGATCCGTGTCGTGACTGACCACGGTGACGAGATCCCCCCGCACCAGTGGTTTTGAAGTTTTGGAAACGTGGGCATTGATCAGCAGAGGCACCTCGGGATCCTCCACCTCGACCTGACCTGAACGGGCATCAAGGGTCCTGCTGCGCACCTTGCCACAGCGACCGATCACCGGCTTTGCCTGACCTTCCGAACCACGCAGTATCTTGAAGAACGGACTGATGCACAATCCCGTCAGGCGGGTCAGAACCAAGGCAGGCAGCAGTGCCGCCACGACGATGATCGCGGCCCGGATCATCCCTTCGTCCGGATTGAAGAAATAGTTCCCCAGCATCACGAACCCCCACTCGAAAATCAGGATGAAACTGAACAACGCGCTGACCGGAACATCATCCCCGTAAACCAGCCGTCGCAACCACCGCGTCGCACCATCGAGGACCGAAACATCCTCCACCCCATCGATCCCCGCATCCCCGGCATCAATGTTGAGAAAGTCGAAATCCAGGGCACCGAGAAAGCATGCCACCCAAAATAAGAACATGGGGACCATGAGAATGGTGAAGACCACCACTCCAGGGCTCATTGCCAAATCCCAAATCTCTTTCACGTGCCATGCATCCCAGCCGAATCCAGCAGCCGGCACCACTACAAAACCACCAGGGATTTCAACCCGGTTCCACCAGCCCTCGGCACGTGTTCGTTAGAGGTTCCTCAATGACCGCGCGGCATCGCTCCGGGCGGCAAAGAACGCCGGAAGGAAGGCCGCTCCCGCGCACAGCAGGAAGGCCGCCACCCCGATGATCCCGATCTCCGTGGGATTCACGTAGGCCGGAAGCACATTGAAGCCGTTGAACGACGCCGGAAACGGGTCGAAACCAAACTGGCGCAGGAATCCCTGGATCCCCTCACGGAACCGGATGACCAGCAGACCCAGACCGATCCCGATCGCCGATCCCGCCGCCCCCAGGATCATCCCCTGATAGACGAACACCCACACAATCTGCCCGGGAGCCGCCCCGAGGGCCTTCATTACCCCGATCTCGCGCCGCTTCTGGATCGTCACGGTGAACATCACCGCCGTCATCGAGAAAGCCGACACCAGAATGATGAACGAAAGCGCGAAGTACATCATCACCCGCTGCTGCTCGATCAACCGGGAAAAATCGCTGAGCTCGGTGATCCACGTGACCGGATACCATCCCATCGGCAGTTCCTTCATCATCATCTGCGCCACCACCCCGGCCTGATAGGGGTCATCCAGACGAACCCCGATCCCCTGCACCTTGTCCCCGATCCCCGCCAAATCCTGCGCGAGGTGGAGCGGCATGAACACATCCGGAGTCAGCGCCATCTGGGATGACTGATAGACCCCGATGATCTCCGCCTCTTTCGGCAGGACGATCTCCTCGACACTCTTCAGCACCGCGGCATCCATCTTCTCCACATCCGTCGTGTTGAGTTCGTCAAGGATGGCCAGAAACTCCGTCGGAGCCTCCTTGCCGAGCACCAGCTTGCCGGTGATCGCATTCTCCTCCGCCACATCGATCAGCATCACCGCCTGATGGATGAACTCGAACTCCGCCTCGCGGATCGCAGGCTCATCCTCATACATGACCATCAGCGATTCATAGATCGCGTTGAACGTCTCCTTGCTCAGCTCGGACACCTCACCCCTCACCGCCCAGCCGTCGGCGACCTGCTTGCGGATGGCCGCCAGCGCCTGCGCATGCTTCTCCCGCACCGGCGGCGCCTTCGTCTTCTCGAAGACCCGCTCGACTTCCTCAAAATTCCGCAAGGTCAGAAGCCGGATCGTATCACCCACACCCGCGCCGAAGGAACGTGCCACCTTCGAGGAAATCACCACCTTGTCATCCAAGCCCATGTCCGCCGCACTCTCCGGGTGGGCTTCCGTATCGAGCATCGCCCGGATGCCCTCCACCTCGAGCGGGTTCTCCGTATCCACCCCGCGGAAAGAGCCCGCCGAACGATAGGAATGGATGTCGATGAGCAGGCTGTCCTGCACGAACGGACCCGCTTCCTGAATGCCCGGGAGCTTGGCCACCTGCTCCGAAGTCTCGCGCCAATCCGCCACCGGCATCGGGAACCCACCCATTGGCGCGTAGTCCAGGCGGACATGCGGGATGAATCCCAGCAAGCGCCCCTTCACTTCCCGCTCGAGTCCATTGTAAACCGACATCACCACCACCAGCACAAGCACCCCGAGCATCACACCGGATACCGAGATGAGGGCCACCGCCGAAAGCATTGCACGGCGGGGATTGAGGTAGCGCCATGCAAGCATGAGGCTGAACGAGCGTCGGGCCATGCTTCTGCCTACCCGCCCCGAGCAGCGGGTGCAAGGCTCGCTGGTTCCCACCCCCCGCTATTCCACCTCGAGACAGATCGCCTTCAGATACTCCGCCTCGGCGAAGGCCGCCGGATGGTCCGGGGCATGCCCCGCCGTCCACAGCTCGTTCCAACGCCGCCCACTGCGACCCGCCTCACTGCGAACCGCCCCGAAGAACTCCGAACTCGAGACATGCGCCGAGCACGAGGCCGCCAGCAGCACCCCGCCGGATCGCACCCTCGCCATCGCCGCCGCATTCAGCCGCCGATACATCCGCACCGCGCCCTCACGGTCCCGCTCACGCTTCGCCAGCGACGGCGGATCCACGATCACCAGATCGAAGTCCTCCACACAGTCCTCGATCCACTCGAACACATCCGCCTGCACCCCCCGATGAATCGCCCCGTCCAAGGCCGGATTGAGCGCCATGTTCCGGCGCGCACTCTCCAAGGCATGCTCACTGATGTCCACATCCACCACCCGGCTCGCCCCGCCCCGCGCCGCGTAGAGCGAAAATCCACCCGAGAAACTGAACAAATTCAACACCTCGCGGCCCTCCGCCATCTCCCCGACCCGCGCGCGGTTGTCGCGCTGATCGAGGAAAAACCCCGTCTTCTGGCCATGCCGCACCGCCGATTCGAAGCTCAATCCATTCTCCTCAAACACCACCACCTCCTCGCCCGGCTCACCCCGGAATCCCTCCTCGATGCCGAACTCACCCGCTGCCTTCACCAGATTCCGGCTCAGCCTCAGCACCAGATGATCCGGAGCGAACACCTCGCGCAGCACCCCCTCGATCTCATCCCAACGCGGCAGCCAGATCGCCGAATACAGCTTCACCACCAGCGTCCCCGCATAGCGATCCACCACCATCCCCGGAAAACCCTCGCTCTCCCCATTGATCCACCGCCCACCGTTGGTTCCCGCTTTGAAAACCACACCCTCCCGCTTCCCGCGCGCCTCCATCGCCCGCTCCAACCACCAATCGCGGTCCACCGTCGCCGGCTTCCCCTGGTGCACCACCCGCACCCGGATCGGCGAATCCGGATCGTAAAGCCCGATCGCCATGAATCGGTCACGCCGATCATACATCACCACGAACTCGCCGGCCTTCCCATCCCGGTTCTGCGTCTTGATGCTTTCCCCGAACACCCACGGATGCCCCGCCCTCACCGCGGATTCAGCGCGGGGCAGCAAAGTCATGCGAAGTCGGGATCCACTCACCGCCCCAGCCTCTCGATTTCCCACCCCGCAACAACCCCGAATTCGGAACCTGCTGAAATCCCATCCTCAACGGGTTCCTCCTACCCCGGCATCACCCGGAGCATCAGACCTCACACTCGACGATACCATGATTCCACCTCGCACCCCTTGCAGGCGACAGGCCGATTGGTTACTCGAGCGCGAGGTACCGTCTGGCAACCCGGTCGGTCAGCCAGACCCCATTCTTCGATAGGAAAAAGGACAGACCTTCCCGGTGCATCTCACCAGACCGCACGACGAGCACCACGGGCTTGCCATGCCGCCGCCCGACCGCCACCGCGGTTGGCTCGTCCTGAGAAAGGTGCACGTGCTGTCGACTCCCTGGAATCACCCCTTTCTCGCGGATCGAATCCAAAAAACGCGTTGCGGTTCCGTGGTAGAGGATTTCAGGCGGCTCTTGCGGTGTCAGCCCGAGATCCACTCGAATCGAGTGCCCCTGATTGGCTCGAATGCGTTGCCCATCTCCGGAGAAAGCAAAGCGCTGCTTGTTGTTCTCGGAAACCACCATCTCAAGGTGCTCTCGGGTAACCTCCCCTGACCCAGTCGAAAGTCGAGCGAGCAACTCATCCACATCGACCCAACCGCCGGAGTCCAATTGGAGTCCCAGATGCTCTGGATCGTGCCGGAGCACCAGACTCAGTAATTTGCTTAATCGCAGGTTGTTCATGACTCACAGGAAAGTAGTTGCTGATAGAGCTGAAGATCGTCGAGGTTGAAGCAGCAGAACGTGATTTCCAGCTCAGCAAAGAGCTCCGAACCACATGTCTCGACCGCAATCCTAGCCGCGCGATCCTTCGGATAGCCAAAAATGCCTGTCGAGATGCAGGGAAACACCACGGAGCGGAGGGAACGATCGACACAGATCCTCAAACATTCCCGATAGCATGAAGCGAGAAGTTCGGGTTCTCTATGGTTCCCGTCCCTCCAGACAGGCCCGACCGTGTGAATGATGTGGCGGGAGGGAAGCCGGTATCCTCGGGTAATCTTCGCTTGGCCGGTCTTGCACCCACCCAGCAGCCGGCATTCGTGCAGCAACTCCGGACCTGCAGCCCTATGGATGGCCCCGTCGACACCACCTCCGCCAAGCAGACTCGAGTTCGCGGCGTTAACGATGGCATCGACTTCCAACCTTGTAATGTCACTCTGGATGGCCTTCATGGAAATGAATCGGTTGATGGTTTGGTTGCAGGACCGGCAGGAAAGATGCCGATGAAAGGACGAGCCACTCCGTGGGCAAGCACGATGATGAAGAACCACAGGTTCCTCAGCAGAAGTGTCGGAGACCAGGCAGCACGGACCCGCAACTTTCGCTCCGTGGTCAGGGCCTCCGCCAACCTGGAAAGATCATCCATCGAAGTCGGCCACTCGCAAACACCCTGGATCCATTCTTCCGGGATAGATTCCGGACCATGCATCGCTCCACATAGCGCTCCTGCAATCGCCCCTGCGGTGTCGGCATCGCCCCCGGCATCCAAAACACAACCCACGGTCTGCTCGTAATCCCAATGATGAAGATTCCCCGCGTGAATCACCGCTGGAACCGTCTGAAACGCAAAACCACTGATCCCCCTGGCACAGCTGCCACCTATGGAATTCAGTAGATCTCCCACGGAAAGCCGCCGCTGATGGGCCGTTCGAAGCTGCTCGAGGATCTCATCCCAATCCTCCGTGCCATTCGGATCCCTGATGAGTTCGAGCGTCTCTCCGACTGTGGTCCGCTGAGAAATCGAAAAATGAGCGGCCAATTCAACGACCGCTCGCGATGCAGTCAATGCACGTGGATCCCGATGGGTGATCTTGGTCTGGAGTTCGTTGAAGCGCGTCCTCTGCTCAGCATCATCAGCGAAGACCACTCCGATGATCGCCGCCCTCATGCACGGTCCATTTCCTGCAGAAAAGACACCGGACTTGGACATCGGAAACCCACACCACAACCTCAGGATGGATCGGGCCGTGGCGAGCCCCACACCGGCCGGCAGCCCCACCAGCCACCAACGCAACTGCCTCGCGAAGTCGCGACCAAACCGGACCTCTTCACCTCCACAGCAGCCCAATGCCTGAGCAAGCATCACGGAATGCTCGGTATCATCACTCCACATTCCTCGACCAAAAACGAAGCGATGCCTCCAGTCTCCCCTCCAGCCCCGCCTCTTGATCTGGGCGGGCGTCAGACCCTCCGCTGGAAGTCCCAAGGAATCTCCCACAGCCGTGCCCATCAGGACACCTTCGATCGAACGGCGGTCCATCGTCATGCCTCAACCGGATTCATGGTTGCTACCTGATGAAGCCTGTCCGCCGTTTTTTTGATGCGATCCTTCCACGCCAGCTTGTTCAGCCATTCACTGGGGATTCCCTCCTGTCCGTAGTATGCACCAGCCAACTGACCATACACTGCGCCCGTCGTGTCCGCATCATCACCAAGATTCACGGCGAGCAAGGCGCCCTCCCGAAAATTCTTGCCTCGATGAAATGCCCACAGCGCAGCTCGCAGGGACTCAACCACATACCCTGTTCCCCGAATCGTTGAGGATTCCGCCTCTCGATAGTCACCGTCGGCAATACTCCGGATCCTCGGTTCGAGCTCGCTCAAACGAAGCCCGGAAACCTCATACGCGTCTGAACCAAACAAGAGGTCTTCCTTCGAATAGCCCCTGATGGCACCGAGAATCAGGGAGCACAATAGACGACAGGCGTCCACCGCCTCGGTAGCACCATGAGTGGTGCGTGAAGACTCAGCAGATTGTTCGACTGCGCTGACTGGGTCAGCCGCATAGAAGAGAGGAACGGGCGCAAGCCTCATGATGGAGCCGTTTCCAGCAGCCATCCGATCCATGGAGCCCGAAGCCCCAGTTCCAGTCACTCGATAGCTCTGAAGGGCGGACCGGACGGTATTGCCAATATCAAAGCATTCCCCGGTGACCGATAGGTGACCCTCCAGCCACCAGCGGAGGTAGGTTTCGCATTGATCACCCAAGTCCATCCCTTTGCTGACCAGCAGGCTCTCTGCCAGGCACAGAGCCATCGACGTATCGTCGGTCCATTGCCCAGCCTCCAAGCCGAAGGGTCCTCCTCCAACCATGTCGTCAATCGGTTCGAAAGCGCCCGGCAACTTGAATTCAAGCGTGGTCCCCAGGGCATCCCCAACCGCCAGGCCTAAAAGGGAGCCTCTGAACTTATCCTTGGAGAGAGCATTCATCGCCAGGTTTTCGGTCATACTGCTTCATGAAGGTGGACTCCCGTCCCCTGAGACGCTTCCTGTTCAAGACGGATCACCTTGTCTGGGTTACGCTCCTTGGCGACCAGAACAGCGGTTAGATCAGCGCCGGCATCCTTGAGGCGAAGCCATTCGTCGGCTTGAAGTTCAATCATCCGTTGTCGGTGGACCACTTCCGCTTCCTGCTTCTGGGTCAGAAGCTCGAGTTCCAACTGCTCCTGCTCACGGGTGCCACTGAGTTCATCCAGGCGCGTGCGACGGCTCAGGTCAAGTCGGTGGCTCAGGTTGCGTTGTTCTTCTTCGCGATCCCGCGCAGCCCGCTCATGATCCCGGGCCTGCTGCAAGTCGGCGACCTCCTGCTTCCGTTGCTCCGTCTCGGACTCAAGCAGCAGCCGAGTCCGGGTTTCAATCGCATTGTCGTGCATCTGCTGCAGCTTCCCCGGTGCGAGATAGCCGCGATAGACCACTTTGTTGATTCGATAACCGATGCGCTTTGCACCCGTAGTGAGCTCCTGATAGGTCCTCAAATCATTCAACCTTTCAGCATCCGACTTGAAGGTTTCGAAATCACTGCCACAGGCAAACTGAATCACATCTGCGGTCAATGCATTGATGAAATCCGCAATGGGGTCATGGGTCGATGCCAGCATGCGCTCGATGTCCATGAGTTCGAAGAACACCATCAACTTCACTGTCACCAGCGCCTCATCAGACGTACGAACCCCCTCGACATCAAAGTACATCTGATCCGGAATGACCCTCAACTTCTGGAACTTCAGTGCACCCGGCACCTTGCGTCCCTTACCGTTGTCGGCATGCCAACGGAACTGGTGCAACCATTCGTTCGGTTCCGGAACGTGGACCGCCGGACCCCGAAGAATGCAGTGACGGACACCCTCCTTTCCTTCGCGGTAGATGACAACGGCTTCGTGCGAATCCAAATCGATTGCCCGCTCCACGTCCATGCGGCTGTGAAGCAAAGGATCAAACCAACGTTCGCAAGGCCCGGGAATGTGCTCGGTGGTCCCGTCCGCATGATGAACCACGAGGAATTCACCGTCCCGCGCGACGCGTCTTGGCAGCATCTCCATCCGCTCAAACGGCGCGAAGATGACGCTTGGTCCGGTGATGATTCGGCGCGTACCTTTGGGGCTCCATAAAATGGCAGCCTCACCGTCTCGGATGGTTCTTGGCAGAATCATGTTTCTTGGAGTTGTTTGATGACCTCAATCGGGCCATCAAGATTGCGATTGAATTCGTCGAGATCCTCCGCAGGGATCCAGTATTCCTCGTGCTCCCGACTTCCAACGATCTTACGTTCATACTTGCTGAGGAAACTTCGCTTCACCCTGAATCGGGTAACAGCAGCCGATCCGGAATCCGGAACGTTCCATTCTCGGGCGATCTGTTCAGCATAGCCTTCGTTGGTGACGGGATAGAAGATGGGCTGTTCTGGTAGGCGGGGCGGCCAGCTTCGAAAGCTGCCCTGCACAAGTTTCGTCAACTCCTCAGGCCCAACCGGGCGGTAAAGGGTTTCCGTTTCGGCCATCACCTCCTCCACAGAACAGATCTCAACCCCTCTACTCTCCATCGCCTCAATAGCCATCCGAACATCGCCACCTTTCAGGTCCACCCCCTCGCAGGCATCCTCCACCAACACAGTTCTGAATCCTTCATCAACGGCGTCCAGGGCAGTAAACTTGACACAGTAGTCAGTGGCCACGCCCACCAGATGAACTTCGGTCACCCCTTCACGTTTCAGAAGCCCTGCAAGTCCGGTTGAACGACGACGGCCGTTGTCAAAAAAGCCACTGTAGCTATCGACCCGAGTATCCCCGCCCTTGCGCACAATGTGGTCGATACGGTGAGTATGGAGTGACTCGGGAAACTCGGCACCTTCCGAACCAGCCACACAGTGAACGGGCCACAGGATCTGATCAAGCCCGTCGAGGTCAACGACTTCACCGGGACTTCGACCCTCGTGGTTGGCAGCAAAGCTCCCGTGATCCTTCGGGTGCCAGTCCTGAGTGGCGACAACGAGTTCATAGGACGGCATCAACTCGTTGATTAGCGGGATGACACGATCCGAACCAGACACGGCCAACGTGCCGCCCGGGAGAAAGTCGTTCTGGATATCGATGACTAAAAGCGCCTTCATATTAGCTTTTTGTTAGAGCTCGAAATTGAAACCCTTTTTGAGCAATGCCTTGTACTGCTTTTGGTCGAAGCGGTAGAGACGAGCAGCCCGATGAGCCACATCGCTCTGAACCTCTTCCGTCTCCTCAAGAATCCCGAGTTTTTTGACCTTCTTTCGGAAGTTCCGCTTGTCGATCTCCTCGTCGAGGATGCGCTCGTAGAGCTTCTGGAGTTCGGTAAGAGTGAATTTTTCGGGCAGCAGTTCGAAGCCAATCGGTTCGTATCGAAGCTTGCCCCGCAAGCGTTCGCGGGCGGTCTCGAGGATCTTGCCGTGGTCGAACGCGAGAGTCGGAAGATCATCGAGCGGAAACCAAGCCGCCTTGCGGGCGTCCGTATCGGCTCTTGGCTGATGCTCAAGCAGGTTGACCAAGGCGTAATAGGCGATGGTCACGACGTGCTCCCGTGGATCACGCCGCGGATGCCCGAAGCTGTAAAGTTGCTCAAGAAAGACGTTCTTGAGACTGGTCTCTTCACGCAACTCACGGCGTGCACTTTCATCAATGTCCTCGCCCACGCGAACAAAGCCGCCAGGCAGCGCCCATCGAGCTTCATAGGGCGGGATGTCCCGCTGGATCAACAAGACCTTCAGATCTTCGTCGTCCAATCCAAAGACCACACAGTCAGTCGTCAGGGCGGGGCGGGCGTATTCGTAGGTGTAGCTCATAGAAAATTTGGCCAAATATTGAACCCGGCTGAATGAGGACCTGCACCATCCAGCACTGCAGGCCCCCTCAAGGTTGACGGGAAGCAAGCTCGTGTAATATCAACACTAAGTCAACCCCTAAGTGTCAAAATAACACTTCTAGAAAATCAAGTAGGAATGAACCAGCACGATTGGGTCCGACCCTAGGCCTTCGCCGCACTTCACCGAGTTAGTCCAACTCACGGAATGCCCGCCGGAGGATCTCGGCATGATCAAAGGCCAGACGTGGTAGATATCGGACAGGGAACCAGTCGAGCGCCGCCGCATCATCAGCCGCTCGTGGGCAAACCGTCGCCGCATCAATCTTCGTCCAGAAGGCCAGCGACACCGTGTGTCCCCGGGGATCCCGCCCGGGATGCCCCCAGAATCCGAGCGGTTGAAACTTCAAGCCTGTCAGCTCGGTCTCTTCCTCCAGCTCTCGTTCAACCGCCCGATACGGATCTTCGTCCTCGTCGAGAAAGCCACCAGGAAGGGCCCAGTCACCCGCAAAAGGAGCGTGCTTTCGCTGGATCAGCAACACCTTCAAAGAGTCGCACTCACCGGAGAACACGATGGCATCCACAGTGACGGCGGGACGTGGATATTCGTAGGTGTAGCTCATGCCTTCAAGGTCAGCTCACGGAGTTCATCTTCGAAACCACTGCTCAGGATCGGGAATCGACACCAGGTTTTGGGATCCAAATTCTCATCGTCCAGGTGAAAGCTCGGGGCGTAGCGCTCCCTCTTCCATTGGTTTCTCGACCAGAGCATGAAGAACCGAACCACCCACTCCTTGATAACCTTCTCATCATACTCGGGAAAGCGATGGCAGGTGAGGCAAAGCACTTCGGCCGGTGCATTCTTGTCCCGAATGGCGAGGCGTTCGATGTGATCAAGCACTGCATAGGGCATGAGATCACCTTCGTCGGTTTGCTCCTGCTCCGCCGGGCGGAGCTCGGCGGTAGGTCGCTGACCGTTGACCGCCGACAGCG
This sequence comes from Haloferula rosea, assembly GCF_016595525.1. GTDB lineage: Bacteria > Verrucomicrobiota > Verrucomicrobiia > Verrucomicrobiales > Akkermansiaceae > Haloferula > Haloferula rosea. The sequence continues at coordinate 150,019 of NZ_JAENII010000011.1, forward strand.
CAGGCACAGCCGGAATGCCGTGGCCACCCTCGGTCTCCAACCACCGCAACCAATGGAGAAGGAAAGCCTTATCAATTCCCGCGATGGGACTCAAACCTCCACATGTATCGCCATCCATGGTGGCGTAGCCTACAGCTGCCTCCGAACGGTTGCTGGTCGACAGCAAAAGGGCCTGCCGGAGGTTCGCCATCATCCAGATCCCTGGTGCCCGCACCCTGGCCTGAATGTTCTGCAAGGTGATATCATCCTGCTCCCAGTCGAGAGGACGTCCAAGCGTGTTCTCCGCGAGGCTGCGATACTGGTCAACCGCAGGTTGCACATCCCATTCGGCAAACTCAGCATCGAGTGCATCGGCCAACTGGCGGGCGGCATCTAGCGTAACAGCTCCACTATTCTCAGTCGCCTGATAGACGCATAGCAGGAGGTCCGCTGCATCAGTCTTCCCGCCGAGGTGGCCAAGTTTGCGATCGAATGCCTCACCGCCAAGCTCCTCCACGGCGAGCACGCGGGTAAGATGCACGAGACAGGCCACGGCGGAGGAATCCGCCCCACCGCTCAGCGACACCACGAAGCCGCCTGAACGGCTCTTTCTCAGGTAGTCAAAGAGACCAAGGCAGACCGCTCGCGTAAACTCCACTTCCTTGGTCAGGGTCGTCGCCACCTCAGGCAAACTCGGACAGTCGCCACAATTCCAACTGAAAGGCACACGCACAGCTGGCCCATCCTCCGGTCGCGGCTGCTGAGCCACCGTGCGGGCCTGAGCAAGGCGATTGCGGTCTAGGTCGACGACCGCGGAGCTCACCTCATGATCGAGGAAAGACAATCGACGGGTTGAACAAATCAGCTGCCCATTGCTGGCGATCATTCCACCTCCGTCGTAGATCACCCTGCCGGCCTCATTTCCCACCAAATTCGCGTAGACATAAGCCACGCCGAACGCCCGGGAACCCTCGCTCACGAATTGCTCGCGAATGCTGTGCTTGGCGAACGCGAAGTGGCTCGCGCTGGGATTCAGAATGATGTCGACACCAAGCCCTGCCAAATGCCGTCCAGGGCGATCAGCCACCCATGCATCTTCACAAATCTCGAAACCTATCCGCACCCCACCAAGGTCGAAGGTCAAGTCGCCCAGGGGGATGAGATCTCCGTCCACTTGCACAACGGCCTTCACCCCTGACGGCCATGGTTTGAACCAACGGGTCTCGTAGTGCAGCCCATCGCCGGCGAGATTCTGCTTCGCGTGAAAGCCGAGCAGCTTTCCTTTCGCGATCAAGGCCACAACGTTGTAAACCGCATTCTGGTGCCGGAGCGGGAGGCCAATGGCTACTGCCATTCCCCTGGTTTCAGGAAGCAGCTCCCGGAGCTGGTCCAGGGCTCGATCACAGATGTCCGGCGCGAGAAACTGGTCTTCGCATCCATAACCTGTGAGGGTGAGCTCCGGCAGGCAGAGAAGGTCCGCACGTTGCGCCCGTGCATCCGCAATGCAGTCACCAATGCGCCGCAGGTTGCCACTCCAATCAAGTGGCGTTTGATTCACAGTGGCCGTAGCGAGTCGAATCGTCTTCATGCAGCAAATCCGTTGGTTTTGAGAAGCTGGCCCTTGATCACCTCGATCCCCTCGTCGATCCTTACAACAGGAGACCCTTGGGCAAGTTGAGCCCAGGATTTCATCGCCTGCTCTCGGATTTCATCGATGGAGACATCCGGTAGAACCCGGCAACCACTACGAACCGCCGGAACCAGTAGCTCGCTGCTTCCTTCAGGCAGACGACTTTCGGCCTCATTGAACAGAAGGTCCTCGATCACCTTGCCCTCGGCATCTCGTGTACGGGCGACCTGAAGCACGCCGGGATTCGAAACCTTGATCCGATCATTCGACAGCTTGATTCGGTATTTCCAACTGCCGTCTCGATTTCTCAGGGCTCCCAACTTGTAAACGCCCCCGAGGGCCGGCTGCTCAGCCGCGGTAACGAGCATGGTGCCAACACCCCATATGTCGATTCGCGCACCCGCCGCCTTGAGATCACGGATCTTCGTAACGTCGAGGTCATTGCTGGCGATGATCTTGGTATCCGGCAATCCGGCCTCATCGAGGATTAGACGCGCCTCGATGCTCAAGGCAGCAAGATCACCAGAATCCAAACGAATCCCAAGCAGCTCGTAGCCACCCGCCCGGAGTTTATGCCCAACTTTGACCGCATTGCGTACTCCTTCAAGCGTATCGTAGGTATCCACGAGCAGGACCGCATTGTTTGGCATCGATGCCGCATAAGCTTCAAACGCCTCGAGTTCGGTATCGAAACTCATCACCCAGCTGTGGGCATGGGTCCCCTTGACGGGAATTCCATACAATTGACCCGCAAGAACATTCGAAGTGCCAACGCAGCCACCAATATAGGCCGCACGACTTGCACTTAGACCACCGTCCGGTCCTTGAGCACGGCGAAGCCCAAACTCGAAGATCGGATCTCCTCCAGCAGCCGCACAAAGCCGGGCTGCCTGGGTCGCGACAAGCGTCTGGAAGTTGACAAGATTCAAGAGGGCGGTCTCAACCAGCTGACACTGAAGCAAGGGACCGCGAATCCGCATCAACGGTTGGTTGGGGAACACCAACTCACCCTCCGGGATGGCATCAACCTCCAACTGCCAATCGAGCCCGGCGAGGTAGGCAAGATAGCCCGACTCGAAAAGCCCCTCCCCGTCGGCACCCTTGAGCAAACCTAGATAGGCGAGGTCGGACTCACTAAAACGAAGCCCATCAAGAAACTCTGAGGCGGGCCCGGTACCAGCAACAATGGCAGCATCACCACCAAACGGCGCCCTCCTGAAAAACAGATGGAAGACTGCTTCCTGCTCGGCCATGCCTTGCTTCCAGTAGCTGTAACCCATGGTCAGCTGGTAAAGATCTGTGAGGAGGGGTGACTTCATGCCAAACCTATATAGTGTATTTTTTACACTTACAACAATTTTGTGCGATGCAGCCCTCCCCTTGGGACATCCCAACACCCCATCGAGGGCAAGACCCAGATCGTGTCGGGACCTTTCCCACCGGACCGGTGATTGCTTCAGATCATAGGTCTTCTTCGAGTTGTGACTGATTCGCGAAACGTCCTCCCCAGTCCAGCGAACCCACCCGCAATCCCTTTTTGCCATCGCCCTGACGCCGCAGTCTGCCCAAGCTCGCCGCAGCCACCTCTCCCGCGTATTCATGAAAATCAACAAGGCGGTGATCACCGCTGCCAGCCCGGAACATCGGACGCTCCCCATCCAGTCCCTCATCGACCACGATGGCGTCGAGCGAAGCGTCATCGAAATCCTCCTCAATGAAGTCCAGTCCGCCGGCATCGAAGACGTCTGCGTGATCGTCCACCCCGGCGACGCCGAGGCCTATCAGCAGGCCGCCTCCGGCACCTCGCTCAAGCTCCATTTCATCGAGCAGACCGAGCGCCGCGGATACGGCCACGCCCTTTCGCTGGCCGCCGACTTCACCGCCGGTGAAAGCTTCCTCCACAGCGTCTGCGATCACCTCTTCATCAGCCGGGATCCGGACAAGTCCTGCGCCCGCCAGCTCGTCGAGTCCGCCAAGCGCGAGGGCTGCGCCATCTCAGCCGTGCAATCGACCCGCGAAACCGAAATCCAGCACTACGGCGCCGTCGCCGGTGACCTGCAACGCGGCAGCTCCGCCCATCCGCTCTACGCGATTCGTGAGGTCATCGAGAAGCCCACACCAACCATCGCCGAGCAGAAACTCATCGTGCCCGGCCTGCGCAGCGGCCGCTACCTGACCTTCTTCGGCATGCATGTCCTCACCCCCACGGTCATGACCCTGCTGAAACACCAGACCGACTCCGGCGCCGACAACATCCAGCTCTCCCCCGTCCTCGCCGAGCTCGCCAAGCGCGAACAGTACGGGGCCCTTCTAATCCAGGGTGACCGCCACCACGTCAGCCTGAAGTACGGCCTCTTCCGTGCCCAACTCGCTCTCGCCCTCGCCGGCCAAGAACGTGAGCAGATCCTCAGCGACCTGCTCGAACTCGTCGCCCACTCCCGCCGCTGACCCCCGATGACGATGCCCGGCACACTCATCGAGTTGATCACCTCAGAGAGCGAGGAAATCAGAAACCGCTCCCTGGACGAAGCATGCCGCCCACTGGGCCTCACCGAGCTTGTCGCCGAGTGCCTCGCGCTCGACGCCTTCCGCAAGTCCTCCGGCAATCTCTACGACAGCGTTCGCGCGCTCTTCTTCCTCTCCAACATCCACCGCTTCCACCTGCCGAAACAGGATGGCGTCGGCGCCAGCGGCCACGTCCCCTACCACGGCTACGTCCACCTGCTGGAAAGACGCTTTGAAGAGGCCATCGAGACCTTCCTTGCCCGAGCGGAAGCCGATGGCTGGAACGAGACCATCTGCAGCGCCCTCGCCAAGGCCTACCACCAACTTGCCTTCCAGCTTCTCGCCGACCAGGTCCGCACCAGCGTGCGCTCCGTCGCTGGCAACCAGTGGATGTTCCGCCTCGGCCACCCCCAGGACCAACCACTATCGATCCGGCGTGAGCTTCTCGACTCCGCCGACCCGACCCACCCCGTTTTTCCCGTCCTGCGCGAACGCACCCCGGTCCGCATGGACCTCACCCACAGTGCGTGGAGTGACATCTTCTTCCTCGGCATGGACTTCCCCGCCGGAGCCCAGGTCATCAATGTCTCGGTGGACCTCGGAATCCGCGGCCGGGATCCCTCTCCGGAACCCCCGATCGAGTCCTACCTCCGCGTCATCGACGAACCAGTCATCCGACTCGTCAGCGTCGACCTCGAAGCCCACAAGGACATCACCCAGCTCGACGAGATCTTCGACTACGCCGCCGACTACCTCGGCCTGCTCAAGGCGGCCCTGGTGGCCTCCGGGCTGGTCCCTCCCGGACTCGAAGGATCCGGCCAGAAACTCGTCGACCTGTTGGAAAAGCTCGTCGGCCCCGGACGCGGCATCGAACTCGCCAGCCACGTGCGCGGGATTCCGAAAGGATCACGCCTCGCCGTCTCCACCAACCTGCTCGCCTCCCTCATCTCGCTGTGCATGCGCGCCACCGGGCAGACCACCCGACTTACCGGCCCGCTCGACGAAGACGGCCGCCGCCTGGTCGCCGCACGCGCCATCCTCGGCGAATGGCTCGGCGGCTCCGGCGGAGGTTGGCAGGACTCCGGCGGCGTCTGGCCCGGGATCAAGGTGATCCGCGGCCAGCAGTCCGCCCAAGGCGACCCGGAGCACGGCATCAGCCGCGGGCGACTCATGCCCGATCATGAGATCCTCACGCCGCCGAAACTCCACACCGACATCGCGAGGAAGCTGCAGGACAGCCTCGTCGTCGTGCACGGCGGCATGGCTCAGAACGTCGGCCCCATCCTCGAGATGGTGACCGAGAAATACCTCCTCCGCTGCGGCGACGAATGGACCGCCCGCCTGGAAGCCATCGACCTGCTGGGCGAAGTCCTCGACGGCCTCGGGAAGGGTGACATCCAGCAGCTCGGCGACACCACCACCCGTAACTTCTTTAGTCCCCTGCAAACCATCATTCCATGGTGCAGTAACCTCTTCACCGAAAGGCTGATCCAGAAATGCCGCGCCCAGTATGGCGACCGCTTCTGGGGATTCTGGATGCTCGGCGGCATGGCCGGCGGCGGGATGGGCTTCGTCTTCGACCCCACCATCAAAGCCGAAGCGCAGGACTGGCTTCAGGAGGAAATGCTCAAGACCAAGCAGGAACTCGGCAAAGCGCTCCCCTTCGCCATCGATCCGGTCGTCTATGAATTCGCCATCAATGACGACGGCACCGCCGCCAAGTTGTTGGAAGGGACGCATGCACTCCTCGGCCGCCCCTACTACCGGGTCATGCTCCCCACCATCATCCGACAGGATCCCAAGACCCTCAGCCGCGCCCGCCGCGAGGAACTGCAGCGTCTAGGCGAGGCATTCTCCAGCGACGACACCTTCCGCTCACTCGTCCCGCAGATCTTCCAGCGACTTTTTCCCGAGCACAACGAGCAGCAATCCAGCGGCGACCTCCGAGGTCTGTTGGAAGCCAATGGCTTCGACAGCATCCAGCACGAACAAATCCGCGATGAGCTCAAGACCGGTCGCATCGGCCTCGCCCAGAACCGCATGCCCAGCGGCACCCGCATCGAGGATGTCGCCCCCCATGAAATCAGCCGCCTGACCGGCAAGGACACCGGCCACCCCGACGAGCTCGCCCTCGGACGCGAAGCACTCGCCCGTGGCGAAGCCGCCGTCATCACCCTCGCCGCCGGCATCGGCAGTCGTTGGACCCAGGGCGCCGGCGTCGTCAAAGGCCTGCACCCCTTCTGCAAGTTCAGCGGAAAACACCGGAGCTTCATGGAAACCCACCTCGCCAAGAGCCGCCGAACCGGCCTTGAGCACGGTCATTTCCCGGCCCACATCTTCACCGCCAGTTATCTCACGGAGCGCTCGCTCAGTGATTTCCTTGAGAGCCATGAGAACTTCGCCTACCCCGGCGAAACCCTCGTCTCAGGCGGCAGGTCCATCGGACTGCGCATGGTGCCGACCGAGCGCGACCTGCGCTTTGCGTGGGAGGAACTCCCCCAGCAGGCACTCGATGAACAGGCCCAGAAGGTTCGCGAAAGCAGCCACGCCGCCCTCATCGGCTGGGCACGCGAAGCGGGGGAAGCCAGCGATTACACCGACAATCTGCCCGACCAGTGCCTGCACCCCGTCGGCCACTGGTATGAAGTCCCGAACCTCCTGCTCAACGGCACCCTGTCCGCCCTGCTCAAGCGCCAGCCACAGCTGAAGCACCTCATGCTTCACAACATCGATACCGTGGGCGCCAACCTCGACCCCGGAATCCTCGGACATCACATCGCCGCAGGATCCACCCTGAGCTTCGAGGTCATCAGCCGCCACATCGACGACCGCGGCGGCGGCCTCGCCCGCGTCAATGGCCGGCTCGAACTCGTCGAAGGCCTGGCCATGCCCAACGAACAGGCCGAGTTCGCGCTCTCCTACTACAACTCCATGACCACATGGATCGATATCGACGGCCTGCTGCTCGCCTTCGGACTGACCCGGGACACCCTCGACGATACCGCCGCTGTCGTGCAGGGCGTCCGCCGTGTCGCCCGCCGCATGCCCACCTACGTCACCCTGAAGGACGTCAAGAAACGGTGGGGCAGCGGACAAGAGGACATCTTCCCCGTCACCCAGTTCGAGAAATTGTGGAGCGACATGACCCGCCTCGATGAAGTCCGCTCCGACTTCATCCTCGTCGATCGCCCCCGAGGTCAGCAGCTCAAGGAGCAGGCCCAGCTCGACGGCTGGCTGCGCGACGGCTCGGCGCACTACGTCGATCAACGGTGCACCTGGGATTCCTGAAACCTACTCCTTCTTGATCTGTACCTTGCGCAGTCGCTCCGGCCACTCGAATGTCGGCGCACTCGTCGGATCGTATCCCTCGAGGTGCCCCGTCAGGCGGGTCGCAGGCTTCGTGTAGGTCAGCTCGGTCCTGCCGAAGACCTCTTCACACAACTTCGCCAGTTCCGGATCATACTCGATCAGTTCCTTGCGCGTATTGACGTGGTTGTGGTCGTGGTCCGGCTCGCGGTTGTTGTCGAACCAACTCTGCACTCCTTCCGCCCAGTACTCCCGGCTGTTGGTCGCCGCATACTTCCCCTTCCACAGACCCTTCTTCATCGCCGCTTCGTAGGCCTTCTCCAGTCGCGCATCGAAGGTGGGATCCACATGGATCAGCCCGCGCAGGTGAATGTTGTGCGCGAACTCGTGGATGAGGATGTTCTCCGTCGAGTACGGGTCGCCCTCGAATCCCAACAGATTCTCCTCACCGCACGAACACACCGGGTCCGTCTCCGAACCACCCAGTCCCCGGGCACGCCGGTCCCACCAGTCCTTCGGCTTCAAGTGCGCATGTCCCGGGATGTCGGTCGTGAATTCGTCATGCGCCATCACCGCCATGCGGGACTCATGCTCGATCATCGCCTTGCGGACATCCGGCCGCTCGGCGAGCATCAGATTGATCAGGTAAGCCGCTTCCTTCAGCGCATAGTCATTCACCTTCGCGGAACCGACCACCGGATAGCCCGTCGCACTCACATGCTTCTGGTAAAAGTCCGGCAGCTTCAGCTCGGCCGGCACCGGCCCCACCTCGAGCGGCTCCGCCGTCAAGACCGCTCCACAGAAGCACCCGGCAATTCCAAGAAATTTCATCCGCAGCCATACCACCCCCACCGGCCCATCCTTTCGCCCATCGACTCCGGAAAGGATGACAGGAAGAAACAATCCGCGTCCGCCAGCGCAACCAGAACGACCCACAGACTTGCCAACATGATGCCGGGTCAGCCCTTCACATCGAAGCAGAACAACAGGTCCTGATCCCTCAGATACATGCGCCCACCGATCACCACCGGGTGAGCCCAGACCTTCCCCTGCGTCCCGTCCCGGAGCTTCGTCTTCCCGGGCATCGGGAAGCGACCCTTCTCACGGAATCCATCGGGAGTCGCTTCGACGAGGAAGACCGAGCCCTCCTCTTCATCCACGCAGTAGAGCATGCCGTCGGCATAATGGACCGCCCCCTTCTGGATGCCCTCGCCTTTCTCACTCCACACCCGCTCACCGGATTTCAGCTCCTGACAGGTCAGCCCGCCTCCATCGGAAAACCCATAGATGTGACCCTCGTCGAGCACCACACCACCATGGTGGTTCTTCATCACCTTGTTGTCCCAGAGCACCTCCGCCTCGGCCCCATCGATCTTCACCAGCTGACTCCCCGAGCCATAGCCCGCCGTCATGTAAACCATGCCATCGTGAGGGATCGGAGTCGGGATCACCGCCGTCCGTCCTGCGGCCCATGGCGCCGACCAGAGCAACTTGCCGTCCTCCGCCGACACCCCGACGAGCTTCTTCATGAACAACTGCACATACTGACGCTTGCCATTCACCTCGGCCACCGTCACCGAGGAATACTGGGCATCATCCGTCACCTCCTTGCTGCGCCAGATCTCCTTCCCCGTCTTCTTGTCCAAGGCGACGATCGCCCCCTGGTCACCACCCGGCGTGACGATCAGCTTCTCTCCATCGACAAGAGGCGACTCGGAAAAACCCCAGCTCGGCTCGGCACCGCCGAAGTCGTCGACCAGACTCTTGCTCCACTGCTTCGATCCATCCTCGGCACTCACGCACACCAGTTCACCATTCGCATTCATCGCGTAGGCCAGCCCATCGTCGATCGTCACCGCACCGCGAGGTCCACCACCCCAGCCGGTGTTGTATCCCTTCCCCTTGTCAGGGCCGATCGGCGAACTCCACAACTCCTTCCCGTTGGCCGCATCGAGACAGATGATCTCGGCCGCGCCATCGCGGGTCCCGGTGAAAAACAGTTTGCCGCCGACCAGACTCACACAGCTGTAGCCAGTCCCACCGTCCTTGAAAGTCCACAGCAATTCAGGCCCATCCTTCGGCCACTCCTTCAACAAGCCCGTGTCCGGCGAGCGGTTGTCCCGCTTCGGCCCACGCCAGCCCGGCCACTCGCCCGCCACCGCCGCGGGTGCCGCCACCTTCGCCGTTTCGAGGAAAGCCTGATCCTCCTTCGACAGCCGGCTGATCGCCACCTTCGCGACCTTGCCGGACTTCAGCTTCAGTTGGACCTCCCCCTCACCAACCCCCACCAGTTCCGCATCAATCGTCCGCCCCGTCTCCGCATCGGTCCACGTTCGGGCATCGGCGGATGAAAGGGTCACCCCGAGGAGGCACAGCGATAAAAAAGCAGCGGTCGGTTTCATGGCACAATGAGTTGGCGAAGCGTAGCCAACCATGTCCCTACGCCAGCATCGCGAAAGGTTTAACGAAAAAGCGCCACAAAACGCTCAGGTCACCCCACCGGAAACCCGGGATCAGCGCAGGTTGTTGATCGCATCGTCGCAGGTCTCATCGATCTCGTCGCGCAACAGCACCACCTGCTGCGCCATCTCACGGTGGAACCATACAAACCTCTCCGGCTTGAAGTCCCGCATCTGCTGCTTGGACGATGTCCTCAGACCCGAGAAAAACGACGCGATCTTCTTCTTTCGGTCCGACTCACTCACGCCCGTGCTGCTCCGGCTCCGCTTCTCGAACCACTCCTGCAGCACACGGATCTCCTTCACCACCCGGTGGTCCTCATACTCGCGCAGCTCCCCACTGTCCCACTCCTCCGGCTGCAGCGCCAGAATCATCAGGTTGTTCAGATCCGTCAGCTCCTTGATCTGCTGACCTTCCTTGAGGAAACTCCCGATCGGCACTTCGTCCCAGTCCCATCGACGGTCGACCCGGCAGCCAAACCTCCGAATCTCGGAAAATCGCGTCTCCTTCGCCCACTGATCCTTCCGCGCCGCCACCAGATGCGTCACGACCCCCAGCACCTCATGGGTCACTCCGTCGATGATCGGCCCTCCACTGTTTCCCTGGATCACATCCGCATCGATCTCGATCGACTCCGCCCCGACCCCCTGGATCTTGCCTTCCAGGAAGCCCACCGTGCCGCCACCCCCGGAATTCCCCGCAGCGAAGACCGGCATCTCCTGCTTCGATTGGCCACCCGCATCCCCGAGCTGCAGCGGACCCGCAAACTCCTCCAGCACCTCGATCCGAACCAGATCCGCCCCACCGGATGCCTCGAACTTCCCGAACTTCGTGATCCTCCGGCCGCTCTGGAGCTTCACCGCCAACTTCTGGTTGCCCGAAAGTACGTGAGCCGCCGTATAAAGATAAAGCTTCCCTCCCGACTCGGCGAGGAACCCCGTCCCCACACCCGCGTCACCCTCGATCACCACGATCGCCTGAGCCACCTTGTCGCCCGGCTGCACCACCCTCCCCTTGCTCGCATCCACCGAGGTGATCTTCAACCTGCTGGACGGCACCAGCACCGACCACGCCTCCGGCCCCTCCTCCACATCCAGCATCGTCACCCGGTCCAGACCCTCATCGGAATAGCCGATCTCCACCGTCCGGCCACTCGCCCCCTTCACCACCGCATCCTTGAAAACCTTTCCCGTCTTCGTTTCCAGCGCGTCATAGCGCCGCCCGATCAAGCCCTCGAGGGCGAAGACCCGCAGCGCCTCATGCGACTTCGCCAGCTCCTCGATCGCCACCTCCGCCTCGCTCAAACTCATCGACCCCACCTCCTCGGAAAACGCCGCCACACACAGCGAAACACTCGCCACTCCAATCCATCCGATACCCCTGATCATCATCGAAGAATCCTCAGCAGAACCCGCACCATCAAGCTCAAAACAATACCACAAGTGACACACGCAGGTCTCTTATCCAAACCTCCCGCCACATCACACGGAGATACCGCCGACTCCCCGGAGCAAAATCCGGCCTACTCCTTCCCAAGCTCGCGCGCGACGGCAAAGAAGAACAAAGCGATCAGGAAGAAGATCACCGAGAAGCCCGAAACCTGCTGGGGCCCGAACAGGCTCGTGACCTGATTGATCCCCCACGGCCCCGTGCCACCCGCAAGCGCGATCCCAACCGGCTTCACGATCAGCATGATGCCGAAACCCACGAAGACGAGCCCCGCAGAGCCGAACGCCAACACACCGCCCCGATACTTCCCCCGAAATCTCATACTCTCCCTGATCCAGACTTCAAACTCCCGTCCCGACGGACCCGGAATGTCCAACCCATGCCATTCCTCCCGCAGCTCGATGCCCCACTCACTTCACACTCTTCTCGATCTTCCGGTCACGAATCCCCGCCAAGATCGCATCTCCACTGGATAGGCTGGGATCCACTTCCACCCCGAGCTCCGCAGGCGACTTGCCGACCCATTCACTGCGGCGTCCCGTCACCTGGATCGTCAGGCATTCCGGGTCGATGACCAGGGTAGCAAACACGCAGTCACGATACGGACAGGTGTAAGAAATCGACGGGTGCTTGGCGTGAATGGCTTCGGGATAACTCTCGTGCTGGTACTTGCCACCCACCCACAGATACGAAGCAGAGTTCACATGCAAATAGCTCACTCCGTGGATCCGCACCACCTCGTCCACATGCGAATGCCCGTTGACCGCCAGAATCACCCGGTCCGACGCCTTCCCCAGCAGCTCCTGAATCTCCTCCGCATTGTCCACCGCCGCATAGCCCGCGAGCGGCTGGTGGGAGACGACGATGATCGGCCCCTTCAGCGTTCCCAATTTCTCCTTCAACCACCCGACCTGCTCCTTTCCGAGGTACGACACATACCCACCCTTGTAGCTTGGTGAGCCCTTCTCGTTTCCATCGAGAACGATCAAGTCGATCCCTTCGATGTTCCGATGGTAGTAGCGCGCCGGCATGCCCCACTCCGTGAGGCACGCCTGCTTCGTATGCCCGCGGTCCGTGTCGTGATTCCCCAGTACATGCAGCGAATGCTCATGGATGCCGTTGAACCATTGGATCACGTCGCGGTTCTCATCATTGGGATACGCGAAATCCCCAAGCTGCATGACCGCATCCGGCCCGAAGTTTTCCATCTCCTTGGCGAAGACCTCCATTCGTTCCCGACCATCGTGCATCACATCATGGTGAAGATCAGCAATCACCCCGATCTTCACCGCCTTCTTCAGCCGACCCACCTCGGACTTCGCCGCACATGGCAGCGCAAAGGAAGCGGTCGCGACAGACCCACGAATAAGAAAGTCGCGGCGCGTCTGCCCGACTCCAGACGGCTCAAGTGAGGCCGCTCGGGTGGATTCGGAGGGATTCATGCTCATGCGGTTTGAGGAGGGATGCTGGATGGGTCGTCAGAGCTCTGCACCGCGGATACCGATGCGCTCCACCCACTTACCCGTCCGGTCGACCACGCCTTTCAGTCGTGGAATTGAGGGCATCATCAGAAGTGCCATCGAACCGAGCCAAGCAGCATGCTTCCCTGAAAGCCTCGAGAGACTCAGGCTGCTCTTCGGAAGAGAGGACCATCATTCCCACACAGAAATGGTAGTCCGAGAAATACCAATGCCCATCCGATGCCTTCGCGATGAAAATGTCATGCACCTTCGGATCCACCTTGTGGGTTTGGGCCCGATAAACCAACCACGCGCCATCCCTGAAAACCATGGTGTCGGAAGTCAACCAATTCGGATCCGACATCGCGAACTCACCCAGCGACTGGGGAACCCGTCCAAACCGCTCGATAGGAAAATCGGGATTCTCAAGGTCTTTGCGGATTTGCTCAATGGCACTGTCCTTCCACGCCCGGCGCTCCTTGGTGCGATGGATGCCGTCCCTCCTCGTCGCAACGACAACCGCTCCTGCCAGTACGAAAAAGGCAAGGATCGCTGCCATACTTGCTATGCGTGATTTCAGGGTTCGACTCATACTTGGCGCGCGTTACACCGGAAAGCCGACGCGGCAAGCCGGCCCACAGCTACAAAAATCAATCAACAGACCGAAGAATTCACAAGGTGCCTTCTAGCATCACCCCTTCACCCCGGATCAGGCAACGCAGCATCCTGGTCACCTTCCGATATCTGAGCTAGAAAACCCTCCATGCATCTCTCAATCCGCTCGAAGCATTCTTGAAATGCCGCCTTGGGTTGATGGATCGGATCCGCGATCTCCAACTCCAGATCCATCTCGTCGTAAGCTCCGAGCAATTGCACCTTCTGCTCATCGACTCCGTACGTCGACACCAGGACATCCCGATGGCGAATTTCCATCGCAAGAAAGCGGTCGATGCCATCCAAGTCGAGACGCCCCACGAAAAGCGACTCCATCTTCGAAATGGAGGTGCCGTTCCTGAGGCAGGTGATCCAGGCATTGTCTGCTGGCGGAGTCCCGGTGAAATCAAGGATACCGGCGGATGTCACTTCGAGGTCAAGGTGACGCTCCCGGGCCATCCTTTCGAGGATCGCATGGGCCATCACGCTCCGACAAACGTTGGCCGTACAGATGAAAGCAATGCGCATGTTTCCTAGCCGACAAGAAATTCGGGAAACCCGACGCTTCCATCGCGCCGAATCCAACGACATAAAAACAGATCGAAAGGCCATCGGCAAGCGTCAACAATTTTTCTGTTAGGTCATCTCTCTTCCGACTTGCCCATCATGATTCTCTTGGGCCAGAGAGGAAAAAAGCGCACCCGCGGAGCTCACCACGAACCTCAAGGACACTGGCTTATCCACATGAAACGAGCAACCGGTCAGGAGAACACGCCCAATGCTGCATCACGCTTTCAAGGCAGGCGTTCACACCCCTGGTCAGTGTGCGCGACGCCTGCGCAACGCAGTTGCACCCGCAAACGCCAGTAATACCACCGCACTCGGCTCAGGAACTTGCACCGCTGAACCGAAGACATCGATCTTACGGGAGACGTCAGTAATCATGGTGGCGCTACGATGCGGGTATCGTCCAAGCGCACCGGTGTTGTCTGTGTAGCCGGTAGATTCCAGGAATGCTTGGAAGATCGAATCGACCCGTCTGAGGTGCTCGCCCAAACGCCCATATGCTTCTGGAGAGTCCAGTGCCATTCTTCTAGCCAACGTAAAAGCTGTGGCGACCCCGGTAACCGCACCAGAGAGGCCGGGAACAATCAATCAGGTCCCGAAGCTGGCGGCAAGAATTCAACAAAGCCGCTGATAGGGATCGTCCACCAGCGTCTTGTTCGCGTTACTCGTTCCCGATGGTCGGCGGTGCCCTGAATACGACCAGGTCATCTCCATTGCCGGGATGATCCGAGAAGACTTGGTCCTCTCCGGCTGACCAAACCAGAACCCCTGCACTGCTGGTGAATATTCTGTAGCGGATTCCCCAAGCGTCCATGCCCCATGATCTGTCCCCTTGCTGCTGGGTATAGAGATACTCGATTCCCCTCGGGTTCCCTCCAAGAAGCGCTTCGAAAAGGGAATCGTAGTCTTGGGGTGGCAATGATCCAAACTCGTCCGAATAAGACTCGATACCACGCGCGATCTGGCTCATCCGACTGTGGGTCCAATCCCCGACGCTACGGGGGAGCGAACCCGTCATCCAAGTCAGCCAAGCTAGCAACAATCCGCCTGACAGAATGCCGATAGCGATACCTACTTTGCGGTTCATAAGGCGCTAGATCCATTCCATCGCGAGACCCTATGGCTGCCGGTTGATCTGGGCGCAGCATTTCGGGCCGATTTCAGGTTGGTAAGAGAGGTGGTGGGTCTGGTTCAACTCGTGGGCTACCCCGACAGGTCGGGGCCTTTCCACATTCAATGCATTACGAACAACGAAAACAAACTCAGACACACCGCAGAAACTCTATCTTGGACTCGACATCGATAAAGCACAAACCACCGTCGCCGTCGCCGATCCCGGCGCCGGAGGGGAGGTCCGCCACTACAGTTCGGTCGCGACCACCCACACCACCTTCGAGCGGGTGGTGCGGCGAATCGCCAAA
>NZ_JAENII010000012.1 GCF_016595525.1 Haloferula rosea
GTCGTTTTTTCTTGGGAACGTGGGGTCCCAAGCCGCCTCCAACAGCGAGCTGTGGGCATCAATCCCACACGCCGGATCCATCAATTCACCGGCACCAGCGGGAATCCCTGGGGTTGCGGATTGCGCACCTTCCCGTCCTGCACCAGATACACCTTCATGTCGTCACCCACGATCAGGGCCGACTCGTTGAGAAGCTTCGGGTCCATCGACAGACGGTAGTGATACACCTTGCCCCAGCGATCGAGGTTGAACTGCTGAGGGAAGGCCGTGTCGAAACGCAGCTCGGCTCCTTCCTCCGGATTGAGCACCACCTTGTCCACTCCCGCGCCGCTGATATTCAGCATCAGCGGAGCACGGCTGCCATTGTCGAAGGTCACCACCCGTTGGGAGGAGGCGCAGGATGAAAGCAGCAGCACCGAGAACGACACGCCGATAAGGGAACACCAGACAGGTTTCATGAAGCGAGGATGGGGACGGAATCCACCATCCGTCAACTGGGGAGAAGCAACGCCTCCAAAACCTACTCGGTGATCGACCCCTGCTTCGATGGAGCCATCAGCCAACCTGCAACGCCGTCGGCGAACTTCCATAAACCCACCCCGAAAAGAGCAACGCAGCCATGAAGTAGCAGGGTGGGCATGAAGCTCAGACCGAACCAGCACGCAGAAAAAACCGCAACAGAAGCGGCGATGAGGCCGCACCCCAGCATGACCTTGCGGAAGTGGTCTGAACGAATGGTCCGAACCCGGTCAGCCACAGCCCTTGCATACAACTGATCCGAATGCTCTCGAGGCACCTTGTTGACGCCAAGGGGCCCATGCTGCCAACGCGAACAGCCCTACAAGCACGCCGACCATCCCCAGCACGACTATTTGGATCGCCTTGGTCATGAAACTCCCTCTCTCAACCGCGCCCGCACTTTCAGCGGCAGCGCCCAGCCGGTGATGCCGGCGATGACGATGGCCATGGTCACCAGCATGGGGCCCATCCCGCCGTATCGCAGCGCCAGCCAGGCAGCCACCGCGAGGATCCCGGTTTCCACGAATTGAACGCGCGCCAGAGACATCACCTGACCGGTCCCGATCATGAGCGCGTGGTTCAGGTGGCGCCAGACGTGGGCGACAAAGTAGCACGAGTAGGCGGCCAGCAGGCCCCGGCTGATTCCGGCAAACTTCTCACCCAGCCAGAGTTCAAGCACCCAGGGACCGACGGACACCATGCCGATCAACGAGCAGATCGCGAAGCCGACTCCAAACAGATAGAGCTTCCTCGACGCCTTCCTCGCCCAGTCGAGGTCGCCCCGGGCCAGCGCCTCGGCCACCGCCGGCCAGGTCGGCGTGCTGAGCATGATGACGAAGCCCAACTGCATGACCGAGAGCGAGATCAACACCCCGTAAAGGGCCACTTGCGACGGACCGTCGATCTGCCCGATCATCCACGTGCAGAAATT
Source organism: Haloferula rosea (assembly GCF_016595525.1). Classification (GTDB taxonomy): domain Bacteria; phylum Verrucomicrobiota; class Verrucomicrobiia; order Verrucomicrobiales; family Akkermansiaceae; genus Haloferula; species Haloferula rosea. Next base: position 1,451 of record NZ_JAENII010000012.1, read on the forward strand.
GTACTCCACCACTCCGACCAGCAGGCAGCAGGTGGCGAAGGCCGCGCCATCGGAAAACAAGTGACGGGCGATGCCACCATCCACCAATCGCAGCGACGGGATCAGGTCCGGATGCTTTCTCCACAGTGCCGCGGTATTCGCTAGCTTCGCCACCACCACCGAACCGTGAACGGCAATCACCAGGAACCACACCTCCGGAACCAACCAGACACCGACACCCACCGCAACGGCCGCAAGGAGATTGCCGGCCGCCCCCCACAGATTCGTCTGCGCCACTTCGAGCAATCCCTCGCGCAGCCGATCCGTGAGATTGAGCACGAAGAGCAGGAGGAACAGAACCAGACCGATCCACAAGGCCGGGCGCATCAGTGATTCAGAACCGGCATACTCCGCGCCAAACAGGGTGGGAATGGGAACGAGGGCCAGAACGGCGGCCAAGGCACCCCCGGCCATCAGACTGAGTCCAAGCATCAAGGCGAAGGCCGTGGAAGCCAACTGGCGACTCCTTCCCACGTCATCCTTCGCGCGGGCGTCAGCCAGCCCGTGGGCGAGTGCCGGACCAATGCCGATCTCCAACAGGGCCACGGTGGATAGCGCAAGGCTGACGCTGGTGTAGAGCCCGAATTCCTCGCGCCCCATGACCCGCACCGCCAGCGGGATCGCAAGGAGCTGCAGCAGCGCCGTACCTCCCTTCGAAAGGATGGACGTGACGACGGCCAGGCGGATCGATCGATCCCTCCGCGTCGCATTGCCATCAGCTTCCATGACGGGGACGGTAGCTGAACTCCGGACCGATCACCATGCCCAACCCAAGCGACTCCGATTCCACCTTGGGAATCCGGAGACCCCCTGCGTGTTCATCGGAATGGCAAGCCCGGTTCAGCAGGCTCCCTTCCGCTTGAAGAAGGTCATGACCATGATCTGGAAATCGAGGAGGAAGTTCCAGTTCTCGATGTAGTCCAGATCAAACTTCACCCGCTCCCGCAGGCAGGTATCGCCGCGCAGTCCGTGAACCTGGGCCCAACCGGTCACGCCCGGCTTGACGTTGTGCCGCACGTTGTAGTGGCGGATGTCCTCCTTGAAATCCTCGATCAACTCGGGACGCTCAGGGCGGGGACCGACGAGGCTCATGTCACCGCGCAGGACGTTCCAGAACTGTGGCAGCTCATCGATGTTCCATGCGCGCATGAAGGCGCCAACCTTCAGGCGGCGGGGATCATCCGCGACCGTCCAGCCCACTTGGCCATCGGTTTCGGCATCGGGCTTCATGCTGCGGATCTTGAAGATATCAAACGGCTTGCCGTTCAGGCCGATGCGGCGCTGACGGTAAATCACCCGTCCGGGCGACTCGATGAAGACCATGAGCGCGAAGACCGCCATGACCGGAAGGGAGAGCATCAGGCCAATGAGTGCGCCGAAGATGTCAACGACGCGCTTGCTGACATGATTGAAGGCATGGTGGAGCGGCAGGCGTCCGACGCCCAGCACCGGCATGCCGTGAACACTCTCCAACTGCAGCCCGGAAACGAGCACCTGGAAGCAACTCGGCACCAACTTGAAATCCACGAACTCCTTGCCGCAGGTCTCGGCGAGCTCGATCATGCGGTCGTGGCTCAACGACGAGTCCACCGCCATGACCATGTCAGCGCCGGTTTCGCGGATCGCATCTCGTACTTCATCCATCGTACCCAGCATCGGCACGTCGGCCGGAGGAGCCTCTTCGAAATCCTTTTTCTCACCAGCCATCACGCCAACGGCTTCGAACGACTTGGCCCGGCCGAGAGAGAAACGGGAAACCACACGCTCACATTCCGCATTCCAACCGACAAAAAGGACGCGCTGCCGGAGGGTCGATGCGATCGGCTCACGCCGCATCACACAGTAGAGGACCCATCTCCACAGGCAGAGACCCACCAAGGACAGAACCGCTCCAATCACACAGAAGACCCGGCTGATGCCCGGCTCAAGTTTGAGCAGCAGCGTGATGCCCAGGAAGCAGACGAGCCAGAGTGCGCATGACTTTCCGATCAAGCGGAAGATCCGGCGGATATCGAGGAAGTTCCGCGGGTCGTGCACGCGGAAGTTTGCCAGCATGAACATCAGCAGCAGCGCTCCGAAGCCGACATGGCCCAGATAGCTCTGAAAGCTGACCGCTTCATCCAGCAGGCCAACTCCACGCATCGGAGTTTCAAAGCGAAGCAGGTAGGCGCCCACGATGGCGAACAGAACGACCGCCGTATCACCCAGGAAACTGAGGGTCACCAGCTTCTGGTGAGCCATCCAGGTACGGTGGCGCTGACGCAGGGAAAATCGCCTCGAGGGCGGATTGATGTCACAAGCGTCCTGTGGGGGGCAGGTCGCCTGAGACTCCGGAATGGAAGTCTTCATGTTCGGGGGGTGTTGGGGGGATAAACAGCTGCCAGAAAATGGGGAGTCTTCTGACAGGCCCGATCCTGCATGAATCGGGCGTTGGATGTCAAACGAGTGCTTCTACGTAATCACGTCAGTCGGAGGTTGCTTCAGAGATGGAAAGAGTGTGTTCCCCGCGGGCGGGAAGAGCGGTTCGTGGCGCGACAAGGCTCGGAGCGTCACCGGGGGAGGTCGGGTGCTCATTCCACACGAAACCCACCAGCTTGGCACCGCCACCCCGCAACATCTCGGCGGTCTGGCGAAGCTCTGTCGACTTGCTGCCACCCTCGCCGATCACCATGCAGGTCCGGTCCGCGTAGCGTGCCACGGCTTGAGCATCACTCGTGCCAAGCACCGGCGGAGCATCAATGACAACCCGGTCGAACCAGCGATACGCTTCCTCCAGCAGGACCGGGAAGCGGGAACTTCCCAGAAGCTCGGAGGCATCCGCCTTCAGCTCACCGGAAGAAATCAGATAAAGGCCGGGAACGGGTGTGCGCACGCAGGTATCCGCGGCCGTCGCATTGCCCGCAAGCAGGTCGCTCAGACCGGTTGGCGTTTCCTTGAGCTGTTCGCGGCTCAGGCCGGGACTGCGGAGGTCCGCATCGATGAGCAGCGTGCGATGACCTTGCACCGCGAGAGAAACCGCGTGGTTCACCGCGCAGAAGGAAGCCCCCTCGCCCGCCCGGGCTCCGGTGAACATGATCGTTTGTGCCTTGGATTCGGCACTCGCAGGAATCAGGACGGAACGCAGTCGGCGGAACGCTTCAGCCGCAGCCGAGCTGGGCGAAGACAACAGGAGCATCCCTTCGGAAGCCCCGACGGCGGGGATCCGCGCCAACAGGGGAACCCCGGTCGCGCGGCTGGCAGCCGCGGTGTCGCGGACGGTGCCACCTTTCAATTCCAGACCGGCCACGAGCATCAGACCCAGGCAAAGCCCGGCCATCCCGGCAATCGGGGTGAACAAGGCACGCTTCGGCTTCGATGCCTCCTCGGGCACCAGCGGCTGGTCACGCCAGCTCAGGACGGAAGCAGGAACCGAACCGGCAAGCATCGTCTCACGCAGGCGACGCGACACCGAGCCATGCAACTCGCGGTCGGCTTCCGCCTCGCGGCTCAAGGCGGCAAACTGCGCACGCAGACCATCAACGTCCACCGCATCTCCGCTCGCGATCGCGACTTCATTCTCCAGCGCCTTCTCCTGGGCAAGCGCCACCTGGTAGCCCTTCTCCACGGCCTCACCGGCGGTGATCATGGCAACCGCCAGATCTTCCTTCACGGACTCCACGTCACGTGCCGCCCGCTTGTAGTCCGGGTGCTTGAAAAGATAGCGCTCCTTGACGCGATCAAACTCGAGTTCCTTCTCCCGCAGATCGCGCACCAGTGAAAGCACCTCCGCCCCGTGATCACTCCGGCGCAGTCCCGCCAGCGCGTCCGGGTTGTCGGCGTCGAACTTCGCGAAGGCATCGCGCTCGGCTTCCAACTCCATCCGGCTGGTCTTCGCTTCGGTGAGTCGCTCGCTCAGAATGCCCAGCCGATCGCGCGCGGATCCCGTGGCACGGATTCCCTCCAAACCGGGAACCGGATGCTCTTCGCGGAATGCCTGAAGCTTCTCCTCGGACAACTCCATGCGCTTGCGCAATCGGCCTTCCTCGTTGGCCAGGCCGATGCTGACTTCCTCGATGAGGGCGGTCTGACGCTCGGCGCTCCACGTCTCATACTCCGACTTGATCGAAGCCACCAGGTCGCGGGCCCGGACCGGATCGGTATCCTCGACCCAGATGTCGATGTAGCGGGAACCCCGGCGGAGTTCGACGCCGACACGGTCCGCCAGCTCTCCAAGTACGCCCTGACGGGTCTTGGCCTCCGGCGCGAAAGTGGGATCACCGACGAGCTGATGCTTGTCGATCACCCGCAGCAACAGCGTGTTCGAGAGCATCCCCTGCTCCACCGAGTGCATGCTCTCGAGGTCTTCGGAATCCTCGTCGGTCATCTCCTGGACCTCGAAGAAATTCACGGTATCCGCACTGACATAGACCGATCCCGAGGACTGATAGATCTTCGGCATCCGGCCCATCGCGAACCATGTGGCGACGGCGGCAAGCACCATCAGCAGGATGGCAATCCAGCCGTGGCGAACCAGCGCACCGAGGAAACGGGGAAGCTCGGCCTTGGGAAGGTAGAAGGTCGGATCCGAAGTCGGCGCGCCAAGCTCTTGGCGGCCCTCCTGCTCCGATTTGATGATGGGGGAACTCATGATGGGTGGGGGAAAGGGTGAGTTTCGTGATTCTTGTTAGAACAAGCTCTCGGGGATCGTGATGATGTCTCCGTCCTGCAGGGGGATGTCCTTCGCCTTGCCGGCCGTGATGGCCCGCAGGTCGATGCGGATCGGATTCTCCAGATTGCGACGCTTGAGGGTGATCTTCTTCGCATTCCCGATCCGCGTCACACCGCCTGCCAGGCCGATGGCCTCCACCAGTGTGAGCTTGCGGTTCGGATCGAGACGGAAGAGCCCCGGCTTCTGCGCCTCGCCCAGGACAGTGACCGTCTTGCGCACCCGCGCCGTGATCGAGACGGTGACTTCAGGGCGCACGAGGTAGCCGTCACGGAGCTTGCGCTCGATCAGGTTGGCAGCAGCATCCGTCGACATTCCCGCCACCTTCACCGTGCCGATCAATGGCATGTCGATGGTGCCGGAAGCCGATAACTGACCGCGGGTGGTCAGGTCGTCCTCGCGGAAGACGCGGATCTCGATGCTGTCGCGGCTACCGATGGTGCCGGATCCACGCTCGCCTTGGGCAGCCGCGGGAAGAAGCGCAATCAGACTGAAGATGATGGAAAGGATGGTTTTCATGATGAGGTCGGGGGGGTCAGAAGTCGTAGGTCATGTCGACTCCGATCTGGTTCTGCTTGTATCCGAAGGTGGGGCCACTCGAATCGTTCTTCTCGTAGCGGTAGAAGACACTGGCCCGGAACTGATCAGTCAGCTGATACTCCAGGCTTGGTCGGAGATAGAAAATGTTGTCCTTGCGCCGCGCTGGAGTGAATCCAGTCACACGCTTGTAGCGGTTGCTCTCGAATCCAAGCTCCAGCTGCCCGGTCCAGCGGGACCCGAAGCGCTGCGCCACACCGATGCCGACTCCTGAGACTTCGATGTTCTGCCCGGGGAACGAAGCGGAACTCTCTTCGCGGCGATAGGCCGTCAGATAAACTCCGGTGGCCTCACGCAGCTGCCAATCGACACGCGCGTCGAGGACCGGATACAGGTCGGATCCGGTTTCATAATTGCGATGCTCCACGCCGGCCTCGATGTCGACGGACCATTTCTGTCTGGGACGCCAGATCAGCCGGGCGGTCGCCCGATTGACATCCTGGGTACCTCCGGGGTCCACCTTGTCGCGCCCGAACCTCCATGCTGCTCCGATCTCGGTCTTGGGCGAATACGCATAGCGCACGGCCAATTCACCGTAGGTCCGATCCGAATCGGAAAACCTGCTTTCATCGTAATCCTCACCGGAAAGTCCCGCGGCCACTTCAAGCTTCACCTTCTCACGCGGGCGCCAGACGTAGCGGACTTCGCCGAGATACTCGGTGCGCTCGGTCGTCGTTCCCGTGTCGGGGGTGGCGTCGCCGAGTCTGCGCACGACCGTCGACACGCCCAGCTCATGGCGTCGCCCGACCACTCCCGCCTGCAACTCGAAGTCCTGGTCGATCCGGCTCTCGTCGGAATTCTCCGCGAACAGCACACCGCTCGGGCGATACACCAGGCGCACGTAGCAACCGGGATCATCCGGACGACCGAAGGCGTAGGCAATGCGTGGCGTGATCTGCAGCACGAGGTCGGATTGCGGACGGTTCGCGCTGAGGAAAATGTTGTCGTCATAGGCGACGCGGAGCGCCAGCCCGAGATCCCAGCCTTCCTCGGTCAGCGGGGCTTGTTCATCGCGTGGAGCCAGCCCCGTCCCGGCATCCAGGGCATCATCGATCCGCTCCGACTCCGCACCGGGCTCTGCGAACTCCACGGCGTCCGCCCCTTCCAGCGGGATGTACTCAACCGGCGACGGCTCGCTGGCCACAGCAAGGCGGCAAGCGAGTATCGTGGCCAGAAGGCCAAGGGGGGCTGGTTTGATGGGAGTCATGATGAGCGGGACAACTCAGCGACGATCTCTATCGACAGGATCGAAAGTGTAACAGATTGGAGGTCAGGAGGCTACTGGCGAAATGAATCGGGGTTTACAAGGGGAGAACCATGGGATGGCGACGACGGACCGGCCTCAAGACTCTCCTTGAGTGCTTGGGAAACATGGCCAGCGAGAGGGCCGACATGGCCGCTGTCGAAGAGTGTCAGGTGCTCACCGGGCACTTCCACGACCTTCAACTCGTCCACCCGGTCGGACCAACCGTAGTCATCCGGGATCTCGAACTTGTCGTTCACCGCATCCGCGCGGAACAGGTTGAGCGTGCCGTGGAACGGGCCGGGTTGGTAGGCGTCCATGGCAGCTTCGTGAGCCTCCCGGAGTTGGACGGCACGAAGCTCGGTGTGGGCTTCAGCCGCCGCGCTCCTCTGCGCCTCAGCCACTTCGGCCTTCACCTTGATGTGGGTTTCCACCCCATCCTTGAAGCGACCGGCCAGGCGAGTGATCCGCTCGGAGAGCGACAAATTGCTACTAGCATTCCAGTAAACCGAAACCCGTTCACTCAAGGCATAGGGACGGATTTCCGTTGCCGGATTCAGCGTGTCGAACAAGCCGAGGAACGGCACCGACTCGCCCGCCTCGGTCAACTGCCTGGCCATCTCGTAGGCCACCACACCGCCGTAGGAGTAACCCGCCAGCAGATACGGGCCTTCGGGCTGACGAGCCCTCAGGATGGCGATGTAGTCCGCCGCCGTTTCTTCGATCGGCTTCACCTGGATCTCGTCGCTGTGTCCGAGTTCGGGTGACTCGATCGCCACGAACGGGCGATCCTGCGGCAAGCGCTCGGCGAGCTGGCGATAGAAGAGAATGCCTCCGTCACCACCGTGAATTCCGCACAGCACCGGAGGACTCCCCTTCGGTTGCACTTCAGCAAGATGTCCATGGATCGTCGCCAAAGCCGAACCTCCGGAACCTCCCTCGATGGCCGTTGCCAGAGCACGGACGGAACGTGCCTTGAGCAAGGTGGCCAGCGGCAGGGACACGCCGAATTCCTTCTGGATCCGGGCGAACATCCTCAGGCCGGCAAGCGAGTTGCCCCCGAGTTCGAAGAAGTCCTGATCACGACCGGGCGAGGCAACCCCCAGAAGCTCACTCCAGATGGCGGCCAACCTGATCTCGGTTTCACCATCGGGCGCCTCGCGCTCTTCGGATTGGCGGACTTCGGGTTCAGGCAGTTTCTCCACCACCACCTTGCCGTTCGCATTCAGCGGCATCTCATCGATGGCCACGATCTGCTCGGGCAACATGAACCGTGGAACCCGCTGTGACAGCCAGGCACCCAGCTCGCTCTCGTCGAGTTGGCTTCCCTCGGCAGTCACATACCATGCCAGCAATCTCTTGTCGCCGGCACCACTGCCACGAACCACGGCCTTGGCCTGACTCACCGATGGATGCTCCACCAGCGCAGCCTCGAGTTCTCCAAGCTCGATGCGGAACCCACGCAGCTTCACCTGATGATCGCTGCGACCGACGAAGGAGATGGTGCCGTCCGCATTCCACACGCAGAGGTCACCGGTGAGATACATGGTGCCTTTCGATGTCTCGACAAAACGCTCGGCAGTCAGATCCGGACGATTGAGATAGCCGAGGGCCAGCCCGGTTCCGCCACAGCGAAGCTCACCCGGCACTCCGACAGGCACCGGCTTGCCGTCTCGGTCCACGATCTCGACAAAAGTTCCCGGGACGACGCTGCCAATCGGGATCGGTGAGCCATCGAGATCGCTTTCACGCAGAGTGTGACAGGTCGTGAAGGTCGCATTCTCCGTGGGGCCATAGCCATTGATGAGGCGCGTATCAGGCAGACCCTCGAAGGCACGTTTCGCGTGAGGCGGCGAAATCACATCGCCCCCTGCAAGCAGCTGACGCAGACCCACCAGGTCTTCGAGGTGCTCCTCCACCATCAGCTCGAATAATCCAGCGGTAAGCCAAAGCGTGGTCACTCCACGACTCTTGACCGTATTCGCAATTCCAGAAAGCGAGGTGTCTTCCGAGTCGAGTAGCACCAGACGTCCACCATTGAGCAAGGCGCCGAAGATCTCAAACAAGGACGCATCGAACGCCACCGTGGAAGCGAGAAGAAGCGTCTCATCAGCTCCGAGCTCGCAGAAGTCAGGTTGCTTGACCAAGCGAAGAACCCCCTGATGGGTGCCCACCACTCCTTTCGGCACGCCCGTGGAACCTGAGGTGAACATCACGTAGGCAGGATCCTCCGAACGACCCACCACGGCTTGCGGTGCTGCCGTCGGCGTCGATGCCGGGTTCAGCGTGCGGAAGCCATCCACCGGCTGACCGGAGACCACCAGCGAGACATCCGCTTCGGAAAGAATGGTCGTGCGACGGGTCGCAGGGAATTCGGGATCAATCGGCACGTAACACGCCCCCACTTCAAGAATGGCCAGGATGGAAGCCACCAGATCAGGGCTGCGTGGAAGCAGGATCCCGACTCGGTCTCCGGCTTTGGTGCCATGCTGACGAAGTCCTTCCGCGATGGCACTCACCCGCTCGGCCAACTGCCTGTAGGTGAAGGTTCCACCGTTCCAGACCAAGGCCTCACGATCTGCATGCGCAGCAACCGTTTGGCGGAAGTCCTCGCCGATCGAGCCGGTCGGATTCGACTCCGGCCCGTGGGACCATTGCTCGATCTGCTCGAGTCCGGCGCGGTCGAGGATCTCGAGGTCGGCCACCGACTGGTGCGGGTCTTCGGCCGCATCGAGGAGCAACTGGCTCAGCGATTCGAGCCAGCGTTTCATCGTGCCCTCATCGAGCAATTCGCAGTTGTAGGTCGACGACAGCAGGAGCCCGTCCGGCTGCTGCATCAGGTTGAGGAAAATCGTCGAGTTGCTGTAGCGGGCGGGCACGGTCTCAACCCGGGAAGTCAAGCCACCGAACTCACCCGGATCTCCCGAAGGCTCGAGGTTGAAGATCACTTCCATCATCGGGCGGCGACCTCCCTCACGACCAAGCTTGAGGGCGCGAAGCAAGCGACCATAGGTCAGCTTGCCATGCTCCAGCGCATCCATCTGCGCGGCCGATGCATGCGAAACCAGATCCTTGAACGACTTTCCGGCATCCACCTTGGCAAGCAGTGGCAGGAAGTTCACGCAGTGACCCACCAGTTGCTCGTCACCGGCTTCCATCTGCCCGGCAGACGGGAAAGTCATGACGAACTCGTCCTGGTCACTCAGCTTGTGCAGCAATGCCTGGAAGCCGGCGAGAAGCGTGCTGTTCAGCGTTCCTCCACAGTCCCTCGCGAGCTTGCGCAGTCGATCGAACTTCTCCGCATCCAGCATGACCTCACAGGTCGACGAGGCGTAACTCGGTGAGGCGCCGTAGCCCTTCTTGAGCGGGAGTTCCACCTCGGGAACCCCTTCCTTGAAGACCTCCGTCCACCACTCGAGCGAGCTGTCCGCCATCTCGGAATCCTGACTCTCGCGCAGCGCTCGATCCACGATCGATGGCGCCACCATCAAACTCTTCTTGCGACCTTGAAGCCGGGCTTCATAGCAGTGCGTGAAGTCCTCGATCAGCACTTCAAACGACCAGCCGTCGGCCGCGAGGTGATGGGCCACGAACTGCAGCACCACTTCCTCATCGGAAAGCTTTGCCATCACCACCCGGAACAGGGGGCCACGGGCGACATCAAATGCCGTTTCGCGCTGCTGCAAACCGCACTCGATCAAAGCCGCCTCGGGGTCGGCTTCCGCACTGAGATCCTTCTCAATGACCGTCACTGGCTGATCCACATCGATCACGAAAACCGCCGCGCGGTCGTCGGGAGCCCGCAGGCGCAGGGCATCGTGCCGATCCACCAGATCCTGGATTGCCAGCTTGGCGAGTTCGCCATTCACCGGACCGGTCAGACGCAGTTGCAGCATCTCGTTGAATGCCAGGTTTGCCTCGTCACCCAGCAGCGACGCCAGCCAGATCTCGGCCATGGGCTCGGTCATCGGGAACGGCCCGCGCACGCCTTCACCTACGACGAGCGTCGTTTCCGGAAGCTGCGGCTGCGGCAGGAATCCACCATTCTGAAGCTCCTCGATCGACTCCCGAAATGCGCGGATCACGAAATCCACATCCTCATCCGTATGCGCTGCCGTCAGATAGAAGGGAAGACCTTCCATCGCGAAGACACCCCGCTTGCGCAGGTGGTAGAAGATCAGGTTGCCATGCTTGGCGTCATCGCCAATCCGCAGATACATCTGCGAGTTGAAGTTGACCATGGTGATGTCGATGCCCTGATCCTTGAACAGGCGGTCCACTGTCCGGACAAGACGGTCGGCACGTTCACCGATCCCCTGCCAGTAGTCGGCCGGCTGCGACTTGATGTGGTGGAGCACCGCACGACAGGCAGCCATCGCCAGTGGGAGACGGACGAAGGTTCCGGCGAAGAAGGTCACATCCTTCTCCGGGAACGAATCATCGCCATACTGCCACTGACCACCGTCAAAGGTATCCATGTATTCGGCCTTGCCACCGACGATCCCGATGGGCAGAGCACCACCCCCGAAGACCTTGCCGTAGGTCGCGAGATCCGCTTCGATCCCATAGAGCTCCTGCGCACCACGCGGCCCCTGACGGACACCCGTGATCACTTCATCGAAGACCAGGAGGAAGCCGTTCTCCTCACTGATCTTCTTCACTTCGCGAACGAAATCGATCGGGATCAGCTCAGGCTGGCGACTCTGGACCGGCTCCACGAGCACCGCGGCCAGTTCACCCGCCACCTCGCGGATCATGTCGAGGGCCTCGGGGCGACCCCATGGCACCACGATCACATCCTGCACGGCCGACTCCGGAATCCCGGGAGCCAGAGGCAGCGTGCGACGGCGCGCCCCCTTCCCCACGCTGCGCACGAGCACCGGGTCCATGTTGCCATGGTAGTCCTTGTCGAAGACGAGAATCTTGTCGCGTCCGGTCACCGTGCGGGAAATCCGCATCGCCGCCTGGACGGCCTCGGAACCGGTATTCAGGAAACAAACCCGCTCGTTGTTCGTCACTTCGCAGAACAACCTGGCGGTCTCCATCGCGACCTGACACTGCGGCCCAATCTCCAGACCGGTCGCAAGTTGTTCCTGAATGGCTTCCGTGACGAAGTCCGGCGAGTGCCCGAGGAAGTTCGGACCGAAGCCATTGACCATGTCGATGTACTCGTTTCCATCCACATCCCACATGCGGCATCCCTTCATCCGGGTCGCCACCACCTGATAGACCATCTCCTTCCACAGTCGGTTGAAGCCATTGACGGTCCGTGCATCGGCGAGCCACTTGCGGTGTTCCTGGGTCAGTTCCTTCGACTTGCGGGTCTTCTCACAGTAACTCTTCACCAGCGCATCGAGGTGCTCACGCTGCTGCACGGTGAGCTCATCGCCGGTGGACACCCGGTCGATCCGGGTCCGGGGACCCGCCACACCCGATTCTTCTTCCGGCTCGTTCGATGGCGCGACTTCCTCAGCCGCCGGAGTTGGAGCTACCGGCTTGGCGGCCGCACCCGATACCTCAACGGTCGAGTTTGCCTCAAGGTGCTTCACCAGCTCCTCGAGGTTCGGATAGTTCTGCATCAGGTCGCGGAATGCGATCGGCACTCCGAAGCTCTTCTGCAATTCGCGGGCCGCCTGCGTCAGCAGTAGCGAGTCGAAGCCCATCTCGAGGAAAGTCGATTGAAGCCCCATCTCGTCGGCCGGAATCCCCGACAGGTTCTCCAGCACTTCACGGATGCGTGCGAGCAAGCCGACGGGAGCCGCTTCTTCGACGACCTCCGGGGTCTCCACCTGCTGGGATACCGCAGCGACGGCCCCACGGACCGGAAGCGGACGATCCAACAACTGGCATTCAAGCCACGCACGCCGACGCTGGAACGGGTACGTTGGAAGCGGCACACGCTGAGCGGATGCATCACCATGCACCACCGACCAATCGACCTCGACTCCGCGAGCCCACAGGTCGCCGAGGGATTGCAGCATGCGGGCGCCATCCGGAGCACCGCTGGCAGGGTGCTCACAGGTCGGCACACAGGCTTTGGCACGACGTCCGGCCGTCTGACGAGCCAAGGTCGTCAGGGTCTGACCCGGACCGACCTCAAGATAGATCCGACCTTCCGCAAGACTCGCGGCAGCCTCGATGGCACCATGGAAATTCACGGTTTCCCGCAGATGCCCGGCCCAGTAGCCCGGGTCGGTGGCTTGCGCCTCGTCGAGCAATCCGCCGGTGACGGTCGAGAGGATGCTCATCTTCGGAGCATGAAGGTCCACACGTTCGATGACCTCGCGGAACTTCGCCACCACCGAATCCATCATGCGGCTGTGGAATGCATGCGACGTGTGCAGCTCGCGCACATTGACCCCGTCCGCTTCGAGCTGTTGGGCGAATGCGGCGACAGCGGCAGTCTCGCCTGCGACAACACAAAGCTCCGGCCCATTGATCGCGGCAAGATCCAGCTCGGCGGGAAGCCGCTCGCGGAGAGCATCCGCGGCGAGCCGCACCGACAACATCGAGCCGCCGGGCACCTCGCCCATCAGCTTTCCTCGCTCGGCGAGAATCCGTAGTCCGTCCTCGATCGAGAACACTCCGGCAAGGCAGGCCGCGGTGAACTCACCCACGCTGTGGCCGACCATGACATCCGGCCGGACACCCCAGCGGGCCCATTGTCTGGCGAGCGCCCACTCGACCACGAAGATCGCAGGCTGTGCGAGCACGGTGTGCTTGAGGCGTTCCGCCGCATCTCCGCCATCTTCGGCAAACAGCACTTCGCGCAGGTCCTCACCAAGCAGGGGCCGGAGAAACTCGGAACAGAAATCGATGTCGTGACGATAGCCGGCTTGAGACTGATAGAGATCCGCCGTCATCCCCGGGTGCTGGGCTCCCTGACCGGGGAACATCCACACCTGCTCGGGTGCCACACCCGCCGCTTCCAACTTCTGCAGTCGGCCGGCGCCAAGCTTTTCGGCAAGTGACTTCCAGTCATGCGCCACCACCGAGGCACGTTGACCCATCGCCTTGCGTCCCATCGACATGGTGCGCGCGGCTGCGGCAAAATCGATGCCATCCGCTTGCCCGGCAAAGGTCGCGAGTTTCGCAGCCAGTTGATCGACCGCTTCATCGGTGCGCCCGGAAAGCACCCAGAGGCGGTCACCTTCGACCTGGGAGCGAGGAGTCACATCCCGCGGGGCTTCCTCGACCACCACGTGGACGTTGGTGCCTCCCACGCCGAACGAGCTCACGCCCGCACGCCTTGGCGCCTCACCCGTGCTCTTCCATTCGCGCAGCCGGTCATTGACGAAGAACGGGGAGTTGGAGAAATCGATCCGCGGATTTGGTTTCTCAAAGTGAAGCACCGCCGGAAGCTCCCCCTTCTCCAGGGACATCGCGGTCTTGATCAGGCCACACACACCGGCAGCGGTGTCGAGGTGACCCAGGTTTGATTTCAGTGATCCGATCGCACAGAACCCGGTATCCGTCGTACTTGCGCGGAAGGCCTGGGTCAGACCAGTGACCTCGATCGGGTCGCCCAACGGCGTGGCCGTGCCATGGGCCTCGACATAGCTGATCGTGCGCGCATCCACGCCGGCATCACGATGCGCCCGACGGATGGCATCCGCCTGTCCCTCGACGCTTGGAGCCGCGTAGCTGTGCTTCACGCCACCGTCATTGTTCATGCCGAAGCCTCGCACGACGGCATGGATGTGATCGCCATCGCGCACCGCATCATCCAGGCGCTTCAGGAGAACGCAGCCAGCCCCGTTGCTGAACACCGTGCCGGAGCTCTCGGCATCAAAGGGTCGGCAACGACCGTCCTTGGAAAGCATCCCGCCTTCCTCGTGATGGTAACCCCGCTTCTGCGGCACCGTGACTGTCACTCCGCCGGCGAGCGCCATGTCGCACTGACCCGTCCGCAGCGCCATCGCCGCGTGGGCCACCGCCACCAGCGAGCTCGAACATGCCGTCTGCACGGTCAGGCTCGGCCCTTTCAGATTCAGTTTGAAGGCCACCCGTGTCGCCAGGTGATCCTTGTCATTGCCGAACTCCACCGACAGGGCGCCCACCTGCGCCTCCGCCAGGTGACGGCGGTGGTATTCAGGGTCCGAGAGAATGTGGTGCGGGAGATAAGTGTCGTAGTAACAACCGGCATAGATGCCGATGCGGCCACCGTCCTTCTCCGCGTCGTCGGGCACGTAGCCACCCCGCTCAAGTGCTTCCCAGCAAAGCTCGAGGAAGACGCGCTGCTGCGGATCGATCATCTCGGCCTCGCGTGGCAGGATGCCGAACAAGCCGCCATCCAGACCTTCATAAACCTCGGGATCCAGCAAGCCACGGGCGCACACGAAGTCCGGATCGTTGTCCGGCACCGGCACATCCGCATCGGCGGGATCGAAGTGCGTGATCGAGTTCTTCCCTTCGCGCAGATTTTCCCACAACTCCTCGGGAGATGACGCGTCGGGGAGACGCAGCGACATGCCGACGATGGCCAGCGCCTCGCCCGATCCTTCGGACGAGGCCGCGGCCTCGACCACCGGCTGCGAGGACGGCTGATCGGCCGAAACCAATCCAGCCTGAGCCGAGACGGTCGGATTCTCGAACATCCGGACGAGTTCGAATCGCACGCCGAACTCGCGCTGCATGCGGGCGTGCACGCGGACGAGCTGGATCGATGAACCACCAAGGTCGACGAACCGATCCGAGCGACCCACTTCCTCCAGACCGAGAACCTCAGCCCAGATTCCAGCGATTCTGGTTTCCACATCACCCTGGGGAGCGACCATGCGCTCGCTGAGGTCCGGGCGCGGCTGCAGCGGTGGGCTTGCCCACTTCATCACTGCCGGAACCGAGTGCAATTCATGGGCAATCCGTCCGATCAGGTCCGGATCCGCCAAGGGCGTGGTGACTTCATCCACGGAACGATCGGATCGTGCCGCGATCGGCAAAAGCGCACAGTTGGCGGCGACTTCCGCAGGGATGACCCGGACACCGTTGTCCCAGCTGCCGGGGATACTCTCAAGGAACTCAAGCACCGGCTGGTTGCGACCGGTGTCGTTGAACCAGATCGCCACCTCCGTAAGCTGGAGTTGGGCAGCCAGCTCACCGAGGTAGCGCAGCATGCGCTGCTCGACCCCTTTGCCCAGAGCCCGACAACTGAGAAGGAAGGTTTCGGCCCAAAGCCGCCCGCTGTCCTCGCGCGTGCACATCAGACCCACGGAGCCATAGTCGCCGAATCGGTCGCTCACCTTGACCAGCTGGGCACGCATCCCGCGGCAGGCCTGCATCAGGGCCGCCTCATCGCGCGGTTGCGGGCAGGCATTGAACTGGTTCGTGCGCTGGGTCAGCTGGCTTGCCCGGGCCAGATCATCATCCGCCACCGGGACGATCTCCATCCTAAGCTCAAGCCCTTCGATGAACGACTCATAGCTGGATGCCCGCTCACGCAGATCGAGCCGACGCGCCTCATCATGGTAGAAATCCGCACGGCGTGTATCCTCCTCCGAACCATGCGCGCGGTCGAGCGCCCACAGATGACGGACGAAGCGAGGCAACTCGGAGACATCCTCGGGAATACGCAGTGAAAGGACCGCCGGAGCATTCGCTTCGACCTCGGCCACCTCCGCCGGGTTATCATCGAGGAAGACGAAGCTGTCCAAGCCCAGATTCAACCGCTCGGACAAGCGTCGCAAATTGGACGACTTCGGGTCCCAGTTGATCATTCCCGCCACGAAGGCATCGCGCGTGATCACCATGCCTGCATTCTCACGGAACACGGCTTCCACATCCTCAGGATGATTCTTCGAAACGAGGCAAAGCAGGTAACCCTCGGCCCGGCGTGCCAGCAGGAACTCCTGAAAGGCACGTCGTGGTCCATCGACCACGACTCCCGTGGGGCCTGCTTCCCCGCAAACCCCGGTCCAGAGCGTGTGATCGCAATCCACCGCAATTACCTTGTACGGCTTCCGTCGTAGAGCGAGCATCCGCCGGGCGATCATCGTTCCGATCGCCGCGAACATCTCCTCGCTGAAAGGAACGCATGCCGCGGCCTCAGCCTCCGCATCGAAGACCCGGGCGACCGGATACGCCTCCATCCATTCGGTCACGGCAAGAAGTTCGACGCCTGCCACGCCCTCGACCTGCTCACGCAAATCGGCGAGGAAGGTGGCTTCGACTTCCGCTCCGTCGGCTGCCGGACAAACCACCACCAGAGTCTGCGAACCATCGCGGTTCGATGCCTCCGCAAGGGCGGCCCCCACTTCGCGGGCTGCCGAGCGGGCGCGCGCCGGCGAGTCCGCCGAAAGATCGCACGCCCGGGCAAGAACGACGTTCACGCCACCACGGTGACTGGCGAGCAGACTGCCCGGATCGAGCAGTTGCTGAAGCACCTGATGGTAAGGGGCGAACTGAACATCGGGCGCGAATCCGAATTCACGAAGCCACGACTCGAGCACCGCCTGCAACGGTTCAGCGGTGAAGGTCGCCGAAAGGCGCACCGTCATTGGGGACAAAGAGGATGTCATTGGGACTGGGGGAACAGCTTGGGGATCCACCATGGGTGTGATGGACGGTGCCATCCTAACCAAAATATTTTAAAAAACAAGACTATCGACAACCCTGAATCCAACACCATATCAACAAACAACTATCTGGAATTCAGTGATTTATGAATACGTAGATTACCGACCCACGCGATCCCGTAGGGCGCTCAATTGGGGCAATCGGAGCCCTTTTGCTCCCCCATAACGCTGGCCTCCGGACTCCATTTTCAAAATTTCCGCAACACCCGTTCGGAGCGGGCAAACCCGGCCCCCTCCCCTTGCTGCACCTTCTTCGTGACACCGCTTGCGCTTGCCGCTCAGAGTTTCAAGGCATGGCCGACATTCAACTGCATCTCATCGATCCCACCAAGATCGACGCCGCTTGGGCGAGATCAGTCCTGAGCATCGACGAGAAGGCACGCGCCGATCGATTCGTGTTTCCAGACGATGCCCGTCGCTGGACCTGCGTCCGGGCCGAGTGCCGACGTCACTTGGCCGCACATCTCGACATCCCCATCGACGAGATCACCTGGGAATATGGAGCCTACGAAAAGCCATCCATCACCGGCCACCCCCTGGCCTTCAACCTGAGCCACAGCAAATCCCTGTCCGCTCTCGCCATCGCCACGAAGGGCCCGCTCGGGGTGGATCTCGAACCCGAAGCGCGCGGCGAGGATCTGGTGGCCGACCTGCATGCGTTCTGCCACCCCGAGGAAATCGCCCGGCTTCCGGATCTCGGCAGAGCCAGGGCCTTGATCGAATTGTGGACGGCCAAGGAGGCTTTCCTCAAAGCCCTTGGCACCGGACTTTCCCAACCACCCGAGCAGGTGAGTGTGGATGGGCGCACTGCCCGAGGCCCTGTCCCCGGCTTGGCAGCCCTCCATTTGATCCGTCCCCGCCATCCGGCTCTCCGTCACCACGCACTCGCCATCGCGGCCCCCGTCGAACTCGGCGAAGTGGAGGTGCTTCACCACCACGAGTGAAGGTCGACATGCCGGTGGCCCTGTGGCAACTTGATGCGCACCCTCATGGACATCATCCAGTTCCATTGCCCCGCTTGCCGCACCCTTCTTCGAGTGCCACCCGCCGCCGCTGGGTTCCAAGGTCCCTGCCCGGCCTGCCAACGCGAGATCGTCGGCCCCGTTCCGGCAAAGGGTCTGGAAGCACGCCTTGCCCCTGAAGACGCCTTCACCCCATTTCCGGGCAGCCCCATCCCGGCGCCTCCCTCGGAACCAGAGCCGACTCCCCCGGCCAGCGAACCAACGCCCGAGCCAGAGCCGGAACTTCACCAGCCGCCTCAACCGCAACCCCAGTCGGAGCCCGGGCCGGAACTCCCGCGGAAGGACGATACGCCTCCCTTCCCCACTGCTGAAGAGCCCGAACCCTTCAGACCATTCTCCGACACGCCGGATGACCTCGCTCCTCCTGAAAATTCGAGCGAACCGATCACGTCAGAGCCCGCACTTCCTCAATCGGACAGTGGCGAGCCTGCTTCCCCACAGGTCCCCACCGAATGCCTCGCACCGAAGTCCGTGCGTCGACTGCGTGCCGCCGTCCTGATTCTTTCCTGCCTGCTTTGTTCGGTCATCAGCTACGTCTTTGGCTACGTGATGGCACAGAAATCACGCAGCTTCGCCCCGCCGATCTTCGCGGATCCGGCCGCCATCCTCGATAGCCCCGGAGTCCCCGAGGAACGCACCGAGACTCCACCGCCCGACCTCCCCGAGCTGCCCGACGACACTCCGTCCGAGGCCGACCTTGATGCCGACCCTCCGGAAATCGACCTGTCCGGCACCCCTGAATCCACCTCACCGGCTCCAGCGGCACGTGCCACACTCGACGCCTTCCTCAGCGCACCCGACTGGGCCAGCCGCAGTGCCTACGTCCTCGCCGCAGATGAAGTCCGCGCCGACATGAAGGCCCACGCCGAAGAATTCGGCGACGGCCCGATTGATACGACCGGGATCGAGCCCGCCTATGCCTTCCCCGACCAAGAGCACTTCATCGTCCGCACGGAAACCATTCCCACCGGCTTTCCCGTCACGCTTCAAAAGATCGGCACGGACTGGCGCGTCGACTGGCAGGTCTTCCACGAGTTCCACGGCGACCTTTTCCGCCGGTTCGCATCCGGGAAACTCGGAGCCACCGGTGAGTTCCACCTCTACCTGCGACCTCACGCCAAGCAGGACGCCAATGGCTTCACCCGCTATCAACTGACCGCCCCGATCGAAGGGCGCAGCTACCCTGCCTTCGGCAAACGGGGCAGCATGGCTCAGGCGAAAATCACCGCCTTGCTGGACAGCGAGGAATTCCGCAGCAACCCCGACATCCAGGAACTCCTCGACAAGGACGGAGTGCCGCTCGTGCTGAAGCTCAGCTACCAGTCGCGCGGCCAAGATCAGAACTTCCTCCTGATCGAGGACCTCGTCGCCCAGGGCTGGGGCCGCTGATCACCCGATCGCCGCCTCGAACGCCTCTTCATTGGCCGCGTAATCACTGCCGCCGCGAGGCGAAATCGTCCCGGCTTCATCCGCCTTGCAGAAAACCGCTTCAAGCTCAGTCAAGGAAGCACCCAGACTCGAGCATGCGGCACGCATCGCTCCGCCCAGCGCGACCGAGCTCGAAACCACAAGGCGCTGCACCTTGGCGCCGAACACATCGGCCGCGACCTGCGCCACCTCATCGTTCTGCGAAGCGCCACCCGTTAGATAAATCACTTCGGTCTCCAACTTCATCCAGCGGGTCCGGCTGCGCATGTTGATGAACTGACCCTCCACGCAGGCGCGAACCGCCGCTTCGGGTTCCTTCCACGACTCGAAATCGCCTCCACCCACCAGCACCGGCTCGGACGACTCCGTGCGCGGGCTGATCTCCGGACGGAAAAACGGCACCATGACCTTGCCGCCATTCCCCTCGGGCGTCGAGGCGAGCGCGGCAGAAAATTCATCCCAACCCATGCCGAACCGGTCCTTCACCGCCTCACGCGCCAAGGATCCATTGATGAAGCACTGCAGCGACATCGAACCACCGGATGGATTGCCGAACACATGCCCACAGCCATCCGGGTCGGACAGCACCTCGGGCATCGCAGCGAAGAACGTGTCGGAGGTCCCGAGCGAGACCACCACCTTGCCCGGCGTCGAAGCACCCATCCCGACAAGGCTGCTCGGATTATCTCCGGTGAATACCGTAACCGGCACATCGGCACCGAAACCGAAGCGCTTCTGGAAGTAGCCACAGACGGATCCCGCGACGTGGTCGCCCTGCACCACCGCCGGAAGCCGATCGCGCAAGCCGTCGGCAGTGGCTTCAAGAAGCACCTCGTCCCAATCCCAGTTGCCCAAATTGAGCAGGTTCATCCCGGCGCCGTCGCCCGTGTCGATCGGAGCATCCGTGCCGCACAGCACGCTGCACAGGAACGAACTCACCAAGTGAATCCTCGTGGTCGCCGCGTAGCCCTCCGGATCGATCTTCGAGAAGCGACGAATCTGCGGACCCGTGAAGCGTTCGATCGCAATCGACCCGGAGCGCACACAGACCTCACGGTCCCCGCCCACCGCGTCGGCAATCTCGCGACACTCCACCGTCGTCGATCCATCCATCCAGATTGGTGAAGTCTCACGCGCCAGACAAGGCCCGAGCTGCTCGGCGAGCGGGCTCGACGCATTCAGCGACGCCACCACCCCGGGCCAGCGTTCATTCAGATACACCGAGCCATGCTGCTGCCCGGCACCCGATACCGCCACCACCTGTGACAAGTCACATTTCCCACCCAGCTCCTCGAGCATCAGCTCGAGGGCATCCAGCCACATCCGCGGATCCGAATGGACTTCACCGTCCGCTCCGTCCGGGATGAATCCCGAGGGCGCACCATACTTCGGCAGGCGCTCACCGAAGTTCACCGAGGCCTCCGCCACCACCTTGCCGGCGGCAGGATCGATGACGATGGCCGAGCAAGACTGGGTCGAGGAATCAATACCAAGCGTGTAGGACATGGGAAGAGTCAGGAAAGGAATGGAAGGCAGGAAACGGGCAACGTGGCCGACCGCGCGGAACCCGCCACGCGGTCATCGGCACCCACATGCAGGAATCAGATGAACTCGTTGATCAGGTTCTCCAGCATCTCCTGGCGACCGGACGCAAGCGTCGGCTCACCGTTGGCCAGGGCGATCTTTTCAAGATCCTCGAAGCTGCATTGTCCCGCTTCGACCTTCTTGCCCAGCTCGCTGTCGAAACTGCTGTAGCGCTCCTTGACGAATTCCGCGAGGCGGCCGTCGGCGCGGATCGCGCTGGCGATCTTCAGGCCACGGGCAAAGGTGTCCATGCCACCGACGTGTGCGTGCATCAGGTCGATCGGATCGTGCGACTCGCGGCGGCGCTTCGCATCGAAGTTCAGCCCACCCGTGGTGAAGCCACCCATGCCGAGCACGACAAGCATCACCTGCGTGGTGCCGTAGATGTCGGTCGGGAACTGATCAGTATCCCAACCAATCAACGTGTCACCCCGGTTGGCATCGATGCTCCCCAGCATTCCGGCATTCGCCGAAACGGTGAGCTCGTGCTCCATGGTGTGGCCCGCAAGGGTCGCGTGGTTGGTCTCGATGTTCAGCTTGAAGTGATCCATCAGGCCATACTCGCGGAGGAAATTCAGGCAGGCAGCCGCGTCGCTGTCGTACTGGTGCGTCGAAGGTTCACGCGGCTTCGGCTCGATGTAGAAGGGACCGTCGAAGCCGATCTTCTTTGCGTGGTCGACCGCCATGTGCAGGAACGCACCGAGGTGATCCAACTCACGCTTCATGTCGGTATTGAGAAGTGTCGCGTATCCTTCCCGGCCGCCCCAGAAGGTGTAGCCCAGTCCATCGAGTTCCTTCGTGCACTCCAGCGCCTTCTTCACCTGCGCCGCCGCATAGGCATACACGCTGGCATCCGGTGAAGTCGCCGCACCTTGCGCGTAGCGAGGGTGGGAGAAAAGACAGGCCGTTCCCCACAGCAGCTTCACGCCCGTCTCAGCCTGCTTCTCCTTCAGCTTGGCCACCACGGTGTCCAGCGCCTTGTTCGAAGCCGCGAGGTCGCCCAGCTCCGGGGCGATGTCGCGGTCGTGCCAGCAGTAATAGTCGATCCCGATCTTCTCGAGGAACTCGAAGAACACATCGACACGCTTCACGGCGTTCTCCGTCGAGTTCGATCCATCATCCCATGGCATCACCGCCGTGCCACCGCCGAAGGGATCCCCCAGCTCGTTGCGCATCACGTGCCAGTACGGAGCCGCGAAGCGCAAATGCTCCTTCATGCTCTTGCCATCGACAAGCTCCTCGGGGTTGTAGTGCTTGAAAGCCAGCGGGTTCTTGGACGTCGGGCCTTCGTATTGGATCTTGTCGCAGTCGAAATAACTCATGTGTTCTGGATTAGGTTGGCCTCCATCCTCCACCAGCCCCACCCGAGACCGAAACCGCAAATTGCGACTCAGTTCTGTTGATTTGCGCCAAACAAGCTGCTCTCATGGCCGCCGATGCCTTCAACGATCGCGATCGTGATGTCCGAGGTCTTCCTCCGCCGTCTCACCCCTTCCCTGACTCCCTTCGTCCGGCGCCAGCAGGACTTCCACATCCTCAGCATCCACCGCCCCATCGAGGAACTGCGGCAACGACTGCAGGACCTCCAACCCGCCGGACTCATCACCGAGTGGCTGCCCGCCATCACCGACAGACTCCTCCAGCTGGAACTTCCCACCGTCATTGCCGACACCGATTTCACCTACCCGGGCGTGACCAGCATCGACGTGGATGACCACGCCGTCGGGGCCGAGGCCGCCCGCGCATTTCTCGAGGCCGGCTACCGCAGTTTCGCCTGCCTGGGGAATGGGGCTCCCTACTCGGACCAGCGCATCCATGGATTCCGCCAAGCCCTCGAAGCCGACACCTCATGCTCCGTGCACACCGAACCCTCCTTGCTCGAAGCCCGCTACAGTGAGAGCTTCACCAGCCCGAGCGATGCCATGCAGCAGTGGCTTCACGACCTGCCGAAGCCGGTCGGCATCTTCGCCGTCCATGATCCCCTCGGTCGCTTCCTCTGCGGCGCGTGCCAGACGCTGGGTCTGAAGGTTCCCGAACAAGTCGCTGTCATCGGCGCCAACAACGACGAACTCGTCTGCGGCTTGAGCTACCCGATGCTCTCCAGCGTCGCCATTCCCTGGGAAAAGATCGGTGCCGTGGTCGGCGAGGCGATGGAACGCCAACTCGCAGGCGAAACCGCCCCGCCCTCACCCATCCAGATCCCACCCGGTGGCGTCGTCCTGCGCCACTCCGCCAATCACCTTGCCGTCGAAGACGAGATGCTCCGTCGTGCCATGTCATACCTCTCCGAGCACCTTCAGGACCCCATCAGCATCGGCGAACTCTGCCACGACCTCAGGATCGCCCGGCGCAGTCTGGAGCGGAAGTTCCGCGAGTTCTACCGCTGCACCCCGTGGGAAATGCTCTGCCGGATGCGCGTCCGCCACGCCCGCCATCTCCTCGTTCAGACCAATCACCCGATCTCCCGCATCGCCGAGCTGTGCGGCTTCAATGATCCCGAGCGCATGGCCGTCGTCTTCAAACGCATCACCCACCAATCACCCAGCCACTTCCGGCGCACACCCCGCCCCGGATGACCCCGCTTTGCCAGCCCTTCCTTGCCGGTGGAAGGCACGCTTGATAGATCTTCAACCACAATGAGCGATTGGTATTACTCCCACCAAGGGAAGCAGCTTGGCCCCGTCCCCGTGTCCGAACTGGAACGGCTTGCCTCCAACGGAGAGTTCGACCCGGAAAAAGGTCTCGTCTGGAAGGACGGCATGGCCGACTGGCTGCCCGTCGCCTCCGTCCCCGAACTCGCATCCAACTTCAAGAAGCAGGATCAGCGCGGACCCCGGCAGAGCGAACCCACCCCACCTCCCCCGGAGGAGAGCAACCCCTACGCCACCCCGGAGGTCCAGAGTGCGGACCACTACCCGACCGACGGATCCACCCTTCCGGAAATCGAGCCCGGCAGCGAACCCGTCGACATCGCCGCCATCCTCAAAGCCTCCTTCGAAATCACGAAGCGCCACATCGGCATGCTGTTCATCATCGGTGCCATCATGATTTCCATCACGCTCGGCGTCAGCATCCTGATGGGATACATCGATACCTTGATCGGATACACCCCGAAGGAAGCCACCGATTTCGGCATCTCCACGGACAACCCGGATCTCGACGAGGCATTCGCCGATGCCCTCGACTCGGGAAGCCTCCTGAACCAGATCGTCAGCTCGCTCGTCGGCGTCTTCCTCGGCCTCGGAATCTTCCGGGTGGGACTCAACATCATCGACGGCCGCCCCTACACGATCGGCTCACTCTTCTCCCAGGGTGCACTCACCTTCCGCGCGTTTCTCGCCCAGGTTCTCTTCGGTCTGTTGTTCGGCGTGGGCATCCTCCTGTTCGTGGTTCCCGGCATCTACATTCTTCTACGGCTTGGACAGTACCAATTCGCCATCGTCGACAAGCACGCCGACGTCCTCGGTTCGTTCGCCTACAGTTCACGGATCACCACCGGCACCAAGATGCCCCTCTTCGGCCTCTACATCATCCTCTTCCTCATCAACATGCTCGGTGCGATCCCACTCTTCATCGGGCTCGTGTTCACCATCCCCTTCAGCGTCGTCTCGATGTCCCTCGCCTACCGCTGGATGCAGCACGGATCCGCCGCAGTGGCACCACGCTGATTCAGACTCCCTGCGCCCCGACCACCCGCCCCGGATCAACCGGTGCGGGTTTTGTTTTTTGCCGGAAATGAAGATTCCACTGAATACATTTCATCATCACCGGGTCAAAGGAACTGAATCTGAAAAACAACACATGAAGACCTTACTCACCTTACTCGCCGTTCTCGGAGCCCAGTTCATCGCAGCCCCGGAAGCAGAGGCCAGACCGTGCCAGCAGACCCACCGCTACGTCACCAGCCGTACTTCATGTGGATGCCCGATCTACACCCAGCGATACATCTCCTACTACGATCGCTGCGGCAATCCGGTCTACCGCTACCGCACCGAACCCGTCGTCCACCGCTGCAGACCGGCCCACCGGCATTCGAACACCGGCTACCGGAACCCCTACCATCCGCACTCGAAGCACCGCGCCGTTGCACCTCCGCGCTGCGGAAGCCCTCACGGCCACAGCCGGACGACCTATCGGCGCCCGTCCATCTTCAACCTGTTCCGCTGAGGACCGGTTCTGATCTCCCGCCGCCATCCCGTAATCCGGGGTGGCGGCTTTCATTTTCCATGATTTCGCGGCACGACTGCTTGCAACTGCACCGCTGAAAAGGCACCTCCCTTTCGTGCCCATGCGATTCCTTTTCCTTTCCCTCCTTCTGCTCGCTCCGCTTTCAGCGAGAGCCGATCAGGCCGTCGATGAATTGCTTGCCGCCTTCCAGACCCAACTGGAATCCGGCGGGGACATCACCCAACTCTGCAACAGCCTGGAGAATGCCGAACCCAAGACGCTCAACGCACTCTCCACCGCGCTCAACAAAGCGTGGCCCGGCGTGCGCGACCGCTACCTCAGCGCACTGACCGCCGCTGCCAAGCAGGGCGTGACCGGTGACCGGGCCGCCGCATCACGCCGCGTGCGTGAATTGCGCGGCGAATTCATGGCCGTCTACGGCCTCGGCGAAGCGCAGATGAAACCCCTGCTCAAGAGCAAGAGCATGCCGGCCCTCAAGGAGTTGCGAAAACTGCTCGAACCCACACCCGACGAGGTCATCGCCGGCGCCTCCGACGAAGTGAAGGCACTTCGATCCGCCGCAACCAAACTTGCCCGCTTCCGCGATGCCGCTCTGGACGCCGCCCTCTCCACCACTCCCACGGATTCCATGTCCTCCCTGAAGGCGAGCGAAAAGGAAATCGCCGCCAGCGCAGGTGATCTCCCGAGGGATGGCCTGAAGATTCTCGAGAAGAACCGGAAGATCGCGGAGAACGATGGTGTGCCCGCGGACGAAGCAAAGGGCGTCGAGGAATGCAATCGCTGGCGCCTCTACGTCGGACTCAACGCCCTCGTCCTCGACCCCGAGCTCTGCGAAGCATCGCGTGACCACTCCACCGACATGAAGGAGAAGGGGTTCTTCGCCCACGAGTCGCCGGTGCCCGGAAAGAAAACCCCTTGGGATCGTGCCAAGAATTTCGGCACCACCTCATCCGGAGAGAACATCTACATGGGCAGCACCGACCCCCATGGCGCCAATACCGGCTGGTTCTACTCACCCGGCCACCACAAGAACATGTTCAACCGCGGCCATTCCCGCATCGGCCTCGGCCGTGCCGGCGGTCACTGGACCCAGATGTTCGGTCGCTGACCGGAAGCCGGAGATGGATGACCGGATTCCCTCCGGTCACCCGCCCCACCAAGTCGATCACCCGGCGTGTTGAGCTCGCCCGGTCGATGCCAGACACCACAGGAGTGTCACCGCACCGGTCGCCCCCAGTACCGCACCGGCCAGTAGGCCGAGGCCGACCACACCCGCATCCCCCGAAAGGACCGCGAGCACCAGCGACCCCGCCATCAGCGCCGGGCTCGCAAGCGTGAGGCCGATGGCCACCAGATAACTCAATCCGGGCAGCACCCGGTCCTTCCACACATCCACTTTATTTTCTTCGTTCATAGCTTGTCGTTGTTGGACGAAGACAAGCTGCTCCCCACCCATGAACGGAGAATGAGGGGGCGGTGAAATCAATGCGCGGACGCCGTGAGGGAAGCATGCTCCACCACGCCACGCATCATCACATCGTCATCGAAGCGTGCGAATTGAATCTCGCTCAGTTTGACGCCGTCGGCAACCCCCTCACCCCCCAGCGCGGAAACCGGACCTCCACACAACATCGGTGCCGCAAACACCACGACCTCATCAATCAGTCCGTCATCCATGCAGACACCCGCCAGGTTTCCTCCGCATTCCAGAAGCACGGTGTGCACCCCGAGCTCATCAACCATGCGACGCAGCATCCCACGGACATCATCCCCCTTCCACACCCGGGTGCGGTCGGCATGGGCATCGGTGAACAAAGGGGCATCCTCAGGCAGCGCCCTCCCTTGTCGACTGATCACCACCCTCCACGGTTGCTCCCGCCCCTCCAACCACTGGGGATCTCGTAGATCGAGCCGCGGGTTGTCACGCCGCACGGTTTCACCCGAGGTAACGATGCCGTCCACCTCGGCACGCAGGCGCTGGACTTCGGCACGGGAGGACGTCCCGGTCAACCACATGCCCTCACCCGGAGGACGGGTCAACCGACCATCCAGGCTCATCGCCGTTTTCCAGATCATCCATGGCAATCCCGTTCTCTGAACCTTGTCAAAACCCCGGAGCAAGCGAAGCCCCTCATCCGCCAACACTCCGGCTCGAACCTCGATGCCCGCATCCCTGAGAATCCCATCCGCCGCCCCCGCATGCGCGGGATTCGGATCCGCGACGGCATACACCACCCTTGCGATGCCGTGTTCGATCAACCCTTCCGTGCAGGCCGGTGTTCTTCCCCGGGTCGAACACGGCTCCAACGTGACATAAGCCGTCGCACCACGCAGCACTTCACCGCCATGTCGCCCGATCACATCGGCCATCGCCTCACGCTCGGCGTGGGGCATGCCCGCACGTCGGTGCCAACCCGCACCGAGCTCGACCCCATCGCGAACGATGACGCAGCCGACCGCCGGATTCGGAGCCGTTCTCCCGATACCCCGGGCCGCTTCCTCAAGCGCCCGTCGCATCCACTGTTCATCCTCTTCCACACCCACGAAATGCAGGTTCATCGCAACTTGGGCAACTACTCTATTGAAGAAGCCGTGAATTGGTTCACAGTAAGAGATAGTAGAAATGGGACCCGCTCATCGTCGAAAACCCTATCTCCAACCCACAATCCAATGAAACTCAGCCTGATTCTAACCACACTTGTGCTTTCTCTGACCCCAGCCTTCGCCGACAAGGCCGATGACCTCTACAAACAAGGCATGGCGGCCGCCAAACAAGGAGATGCCGTCAAGGCTCGGGCCCTGCTGAATGAGGCTCTACGCCTGCGTCCGGACCATCCCTACGCACGTTTCCAACTCGGTCGACTCAAGGGAGCGGACAGCACCATGGCTGCCAAACAACGCGCTGCCAAACTCGCCGCCGTCACCGTCAGTGTGAACTTCCAGGAAGCCGAACTCGGAGATGCACTGGAAGCCCTCGGCATGATGGTTGAAAAGAAGACATCGGATGAACATGGTGAAGACAAAGCATTCACACCTAACTTCATGATTCAGGACCGGAGTGGGGAACTCGCCAAGTCACCCATCACCCTTCAACTCAAGGGAGTGCCCGCCAACAAGGTGATGGACTTCATGCTCCAGCAGGCCGGCGGCAACGTGCGCTATGATGAACACGCCATCATCATCCGCCCGAATCAGCCGGTCAAGCAAGCCACCCCGACCACCGAAGAATAGTCGCTTCCCCTCCGGACCACTCCGCCCCACCCTCGCCCGCGATGAACGAGCGAGTCCTGATCACCGGCGGCGAAGGCGATCTGGCAGCAGCCATCGCGGACACGTTTCGCCGGGCCGGCTTCGATGTGAGGAATCCCGGACGCCGGGAACTCGACGTTTCGTCTCCCGAGTCGGTCTCGGACTATTTCTCCAGCGCCGCGCCCATCGATCTCCTCATCGCCAATGCCGGATGCGCCGAGAACGGACTGCTCGCAAGGACGACCGAGTCCGCTTGGGACCGCCAGTTTGAAATCAATCTGCACGGCGCCTTTCGCTGCGCCCGCGCCGCCCTTCGCCCGATGGTCAAGCGGCGCCACGGGCACTTGATCTTTCTGTCCAGCTACTCCGCTCTTCACCCTCCCGCTGGGCAGGTGGCCTACGCCTCCGCCAAGGCCGGACTCCTCGGGCTCAGTCAATCGCTCGCTCAGGAGGTCGGACCTGCCAATATCCGCAGCAACGTCATCCTGCCAGGCTTCCTCGAAACCAAAATGACACGGGATCTCCCGCAAGCCCGCCGCGAACAGGTCCTCCAGGACCACCGACTCGAACGCTTCAATACCCTCGAAGCCACCGCCGAATTCATCCTGCATCTGCACCGCTCGATGCCCCACACCTCGGGTCAATGCTTCCAGCTCGACAGCCGTTGAGAAATTGTCGGATTGACCCCGCTCCCTCTCCCACTAGGATTCCGCCCCATGAAAGCCCTCGTCCTTGTTGCCCTCGCCGGGGTCACTGCATGCCTGAGCTCCTGCAGCACCGGAGCCCGCAGCCTGCAATCCCTGACCCGCTCAGGCGAAGTTGCATCCCGGTCGATCAGCAATTTGGACGATGCCGCCATCCGTTCGCAGGGCACCCTGCTCCGCACGGGTGATACCGCCGCCCGCAGTTACAACAACTACGAGCGTGCCCGCGCCAATGCACCGCGCACCGCGGCCCGCACCGCAGGAACCGTCAGCCGGCTGCTCGACTCGATCGGCCGCTCCTTCCGCTGATCTGCCGTCAGATCAGGGGCCGGTCGCTTCTGTGACCCGACGCGACCCGTCCGGCTGAATCTCGAATTTCAGCCATTTTGCATCCTCCGGCAACATGTCGGGGAATCGATCTCCCCATTCCGCGACGATCACGCCCTCCTCATCGAGCATTTCGTCCCAACCGATCCCCAGCAATTCCCCGGCAGACTCCAGACGGTAGAAATCCAGATGGAAAACCGGCAGTCGCCCTCCCCGATACTCCTGGACCAAGGCAAAGGTCGGGCTGGTCACTTCACCACCGTGACCCAATGCCGCCGCCAATCCCTTGGTAAAGTGGGTCTTGCCCGCCCCCAGTCCGCCCACCAGCGCGACCACTTCGCCGCCACGGAGCCCCGCTGCCACTTCCGCGCCCAGCGCCTCCATCATCTCCACGCTTTCGATCGACCATTCCACGGCGCTGAACAAAGCGATTTTCCGCCCAAGATCGAATTCAAAAAATTCCCTTGCCGCCTGCGTGAGGCTGTGGTGTCCTCCCCGCCCGCCGCAGAACCGCGGTGGACTCAACCTTTCTTCTACGGCCATGGCCTACGCAGTGATCAAAACCGGCGGTAAACAATACCGCGTCCAACAAGGCGACAAAATCGACGTTGAAAACCTCAACCTCGATGAAGGAACCATCCTTGAATTCAGCCCGCTGATGGTCGGCGAAGGTGCCGACGTCAAAGTTGGCGCTCCCGTCGTCGATGGCGCCAGCGTGAAGGCCACCGTGGTCAGCAACTTCCGCGGCCCCAAGGGCATCGCTTTCAAATTCAAGCGCCGTAAGGGTTTCCACAAAACCAAAGGCTTCCGCCGCGCATTCACCAAGCTCGAGATCAACGAGATCGCGGGCTGATCCGGCAATCCCTGAAATTCACAACCTTCCAAGGACATGGCTCATAAAAAAGGACAAGGCTCCGTCAAAAACGGTCGCGACTCCCGCTCCAAGCGCCTCGGCGTGAAGAAGTTCGGTGGCGAATCCGTCATCCCCGGCAACATCATTCTTCGCCAGCGCGGCACCAAGTGGCACCCAGGCAAGAACGTGTTCATGGGCAAGGACTACACCATCCACGCCGGCGTCGAAGGCAACGTTTACTTCGACCGCAACGGTCGTCGCGTGAACGTCCAGCCTCTCGAAGTGGCTGCGAACTGAGTTCGACCCGATCCCGATTCTTCAAAAGCCGCCGCCCCGCAAGGGACGGTGGCTTTTTCTTTGGCATCGATGACCCACCCCGATCGCTGAATATTGATCATCTCCATGCTCCCCGGCTTGACACGTCTCGGTGACCATGCATTCTCCCCGCCCCGCTGCGTTGGAACGTAGCATCTACCACCATCCGCCATGAAAAAGGATCTTCATCCCGAATACCATCCGGCCATCTTTGTCGACATGACGACAGGTGCCCGTTTCGTGACCCGTTCGACCAAGTCTTCCGAGAAGAAGGAAACGATCGACGGCGTTGAATACAACCTGATCTCGATGGGTGTCACCTCCGACTCCCACCCGTTCTTCACCGGTCAGAAGCAGTTCGTCGATACCGAAGGACGCATCGACAAATTCCAGAAGCGTTTCGGTGCTGTGCGCCGTGCCGGCAAGCCGAAGCTCGGCGCCGACAGCTGATCGCTGGAATACCAAGCGATTTTCCAACGCCCGTCCGCACCTCGCGGCCGGGCGTTTTTCTTGTGCAGGGATCCGCCTCTCTGACACGCCAACCTCCACTCGCAACAGAGCCGCTTCGAACCCTTGCTCAGGAGACGGCCCGGTCGGCTACGGACGGGCGGGATGCCCTAACGCTTTTTCACCGCCGCGCTGACCTGGGCGACCAACCGGTGCAGCACCAGTCGATGATCCAGCCCGGTGGTCACCAGCGCCTGATCCGCCTTCAAGGCGGACTCCATCACCGCACGCAATCCATCGAGACGAAACCGCGAGGCCGCCTGCATCGAAAGGAACAAGGGGTAGGCATTCACCCCGCCCGCCTTCTTCTGTGGAAGCCAGGCGCGCTGGATCTCCGGCAGTGCATCCAGTGCGCCCGCGAAGGCCCGGTAGTTGCCGCCACGCACCCCCATGTCCGCCACCACGCGAGCCATGAAAAGATTCCTCACCGTGGGAATGATCGAGGCACGCATCACCCCGATGGCACTCTCACCGCGCTCCAGCTGCTGATCGATCAGCTCGATCGCCCGCGCCGCATCGCCCACCTGCAGGGCCCGTCCGATTTCGAAAACCACCCCGGCGCGACTCATCGGCACCATCTTGCGGACGTCATCCAGCGACACCAAACGACGGTCCGCCCCGAGATACAGGTCGAGCTTCTCCAGCTCGCTGCCGATCTGACGGGTCGCTTCACCGGCGAGCATCACGAACAGCTCCAAGGCATCGTCTTCAAACTGAAGCCCCAGATCCTTGGCCCGGCCTACGACCAGCCCGGCGACCTCCTCCTCCCAGCCTTCCTTGGAAGTATCGATCTTCTCGTAACTGCGGACCTCCGCATGCTTCTGCAGGAACTTCCAGAACGCCCGACGCTTGTCGATGCCGGTCGCACTCAGCAGAAACACGACACCCGGTCCCAACCCACCGGCGAGACACTCGCGCAGCATCTCGACCCCACTCTGGGTCCGCTCGGAACGACCGGTCACGTCATCGACCAGAAAACTCGCCGACTTCAGCCAGACCACCTTCTCCCCTCCGAAAAAGGGCAGCGTGTTCAGCGATTCGACGACCTGCGAGCAGATCTGGAATGCCCCGTCCGAATTGTCCGCCGTGCCATCGATCGTCTCGTGGGTGAATCCGTCATCATTGCCACCAGTCAGTTCCTGATGAAGCCGCACGGCTTCCTCCTTCACCCGACCTTCATCGGTGCCGATGATTGCGTACATCCCTGCCACGACGGGGAGCGTGGCCACTCCCGCGCTCACTGCCAAGCCGTAAGGAGCGCGGGCAATCCTGCCCACCGAATCACCAAAACAAAAGCACCTCCCCCCGGCGACCCGCGCCGGGGAAAGATGCTTACCATCACCTCTTCAGGAAGCGGTCTGCTCCCCGCTCGACCCTTCAGTGTTCGTGGTCGCAGGTGCAGGCATACTCGAGGTATTCGCACCCCGGACAGTCCGCCAGATTCAGCTGGAAGCGCTCGAATACCGGCTTGCCGTTGCTCTTGACCTGGAGCACCGCCGGGAAATTCTTGCCCTCCGGGAGCACCTCCTTCGATACCAGACTCTTGCCGTCCTTCTCGAAAGTCATGCGAACCGGGTTTGCCCTCTCACCGCAGGTCAGCTTGACCGTGGTCTCTCCCGGATCCACAGCCTGCTTCTTCTCATCGAGGAAGGTGATCTTCACCTTGCGATCCTCCGTTACCAGCAGCTCGAGGTGGGGTTCCACAGCCGTCACCAGCCGTCCCCCGTTTGGGCCCGCTTCCTTCTTCGCAGGATCGTGGTCATCCGCGGCCAGGGCTGCGAGGGAAGTCATCAGCGCCAGCGCGCCGGTCATCAGTCGTTGTCGTATTTTCATGGTATGTTGTGGGTTTGAGACGGTTGAGATTGAAAAGTCATTCGATCGCGGCAGCTCCCTTCGCCAGGGCCCGCTCGGCAGCCCGGCGTCCGAAAAGCCGGAACAAGGCAGGGGTCACACCGAGACCCAGGAGCGTCGAGGTGCACAGCCCCCCGACGATCACCACCGCCACTGGATGCAGGATCTCCTTGCCCGGGGCTTCCGAGGCCAGAACCAGCGGGATCAGCGCCAATCCGGCCGACAACGCGGTCATCAACACCGGCACCAGCCGCTCCAGGGTCCCCCGCTCGATCATCTCGCGGCTGAAACCCTCGCTGCGCATCAGGTTCAGGTAATGCGATACCAGCATGATACTGTTCCGTGCGGCAATGCCCGCCACCGCGATGAAACCGACCAGCGTGGCAATGCTGATGTTGTCGACAAGCTGCTTCGTCAGAAGCACCCCACCAATCAACGCCAGTGGGATCTCACAGAGGATCTGCGCCGCGAACACGGTCGTCCGGAAATAGCTGAACAGCAGGAATGCCACCACCAGCAGCACCAGCACCGACGAGATCGCGATGTTGCGCGCCGCATCCGCCTGCGCCTCGAACTCACCCTCATAGCTGATGAAGTAGCCCGACGGAAGATCCACCCGCTCGGTGACTTCATCACGCAGACGATTGACCAGACCGGTGAGGTCGCGTTCGGTCGGATTGATGCTGACCACGAATCGACGCTGCGTGTTCTCACGCTGGATCACATTCGGCCCCCGCGCCTCACGCAGGTCCGCGACCAGAGAAAGAGGCACCCTCCGCCCTGATTCGGTATCGATGTAGAGATCCTCGAGCTTCGAGGAGTCCTCCCTCCATTCATCGGGAAGACGCAGCACCAGATCAATGGTACGTTGACCCTCGTAGATCGACCCGACCTTCTCGCCACCCATCAGGGCCGCGAGCTGCTCGTTGAGCGACCCCGGAGTCACCCCGTAGGCCATCGCCCGATCCCGGTCGATCTCGATCCTCAACTGCGGGATCGGCGCCTGCTGTTCCAGCTTTGCCGCCTCGAGCCCGGGAATCCCGCGGGCAACCTCCTGGATTTCCTCCCCGATGCTCCGCAGTTCTTCCAGGTCCGGCCCGAAGACCTTGATCGCCACCTTGGCGGAAACCCCACTGAGCATGTGGCCGATCCGGTCAGCCAACGGCCCGGAAACCACGCTGAAGGTCCCCGGCACCTCGCGGGCCACCCTGCCGATCTCTTCCAGCACCTCACGCCGGGTTCGCTCGCTCTCCTCGAAGTCGATGTCGAATTCCACCGTCGATACCGGCACCACATGGTCCCCTCGCTCGGCACGACCCAGTCGCTGACCCACGTGCTTCACCCCCTCCACCGCCATCAGCCGCTTCGACATCACGCGCGCCAGCTCATTCGTCTGCGTGATCGATGTCCCCGGAGCCGCCGCCATGGCGACCACCGCGGTCTCCTCCTTGAAGGCAGGCAGAAAGTCCCGACCCATGGTTGGCACCACGGCGATGGCCCCGACAAGTGCCAGCAGACCGATCGCCACCGCAAGGATGGGAGCATCGAGCGCGACCTTCAGCCACGTGTGCTTGTGGAGCCACTTGAGTCCGCGGACCAATGCCGACTCCCCCTTCGGTTTCCGCCCGGCCCGTGGCTTGAGCAGGAAGGAACAAAGTACGGGAATCACCGTCAGTGAGACCACGAAGGACGCCGCCATGCTCACCATGGTCGCGACCGCGATCGGCGTGAAAAGCCGACCTTCCACACCGCTGAGCCCGATCAATGGAACGAAAACGAGGATGATGAGCACCGTCGCGTAGAGGATGGAATTCCGGACTTCAGCGGAAGCGCGGGCGATCACCTTCACCGCCGGCTCCGGCGTCTCGCGGGAGGCATTCTCGCGCAACCTCCGGAAGACGTTCTCAACGTCGACGATGGCATCATCGACCACCATGCCGATGGCCACCGCGAGCCCACCAAGGGTCATCGAATTCACGCTGATCCCCGCCAACTTGAAGACAAAGAGCGTGATCGCGAACGACAAGGGGATCGCCGTGAGCGTGATCAAGGTGGTGCGGAAATTCAGCAGGAACAGGAACAGGATCAGCGTCACCATGATCGCACCATCCCTCAGTGCCTCCTCCAGATTGCCGATCGCGTGGTTGATGAAGTCCGCCTGCTTGAAGAGCGGCGTGATGACCACACCCTCGGCCACGGCACCCTGCAATTCCTCCACCGCCTCATTGACCCTGTCGGTGACCTTCAGCGTGTCGAACCCGGGAGACTTGGTGACGCTGAGGATCACTCCCGCATGACCATTGATCGCCGCATCCCCACGCATGGGTTCGATTCCCCATACCACGTCCGCCACATTTTCAATCGTCACCGAACGGTCATTGATCTGTCGGACCACGGTGGACGCGATCTCATCGAGCTCGCGGGTCATCGCCAGGTTGCGCACCATGATCTCCTTCGATCCCCCGGTCAGGAATCCCCCGGTCGAATTGCGCACCGCCTCCGCGGCAGCCTCACGCAGCTCCGCGAAACTGATGCCGTGGGCCAGCATGCGTTCCGGGTCGGGCTGAATCTGGACCTGCTTCACCCCACCACCCATCGCCAGCACCTCGGCCACCCCGGGAATCGCCTGCAGCCGCTGACGCACCGCCCAATCCGCCTCGTAGCGCAGATCACGCGGGCTCACCGAACCATCCTCCGAGTGCATGCCGATGAGCATGATTTCCCCCATCAGTGAAGCCACCGGCGTCATGTAGGGAGCCACCCCGTCGGGCATCTCCACGGCCTGCAGCCTTTCCCACACGAACTGGCGGGCCTGATAGATATCGGTATCCCAGTCGAACTCGACGAAGGTCAGCGAAAGCCCGACATCCGACGTCGTCCGCAGCCGCGTCACGCCTGCCACCCCCATCAGCGCATTCTCAAGCGGCAGGGTCACCAGGGTCTCGACCTCCTCCGGCGCCAACCCCGGCGACTCGGTCAGAATCGTCACCGTCGGCTTTGTTAGATCGGGAAGCACTTCCACAGGCAGCTCCCGAACGGTCCGGAAGCCCAACCACAGCAAGGCCATCGCCACCATCAGCACGAGCGACCGATGGGACAACGAAAAGCGAATGAGATGATTCAGCATCGGTCTAACTTGGTTTCCGGATCACCCAACTGAGGACGAGCAGCACCAGGAGCAGACCGCACGCGATTGCGAGGAAGCGATTCAGCGAATGCGCTTCCTCTCCGTGGTCGTGATCATCCTCACCGTCTCCGCCCGCTGACTCCTTCTGCTCGCCGGTCATCTCGGATCCGTCCTCGTTGTGCTCGTGGCCATGGGCGGCATCGAGCGCCTCCTTGAGCGACATGCTGCTCCCGGCTCCGACGAAACTCATCGGGTAGGCCCCTTGCACGACCACCTCGTCGCCCTCGAACAACCCACCGAGGATCTCGATGCGCCCGCCATTCGTCTGCCCCGTCGACACCGGCGCCTTGATGAAGGCATTCGGGATCTCGAAGTCCTTCACGAACACATAGCGGCTCGCCGAATCCCCCTGCACCGCTTCCCGCGGCACGCTGAGAACACCATCCCGCTCGGACAGCACGATCTGGAACTCCGCGCGCATCCCCGGACGCATCCGCATCGCCTCATTCGGAACCCGGAAGATCGCATCAATCGTGCCGCTTTCACGGTCCGCCGCCGTGCCGAAACGAAGCAACTCCCCCTCGATCTTCTCGTCACCCGTCGCCGTCACCCGGATCCACGCACGGCTGCCCGGTTTCATCGCGGCAGCGCGATACTCGGGCACCCGCGCGATCGCCCATACCTCCTTCAGGTCGGAAATGTCCATGAGCTCACGATCCGGCTGCACCGGTTCGCCAATCCGCACATGGGATGCCGTGACCAGCCCCCCGATCGGTGCCTTCAGGTCGATCACCGGCGGCGGGTCACCCGGCTGACGGCTTTCCACCCGCACTAGCGTCTGCCCCTTCTCCACCACATCGCCCTCGTAGGCGAGGATCTCGACAATCCGGCCGGCGATGCGGCTGCTCAACACCCCGTGGCGTGACGACACCTCCTCGATCCTACCCACGGCAAAAACCGATTCCTCGAACACCCCCTCCGCCACCATCTCGGTTTCCACCCCGAGGTTGGCCACCCCCATGTCATCGAGCAGCACCATCCCCTTGAGACGCGAGTTGTCTTCTTCCGCGACCGCGAACAGCCCGCTCAGGAGCCCCAACATCATGATCCATCGTTTCATAGCTTCGTCTTCAAAGGTTCCCGAGAGTGGTTTCGTAGCGGATGCGCGCGAGATGGTAGTCGCGCCGCGCATCCAGCTGGGCCGCGAGCAACTCCAGACGCTTCTCACGGGCACTCAGCACATCCCGCAGCTCTCCCTGACCGTTGCGCCAAGCCTGCTCGGAGAGAGCGGCTTGCTCCTCCGCCAGGGGAAGCAGGTCATCCTCGATCATCCGCACCAGTCCCGCCCACTCCGACATCTCGGATTTCGCCGCATCCGCTTCCAGTTGGATGCCGCTGCGAATCGCCTCGACCTCCTGCTTGCGACGCTCGGTTTTTGCCACCGCCGCGTCGATGTTGCCCTCGTTCTTGTCCCACCACGGCAGTGGGATCTTGAAACGAAGCCCGACGATGCCATCCGTCTCTCCACCTTCCGGCTCGTCGACCTCCCGCTCCACGCCTGCAAACAGACCCGCCTCGATGTCGCCATACTGCTTGGCCCGCTCGATCGCCGCCTCCTTCTCCGCCGCCGTCACGGCCGCCTCACCCAGCTCCAGCAACGGTCGGCCGCCGACACTCCGACGCCCCTCGCCGACCTCGGGAAGACTGCCCGATACGTGCAGCGTCTCACCCGCCTCCATCCCGAGCAGCGGCTTCAGCACCCCCATGACGCGCGCCGACTGCGCTTCAAGCTGCCGCCGCTCGGTCTCCAACCGAACCGCTTCAAGACGGGCCTGACCCGCTTCCAATACCGAGCCCTCTCCCCGCTTCGCCGCTTCGCTGATGAATGCCGCAAGCTCCTTGGCGAGGTCCATCTGCTCCGCCAGCAGCGCCTTCCTCCGCCGGATCGCCAAGACCTCCACCACGGCCTGACGCGCCTCGCCGCGCAGCTGATTTTCCACTTCCCGGACCTCCGCCTTCGCCGCGTCCAGCCCGATCGCCCCCAGCTCCTTTTCCAGGGAAAGTCGATCGGTCACCGGGAAGCGCTGATTCAGCCCGATCGCGAAGCTTCCCTCGTTGAATCGAAGGTTGTGCTCGAGCTCGCTCTCCAGCTCCGGATTGGGAAGCCGCCCAGACTGCTTCAGCCGACCCTCCGCTTCCCGGATTTTCCAGCGGGCCGCCACCAGTTCAGGATTCTGTGCACGGACGCGGTCGCCGACGCTCGCCAGTGACACCACCACTCCGGCTTCCGCCAACAACGGCGCGGCCGGGAGTAGCAGCAAATTGGCTGCAACAATGAGGATACGAAAATTCATGGAAATAGAGATGTGTGGACCAAGCCCGGTCCGGGTTTGAGAAGAGACGTGACCACCATTCCCAAAGAGGGATCGGCAGGGTGAAAGCAGGGCACGGGATCAAGGTCCGCACCTCAGGCTCGAAGGAGCCGTGTCGCTCAGATCAACGGGGGCTTGTCCATGGGGAAGACCGGCCCGTCGGGCGCGGCATCATCGCCATGGTTCCACTGCGTCCGCTGTCCCCAAAGGGCCACCAGACGGCAGTGCCTTACATCATCCATTACGAGAATTCCCGACGAACACTGGGCACCATGGTGATGGTGGGGGGTCGCCGGACAATCAGGACCATGCGAATCATCCGAAGGCGAGTCGTGATCATGATCATGCGAGTGGTCATGACCCTCGCAGGAACTCTCGACCGGCACGCAGCCGACCTCTGCACCCAGCGGCTGAATCAGCACACGACTGCCCATTCCAGCGATGGCGCTGAGAAAGATGAGGCAGGCGATCAAGCGATGCATTGACGCGACTGAACACCCAGCAAGCAGAAACTCAAGCCGATTTCTGGATCGACCCAATCGCGATTCGACATTGGAACCCCATCCCCCAAACTCCGCCCATGGGCGTCACCGAGCCTCACAAGGAACTTCGCTTTACCCGCGCGGCCCAGGCCGTGCCCTTCTGGATCAGCGCCGCCATCTGCGCCGCCGTCGCCATCCTGTTGGTCTCCATTTCCCTCCACCGCGCCGACAACCCCGCGCTTCCGCATCCCGCATGGGCACTGCTTCCCTCCCTCATCTGCTGGGCATCCGTCCGCGCCGCGCTGCACTGCACACGCAAGGCCTACCTCATCCTCAGCCCCCTCGGCGTCGAGATCTTCCCCCTCCTCCGCCCCGTCAAGGGCATGCAGATGGTCCCATGGGGCCAGATCGACTCGGTCGAAGTCGGCGACTACCTCATCACCCTCCACTTCGACGACTCCCAGTCGTCCGGCATCCACCTCACCCTCTCCCCCATTCCCAAGGCCAAACGCCCTCTCCTCGCCAAAGCCCTCACCCATCGGATCGAAAACAATCGACAATCCGCAATCTCCAATCCGCAATCCTGACATGCGCCCACCCTCCCTGCAGATCGAGTCCGTTCAGGATGCCTTCGGCCGAAACAGCTGGCACTGCGAACCCGTCGAAGGCAAAGACGTCCTCCGTGCCGTCTTCTCCGGTCACCACACACGCATCGAGCTCATCGCCCAGGCCTACACGCCCATGAATGCCCTCGCCGTGATCGGTGAGATGCCGCTGCCGCTCGACGACGACCACCTGCAAGCCGGACTCGAACTCCTCGCACGAGCCAACAAGTCGCTCAACCTCGGAGGATTCGAATACGACATCGACCGCGAGCGCCTCGTCTTCCGCATCACCAACATCTTCGAGAAAGAGAAATACGATCCCGACATCGTCACCTCCATGGTCCACTGCGCCGTCGCGGAGCTCGACCGACTCGCTCCCTACGCCACCACCGTGGCCGGCACCCCCGCCGACCTGCTTCACGATCTCGACCTGCAGCTACTCCTCATGCGCGAAGACCTCATCCCGCCCGTCCCCGGGGACGAGGATGACATGCCCTGACCCGGAAAATAGGGAGCCCCGCCAGATTCGAAAACCTGACGGGGCCAACCGATCCCTACGAATAATGAATGAAACCAAGTGGCAGTAACACACCCAACACTTCGTCTCAACCATAAACTTAACCTAGGTTAACTACTTGTCTACGAATTCATGAAATCCCTCATCCTCCTTCTTTCACTTTCAGCTGTGGCCTCGGCCGGCGAACTCATCACTCCGACCAGCGCTCCCGATCCCGCCCATCCTGCCGACGCCTGGGAACTGACCCTCGAATCCGGCTACACCTGGAACATCGGCTCAAACACCCCGATCGACTACGAGATCATCCCCACCCAACTCACCCTGCGCACCCCCACCCACATGACATGGTGGGAGGATGAGAACGGCGCCCGGCTCATCGTCCGTGGCCGCTTCTCGCTCATGATGGAGAGCATCGTCCAAGGGCCCGAATCCTACTACATCGGTCTCGGCGGCGCCCCCTCGATCGAGTACTGGCTTCCCGACGCCCGCACCTCGTTCTTCTTCTCCATCGGTGGCGGTGTCGGCCTCACCGACTCCACCCGCGTCCCCGGCGGGCAGGGTCAGGACTTCACCTTGAACTGGTTCGCCCACCTCGGCATCCGTCGTGAGATCGCCGAGAACCTCTCACTACTAGGTGGGGCGTACTTCGTCCACCACTCCAACGGCGGTCAGACCAACCCGAACCCCGGCATCGACGCCCTCGGCTTCACCATCGGCCTCGGCTGGAGCTTCTAGTCTCCACCCCGCTGCGGTCCCGCAGTGACCGCCGACATCATCGGTCAAACATGACCGGGCACTGCGTCGCCCATACGCCGATCACCGCCAGCGTGGTGATCACTGAAACGACCTTGAAGGGGATATCACCGGTCATCACCGTCCCGCGCCTGCCGACCAGCATCGTCTTCGGGAGCGATTTCGAGTCGAGCGTTTCCCCCTCCACCTGCGAGAAGTATTTTTCCAAGGTTTTGCCCGCCCCCGCGATCTGCCGCTGTCGGATCAGCATCCTGCAGTTCTGGTGGCTCGCCCAGGCGAAGACGATCCATCCGAACACAGCGATCATGGTGATGCCCGCCGCCTTCCACGTGTCGAGAGAACCCTCTGACAACGCGATGATCCCGATGCAGGCCGTGACCGAGAAGGTGGCCACCGCCAAGCGCACATTGCTGTAGTGGATCGCCCACGCACCCGCATTCTGATAGCGGGTCGCCAGCGTCACTCCCTCTTGGCCCAGCTCATCCAGATCAGCCCGGAGCTTCCGGATCCGATCCTCGATGCCATCCAGTTCCTGATCGGAACCAACGGCCGTCACTTTCCCCTCGGGTTTGGCGTCCATCTCGTGATCCTGTCAGTCCGACGACGAGGGATCAAGCTGCATTCCAGAGCCGGCAACCCGCCGAACCCGATGGGCGAGCCGGTCAACCGACAAGGCGGGCGCAATCTAACCGATCTGGCTCATCTCGTGGATCGTGAAGTCAGCAACCGCTCCCTCGGTGGCGGTCAGATAGTCGGCGAGGTGCTTCGCCTTCATGTGCTCTTCCCACAGCTCCCGGGTCTCCCAGTTCTCGAAGAACAGGAAGTGGGCCGGGTCTTCGTTGTCCTGATGAAGATCGTAGTTGATGCAGCCCTTCTCCGCCCTCGTGATGTCGATGAGCTTCTCCAGTTCCGCTTTCACCAGCTCGACCTGGTCGGCTTTGGCATGGATGTTGGCGACGACCGTCAGTTTGTTGGAACTCATGATGACCGATTCCATACCCTGACTTTCGTGACAGCTTCCAGCTTCAATCCATCGCCTCCCGGGTTCGACACACCGGGGATCTTCGATTAGGGATCTCCTCCTGGTCCCGACAGGACTCCCATCATGGCCACGGTCGAACCCTTCATCACCCTCGTCTTTTTCGCCCTTTACGTCGCTCTCCTCACCGTTTGCCTGAAGAGAAGAAGCCGCGGATCATTCCCACTGACCGCAGTCATCGGCCCATGGTTGATGGTGTTCATCTCCACCCTCGGAGTGGCGGAAATGATCATTGGTGAGCAACGATTCGAAGTCAT
Source organism: Haloferula rosea (assembly GCF_016595525.1). Lineage (GTDB taxonomy): Bacteria > Verrucomicrobiota > Verrucomicrobiia > Verrucomicrobiales > Akkermansiaceae > Haloferula > Haloferula rosea. Next base: position 43,786 of record NZ_JAENII010000012.1, read on the forward strand.
CCTCCAGACTTTGATCCCAGACAAGTGGGCTGCAGAACCTTCTTATGCCCGGTCATCCCTCAGCGTGTGGCTCAACTACAGCACCATCACCGGGCTGATCAACCTGGCCGGGATGCTCCTCTTCGCCATCGGCATCTTCACACTCGCCCGTCGCCGCACGCGCGCCGCCGTCGCCGCCCAACAAGTCCTGCCCGAAACACCATGAGTTTCCTCCCGGCATCGTTCTTCATCATCTTCGGTTGCTTCGGTCTCCTCTACGGGCTGATGTTCGCCTGCCTGCTGCTCTCCTGCGGCAAGCTCCACCGCCTCGAAGGACAAGAAGCGTGGCGGGTCGGATTCTATTGCATCCTCATCCAAGCCATCCTCGTTTGCCTGTCCGTGGCCGCCAGCGCACTCCTGATCTATCAGCTCAGATTCAGCGGCGTCCAATGGTTCGAGGCCACTTCGACCGCAAACACCATCATCTCCTACGCCTCGCGCCTGTTCGAATTCGCGGGTTTCACCGCGATCACCCTCGCCCTCGCCCGGCCATTCAGGAAATCCGCATCCACTAAAACCTCGGAGAACACTCCTTCCGCATGAGCTATCAACTGAACGCCATCACCCTGGCAGCCTGCAGCCTGATTCTGCTGCTCGTCGTACTTCGATGCCGCCGGTTCACCGTGCCCCGACGAATGAAGGCCGGAGCCATCATCCTGTGCATCTCCCAGATCTTTCCCCTCGCCTCGGCCATCGTCGGGTTCGAACGAATCAGCCGACTGCTGGAGGGCAAGTTCTTCCCAGACGACGAATCAACCAGCTACTTCATCAGCGAAACCCCCGTCTCCGCCGACTACTTCCAGGTCAGCGAGCTCTTCGGGGCGCTCGGACAGGTCGGAGTCCTCCTCCTCGCACTTGGGTTCCTGAAAATCGTCCGCCAACAGATCGCCGACCATCAGGCCCAACTCGTCCAGCCGTCATGATCTTCAGTGCCATCATCAGCTCCATCAGTTCGCTGGGCGCCCTGATCACAAGCGTCATGCTCTTGCTCGCCTTCTGGCGACTGCACCTGTTCTCATCCACTCCCGCAGCCCGGATCGGCGCGGTCGCCAGCCTGCTCCACCTGCTCATCTGGTTGTTCTACGGATTGCTTTGGATCGTCTCGGCGATTCCTGGCGATTTGTGGATGAGCCTCCAGTTCATCTACGAATTCCCCATTCTTTTTGAGATCATTTGGCTTCTCGGCACACTGTCTCTTGGCAGCGCTTTGCTTGCCATGGCATGGGTCCTGCACCACGGAGTTACTCCCCCTGCCCTTCCTGGCGATACCTGACTGCAAAAAGCCACGCACGCGTGACGTATCCGGCTCCCCTGCCGGTCGATTTTTCATCGAAACCCGCCACCCGTCCGGGCACGGTCCACGCGCTCACCTGATACGGAAATGTCCCACAACCCCTTCGTCGCACCATCCCTCGAATCGCTTGCCGCGTCCCTGCCGGCATTCGAGTTCGAGCGGCTGATCGCCAAGGGGGGCATGGGCGCCGTTTACAAGGCAAGACATCGACTGCTGGAACGCGACGTCGCCATCAAGGTCCTCCCGCCGGAGCTGGGCGACGACGACGGCTACCGCGCCTGCTTCGAAGCCGAAGCCCAGGTGATGGCCAAGGTGACTCACCCCAACCTCGTCACGATCTACGAATCAGGCGACGTCGACGGATTGCTCTTCATCGTGATGGAATACGTTGAAGGCAAATCGCTCTTCGACCATGCCCACCAGTTCGCCATCGACCCCCAGAAGGCCGTCGGCTGGATCCTCGACATCTGCCGCGGCCTTGGCGAAGCGCACAAGGCGGGCATCGTCCACCGTGACATCAAGCCCGCCAACATCCTGCTGACTTCTTCCGGCAAACCCAAGATCGCCGACTTCGGATTGGCCCGCCCGGCCGGTCACCAGGCTGGCGGACTTGCCATGGGCACCCCGGGATACACCGCCCCTGAGATCAGCCATCACCCGGAGCTCGCCGACCCTCGATCAGACATCTTCTCAGTCGGGGTGATCCTGCAGGAACTGCTCACCGGCATCTCGGCCGATGACGACAAGTTCTCCGACGAACTCATCGCCGACCCGGACCTGAAGAAGATCTGCCGCATGGCCAGCCACGCGGATCCCAGCAAGCGCTTCAAGAGCACCAATGCGATGATCCATAGCCTCGAGCAATGGATGCAGACGCATTCGGCAGCGCCTGCCCCGAAGCGATCACGCCGAAGATCGCGCCGAAAACGCTCCCCCCACCAAGCCCTGATCCGGACGCTCGCGATCATCGCAGTCCTCGCCACGGCCTTCGTCACCACCTGGAAAATACGCGAAGCCCGGGGAGAAAACCAGACCGTGGAGAACCTCCCAACTCCACCGGCCAACCCAACCGAACCCACCACCCCGACGCCCGAGCCCCCTACACCTGAGCCACTTTGGCCGGATCGCCCCGTGGTGCCGGTCGTCCCCGAAGCTCCCCCGGTGGCCACCCAGCCACCCGCACCGACTCCCCCGGCAAATCCGCCCCCTCCAAGCAATGAAACACCGGCACAATCGCTCCTGCGACTGCGCTCCGCCCTCGCCGAGGGAAACTTCAGCGAATTGCCGATCGGCACCCTGACCCACGGCGATTCCCACTATTTCTACGTCCCCCGCTCCACCCCGTGGGAATCCGCCAGCCGGCTCGCCCGCGCCTACGGAGGCCACCTGCCGATCATCCGCGACCAGGCCGAGCTCGAATGGCTGGCCGCCTCCATCCCACCGCCGCCCGAAGACGACCCCACCAAGGAGCTCACCTGGATCGGAGCCTCACGCACCTCACCCGATTTCTGGCAGTGGGTGAGCAGCCTGCCTTGGGACCTCGACACACCACCCGCCGGCAACGGGTCCCATGCCGCCATCCGTCGAGACGGAGGCATCGAGACCGCCAGCGCCACCGCAGCCCACCCCTTCTTCATCCAGTGGCACCGCGATGGTTCCAATCCCACCAACCTGCGCCAGATCCTCGCCGAATGCGCTGCGTCGCAGGAAACCGAGAACCCGTTCTATCCGCCCGGCATCCAGACCTTCGGCAACCGCCGCATCCTGATCGTTCAGGAAACCCATACCCACGCCGACGCCATCGACCTCGCCGAAGTCGGCGGCGGGAAGCTGATGAGCGCAGCGACCATGGAGGAGGCCGACTGGCTGGAAAAGCAGCTCAGCCGACTCTCCGCACCCCAGGGGCTGTGGCTCGGGGCCACCCACCGCAATGACCTCTGGCAGTGGGATGACCAGCAAGCCTGGACCTTCGCCCGCTGGGCCGATGACTCCCGCCCCGGCGCAGGCGACACCCTGCTCATCCAGCCGAACAAGGGCTGGTATGGCGTCGACTCCGACCACCAGGCCTCCGGCATGGTCATCGAATGGAGCGAAGAAACCCGCTCCGAATCGCCACGCCGGCCGTCAGACGACCTCGAGGCCTTCGAACAACGAGCCAGCGAACTGCTCAACGAGTTCGATCTGCTGCGGGACAAGGCCGTGCTCAAGAATGCCAAGGACTACCTCTGGCAGCTCGATATCTGGCTGCGCCGCCGACGCAACAGCGCCGAAATTGACGAATGGCGCCCCCGTGTCCGCAACGTGAAATCCAAGGTCAAAGGAGGCCGTCTGCCCGACAACATCCCGTCCAAACCCGACTCGACCTACCACCCTCCGCTGCACGAGATCGCCAAATTCCACGCGAAGAAACAGGTAGAGCTCGACCGCGAATTCCTGACTAAGGCCATGACCGTCCGCGATTCCTACGTCGGCCGCTTGATTGAAGAGGCCACCAAAGCCCAAGGCATCGGCCAGCGCGAGGCCGCACGCATTTTCAGAGAGAAGGCCGCCGCAGCCGGCGACCTCCGCGCCTGGGTCGCCACCTTCAAGTTCGAAAACGACTGAAACCGGCGCTTCTTTTCTCTGGCCTCAGGGCCGGAGTCTCTGGTCTCTTCCGCGCATGTCCGACGCCGACACGACGCCGCAAGCCCCGCAATCGACCGAAGCCGAACTCATCGCCGTTCGCCGCGAGAAACTCGCCAAGCTTCGTGAACTCGGCGTGGACCCGTTCGGCCAGGCCTTCGAGACCACCCACACCCCCGCCGATCTGCGCGCCCAATTCGAAGAAGGCCAGCAGGTCAAGGTCGCCGGCCGCATCACCGGCCTCCGCAACATGGGCCGCTCGTGCTTCTTCCACATCGCCGACGTCCTCGGCAACATCCAGGGCTTCATCGCCGTGAAGAAACTCTCGGAAGAACAACTCGCCGTCTTCGAATGCCTCGACCGCGGCGACTGGCTCGGCATCGAGGGCGAAACCTTCATCACCCGCACCGGAGAACCGACCATCAAGGTCGAAAATTTCACCATCCTTTCCAAGTCACTGCGCCCCATGCCCGACAAGTGGCACGGCGTCGCCGACCGCGAGCTGAAGTACCGCAAGCGCCACCTCGACCTGATGTCGAACGAGGAAAGCGCCGCCACCTTCGTCGCCCGCTCGCAGATGGTCGGAGCCATCCGCGATTTCTTCCACGAGCGCGGCTACCTCGAAGTCGAGACTCCGATGCTCCAGAGCGTTGCCGGCGGTGCCGCCGCGCGTCCCTTCGAGACCCACCACAACGCGCTCGGCATGCCGCTCACCATGCGCATCGCGCCCGAGCTCTTTCTCAAGCGCCTGCTTGTCGGTGGCTTCACCAAACTCTTCGAACTCAACCGCAACTTCCGCAACGAAGGCATCTCACGCCGTCACAACCCGGAGTTCACCATGCTCGAGGCCTATCAGGCCTTCGCCGACTTCGAGATCATGGCCGAACTCGTCGAGGAACTCACCTGCTTCCTCGCCGAGAAATTCTGCGGCGGTCTGCAAATTGAACACAAGGACGAGAACGGCGAGGTAATCCGCACCATCAACCTCGAGCGCCCGTGGAAGCGTGCCGCTTACCATGACCTCGTCAAGGGCGTCGCCGGCGATGACTTCTTCGACATCACCCCCGAGCAGCGCCGCGCCAAGTGCGACGAACTCGGCGTCCAGATCTCGCCTGAAATGGAAGACTACGAAGTCATCCAACAGGTCTTCGAGAAGAAGGTCGAGGAGCACACCTTCGACCCCTGCTTCGTCACGCGCGTCCCCAGCGAGCTCATCCCGCTCGCCAAGGTCACCCCTGGCGGCAAAACGGTGGAGGTTTACGAACTCATCATCAACGGCCAGGAGATCAGCCCCGGCTACTCGGAACTCAACGACCCCGACGTCCAGCGCGAACGCCTCGAGCACCAGGCCGGCGGCGAAGAGGAACAGCTCGTCGACTACGACTTCATCGAGACCCTTGAGCACGGCATGCCACCCGCCGGCGGCATCGGCATCGGCATCGACCGCCTCATCATGATGCTCACCGGCGCCCCCACCATCCGCGACGTCGTCCTCTTCCCGCTGTTGAAGAAGAAAGACTAATAACAAGCACAAGGGTTTCACCCCCTTCAGCGTCGCCGGTTCCCTTGCAAGCCGGCCTCTTTATGCTCGTGGCGGGAGCGACCATCACCTTCATTGCCACGATGCACACCGTGGTTGACGGCTTGAGGAAGCCAAACCGGACTGCCCTTCAATGCAGCCGAACGCTTCCCAACCCTGTCGGCACGTGAGCAACTGGCCTGAAATCCTCATTTGATGAAGCTCCTCCTCGTCGCCGATCTCCACTACACCCTGCGCCAGTGGGATTGGGTGCTGTCGATGGGTGAACGCTTCGACATGGTGATCATCGCAGGAGACCTGTTGGACATCGCCTCCATCGTGCCGCTGGAAGCCCAGATCGTGGTGATCCGAAAGTACCTCGAACGCATCGCAGCGAAGGCCCCGCTCCTCGTGGCATCCGGCAACCACGATGTCCTCGAAGATCCCCGACTCTCCGAAAAAACCGCCGCATGGCTCCTCGATGACCTTCCGGCCAGCGCCTTCAGCGACGGCGACGGCGTGGCTCGCGACGATCTCTTTTTCAGCGTGCTCCCTTGGTGGGACGGCCCCGAAGTGCGCCAACAAATCGAAAACCAACTCGCCGAACAGGCTGAGCTCGCTCGAGGCAAGCGATGGATCTGGGTACACCACCCACCTCCGATGGATACCGCTGTCGCGTGGGATGGCCACCGGGACCGTGGCGATGAGATACTCCGCGAATGGATTCAGACCTACCATCCCTGGCTCGTCCTTGGAGGCCACATTCACAACGCCCCCTTCGTTTCCCGAGGTTCTTGGATCGATCTCCTCGGCTCCACCTGGATTTTCAATGGCGGCCGGCAAATCGGCGGCGTGCCGACCTTCACCCTGATCGACACCGAAAAGCAGGAAGCCAGCTGGGTCTCCATGGAGAATGCCGAGAAGGCTTGCCTTGAGGAACCGCTGCAGCGCCACCCCCTCGTTCCCTGAGCGCCCTCCTGATCAGTGCTTCACTTGAAGCAATGAATCGATCACTTCGTGCACCATCCCCAATTGTCCTTCCTCAGCTCCATACTGTTGCTTGAGATCCACGAGATAGCAGGTGGTCACATCGACCTTTTTCGCCAGCGAACGAGCGATGTAGAGGCTGACCTTCGGGTGGTCATGAAGGAACTTCTCCGGGTCCTCCGCCACATGAAAGGAACAATCCTCCACCGCCCGCACCTCCGCGATGTGGGTCCGGTCCAACAGGATCGAGATTTCACCCAACACCAGGCCGGGAGTATCCAGCTTGGCAACCAGCGTCCCATCCCGCGAAATCTCCACACTGCCATCGATCAGGAAATACAGCGCTCCCGATTTCGCCCCTTCTTCAATGACCACCTCACCGGCCGCAAATCGACGGGTCGGCAGCGCTTCGCACTCGCACTTGAAATCAAACACACTGACAGCAAATCACCGATCCTCGCGTAACACCATCCAACAATGCCCACGGCCGCAGACACGGAATCCGCTCGGTTTCCGGCTGGGTCTACGCTACCTCCCCATGCACATGAAACCTTGGAATGTCTTGCTCACGCTCATCATCGGAGCAGCCCCGCTCCACGCCGACGACCCGGTCTTTGTCGAGAAGAAAGGCATCGTCGCGATGGAGGCCGAATCCACCACGTCCAATCTTCGACGCTGGATCAAGAAGACCGACGTCAAGGACTTCAGCGGGGAATGCCACATCGAGTTCACCGGAAACAAGGCCGAAAGCGGACCGCCCGATTCCCCGCTCAAGTATGCATTCAAGATCAACAAGGGCGGCGTCTATCAGCTGACGATCCGCGGTCACAAACGCCTCGAAACCAAACGTCAGGACATCTCCAATGACTGTTTCGTCGCCCTCGACGGAGACTTCGACGAAGCAGGTGGTGCTCCGCTCAAGATCCTGCGCACCGACACCAAGATGTTCGGAGGATCGGCCGACGGATGGGGCTGGACCACCCAGCTCGACGTCAACCACAAGAAATACCCCGCACTCTATCAGCTCAAGTCGGGCGAGACCTACGAGCTGACCATTTCCGGCAGGTCGAAGAACTTCAACATCGACCGCATCCTGTTCGTCCACGAGGACAAGAACCTGCGCGAGGTCCAGCGCGACAACCCGGACGAAAGCGCGCGTGAATCAGGCGGGATCACCACCTCCCGATTGAAACCGAAAACCTTCCGCACCCTGACCAACGCCGAAGGACGCGAGATCAAGGCCGAACTCGTCAGCAAGCTGGACGACACCCTGATCATCCGCGTGCAGGGAAAACGCTTCGAGATCGCCATCTCTTCCCTGAGCGAAGACGACCAGAAGTTCATCAAGGACTGGCAGCCCTGAGACGGGCGTTCCATCCGAGTCCCTCGGCCGGACGAGCTACGGATTCCATTCACCCGGCCACATCCATCATCGACACCCCCCCGGCCACTGCCGAAGATCCACGCTGTGAGTGAACTCATGCGAGATCTACCGGATGACGAAAAGCCGCGCGAGAAACTGGCTCGTCACGGCCCCGGCCATCTCGACCATGCCGAACTCCTCGCCCTATTCCTGGGCACCGGCATGAAAGGCAAGAGCGCGATCCAACTGGGCCGCGACATCCTCCGACACTTCGGGTCGCTTCATGCACTGGGCTCTGCCGACCTCGAGGAACTGATGAGCTGCCCCGGTCTGGGACCGGCGAAATCCTGCCAGCTCGCCGCCGCCTTCGAGATGGGTGCACGTCTCGCACGCGAACAAATTTCGGCCACCCCACTCGACAGCCCGGAACGCATCCACCAGGCCTTCGGCCCGCAGTTGGCCCACCTCGCCCACGAGAAATTGATCGTCGCCATGGTCAATACCCGCCTCGAACACGTCCACACCACCACCGTGAGCTCCGGCGTGCTCACCGAGACCACCGCCCACCCGCGGGAAATCCTCCAACCCGTGATCCTGCGGAAGGCCTACGGCTTCGTCCTCATCCACAATCACCCCTCCGGCGATCCCACCCCGAGTCAGGCCGATCGCACCTTCACCCGGCGACTGCAGGAAGGTGCCGAACTCCTCGGCCTGCGCTTCGTCGACCACATCGTGATCGGTCGCCCCGCCCCCGGAAGGGAGCCCTACCACTCGTTTCGCGAACACGGCTTGCTCTGACCACCCGATACGGGTTGATACGGATTTCCCTCCCGCTGCCTTGAATCTCCGCGGCCGCAGCGCAAGACTCCCCGCATGTTCACCGTCACCAAGGAGTTCCGCTTCGAGGCCGCCCACGCCCTTCCCCACCTTCCGGAAGGGCACAAGTGCCGGCGCCTCCACGGGCATTCCTACAAGTTCCGCGTCGAAGTGGATGGCGAACTGGACGAACGCGGCTTCGTCATCGACTACGCCGAGATCTCCGCCGAGGTGAACCCCATCGTCGATTACCTCGACCACAAGAACCTGAACGACCTGTTCGACTTCCACACCTCCGCCGAGAACCTCGCCAAGTGGATCTTCGATGAACTGTCCAAGACACTCGCCGTCTCCCGCATCGTTCTCTTTGAAACGGCGAACACGAGCGTGATTTACCCGGCCAGATAAGGGCCACCAAGGGCTTCAGCGCCCCCCGGTTCCATGTTTGACCTCGCGCCAACGCTCGCCTAGCCTCCGCCCGCTATGCCTCAGGGCCTCAACGGATTAACCATGCGTCTCCCCCTCTTCGCTGCCTGCCTGTGGGCCGTGGGTGGCGTCGTTTCCGCGCCCGCCCAGCTCGCCCCGCGCCCGGCCGCCCAGCCAGCCCCGAATTTCGATCCATCCGACGTCTACTTCCAGGGCTGGTTGCTTTCGAAGGATGCCGACAAGCTCGCCGAGAAAGGCAAGGCCACCGAGGCGCTTGAAAAATACCGTCGCGCCCAGCAGCTCTTCGATACCATCGCTCGATCCTTCCCCGAGTGGAAAAAGGAGATGGTCGAGGGCCGGCGCACGAAGACCGTCAACGCCATCGCCTCCGTCGCCCCCGAGGCACTGAAAGAGAAGGAAGCCGACGCCCGGGTCGTCGCCGAGCTCGAAGGCGGCGCCCGCACCGGTGCCGGTCCGGATGGCAACCAGCCCAACCGCCTCGACACCGGAATCCCCGCCGCCCCCATCCCCTCCACGCGCCCGATCGAGACGCTGGAGTCACGACGCATCGCCGACTTGGAAAAGCAGGTCACCGCACTGCAGGACCAGATCAAACGCGGAACCGGAGGCAACGCCGACCCGACGACGACCGAACGCCAACGCGACCTCGCCATTTCCGAACTGCAGAAAACCCGCGCCGAGCTCGACCGCCTGCGCCGCTCCTCCGCCCAGGTGCCGATGCAGCGCGAACTCGACGCCCTGTCGCGACGCATCAATTCCATCGAAGGCGAAAAGGCCGCCATGGCCCGCGCGCTCGATGCCAGCCGCGGCGAAACCAAGCAGGCCAAAGCCCAGATCGATGCCCTTCAGGTCGAGCGTGGCCGCCTGCTTCAGCAGGTGAAACAACTCGAACAACAGGTCGCCGACGCCAAGGGCAACCTCGAGATCGAACGCAAGGCCGCCAATGAAGTGGTCGCCGGCCAGCTCAATCAAATCAAGGAACTGCAGAGTTCGCTGACCAAGAAGGACAAGGAACTAGCGCGTGCCAACAAGCACATCCGCTCGCTCGAAAGCGCCCTCCAGGAAGTCCGCGACTCGCTCGACGAAGTGGAGGAAGAGCGCGACGAACTCCTGCGCGAGCGCGACCAGATGGCAGCCCTGCTCAAGCTCAATGAAGCCGGCCAGCTCCAGGAGGTCATCGACCAGAACATGGCGCTCGACCGCGAACTCCGCGAAACCAAGGACCGCTACGAAGCCCTCCAGGAGGACAGCGATGCCTCCAAGGACGACCTGCTCGAAGCCCTCCGTGACCTCGCCATCAGCAAACTGCGCATTCAGGAATACCGACGCGAGAACACCGAGCAACAGGAACGGCTCGACCAGCTGCAAGCCCGCCTCGAACGGGAGGCCATGATGCTCGACTCCTCCGACGTCGACCCCGCGGAAGCCGCCGTGCTGCGCGGCATCATCAACAAACAACTGCAGATCCAGAAGAAGCGCAGTCAGGCGCGCGAGCTACTGATGGAAGCCCTCGGCGAGAAGGCCAGCCAAGACGAGGACATCCGCACCGCGATGAACATCTTCCAAGGCGCCGAGCTCAACCTCTCGCCCGAGGAACTCAGCGTCATCGACGGCCAGGAGGTCGACGGCGTCATCGTCTCGCCCTTCGCGCGGCCGCGGTCGGAAGTCGAACGCAGCGAAGCCGGCCTGCGCAGCGAGTTGAAACCCTACATCAAGGCCGGCGTTCGCTCGTTCCGTGAAGGCCGCCCGCAGGCATCGCGCGAGATTTTTGAAATGGTCATCGAGCGGAACCCCGGCGACACCATGACCATGTGCATGCTGGGGCTCGTCGAATACAAGCTGGAGAACCCGGTGGCCGCCGCCGACATGTTCCAGCAAGTCACCGAGCTCGACCCGCGCAATCCCTACGCCCACCGGATGCTCGGCCACACCCTGACCAAGATCGGAGAATTCGAGCCCGCCATCAAATCGCTCGAGCGCGCGGTCGAATACGCCCCGACCAATGCCGAAGGGCACCTGCTCCTCGCCAATGCCCTCTTCCGCTACGGCAACCTCGAAGCCGCCGAAGAATCCTTCCGCACCTCCCTTTCCTGCGACCCCACCAGCGCCGAGGCCCACTACAACCTCGCCGTCCTCTACAACCGTCAGGGGAAACGCAAAAACGCGCTGGAACACTACGCCAAAGCCCTCGAGCTCGGCGCCGCACCGAACCTCGACCTCGAGAAAAGCCTCGGCAAGCTGGACTAGGCGCCCCCGCCACCACGCCCGCCACCGATCCCCCCGCGGGATGGGGAGTTCCCACAAATCCCGCGGAACCCGAGGACGCCCGGGCACCTGCAGCGCCCACTCCCTGTCCCCCCGACACGCTCCTCCCGAGGAATTAGTTTTGACAATTTTCGGGCTGCCCCGCATGTCCACGGCGATGACAACAGCGCCAAATGTCTCGGTTTTTCGCAGAAAAGAAGACGCATGCCGCCAACTCGCCCTCGATGTCGCCGGACTGATCGAAAGCATCAACGCCTCGGGACGCCCCGCCGTTCTCGGCCTCGCCACCGGCAGCACCCCAATTCCCTTCTACAAGGCGCTCATCGAATTGCACCAAGCCGGCAAGGTCTCCTTTCAGCAGGTCATCACCTTCAATCTCGACGAATACCTCGGTCTCCCACGGGAACACCCGGAAAGCTACTGGAGCTTCATGCACCGCCAGCTTTTCGATCACATCGACATCCCCGCCGACCACATCCACCTGCCACGCGGCATCGTCGACGACGTCCCAGCCCACTGCCGCGAATACGAGCAGGCCATCGCCGACGCCGGCGGCATCGACTTCCAGCTCCTTGGCATCGGCCGCACCGGCCACATCGGCTTCAACGAACCCGGATCGCCACGCGATTCCCGCACCCGCGAGATCCACCTCGATCCCATCACCCGCCAGGATGCCGCGCCGGCATTCGGCGGACTCGATCAGGTCCCGACCAGCGCCATCACCATGGGCTGCGGCACCATCCTCGCGGCCAGACGCATCGCCCTCCTCGCCTTCGGCTCCCACAAGGCGGCCATCGTCAAGGATGCCCTCCAGGGCCCCATCACGGACCAGGTCAGCGCCTCATTCCTGCAGGAACACCCGGACGCGAATTTCTACCTCGACCAGGAAGCCTCAGCCGAGCTGTAGCCTCCGCTCCTTCCATTCTTCACCGAACTTTCGCATCGCTCCCCGCCCCATCTGCGCTAGGATGGAGGCATGTCGAAGGACGCCCCTGCCTCCAAACTTCAGTCCGCGTGGTCGCGCGAAGCCTCGAAAATCGCCCGCCGCATCAATCTCGGCTGGTGGCTTGAGTCGCTGATGGCACCCGTCGTCGTCATCGGACTGATCGGCACCTGCGTGCTGATGTTCGTGCGCCGCGAAGCCCCGGAAACCGCCGCATGGCAGCTGGCCCTCGGCGTGGCAGGCATGCTCGCCGCCGTCGGTGCCGTCGCCCTGTTCATCGCCCGACGTCACTTTGAAACTCCCGAGCGCTCCATGGTCCGCATCGAGGACTCCATGCGCATGCGCAATGCCCTCTCGGCCGCTCAGGCAGGCGTCGCCCCATGGCCCGAGCTTCCCGAGAAGGTCAATGCCGGGGTGTCCTGGAACTGGCAGCGCCTCGTCATCCCACCCATCGCCGTCCTCGCCTTCCTCCTCGCCGGCCTTCTCATCCCCGTCTCCGCCCTGCCCGGAGAAGATGAAGATCCACCCGAAGCCCCGCTCGCTTGGGAACAGATCGAAGCCGACCTCGAACGCCTCGGACAGGATGACATCATCGACGAGACCTACCTCGAAGAGATGCAGAAGAAACTCGACGAACTGCGATCGAAGGAAGAAGAGGAATGGTTCAGCCACTCGTCGCTCGAAGCCACCGACTCACTCAAGCAGCAGCACAAGTCCGAACTCGAACGACTGCAACGCGACCTCGACCGCGCCGAACGCGCCCTCGGCAACCTCCAACAGAATGCCGGCAACATCCCGCAGGCCCAGAAGGACCAACTCCTGAACCAATTCGATCAGGCCCTGCAGGGGCTGCAGAACGGCGCACTCAAACCGAATCCCGACCTCCTCGACCAACTCCAGCAGCTCGATCCGAACCAACTGGGCAACCTCAATCAGGAACAGCTCGAGCAACTCCGCGAAAACATGCAGAAGGCCGGACAGGCCTGCAAGGACTGCCAAGGAGGCGGCGGTGGAGGCGAGGGCGATGAATGGCTCGACGAACTGCTCGACGGTCAGTGTGAGGGCGACGGACAACAGGGCAACCAACCCGGACCCGGCAACGGCAACGGCGGCGTCCAACGCGGACCCGGCCACGCTCCCGGCGTGCTCGGCAAGGAAGGTGACTCCCTGAAGACCGGCGACCTCGAATCCCTCGAAGCCGAAGACCTCTCCCGCTCCCTTCCCGGTGATCTGCTCCAGCTCCAGGACGGTGAGCACGAGGTCGACAAATCAGCCACCGGCACACAGACCGGCGGCGGCGTGCAGTCGACGGGATCCGGTGGCGACCGCGTCTGGCGGGAGTCGCTCGACCCCGACGAACAGCGCACCCTGAAGCGCTTCTTCGAGTAAGGGCCCTTATGCCTCTACGCCTGGGCCTCCGCCCAGGCGCGCGCGACTTCCTCGCCGATGGTGCGGATGCCGTCCTGTACGATCCGTTCCTCCATCGTGAAGGTCATGCGCAGGCACTCACGGCGGTGACGCCAGTCCTCATCCTCGAGGCCGAAGAAGAAATAGTGCCCGGACACGATCAGCACACCCCGCGCCTTCAGGCGCTCGTAGAGCTCCGCCGAGCTGATCGGCAGACCGGGGAACCACAGCCACAGGAAAAGCGCACCTTCACTACGGTGCACATAGTAGTCGAATCCTTCACCGAAGCTCTCCGCCACCCACTCGCGGGCCTGACGTGACTTTTCGATGTAGAACGGCTTCACCGTTTCATTCGCCAGACGCAGGATCTCCCCACTCTCGATGAGCGGGCGCGCGATGGTCTGACCGATGTTCGGATTCGCCAGACCCACGACCGAGCTCATCGACGCCATCGCCGCCGCAATGCGTGGATGCGCCACCACGATCCCCGTGCGGGTGCCCGGGAGGCCAATCTTCGAAAGACTGAGCGTCAGGATGATGTGCTCATCCCACACCGGCGTCGCATCCCCGAAGATGATGTTGGGAAACGGAGCACCATACGCATTGTCGATGATCAGCGGGATCCCGTGCGCTTTGGCGAGTTTCGACAGGCGCTCGATCTCGCCGTCCGTCAGCACATTGCCGGTCGGGTTCGTCGGGCGCGACACACAGATTGCCGCGATGTCGTCGGTGATCTCCAACGCATCGAAGTCGACCCGATACTTGAATTCATGCTCGCCGGTCTTCTCGATCTTCGGCGGCACGGCGCGGAACAAGTTACCACAGGTCCCCTGGTTCGCATAGCCGATGTACTCCGGCACCAGCGGCAGCAGGATCCGCTTCCGGCTCCCATCCGGCATCTCCCCCGCCAGCAGGTTGAAGAGGAAAAAGAAGGCCGTCTGACCACCCGCCGTGACCGAGAAATTCGCATCCGTGACCGGCCAGCCGAACTCGCGTTGGAAAAGAGTCGTCAGCGCCTCGATGAATCTCGGGTTCCCCTTCGGCGGGTCGTAGTTCGCCAGCATCCGCTCCAGCGCTCCGGGCTCGGCGAGGATTTCCTCCATCCGCCGACGCCAGATCGCGTTCACTTCCGGGATGTGTGCCGGCTGCCCGCCCCCGAGCATCCGGATGTCGTCACCCCCGGAATTCAGGGCCTCACCGAGGTCCGCCATCAGCTCTTCGATGCCGCTGCCTCCGGCAAGTTCTTGTCCCAATTTGGAAAAATCGAATTTCATGTCCTTTGGATCCGTTGACCTGACGCCACTTCAGCCTATGCTGCCGACGAATTCTTCATAGCAACAACCCCGAAAAGATCATGGCACTCAAAATTGGCGACAAAGCCCCCGACTTCACTCTCGTTAGCAAAGGCCCTGATGGCCCGGAACTCGTGAAACTCAGCGACTTGGTCGGCAAGACCAATCTCGTCCTCTTGTTCGTACCCATGGCCTTCACTGGTGTTTGTACCCAAGAGTTCTGCGACATCACTTCCGGCATCAAGGACTACGAAGACCTCGATGCGACCGTCATCGGCATCTCCGGTGACAACCCCTTCGCTCAGGAAGCCTGGGCCCAGAAGGAAGGTATCGGCATCCAGCTCCTCAGCGACTACGAACACACCGTCGCCGCCGACTACGGCGTCGCCTACGACCAGTTCCTACCCGAGGCCAATCTGATCATGGGTGGCGTGGCCAAGCGCTCTGCCTTCGTCGTCGACAAGGCCGGCGTGATCCAATACGCCGAAGTCCAGGACCACCCGAAGGACCTCCCTGACTTCGCCGCCGTCAAGGCCGCCCTGCAGGGCTTGAGCTGAACGGGAGGCGCACGGTCCACCCCTCACACCCATCCATCAAAAAAGCCGCGGGTCTCACGACCCGCGGCTTTTTCATGATTGGGTTCGAACTCCCGAGCCTTACTCGGGGTCAGCGGCGCCTTCCGGTTCACTCGCCACATCGTCCGGGCTGGCCTCCTCAGTCGTTGGATCTGGCAGCGGTGGCTCGGCGCCCAGACCAGGCGTCGGGGCGTCATCAGGCAGCGGTGGCAAGTCCGCCGGCGCATCCGGATCGATGGTCGGAGGCACCACCGGCACGTCCGGGTCAGTCGTCGTCGGGTCGCCCTGAAGCGGGATCACCCCATCAACCGGAGGATACACCTGATACTCGCTGCCGGAATACTGCGCGGCCTGATCCTCCTTGCCCATCACCATGACCGAAGGCACGAAGCCGACTTCACCGCTATCCAGCTCGGCCTTGACGAAGCTCCCGTCGTCGGAAATCACCTTCATCATCGTGTCCGCAGGCAGCAGGCGATCCGCCGTCGCGTCCCCGGATGGCTTGTTCTTGAAAAAGGCCGTGTTCGGTGAGACCGAGCGCACGAACTCACCGGGACGATACCCGGTATTGGCCACGGCCACACCGGCACCACCGCCACCCGCAGGGTCCAGAGGATCGAAGCCACCGGAGTCATACGGACCGCCAAGCTCACAGCTGGCAAGCGCCAGACAGGCTACGGGGAGGAAAGAAATACAGCGATTCATGAGAAGTGCCTAACACTGGCACGCGCCCCCATACCGGTCAACGGCTTATGGAAACACCATCCACGTAATCCCCAAGCGCCTCCCGCCAATCCCGCGGCGCCTCCCCCAGAAGATCCGTCAGCCGCGCCGTCGACATCGCCGTATGCCGCGGCCTCACCGCACGGAAAACCTCCATCTCATCCAGCCGCTGCTCCTCCACCCGCACCGGCTCCTTCAGCTCCCCCCGCTCGACCAGCCGCGCCACGATGAACTCCGCCATTCCGTGCCAACTCGTCGGACCGCCACCCTGACAAGCATGCAGGATACCCGCCGGACACCCCTCAGCCACCACCCGCTCCACCCAGTCCGCCAAATCCCGCGTCGCACACGGCAACGACGTCTTGTCCCCCACCGCCGCAAGCGACTCGCCCGCCAGCGCACGCTGCACCACCTGATCCGGAAATGCCGCCCGCTCCGGGCCGAAGACCCACGACACCCGCATCACACATCCACCCTCTTCCCGCACCGCCTCCTCCGCATCCGCCTTCGTCATCGCATACACCGAGCGGGGATCCACCGCCTCATCCTCCGCATGCAGACCCGCCTCGTCCCCGCCCAGCACATAGTCCGTGCTGAAGAAGATCATCCTCCGCCCCGCCTTCCGGCAGCACCGGGCCAAACGCGCCGTCGCCTCGAAATTCACCTGCCGCGCCAGCAATGGCGCATCCAGACACCCCTCCAGCGACGTCATCGCCGCCGGATGCAGCAGCACATCGAAGCCCCCCGCCGATACCTGCCCGACCGCATCCGGGTCCGACAAATCCAGCACCTCACGGGGCAACTCGATCACCTCGTGGCGCGGACCAAACCGATCCGCCAACGCCCGACCGACGCGGCCACCCGTGCCAGTCACCGCAATGCGCATCCCCCGGAACTCCCCGATTCAGATCACCCCAGTTTCCTCCAGCGCATCCTCCACCACACCGTCACCGGCATCACGGATCCCACGCAGACGCCGCTGCACACCGCGCCGCGTCTTCGGTCCATTCACCTTGTTCACGATGCCCGAGACCGCCAGCGGCATCAGCGCCGCTACCCCGAGAGCCGCCAGGCCGATGGCAATGCCACGCCGTGCATTGGCATGCATCACCTCACCCAGGATCAGCCCCGCAGCCGCACCAAGCAAAGCCGGTGAAGCCAGGGCCGTGGTCTCCTCCCAAGCCTTGTCGTGATCGTCATTCGTCGCGTCCATGTCCTCAACCTAGCAGTTCCCCGCGCCGCGACAACACCTGAAACCCGCTTCTTCACCACCCCGACCAATTCCCTTGAGCCCCGACCGGAACCCTCCAATCCTGCCAACACATGGTCGCCATCTTCATCACCGTCGCCTTCATCGCCGGACTGATCGCCAAGAAGATCGGCCTGCCCCCCATGGTCGGCTTCCTCGTCGCCGGCTTCGCCCTCCGGGCCGCCGATTTCGAGGCTCCCGAAGCCCTCCCCACCGTCGCCGACTTCGGAGTCACTCTCCTCCTCTTCACCATCGGCCTGAAACTCAAGGTCCGCTCGCTGCTCCGCCCCGAAGTCTGGGCCGGCACCACCCTGCACATGGCCGTTACCTCCGTGTGCTTCGCCGCCCTCGCCCTCGCCCTCGGCGCCTGCGGGCTCCCCCTCTTCGACGAACTCGAGTTCCGAACCGCCCTCATCATCGGCTTTGCCCTCAGCTTCTCCAGCACCGTCTTCGCCGCCAAGGCCTTCGAAGACCGGGCCGAGCTCGCCACCCGCCACGCCGCCACCGCCATCGGCATCCTCATCATGCAGGACGTCATCGCCGTCGTCTTCCTCACCCTGTCCAAAGGCCAGACCCCCTCCCCCTGGGCACTCGCCCTCCTCCTCATCCCCCTGCTCCGCCCTCTCGCCATCGGCCTGCTCGACCGCGTCGGCCGCGGCGAACTCCTCCTCCTCTTCGGATTCTGCATGACCTTCGCCGGCTACGTCCTCTTCGAGCAGGTCGGGCTCAAGGGCGACCTCGGTGCCATCGCCATCGGCATGCTCCTCGCCTCCTCACCCCGCGCCGAAGAACTCGCCAGGAACCTCTTTGGCTTCAAAGACCTCTTCCTCGTCGCCTTCTTCCTCAGCATCGGCCTCTCCGAAGACCTCTCCCCCGCCGCCTTCCTCGCCGCCCTCATCTTCCTCCCCTTCCTCGTCCCCAAGGCACTCGGCTTCTACGCCATCCTCTGCGGCTTCCGCCACCGCGCCCGCCCCGCCTTCTTCGCAAGCGTCGGCCTCGCCAACTTCAGCGAGTTCGGCCTCATCGTCGGAAACGTCGCCGTGCTCTCCGGATGGCTGTCCAGCGATTGGCTCGTCGCCATCGCCATCCTCGTCGCCCTCAGCTTCGTCGTCGCCGCCCCCCTCAACTCCGCCCCCTCCGTCCTCTTCGACCGCTTCGCGAAAAAACTCAAAGCCCTCGAACGAGCCACCCCGCTCCCCGAGGACCGCCCCATCGTCAGCACCCACCCCGACGTCGTCATCTTCGGCATGGGCCGCATCGGCACCGGTGCCTACGACTGGTTGATCGAGCACCGCAAGCTTCACGTCGTCGGCGTCGACTCCGATCCCACCGCCCACCAGGAGCACGTCAAAGCCGGACGCAACATCATCTTCGCCGACGGCACCGATCCCGGCTTCTGGGAACGCCTCGACCTCTCCGTGAAACCCAAGATGGTGATCATCGCCACCCGCAACTTCCGCGCCACCGTCCGCATCGCCTCCCGTCTCTGCTCCTACCAGGCAGGCGTCCCCATCACCGCCCTCGTCAAGCACCCCGACGAGGCCGAAGAACTCAAAAAACTCGGCGTCCACTCCGTCTTCGATCTCTACCACGAAGCCGGCACCGCCTTCGCCGCCGAAAGCTGGCACGAACTCGAAGAAGCCTAACACCCCCAACAAAGCAACCCCACCTTCGGACCTTCAGACCTTCAGACCTCCAGACCTCCAGACCTCCAGACCTCCAGACCTCCAGACCTCCAGACCTTCAGACCTTCAGACCTTCCACCTCGCCTACCCATGCTGAAGAAGCTGGGCCAGATCGCCAGACACTTTGGCGCGGTCGTGGCGAGCGATGACGGTGATATCTGGACCATCGACGAGGACGGCCGAGTATCGATCGAGGGCTCTTGATATCCCTCCGATCTAACGGCTTCCATGCAGATTAAGACGAGCAAGCCCCCCCCCCACTCAACACCTCTCCCGAGCTCTTGCCGTCTCCTTCGGAAGCTGATTGGATACATGTGGCGTTCGTGGTCCAATAATCGGGAACACTTGGGCTTTTGCAGGGAAACCATGAATCAACTCGCTTCCATTCTGATCTTTCTCGTACTTCCATCGATGCTTGGTGGCACAACCCTTGCTGACCCACCAACGGATACGGGGCTTGATTTCAAGGTCATCAAGGCGGATCGAAACAAGAAGGACGATACAGGATTCGACCTGCTGACAGTGCGGATCACGAACGAATCGAAGTCCAACTATTGGATCATGACTGGCGAAAAGGACCCGGTTGAGAGGTTTTCCAGGACGAATCCGGACGCATTGATCTACTTGATGCACCATTCTTTCACGACGGATCACGGCGATCATTATCACGTTCGAAAAGGTGGCAGCTGGAAGCGCATCCACCCCCTTGGTTTCCGAAGAACCACGAACGAGCGCTGGATCAAGATCGGCCCTGGCGATCATAAAGAGATGAGTATTCCGGTAGCGGATACACTGGTAGATCATGCGGCAGAAATCGACCTCACCATGTTTTTCTCACGGGATGAGAAGGGACAAGACCGGTTCCACTTGGTGAGCAATGCAGTGATCGTCAAGACTCACCAACCAAACGCCCCCAACCATCCTTCTGCTCCCCGAGCCGGTTCAGAGCCTTCCGTTCGTGGCTCGGAAGAATAAGACCGCTGGAGAAATGGCAGGCCTTGACGATCTTGCTCACAGCCAGGTCGGTCGAAGGACCACTGCTGCCAGCGTTGCTATTGAATTCTTGCCGCCACCTTCGGGAATTGCTTCGCTGTTTGGGAGCATTTCGATTTGGTTGTCGGGAATGTCTCACTTCAAGCGTTGGCCAACAACATGAGTGACGATCTCGCAACGAACTACAGCATCTCCAAGTGGGTTCATCATCTAAGGGACTACCCATCGAAGGAGTCGTTGCGAAGTCATGAGGTTAGTTCACTGCTGATAGCTCTGATAGCGGTGCCGCTGGCACTAGTCCAACTACGGGTCTTTATTGTGTTCCGCGGAATGGGGGAAACTGAGACCGCAAGCGAAACGGCAGACTTCGGCGCTTTCGGGGACACCGGCTGGAACCTTGCTGCTGCGGGTCTCTGGACATTATGTTCCTTGGTGAATTTCTGGCGGTGGTGGTCATGCAGGCGCAAGAGACTCAGCGGAAATGCCTCTCAGGGGGGCGACCACTTCTGAACGAGGCAGTCGATGAGCTCCCCATCATCGGCCTTATTGCATCCTTGTCGCCAGTTTCGGAAACTGGTTGGTTAATTCCAGCCTGTCCGGATCGCCTGTCCGGATCGCCTGCGCATCACCCCATCCACACAGCACAGACGCCAGACGATGATCCGACTCCTTACGGCATTCTTGTCAGGCATCGCCGTGGCGCTGGTTGGCTCATGGCTCTGGTCCGCCAAGCAGAGCCTAGCGGATGACGCGGACCACCCACAGGTCGCAGGCCCCCAACTGAAGGGTGTGGAATGGTTCGCCCGCGTCGATGGCTTTGCGGAGTTGATCCACAAGGCTCCCGGTCTGGCCAAGACCTTGTCCGAAGCGGAAAAGGTCACCGTGTTCCGAGTCGTCGAGGGTGCAGGAGACATCGAGATCGGACAATACGCGTTGGGAAAACCATACGAAGCCACGACCAAGGAGGCGGCGGCGTATTCGAGGGTGATGTGCTCGCCGACATCCGTCACGGATGTGAGCGCCTGCCTCTTCTCGCCTGGATTCGGCATCGAGTTCGTCCGGGGAGAGTCGGAGTTCTACGCCTTGGTATGTTACTCATGCAGTGACATCCTGTTCTTCGACCGCGAGGGGCAAACGGTGGGCGGATTCGGGATGACCCGGGAAGCGGAGGCAGCACTCGCCGGCATGTTCCGGACAGTCTATCCGGATGACATCGAAGTGCAGGCATTGAGCGACGAAGTTGCGTCTTCGCCCTCCTTTTCCATCAAACGGATCAAAGCGATGCACTCTGGCGGCGACCCACGGTGACCAGCCCCGGCACGTGAAACAGAAATCGTGAGAATTGACGCCCTTCGATGATGGGTTTCTTCTGAAACGACCGTAGTCAATTCGAGCGGTTCCCAGCGAACCACTTCTCAACCTCATCAGACCGATGTCCATCACGCCCACCCGACGCCAATTCCTCAAGACCACCGCGCTCACCTTCGGCGCACCCACCTTCATTCCAGCATCCGCACTCGGGCGGGACGGACATGTGGCTCCAAGCAACCGCATCGTGCTGGGCGCCATCGGGATCGGCCCGCGCGGCCGCAAGGTCCTCTCGTGCTTCCTCAAGGAGAAGGACGTGCAATTCGTCGCCATCGCGGATGCGCAGGAGAACCGCCGCGAGACCGTCCGCCGGATGGCCATGCGCGCCTACGATACGGAGGACTGCAAGAAGTACAGCGACATGAACGAGATGCTCGAGCGGGACGACATCGACGCCACCCTCATCTGCACCGGGGACCGCTGGCACGCCCTCGCCTCCATGAGGGCCGCGAAGGCTGGGAAGGACATCTATTGCGAAAAACCCTGCAGCATGACGATCCGTGAGTCACAGGAACTCGCGGACACCATCAATCGCTACGACCGGGTGTTCCAGGCCGGCACCCAGCGACGCAACGTCGACAACTTCCGCTTCGCCTGCCAACTCGCCGCTGGTGGCAAGCTCGGCACGGTCGAGAAAGTCCACGCCGGCATTCTTTCCCTGCGCGAGGATTTCTCGTGGCTGCCGGAGGAACCACTGCCAAGCACCGATGAGATCGACTGGGATGCCTGGCTCGGCCCGTCACCTTGGCGCCCCTACAACAAGAAATACACCCAGGGGCGGTGGCGCGGATACTACGACTTCAATGGCGGCGCCACGCTGCCTGAGTGGGGAGCCCACACCATCGACCTCTGCCAATGGGCCGCGGGGGCCGATGGCACCGTGCCGGTCGAGTATGAGGCCGATGGCGACACCATCCATGCCACCTATCAGAATGGCGTGAAACTTGTCATGCGACTCGCCGGCTTCAAGGGCGAGGGCGACTGGGTGGTTCCCGGCACCTGCCCGGTGCGCTTCGAGGGCGACGAAGGCTGGGTGGAGGCCGCCGACAGCGGCGAAATCAAATCCAACCCGGCTTCTCTGGTGAAGGATTTCCCGGAAGGTGGCCTCTCAGGCACCGACCCGAGCAAGCACGTCCGCGAGTTCCTTGACTGCGTCAAATCCCGCAAGAAACCGGCCGCGAATGCCGATGTCACCCGCTACGGACACATTGTGTCCCATGCCGCTTCGATCGCATGGCGACTGGGCCGGAAAGTCCGCTTCGATCCCGCGACCGAGACCTTCATCGATGACGCCGAAGCCAACCACATGATCAGCCGCTCCCGCCGTGCCGGATGGACCGCCTGAAACCCCTGACCTTCTGCCAACATGAGCTCCACACCGATCAAAGACGAGGCATCCCAACTCGCCATCCTGAACTCAAGCGCCTCGGATCACGACAAGGCGGTCGCCTGCCAGATGCTGGTCTACGTCGCCGGACCGAAGTCCATTCCAGCACTCGTCCCGCTCCTCGAAAGCGAGAAACTCGCTGCATACGCCCGCAGCGTGCTCGAGGCCATCGACGATCCTGCCGCTTCGAAAGCACTGCTCGACGCCCTGCCGGAACTGCAAGGCCGCCCGCTCGCCGGGGTGGTCGACTCCCTCGGAGTCCGACGGGAAAAGGAAGCCATCCCCGCCCTTCAAAAGCTCGCCTCGGGTGAAGCAAAGGACGGACAGCCGGAAGCCATCGCCTCGCTGGGCATGATCGGCACCCCTGACGCTGCCGCCGCCCTCGAAGTCATCCTGACCCAGGGACCGGAGCCTTCCCAAACCGCTGCCGGCCACGCCGCCATCGTCGCGGCCGAACATCTCTCCCGTGAAGGTCACGCGGAGGAAGCCAAGCGCCTGAGCCGAGGCCTCATCAAGCTGTTCCCGAATGGCCCGATCCACGTGGCTGCGGTGAAGCTGGAGACAGCCCCGCAATGAGGCAGCGCCCACCCCACAAGTCGCGGCGCCCGTACTTTGGGAGTTGAGCAGGGGCCACACCCTGCTATCCCCCCTTCCCGATGTTCGAAGTCCGCGAGAAACCCGAAATGGTCGAACGAGCCCTGCTCGTGCGGCTGTATTTCGACCCACGGGAAGCCGACGAGTCCGAAGCCCTCCTCGAAGAGCTCGAGGAACTCGTCCGAACGCTGGGCATCGGCGTGGTCGAGAAGGTCCTCGCGAAGTCCCGCTCGATGCACAAAAAATTCCTCTGTGGCACCGGCAAGGCCGCCGAGATCGTGGACCTCGCAAAGGCACATGAGTGCGACTGCATCGTCTTCGACAACCAGCTCGCCCCATCCCAGCAGCGCGAGTGGGAGGCCGCCGCCGACCTCTGCGTGATCGACCGCGAGGAAGTCATCCTCGACATCTTTGCCAAGCGCGCACAGACGCGCGAGGCCCGGCTCCAGGTCGAGCTCGCCCGCATGCAGTACGCCCTGCCCCGCATGGCCCGCATGTGGGGTCACCTCGACCGCGAAGGCGGCGGTGGATCCGGTGGGTCAGCCGCAGCACGCGGCATGGGTGAGAAGCAGATCGAGGTCGACCGCCGCATGGCCCGCGTGCGCATCGACCGCGCCAAACGCGAACTCGAGGACGTCCGCAAACAACGCGCGACCCAGCGCCACGCCCGCGAACGGCTCGAAACCCCGCACGCTTCCATCGTCGGCTACACCAACGCCGGCAAGTCCACACTGCTCAACCGCCTGTCAGGCTCCGAGGTCCTGTCCAAGGACATGCTCTTCGCCACCCTCGACACGACCACCCGGCGCATCGACCTTCCCGACGGACAGCCGCTGCTGCTCACCGACACCGTCGGCTTCGTGCGAAACCTCCCCCACCGACTCGTCGAGGCCTTCAAGGCAACCCTCGAGGAGTCCGTCCTCGCCGACTTCCTGATCCACGTCCTCGATGCCTCTTCTCCCGAAGTCGAGGCCTTCCATGATACGACACTCTCCGTACTTGCCGAGCTCGGCGCGGGTGAGAAGCAGATCATCACGGTGCTCAACAAGATCGACAACGTGTCCGACCCCGATCAGATGGCCTTCCTTCGCCGCACCTTCCCGGACGCCATCCACGCCTCGGCCCTGAAGGACATCGGCATCGCCGAATTGCTCGATGCCTGCTCGACCGCCCTCGCTTCCCGCGTCCAGCGACTCCGCTACCGGATCCCCCAGTCACGAGCCGATCTCGTCGGCCTGCTGCATCGCGACGCCAAGATCCTCTCCACCGACTACGAAGGGAACGACATCCTCGTTCACGCCGTGGTTCCCGCCGCGATTTCGGGAAAACTGGAAGGTTTCCTGACCGAACCCCCCGAGTGAGCCCGAAAAGCCGCCAATCCCGCCAATTCGTGCGGCTTTAGTGCAATGTCCACCGGATTCCCGTCGTTTGAATCCCCTCAGCCCAAGAACCTCATGCGCCTGACCCCACTTTTCCCCGCTCTCGCCGCCCTTCTGATTCCTGTCAGCCACGCGGCGACCGATGCACCAAACATCATCATCTACATGGTCGACGACCTCGGCTGGAACCACGTGCAGGCCGGCAAGGGAACCATGGGAACCACGCCCAAGCGCTATCAGACCCCCGAAATCGCGCGACTGGCGGCCGATGGGTTGAGCTTCACCCACGCCTACTCGCAGCCGAACTGCGCGCCGACCCGGGCCGCCATGCTGTCCGGACAGTATCCGGCACGCATCCACAACAAGGTCTACGTCGTCGGCAGCCTCAATCGCGGTGGAAAGAACGGAAAGTTCAAGGGCCCGGAGCAGGGTGAGGACGTCGATGCCGAAGCCATCACCGTCGCGGAAGCGCTGAAGGAGAATGGCTACGCTACCGCCCACATCGGGAAATACCACGTCGGCGGTCATGAAGGCGGCGAGGCCACCCTGCCCGAGAAGGCCGGCTTCGACATCAACATCGGCGGCGGCAAGCAAGGCCATCAAGGGTCCTGTTTCGCGTCCAAGCCGAAGAATGGCAACAAGTGGGGCTTCAAGAACGTCGGCTACGGTGCCTTCGACAAGTATGCCGCTCCCTACACCGATGAGTATCTCAAGAAACACGGCTTCCCCGCCGAACTGAAAGGCACCCCGAAGCACGTGTCGGATGCCGTCGGTGACGCCCTCGAAGAAACCGTCGCCACCCTGGCGAAGGGAGACAAACCCTTCTACATCCAGTTTCACACCTACGCCGTGCACGGCCCCGTGAAGGCCCGCCCCGACCTGTTCAAGAAGGCGGAGGCGAGGGTTCCGACCGGCCACAAGGCAGCCGGCAGGATGGCCCACTACCTCGGATTCATCGACAGCCTGGATCTCAACCTCGCCCGCATGCGCAAAATGCTCGAAGACCCGAATGGTGACGGCGACACCTCCGACAGCATCACCAAGAACACCCTCATCCTCTTCACCTCGGACAATGGCGGCACCCACGCCGACAACCTTCCGCTCAAGGGCAACAAGGGCATGCTCACCGAAGGCGGCATCCGTGTCCCCCTCATCGCCTGCTGGCCCGGCACCATCCCGGCCGGCACCGTGACGGACAACAAGGTGCACTCGGTCGACTACTACCCGACCTACCTCGAACTCGCCGGCAACAAATGGACCCCACCCGCCGACACCCACCCGCTCGATGGCACTTCATTCGCCGACCTCCTCAAGAAGCCCACCCTCGAGGATGACCGCGATGCCATCTTCTTCCTCTTCCCCGGATACCTCGACACCCGCGCCACCCCCTCGGTCGTGGCCATCGATGACATCGCCGGAAAGCGCTACAAGCTCTACTACTACTACGAAGGGAATCGTTGGGAGCTTTACTGCCTCAGCGACGACCAGGAGGAAGCGAAGAACCTGATCAAGGAAGAGGCGGAGAAAGCCAAAACCCTATCGGTCAAGATGCTCAACTGGCTCAACCAGGAGCACCCCACCTGGAAACCCAGCTTCCCGCTCATCCGTGAGACCGGCAAAAGCGCCGGCCCTCCTCCAGGACTCTGATCGCTCCCGGCAATCCTCCGGGCGACTTCTCCCGACATTGCGCCTTGGCGCTTCCCATCTGGTCTCCAATCATGGCGCCACCGCCTGATGAAAGAGACCCTCGCCGAGTTCGAGCAATGGGGCGCCGATGTGATCTTCGGCCGCGCCAAGGGTTTCCGTGCCGGGATGACGCGGATCGCGATGAGCTTCCTCTCGGTCCTCTTCCGCGGCGTCGTCCACGCCCGCATGGCCGTCTTCCGCAAACGCTGGAAACAGCAGGCCCACCTCGGAACCCAGGTGATCTGCATCGGCAACATCACCGTGGGCGGTACCGGCAAGACGCCCGTCACCGAGATGCTGTCCAAGGCCCTCCGAGACCGGGGTCGCCGTGTCGCCATCCTTTCCCGGGGCTACAAGAGCCGACGACTCAAGAAGGCCCAGAAATGGGAGGACGCCGCGGGAAAACCCATCGAGTCCGACCTGATGCCCAAGGTCGTCTCGGATGGCTCGTCCCTGCTGCTGGACTCCAAGTATGCCGGTGACGAACCCTACATGCTCGCCCGCAATCTCGATCAGGTCTCCGTCGTCGTCGACCGCGACCGGATCAAGGGGGGACGCTTCGCCGTCCGGCATCTCGGAGCCGACACCCTCGTCCTCGACGACGGCCTGCAATACCTCCGACTCGCTCACGGCACGGACATCGTCCTCGTCGACCGGACCGCCCCATTCGGCACCGGGCACCTCCTGCCGCGAGGGACCCTCCGCGAGCCACCATCGAACCTGAAACGGGCCAGCTACATCCTGATCACGAAATGTGACGGGTCCTCCAACGAACCCCTGATCGAGCGCATCCGTCAGCACAACCGGTTCGCCCCCATCATCGAGTGCGCCCACGGCCCGCGCTACCTCGAGGAGCTTTTCACCGGAAAGCGCCAACCGCTCGACTACCTGCAGGACAAGTGGGTGGCCGCCATCTCGGGAATCGCCGTGCCGGAAGGCTTCGAGAAAAGCCTCGAGAACCTCGGGGCCCACGTCGAGATCCGCCGCCACTTCCCCGACCACTACCGCTTCACCCAGCGTGAGATCGATACCTTCATGACCCGCTGCATCGAGCGCGACATGGAGTTGATCATCACCACCGAGAAGGACGCCGTGCGTTTCCCGAAGCCGAAGGAAGCCATCGTTCCCATCTGGTTCCTGCGGATCGAAGTCGAGATCCTGAAGGGTCAGGAGGACTGGGATGAAATGATCGACCGCTTCTGCCACCCGAACGCCCCCGGCGACCCCATCCTCCGCTACCGCGACATGTACGCCATCTAGCAGAGTGCTTCGGGCCTGCGTCCCCGGCCTGCATGGGCGCGTGAATCAGCAGCCTTCAGATCCTCTGGCCTGTTGGGTTCATCTTGCCAAACCGCTCCCCATCTGCATTTTCCTCGAACCAAGCACTTCCCGATCATGGACTATACCAATCCCTACGCTACCGGCTCCGTTTCGGAATATCCGGAGGACACCCGCTCAGAATTCATCCGCAAGACCTACACGCACCTCGCCGGAGCGCTGGTTGTGTTCGCTCTGCTCGAAACCATCATGCTGCAGGCCGGACTTGGCAATGCCGCCCTCCAGTTGATCAGCGGTGGCAAGTACACCTGGCTGATGGTCCTCGGCGGATTCATGATAGTCGGCTGGCTGGCCACCAAGCTCGCCTACAGCGCCACCTCCGTGGCCACGCAGTATCTCGGACTGGCCATCTACACGGTGGCGGAAGCGGTGATCTTCCTGCCCATCATGGCCCTCGGCATCGCCGTGACCGGAGATGCCATGATCCTCGGACAGGCCGCCGTTCTGACCGGAGCCCTCGTCCTTGGCATCACCACGATTGCCTTCACCACCAAGAAGGATTTCACCTTCCTCGGCGGAGCCCTCAAGATCATCGGATTCGTCGCCCTCGGGATGATCGTGGTTTCGATCTTCGGCGGCTTCAACCTGGGACTCTGGTTCTCCGTGGCCATGGTCATCTTCGCCGGTGGCGCCGTACTCTATGATACCAGCAAGATCATGTACCACTACCAGCCGGGACAGCACGTGGCCGCATCGCTCTCGCTCTTCGCCAGCATCGCCCTGCTCCTGTGGTATGTGCTGCGCATCCTCATCTCGCTGAGCGGTCGGGATTAGTCCGAACGACCCGGATCCGCCAGATCCATCTTGAGTTCGCGGGTGACTGGGGGACACTGCCCCTCATGAAACCCGCGAACTTTTTTTATGTCCCTGCCGTCGCCGCGGCCTTCTCCCTGACTTCCTGTCAGGAAGACCTCCAGCCGGAGATCGATCGGCTGAACGCCGAACTGACCGACCTCCAGGCCGAACTCGAGGACGAGCGCGCCCGGCGATCCCACGAAGAGAAAGAGGCCGATAAACTCCACGACGAGTTAGCCGACATGAAGTCGGAACTCAGCCAGGCCCAAAGGGACGCCAAAGACTTCGAGCGCCAGTTGGCGATCTATCAGGAACGTGAGGAAGCCGCACGAGCCGCCGAAGAAGCCAAGCCGGACGCCAGGGAACTCCTCGCCGCCGCCAAGGAGGAAGCGCAGCAGCACGCCAAGGCGAAGGTCACCATCGAAGGCGACGCCAACTCAGGCTCCGGCATCGTCGTGGCCACGGATGACAAGCACTGGATCTACCTCTCCCCCGCCACCCTGAGCGGCAACTCAAGGCTCGAGATCACCCAGGCCAGCGGCACTCCGCTGAAGAAGTTCGGCGCCTTCGAGATCATGGAAGGCGGAGCCGTCGCCCGACTCGAGATCACCGAAGAACCTGACCACGCCGTCCCGCTTGCCACCCCCTCGGAACTCTCGTCCTCGACCCGGCTGCTCGCCTTCGACGACGCCGGCACCCTCCTCGAAGGCCGTGCCTACAATGTGGAAGACGCATCCATGCGGGTCGATTCCCGCATCGGTGCCCTCCCTGTCGGCACGCCGGTATTCCTTGCCGACAGTGGCGACCTGATCGGCATTCTGAGTGCCGAAGCAGCCGCCCAGGCGACGCTCTGGCCATCCACCTATGGCAGCACCCGCCGGCAAACCCACCAATGCCTCCGCCTTGACCCGAAGACCACGTGGAGTTCCCTCGCGATCGGCGGTTTCCTGGAGGAAGCCAAGGTGCTTGACGAAACCAACCAGCTGACCCGGCTGCTCGCCACCTTTGCCATCGTTCGACCGACTTCCGGCGGCATCAACTTCGAGACCACCGCCGGAGGTGGCATGTCGGTGAAGGAGGTCTTCGCCGCCCACAAGGACGAGTCTGCC
The DNA here is from genome assembly GCF_016595525.1 of Haloferula rosea. Classification (GTDB taxonomy): domain Bacteria; phylum Verrucomicrobiota; class Verrucomicrobiia; order Verrucomicrobiales; family Akkermansiaceae; genus Haloferula; species Haloferula rosea. The sequence goes on from NZ_JAENII010000012.1 coordinate 73,661, forward strand.
GTGCGCTCCATGATGGATCTGGACCAGTGGCTGAAGGACAAGGGCGACCGAGCCGCCCCACAGGACCTGAACCGACGGGTCAAAAGCGTTTACAGCGAAATCCAGCGCCTCTCGGCCCGCCAGACCAAGGAATTCGCCGAGCACAGCTTCTCGGCCTACCACGCCCCGGCCGCCAAGCTCGCGGCCGAATGGCGCAAGAAGGCGGACGAAGACATCGCCAAGACCGTGAACTCCATGGACTAACAATCGTCCAGCCATCCAAGTCCGGGCCGACTTTGTAATCGCGCAAATCGGGGCTCTCCGTTGGAATAGCGACGAACCCCAATTACACCATGCTCGACCCCGCTATCCTCTGGTTTGTTGCAGGAATCATTCTGATCCTGTTGGAATTCGGTGCACCGGGCGTGGTGCTCTGCTTCTTCGGAGCCGGTGCCATCGTCACCTCGATCACGACCGGCCTCGGTCTGACGGACACGATCGCCAGCCAGTCCCTCGTGTTCACCCTGTCCTCGGTCGGCCTGCTGATCGGTCTGCGACGCTGGGTGAAATCCTGGTTCGTCGGTGACTCGAACAGCGCCAGCGATGACGTGGAGGATGAATTCACCGGTCGCGAAGCCAGGGCGATGTCGGATTTCGCCAAGGGTGCCGGACTGGTCGAGCTGAAGGGTGCGCGCTGGAATGCCCGCTCGGAGGCCGACATCAAAAGCGGAGACACCGTGATCGTTAACCGACGTGAGGACCTCACCCTCTACGTCGAACCTCGTAGTTGATTTTCCATCCCCAACACATGCACATGAACCCCATCCACCTACTCGCACTCGAGATGCCTCCATTGATCCTCGGCGAAATCGTCGGTCCCATCATCGGAGTCTGTCTCGCCGCCGTGGCGGTCGTCATCTTCTTCAAGACGATCCGCATCGTCCCCCAACGCCAGGCCTTCGTGGTCGAGCGTCTCGGGAAATACCAGAAGACCCTGGAAGCCGGATTCCACGTCCTCGTTCCCATCGTCGACCGCGTCGCCTACAAGCACACGCTGAAGGAGAATGCCATCGACGTGCCATCGCAGGCCTGCATCACCAAGGACAACATCGCCATCGAAGTCGACGGCGTCCTCTACATGCAGGTGCTTGATGCAAAGCGTGCCTCCTACGGCATCGAGAACTACTACTTTGCCGCCACCCAGCTCGCCCAGACGACGCTCCGTTCGGAGATCGGCAAGATCGAGCTCGACCGCACCTTCGAGGAACGGGACACCATCAATGCCTCGGTGATCGAAGCCCTCGACAAGGCATCCGAGCCATGGGGCCTGAAGATCACCCGCTACGAGATCGCCAACATCACTCCGCCGAAGTCGGTGCAGGACGCACTCGAGAAGCAGATGCGCGCCGAGCGGGAACGCCGTGCCCAGATCGCCCTCTCGGAAGGTCAGCGTGAAGCGCAGATCAACGTCGCCGAAGGTCAGAAGCAGGAGGTCATCAAGCAGTCCGAGGCCCAGAAGATCTCCCAGATCAACGAGGCGGAAGGTAAGGCCAGGGAGATCGAACTCCTTGCCAACGCCACCGCGGAGGGAATCCACCGCATCGCCGAGGCGATCGAAGCACCGGGCGGCCAGAATGCCGTGAACCTGCGCGTCGCCGAGCAGTACGTGAAGGAATTCGGCAACCTCGCCAAGGCCGGCAACACGCTGATCGTGCCGCAGAACCTTTCCGACATCGGAGGCACGGTCGCCTCCCTCGCCAAGATCCTGAAAGGCACCGCCGGGGAGGAAACCAGGGGTTCCGGCCCGACCACCCCTCCCCCTCTCGCCTGATCCATTTCGTCCCCCCGGACCCTCAAAGGGCAGGAACCGCAAGGTCCTGCCCTTTCCGCTGTCCGGAGCTTACCCTCAGACCGAACCCAGGGAGCCATCCTTCCGCCCGCCACGGAACTGGGAGGGCGGAACCCGGTGGACGGACTTGAACACCCTGGAAAAGTGGAATGGATCGCGGAAACCCAGCTCTTCGGAAACCGCCTTCACCGAAAGATCCCCTTCGATCAACCGGCGGGCCGCATGCTCCATGCGCAGGCGCGTCAGGTGCTGATAGGGCGTCTCTTCCTGGAAGCGCGAGAACAGGCGGCACAGGTAGGCCGCGTCCAGATCACAACGGGTGGCAATCCCGTCCAATGTGGTGATTTCCAGATGACCCGACTCGATCACCTCGCGCACCCGACGATAGGTCTGGAAGGCGCGCGTGTCAGCCAGCCCGACATCCAATGAGTCCTCCCGGGCCATCAGCAGGATCTGCCGCGCCAGCGCCAGGCAGAGTTCCTGCCCGAGTTCACTGCGCTTCGATCCCCGCAGGATCAGATCATCGAATGCCCGGGCCATCGCCGCCGGATTCGTGCTCTCGGTGATGCTGCCCGGGCCGAGCTCCAGGCGCTTGGCCAGCTCACTCATCCGATCCCCTCCAAGCACCACGAAATACTTCTTCAGTGGGTCCGCGGCATTCGTCGTGATGGTGTGCTCGACCCCCGGACCATAGACGAAGACCGACCCCGGTCTCAGTTCCACCCGCTGGCCGACCATCTCCACCGTCCCTCTCCCGCTCGCCACGAACTCCACCGTAAGCCAGGGGAACTCACGGTGATCGATCCGGAAGTCCGGTCGACACACTTCATAGCCGCCGCCCACCACCACCTCGGGCAGAGAGCGATCCGGCGACAGGTCGAACCAGAACAATCGCGAAGACGCGACCTGACGGGACACAAATTGGGGGGCAGCGGGGTCCACCACCTGGGCATCGGTACTCTTCATCGGAAATCGGGGATGCCCGGATCGACATCAGGTCGACGAGGCAGAAATCACCATACTTTTTTCAATGAATACGCAAAAATTAGGCATCTACAAGCACCAAAAAGTCAAAATAATCCATACCCAATGATTTGATTACTGACAAAGACGGCCAAAGCGCGGACAAACAAACGATTTTGAACCCATGAAGACCAGCGCATTTCCCACTATCGGTATCCGCCCCACCATCGACGGCCGTCTCGGCGGCGTTCGTGAGTCCCTTGAAGAACGGACCATGCGTCAGGCGGAACTCGTCGCCGACCTCCTCTCATCCGAACTCCGCTACCCGGACGGCAGCCCCGTCCAGTGCGTGATCGCCGATACCTGCATCGGCGGCGTGGCGGAAGCCGCCGCCTGCGCGGACAAGTTCGCCACGCATCGCGTGGGCGTCTCGCTCACCGTCACCCCCTGCTGGTGCTACGGCTCCGAGACCATGGACATGGACCCACTCACGCCGAAAGCCGTGTGGGGATTCAATGGCACCGAACGCCCCGGCGCGGTTTACCTCGCCGCCGTCCTTGCCGGCCACACCCAGAAGGGCATCCCCGCCTTCGGCATCTACGGTCGTGACGTGCAGGCTGCCGACGACACCGAGATCCCCGCCGATGTGCGCGAGAAGCTCCTCAACTTCGCCCGCTGCGGCCTCGCCGTCGCCCTCATGCGCGGCCAGTCCTACCTCTCCATGGGTGGCACTTCCATGGGCATCGCCGGCTCCGTCGTCGATCAGCGGTTCTGGGAAAAGTGGCTGGGCATGCGCGTCGAAGCCATCGACATGACCGAATTCGTCGGCCGCCTGCAGAAGGGCTGGTTCGACAGCGAGGAATACGAAAAGGCCCTCGCCTGGGTGAAGGCCAACTGCCCGGAAGGAAAGGACTACAACTCCCCTGAAACCACCCGTTCCCGCGAGACACTCGACGCCGAATGGGAAACCAGCGTCAAGATGGCGCTCATCGCCCGCGACCTCATGGTCGGCAATCCCAAGCTCGCCGAGATGGGACTTGGCGAACAGGCACAGGGCCACAACGCCATCGCCGCCGGCTTCCAGGGCCAACGCCAGTGGACCGACCACTTCCCGAATGGTGACTTCATGGAAGCCATCCTCAGCACCTCCTTCGACTGGAATGGCAAGCGCGCCCCCTACATCGTCGCCACCGAGAACGACGCGCTCAACGGTGCCGGCATGCTCTTCGGCCACCTGCTTTCGCACACCGCCCAGATCTTCGCCGACCTCCGCACCTACTGGTCGACCGAGGCGATCGAAAGCGCCAGCGGCAAGAAGATCGACCACCCACTCGTCGGCGACGGCATCCTTCACCTGATCAATTCCGGCCCTGCCGCCCTCGACGGCACCGGCGAGCAGGAGATCGACGGCAAGCCCGCCATGAAACCCTTCTGGGACATCACCGACGAGGAAGTCGAAAAGTGCCTCAAGGCCACCAGCTGGCACCCATCGATCACCGAATACTTCCCCGGCGGTGGCTGGAGCACCCGCTATAAGACCCGCGGCGGCATGCCCGCCACCATGATCCGCCTGAACCTCGTCGACGGACTCGGCCCCGCCCTGCAGATCGCCGAAGGACACACCATCGACCTGCCCGAGGACGTGCACGATGCGCTCGACCAGCGCACCAACCCGACCTGGCCGACCACCTGGTTCGCGCCCATCCTCACCGGCGAAGGAGTCTTCAAGAGTGCCTACGAAGTCATGAACAAGTGGGGTGCCAACCACTGCGTGATGAGCCACGGCCACATCGGCCACCTCTACCTCACCCTGGCCTCCATGCTTCGCATCCCGGTCTACATGCACAACGTGAGTGAAGAACGCATCTTCCGTCCTTCGGCCTGGAATGCCTTCGGCACCGCCGACCTCGAAGGCGCCGACTTCCGCGCCTGCACGAACTACGGCCCCATCTACGGCAAGCCCTGAATGCTCGTCAGCCACGGTAAACCCTGCTAGCCAATCACAACCCAGAGCCCATGACCGCCGATACCAAACCCGTTCCAACCGTCCCGAGAAGCTTCCTCTTCGGCTTCATCCTTGTCACCACGCTGTTTGCCCTTTGGGGCTTCGCCAATGACATCACCAACCCGATGGTTGCGGCCTTCAAGAACGTGCTGTTGCTCACCAATACCCAGAGCTCACTCGTCCAGTCGGCCTTCTACGGAGGCTACTGCCTGATGGCCATTCCCGCAGCCATCTTCATCAAGCGCTTCGACTACAAGATCTCCATCCTTGTCGGGCTCGCCCTCTACGTCACCGGGTGCTTCATGTTCATTCCCGCCGGGGCCACCCAGCAGTTCGTGCCCTTCCTGTTCGCCTATCTGATCATGACGAGTGGCCTCTCGTTCCTCGAAACGAGCGCCAACCCGTACATCCTCTCGATGGGCCCTCCGGAAACCGCCACCCGGCGGCTGAACCTCGCCCAGGCCTTCAACCCCATGGGGTCGATCACCGGGATGTTCGTTGCCAAGGAATTCATCCTCAAGAGACTCAACGAGACGCCCGAAGACGAGCGTCGTGAGCTGCTGGAGACGAATCCCGAATCCTTCAACGAGATCGCCCAAAGCGACCTCGACGTCATCATCACCCCCTACCTCATCCTGGGTGTCGTGGTGTCCGTCGTGCTCGTCATCTTCGCCATCGCCAAGCTGCCTCAGACCGGAACCAAGGGACGCCAGCCACTCGACATCAGCGGAACCTTCGGACGCCTGTTCAAGAATCCCCTCTGGGTCACCGGAGTGATCGCGCAGGCCTTCTATGTCGGTGCTCAGATCATGTGCTGGACCTTCATCATCCAGTATGCCGGAGCCACCATGGGCATGAGCAAGGCGGACGCGCAGGGATACAACATCATCGCGATGATCATCTTCGTCTCGAGCCGTTTCATCTGCACCTTCATGCTCAAGTACGTCAGCCCCGGTCACCTGCTTCTCGGTTTGGCAATCGGCGGTGGCACGCTCGTCCTCGGTGCGATCTTCCTGCCCGGCATGACCGGACTCTGGTCGCTGGTCGGCGTCTCAGCCTGCATGTCGCTGATGTTCCCGACCATTTACGGCATCGCCTTGGATGGCCTCGGTGACGACGCCAAGCTCGGCTCCGCTGGCCTGATCGTTGCCATCGGTGGTGGCTGCCTGATGCCCCCACTCCAAGCGATGATCATCGACCAGGAGACGGTGATGGGACTTTCCGGAGCCCGCGCCTCGTTCTTCCTGCCATTCATCTGCTTCGTGGCCATCGCCCTTTACGGACTGTTTGCCACCCGCATCAAGGGTCACTCGGCCCTGTGAGGGTGAGGTCGGTTGACACCGACCCGACGAAGGAATCTCAAGGAGCGTGCGAGCCCGGTCGCACGCTCTTTTTGTTTACCGCCATTCGCCTCGCCGCTCGCGCTCGAGCTCGATCCGATCCTCGAGGTTGCGGGCCTTCACCTTGCGGTTGCGCTTGGCCCAGCGCTCGGTCGCCATCTGGCGTTTCTTCGCCCGCTGGGTGAGTTTTTCCACCTCCTCATCGAGCCGCAGGAAACTCTCGAGCCGCTCGATCTCGAGCTCGCCCGACTCCACCGCGGCGCGGATCGCACAGCCCTTGTCGGAGCCGTGCTTGCAGTCGTGGAACTTGCACTGGGTCGTCAATGCCTCCACATCGGCAAAACTCTCGCGCAGCGTCTGCTCGTCGGTCCACATCTGGATCTCCCGCATCCCCGGGTTGTCGATCAGCATCCCCCCGCCCGGCAGGATCACCAGCTCACGCGCCGTCGTCGTGTGCCTGCCCTTGCCGGTCACTTCGTTCACCTCGCTGGTCCACTGCCATTCCTCGCCCATCAACTGATTGACCAGGGTGGATTTCCCGACGCCGCTCGAACCTACGACACACATCGTAATTCCCGGCTTCAGGTGGCTCTTCAGGATTTCCAGGCCGCTGCCTTCGAGCGCGCTGACCACGTGGATCTCCGCTTCGGGCCACAGCACCTGCAACTCGGCTTTCGCCGCCTCGCAATGGTCCTCCGGAAATGCGTCGGCCTTGTTGATCAGAACCAGCGGGTCGGCCCCGCTGCGGCGGATCAGCGTGAAATAGCGCTCCATGCGCCGGGGATTGTGGTCGGATCCCGGATCGGTCACGACCGTCACCACATCCACATTCGCCCCGATCACCTGCTCTTCACTGCTGTTGCCCGGCAGCTTGCGGGAGAAGCACGACATCCGGCCCAACCGCGCACGGATCACCGGGCTGTCGCCCTCTTCGCCCATCTCGATGGCCACCCAGTCGCCGACCGCCGGCAGATCGGCATCGCATGCCGCATCGTGCCAGACCTTGCCGGAAAGGATCACATCCACTTCATCGATGCCGCCGTCCTCCTCCACGACCAGGGCACCATAATTGATGGTTGTTTCGCGGACCAGCCGGGCCGCCAGCCGTCCCTGTTTGGCATGCGGAGCGAACTCCCTTTCCAAATCTTCATTCCATCCAAGGTCGGCAGCGGTCATTCAGTCAGGAGTGTAGCGGTATTCTCCCCGTCTGTCGATGCAGGCCAGGACACCCTCGCCCACACCGGAAAGTGGTCGGACGGCTGGGTCCGCTGCGTCGGCGCCCGGAAAATGCCGGCATCCAGAGCCACCGCCCCCTGCGAGACCAGAATGTGGTCGACCTTCGCCCAACCGGTCCGATCCGCCGACCAGAAATGCAGCGTCCGCCGATCCCTGCGGTCCGGATTCCGATCGTCGAAGGGGTCGCTGAAATTCCCACTCCAGCCGTCCACCGTCCGCCCGGACAGCTTCACCTGCGTGCCGCGGAAATACGCCACCGCCGGGTTGTTCTCCACCGCATTGAAGTCACCCAGCAGCACCACCGGATCCTCGCCGTGGGTCCGCGCATCGATCCTCTCGGCGATCAGCACGGCCGCCCGTTCCCGCGAACCCTGATGACGGTGATCGAAGTGCGTGTTGTAGACGTAGAAACCCCGGCCACTGGAGCGGTCGACCAGGCGCACCCAACTCGTGCAGCGCACCACCGAATTCCCCCACGTCCGCGAGCCCGGCTGCTCCGGGTAGTCCGACAACCAGAAGGTCCCCGACTCGCTTTCCTCGAAGCGGTCCCGCTTCCAGAAGATCCCCGCATACTCACCGGCACGTTTCCCATCGTCCCGACCGACTCCGTAGAAGCGATAGTCGGGCAGCGAGGCCCATAGGTCCGCGACCTGACCATGCAGCGCCTCCTGCACGCCGAGGACGTCCGGATCGATCTCACGGACGGTCGCAAGCACCCGGTCGAGGCGGTTCGGCCACGACTTCCACCCGCGGTCCTGATCGCCCTCGTAGCGGATGTTGAAACTGCACAGCTGAAGCTCCAGCGCACCGTCCAGACTGACCGGCACCGCTCGCGGTGGCTCTTCCTTCCGGCAGCCACCGGCCACCAGCAGCATGATCAGGATCCAAGCCCTCATTCGTCCGTGATCATTTCCGGAAAGACCTGAATGCTGATCTTCTGCTGCGCCCTGAGCGACTTGCGATAAGCCTCCACCATGTCGATGCGCTTCGCCGTTTCCAAAGCCAGCATGACCTCATCCTTCGCATCCTCGAACGAGCGCTTCTCCGCAGGCCGTTTCTCGAGCACCTCGACCAGATGCCAGCCGATCTTGGTGCGCAACAGTTCGGCCTTCCCCACCTTCATCTGAAACACCGGCTCACCGAAATCCGCGGGCAGGCGGTCCAGCGTCATCCAACCCAATTCGCCGCCCTTCGACTTCGTCTTCGGATCCTCGCTGATCGATGCCGCCAACCCGGCGAACTTCTTCGTCCCCGCGCGCAGCTCACCCAGCGCCGCCGTTAGAGTCGCCTTCGCCTTGTCCGACTCACGGTTCAGGGTCGAGAGAAACACATGGCGGACGCGGACGCGCTCCGGGATCTCGAATTTGTCGGCCCGCTCCTCGAACCACTCGCGGGCATCCTCTTCCTTCACCTCGATCTCATCCCCGATCTGGGACTCAATGAACTTCACCTGCTGGATGCGCGCGCCCAGACGCAGGCGCAGCTCCCTCTCGCTGTCGATGCCCTCCGCCGCCAGCTCCTGCTTCATTTCCTCCCTGCTGGAGAACCTTGAAGCCAGATTGCGGATGGCCTCATTCACCTCCTCCTCACTCACCGGGGCATGCTCGGTATTGTGCTGCACCTTCACCCGCAGGAGATGGTGGTCGATCAACTCATTGAGCACCGCCATCCGCAGTTCGCGGCGTTCCTCCGGCTCCAGTTCCTCCATCGTCCTCCCTTCCAGCCACAGGCGCTCCTTCGCCGCCCGCTCGACCTGCGAGCGCAGGATGGGGTGGCCGAACACCCGCGCCACCACGCCCTGGCTCTTGGCGTAGGCGATCGCCTCCGGACTATCCGGGCGATCCGTCTGGATCCGCCGGTTCAGCGGACCATTGAACAGGAAAAGATCACCCGCCACGTACAGCAGCACGACCGAGTAGATCGCCAGGCGAACGGTGAATTTTTTCGAAGGAGTCATGCAAGCGACGGAACGGACCGTGAAACAACTACGCCGTCACCCGCTAGCGAATTTCGACCGAAGCTCCCGGCCGGATGAAGTCAGGCAAACGGGTCGCATCCCAGTTGGCCATCCGGATGCACCCCGCGCTGCGGGAACGTCCGATCGTCTCCGGGTCCGAGGTCCCGTGAACCCCGATGCCCGACACGCTCAGACCCATCCAGATCACACCCACCGGGCTGTTCGGGCCCGGTGGGATGTTGAGCGCGTTGTTGCTGCGCTTGCCGGTATCCAGCAGCGATTGATCGTAGCGCCACACCGGCAGCTGCACCGCATTCTTCATCTCCCACAGCCCGTATTTGATGAACTGTGGCTTGCCCGGCGTGATCGGGAAGCTCGCGACCAGCGCGCGGTTCGCCTGCACCTGCACCGGTCCCTCGGGGTCCGCCACGATCAGGGCCGTCGGCGTCGATTCGTAGATGCGCGCCTGATTGACCTTGGTGTCGATCACCATGTGACGGCTCGCCAGCAGCTCGACCGGGTCGTAGCGGCTGCCATTCAGGTTCTCGATCAGAAACGGCTTCACATTGGGCACGATCAGCGAGCCGCTCGGCTGCAAGCCATAGACCTGCTTTTGGCTGTTGAGCTCGATCAGGAAATCGACATCCGTGTGGTAGCGCTCCGACATGAACTCCCCATAGCTCCGGTAGCTCATCCGCTTCTCCTTCGCCTGCGCGGCCTTCTTGTAGGAAAGCTTGGTATTCACCCACTTCGTCGCCACCTCGGGCACGATCGCCAGCGCGAAGGGATTCGGCACCGCCTTGCGGGCCGCCGCCATCACCGCGCTCAGATCGTTCGACGGGTGACCGTGCACTTCATTCCACGCATTCACCGCCAGGATCGTGAAGCGACCCGGCTTGCCATCGATCACCCCCGGGCCGAAATGCGCCTGATCGAGAAAAATCTGCAACCTCACGGCATCCTCGCCCTTCGGCAGCGCGCCGATTTCCGGAGTGTCCGAGGCAGGATTCGGCTTCACCTCCGGAAGCGTGACCTCACCCGGTGGCAGCGGCTTCGCTTCCGCCGCCCGCGGCGACGGATCGATCAGCACGGCATCGTTCTCCGGCGTGATGTCGGATGGATCGACCGGCAAGGCACGAGGTGCCTCGGCAAAGGCCGACGAAACAAAAATAATCATGGCCCACAGGCCCAATTGGTGAATCATTGGTAGAGGAATCTTGCGGAACACGCGGACCATGCCACGACATGGCTCGCCTGTCATGCGGGTTTCCCGCGACCGATGAAAAGAATGCGCAAACACGCTGCGTAGACCTCCGACCTGCTATGAAACTCAGATACCTCCTCGCCCTCGTCCCTTTTCTCACCCCACTTCAGGCCGAAGACCCATGGCTCGTCTTCGAAGGGAAGGAAGGCCCCGGAAAAGGCAAAAATGTAGTCCTCATCAGCGGTGATGAAGAATACCGCTCGGAAGAAACCATGCCCATGCTCGGCAAGATCCTTTCCGAGCGCCACGGCTTCACCTGCACCGTGCTCTTCGCCATCAACAAGAAGACCGGCGAAATCGACCCCAACGAGCAAACGAACATCCCCGGCATGTCGTCGGTCGCCGACGCCGACTTCGTCATCCTCGGACTGCGTTTCCGCGAACTTCCGGATGCCGATACCAAGTTCCTTTACGACTACGTCGAGGCCGGCAAGCCGCTCCTCGGTCTGCGCACCTCCACCCACGCCTTCAAGTACGGACGCCTCAAGGACAGCCCCTACGCCAAGTGGTCCTTCAACTCGAAGGAATACAGCGGTGGCTTCGGACGCCAGATTCTCGGTGAAACCTGGATCAACCACCACGGCAAGCACGGTGGTGAAAGCACCCGGGGCGTCATCGACGAAACCCACAAGTCCCACCCGCTCCTTCGTGGGGTGGAAGATGTCTGGGGCGACACCGACGTGTATGGCATCAAGAAGCTTCCGGACGATGCCAAGGTGCTCATCCATGGCCAAGTGCTTGCCGGCATGACGCCCGACGCCAAACCGGTCGAAGGCGCCAAGAACGATCCCATGATGCCCGTCGCGTGGGTGCGTGAGGACAAGAAGGTCATCTGCACCACGATGGGCTCCGCCACCGACTTCGTCGCCCCCGGCCTGCGCCGCTTCGTCATCAACTCCGCCTACTGGGCCACCGGCCTTGAGATCCCCGAGGAGCTGAACGTCGACTTCGTCGGCGAGTTCAAGCCAACCCCGTTCGGCTTCAACAAATTCATCAAGGGCAAGAAGCCCGCCGACTACCGCTGAGCTCCACCACGGAGCCAGCCTCCCGGATTCCACCTTTCCGAAGCCTCCGTCCCACCCCGGGATGGAGGCTTCTTGCGTTGCGCGGTCCGGTCCCCTTCCCCCCCACCGGATCCCATGCCCGGAAAAAAGACAAGGGCCGTTGGTTTCCCAACGGCCCTTGATGGAGCGGGTGATCAGATTCGAACTGACGACATCAACCTTGGCAAGGTTGCGCTCTACCCCTGAGCTACACCCGCGTTGCGCGAACGCGTGCGCGGTTTCTACACGTCCGACGGGGGCGATCAAGAGATTTTTTGAAGTTGTTGGGATTTTTGTAGTCATCACCCATCCGGCCCGCCTCTGGGTGGATTCCGCATTCGACAATCGATTTTCATCCATCGACATTCCCCCCGCCATGTCTGACAAGCTCGCTGAAATCATCGCCACCAAACACAAGGAAGTGGAGGCCCTCCTCCCCCGCGCCGGGCACCTCCGCTCCGCCGCCTTGCAACGGAACGAGTTTCGCGGATTCCGCGCCGCCCTGGACCGCGGACCGGACAAGCTCGGAGTGATCGCCGAGATCAAGAAGGCCTCACCGTCCGCCGGCATCATCGACCCGAATTTCGACCCACTCCGCCAGGCCAAGCGCTACTTCGAGGGCGGTGCCTCCTGCCTGTCCATCCTCACCGACGAGCCCTACTTCCAAGGATCCCTCAGCTACCTGACCAAGATCTCCGAGTTCGCGGAAGCCCCGCTGCTGAGGAAGGATTTCATGGTCCACCCGCTCCAGATCCACGAAGCCGTGGTGGCCGGAGCCGATGCCATCCTGCTGATCGTCGCGGCCCTCGACGACGACACCCTCCGGCGTCTCTATCAGGAAGCCAAGGACTTCCAGCTCGACGTGCTCGTCGAAGTCCACGACCTGCCGGAAATGGAACGCGCCCTCGACCTCGAGGCCGACCTGATCGGCATCAACAACCGTAACCTGAAAACCTTCACCACCGACCTCACCACGACCGCACGACTGGCGGAGGAGGTCCCGGATGAAGTACTACTGGTATCCGAGTCGGGCCTGAAGACGCTCGACGATGCCCAGCAGGTGCTTGATGCCGGTGCCAATGCCGTCCTGATCGGCGAGTCACTCATGCGCGCGGACAACCCGAGCGAGGCCATCCTCGACTACCTCGACCTCACCGCCCGTCCCGACGAGCTCGAAGTCTGAGCGACGTGCCAACCTACTCGGAGGCCTCGACCAATCGGGCAAGGCCCTCCCGGTAGGCCTGCAACTCTCCTCCCGGGCGGAGCACCAGCGCTTCATCGACCGCCTTCAAGGCCGGCTCGTAGCGCCGTTGATCAACCCGCACACGCGCCAGCTCGATCCACGCATCCGCCGCGGTCTCCGAAACCGCCGTCGCCCGTTCGAACAACAGGCTGGCTCCTGCCAGGTCGCCCGAGGTCATCTGATGGCGACCCAGCGCCAGCAGTGACTGCCCGTCGACCGGATCTTCATCGATCAGCACCTTCAGGGCCGCAGCTCCACGGTCCGGATCGCGGCCGGACTCGATGTCGAGGCGAGCCTGCGCCCGGCGCAGGCCGGCCGATGGTTTCCCCTCCTCCGGAGTGGCATGCCCGATGAGCAGATCCGCCAAGTCCCAGACTTCCCCCCTCATCGCCGATGCCAGCGTCGACAGCACCCGTCCCTCACCCGGCTTCGCCTCTCCTTCGAAGGCCTCATTCACCAACTGAGACGCCACCTCGGCACGTCCGCCACGGAGATGAAGGTCCGCAAGAAGCAGCAGACCGTCGGAATCGAGACGTCCGAGACGCCGCGGCAATTCGAGGCTTTTTACCGCATCCTCGTTGCGCTCCAACTCCATCAACATCGAAGCCTGCAGCAACGCGTAGGATGCTTCATCAGGGCGCTGACGGATGACCTCATCGAGCAAGGCCACCGCTTCGACCTGCGCATCCAGATTCTGAAGACACTGGGCCACACCGGCCTTCCACTGCACCGATTCCGGCTGGCTCAACTGCGCCATCCGGTAGGCCTGCAGGGCACTGGCCCACTCACCCCGCTGCAATCGGCAATACCCCACCAAGCCGTACGTCGTCCCATCCGAATCACCGAGCCGCATCGCCTCGAGCAGATGCTCCAAGGCCTCCTCGAGCTCGCCCTTGCGGACCAGCACCAGGCCGAGGTTCCGATGCGCCCGCCGGAACGACGGGTAGCCCTCGATCGCCTCCTCGAATGACTTCTCGGCGTCATCCAAAAGCCCCTCCTCGAACTGGAGGTTCCCGAGATTGAACTTCAGCGCGGGTGACTTGGCCGTCAGGGAGCTGTCCTTGACCTTCTTCAAGGCCGACTCCCGTTTGCCATCCTCCATCAACTCCTGCACCTCCACAAGAAGCCCCCGGACTTCACTCGACACCACCGGCTCGATCCTCGCCTCGATCCGGTAGCTTCCGTTGAAGGACTTCACGAACGAAGGGTCCTTCCAGAAGGTGGTGGAGAGCGGCAAGGCTTCCGAACCGAACAGGCAGAAGCACCCGACAGCCCACAAGGAGCAGCCAATCCCCAAGGTTCTCGCAGCGGCACGAGATGGAATGACGGTGATAGGGTTAGTCCTCATGTTTCAGGTTCGGCTTCGCGGTTTTGATTCTGGAAATGAGAATCGCGATCAATTCATCGGTCTCTTTCAAAAGGGGTAACAGGCGGTCTGATGATGGTTGGGCACTCTACTTTCGCAAGGTGATCGGCCACTTCATGATCGCCTTCACCCGCTGACCACGGCGGGTGGGGGCGGTGAAACTGGACGAAGACGCGATCCTCCGCGCCGGGGCCACCAACTCCGAATGACTTGCCGAAATCACACGCCGCACCGAGACGCGTCCCCTTTCGCTGAGTTCCACCTCGAACACCACGGTCCCCTGGCCCACCCCACGACGGGCGAGCGATGAGGGGAACTGTGCGGAGCCATGGCGGATCAGCCGTGGCTTGCCGTCGAGCTCACCGATGGAGTAGTGTGACTTCGCGACCGGAGCCGGAGGCGCCTTCGGTCTCGATTGGGCCGTCGGCTTCGGACGCGGTGCGGGAGGAGCCTTGCGGACCACCGGTTGCGGCAGCGGGGCGGGTTCGACATCAGTGAAGAACGAATCCACCGGCATCTTCAAGTCGAGCGGCACATCCGCCTTCGGCACCGCCACCCGGGTGGGATCCGGAACCTGCGAAATCTGGGTCAGCGACGGTGGCGGTGGTGGAGCCTCCGGTGGGGGTTCCTCGGGCGGCGGCGGTGGAGGCTCCGGCAGCGTCGTGATGTCGATCTCACGAATGTCGAGATCCACCGTCTTTTGTGCCGGGACCAGCAGACGCGTCAGGCCCAGCAGGGCGAGCAGCGCGCCCGCCATCAGAATCCCGACGATGGTTCCGGAAAACCTCATTTTTCCGTCGCCAGTGACACCGAGGTCGCCCCGGCTAGTTTTGAGGCATCGATCACCGCCACCGTGTCCTCGGTATCCGCACTGGCATCCGCACGGATCACCACCGGGATCTCCGCATCTTCCTCCAGCATCGCCGAGACCACGGCACGCACTCCATCCATCCCGATCTCGCGGCCGCCATGCCACACGCGACCTTCATCGGTCACGGCGATCAGGATCGCCTGCTTCTGCAGGTCCTCCGAACTCGCGGCACGCGGCTTCGATACCTGGACCCCCGTTTCCTTCACGAACACCGTCGTCACGATGAAAAAGATGAGCAGCAGGAAGACCACGTCGATCAGCGGCGAAATGTCCACCGTGCTGACATTGTCCGAGGTCGTGCTGTGTCGAAAGCGTCTCATGCCTCTCCTCCACGGGTTGCCAGTTGATCATGCAGCTGGCGTTGAAGTTCCAGATGACTCGACTCGGATTGCCGCTTCAGCAGCGCAAGCAGGAATGCCGCCGGCACCGCGATCACCAACCCGGCCTGCGTCGTCACCAGCGCCTTCGAAATGCCGGCGGAAATCGTATCGATCGGTTCGCCACCCGCGCTGCCCGCCAGGCCATCGAAGCTCACCAACATCCCGGCCACCGTCCCGAGCAACCCGAGCAGCGGAGCCGCAGCGATCAGAACCGTCAGGAAAGGCAGGCGTCGTTCCACCCACGCCATCTCATCGAGTTCGAACGAGGCGAACTTGCGCTCCAACTCGCGGCGCCCGGCATGCCCGGCATGCCACGGCAACTCGCTCCGGACTTCGCGTGCCTTCGACCACTCACCGGACCTGACACGGCGCCACGTTTTCAGCCCACGCCACCAGACGCCGAAGACGAGGGCGTAGATCATGACCGCAAGCACCAGCAGCGCCAGCAAGGTCACCCCGCCTTCCTCCAAGGTCAGTAGAATCGCATTCTTCATTTCTGGCGCAGCGTATTGACGAATGACAAACCGAGGCGCTCCGTCGTCTGGACGATGCCCTGGCTACGGCGCGAAAGGAAGGCGTGCAGCACGAGCGCGGGAATCGCCACCACCAATCCGAACAGCGTGGTCACCAGAGCCTCCGAAATGCCGCCTGCCAATGGTTTCGGATCGCCCGAACCGAACAGGGTGATCAGGTTGAAGGTGCGAATCATGCCCGACACCGTGCCGAGCAGACCCAGCAACGGTGCAGTCGCCGCCGTGACCGCGATCACCGGCAACAGCGAGCTGGCCTTCTGCTGCACCCCCATCAACTGCTCGTAGAGCGTCTCTTCCACGACGTCCGCCGTACTCGATGAGATCGACACCAGCTTGGCCATCACCTGACCCGCCGGATGGCTGAAACCTTCGGCCAGTTGGGCCGCCTTGTCACGATCACCGGACCTCAGGGCCGCCGTGATTGCCGTGACCCATGCCTCACCGGGTTCCCGGTAACGCGCAAAGCCGATCAACTTCCACAAGCCGAACACGAGACTGAGCAGCGCCAGCCCCAAGATCGGCCAAACCCACAGCCCACCCTTGCGGACCAGGTCGATCGCACCACCGTCGATCTCCTCCAACGCCCGCGCTTTGCCGCCGGTCACATCCAGAGGAAGGAATACGGTCGCACCCGACTTCAGATCATGGACTTCGGAGTCTGCTCCCACCACCCGTGGCAAGCGCCCCGCTCCCTGCCCCACGGCTCCGCCCGCCAACCCTCCGCTGTCGGCCTTGAACCACATTGCGGGACCCGCCGCAGCAAATTCACCTTTCACCACACTCCCATCAGGGGCCACCGCTTCTCCCGGCGCCATCGAGCCACCAAGCAGTGATTCCAGCCGGTCCATCGACGCATCGAGCACCACCAGACGGGCCTTCAGGGCCTGTGCCTCATCATCCGCCTCGGTGGCGATCACCTGCGGATCCACCTGCAGCTCCGGCGTGCCCGGCCCGGCCAGCGTTTGAACCTTGAGCGCGTGATCCTTCAGCAGACTCGCGAGATATCCCGCATCCTGCTTCCGCACCAGCCTCTCCCGTTCGATCGCCCGCAAGGCGGCCTCACGGTCTTCCTTCCCCATCCGGGCGATCCGGACGAGTCGGCGTTTTTCACGAAGCTCCAAAGCGACCTCCTCAAACTTTGAGGAAAGCTCCGGCTTCTCCGCAGCAATCGCTTCACGGGCTTCCTTCAGCCCGGTCAGCGATGACTCGAGATCCTTCTTCGCCTGCTCAAGGGCATCGGACACCGACACCTCCGCCGCCCCGGCACCGAGGGAGAACCCCAGACCCATCAGGGAAATCAGGATGGAGCGGATCACTTGGCACCTCCTTCCGGAAGGATCTGCACGGGAAGCTCGACCACTTCAGGCGGCCGCTTCCGGTCCAGTTGGTCGAAAACGTTGCGCAGTTCCTCGGACAGCTCGGGCTGCGCCTTCCACTCCCAACCATCCGGCCCGGGGATCCCCACGCCGGCATTTCCACTACGATCCGCATAGTAGGCAGCGGCGAGACCCAGATAGATCACCTCGACCTCCCGACCATCTCGGACCTCCTCACTGCGGGTGAAGCGCCGGTTGAAGGTCTCAGCCTTCGCGATGATGCCGAGAATGGCCTGGAGCCCGTCGCGCGCCTCGCTGTCGGCCTCCCACGCATCCAGCACCGCGCGCTCGTTCTCCGTGTCGTCGAGCAAGGGATCCGGCAGACGTCCGGCGAGCGCCAGCATCCTCGGCCGGGCTGCGGCCACCGCTTCCTTCACCACCCGGCGCGTTTCCTTCAACGCCTCCAGATCCGCCTCGGCCTCGCCCTTGCGCTCGTCGAAGTCACCGGCCGATGTGCCTGCCTTTTCCAACTCCTCGGTGAGCAGGGAGAGCTCACGTTTCTGGATCTCCAGCAAAGCGGACATCTCCTCCTTGCGCGCTTCCCAGTCGGCCACTTCCTTCGAGCGGAGTGCCTGGGTATCCACGATCTTGCCGATCGTCGCTCGCAGTTCGACGACGGCGGCATCAGGTGCCTCTTCCTGCGCACACAGCGCGGAAAGGCAGGAGAAACAAAGGATGGCAGGGATTCGCATGCGGAGAATGAACTAAGCTGGAGTCTCGACCCGGACAACGCAAGAGCCGGGGCGGCTTTCGCCACCCCGACCCCGAACAATGCGCTGGTGAATCGGCTTGATCAGAAACGGGCCTCCGCACCGACGAACCAGGTCCGTCCGATGTTCGTCCGCGGACCTTCAGGGATCCGGGTCACGATGCCACGCTCGTCGAAGATGTTGTTGAGACCACCGACGAGACGCCAGTTGTCGTTGATGTCATAGTAACCGGACAGGTCCACGGTCAGCAGGGCATCGATCTTGCCTTGGCGGGCCGTCGTCGAAGGTGCCGCCAGATTCGCCGCG
The DNA here is from genome assembly GCF_016595525.1 of Haloferula rosea. Classification (GTDB taxonomy): domain Bacteria; phylum Verrucomicrobiota; class Verrucomicrobiia; order Verrucomicrobiales; family Akkermansiaceae; genus Haloferula; species Haloferula rosea. Next base: position 92,082 of record NZ_JAENII010000012.1, read on the forward strand.
GTGCCGTAGGTGTGGCTGGTGAAGTAAGCATCGAGATTCACGCCCCAACACTCGGCTGCATAGCCGATCCCGCTGGCGAGCTTCCACTCGGGCACATATGGGATGTCGGCTCCGGGTTGGCCACCTGCGTAGATGTTGTCGGCGCCACCGGCGGTGAGAGCCTGCTTGAGCTCGGCACTCGTCCAGGTCGCGCTGAAATACATCGGCAACTGGAAACCCCAACCCCGGCTGACCGACGGGTCGTAGGACACCAGACCTTCGACACCCCAGACCTCGGCTTCGCCCGCATTGGCATTGATGCCATTGCCCAATCCGGCATCCACACCGATCAGGTTGTCGAAGTCGGTGAGGAAACCCGCGGTATCCACGACCAGACCTTCGTTGCGATAGCGCCATCCGAGTTCGTATCCCATGCTCTCTTCCTCCTGGACTCCTCCGTTGATGTAGGAGTTCGGTCCCGGAAGCGAGTAGCCGCGATAGGCACCACCGTAAGTACTATGGCACTCGTTCCACTGGTAGTTGAAGCCGAGTCCTCCACCCCAGACACCGAGGTCGTCCGATGAACGCAGACCCGTGCCGTTGTAATCGGTTGTGTCGTATTCCACGCGCTCGTAACGGATGCCGGGACGCAGCGTCAACTGGCCGATCTCGATGGTGTCCTCGAGGTAGAAGGACGCGGCGGTTGCTTCTTCAAGACGGTTGGCTTCCTCACCGGGTGTGCCGGAACGGTAGAGGCTGAAGTTCGATCCACCGTTCGCGTTGTAGACGTCGACCCACTGCTCGCGGAACACCCGGTCGTAGTGGAGGCGGAAACCACCCACCAACTCGTGCGATGCTCCACCGGTTTCGAAGTTCCAGGTCGCCTGGTTCTGCCAGCCGTAGGCGTTGTAGTAACGGGCGTTGGCCTTCACTCCGATCGATCCGGTGGCGTTGCCTTGCAGGACATTGGTCAGCCCCGGATTGAGCAGCGCCGAGTTCAGGCTACTGCGACCAACAACCCGACCGCGGCCATCGATCCCGGGGTTCTGCACCGCCGAGACGTGATCGAGCTTGTACCAGTTCCGCTCGAAATTGTTCCAATACAGGGTCGACTGGAGCTTGAAGGTGTCGCTCGGCTCCACGATGTAGCGGAAGTAGGAGCGATGCTGCTTCGTGTCCATGTTGTCGAAGACGGTCGCGGCATAGCGCGTGTCCGGATTCGCACGCGCATCCAACTCGGTCAGACCCAGGTATCCCTCGTCGGATTCGAAGTCGGTCATGCCATACTTGAACTCAAAGCGCTGCTTCACATCGCCGTCGATCTCCCAGAATGCCTTCAGCATCGGCTCGTAGAGACTGAAGCCACTGCTGTCGGTGATCGGACCCAGGAAGTCCCGGAAGCCGTCGCTTCGCTGACCGTGGAACTCCAGCAGGTAACCCCAACGACCATTCTCGGTTTCGAAGGTGTCCCCATACCACGTATGGTTGAAGAAGGTGTTGTCGCTGCCCCCGGTCGTCCGCGAATAGAAGTTCGGCCCACCGTCACCGGGAACCGGCGTCGAAAGGAAATTCAGCGCTCCGCCGGTGGTCTGCGGACCGTAGCGCACCTGACTCGACCCCTTGAGCACCTCGACCGCCGACATGCGGCCGGACTTCGGGAAATAGTAGGCCGCAGGGGCCGAATAGGGCGCCGGGGCCGTCAGAATCCCGTCTTCCATCACCGTCACCTTCGACGTCCGGGTGCCATCCGCCCCACGCATCGAAATGTTCGGGAAGTTCCCGTAGCCATCCTCCTGACGCACATACACCCCGGGAACCGGGGCCAGCACCTTGGCGATATCGGTGTATCCGCGCTTCGTGAACTCCTCGGAGTCAATGTAGGCCGCCGCACCCGCCAGCTCCCATGCCGCTTCCGTGCTGCCCACCACCGTCAGACCCTCGAGACTGTCCAGCCCTTCCAAGACATCCTGGGCGCCTGCCGCACCCGCCATTGCCAACATCGCAGCACAGGCTGCCAGATCCATTCGTCGATTCCGTGTGTTCATGTGTCGAAAGTCAGTTAATCTTATTGAGACGCAGTCGCAACTTGATGGCGCGGTTTGTGCCTCCGTGACCCCTCATCCGTCAAAGGAATTTTTCAAAAATGCCGAGATCCACCGTTCTCCCCAGCCGAGGAGGGTGCTCGATCGACCTACCGAACCAGGCTACTCCCCGGTCGAATCGCCCCCAGCAGCGGGCTTCGGAGCCGGTTTTCGCTCAGCCACCGCTTGCTTCAGGACCGCATGAAGCGGGGAATCCTCCTTCAGATTCTTGAGAACCACTTCCAGTTGATAGCCCTCGCCCCGCTCTGCCACTCGATACACACAGTCGACCACCGCCCGCAGCAGTTCTTCGGTCTGGTGCTTCTCGTCCACGGCCCCGTAGTCCAATGCGATCCGATAGCTGTCATCCTCCTTGAGATCCGACAACACCTTGATTCCCGCCACACTCGCCATGTTGATGTCCTCCTGCTTGTGGAAGGATACCGCGGGAGGAATGTAGGGGATCCCGATGGCCTGAAAGGCGGACTCAGGCATCGCCATCCCGATCACGAAGGGGACCTCCACCACCAGGATCTCCGCCTGCCTTGTGTCGAGAGGCAGCGGAATCATCGCCAGCGCGTCCTCGCTGGCGGCAAGGGTTCGGATCAACAGGATGGAAACCAGCAGTCTTGGGAGCAACTTCATGACGGTTTGGAGCGAAGGGAGTTCGGCCGGGTTCGCCGGATTCACGGACGGACCCAAGCCACCTACACACCACTTCACGGCCGCCTCGGCAAGATCGCAGCGCGATCAGGGAGCATCGAAGACCGCGCCACCGACGGCTTCATTCCCGCCCACAGCCGTGACCACCGCGCGCTCCGCCCGCCCGGTCCTGAGCCATTCGAGAGCCGCGACGGTCTGGATGGCCGCCGAGGCACCCATCGCTTCACCCAGGAATTCCCGGGTTGAAATTCGCGGACCGTGCCAAGGCAGATCCTCGGCTTGATCGGTCCGGGCCACCCCATTGCGACCATCGGCCCAAAGGGTCCTGCCGTTGTCGTCAGCTCCAAGATTCCGCCACAGCCGGGCCATGGCATCGACAGGACTTTCGACCTCCGCATAGCTGACCGGATCAGGGATCGACATCAACCGCGGTCCATCGCCTTCACGACCCAGCACCACGGCAGCAGCGCCTTCGGAAGGCAAAAGACTAGAACTGTAGTAGCCCATCGCCTCCGCGCTGAGCCAGTCCATTTCTTCGGTGGCGACCACCACGCAGAGATCACAATCGCCTCGATCCAGCCATTCCGTGGCCAACTCAAGCCCCGCGAACCATTCGGCGCCATCCCCGACGATGGTATCATTCGGAGCGCTCGAACCCATCACCGCCGACAGGTGGCTCGAAGGAGCATTGTACACGGTTTCAGGGAAGAGGATGGGACTGGCGACCGATGGATCCGTCAGCACCTCGCCGAAGAAGCGGTTGGAATAATTCACGCAGCCATTCATCAGCGTGCAGATCACGGCAACGCGCAGATCACCATCCCTGGCCGCCTGATGGCGTTCCGCACCCATGGCTTCGAACACCGCCGCCGCCGCGTACTTACCAAGCGCGCTGGCCCGGCGCAGTCGCGGTGACTTCGGCAGCAGCGATCGGTCGGTCAGCTTCGGCACCTTGGCGACCGGAGTCGTGATGGAGGCCCCCTGATCGGTCGGGCGCTCCAGCACCGTTTGCTCCACCGCACGCTGCGCGTCGATGGTTTCCATCATCGCGGAGATCCCCCACCCGGCCGGCGTCACGGCTCCGGTTCCCAGCACGACGATCCTGCTCACGAGCGCCCCTCCTTCCCCATGATGAGTGTGGCATTCGCACCGCCGAAGCCGAAGGAGTTCGTCAAGGTGACCTCCACCTTCGCCTCCCGTGGTTCCTGCACCAGATCGAAGCTCACCGAGGGGTCGATCTCGCGCACGTTCAGGCTCGCCGGCAGCCATTGGCCGTCGAGAGCCATCAGGCAAATCACCGCTTCGACCGCCCCCGCTCCGCCAAGCAAATGGCCGATCGCGGACTTGGTGGAGCTGACTCGGATCGAACGGCTGTCCCCCTGCGCCCAGCGGCGGATGGCGGCAGCTTCCGCCACGTCGTTCAGAGGGGTGCCGGTGCCATGCGAATTGATGTAATCGATCTGTCCCGGCTCCAGCCCCGCCATCCGGGTGGCCGCCGTCATCGTGATCAAGGCCGCGTCTCCTTCCGGATTCGGCTGGGTCAGGTGGTGGATGTCGGTCGCCGCTCCGTAGCCCAGAACTTCCGCCATCACCTTGGCACCCCGCGCCTGGGCGGACTCCAGGCTTTCGACCACGACGAACCCGGCACCCTCGCCGATGGCGAGACCGTCCCGGGCGGCATCGAAAGGCCGTGGAACTCCGCTCGGCGAGAGCGCCTGAAGGGAGTCGAACCCGGCGAAAACCAGCTGGGCCAGACCATCGTATCCTCCGGCCAACACCCGGTCCGCCTTGCCTTCCCGCACCATCTGGAAGGCATGCCCGATGGCATTGGCTCCCGACGCACAGGCATTCGAAATGATCCGCAGCGGGCCATAAACGCCGACCGACTTCATCAGCTGACTCATCTGGCGCTGCGGCTGGTAACACTCGATCCGCCTGAACTGACCTGCCCGATCCCCGCTTTTCGCCACCCGGTAGTAGTCCTCACCGATCGGCATCGCCCCGGCCGACGTGCCGATGATCACCGGCATCGAACCGCGCACCCCGGCCGCCTCCAAAGCCTCCTCCGCAGCCACCAGCGCAAAGCGCGTGCCACGATCCATCCGTTCCCATGCCTTCCTGCCGAGCCCAGCGAGCGTCGGCCGATCCGGCAGTTCGGCCTGACCGGCGGACCCCACCCGCTGCTTCGACACATCGAAAAGATCCACCTCGCGAAAAGCCGTGCGCCCTGCCCGGAAACCCGCGGCATTCTCCACCATGCCACAGCCCATCGACGTCACGATGCCCGACCCGCTGATGACGACTGGACGCGGCTCCGGTGTGGGGGGGTGATCGGCTCGGTATGCCATAATTCGCAATTCGGGCTGGTCGGGTGACCGCCTTCGCCGCTAGGCAAGCCCCCGCACCCTGATCTGTCAAATGCTGCTTAACCGTTGGATCGAAACTCTCGCCACCCACCGTGACCGCCCGGCGATCCACGAAATGGGCGAGGCGAGGACTTTCGCCGACATCGCCGCAGCACTCGATGCCCGCCCTGAAGCCACCGGCCCGGTCATCGCCCAGGGATCCGCCTTCGAGATCGCCGTGGCTTCGCTCCACGGATGGAGGGACGGCCAGCCCGTGCTGCCGATCGAACAGCGCGACCACATCCCGCAGCTCCCCGCGCACCCCGGCCCCCAGATCGCCCACCTCAAGCGCGTCCCAAGCAACAACCAGCACCCCCGCTTCGCCCTTTTCACCGCCGCCCAGATCGCCGCCGATGCGGACCGATTGGTCCCCGCCATGGGACTCACCCCGGACATCCCGAATCTCGCCGCCATCTCGCTGGCCCACTCCTACGGCTACTCGAACGTCATCCTGCCCTTGCTGCTCCACGGCATCCCGATCCAGTGCGTCGACGTCCCCTTCCCCGCCTCCATCGTGGCGGCCATGAAGCCCCACACCCGCGTCAACCTTCCCGCCGTGCCATCCATGTGGCGGGCCTGGCATCGCGCCGGGATCCTCAAGGACGCCCCCATCCACCTCGCCCTCACCGCCGGCGCCCCGCTCACATCGCAGCTCGAGCTGAGCGTCTGGGAAAACGACGGACTCAAGCTGCACAACTTCTACGGCGCTTCGGAATGTGGCGGCATTTCCTGGGACCCGACCGATGAGCCCCGCGAACTCGCCGACTCACTCGGCGTGCCGCTGCCCGGCGTCGATGCCCAGCTTGATCAGGCCGGTCATTTCGTGATCGGCAGCAGTTCCGTGGCCCAGGGATACCTCCCGGCCCATGAGACCGACCCGATCATCGACGGCCGCTTCCACACCGCCGATGGCGGCCACCTGCAATCCGGCCAACTCATCCTCGACGCCCGGGGCGGCGAGCAAATCAACGTCGCCGGTCGCAAGCTCGGACCCGGCCGCATCGAGCTGGCCATCCAGAAAACCGGGCTGGCCGATCGGGCGCGGATTTTCGGAGTCCCCAGCAGTGATCCGGAACGCGTCGATGAGATCGCCGTGCTCCTCCCCGCCCGCACCGACATCGACACCCTTCGCGCCATGCTCGGAAAATCCCTGGCGGGCTGGCAACTGCCTCGTCACTGGTTCATCGCCGATGATTCCTCGCTGTGGTCGAAGTCACGTGCCGACCTGCGCGATCAGTTCACGGATTCCTGAATCGCCTCCTCCGGGTGGGCCGATGTCCAGCGCGTCTCGCGCAGCCGCCTGAGACGCCGGAACCACCAGGTCGCCATCGCGAAGACCACCACCAGCATCACCCCGCGCGGCAGGTCAATGGGTACGAGGATTGCCGTGGTTGCCACCTCCGCCACGATCAGCAGGAAGACCCCGATCAGGATGGCATCGCTCTTCACCTTCGAGGCCACCCACGCCCCGACCGGCGCGCCCACCGCCACCACCGGCGCCGCCACCGCCCAGTATTCCCACACCACGCCGACCGGCTCCGGCTGGATCATGCGGAAGCCGAATCCCACCGCCGAGGTCGCCCCCATGATCACCACCGAAGTCGGCACCGCGACGCGTTCATCGAGCCCGAAGCCCAGCGTCATCACCATGAAACACAGCATGTCAGCTCCCGAACCCAGCTGGGAGGCCGCCAAGCCACCGACCAAACCGGCTCCCGCAAATCTCAGCCCATCCGACTTCGTCCACCCGGAGATCCCACGCTCCGGCTCATGCCGACGTTTCCAGTGCGAGCGATAGAGCGTGATCGCAAACACCAGCAGCATCGAGGAAAAGACCAGCTTCGGCACGTTCGCCGGCAGACTCAGCCACTGCAGACCGATGACCACGCCGGGCATCGACCCGAGAATCGCAGCCCGGAACACCCGCATGTCGATCCGAATGCCACGGGTCAGAATGAACAAGGCCGCCATGTTCATGCCCACCGCTTGGATCATCAGCCCGAAGAGCGCCGCATCCTCGGAAGGGATGGCCAGCGCCTTGGTGAACACCGGATAGGCCACCGCTCCGCCCCCGGCAGGCGTGGAACCGGCAACGAAGGAACCGAAGGCCATCGTCAGCGCCATCGGCCACCGCGTCTGATAGAGCGCCCAAGCGCCCCACAGCGTCATCGCGATGATCCACACCACCCAGACCCCGGCCAGCGTCCACGGGAATGCCCGCGACTTCAACCCACCTGGACCTGACACCCCGGACGCCATTACTGACCACTGAGCATCACCTTCGCCGTCGCCAGCTTCCGGTCACCCACCGTGACTTCACCCGCGACCTGGATCATCGGACCCAATCGGCCTTCCACCGTGGCTGAGATCTCCAGCACCTCGCCCGGCACCGCAGCACCGAGGATCTTCGCACCACGAATGCCGGTCAGGAGGAGACCGTCCACCGCAGGCACCTCCGGATCGGACTGCGCCGCCACGCCACCAAGCTGGGCAATGGCTTCAACCAGAATCACCCCGGGCATCAGCGGGCGACCCGGGAAATGACCCGCAAGAAATCCCTCGTCACCGCGAATGGCGTAGGTTCCCCGGGCTGACTTGCCCGGATCGAGGTCGGTCAATTCATCAACGAACCGGAACTCCGGGCCATGGGGGAGCGAATCGAGTGCGGACATGTGCGCATTCCTCGCACGCCCCTCCCCTTTGGCAAGCCGAAGAATGATCCGCCTCGTGGAAGGATGAACCACCCTGCCAGCCGAGCCTCCCCGGGAGTCACCGGGGAATCGACTGGAGGCGGTCCCGGCTCCATCCCGTCAGAGACGCTTCACCCGGATGTTCCGGTAGCGCACCACACTATCAGGATCGTGCGCCTGAAGGCCGAAGGTCCCCTGATCGAGTTTCCGCGTATAGGGCTCACCGGGTTCCGCACCTGCAGGTTCGGTGTATTGAAGCACGATCTCGCCATCGACCTTCACGGTCACCACCTTGTCTTCCACGATGATCTCCTGAGTCCACCACTTGTTGTCTTCGCTGAAGGAGCGGCTGACGTTGACGAGTCCGTAGAGGCTTCCGGTCTTGATCCAATCCTTCTGGGTCACATTCACCTGGGACTCGAAGCCCTTCTGCGGCCATCCCTTGTCCTGATAGGCGGTGTGAAAATAGATGCCACCATTGGAATTCGGCTCGGTCATCACCTCCACCTTGAGATGGAAATTTTTGAAGGGCTTGTCATCCCCCACATAGAACAGGTGACAGCGTTTGCCGCGCGCCACGAAGGCTCCGTCCTCGATCTTCCAGGTGTCGGTATTCTCGGTGGCCTTCTTCCATCCCTCGAAGGACTTGCCGTCCATCAGATCCGTGAATCCCTCTTCCGCCGAGACGGTGAGGACGGTGGACAAACAAAGCGCGGGGAGCAGTTGATGTAGTTGGTTCATGAGTCGGTTGTTGAATGGGTTCAGTGCTCAGCCAAGGTCGGGCTCCCAACCCTGACGGTAGGTGCGCTTGATGAATTTCTGCGCTTCAGGCAACCCGCGCGCTTCCAGCTTCGCCGAGTCCCAGTTGATCTTCTTGCCCAGACGCACGGCGAGATTCCCCACCAGAACCATTTCCGTCAACGGACCGGCGTGGTCCGTGAAGTTGGAGAGCGGCTTCTCTCCGTCGCCGCGGATCGCACGGCAGAGTTCCTGGGTCGGTCCACCACTCACACGGGCATACACCTTCGGCACCTTGCGCGCCTCTTCACGCAGCGACTCCGGATAGAGCTTGGGCGTGGCGCCACAGTAGGCATCCGGGCAGTAGATCACGCCCTTGGTGCCGACGAAGACCTGACCGAACTCGCGTCCGAGTTCGAGATCGTCCGGGATCCCCGGCGGACGGATGAACTTCTCGTCCTTGTTCGGATCGGCCACACCGTCCTGCCAGATGATCTTCACCGGGGCGCGACCCTTTTTCTCCGGGAAATCGAATACGATCGTCGTGCGCTTCGGCGCGATGTCCTCGTCGAACTCGGAAACCTGCGTGGCTTCCACCTCGAAGTCGCCGTGCAGGTCGAGCGCCCAGAAGGCCGAGTTGAAACTGTGACAGCCGATGTCGCCCAGCGCCCCGCAGCCATAGTCCCAGAAACCACGCCACGCGAAGGGGTGGATCTTCGGGCTGTAGGGACGGTCGGTCGCCACGCTGCCTTGCCAGACCTCCCAGTTGAGCGTCTCAGGAACGGGCTGCTTGGGAAATTCCAGACCCGGACCCTGCGGCCAGATCGGACGGTTCGTCCAGTAGTGGACCTCGGTCACCTCACCGATCACGCCGGCTTCGATCCACTCGCGCAGCACCCGGGTGCCCGCATTCGTGGCGCCCTGGTTGCCCATCACCGTGAGCACATCGTGCTTCTTCGCGAGATCCGCCAGAGCGCGGGTTTCCCACAGGGTATTGGCCAGCGGTTTCTGCACGAAGACCGGCTTGCCGGCCTGGATCGCCGCCACCGCGATCGGGAAGTGCATGTGATCCGGCGTCGAGACGGTGACCACATCGATCTCATCCGCCATCTCCGAGAACATCTCCCGGTAGTCGAAGAACGTTTTGGCTTCCGGGAACTTCCCGAACGCACCGGCAGCCCGCTTGTGATCCACATCGCACAGCGCCACGATCTGATTGCTCGGGGCGATCTGGGAAATGTCACTGCCGCCCTTTCCGCCACAGCCGACCGCAGCCACGTTGAGTTTCTTCAGCGCCTTGTCCTGACCGAGCAGGATGTTCGGCGCGAAGGTGGCCCCGGCCATGACGGCGGAGGTTTTCAGGAATTGTCGACGATTTCCGGGATTCATGAGCATGAAGTGGGTAAAGGGATGGGGTTCGTATCTAGCGTTTCAGAGACATGCATACGCCGTCCCGAGCCGCAGCGTATCACCCGATCTCAGGCATGGAAGTTTTTGACAAGGTCGCCCGGGATCGGGTGTAAATCATGTTCCTCGACGCCCTGATCCCATGACTTTTCCCCGCATCCTCGTGACTCCTCTGCTCATCGGCGCAACCCAGGCCGCCAGCCTGCTGATCGAAGCCGAACAGTTCGCCAACAAGGGAGGCTGGAAGGTCGACACCCAATTCATCGAGTCGATGGGCTCACCCTACCTGATCGCTCATGGCATGGGCTCACCCGTGGCGGATGCGAGCACGACCGTGCAGGTCCCCGAAGACGGCGATTACCGCATCTGGGTGCGCACGATCGACTGGTCCGAAAGACTGGATCGCGCGGGAGGCGCCGGACGCTTCACGCTGTCGGTCGACGGTCAGCCCCTCGGGGAAACCCTGGGCAAGGGCGCCCCGCAGTGGACATGGGAATCCGTGGGAACCACCCCGCTGAAGGCCGGATCACGCACCTTGAAGCTCCACGATCAAAGCGGCTTCAATGGTCGGGTCGACGCCATCCTGCTGAGCAACGACCCCGACTTCACCCCACCCGGTGTCGGCAGCCTCGCCGAGCGCACGAAGTGGTCCATCGACGGCGTTCCCACCATGGCCGACGAGCTGGGAGACTTCGACCTGGTCGTGGTCGGCGGCGGCTACGGCGGCCTCGGCTCCGCCATCTCCGCAGCCCGCATGGGAGCCAGAGTGGCCCTCATCCAGAACCGCAAGGTCCTCGGGGGCAACGGATCATCGGAAGTCCGGGTCTGGGCCAAAGGGAACTTCCCCCCGAACCAGTATCCGCTCGCCGACATCGTGAAGGAATTCACCGACTCCGCCAAAGCCTCACCCGCGCCCGCCGAACAATTCGAAGACGACAAGAAGACGGAAATCGTCCGCGCGGAAAAGAACATCACCCTGCTCCTCGGCCACCATGCCTATGGCGTGGAAAAGGAAGGCGACCAGATCAAGTCCATCAAGGTGCTCGACATCGAAGGAGGACGCGTCAGCCGCATTTCCGGCAAGCTCTTCGTCGATTGCACCGGCCATGGCTTCATCGGCGACTGGGCAGGTGCGGACAAGACCATGGCGGAAGGAGGACGCATGGGGATGAGCAACATGTGGATGTGGGAGAACACCGGCCAGACCGTTGCCTTCCCCGAAGAAGACTGGATGGTCCCCTTCAAGGAATCCGACTTCCCCTACCCGCGCCGGAACCACGCCGAGTGGTTCTGGGAAAGCGGCTACGATCGCCACCCCATCCTCGAACTCGAGCAAACCCGCGACTGGAACCTCGCCGTTTCCTACAGCGCGTGGAATGCCATCAAGAACCACGGCGCCCATGCCAAGCGCGACCCGCATGGCCACCAGCAGGCCAAGATGACCTGGCTCGCCTACATCGGCGGCACCCGGGAAACCCAGCAGCTCCTCGGTGACGTGATCCTCACCGGAGACGAAATCGTCGCCAAAGACGAATTTCCGGATGCCTGCGTCCGGGTCACCTGGTCCATCGACCTCCATGTCCCCCAGGAGCAGTACTTGAAGGCCACCCCCGACCGCCCGTTCATCTCCCGCGCCATCCATGGCAAGGGCGTGGACCGCAACGTCGGCTACCCGATCCCCTACCGCTGCTTCTACTCACGGAACATCCCGAACCTGTTCATGGTCGGCCGAAACATCAGTGTCGACCGCCGCGCACTCGGCACCACCCGCGTCATGAATACCATCGGCATGATGGGCGTCGTCGTCGGACGCGCCGCCGCGCTCGCCACCGTGCACGACTGCACACCGCGCGACATCTACCAGAAACACCTCGACGAAGTGAAGCAGCTTTGGCTTCTCCCCGGGAAGCATCGCTTCGAATCGCTTGATGAGCTCCGAGACTCCCTCCAACCCTCAGCGGCCGAATAAGCGACGCCTCGCGCGCCTCGCGATCCCGCTCTGGCGGCTCGGCATCCTCGCCGCAGCCTGCCTCTGTCTCCATCACGCCCACCAGTCCCGCACCAACCGCTCCACCGGCAAGCTCGAGGCCGCTTGGATCGAAACCACCCGAGCCTGGCTGCCGAATGCCTCCCGGTTTGGCGAAGCGACCGACCGGGACCCACTGACCCCCGTCCTCGCTGCCGATGAATCCGTCATTGGCTGGGCCACCCAGACCTTTCCCGAAGCCCGCGCCGTCAGTGGCTATGCCGGTGCCAGCAATCTGCTGCTCATCCTCGACCGACATCGGAAAGTCCTCGGCACCGCCCTGATCTCCAGTGAAGACACCGCCGGCCACCTCGAGAAAATCCGCCGCTCTCCCGACTTCTTCACCCAGTGGAATGGCCGCCACGCCTCCAGCCTCGATCGCTTCGATGAGACCACCATCGTCAGCGGTGCCACCCTCACCAGCGAAGCCATGGCACGCGGCATCGCCGCACGCTTCGGCGCCACCGATGCCGCCGATTGGTTTCCCGCCCCCCTCACCCTCGAGCAGGTCCGCCTGATCTTTCCCGCCGCTTCCGGGTTCCGCCCCATCGCGCCGGGAGTCTTCGAGGTCGAGGGCGAGATCCCGAAGCCCGTCCTCCTCCGCTCGAGCGCGATGGGCGTCGCAGCCCGCGGTTTCCAAGGTCCCAGCGATCTGATCGTCGGGCTCAGGGACGGCACCATCACCGGAGTCCGCCTGCTCGGCAGCCGCGACAACGAACCCTACACCCTCGATGTCTCCGATGAGATCGAGTTCAACAGCCCCTATCCCGGACGCAGCCATCCCCAGCCCGCCGACGCCCCGCCGCTCGTCGTCAGCGGTGCCAGCTACACCGCCCGCTCCATCGACCAAACGGTCTCCGAAATGCTCCGCCGCTACCACCAGCGCAGCGACACCCCATCCACCGACTGGCGGGGCGCCGTCGGCATCCTCTGGTTGCTCGTCGGCCTCATCATCGGCCTCACCAAGCTCCGCTCGAACCGCAAACTCAGGCTGTCCTTCGCCATCGTCAGCATGTGCCTCGGCGGTCTCTGGCTTGGCTGGATGGTCGCTCAGGACCAGTGGCTCACCTGGGCGAAGCGCGGCAGCGTGTCCGGCGCCTCGCTGGCCATGCTCACCCTGACCGGCGTTGCCCTGCTCGTCCCGCCCCTGTTCGGAAAGAACATCTACTGCTCCCATCTCTGCCCCCACGGAGCCGCACAAACCCTGTTGGGGAAGCTCGGCAAGCGCCGGTTCTCCCTGCCGAAACGCGTGCACCACATCATGAAGACCGTGCCATGGCTCGCCCTTATCCTGCTGTGGCTGCTCGCCCTGTTAGGAAGCGGCTTCTCCGCCAGCCACGCCGAACCTTTCGAGATCTGGAGCGTGGGTTTCCACGCCCTGCTCCCCGTCGCCATCTTTGCCGTCGGCCTGATCGGCGCCGCCTTCCTCCCCCAGGCCTACTGCCACTACGGCTGCCCGACCGGGGCGTTGCTGAAATTCCTCACCCACTCCCCGAGCCGCTGGAGCCGGCGAGATACCATCGCCCTCCTCCTTGTCACCGCCGCCTGGGGTTTCCTCCTCATCCTCCCATGAAAGCCCTCGGCATCCTCGCACTCATGCTGGTCGTCCTCGGAGTGATCGCCTTGAAAGGTTCACCGTCCGACAAGAGCGTCCTCACCGGTCGCGCCATGGGCTGCTCATGGACCCTCGCCTGGAGGGGGACCGCGCCGGACTCCCTTCGTCACGAAGTCGCCGCCGAACTCGAACGCTGGGAACAGATTCTCAGCCAATGGCGACCCGACTCCGACCTCAGCCGATACAACGAGGGTGCGCCCCCGAGCCCCGACCTCCAGCGGGTCATCACCCTCGCCGAGACCCTCCAGGCCGAGACCGGCCCGGCCTTCGACATCCGTCTGCTCGAGTCCGTCCATCAGGCAGGCTTCGGCCCGGCCGGAAAAGGCCTCGACCTCTCCGCCATCGGCAAGGGCTTCACCGTCGACCGCATCGGCGAACTCCTCCGTGCACGCGGCATGAATGACTTCGTTTTCGAGCTCGGCGGCGAAGTCCTCGCAGGCGACGGCGATTGGCCGTGCCAGATCGAGAGCCCCACCGAAGGCGGCCCGCCGACCCCCATCATCCTCCGCAATCAGGCCATGGCCACGAGTGGCAACTACCACCAGAGCCTCAAGACATCCGCCGGCCTCGAAAGCCACCTCATCGACCCACGAACCCACAAGCCGGTCGTCCGCCCGCCCAGTTCCGTCACCGTCTTCGCCCCGGACTGCGCCACCGCCGACGCCTGGGCCACCGCCCTCTTCATCCTCGGCCCCGGCCATGCCCCGCCAGGGGCACCGGACTTCCGATGGCATGCCGAGTAAGCCGACACACCCCCACCGTCGGCCCGCCCCATCCACGGGCGCGGACCTTCGACGATGGCGGACTCCTCAGAGCTTGTAGAACTCCTCCCAGCCCTTCCGCGGAGCGGGATCGAGCAGAGCCTGGGCATCGGCATTGCCCACAAGGCTCTTGGTCTTGGGATCAAACTTCAGGTCACCACCCAGACGCTGGGCAATGATGCCGAGATTGAAGACCTGGGTCAGAGGCCCCGACACACGGAAGGGTGAGCGCGCCTCTTCCTCACCCTTGCAGGCGAGCAGGAAGTTCTCGTAGTGACTCGAAGGCTTCCCGGTCACTCGCGGCAGGGATCCTCGCATCTCCATGAACTTCTCCCGTGGCAGCACCTGCAGCATCGCCGCGTGACTGCCGCCCTGGAAAGTCAGGTCCTTGCCGTAGATGATCTTGCCCGGACTCTTGAACGACACCTCGCCGAGCTCAGGATCCACTTCCGGGAAATTGCCGACACCGTCATACCAAGTCACATCACAGGCGGGCATCCGCTCGCGCTCAGGGAACTTGAAGCGGATCGTCGAAGCTTGGGGATACACCAGCGGATTCGCCCCATCCCGCTTGACCGCCTCGATCGCCGTCGGCAGACCCAGCTTCAGGAAACGGTGGGCCGTGTCCAGAATGTGCGGACCCCAGTCGCCAAAGGCTCCACAGCCGTAGTCGAACCAGCTGCGCCACTCACACGGGTGCAGCTTCTTGCTGAAAGGGTGCTCCGGGGCCGGACCAGTCCACACCGGCCAGTTCATGCCCTTTGGCAAAGGCTCGCTTGGATACTCCTTCACCGAAGCTCCCCAGCCGTGCCAGCGGCGGGGACTGTTCATGTAAGCATCGATCTTCGTGACATCCTTGACGATCCCCGCCTTCGTCCAGGCGTCGAACTGGAAGTAATTCCCTCCCGAATGCCCTTGGTTACCCATCTGGGTCACCACACCACTCTTGTCCGCCAGCGCAATGAGGCGCTCGCACTGACCGAAGGTGTGGGCCAGCGGTTTCTCCACATAGACATGCTTGCCGAGCGACATCGCCAGCATCGTCATGCAGAAGTGCGCATGGTCCGGTGTGCCGATGAGCACCGCATCGATATCGTCCGCCATCTCGTCGAACATCTTGCGGAAATCCGTGAAGCGCTTCGCCTTCGGATGCGCCTTCTGGTTCGCCTGCGTGTGCTTGCCCTCAAGGTCCACATCACACAGCGCGACCACCTCACAATGCCCCGAGTTCACCATGTTCTTCAGCACCGCACCTCCCCGGTTGCCAATGCCGATGGCGGCGAGATTCACCTTCTCATTCGCCGATACCGTGGCTGCCCGGCTTCGCGTCCCCATGACCAGAGAGGCTGGAAGAATCGTGAACGCCCCGAACGCGGCTGAGCCCTTGAGGAAGTCGCGACGACTGGAAGATGTGAAAGGTTTCTTCATCGGCGAAACCCTAGCGAACCAACCCAACTCGGCCAGCCATTTGTATTACAGCCTTCACCCCCCCGCTTCGGGAGGATTCCCGCGCAGGCTTCGGCGATTTGTGCGGAGTTCGCGATGATGATCCCGGATACGGTCAAAGAAGCTCGGGATCAGGTCCCGCCTGCGATTTCCCAAACCTTTTCCTACCATGAGTCGAAAACTAGTCGCCGCCGACGGAAACGAAGCCGCTGCCCACGTGGCCTACCGCGCCTCCGAAGTCATCGCCATCTATCCCATCACCCCATCCACGCCGATGGCGGAAAGCTGTGACCAGTATTCGGCCTTCGGGCTGAAAAACATCTGGGGAGAAGTCCCGCAGGTCACCCAGATGCAGAGCGAAGGCGGAGTCGCCGGTGCCGTGCACGGCGCCCTCCAGACCGGAGCGATGTCGACCACCTTCACCGCCAGCCAGGGCCTGCTCCTGATGATCCCGAACATGTACAAGATCGCAGGCGAGCTCACCCCCTGCGTCTGGCACATCGCGGCGCGCTCGGTGGCCACCCACGCCCTCTCGATCTTCGGCGATCACAGTGATGTCATGGCCTGCCGCCAGACCGGCTGGGCCCAGCTCTTCTCAAGCAAGGTGCAGGAATGCCAGGACCTCGCCATGATCTCGCACGCCGCCACCCTCAAGGCCCGCGTGCCCTTCCTCCACGCCTTCGATGGCTTCCGCACCTCCCACGAGATCCAGAAATACGAGCAGCTCGATGACGAGGACATCGCCTGGATGATCGACGACGACGCGGTGGAAGCGCACCGCGCCCGGGCAATGACGCCCGATGCTCCCAGCGTCCGTGGCACCGCGCAGAACCCGGATACCTTCTTCCAGGCACGCGAAGCCTGCAACCGCTACCACGATGCCGTGCCGGACATCGTGCAGGGGGAAATGGATCGCTTCGCCGAGCGGGTCGGACGCCAGTATCACCTCTTCGACTACGAGGGTGCGCCCGATGCCGAGCGCGTGATCATCGTGATGGGATCAGGGGCCGAAACGTCCACCGAAACGGCGAAGTTCCTACAGGAAAAAGGAGAGAAGGTCGGCGTGCTGACCGTCCGCCTGTTCCGCCCGTTTTCCGTCGGGCACTTCCTCGATGCCCTGCCCGACACCGTAAAATCCATCGCCGTGCTGGACCGGACCAAGGAACCGGGATCCGTCGGTGAACCTCTCTATCAGGACGTCGTGACCAGCCTGAGCGAACGCGGCGGCCCCCAGCCCCTCATCATCGGCGGACGCTACGGGCTTTCCTCGAAGGAGTTCACGCCCGCCATGGTGAAGGCCGTCTTCGACGAGCTCTCGAAGGACGAACCGAAGAACCACTTCACCGTCGGCATCAACGACGACATCACCCACACCAGCCTCACCTACGACCGTGAGTTCCGCATCGAAAGCCCGGACACCACACGCGCCGTCTTCTGGGGTCTCGGTGCGGACGGCACGGTCGGCGCGAACAAGAACAGCATCAAGATCATCGCCCTCGGGACCGATCTCCATGCGCAGGGCTACTTCGTCTACGATTCGCGCAAATCCGGGTCGCAGACGGTGTCCCACCTGCGTTTCGGCAAGTCTCCCATCCAGTCGCCCTACCTGGTCGACCAGGCCGAGTTCGTCGCCGTCCACCAGTTCAGCTTCCTCGACAAGTACGACTGCCTCGGCATCGCCGCCGATGGCGCCACCGTGCTTCTCAACAGCAACTACAGCCCCGACAGCATCTGGGAGCAACTCCCCGGTCGCGTGCAGGAACAACTCGTCACCAAGGGCCTGCGCCTGTTCGTGATCGATGCCTACAAGATCGCCCGCGAGACCCGCATGGGTGGTCGGATCAACACCATCATGCAGACCTGCTTCTTCCAACTCGCCGGCGTGCTGCCTGCGGAAGAAGCGATCAGGATGATCAAGGAAGCCATCAAGAAAACCTACGGCAAACGCGGTGAAGCCGTCGTGCAAATGAACTACGATGCCGTAGACGCCTCGCTCGCCGCCCTCCATGAAGTCCGCTTCCCGGATGTGGTCACCCGCAAGGACACCCTGCTTCCGCTCGTCCCCGGGGACGCCCCGGATTTCGTCAAGGACGTCACCGCACGCCTGCTCGCCAACGAAGGCGAGCTCCTTCCGGTCTCGGCCTTCCCGCCCGACGGGGTGTTCCCGTGCGGCACCACCCGCTACGAGAAACGCAACATCGCTCAGGAAGTGCCCGTCTGGGAGGAAGACCTGTGCATCCAGTGCGGCAAATGCGTGGTCGTCTGCCCCCACGGAGTCATCCGCGGCAAGGTCTACGAACCCGACCAGCTCGAGGGCGCACCTGAAACCTTCAAGAGCGCGGATGCCAAGTGGCGCGAGATGCCCGGCAAACGATTCTCGCTGCAGGTCGCCGTGGAGGACTGCACCGGCTGCACCCTGTGCGTGGAAGCCTGCCCCGCCAAGGACCGCAGCAACGTCGGACGCAAGGCCATCAACATGGCCGAGCAACTGCCGATCCGGGAGAAAGAACGCGACAACTGGGACTTCTTCACCAAACTCCCCGATTTCTCGCCGGCCGATGCCGAGGCGGCCGAGCTCAAGCTCAAGGCCCCGAAGGACATCCAACTACTGACGCCGTACATCGAGTTCTCCGGCGCCTGCACCGGCTGCGGCGAAACGCCCTACCTCAAGCTGATGTCCCAGCTGTGTGGCGACCGCACCTACATCGCGAATGCCACCGGTTGCTCCTCCATCTACGGCGGCAACCTGCCGACCACCCCATGGTGCACCGACAAGAACGGCCGCGGCCCCGCGTGGTCGAACTCATTGTTCGAGGACAATGCCGAGTTCGGTCTCGGCATGCGCCTGACCATCGAGCAGAAGACCACCTACGCACGCAACCTGATCCGGGAATTCGCCGCCGATCTCGGCGACTCATTGGTCAGCGAACTGCTCGAAGCCAGCCAGGAAACCTCCACCGCCATCGAGGAACAACGAGCACGGATCGCCCAGGTCCGCACCAAACTCGCGGGTTCCAGCCACCCACGCCGCTCCGAGATGCTCACCGTGGTCGATTTCCTCGCCCGCAAGTCGGTCTGGATCTGCGGCGGTGACGGCTGGGCCTACGACATCGGCTACGGCGGGCTCGACCACGTCATGGCCTCGGGCGCCAACGTCAACATCCTGGTCATGGACACCGAGGTGTATTCCAACACCGGCGGACAGAGTTCCAAGGCCACCCCGCTCGGAGCAGTCGCCAAGTTCACCGCCGACGGCAAGAAAACGGTGAAGAAGAACATGGGGCTCCTCGCCATGGACTACGGCCACGTTTACGTCGCCCAGGTCGCCATGGGCTCGAGCGACATGCAGACCGTCAAGGCCTTCCAGGAAGCGGAGTCCTACAACGGACCGTCCATCATCCTCGCCTACAGCCACTGCATCGCCCACGGCATCGACATCACCAAGGGGCTGACCCAGCAGGATCTGGCCGTCAAATCCGGCCACTGGCTGCTCTATCGCTACGACCCACGTCGTACTTCCGAGGGGCTCAATCCGCTGCAACTCGACTGCCGTCCGCCGAAAGTCCCGCTCAAGGACTATCACGACAAGGAGAACCGCTACCGCATGCTCATGAAGAGCTCGCCGGAGACCGCGCAGGCATATCTCAAGCAGGCGCAGGAAGTGGTCAACCAACGCTACGCCCACTTCAAGCAACTCGCCGAACTTTAATCCCACCGACCCATGAATCTCGGCACCAACTACCTCGGACTGGAACTCAAGAACCCCCTCGTCCACTCGGCCTCCCCGCTGACCAAGAAGCTCTCGAACCTTCATCGGCTCGAGAAGGCAGGCGTCTCCGCCATCGTCATGCACTCGCTCTTCGAGGAGCAGATCGAGGAAGAAGGCATGATGCTCGACCGCATCCTCTCGGAGGGAGCCGATTCATTCGGCGAGGCCAGCAGCTTCATCCCCGACTACAACGTCGTCCCGGTCGGGGCGGACGACCACCTCGCACATCTTTCCCGCGCGGCCTCGGAGATCGGCATTCCGATCATCGCATCGCTCAACGGGAGCTCGCTGGGTGGCTGGGTCGACTACGCCGCGCGCATCGAAGCCACCGGTGTCGCAGCTCTCGAGCTGAACCTCTACAACGTCCCGTCGGATCCCGATGTGCCCGCTTCCGAGATCGAAGCCGGCTACATCGACGTCGTCCGTGCCGTTTGCTCGAGCACCTCGCTCCCCGTCGCCGTGAAGATCTCGCCCTTCCTCACC
The DNA here is from genome assembly GCF_016595525.1 of Haloferula rosea. GTDB lineage: Bacteria > Verrucomicrobiota > Verrucomicrobiia > Verrucomicrobiales > Akkermansiaceae > Haloferula > Haloferula rosea. The sequence continues at coordinate 112,145 of NZ_JAENII010000012.1, forward strand.
GCTCCCGCCCATTTCGCCCGCCAGGTCGTCAGTGCGGGCGCCAAGGGGCTGGTGCTCTTCAACCGCTTCTATCAGCCCGATATCGATCTCGAAACCCTCGAGGTCGTCCCCAACCTCAAGCTCAGCCACTCGGACGAACTGCGCCTGCCACTCCGCTGGACCGCCCTGCTTTCCGGCCGCATCCCCGCCGACATCGCCGTGACCGGCGGCGTCCACACCGGGGACGACCTGATCAAGAGCATGCTCTGCGGCGCCAAGGTCGGCATGATGACCAGCGCCGTGCTGGCCCATGGATTCGACTGCATCCCCACCGTCCTCGAACGCCTGCGTCACTGGATGGCCGAGAACGACTACTCCAGCGTGGAAGAAATGTGCGGGGCGATGCGCAGCGACCACGTCGGTGATCCCTCCGCCTATGAGCGCGCGAACTACATGAAGGTCCTGGGCAGCTACTCCGGGTAAGCTGCCTGCGATCCGGACATTGACCCATCGATCGACCCACTCATCCTGATCATCGGTCCGAAAAAGCGAAGGTGACGAAGCCGTCCTCCCCCGCTATCAACCTCCGGATCACGATGACCCACGAAGCATGGCACCGACTCTTCATCTGGACCCTTTGCCTGGGTCTCATCAGCGCTGCCACGGCCCACTCCGCTGAACTTCGAGAACCCTCGAAACCCAACATCATCCTGGTCTTCATTGATGACATGGGATGGAGCGACTTTTCCTGCTTCGGCAACAAGGATGCCTCGACCCCGGAGATTGATCGACTCGCTTCGGAAGGAATCGTATTCGAGCAATTCTACGTCAATTCGCCGATCTGTTCGCCGTCCCGGGTCGCGGTATCCACCGGCACCTACCCCCAGCGCTGGGGAATCACCTCCTACCTCGGCCACCGCAAGCAGAATGAGGAGCGCGGTCAGTGCCAGTGGCTCGACCCGAAGGCACCGATGCTGGCCCGCGACCTCAAGCAAGCCGGCTACGCCACCGGCCACTTCGGAAAGTGGCACATGGGCGGACAGCGCGACGTCACCGACGCACCGGAAATCACCGCTTACGGTTTCGACGAGTCACTCACGAATTTTGAAGGCATGGGTGCCAAGCTCCTGCCACTGACCAGAAAGCCCGATGGCACCGTCGGAAAAATCTGGCAGGACGCGGAACGACTGGGCCAACCGGTGACGTGGATGCAGCGTTCGGAAATCACCACCGGGTTCGTGGATGCCGCGTTGGCATTCATCGATCAGAGTGTCGCCAACAAGAAGCCCTTCTCCATCAACCTCTGGCCGGACGATGTCCATTCACCCTTCTGGCCGCCGGTGGATGAGTGGGGAGACGGAAGCAAGCGCCACCTCTACCTGAGTGTACTCGAATCCATGGACCAACAACTGGGTCGCTTGTTCGACCGGATCCGCAACGACCGTTCACTGCGATCCAACACAATGATTCTCGTTTGCTCCGACAACGGACCCGAGAAAGGTGCCGGCATGGCCACGCCGCTCAAGGGCTACAAAACCCATCTCTACGAGGGCGGCATCCGCTCGCCTCTGGTGGTCTGGGGACCCGGTCTGATCGCGCCCTCCACCGTGGGAACCCGCAACACCAAGTCCGTATTCTCCGCCATCGATCTCGTCCCGTCCCTTGCCCGGATCGCCTCGGCGCCCCCTGGCGTTTCCCGCGACGGCGAAGACATCTCCGCCACCCTGCTTGGCAAGAGCGATGAATCGAGAACGGCCCCGCTCTTCTTCAGCCGCCCTCCTGACCGCAAGAACCACTACGGGTTCAAGAACCTCCCGGACCTCGCCGTGCGTGACGGCCGATGGAAACTACTCTGCGACTTCGATGGTGGCCGTCCGGAACTGCACGACCTCACCGAAGACCCCGGCGAGAGCAAAAACCTCGCGGCACAGCACCCCGAAAAGCGGGAGGAACTGACCCAGCTCGTGCGGAACTGGTACCGATCCGTGACGCAGCCTTAATGCTCCAAATCACATCGCCGGCATCCACGCCACGGAATTCTTCAATTCAGGTGGTCTCCCAACGCACCCGTGATCGGGTCGGGCTACCGGTTCCGTAAGGAAGAGAAACAACTGGGGTCCGGGCCTTCCGGAAGGGTCGCCTTCCACTGCTCGAGCTTCTCGTTCAACTCAGCCACGACTTCGGTCTTCTGATCCGCAAGGTTGATCTTTTCCAAGGGATCGGCGACGAGATCGTAGAGCTCGAAGTAATCTCCATCGCGACTGCTCAGGAGCTTCCATTGCTGGTCCACAACGGCATGGGAAACCCAGTGGAACGAGTCGGGCGTTGTCGGTTTCCCGGAGGAAGCCATGCGCCAGAACAAGGCCTTCTCCCGCTTGGGTTTGGCTTCGCCCTTGAGCGTGGAAACCTGACTGACACCGTCGGGTGTGTAGGTGTCGGGGAGCTTCACCTCTGCCAACTCACAGAAGGTTGGCAGGAGATCGACGGCGGAGATCATGGAGGTGGCGTCGATCTTGTCGGCGGCAATCTTCCCGGGCCAGCGGGCGATGAATGGCACGCCGATGCCACCTTCGAAGAGCGCAGCCTTGTAGCCCTTTCGTCCGCCGGTGACCCCCTTGGCGGCACCGATGCCGAAGCCGGCACCCGTCGCGGTGTCGTAGGTGAGTGCAGGATCGACTGGTTTCTTCGCACGTGCCGGTCCGTTGTCGGAGCTGAAGATGACGAGGGTGTCGTCACTCAGCTTCAAGCGATCAAGCGCATCGAGCACCTCACCGATGCGATCGTCCGCGTGGGAGAGCACGGCCGCGTAGATATTGTCCGCCTCATCCAGCTCTGGGAACCTCCAGCGGTACTTCGGAAGCACGTGGAACGGGGTATGCGGCTCGTGAATCCACAAATTGATGAAGAACGGCTTCTTCTCGCGCTGGCTCATCTCCATGAACTCGATCGCACGCTTTGCGTCATCGTGAACCGGCATCTGCTCGCCGGCACAGTTGAATGCTCCGTACTCGTCGTAGCCGTATTCACTCGGCAACGGCGAATCGGGGATCATGTCATTGGCGAGGTGCCACTTCCCGAAGTGAGCGGTGGCGTAGCCATTCTGTTGGAGAAGGCGAGGCAACAAGGGAGCCTCCGGGCTCAACCAGTCCGGCATCCCACGCCTCTTGTTGCTGGGAACCCAGGCGAAGTGACCGTCGATGGCATAGCGCGCGGGGAAATGCCCGGTCATGACTGCCGTGCGACTCGGCGAGCAGACCCCACTGGCCACGGTGAAGCGATGGAAGTCCGTGCCTTCTTCGGCGAGACGATCGAGATTCGGTGTCTTGACGTAGGGGTGGCCATGGCAACTCAGGTCCCCCCACCCCCAATCGTCGGCGAAGATGAAGAGGATGTTCGGCCGGCTGTCGGCGAAGGCCAGGACACTTGTCAGGAGGAGTGCGAGGAGTGACTTCATTCAGACTTGAATTGGATGAGTTGGCTTGATTTCCGCGTCGCTGGGATGTTGTAGGTCCGAGTCCAGCGGCGGGTTTTCGCATCGTAGTCGGTTTGCCAGAAGTCACGACCATGAACACTCTGATCGAGAGGCTGCCCATCGACGAGCAAGGTTCCGGCGGTGGATGACGAGAGCTGGGTGAGGGTTACCGGAACATGGCCGAGTCCGCCGGAAAGGATGAATTCGGCCTCATCATTCTCGGTCTCGATGCGAAGATCCGGATACGCCTGAATCAACCGCCCGATCTTCAACGTGGCTTCGCGGTGATTCTCGATCGCCTCGCGGGAAACCATCCTCCAGCTATCCTCGTTTTCGGCAAGTGCCGCCCGCAGGGAGGTATTAGGTCCGTAGTAGTCGCTGGCAAACTGCGGAATCATGAGGTGCTCGATCGTGGCTTCGATGAAGTCGCCCGGTTCCAGACGAGTGACTCCGGGCGGAGGAAGCAGGTCGATGGTGGAGGAATCGCTCCTGCCTCGGGTGAGGCCCCTCTCGGCGATCCAGACTGGGCATTCCTTCCCTCCGATCCGCGCGTTCCAAGAGCGGATCACAATCCCGCGGTTCGCTCCGGAGGCATGCTTGTCCTGTGGGTCGACCACTCTCTGGTGCAGGGAAATCCATGGGGTGGCACCGCTGCAGGCGATGGGTTGGGTGCGGTACTTGTTCCCACCCCACTGGGTATCCCACTCCTTGATCAAGCCAGTCTCGTTGCCCAGCGCCATCTTTCTTTCCTTGGTCGAGTTGTAGGTATCCGCTCCCACCTGGAAGACGACGAAGCGGGAGAAATCGGTTGCTTCCTGCACGTCGAGACGGAGTCGATACGTACCCCGCACGATGTCATCGGTCCGGGCCAGGCTAACGGTGCTTGAGTGGATGACACCTTTTCCAAGTCGTCCGGAGTACGTGACTTCGGTAAGGCAGGGTCCCTGTCGGGTGGCGGTGGTTCGCATCGCCGAGTGGGCCACCCTTTTCCCGGAGGGATCAAACAAGCGGAAGAAGTCTCCACCTCCCATGTTGCCACTCCACTTCCACGGCTTGGCATCCTTGCCTGCCTTGACCAATGCCGGGCGCACATCGGTGATGGTGCAGTTCGCCTGCACCTGGTCCGGCTCGTAGCAAATGCTCTCGCCCCATGCCCCGAGAGCGCTCTGGTGCCAGAGCTGATTGCTGCCCCATCCGACCAGACTCAGCTGGGCATGGGACGCGGCGGGAAGTCCTCCCCAATGACCATAGGAGATGACGAGCTCAAGCTCCACCCGACTGGAAGGTGGCATGTGGATCTGGCTGATGCCATGAAACCACATCCCCGAATAAACCCCTCCCGCCGGGTCATTGTGCCAATTCTTGCTCAGCTGCACGGGGATGCCGGTCGGGTTTCCCTCCACATCCCGCAGCATCGCGGAGATCCCGGTGATGGGTGACCCGATACGCTGTTTGATTCCCCCTGCAGTCTTCTCGAACATCAGGCGGGCCACTTCCTCACGATCGGTCGGATTCGACAAAACGAGTTTCACCCGTTCGATTGCGTCATTGCTCGGGGGCTTCACGCCATCAGGCACCTCAGGTTCGATGCCGTCGAGATTGATCCGGTGCCATCCCAGAGTCGGCTCGTACTTCACCGCGCGACGGTTACCGGACGAACTCGCGCTCACCTTCACCGGATTCGTCGCGGGCTCCTCCTCGAACGATACTGGATCCAGGGCGAGGGCGACCTGACGCCACTCGTCGGAAGACCAGGTCTGATCCTTCGCTTGAGCCCACCGGTCCATCAGACTCAAGGCCCCATCCGCCGTCGACAGCTTCATCTCCATCGAGACATCCCGCCACACTTCACGTGGAGCGGACTCGCAAGCCAAGCCGTCCGTCCGGAAGCTCCACCCCCGTGCGGAGGGCCGGGGTGATTCAGGGCGCGTGAATGCCTGACGCACCTCCTGAGCACTCAGAGCCCGGTCATGGAGTCGGATCTCATCCACCACGCCGCGGAAATGATAGCCGTCTCCGTGGTTGTCCCCTCTCCGGCCAAAGACGAGCGGGTCTCGACCCGGCGTCCTTTTCAGACCGATCTTCTCGGACCCTACGGCCCGGCCATTGACATACAGCCGCAAGGAATCGCCGTCGTAACTCATCGCAAGATGGTTCCATGCATCCAGTTTCAAAGAATGCGGGGAATCCGCTTTCACCGTGAACTGTCCCTCGCGGCCACCACCGATATTGAGTCGCGCATGGGGCACCCCCCGCTGAAGGGTGATGCCGAAACTCCCGTCGGCCGCCTCATTGCGGTTCTTGCACACCAGCCAGGCAGTGGAGTGTTTCGACAGGTTGTGGTGGGTCGGAACAAAGGCCCACAACTCAAGCGTGAACTTCTCGGGGTCGAGGCCAGGGTCGTGAGCAACCTCAAAATGGTTGCTTCCATCCAGACCGAAACCACCCCCCACCTTCCCGAACGAAGACTCGCCTGCACGGATGGATTGAAAGCCGGGACGTGCGGCGAAAATCAGCCCCAACCGATCCGGCCATGCCGCGGTTTCGAATCGGGCCTCAACATTCAACCTTTCCCCGTCATCCGCAGCGAAGACCAGGTCGGTCACATCGCCTCGTTGGAAGATGCGCCCGGACTCGATCAATCGGGGGCCGCCATGACGACTCCACTTCCCGCCTTCCCGGCAACGGTAGCGCTTTCCATTCGTCGAGAGAACCAGACTCAGATCCGCAGGCGATGGAGCTCCCCAGGACGTCCCCGGAGTTTTCCCGAAGGTCGCGTAATCCGAACCCTTCGGCACCGGGCCGAGTTGGTTGATCCGCATCGCCTCGGTATCCAGCACCATGGCATAGTGACCGGTCTGAATGCACCGCAGCCAGGGAGCCCCTTCGGTCGTCCCAGGAAACCCTTCAGCCCACCACATCGAAGTGAAGTCACCGGTGCGGGGCATCAGTGGTGACAAGGGTGTCGCGGCACACGCGGAGCCCATCACACCCGCGGCCAGAAGCGACCGCAGACCGGACGTAGTTGGGAAACATGGTATCTTCATGGTTTGATCCATCGGAGGTTTCTGAACTCAGGGACGGACGCCCCTTCCAGACTCGGAAGGTTCTCTACCCGCTCCGCGGAAGGCATCAGGCTGGCGGGGAGTATGACGATGGAGGGTAGCTGGGTCGCGATTTGTTCCAAGGGTTCTGAGGTGGCGATTCTTTCGTAGGTCGGTATTCAATACTCTGATCAAAGAAACGACCTTCCCACTTTTTTGGGAATGCCGAGGAAGGGTTCCCATGTCAGTCGAAGAAGAACCTGCCCTGAGAACGGAGTCCCCATGCCGATGAGGCCTCTACCTTGGACAAACCCCTGCTCTGGAGGAGCAGCAGGCCGAAAAGATCCACGACACCGATTCCCGCCGAATTTCAATTCACCCAGACACCAATCCCGCCCATGGTCGGACCATGATCCGACTCTGGTTCCTATCCCTCGCTCTTCTCGGCGGCATTCACGCCGCGCCCATCAAGGAACTCGAGTCCCTGAAATGGATGGAAGGCACCTGGGTCCACGAGTCGGAAGGAACCACCGTCCGGGTGAAGAGCCGCTGGCTGGATGAAGGGCGCTTCCTCGAGAGAAACTTCGAAATCCAGCTCGGCAAGGAGCCACTCAGGAAGATGCGCCAGACCGTCTACTGGGATCCCGCAGAGAAGGAAATCCGCTCTTGGGGAACCTTCAGCGATGGGACCTTCGAGACCGGGGTATGGCGGATGAAGGACGGCACTCTGGAAATCCGGCGGGAGATCACCTACCCGGATGGGACGCGAGGAAAAGCCACCAACCTGTGGACCCCGATCGACCCGAAGAACTGCGCATGGAGCTCGGTCAAGCGGGCCATGGGCCGGAAGAAAATGCCCGACATCCCGACCACCAGCCTGCAGAAGGACTAACAGCCCTTTCAAGGACCTTCAGAACGGGCCCGGCCCTGTCCTGATCAACGCCAACGCCCCTTGGCCGGCTTCAGAAGTAGCCCCGATAGGCCATGAGATAGCTCATGACGCGTACATCCCCCCGGCGGGCGCGGAGTTCGGTGTGCGAGACTCCGGCCATGATCTTCGAGCGGTGACCACAAATGTAGTAGTTCAAGCCGGCGTAAATCTTGTGGCTCAGGTCCCCGCGACCTCTTCCGACATCCACCAGCACGTCCTGATGGCGCGCTCTGACATAACGGCTGTCGAGGCGGATCCCCTCGAGTTCCTCGGACGCCTGATACTCGTAGCTGGCGACAAACTGAAGTTTGTCCTCGAGCAGCCAATACCAAGGCATCACCACACAACCCCAGAAATCACCCTGCCGACGTTGGCGGACGTGCCCTTCCTGAATGCCTCCATTGTCCCCGTAGATCCCGTTCACCAGAATCCCCCACCGGTCTCCCGTATAGACACCGGCCAGTGAGCTTGCCCAGGCGTAGCCCAGCGCCAGATCGATGCCGTCCGGATCGTTCATGACCTGGTCGAACACGAAGCGCCATCGTTTGCTGGGTTCCCATTCAAGGCTGGCGTAGTAGAACTGCCCGTTGTTCCAACCACTGAGGTACTCGCCACTGACATCACCACTGAACACCCCGAGTGAAAGCTCCCAGTCACCCCGACCGGCCGACAGCATACCACCCGTCGGGCGACCTTCCTCACCGCCGATCCGATCAATGATCGCCGAGCGCTCAATGGTCAGGATCTCCCTCGACGACTGGTGGGACTCTTCACCCACCGCGACCCTCATCTTGCCATAGGTGAACTCCAGCTTGTCCAGGAACTTGAGATCGAATGCCTTGTCGAAATCGACCTCGAGGGTCAATTGGTCGATCGTGTCATACCCCCACGACAGATCGAACGGGTAGCTGTCCCTGAACCGTCGGTCGTCAACGAGGTTCACGCTCAACTCGGCCTTGAGGAATCTCAGGAACTCCACCTCGGTATCCAACCGCACGCGGCGGAACTCGTCGTAGGTGTCATGGAAGGAGCGACCATTGACGTCCCTGCCGTCCAGATAGGCGACCTGGTACTGGAAACGCCCTCCGATCTCCCAACTCTGGACGTAGGGGTTCTCATCGGACTCGTAGAGCAATCCCGGCGAATCCTCGATCCACTCACAGATGCTCCGGGATTCAGGCTCTTCCAACGGCTCCACCACCTCCTTGGAGCCCATGCTTCCATCTCCTGCATGGACCAGAGGCCATGCAATCCATGCCGCTGCGACCAAGGCCGGTGACAAGTTCATCCTCTCTGGTTTCATGAATCGAATTCCTTCTCGGTTGGAGCGATCACCACCCGGTTGTTCCCAGTTGCCGCCTGCACGGCTTCCAGCAGATCCACCGTCCGCATGTTGTCCTTCAGCTGCAATCCGTATCGCAGTTCCGTCATCATGCCCGCCTGAACCGAGGAAATGCGCAGGAGCTGGGTGCGCACCGTGAAGCTCTCGAAGATCGGGTTCAGCAGTTCTTCGAAGTCATGGTCATTCGTCAGCCGCAAGGTCATCATGTGGGATGCACGACGCGCGGCGAAGGCATTCGTCTTGGTAAGCAGATAGATCGCCAGACCCACGATCACCGTGATGATGCACGCCATCAGATAAAGCCGGGCACCCACCACCATGCCGATTGCCATGGCGAAGAAGACAAAGGCAAGATCTCGTGACTGACCGAGCGTGCGGCGGAAACGAATCACCGAAAACGCCGCGAACATGCCGAAGGCAATCGCCCCGTTCCCGCTGACCACCATGATCAGGATGGTGGTCACCACGCCGATGACGATCAGCGTCTGGACAAAATCCTGCGAATAACGCGTCCCCTGGTAAGTCTTCCGGTAGAGGCTGCCGATGAGAAGATTCAGACCAATGCTGATGAGCATCGCAAGAGCGACCTCGGCAGGGCCGGGAATCCCCTCAGCATTCGGCGAAGCGAGATCGGTGAATAGGGTGTCCAGATTCATGAGTGTCGGAGCGCTGCATCTCGTAACGGTCGAGAGCGGTCGCAAACTTGCTGAAGCCCCGTGGTGACAGCGAGTGCTTGCCGATCAACTCGCGGAACCAGTAGGGAACCGAACCGATCGTCTTCACTTCCATGATCGCCTCACCGGGTTCCAACAGTTCGAGGTCGGGTTCACTTTCTTCCCCGGACGCGTAGTCGGGAAACATGCAGCGGACCGGGTGATCGAACGTGATCCGAATCGTCCCCTCCGGCCCACTGTCGTAGGCCCAGCGATGATACTGGATCCGAACCACCGGCTTCTGCTCCGGATCCTTCATCAGCGCAACCAATTCATCACGGAACCGGTCATCGCCTGCTTCAGCAAAGGTCGGGATCTCACCGCGCAGGAATCCCTGAAGAGCCGGCTCGTCCACCTCCATGCGCCGCTTCACTGCCTGACCGGACAACTTGTGCTTGATCTCGATGAAGTGGACCGGCGTCAGCTTGCCACTAGGGTCGACGTAGGTCCGCGTCCGAATGCGGCGCCGGTTCGGTTTCGATAGTACTTTCTGCCAGTAGCTGTCACGGTCCTCCGAGTCGAAATAATCGGAACGCACTTGGTAGCCGTCCACCGTATCACGGTCCGCCTCAAGCTGATCCGCCACTTGCGAACGCACCGAATCGAGAATCCCCGCGGGCAGCAGAAATTTGAATTCAAGTCGGTTTTGATCAGCATCCATGGGTTTGAGCGCTGAACAACAAAGCCCATTGGGAGACGACTACACAACCCAAAAATATGCATGCATCATCATGCCGTGCAGCCGACAGCACCCTCACGCATCCCATTCTTACTCCATCTTGCGTCCTGATCTAACACCTCACCACCAGATCCCCTTCACCATTTCGACCCGATCCTCAGCGCAAAGACAAATCGAGTCATGGAAACCGTCCCCCGGGGTCGCCTTCACGCACCCGGAACCGGCTCCCATTCACCCGCTCCACGCCGACCCGGTTCGCGTGCCTCCGCCCGCATCGGCAACGATCCGGCATCCTCGGGTCCCGCCCCCCAAGCCACCTTCCCGCGGTGGATGACCTTTTTTGGGTTGGGTTTCCATGATCTCGCACTATGCATCGCCGGGTAATGATCTCACGAAAGCTCACCATTTCAGGTGCGATAGCCATCTTGACCCTCGCCGCCTGCAGTGGCCCCAACGTCAAGATCCTCGATCGCCCGGTCAGCGAGACCAAAACAGCCCGCGCCCTGACCAGTTCCACCGCCCTCGAGCAGGAAACCCGGCGCACTCTCCGCCAGGAGGACCTCCTCCAGCTCTACAAGAAGGACTCCCATGCCGCGATTTCCGAGATGGCACGCCGGTTCAAGACCGAACCCAGCCCGGAACGCCGTCTCGCACTCGCTGAAATGAGCTCGGATTCCGCCGACATCCTCACCCGGCAACAACCGCTGGATGCCCTCGGGCGCTACCTCGACGCCGCCTGGCTCACCCGCGACGGGGCCCTCGCCGCCAGCCGCCAAGGCATCGAAACCACGGAGCGCACGATGTACGCCTACGTGTCCGCGCGTGTCGCCCGCCTGATCCGCGACCAGCCGAAAGCCTCAGGAAGATCCCGCCGCGTCTCCGGCTCATTCCACCCATGGGAGCTCAAGCTCGATGAAGGCACGGGCAAGGTGGACCCGAGGGACTACGACCTCGTGGTCCCCGCCAGCTGGCTGAAGACCGACGGCATCAAGTGGAAATCCATCACCCAGGAAGGGGTCGGCGCCGCCATGGTCGGACACCGGGCCGCCACTCCGGAGCGGAAGGAGGCCGATCCGCTCATCCCCGCAGCCGGTCGGGGGTTTCCGCTGAATGCGCGGATCGACTTTCAGGGAAAGACGGCGCGACTCGTGATCCAGGACCTGATGGACCGCTCCACCACCTCGTCCGGCGTCCCACTGGCGGCCAACTTTTCCGCAGCGGTCTCCTTCAGCTACTATGCCGATGTCCGGCGGATGAACCGCCTCGAGGCCCTGCTCAATCCAAACGAATACCAGGACACCAAGGGGATGTTCTCGCTTCGCCCCTACGACCCCGACCGCATTCCACTCATTCTCGTCCACGGTCTGCTTTCGAGTGCCGAGGCCTGGTATCCCTTCATCAATCTGCTGCTGGCCGACCCTGCAGTCCGTGAGCACTACCAGATCGTCTTGTTCAACTATCCAACCGGCGTGCCCATCTCACAAAGTGCCGCCGAGCTTCGCTCCGCGCTGACCGACTATCAGCGGCGGAACGACCCGAATCGCAGCAACCCGAAGATGCGGGACATGGTCATCCTCGGCCACAGCATGGGCGGCATCATCTCGAATGCCCAGATCCGCTCCAGTGGCGACCGCGTTTACGACGCCTATTTCACCAAGGACCTCAACCAACTCGACCTCTCCAAGGAGCAGGAGAACGACATTAAGACCTACGGTTACTTCAAAGCCAACCCGGATATCGACCGGGCCATCCTGCTTGCCGCGCCACTCCGTGGCAGCGCCTTCGCCTCCAATCGCATCGGCCAATTCGGCGCCAGCCTGATCCGGCTGCCCTTCAACGTGGTTGACGCCGTCTTCGGCCAGATCGAGGTGGTTGATGCCCTGACCGACGTTGCCCAGCAGGCCAGCCAGCGCCCCAGGAACAGCGTGACCAGCCTACGCCCGGACAATCCACTGCTCGGAGCCTTCCTGAGTTGCCCTGTCCGACCCGGCGTCCAAATCCACTCCATTGTCGCCCAGAAAGACCCGGATACCCCCATCGAGGAAGGCACCGATGGTTTCGTCCCCTACACCAGCTCCCACCTCGATGAGGCGGTGTCCGAAGTGGTCGTCAAGGGCGCCGACCACCGCGGAATGGTCAACCGGGACGAGACCGTGCAGGAAGTCTGGAGAATTCTCCGCCTCCACGCCGGGATCAAGTGATCGCCTGACCAGCCGGACCCGGGGACAGGCCAAAGGCCCCACACCTCGCCGGGCCCTCAGAACCCCTCGTCGACAAACTTCCTCTTTTCAAACATCGCATCGACGTCGAAGCCATCGGCGTCCTGCAGCGGAGGAAGCTTCACCTCATCGCGCCCCGTATCTTTGTAGGGAACCTGCTTGAGCAGGTGGGTGATGCAGTTCAATCGCGCCCGCTTCTTGTCATCGGATCGCACCAGATTCCACGGCGATTCCTCCGTATCGGTCTCATCGAACATCCGGTCGTAGGCCTTTGAGTAGTCATACCAGTGGTCACGTGCCTTCACATCCATCGGGCTCAACTTCCACTGCTTGAGCGGATCCTCGATCCGGGCCTCGAATCGCTTCAACTGCTGCTCGGGACTAACGACGAGGAAATACTTGATGAGCAGGATCCCCGAGCGGATGAGAGCGGACTCCCATCCCGGACAGATGCGAAGGAATTCATCATACTCTTCATCCGTGCAGAAACCCATGACCTTCTCCACCCCGGCTCGGTTGTACCAACTCCGGTCGAAGATCACGACCTGCCCCGCCGACGGCAGGTGAGCCGCATAGCGTTGGAAATAGAATTGGGTTCTCTCCTCCTCGTTCGGCGCCGGCAATGCCACCACGCGGAAAACCCGCGGACTCACCTTCTCCGTGATCCGCTTGATCACGCCCCCCTTCCCCGCCGTGTCCCGCCCTTCGAAGATCACCAGCACCTTCGCGCCGCTCTCCACCACCCAGTCCTGCAGCTTGCACAACTCGATCTGCAACCGCTCCAGTTCCTCCTCATAGACCTTCTTGTCCATCTTGCCGGACTTCTTCTTTTTTCCCATGACGTCGCCGACCCTAGCTGCCGCCCCGGTTCCCTGTCAGTGAAGAAAGCCCGCAGAAGTCCAGAACGAGGACTTCCCTCCCGACTGACGCTCCTTCTTCCCGGTCCCCTCACGATTCGGTTGCAAGCCATCCGCGAGGCACTACACTACGCCCCTTTTCAGGAGCCATGAGTGAAGCCAAACATGTAGCCATCGTCGGAGCGACCGGAGCTGTCGGCGGGGAAATGCGCCATTGCCTCGAGCAACGCGACTTTCCCATCAAGTCCCTCACCCTGCTGGCATCCGCCCGCTCGGCAGGCAGGAAATTTCCATTCCGAGGCGAGGAGATCACCGTCAAGGAGCTCACCCACGATTCCTTCGAGGGCATCGACATCGCCCTCTTTTCCGCCGGTGGCGGCATCTCCAAGGAATTCGGCCCATCGGCCGCCAAGGCAGGCTGCATCGTCATCGACAACTCCTCCGCCTTCCGCATGGACGAGGATGTCCCGCTCGTGGTCCCCGAGATCAACCCCGAGGCCGCGAAAAACGCCCCGCGCAACATCATCGCGAACCCGAATTGCTCGACCATCATCACCTTGATGGGCTTGGCACCCTTGCATGAAGCCTTCGGCCTCAAGGCCATCATTGCCTCCACCTATCAGGCCGTATCCGGCTCCGGAGCCCAAGGCATCATCGAGCTCGAAGAGCAGGTCCAGGCGATTGCCAACGGCCGCGAATTCACCCCGAAGGTCTATCCCCGCCAGATCGCCTTCAATGTAATCCCCGAAGTCGATGCCTTCACCGACAACGGCTACACCAAGGAAGAACTCAAGATGCTCAATGAAGGACGCAAGATCCTCGACCTTCCCGACCTCCGCGTGTCCTGCACCTGCGTGCGCGTGCCCGTCTATCGCTCGCACTCGATCTCGGTGACCGCCAAGTTCGAGCGCCCGGTCGACGTCGAGTCCGCCCGCGCCGCCTTCAGCGGAAAGCCAGGCATCATCGTCACCGACGACCCTGCCGAGCGCCTCTATCCGGTCCCTCTCGACACCACCGGCGGCGACAACTGCCAGATCGGACGCATCCGCAAGAACACCGTCTTCAACAACGCCCTCGACCTCTGGATCGTCGGCGATCAGGTGCGCAAGGGCGCGGCCCTCAACGCGGTGCAAATCGCCGAAATCCTCTGAGGCATGGAAGACCTCAAGCAATACCTGAAGGAACGCGCCAAGGAGGTCGATGCCGCCTTGGACGCCTACCTGCCCGCCGCCCGCACGCGCCCCGGAACGATCCACAAGGCGATGCGCTACAGCCTTTTCGCCGGAGGCAAGCGACTGCGTCCCATCCTCACCCTTGCCGCGGCGGAAGCCTGCCAGGGCGACATCGAGGAAGCCATGCCATCCGCATGTGCCGTCGAACTCATGCACACCTACTCACTGGTCCACGACGACCTCCCGTGCATGGACGACGACGACCTTCGCCGCGGCAGGCCGACTTGTCACAAGGTCTTCGGCGACAACATCGCCGTGCTCGCCGGTGACGCGCTGCTCACCGAAGCCTTCATCGTGCTGGCGCAGAGTTCTCCCACCCGGCGCTACCCGATGGCAGCCTTCGTCGCCGAACTCGCCATCACCGGCGGCTCGACCAAGCTCATCGGCGGCCAGGTCCTCGATCTGGAAGGTGAAGGAAAGGATCTCACCAAGGCCCAGCTGATCCGCATTCACGAGGCCAAGACCGCCGCTCTGCTCACCTCGAGCATCCGTCTCGGCGCGATGAGCGCGAATGCCACCCCGGCCCGCCTCGAAGCCCTCACCATCTTCGGCTACAACCTCGGTCTGGCCTTCCAGGTCATCGACGACATCCTCGACGTCACCCAGACCACCGAGAAACTCGGCAAGACCGCCGGCAAGGACGAAGCCGTGGCCAAAGCCACCTACCCCGCCGTGCTCGGTCTGGAAAAAGCGCGCAAGGAAGCCCATCGCTACACCGACAAGGCGATGGCCGCACTCAAGCCCTTCGGCCGCAAGGCCCTCCACCTCCGCCAGATCGCCGAGTACCTGCTGGAGCGCGACTACTGAGCATCCAAGGGACCGCGGAGCGCAGCGCCGCTTCGCTTCCATCATCCAGCCCCCCATCTCATCCGCCACACAAGGACCGCGGGGCGCTGCCCCGCTTCACTTGGCAGGGCCATCGTCACCCCACTTTATCCGGGGTCGAAAAGCGCGGCAGCGCCCCGCGCCCCTACTGAGGACCCCGACGACGCGCTCCCGGTTGGATCAGCTTGCCCGTCTCCCGGGAGAACACCCCACGCTCGATGAGTGATTCGCGGACGCGCTTCTTGAAGGCTTCGCGCGACTCCCCCGTACGTGGCTTGCCGAAGATCATCCAGTGGCGAGATGGTTTTGTCGATTTCATGGCACCATCGTAGAAAACGGGGTGGGACAAAGGCAGGGAAAGACCCACTCCAATTTCCCTCCCGGATTCTCCTTGTCCGGATCGGGATGCTCTCGCGATCTTCACCTACGTGAAGTGCAGCCAGTGTAGCGGACGACTCGAAGGAAACATGATGGTTTGCCCGTTCTGCGGAAGCCGTCAGGACATCGACCTGCGGAAAATCCAGTTTCGCGATCTCGGCAGTGACCAATCCCTCCCCTGCCCCGATTGCCGGACGGCACTCAGTGTGATCGAAATCGGCACAGACCCACCCATGAGCGTCGAACGCTGCCCGAGCTGCATGGGCATCTTCTTCAATCCCGGTGAACTGGAAAAACTCATCGAAGACCAGACCCACGACTTCGTCTGGACCGACCAGAAGCGACTCAATGGCATCGCCGAGAACTACGGCTACAACCACGAGGTGATCTACCTCCAGTGCCCGATGTGCCACGAACGCATGAGCCACCGGAACTTCGGCGGCAGCAGCGGTGTCATCATCGACCACTGTGGCACCCACGGCGTGTGGCTTCAGGGCGGCGAACTCCGCCGACTCATGGAATGGTGGGCCGCAGGTGGCAAACACCTCCACCAGCAGAACGAGCAGGAACGCATCGCCAAACTCAACGCCCTGAAACTCCCACCCACCCGCGTGTCCGCCGCTCGCAGACAGGCCATGAGCGAGGTCGACTGGTCGAAGCTCGATACCGAATACGACCCCCACCCCTCGTCGTCGCACGGCTCGGGATTCGATGCCCTCGAACTGATCGGCGCGGCCGTCTGCGGCATCCTCTCGGCCCTATCCGACTGAATCCCCGAAAAACCGCGCTTTCCCCCGGTGTTCCGGGGCCATCCGGCCCCTCGACGCCCCATCCCCACCCGCGCCTCGAGTCGAAGTCACCATTCCTCGATTGGCTCATTTTTGTTCAACCGAACATCATTTCCGTTGACGAAAGTCCGACGAGCTGCGACATCCTCGGTCATGGCAAAGAGCAGTGACGCATCCGACAAATTGGCCGACGCACGGAAGAAGAACCTGGATATGGCGATTTCGCAGATCCAGAAGGAGTTCGGCGAAACCGCCATCATGCGGATGGGTGACGAGAACGCCCTCGACATCGACGTCATCCCCACCGGCAACCTCGTCATCGACCGCGCCCTCGGCGTGGGCGGATTCCCACGCGGCCGGATCATCGAGGTCTTCGGCCCGGAATCCTCGGGTAAGACGACCCTCACCCTGACCGCCATCGCCCAGGCTCAGAAACGCGGCGGACTCGCGGCCTTCATCGACGTCGAACACGCGCTCGACCCCCAATACGCCCGCAAGCTCGGCGTGAACCTCGATGACCTCCTGATTTCCCAGCCGAGCTCAGGGGAGGAAGCCCTGCAGATCTGCGAAGCGCTGGTGCGCTCGAATGCGCTCGATGTCGTCGTGCTCGACTCCGTCGCCGCCCTCGTCACCAAGCAGGAACTCGCCGGTGAGATCGGCGACTCCACCGTGGGTGCCCAGGCCCGCCTGATGAGTGCCGCGATGCGGAAGCTCACTTCACTGATTTCCAAGGCCAGCACCGTCTGCATCTTCACCAACCAGATCCGTGAGAAGATCGGCGTCATGTTCGGCAACCCGGAAACCACCCCGGGTGGGCGCGCACTGAAGTTCTTCTCGTCCGTCCGCGTCGACATCCGCCGCATCGGTCAGATCAAGGCCACCGACGGCACCGTGCAGGGCAACCGGACCAAGATCAAGGTGGTCAAAAACAAGGTCGCCCCACCCTTCACCACCTGCGAGTTCGACATCATGTACAACGAGGGCATTTCCTCGACCGGGTCACTGCTCGACATGGCACTGGAGTTCGACCTGATCCAGAAGCGCGGTTCGTGGTTCGCCTACAACGGCAACCAGCTTGCCCAAGGTCGGGACGCCGCCAAAGTCGCGCTCAAGGAGGACCCCGAGTTGTTCGAGGAGATCACCGAGAAGGTGCTCGAGAAGCTCAACGAGTCGAAGAAGTAAGCGGCTCGTCCGCGGCGCTCGACGCACCAATCATCCCATCCCCCCGGGATCCAGGGCGTGGCTTCGATTCAGAAGCCGCGCTTTTTTTGGTCCAGCTGGATTTTCCCCTCGGTCACCGTCTTCACCACCTTGCCATCGATCAGCACGTTTACCGTGCAGCCGATCAGCTGGTCCTTGCGGCGGCCACCGGGTTCCTTGACGATCGGCTCGATGTAGGTTGACCCGTCGGGATTGCGCATCACCTGGTTGTCGATGACGGGCTCCAGCTCGCCCGTGACAATGCTCACCGGCTCGGTTCGCAGCGTGGTGCTCCCCAGCGAGGTCAGCGTCTTGCACACCAGTTCCCCGGTGGCTTCCTCGGTCTTGCGGTCCGGCTTCAGGTAGCCTTGGACGCCGTAGTAAATGGTGTAGGTCAGCTTCAGGTTCTCAAAGGTGCGCCGTGAGCGATTGCTGATCTTCACCTCATAGCCACTCGGATAGATGCGGTTCTCGATCCGCTTCTCCTTCTTCTTCACGTACTTGTCCGTGTAGCTCTCCAGCGAAATGTCGATGTCATTGGCCACCGCCAGCCGCTCGCCATTCTCGATCACGTATTTCTGGTCCTCCTCGCTGAGCAGGTCGATCTTGAAGGTCTGGATCCGGCGCTTGATCTTCACGCTGACTGCCTTGGTCTTCGGGTCGTAGCCCGTCAGCTCACCGATGAAGTCCTTGGAACCATCGGCACTCTTGAAGCGATGCATCTCGGCATGCAGCGCGGATGACAGGAACCAGCAGGCGGCAAGGGTGTAAAGGATGCTTGGGTGGCAACGCATGGCAGGAATAGCATGACAAACCCTCACTGGTGTAGCAAGGCCCGACGGAATCCACATCCCCGCCGACCACACCGAGAAACCGGCCGTCCCACGGTTGACCTTGGCAGAGCCCACGCGCCTCCGCATGGTGCGTTCGGATGCCACTACGCCGCCTACATGCCGCCACCACGGATTTCCAGGATGTGGAGATCTGGCGCTCATCCGCGAGCTGCGAGTTCCGCGTCGCCGGGGCCGTCCATGCCTGGTGGCACCGCGATCGATTCCTCACCGGCCTGGCGTGGGACAACCTCGCGGCGGGCGCACTGCTCCGCCCCTCCGGCCCTCCCTCCTCCATCCTCATGCTGGGGCTCGCCGGCGGGACCACCCTGCACACCCTCCGTCACCTACTGCCCGATTGTCGTTTCACCGCGGTCGACATCGATGCGGCAATGGTCCGCCTCGCCGAAGAACACATGGCCCTCGATGATTGCGGGGTCGAAATCCACATCGCCGACGCCTACGAGTGGGCGGAGACCTGCACCGACACCTTCGATGTCGTCATCGACGACTGCTACCTCGCCGGCGAGGACGACGTCTATCGACCCGAAAAGAAACCCGAGCGCGGCATCAACAAGCTGCGCCGCCTGCTCCATCCCGATGGTCTCTTCCTCACCAACCTGGTGACCGGCAGCGGGCACCGGCGCATCCAGAGCCGCACCCGGGCCGCCTTCAAACGCAGCTTCACCACGGTTCGCTCGGTCACCACGCCGGACAGCATGAACGAAACCCTCGTCGGCGGCGATGCCGTCCTCTCCGGCTCCGCACTGAACCCCTGGACTTCCGAATTCCGCGACAGCAAGGACCGCGACTACTGGAAGCGGATCGAAGTACGAAAGCTCAAGTAGTTTCGCCGCTGAAATCCACTTCCATCACATGGAAGCGGCTGCCCAGCTGCCCGGGATGGGTGAGCGTCTGGAACTGACGGACCACCTTCGCCACTTCCTCATCCATCCGGCCTTCCAGCGACAAAAGAAGCGGACGCGCCACCTCGGTCAGGAAACGGGCCTGGTTCTCAAAGCGAACCACCCGCCCACCGAGCGATTCACAGGCCGCCCCAAGTGCCGTGAAATCCACGTGCGCGGTGATGTCCTTGCTCCCGGGGGCATCCAGCGGAGCGTTGTCCGCGCGATGTTTCACAAAGGTCTGCAGCGTGCCCTCGCTGCGACCATCGGCATAATAATCATCCGCCTCGAAACCGTAGTCGACCCACAGCATCCGACCCTGACCGATCCGATCTGCCAGCGGCGAAAGGAATGACTCCAGATCGGGCCGGACCTCGGTACGGTAGCCCGGGGGCCGCGCAGGCAGGAGCGCCGCGATCTCCCCGGCATCTCCGATCACCTTCCACTCAAAGTTTCCCTCACTCCCGAGATCGACCCCCATCTCGACCCAGCCGTCCTCGGTCGCCTCGACAATCCGGCACGGCAAGGCGTCGATCAGCTCATTGGCAATCAGGATACCCCGCCGGGGCTCCAGATCCTCCGCCGCATTCACGATGTTCACCACCTCGGCAAATTCCGAGAGGGTTTCCCGCTGCCGCGCCGCAAGCGCCGGGAGCGGTTCGATGATCGCATATTCCACCTCGGCAAAGGCCGCGGGATGCGCGCTGGCAAGCTCCGCCAACACATCCCTCGCCAAGGATCCGTCGTGGGCACCGAGCTCGAGAATCCTCCACGGACCCGATTTCCCGCCCCGCCAAGCCGCCAAATGAGCCGCCAAAAGCCGCCCGAACAGCGAACCTACACTCACGCTGGTGAAAAAATCGCCCGATCGCCCGACCAGGCGGCCGGGACGCGCGTAATACCCGGATTCCGGCTCATACAGGGCCCTGGCCATGAATCGGTCAAAGCGGATCGGCCCGTTGGCAGCAATTTCTCGCGCAATTTCCCCGCTCAAGCCCGCTATTGCTTCATGGGTATCTTCCCGGTATCCATCGACACGTTCATCGGGGCTCGGCTGCCCTGTTGCCCTCCCATTTCTCATGTCCAAGTCTCCGTCGCGCAACAAGCGGAAGAAAACGCGCTTCTACAAGCGCAAAGGCTTCTGGCTGACGCTCCTCCTGCTCGCCCTGATCACCGGGGGGATCGGCTACATCGCCGCTGAACGCTACACCCGGCCCTACCGGGAACGCGCCGCCACCTATGACCTCGCACTCATCGACAAGGTCGAAGTCCCGAGCATCATCCTCGGTCGCGATGGAGGCGAAATCGGCCGGATCTTCGTCCAGAACCGAAGCATCGTGACCATCGACAAGGTCCCCGAGAACTTCGTCAATGCCCTGCGCGCCGGCGAGGACAAGCGCTTCTACGAGCACGGTGGTTTCGATGCCATCGGCATCGCCCGCGCCGCCATCGACTGGTTCAAGACCGGCGAAGCAGTCTCTGGTGCCTCCACGATCACCCAGCAGCTCGCCCGTGGCGCCTTCCCACTGGAAGATGACCGGAAGAAAAACGGCGAGAGCAGCGTCGAACGCAAGATCGTCGAGATCTTCCTGGCGCAGCGGATCGAGAAGCGCTTCCCGAAGGACAAGATCCTCGAATACTACCTCAACCGCATTTACTTCGGCAGCGGCTTCTACGGGATCCGCTCGGCCTCCCTCGGCTACTTCGGCAAGGAACCCACCGACCTCACCGACATCGAGTGCGCGACCATCGTCGGACTGATCAAGAACCCGACCGGCCTGTCCCCCCTCAACGACATCGACGCCTCCCGCCGCTCGAGGAACATGGTCATCGCCCGGATGCTGAAGGAGGACTTCATCACCGCGACCGAAGCCAGCCGCATGCTCGGGCAACCCATCGAGCTCAATCCCAAGCCGCTCCGCCGTGGCACCAGTCACGTCTACGAGCGCATCGCCGACGAAATCCGCGTGCTTCTCGGTGAAGAGGGCCTGTCGGAAGGAGGGCTGACCATTCGCACCTCCATCGATTCCCGGGTGCAGCAGGCCGCAGAAGAACAGCTCGAGCTCTCCCTGCGGAAGGCCGAAAGCCGGCAGGGCTATACCCACCCGACCCCTGCCAGCAAGGGCGACCCGAAGGAGTACCTGCAGGGCGCGGTGCTGATGGTGGACCACCGGAATGGTGCGGTCATCGCCCATGTCGGCGGCCGGAACTACGCCGAAGTCCCCTTCGACATGATCGAGCTCGGCCGACGCCCCTTGGGCACCGCCTTCCACCCATTCATCTACGCCTCGGCGCTCGAGGCAGGCTACACCCCCGCCAGCGCGGTGGACGATGACCCCATGGACAACCGCGCCGTCATGGTCGGAGGACGCGAAGGCATTCTTGGCGAATGGGGGATGGAAATCACCAATCCCCGCTACGAGGGAGAAATCACCCTGCGCCGCGCGCTCGAGAGTTCCAAGGTCGCCGCCACCGTCCGCGTCGCCAATCAGGTCGGCCTCGACAAGGTGGTCGCCACCTCATCCGCCTTCGGACTTCCCATGGCAGAGGCCGAGCAACTCCCACGCCTCGCCGTCGGCTGGGAATCGGCATCGCTCAAGGAAGCCGTCCGCGCTTACGCAGCCTTCAGCAATGGCGGCCAACTGGGTCCGGAAAAACAATGGTACGTTTCCAGCATCAAGGGAGCCGACGGCAGCATCCGCTTCGATCGCCCCACCCTGGGAAACAACAGCCGCGCCGCGGTATCCGACGCCACCGCCTTCCAGATCCACAGCATCCTGCAGGGCGGCATGATGCGGGGCAGCGCCGCCGGTGCCTTCGATGAGCTCAAGGAAATCCCGTTCAACGGGGCCGGCAAACCCGGAACCACCCACGACTTCTCCGACAACTGGTTCATCGGCTACAATGGCAGTGTCAGCTGCGGCGTGTGGATCGGCTTCCTGCAGGATGGCAAGACCATCTACGAAGGAGCCTTCGCCCGTGAACTTGCCATGCCCGTCTGGTCCTCGACCATGAATGCCGCCCGCAACGAATTCGGCGGCCGCAGCATCCCACGACCCAACTCCATCGTCGAAACCGACGTCTGCCGGATCTCCGGGGAACGCTCGACCCCCTACTGCTACGAGATGGTCCAGGATCCCGCCACCGGCCGTCTCCGTTCGAAACCTGCGGCCATCAAGGAATACTTCCGCGCAGGCACCGAGAAGCTCGCCTTCTGCTCCGTTCACTCCGGCTCCGCTCCCGTCAACCCCGCCGAGGGTGCCATCGACCTGTCGGCCCTCGCCGTGATCGACACCTCGCCGGTCCGGCCGAAGGAACCCACCCTGCTCGGGGCCGACCCCTATCACAGCCTGCACGTGAATGCGGAAAACATGCCCGAGGCGCGCGCTCGGAGTGGACGAACCAACGTGCTCGACTCCTTCGACCTCGACGATGCCCTGGAGGGCGTCGAGCTCCCCCGCCCGAAACGGCTGGAGATTTCCCCGGAATGAGGCGCATGCCGCCTTGCCCCGCCCCGCCCGCCTAGCGCAACGTCTGGCCGTGGCTGAGAGCAGCGTCCAACCCCGGCGATGGAACGCCTTTGTGTGTCCAGAGTGCCGCTACGTGTTCCGAGTGCCCGGTGACCATACCGGCCGGGGCGTCGTGTGCCCGTCGTGCCGCCGCATGCTCCGCCTGCCCACCAAGGGCGAATCCACTCCCCCACTCGTTCTGCCCAAGCAGGAAGCCCCGAAGGCCGAGTCCCACCAGCGGCGCCGCGAACGCCAGTCCGCTGAGATCTTCGACGAGACCTTCGCCAAGAAACAGGGGCCGGACCAGACACTGGTCCGCATCATCATGGCCGGAGCCACCACCATCATCGTCGTCCTCCTCGCCGGACTCCTCTGGCCCAAGGGGGGGAATGACACCGATGACAGTGACTCCACCAGCGTCCTGCCGCCTGAACTCATCGATCTGCCCGATCGCGAACCCGAGAGCATCGTCAACACCGTGCTCTCGTCCGATCTCGTCCGCAAACAACTCGAACCCGTCATCAGGGAGTTCCTCGAATCTCCGACCATGGAGGAAGCCGCCAGTCATACCCGCCGACCCACGCGCACCCTCCAGCGCATGAAGAAGCTCCACGGCGACGGCTACTACTCTCCAGGCTTCCGCCAGATCAAATGGAACGTGCCCATGGAGCGCGACGGCGAATGGGCCATGCTCAGCGTCGAGGACAGCCAGTTCCGCACCCTTCCCATCGCGCTCGTCCGCGAGGACGGGAGATGGCAGATCGACTGGGAAAGCTGGGCCGGCTGGTCGGAGGTCGACCTGACCACCCTGCGGAAGGAGAAACCCACCGAACCGGTCACCGTACGGGTCACCGTCGACCCGATCGACTACTACAACTTTAGTTTCTCCGACGAGTCCAAGTGGTCGTCCTACCGCCTGTCCGATCCCGAAAAAATCGAAGCCGTCTATGGATACGCGCCCTCCCTCGGCGAGATCGACCTTCGCCTGAAGCCGAATTCCGGAGAAAAGGACCTGCGTTTCACCCTGAGCGTACGCTACCCGGATGACGCCACCTCCGACAACCAGCTGATCATCGACCGCATCCTTGCCAGAGGCTGGGTCATCACTGAAGAAGCACCATGAGCCAACCTGAACAAAGCACCTACGAGAAGGCGCTGGAGCTGAATCTCAACGCCAAAGTCTACGGCACCTTCGCCGAAATCGGAGCCGGACAGGAAACGGCCAACTGGTTCTTCCGCGTGTCCGGCAGCGCCGGCACCGTCGCCAAGAGCATCTCGGCCTACGACATGACGATGAGCGACGCCATCTACGGCAAGAGTCCGCGCTATGTCTCCCGCCAGAGGCTCCGCCAGATGCTCGACCACGAATTCGGCATCCTCGTCGAACGCCTGGGGAAAGCCCGACAGGATGAAACCACCTTCTTCTCGTTCTGCAACACCGTGAGGGCACGCGGCTACAAGGACCGGGGCGAGTGCCATGGCTGGCTCGGCCTGCGCTTCCAGCTCCGTCCCGGCGACCCGCCATCCGACATCTTCATCCACGTGCGCCTGCTCGATGATGAGAACGTCGACCAGATGGAAGCCCTCGGAGTGGTCGGCGTGAACTTCATCCACGCCGCCTTCCACCACCGCCAGCACCTCCAGCGCTTCGTCACCTCACTGACTGAAAACCTGAAGCCCGGCCAGGTGGAAGTCGACATGCTCAAGTTCGAAGGCCACGGCTACGACTTCTTCGACAACCGGCTCTGCGCCCTTCAGCTGGTGGAGAGCGGACTCACCGACGCCACCCTTTTCCCGCCCAGCGGCGATGTCGAGCAGGCCGCCGACGCCCTCTACAAGCGCCCCATCCTGCTCCTCCGCGGATCCTTCGACCCGGTGACCAAACTCCACCTCGAGATGCTCGACCAGACCCGCGAGCGCTTCATCGCCAACCTCGAACCGAAAGAGGCCCAGCGCACGCTCGAGCTGTGCGAAATCTCGATGACCAATCTGCTGCGGGATGGATCGATCGATCACGTCGACTTCATCGACCGCGCCGACGCCCTGCAGTCACTCGGCAAGACCGTGCTCGTCTCACGTTGTGCCGAGTTCCACCGGATCGCCGGCTACCTCAGCCGCTACACCACCGCACCCGTCGGCATCATCCTGAGCATCGGCCTGCTCAACGAGTTGTTCAAATCCAAGTGGTCCGAGAACCTGCCCGGTGGCCTGCTCGAATCGTTTGGACGCCTATTCCGCAATCAGGTCTCACTCCATGTCTACCCATGGAAAAACCGTCACACCGGCGAAGTGGTCACCGCCGACTCCTTCCGGCCGCCGGAGAACTGCACCCACCTCTACCGCCATTTCATGGAAAATGGCATGATCCACAGCACTCCCTACCGGGATCTCGACCTGTTGAAGTACACCTCGCGGGACATCCAGCGCCTGATTCGTGAGGGCGACCCCGAATGGCAGACCTACGTCCCGGAAGTCGCTCACCGCGCTGCCCTCCACCTGCAGACCAAAGCCAAGGCGTCAGATGCCTGAGTCAACCGGCCTGACCCGGGCGCTCAGATCCTGACAGCCAGCACCGAAGCCTCCACATCGTAAAGCATGCGCTCGGCGTTGGTGCCGAAGAACATCGCGCCCAGCTTCGAGTGCCCACGCGTGCCGAGCACCACCAGGTCCGCTCCCACATCCTCCGCATGACAGGTCAGGGCCACCGATGGCACCGAGGACTCCAGGATGCTCACCTTGTGGGAGATCCCCTGCAAGGCTTCCTGATACGGCTCCATCACGCGAGCCAAGCCCTTCTCGACGAATGCACGATCGTCCGCGACCTCTTCCATGGCTTCCCCACAGAGCCCGGGATCCCGGTCAACGGGAAAGGTGACATGGACAACCTCCAACGCCGCGCCATGCCGCGCACCTTCCACCGCGCGCGCCATCACCGGGTCCGAGGCCAGCGACAGGTCGATGCATGCAAGAATTCGTTGATACCGGTCGTGCTTCTTCTCCCTCATCAGCAGCACATCACAGGGAACCGTGCGCACACAGCGCGAGGCGATCGACCCCAAGCGCTTCTGACCCGGCTTGTTGGCCGAAATGACCAACAGCCCCGCACCTTCCCGCTCGATCAACTGACCGATCTCATCCGGTGGCCGACCCACCGCGACCAGCCGTTCAGCTGAAACCTCCAGATCGAGCCCGTCGAGCAACTCGTCGAGATCCTGCTCCGCTTTCAAGCGGGCATTGTCGATCACCTCCGGCGACGAGCGGCAGCCCGGACGATGGGGAAGCAGCCCCGGAAAGACCACATGGATCACGAACAAGGGGACCCCCTCGATCTTCGCGATGCGAGCGGCTTGAGTCACGACCTGGCGGGAAGTCGTGGAGAAATCAACGGCGGCGACCACCGGTTTGGAAAGAATCATGGCAAGGATGGGGATCAACTGAAAGGCGGTCACTCCACTTCACAGAGCCGACCGGACACCTTCGCTTATAACTCCCCGGCCCGCCGTGTGCGATGCCTTGGCAGAATCCACATAGCGAATCAGTGGATATGACAATTTCACCCGGAATCCTGCCGGACCACGCCGCCTAGCTCCTCCGCTTGCGCGGCTTCTTCGGCGTGAAGTCCACCGCCTTCAGGTTGAAGGCCTCGGGGTCGAATCCCGGTTGATCCCAGGCAATCTCACCGGCGGAAGCCTGCATGTACTGGAAGGCACCACCGAAATCCTCCGGCGGACACGCACGCTCGCCACCAAGCATCACCGGCACCTTCTCCTCCTCGTCCTTCTTCTCGAAGACGAGCTCATGGATCCATTCTTCGGCAAAATCATATCGGTAGAGCATCCGGATGGGCAGGCGCCGCCGACCGATGAAATCCGCGAGGGTCACCTTCTTCTCATCCTGGAATTCACCGGGGGTCTGATCCTCCAAGCCGACTGGCCCGATCACGTCGACCAGACGCTTCCCCTTCCCGTGACGAAATTCGTGGGGATGCTTGTTTTCCCAGCCCATCGCCGCCTGGATCGCATCGTGCAGCTGGGCAAACGTGAAGTCCGCGGGCACCGCCAGGCGACGCCAGATCTGCGGGGTGATTTGATACAGGAAGACCTTCACCGTGACCGATTTCATGCCGGACCGTAGCCAAGATTGGATCGATTGTGCAACGGCTTCCTTCGCCTCAACTACTCCCGGACCCGCTCCCGTAATCGGGTGATCTTCAGAGGGCGCCGGGCCCTCTGACCATCCGCATCAGAAACGATCACAAGCGTGGATTCATCCGCCGACTGCTCAAGCGCCACGGACATTTCCCGCTCCAGCCCACCATCCGCTCCAACCAAACCCAGCTGGAAGGAAACCGGCTCGGCTCCACCCAACTCGGTCACCCAGCCCTGCAACGGCCGGAGCGCACGGCGGCGGCCATCCACGACCAGAGCAACCGCCTGTCGACTGACATTGAGAAAACGAACCGTGCCGGCCTCACGCGGGTCCTCAACGATCTTCATGCGCGGCTTCGACCAATCTCCCACTGCAGGATCCCGCCACAGCAGCACCATGAAATCCCCGGACTCCGGGCAGTTCACACTCGCCCACGGCACGCCGCCTTCACCCCTCAGTTGAAGCGTCCCCACCCCTTCACGGATCTCCAGAGCACCCGAGATCCGCCCCAACTGCACCCGGAACGCCCCCAGTTCCTGAATCTCCTCTTCGTTCTGCCGCACCAAGGTCAACTCACGTGGCGGCACACTCCCGGGCGGCGGCGGCAACTCGTAACGGATGCCATCCCGCACTTCCTGGCGGTAAGGCGGCGCATTGCCCACAGCCAGCAACCTCACGGATCGCTTCGGCACCTTTTCGGCCTCTTCGCCATCCGTGGCTTCCTCCTGCGCCCCGATCAAGGTCGCACAGGCCATCAGGATGCCGAAAATTCTCATGTCCTAGCCTTCGCCCAATCTACGCCCGGTCGCCAGCCGAAACTGCTCCCCACCCATCCACGGAAAAGGGAAGAAAACCAGGTCCGCCAACCACCGCGACCTCACCAGCGGCATCCGGCACCTCCGCATCGACCAAGACTCCGCCGACGCCCTACTGGAAATGCAGTAGTCCCGTCAGCGCTCAAGCCCGTGCGCCACGCGTGCCTCCACCCGCTCCCGAAGCTCGCCATCAAGCAAGCCGATGATCCGCTTGCCTTCCTCGTCCGGCATCCGCCCCAGGGCATGGGCGACCGCCAGCACGGCTTCGGCCCGAGCCTGTCCATCCTCGACCGCACCAAGCCACGAAACCACCGCCGCTTCATCCCGGCCCATCCAGCGCCAGACCGCCTCGCTCATCCCCGCTTGGCGCGCTGGCCGGCTGTCCAGCGACTCCGCCCATGACAGCGCGGCTTCAGGATTGCTCTGCGACCACCGCTGGACCACCTGAACCGCCGATCGATCCCGCGATCGTCCCGGCTCCATTTCATTGACCACCAGCTCACCCGCCAACTGCGGGTCCTGATTGGAGATTACCACCGCGGCACGCCCCAGCCCTTCCGACCTCTCCGCCGGATCTTCGAGGCCCCTCGCCCACTCGACAGCCGCGGCCGGATCCTCGTCCGCAAGTCGCATCACGAAGTGCCCGATCAGCCGTTTGCTCGCCTCGCTGCCTGTCTCAAGTCGCGAAAACGCCTCCTGAGCCAGCTCGGGGTCCAACTCGATGGCATCCCATGCCACCTCCGCGAACACCCGCTGCTGCTCCGCAGAATCCTCCAGCACGAGTGCCTCCTCATAGGAAAGCCTGACCCGCTCAACCGGATCCACGTCAGCCGACCCATCGCGGGCCGGGCGATCCCTGAACTTGAGGCTTGGCTCGGCGGCCGCGCTCGACTCGTCGGTCGATGACTTGCGACAAGCCCCGACCAGCACGAGCGGCAACAACCACCAACCGACACGCATCATGGCGTCACCGACACGGAATCAAACTTGGACTCATTGAGCTGGTTGTCATGCCCACTCGCCACCGCGAGACCGAAGTAACAGGTCGATGGCAGGTTGGCCGACAAGCTGCCGAGCGTGATCCAATCAGTGCCGTTGAGACTCTTCGAGGCGGTGATCATGCCTCCGACCCGCTGCAGGCGGAGCCAGGCATCACCACCGGAGCTGTCGCCACTCCGCGATGTCGCCGTCATCGCTCCAGGACTCGTCCGGCGCAGCCAGCGGAAATTCCCACTCCCATCGACCCCGAGGAAGACATGGCGCGAATTGGTCCCCAGCGTATCACGAACCATGATGCCTACCCGTGCATTCGGACCGGTGTCATCAAGCGTGTGCACACGGGCCGTGATCGTGCCGTCACCCTCAAGCGTCTGCCAAGCATACTGGAAACGGTCGTTGCGTCCGATGATCCTTCCGGAACCAGAAACGGAAAACACCCCCCCCGAGTCGGTCGCGGATCCCGTCATCAACGGGCTGCCGAGCTCACTGGATTCCCATGGCAGCGAAAGCCCCGGCTCAGCCACATCCACCTCGAGAGAGGCTTCATCCGTCAGTCCGTCCACATCCGTCACACGGACCACGAAGATTTCCGTGCCCGCACTCCCCGCAGGTGGGGTTCCGGTGAGTTCACCATCGCTTGCCACCGACAACCATCCGGGCCCACTCACTTTACTGTAAGTCAGGATGTCACCGTCGTCCGGATCCGTCGCCCGACCTGCGAGCGTTTCACCAAGGAATGGCTCATCCTCTTCCGCTCCTCCGATCAGCACCGGGTCCACCGAGAACTCCGGCGGATCATTGGTGTTCACAACGGTGATGTTCAGCGCCGCCTGAGCGGATTCACCGACTTCATCACTCACCGCCACCACGAACTCATTCAGGCCGACGGCCTCGTTCTCCGGCGTGCCCGACAGACTGCCATCTCCGGCGACCATTAGCCAGGCCGGTCCCGACACCTTGGAGAAGGTCAACTCATCCCCCGCATCCGGATCGTCTGCCCACGCGGCAAGACTTCCCGAATAGGCCGCATCCTCGGTCGCATCAGTTCCCGTGATCGGATCGGCGGTGAAGACAGGCGGTTCATTGACATTGGTCACATCGATTTCGAGAGAAACCGTATCGTCCAGACCCTCGTCGTCCGCCACCCGGATCGAGAAGGTGTTCAAACCCACGTCATCATTCCCCGGCACCCCGGAGAGCCCCCCGTCACCCGCCACCGACAACCATGCGGGACCTGACAGCTTCGAGTAGGTCAACACCTCTCCAACGTCGGGATCCGAGGCGCTGCCCGCGATCGAACCCATGTAGGCCTCGTCCTGCACGGCATCCGGAGCGCTGATCGTCCCACCGCCGAAGGCAGGCGGATCGTTCACATTGATCACATCAATCGTAAGCGCTGCCTGATCGGTCGCCCCTGCCGCATCGGTGACCTGGACCACGAACGCATTGCTTCCCACATGCGCATTCAGCGGGCTCCCTGAGAGACTTCCGTTGCTTGCAACGGCCAACCACGCAGGGCCCGAGATCTTCTGATAGGTAAAGGTATCTCCACTGTCCGGATCCACGACCGAACCCACCAGCGTCCCCGAGTAGGATACGTCCTGAGTCGCATCACTGCCTACGATCGGATCAGAGGTGAAAGCCGGAGGATCATTCACGTTCATCACCGTGATGTTCAGCGTCGCCTCGTCCCTTGCATTGAGAGCATCGAGAACCTCCACCGTGAACACATTCAGGCCCACGTCCGCATTGCCCGGCACTCCCGAGAGCGAACCGTCGCCCGCAACCGTCAACCAGGCCGGACCGGACACCTTGCCGAAGGTCAACGTGTCACCTGCATCAGGATCCACCGCCGAACCACCAAGAGTTCCGCCATACACAACGCCTTGGGTGGCATCGCCACCTACGATCGGATCGGAGGTGAACACAGGCGGATCATTCACGTTCACCACCGTGATGTTCAGCGTCGCTTCATCCCTTGCATTGAGGGCATCGAAAACCTCCACCGTGAACACATTCAGACCCACGTCCGCATTGCCCGGCACTCCCGAGAGCGAACCGTCGCCCGCAACCGTCAACCAGGCCGGACCCGCCACCTTGCCGAAAGTCAGCGTGTCACCCGCATCGGGATCCACAGCCGAACCATCGAGCGTTGCACTGTACGAGATCCCCTGAGTGGCATCGCTGCCAGCGATCGGATTGGAGCTGAAGGCAGGTGCCTGGTTTCCGCCCATCACCGACAGTCGCACGCCGGGTGAACCAAGCGGATCCTCAGTCACTTCCCACGACCGACCGGCCGGGAGCGGCGGAAGGTTGTAGGTCGCGAACGAACCCGTCCGCCCTGCTGCCACCACCACATCAAAGACATCGCCCACCAAGGGTTCAAAGCCGCCGATCAGGAGCACATTCAGCGTTCCGCCTAGATCGGCCGAACCCGAAACCTGAATCTGATCGTAGCCACTCCCCGGCGTCACACCGCCCAGCTCCACCGTGGTCACCGCCGTCGGATCCTGATCGAGAGTGCCGATCGAGAAGACCGCAACGCCATCCACTCCTGCTTCCAGCCCACCCTGCTGGGTGACCACCCCATTGACCGAACCCGTCCCCTCCAGGGTGGATCCACCCTCAACCAGAACCGCATCACCCACCGCCAGACTGCCGGTCACCGCCAGACGTCCAGTCATGACTTCGATGCCCCCAGTGTGACTGCTGATCCCCCCCATGGTCATCCGGCCATCGCCATCCTTCCTCACGAAGCCGCTGTTGGTCAGCGCACCCGACAGGGTCAGGTCACTCGAAGCCGCCCCATCCTCCACCACGAAGGTCGTCGATCCCACCGAACTGTAATCGGAAGCGATCACCGATGATTCATCCGCCGCCCGGACCGTCACCACACTTCCACCTGACCGCGAGCGGATATCCCCGGAACCACCCACCGAGTTATCGATCCAGCCCTCCGTCATCTCCACATCCCTGACGTATGTCTCCTTCGCCAGGAGGAACGTTCCCCCATCAATGACCAAACTACGATTGGCTCCGTTCGTGTTGCCGAAGGAGTGGGCGTTCACGTTCACCACCGTCGCACCCTCACGGATGGTGATGTCCGACGCTCCACCGACGTATCCTTGCGCCCAGCCTCCGCCAGACAGCTCCAGGGTGCCTCCGGTCACCTCGATCGTTCCACCGAATGGACTCGTGCCATTCAAGACAAGCAAACCGGGGCCGGACTTGGTCAACGCGCTCGATCCCGCGAGATCTCCACTGACCGTCAGACTTCCACCCGAACCGATCGCCCAAGCCTGCGCCGCACCCAGCGTGACCGGTGCGGTGATCGAAACATCTTCGACCGCTCCAAGCATCTCAATGCCATCCGCCAGCGTCAGGGTTCCGCCGGCAATGCCAACGGCACCGATCGGATCGGTCACGATCAGGCGCTCCACGCCGAGGCCAGCCCCCGTGTTCGTCGCCAGATTCGCCACCGATTGGTTGTCGAAAATCACAGCATCACCTGATCCCGGCACCACTCCGGCAAGCCAATTCCCGGCCTCCGCCCAGGCGGAATCGGTCAGACCTTCCCACACCTTCAGATTGCTCCCAGTCTCTGGAATCAGCGTCAGCGTGACCGTGCCGGGTGAGGAAACGTTGCTACCGTCGCTCACTTCGAATTCGATGATGTCGGTCCCCGAAGCACCCGGATCCGCCGTGTAGGTGAGATTCGGAGCCGTGCCGGTGAGCGACCCCTTCGAGGGCCCCGAAATCACCGAAAAGGAAAGGGAACCAGGCTCAAAATCACTCCCCGTCAGCGTCACGGCCACCGGATCCGTTCCATAGACGATCAGACTCTGGTCATCCGCCATCGGGACATAGTCCGCCGGCGGTGTCGCCGTGTCACTCGTCGTCCCACCCACCTGATACTCGAGGATCGCTCCGGGCAATGGCACATCGAGGTTCGTAGGGGCGGTCCACACGCCCGGCGATTGCCAGTCCCATGTGAAGCTGCAGTTGTCACCTCCGCCACTTTCCTTGTGAAGGACCTCGACGTAGTAACGCTCGCCACCCACCAGCGGAATCAGGGCTGAAGTTGGCGACGATGACCACTGGCGGAAGCCGCGATAGCCGTTGAGAGACACGATGAGCGCCCGGTTCGCCCGAGTCGCATCCGTGGAAAGCCACAACTCCGAGTTGTCGTCACTCGCGAGATAGAACCGGTAATTCCCTGACTCCGGTGGAGTGATCCATCCGGAAATACGTTGACCATAGTTGTCCCCATATCCCTCCGGGGCCTCTCCATTCTCGACCGGACCACCCGCATCAGGGAAGGTCGGGAAATTCGTCGCACTCGTCAGGTCGGACACGGAACTCCCGGAAAGACCGGTGAACACATCACGCCAAAGGGCGCCCCATGCGAAACTGCCCACACCTTCGACCGAAAGCGATGCCACACCACTGGTCACGAAACCGGCACCATTAGTGATCACGCAGTCGTAGTCGCCAGCCGAAGCCGCCGCCACATTCGGGATCGAAAGGGTCGACGAGGTGGAAACCTCTCCCACCGGAACCCCGTTCAAACGCCACTGGTAGAGCAGGGGTTCGGAACCCTGCGCCGTGACCGTGAAATTCACCACATCACCCTGTGAAGCCGACACCGAAATCGGGTCGCTGACCACATAGGGTGCCACTCCACCGGTTCCCGCGCTGGTATCAACGACCAGATCGATCGGCTCGGTCAGCGTGTAGTCCACCGTGCTCACTTCCAGCTGCACCCGATAGGTGCCATCCTGCGGGACGGTGACCATCGACGTCGCCGAGGATGGCGCACTGAAGGAAGCCACTCCCGGCCCCGAAACCGGCGTCCATGACGCGGTGTAGGCGGCAGGAGCCAGCACATTGCCGTCCACGTCGGTCACCTCGACCTCGAGCTCCTTGCTCAGCGCGTCCAACTTCGCCTCGCGCGCATCCAGCGTCGGCCAGCTGTTGACCGGATTCTTGATGTGGATGTGCAGGCGGTCCGCATCAGGAGCAGGGAAACCCGGCAAATTGCCACTGCGGACAGCCGTCGCGATCGCCGCATTCACCAGGGCGACGTTCCCTTTGTTCAGGTAGCCGTCGCCTCCGTTGTTCTGCCGCCCGGGGAAATAGGAAATCGAACCATCCGGCTCGCGGGACAAGACGGCGAAGAAACGCGAATTTTCCTGATAGTGCTGCTGGCCGCGATCCGCCACCCACGGCATCGCCATCTGGGACAGCGCCACACCACCCAGCGTGTAGGCGTGACAGTGCTGCTGACGATACCAGCGCCGCACCAAGTAGTCTTCCTGGCGCTGGGCCTTGTCGACATCATCCGCATCGCCCGCCAAGCCATAGAGATTCCAGCCTGCGAAGGCACCGCCGGTGCGTCCGGAACTATCACCGCCCCCCTGGACGGACACATATCCCACGTTGCCATCGTCCGCCCCACCATCGGTCCGCGTCGCCACCTTCATGCGGCTCCAGCACCAGAGGAACTTTTCTTCCAGATCCGGCAGCGGATTCCCCGAGGCATCGTTCAGCGTCGTCCCCGGCACCACCGTCATGTCCGCACCCGCCAGCTTGGCCAGCGCCAGCGCCGTCGCCGCGTGGGCATTCATGATGTTCAAGCCACCGGCCCCGTTGTAGTGCGAGTAGTCACCGTGCACGCCGCCGTGCCCCATCCTGCCGTCACCCGCCACGAAGACCGTTCCCGCGTCATTGTACTGACTCCAGTGCTGGATCCGGTTGCCGATCATCTCCGCACCGGTCTGGACGATCGCGTCGGCCGTGGTGTCGCCCGTCTTCGAGCGATAGAGGGAAAGGAACATCGAACTCGCGCACACATCCCAGTTCTCCAGCCCGGGGCTCTGGGTGTCGTAGAGCGCCTGGTTGATGCTTGGCTCCACCGGTTCGTAACTACGACCATTCAAGTAGTTCTCACAGCGCACACGCAGCTTGTCGATGGACAGGCGGTAGGCGTTCGGTCCCGTCGTCGAATTCCAATCCGGGTGGGCCAACAGGATCATCCCGAACCAACCGCTGTTGTAGCCGAAGTTCGCTGACGAACTCGCCTGCACCTTCGAGTGGATCCCATCACAACTCTCTTCAAAGATCGCATCACTCTTGCTGCTGCCCACCGGCCACGCAGGCCCCAGACTGCCAGCCGTCCCCACGGTGACCGGCACACTCAGTCCACCCACCCCACTGCGGATGATCTGAAGATCAACGACCCCATCCGACCCCTCGGCCCGGTCGATCGCCATCCCCAACTCCTGCACCGCCCCCTGATAGCCGTCATTCGAATTCGTCGAATGCACTCCAAACGGAAATCCATCCGCTCCCGCAATGAAGTCCCCGACCTGCAAACCCGCTGCTTCGCCCGCCTCACCGGACTGCAGGCTCTTGATCACAATGAGGCCCGAGCCACCGATGCCGTCCCCCGTTCCTCCCAGAGGACCGAGTGGGAAATCCTCAGCCGTTAGAACCGAAGTGAGGGCGATCGCGAATAGACCGGCGCTGAAGCGTTGCAAGACTCGTGACATTGACATAGTGAGGGTTGGGCGTGTCAGTGGTGACAAAGCCAATACCGTGACGAAAATCACGATCAAAACACGCTTTTTTTGACATTTTGAGACACAATCGTCCCATCAGCCACTTTTTCTTCATCCTCCGCAGCGCCAGGATCCTCATCTTTCTGGCCACCGCCGCGGTCATTTGGATCGGTGTTTCTTCGACCCATCAGGGGCCGGATTCAGCCTCCGAGGCGGCACCCGAGACCCCCGGACCGACACCGGAGACCGCCCCGGATCCAGCGCCCGAAGACCCGGAAAAGCCCCCAAACGCCCAGCCCGCCGAGCCAAACGTCATCCCGCTGGGGGGCGACCGGTTCAAGATCGGCACCATCGAATTCGACAAAGCCAAACGCACCATCACCATCCCCGCCTCTGTCCTGATGCGGGAGGGCGCCGTCGAATACCTCCTCGTGACCCGGACGGGCAAAGTGCACGAATCGGTCTTCGTCACCGACGCCGACCCCCAGGACATCCACCTCGCCGCCCTGCTCCTCGGGATCCGCCCGTCTGCCGATCTGGGGCCCGCTGACTCCTCGATGACGGTCCCGCCCACCGCCGCCCTCCAGGCCTCGGTCACATGGGACCGGAATGGCCCGCCCCAGACCATCCACCTGCATGAAGCCCTCGCCATCGCTCCCGCCGGCGAGACCTCGCCATCCGGACCCGCCCCGGCCACCCTGTGGCTCTACAACGGCTCACGCATCCAGCAGGACGGCACCTTCGTGGCCCGTCGCGAGGGCTCGATCATCTCCGTCATTCGTGACCCGGAAGCCCTCATCAACTACCCCGGAGACACCCGCGACAACGACGAAATCCACCTGCCGAATGCGGCCGCCCTCCCCAAGCTCGAGCACCCGGTCCGAATCGTCCTCAAACTCCGCTAGCCAGCCGCCGCTTCGCGCCTAGGCTCCACCCGTGGCCAGCAAGAAACGGAGCAACAAGAGCACCCAACCCGCGACATCCATCCAGATCCGCGGCGCCCGTCAGCATAACCTGAAAGGGCTCGATCTGGACATCCCACTCGGCCAGTTGACCGTGGTCACCGGCCCCTCCGGCTCGGGGAAATCCTCACTCGCCTTCCACACCCTCTACGCCGAAGGCCAGCGGCGCTACGTCGAGACCTTCTCGCCCTACGTCCGCCAGTTTTTCGATCGCATGGACAAGCCGGACGTCGAGCGCATCGACGGCATCCCCCCGGCCATCGCCATCGAGCAGAAAAACAACATCCGCACCACCCGCTCGACCGTCGGCACGCTCACCGAACTCAACGACTACCTCAAGTTGCTCTTCGCCCGCACCGCGACCGGCCACGACCCGAAGACCGGCGAGATCATCTCGCCCGACAGCCCCGAGTCCGCCGCCAGCTGGGCCCTCGACCACCTGAGCGGCGAAAAAATCCTCGTCACCTTTCCCGTCCCCATCCCGCCCGATACCCCGACGGATGAGCTCTTTCCCTTCCTCAACCAGCAGGGGTACCTGCGCGTCATCACCCCGACCGGCGAGATCCTCCGCACCGACGACGCCCCCGCTTCCGGGACCACCGTTCCGGTGAAAAAGTCCAGAGGGGCCAAAAAATCGGCGCCCGTCATTCAGGTCGTCCAGGATCGCCTGACGGTTGAAACGCGCACCAAAACCCGCCTGCTCGAAGCCCTCGAGGCCGCCTTCTCCCTCGGCAAGGGAGACGCCTCCATCATCTCCCACTTCAGCGAGAAGCCCTCGAAGTTCAAAACCCGATCCTTCTCCACCAAGTGGGAGAACCCCGCCACCGGCACCACCCTTCGTCCCCCCACCCCCTCACTCTTCTCGTTCAACAACCCCGTCGGGGCCTGCCCGACCTGCCGCGGATTCGGCCGGGTCATCGGGATTGCCCTCGAGAAGGCCGTGCCCGACCCCGGCCTCACGCTTTCCGAGGGAGCCATCAAGCCCTTCCAGGGAGATCGGGGTGAAGAATGCCAGCGCGATCTGATCCGCAACTGCAAGGAGCGGGACGTCGACATCCACACCCCGTGGGGCGACCTCGATGAGGACACCCAGGAGTGGATCTACTACGGGGACAACCCCGGCGCCTCCATGGAGGAAATGGAGGACCTCTGGCGCGACGGAGGGTGGTACGGCGTCAAGGGCTTCTTCGACTGGATGGAAACCAAGGCCTACAAGATGCACGTCCGCGTCTTCCTCTCCCGCTTCCGCTCCTACACCTCCTGTAGTACTTGCCGCGGTCGCCGCCTCCAGCCTGAAGCCCT
Source organism: Haloferula rosea (assembly GCF_016595525.1). Taxonomy (GTDB): domain Bacteria; phylum Verrucomicrobiota; class Verrucomicrobiia; order Verrucomicrobiales; family Akkermansiaceae; genus Haloferula; species Haloferula rosea. The sequence continues at coordinate 149,835 of NZ_JAENII010000012.1, forward strand.
CTGCTTCAGGATCGACGGCAAAACCCTGCCCGATCTGTGGCAAATGCCCGTCAACGACCTCCACCCCTTCCTCACCGGCTTCCAGAAGACGATCAAGCAACGCTCCGCACCCATCGAACTGGTCCTGAACGAGATCACCTCGCGCCTCGGCTACCTCGACCAGGTCGGACTCGGATACCTCACCCTCGACCGACCCGCCCGCACCCTGTCCGGCGGCGAGATCGAACGCGTCAACCTGACCAGCTGCCTCGGAGCCTCGCTCTCGAACACCCTCTTCGTCCTCGACGAACCCACCGTGGGACTCCACGCCCGCGACATAGAGCGCCTCGTCAAGGTCATGCACGATCTGCGCGACAAGGGGAACACCCTCGTCGTCGTCGAACACGAAGAGACCGTCATGCGCGCCGCCGACCAACTCCTCGACATCGGACCCGGCTCCGGCGAAAGCGGCGGCACCCTGATCTTCCAAGGACCGGTGAATGCCCGGCCACAGGTCGAGGACAAACCCGCCGAGACCCAAGGCAAGGACACCGCCAAACCATCTACCAAGGAAGAATGCGGCACCCTCCCCTGGCTCTCCGGCCGGAAAAAAATCTCCGTTCCCGCATCGCGGCGTCCCCCCGGCGAGCAGTCCATCAACATCATGGGTGCCACCCGGCACAACCTCAGGAAACTCGACGCAGAACTGCCTCTCGGCCTGTTCGTCTGCCTCACCGGAGTCTCCGGCTCCGGGAAATCCACCCTTGCCCACGATGTCCTCCACGCCAACCTGCTGAAGAAATTCAACAAACCCCTCGGCGAGACTGAACCGGCTCCCATCCGAGAACTACGGGGATCCCAGTACATCGACGAAGTCCTGCTCGTCGACCAGTCGCCACTTGCCAGGACCCCGCGCTCCACACCGGCCGTTCTCCTCGGGGCCTTCAACCAGATCCGCCAGCTCTTCGCCCAGACCGCCGACGCCCGCGCACGCAACTGCAACACCGGATTCTTCTCGTTCAACTCGGGCGAAGGCCGCTGCGACCGCTGCGCCGGCGCCGGATTCGAGAAGGTCGAAATGCAGTTCCTCTCCGACCTCCAGGTGACCTGCCCCGACTGCTCGGGCCGCCGCTACAAGCCATCCACCCTCGACATCCTCTACCGCGGGAAGTCCATCGCCGAGGTCCTCGAGATGACCATCGACCAGGCCCTCGAGTTCTACGGGGACAGCGCGTCCTTCACCGGGCCGACTCAGAAGCGTCACGCCCAGATCCGCGGTGCCCTCCGCCCTCTGTCCGAAGTCGGACTCGGATACATCAAGCTCGGCCAGCCACTCAACACCCTGTCGGGTGGGGAATCCCAGCGCCTCAAACTCTGCCAGATCCTCGCCGAGAACACCGGCAGGAAGCGCGGCAGGAAAGGCAACCTCCTCATCCTCGACGAACCCACCACCGGCCTGCACTTCACCGACATCGAGCGCCTGCTCGGCGTCTTCCAGCGCCTCGTCGACAACGGTCACTCGCTGCTCGTCATCGAGCACAACCTCGACGTCATCAAATCCGCCGACTGGATCATGGAGCTCGGCCCGGGGGCCGGCGCCGACGGCGGACAACTCGTCGCCGAAGGAACACCCGAAGACATCGCCAGGCTCAAAACCGAGACCGCCCGCTACCTCAAGCCACTGTTGGTAAAACCACGCGCTTCAAAAAACCGCGCCAAAGACAAGTCCACCGACGCTCCCGCTCCCTCTACGGCACCCGCCGTATTAGCCAAGCCCTGCATCCAGCTCCGCGGCGCGCGTGAGCACAACCTCAAGAACGTCGACATCGACATCCCGCGCGACGAATTCGTCGTCGTCTCCGGCCTCTCCGGATCGGGGAAATCCACCCTCGCCTTCGACATCCTTTTCGCCGAAGGCCAGCGCCGCTTCCTCGATTCCATGTCCGCCTATGCCCGGCAGTTCGCCGAGCAGTTGGAGAAACCCGACCTCGACCTCCTCAACGGCCTGCCGCCGACCGTCGCCATCGAACAACGCGTTTCACAAGGCGGCATGAAATCCACCGTCGCCACCGTCACCGAACTCTGGAACTTCATCCGGCTGCTCTACGCCAAGCTCGGCACCCGCTACTGCCCGGACTGCGATGTGCCGGTCGAGAAGCAATCCATCGCCGCCATCGAGAAAACCATCCGCACCCACCTCAAGAACGGCCCCGTCGCCGTCATGGCTCCGATCATCCGCGGCCGGAAGGGCTACCACACCGAGATCGCCGAGTGGGCACTCAAACAAGGATTCTCCAAACTCCTCGTCGACCGGCAGTTCAAGGAGGCCGAAGGCTTCCAACGGCTGACCCGCTACCAGGAACACGACATCGACGTCGTCGTCGCCGAGATCGACCCCACCCGGAAACCCAGCCGATCCCCATCCGCTGCCCGTCGCACCACCCGGGGCAAGACGGAGCAACCGACCACCCTGCCCGAGGCCATCGAGCGCGCCCTCGAGATCGGCAAGGGCACACTCAAGATCTTCACTCCCGACAAGAAACTCGTCCTGCTCTCCACCGAAGCCAGTTGCCCGTCCTGCAACGAGTCTTTCGATGAACTCGACCCACGCTTGTTCTCCTTCAACTCACCCTACGGCTGGTGCCTCGAATGCCGCGGCCACGGACGCATCCCGAAACGCCGCCGCCACTTCGATGCCTCCGGTCACGACTCCGTCCTCGCCGCCGAGCTTGATGCCGATCGCAAGGTCGCCCGCATGGACGACGACGAACTCGTCGACTGCCCCGAATGCCACGGCACCCGGCTCAACCCCGAGTCCCGCGCCGTCCGTCTCGATGCCTCCAAATCCAGCCGCAGCCGTTCGCAAGGCCTGTCCATCGCCGAGCTGTCCCACCTCTCCGTCCACGACGCCACCGGCCATTTCACCAAGGTCAGGTTCACCGCCGAACGCGACAAATTGATCGCCCGCGACGTCCTCCCGGAAATCACCCAGCGCCTCGACTTCCTCAACCACGTCGGCCTCGGCTACCTCCAGCTCGACCGCTCCGCGAACACCCTGTCAGGCGGCGAAAGCCAGCGCATCCGCCTCGCCGCACAGCTTGGCTCCAACCTGCGCGGCGTCCTCTACGTCCTCGACGAACCCACCATCGGCCTCCACCCGCGCGACAACTCCCAGCTGCTCGACACCCTCATCGGCCTGCGTGACCGCGGCAACTCACTCATCGTCGTCGAGCACGACGAAGACACCATCGCCAAGGCCGACCACCTCATCGACCTCGGCCCCGCAGCCGGCCGGCTCGGTGGCGAGATCGTCTATCAGGGTGCCCCACCCCGGATCGGCAGCACAGCAGCGCAAGCCGCTCCCCAGCCCGGGAAGAAAACCCCGCGCAGCAGCGCGCGCAGGAAAGCCACGGCAAAGACTCCGACCAAAGCCCAACAGGCATCCCCGACCTATCAGGCCCTGACCCACCCCATCACCCACCCCATGCGCGGCGAGCGGCGGACCATTCCCAAGTCCCACAAGCATCTCAAACTCACCGGCTGCACCGTCAACAACCTCGACGACCTCGATGTCGCCATCCCCATCGGCCGCCTCACCGTCCTCACCGGCATCTCAGGCTCCGGGAAATCCACACTGATGCACCAGTGCATCGCCCCCGTCTTCAGCAAATCCACCAAGGGCAGGACCTACCGGAAAGTCACCGGCCAGACGACCATCAAGTCCTGCTACACCGTCGACCAATCCCCGATCGGCAAAACCTCCCGCTCCTGCCCCGCCACCTACGTCAAGGTCTTCGACGACATCCGCAAGCTCTTCGCCCAACTCCCCGAAGCACGCATGCGCGGCTACGAGGCATCCCGTTTCTCATTCAATACCGGCGACGGCCGCTGCCCGACCTGTGAAGGCAACGGACGCGTGAAACTCGAGATGGACTTCCTGCCGACCACCTGGATCCCCTGCGACACCTGCAACGAACAGCGCTACAACCCCGCCACCCTCGAGATCCGCTTCCGCGGGAAAAACATCGGCGAAGTCCTCCACATGACCATCGAGCAGGCCGCCGCCTTCTTCGAGTCCCAGCCACGCATCGCCACCCCCCTCCAGCTGCTCGCCGATACCGGCCTCGGCTACCTGCAGCTCGGCCAACCGTCCCCCACCGTCTCAGGGGGAGAAGCCCAGCGCATCAAGCTCGTCTCCCAGCTTATCAAAGGACGGAGCGCCAAGGCTAAACTCAATTCCGCCGCCCTCAAGACACGCAACCTCTACCTCATCGAGGAACCCACCGTCGGCCTGCATCTCGAAGACGTGCGGAAGCTCATCGACGTCCTGCACCGCCTCGTCGATGAAGGTCATACCGTCATCGTCATCGAGCACCACATGGCCGTCGCCGCCGAAGCCGACTGGATCCTCGACCTCGGCCCCGAGGGAGGCGAAGGCGGAGGCAAACTCGTCACCCAGGGCTCCCCGGAAAAAGTCGCCGCCTCCAAGCGCTCCCGAACCGCCCCATTCCTCAGAGCCGAACTCGCCTGAGACAAGGTCCAGACGCGAGCAAGACCCACACCCAAAGAACCAGGCCCAACGGGCCGGCATCCCTCAGCCCAGGGCGCAGCCTTGGGGTAAGACCCGCGCCCAGACAAAACGGCCTGAAGGGCCGTGATCCCAAAGCAACCCGAGCCCCATTCCCACCAAGGGTTCAGGGACTGAGGGGTCAGGGACCAAGCGATGCCAGCATATAAGGAGCGCGGCTTTCCAAGCCGCTGCAGCTCACCCGGCCACTTTCCACTTTCTACTTTTTACTCTCCACTCAAAAACCGCAGAGCAAGCGGAGCCTTCCCCCACTTTCCACTTTCTCCTTTTTCCTTTTTCCTTCCCACTCACCAACCGCAGAGCATGCGGAGCACCCATTCCACGCCCCTTTCGCGCTTCCCCATCTCTTCAGCCCATTCCGACAAAGGGGTCAGGGACTGAGGGATCAGGGGCCAAGCGAT
>NZ_JAENII010000013.1 GCF_016595525.1 Haloferula rosea
CAGGTCGAAGGCTGGAAGCCTTCGCTCCCCTCCTTGTGGGCTTCGATGATTTTGGCGAGGTAATCGTCGGGGTCGTGGGACCACCAGCGGTCGGAGAAGACTTCGACTTCGATCCAGTCCTTGAAGCCGGCGTCCTCCACCTTTTGGCGGATGCCCTTGATGTCGATGCAGCCTTCGCCCATGAGACCGCGGTCGTTGAGGAAGTCGTTGGTGGGGGTGAGCCAGTCGCAGACGTGGAAGCCGCAGATGCGTTCGCCGGAGCGCTTGATCTCGGCCTCAAGATTCGGGTCCCACCAGATGTGATAGACGTCGGCGGCGATGCCGACGTGTTCGGCTCCGAGTTGGTCAATGATGTCGTTTGCCTGACTGAGGGTGTTGATCGCGCTTCGGCAGTCGGCATACATCGGGTGAAGGGGCTCGATGGCCAACTTCACACCGACCGACTTGGCGTGATCGATGCAGGCCCCGATGCCGTCGGTGATCTGCTTGCGTGAGTCTTCGAGTGACAACTCGGGTTTGGCACCGCAGACGAGGACCACCTGCGGGGCACCGATGGCGGCGGCTTCGTCGAGGGCCTTGATGTTGTCGTCGTGCGACTCCTGCTTTTCTTCGGTCGTGAGGTGCGGGAAGAAACCGCCGCGCACTAGGGATACAGGAGTGATGCCGTGGTCATCGAGCATCCTGCGGGACTCGGCCAGCGGGCGGCCGTCGAGCCACTGCCTCCAGACGCCCATGCCCTGGACGCCGGCGGCGGAATACTTGGCCGCGGCCGTGGGGAGGTCCCAGGCCTTGGTCGTGATGGTGTGAATGGCGAGGCGATTCATGATTCAGAGGAAAGGCGAAGGCTTCCAACCTTCGGGTTCATTTTCAGGTCAAAGGCTGGGAAGCCTTTGCTCCCCTATCTATTTGAAGAAGGTGAGGTAGGGGCCGCCGTTGATGAGGCGCTGCAGGTAGACGGCAAGCTCCATGGCATGGTAGTCGCCCCACATACTGGACTCACCGTAAGGCGCCTTGCTTGGGTCGGGGCGGTTGTCCCAGCCATTCGGGTGGTGGTAGATGCTGTGAAGCAGGAGTCCCTGGTGGTTTGAGTCCGTGCTGAGGTAGGGCTCGCGGAAGAGAGCCTGGGCCGTGACGAGGCCGGCTTGTTCGTAGCGATTCGCCTTGTCGTTCTCTCCCTTGCTGCGCAGGTAGCGCGCGAGGCGGAACAGTCCCTGAGCGGTGATTGCGGAGGCGGTGGAGTCGACCGGCTCGTGCTCGTTGAAGGGGTCGGCGGGCTGGTTCAGGTAGTCGCCGAGCTTGTGCATGTTCGGGCCCCCCTGATCCCAGTAGGAGATGCCATCGGTCGGGGTGTTCTCGATGAAGTTGTCGGCGATGGCCGTTGCAGCCCGAAGCATGAGAGCTTCCCACTTTGCCTTGCCGCCGAAGGGTTCGAAGGCTTCATCGGGCATGGTGGCGAGGAGTTCGAGTTCCTCGGGGAAGCCGACGGCGGCCCAGCCCTGACCGCGGGTCCATGTGGTGAATCCGGTGTAGCCCTGCTGCGAGTTCGGGCAGCGGTAGGCTCCGTCTTTGGTATTGAAAATGGCTTCGTGGGTGGTGCGGCCGGCAACATCCCAGATGTCGCGTCCTTCGCCGTAGAAGACGGAATACTTCGCGGTGGACTCGATGTGCTGCAGGGCGCGCTCGAGCAGGGAGATCGACTTGTCGCCTTCACCCATCAGGCTGTGGCCGAGCAGGTGGGCCTGCATGAGGATGCGGCACGAGCGGATGGTGTCGACGAAGAGGGAGTGGGGGCCATTGAAGGAGTGGATGAAGCCGCCGCCCTGGCGCTCGGTCCAGCGCGCGGCTTGGACGGCTCCGGAAACCTTGATGGCGAGCTCGTAGAAATTCTTCTCCCATTCGTTCTCCGGGATCCGGCCTTCGATCATGAGTCGACGGAGGTTGCCGTAGGTCGAGAGGTTGTTGAATCCGTGGTCGTGCACGCCGATGTGGCTGACGTGGCTGGCCATGTTTGCCACGGTGCGGTCACGGCCGGACTTCAGGGATGTTTCGTCGCCGGTGGCGTCGAAGTGGAGGATGGAGATCCCGTAGCGGAATCCTTCGGTCCACTCGGTCCAGCCGCGGGTCGTGTATTTGCCGTCGACCGTGAAAACGGGAGAGCCCTTGGCATCGTCGTATTCCTTGTCGATGGACTCGACCTTGGACTTGGCGAGTTCGAAGAAGCGGTCGAGTTGGGGTGACAGGGATTCGAGGGTGGGCGCGGACTTGAGGTCGATCATGGGAAGAAGTGTTTTGAATTGGGAGATCCGGAAAGGATTCGGAGGTAGTGGTTAGAATCGGTGGGTCTTCTGGAGGTGGGCGATGACGAGGGTGGCGTCTTCGAGAATTTCGTAGGTGTGGGGGAGTACGGCGTCGAACTGGATGGCCTCCCCGGGCCCGAGCTTGTGCTGTTCGTGGGAGAAACGGATATGGATGCGGCCACTCCGGACCCAGCAGATCTCGTGATCATCCCCATGCGCTTCCGGGTGGGTGAGTGATCCACCAACCTTCGCCTCCGCGTGGAAGAGCTCGATGCCCTGATAGCTGAGTTTCTCGAACTCGAAGGGCCCGGACTGGTAGCGCTCGATGGTTTTCCGGTGGGCGGTGCGGGATTCCGCCAGTGAAAGGAGGTCCGAAGCGGACAGGCCGAACACCCGGGCCAGGCGGTAGAGGGTTTCCAATTCGACCAGGTTCTGATTGCGCTCGAGCTTCGAAAGGCTGGCGATGGAGAGTCCTGATTGATCAGCGACCTCCTGAAGCGTCATCCCCGCCTGCTTCCGGACCTCTCGGACGACCGAGAAATCGAGTTCAGGGGTGAGCTTGGTATCGCTGAGGGGCATCTGGTTGAATAAATATGTCCGCAATTTTTATCGTCAAAGAAAAAAACTGGGGAGTTGGCTCACCCTCGACTAGGAATCGGGTATGGCAAGCTCTGAGCGGGTGCAGATCGTGGGTTTCGGGCTGGCTGGAGCATGTTTGGCGTGGCGTCTTCATGCGCGCGGGCATGCATTTGAGTGGTGCGACGAGAGCCGTCCGGAGGCGGCCTCGAGAGTGGCGGCGGGATTGATGAACCCGGTTACGGGCAAGAATTTCGAGCCGAGCTGGAGGATTGCGGAGTTCATGCCTGAGGCGCTGGAGTTTTTCGGCGAGGTGGAGAAGGCCACGGGCGAAACCTTCTGGCATCCGCTGCCGGTGCATCGACTGGTGACGGAGAAGGGCTGGAAGAAAGTTTCGAGGAAGTTGGAGCGCCCGGATGTCGCGGCATGGGTGGAGCGGGTCGATGAGGGGGAAGGGGATGCTCGCGCGGTCGTGGTGTTGAAGGGCGGGGGGCGTTTCAATGCTCCGGCGTTTTGTGAGGCGAGCGCCCGGTTCTTTGCGGAGCGGAGACGGGATGGGTTTGTCGGTGGACGCATCGTTCGCTGCGAGGGGGCGGCGGGACTGATCCGCGGGCAGCTCGGTGAGCACCGCTGTGCGAAGGGCGAGATTTTGACCGGTGAGATTCCCGGGCAGGACGAGTCGAAGATCCTGATCGGTGGAGGAGGGTGGTTGGTGCCGGCGGGTGACGGGCAGTTCAAGGCCGGGGCGACCTATGAATGGGATCAGCTGGATGACCAGCCGACGGAGGCCGGGAAGGAACGGGTGTTCGAGATCCTGAGGAGCCTGGGAGTGGAGCACTTCATGTTGACCCGGCACGAGGCGGGCGTCCGGCCGATCGTGAGGCGGAGCATGCCTCTGATTGGCGAGTTGGCGGATGGGGCGGTGGTCTTCAATGGGCTGGGATCGAAGGGATCGTTGTATGCACCCGGAGTGGCCCGCCGGTTGGTGGATTGGCTGGTCGACGGCCGTGCGATCGAGGAGGAACTGGACGCGGCGGAGTGGTTGCGAAGTGGGTGAAGGCTCCCTGATGGGCTCTGTGGACCGGCGAGTCCGGCGACTGGAACCCCGTTCGGTGGAGGCCGTGAATGCACGCAGGGGTGGGTCCGTTCTTGCCAAGGTGGGCGATTCCGTCCATAGCGCCGCCGCAATTCGCCGTTCCAACCGCCGCCACCATGTCTCTTAAAGTTCGAAATCTCGCCATCATTGCCCACGTTGACCATGGGAAGACCACCCTTGTGGACCAACTTCTCCAAGCAGGTGGAACCTACCGCGAAAACCAGGAAAAGCAGGAGCGTGCGATGGATTCAATGGATCTCGAGCGGGAGAAGGGGATCACCATCAAGGCGAAGAACACGGCCATTCTCTACAATGGCTACACGATCAACATCGTGGACACCCCGGGTCACGCCGACTTCGGTGCCGAGGTGGAGCGCGTGATGAAGATGGTGGATGGGGTGCTTCTGGTGGTCGATGCGACGGGTGGCCCTCAGGCACAGACCCGTTTCGTGCTGCGCAAGGCACTTCAGGAAGGCCTCAAGCCGATCGTCGTGGTGAACAAGATCGACCGTCCACTTTCGACCCCGGACAAGGTGCATGATCAGGTGCTCGAGTTGTTCCTCGACCTGGATGCGACCGAAGACCAGTTCGAGGCTCCGTTCCTCTATGGTTCGGCACGGGACGGATATTTCATGAACACGCCGGACGGTGAGCGGAAGGACTGTGTTCCTCTGATCGAGAAGATCATCGAATACATCCCCGAGCCGGAAGCGAAGGAAGACGCCCCGTTCTCGATGCTGGTTTCCAACATCGATTGGGACGACTACGTGGGTCGTGTGGCGATCGGCAAGGTGCTCGGTGGTTCGGTGAAGAAGGGCGACAGCGTGTGGTTGCTGCGCAAGGACGGCACCAAGGTTCGCTCGAAGGTCGGCAAGACCTTCACCTACTCGGGCCTCGACACAACGGACTCCGAAGGCTGCAGCGCCGGCGGAATCGTGGGTGTGGCGGCAGGCATCGACGACATCGATATCGGTGACACGCTGGCGGCCAACGAAGACGCGGAGCAGTTGCCTTTCGTGGCGATCGACCCGCCGACCGTGCAGATGCAGTTCTCCATCAACGATGGTCCTTTCGCCGGTCAGGATGGCAAGCACGTGACCTCGCGTGCGATCCGCGATCGCCTGATGAAGGAGACCAAGACGAACATCTCGATCGAAGTGGAAGACACCGAGACTTCGGGGGTGTTCACGGTTTCCGCGCGCGGTGCGATGCAGATTGCGGTGCTTGTGGAAACGATGCGTCGTGAAGGATACGAGCTTCTGGTTTCGCGTCCGACCGTGATCATGCGTCGTGACGAAGCAGGTCAACTCCAGGAGCCGTTCGAAACGCTCTACGTCGAGGCTCCGGACGAATACACCCAGGGGATTCTCAAGGCTCTGGCGAATCGCAAGGGGCTTCTCGAGCACATGGATGTGGAGGCCAGTGGCCGCAGCCTGATCCAGGCCCGCATTCCAACCCGTGGCCTGATCGGTTTCGAAACCGAGCTGGTGAACCTGACTTCCGGTCACGGCATCATGAGCCACCTCTTCGCCGAGTATGGCCCGCATGCGGGTGAGATCGTGACGCGGATCACCGGCACGCTGGTGTCGATGGACACGGGCACGGCGACCACCTATTCGCTGCAGCTGCTCGAATCGCGCGGCAAACTTTTCGCGGCTCCGGGGGACAAGATCTACGTGGGCATGATCGTGGGCGAGAACCCGCGGGCCAACGACCTGCCGGTCAACCCGGTGAAGGAGAAGCACCTCGACAACATGCGTTCGGCCGGCAAGGACAAGACGTCCAAGCTGGCTCCGCCGGTCCGCTTCTCGCTGGAACGGGCGATCGAATACATCGAAGGCGATGAGCTGGTGGAGGCGACTCCTGGCAACATCCGCCTGCGCAAGCGCATCCTCGACCCGAACGTGCGCAAGCGCGCGGAGAAGGCTGCGAAGGCGCCGAAGTAGTCGCGGCTGGATTCCGGTGGCCCTACCGACCACGGTGACGGCATGGCAACCGGAGATGGCGGGCAAGGGGCCGGGTTTCTTCATGTCCTCTATCAGAGCGGGCATGACGACCAGCTGATCGCGGAAGCGCGTCGTCGTCTCGGGCTCGATCCGAATGACTGGTCGGCCCACTACTACCTCTGCATGGGGCTGTGCCGGCTCGACCGGCAGCGGGAGGCGCGACCCCATCTGGACTTCCTCCTGCGGACGGATCCCGAGACGGTGGATGCCCAGTTCGCCGCGACCTTCTTCCATTCGTCGGCGGGAAAGTGGCGCAAGGCGCGTCCCCACATCGCGGCTGGGCTGAGACTAGATCCGGACGAGACGGCCTTCCTTACTTCTGCCGCGATCGCCGACCTGAGCGAGTTGAAGTTGGATTCGGCGCGGAGGCATATCGACCGGGCGCGTCAGTTGGATCCCGACGATCCAGAAATCGCAAACCTCCACATCCGCATCCACGCCGCCTCCGAGGAGTCCACGTCGGCGGCCCTCCAGCGTCTGGAGGAGTATCAGCAGGCCCTTCGCCTCGAGCCGGGGAATGCGTCACTCCACAACAGCATCGGTGACGTCTATCTGAATGAGTTGGAGGATCCGGCTGCCGCCGAAGAGCACTACCGGATCGCCCTCCAATCCGAGCCGGGAAATGCGCAGTATCAACAGGACCTGTTTCATGCGGTGGCGAGGCGGAGCCTGATCTACCGCATCTTTAGTATCCCCACCCGGACTTTCGAGTGGTTGCGGGCGCTCGGGCGGGCCTGTCTCCTTCAGCCGTGGCGCCTGCTTCTGTTCCTGCTGGCCGGAAAGTTTGTATTGGGTTTCCTGATCTGGCTGGTGCTGGCGACCCTCGTATTCTGGCCAGGAGGGAAGGTGTATGAGTGGCTGTTGGTTTCCGAAATGAAGCGACCGGCCAAGGCCAGCCTGCGGGGCATGCAGCTATGGTATCGGCTGAGGTTGCTGCCGGTGTGGAGCCGCTTCCTCTTCTTCCTTGTGATCAATGGCCTGCTCTGGGGTGCATGCTTCCACCTGTTGGATATCTCGCTGATGGAGGGCTATGCCTTCTTCGGCGCCTTCACCGGCATCCACTTCGTCGTGGTCAGCATCCTTTGGCTCCTGCGCAGGGCGAAGACCTCAAGGACGAGGAAGCGCCGGATGAGGAGACAGCCTCCACCCCTGCCGGCTCAGCGGGCCTAGGGTGGGGGAGACCGACGGCATCGCGCAGAATCCTGGTTACTTCGCCACGTAGTCGAACACGAAGACATCCTCAAGATGGGGCTTCAGGCCCTTCACGAACTTCTGGTGGTCTTCGTGAGGGAGGTAGACGTCGAGTCCGGCCTTGTCCTTGAAGGTGACGATGAAGCCGTGGGTGAAGCCCTTGGCCTTCTTCTCAGGACTGACGTCGAGGCCCCATTCGAAATCCGTGATGGTATCGATCTTCGAAGGCAGGGCTGCGAATTCCTTCTCGATTCGGGTGATCTCTTCAACGGGGGTGCCATCCTTGAACTTGAAGAAGACGAGGTGGCGGTATTCGCCTTCGGCACGGGCGATGGACGAGAGGGCGAGGAGGGACATGGCAGCGATGAGAATTCGGATCATGATCGGGAGGCTGACGGATCGAGGCGACATGTCAAATCCGTGGCGGAATGATGGTTCCGAAAAGTCGGCCATTTTCCCATGGCTGGAGGCGGCAAATTTCGCATGATGCAGGCATGAATGAATCAACCCATCCCACGCACAGCAAGACGGTCGGCTATCTCCTTTGGATCTTCGGATTCGTCGGTGCCCACCGATTCTACTTCGGGAAGACCAAGACCGGCATCCTCTGGTTCTTCACGCTGGGGTTGCTCGGGATCGGTTGGATCATCGACCTGTTCCTGATTCCCTCGATGTCCAAGGATGCAAGCGAACGTTACGCAACGGGTCCCTACGATTATTCGGTTGCCTGGATCCTGCAGACCTTCCTCGGTTATCTGGGCATCCACCGTTTCTATCTGGGCAAGATCGGCACGGGATTGATCTGGCTCTTCACCGGCGGACTGGTGGGCATCGGCTACCTCTACGACTATCTGACCCTGAACGGGCAGGTGAGCGAAAAGAATCAGTCCTGAGTGTCACCGGTCGGGGCTTGCCATCGGGAGGTTCCATGGTGCTAGTGGAGGCATGTCTTTGAAAGTCGCCGCCTTCCTGGCCCTGTGTCCGTTGATTCATGCGCAGACTGCTGAATCGGTTGCCGAACCGGTTCGGCAGATGGCCTTCGTCTCCTGCTTGAAGCAGACGCACCCTGCTCCTGCGATGGACGCCATTGCGGCCCTGAAGCCGGATGTATTCATCTGGATGGGAGACAACATCTATGGTGACAGCGAAGACATGGCGGTGCTGGCAAGGAAGTATCAGGAGGTCCGTGAGTTGCCTGCCTATGCGCTGATCCGCAGTCGTGCCCGGGTGACCGGGACCTGGGATGACCACGACTACGGCGCGAATGACGCGGGCAAGGAGTTCCCGATGAGGGCGGAGTCCCAGCAGGTGTTCCTCGATTTTCTGGATGTCCCCGAGTCGAGCCCGAGGCGCAAACGTGAAGGGGTTTACAGTGTGTCGGATTTCGGCCCTCCGGGAAAGATGGTCCGGGTCATCTCGTTGGATACCCGCTATTTCCGCGATGAGATCGGTTCCAATGGAACCATGCTCGGTGAGGTGCAGTGGAAGTGGCTGGAGAAGATGCTGTCGGGCAGTTCGGCCGAGGTGAATGTCATCGTCTCATCGATTCAGGTCCTGCCGGCCGAGCATCGATTTGAGAAGTGGGAGAATTTCCCCAAGGAGCGCCAACGGCTGCTCGACCTGCTGGCGAAGCCCGAGATGCCGCCGGTCCTGTTGCTGAGCGGTGACCGACACATGTCGGAGATCTCGCTCGACGAGGAAAGCTGTGGTTACCCGCTGTATGAAATCACATCAAGCAGCCTCAATCTGCCGATTGGAAGTGGAGAGGAACCCAATCGATCACGCGTTGGATCACTCTATCGGCCGTCGAACTTCGGCACGCTGAGCATCGACTGGGGAGATCGCTGGGGGAATGAGAAGAACGCGAAACCGCGGCCCATCCTGACCGCCTGCATTCGGGACGAGGAAGGCCGTCCACAGCGGGCGGTGAGTTTTGAGCTGAAGCGCTGAGAGTCAGGCCCGCGACTCGCGGGTGATGTTCCGACGGGCACAAAAAATCCCGGCGGGCGATGAGGCCGGCCGGGATTTGCAAGGGATCGCCGAGGTGTTCAGCGGCGACGGCGCAGCAGGCCCATCAGGCCGAGCCCGCCGAGAAGAGCTACGGAGGGTTCAGGGACGGGTGCCACGCCGAAGCCGGCAAGATTCGTGCCCGTTGCGCTGTCGAGGGGATTCTGAGCGACGAAGACGAAACGTTCGCTTGGGTCGGTCCAGCCATCGGCATCCCCGTTGGTGATGCCGCCTTTCAGTTCGATATTCTGGTCGCGGGTATCCACGCCTCCACCTGTCCAGCTATTGCCGGGATCAGTGCCAACGAGGCCGATCATGTCGGTCACCACTCCACCGAGTCTGATGGTGAGGGCGTCGTCACCGTTGAAGCTGAAGTTGGCTTCCTCGAAGGTGATTCCACTATCGGACCAGATCGAGTTGTTCGAGCCATCCGCAAACACGAGGACTTGGCCAGCGGTAATTGAACCGGAGTTCTTCTCGAAAGTGTACGTAGGCGTCGTGCTGCCGTTGTTGTAGTTGCTGATCTGGAGGAGATTGGTGGTTGCGTTGAAGGTGATGGTCGTGGCACCGGAATTCCAGATCTCTACACCCTTGATGTCCCCATCCTCCGCATATTGGCTGAATACCAGGGCGGACTGGGCTGGGCCAACCCATGCGAGGTTTGCGATGGCGGCAACGAGCAGTGATTTCTTCATGATGACGGTTTGATGGGCAGTGCTTGGAAAAACGATCATGTCGCGTCGCGACTCAACAGGGATCTCACGAAACACATTTGTCACCGTGGGATCGAGCAAATAGCGAGCAGAAACTGTTCCAAAAGAACAGCTGATTGCAAACAGACCTAAAGAACCAGTTGGATCCGTGCCGCATCCGGTCGCTGGAGAAGCTTTGCCGCCTTGAAAGGCTGCGCACCTGATTCAGGTCGCCTGCTCGCCCCGCGCCATCACGACCTTGCCGGTGCGGACCGTCTCGATGATCTCAAATTGACCGAACATGCCGATGGCGGAGTCGATTTTCTTCGAGGCACCGTGGATGGTGACGATCATGGAGGTGGGGGTGAGGTCGACGGTCTTGCCGCCGAAATGCTCGGTGATCTGAAGGGCTTGGGAGCGCTCTTCGGGTGAGCATTTCAGCTTCACCAGGCAGAGCTCACGGGTCACGGAGTCGTGCGAGGTGTGCTCGAAGCAGTGGATCACATCGATCAGCTTGGAGACCTGCTGGATGATCTGCTCGAGGCCATCGGGGTCGCCGCTGATGCCGATGGTCATGCGCGAGTAGCGGGCGTTGCGGCCGCGCGACACCACGAGGGAGTCGATGTTGAATCCGCGTCGGGAGAAAACCTGGCAGATCCGCATGAGGACGCCGGGCTCATTGTTGACGAAGATGGACAGGGTGTGGCCGGAGCCCGTGGTGACGGGTTCCTGTGGGGTGTCGGTGGTGACGATGGTGGACACGGTGAAAAGAAGGTTGGAAATTGAGAATGGAGGGACTCGGATGGGCTGTGGATCAGGTCGAGCCGACCGGCTTGGCCATCTTGGTCTTCGGCGGTTCGGTGATCATGTTCTCCAGCGCCGCGCCAGCGGGGATCATGGGGAACACGTTGTCCGTCTTCACGCACTCAGCATGGATCAGGATGGGCCCATCGTTGTAGTCGAGGGCCTTTTGCAGCATGCGGGTGACATCGGCCGGACGCTTGATGTTCACGCTCGGGATCCCGTAGGCGGCGGCCAGCTTGCAGAAGTCCGGGTTGCCCTCGAGGTCCACACCTGATTCACGGTTCTCGAAGAACAGCTCCTGCCATTGGCGAACCATGCCGAGGTAGTGGTTGTTGAGCACCACGATCTTGATCGGCAGCTTGTGGATGGCGGCCGTCGAAAGCTCGAAGAGGGTCATCTGGAATCCACCGTCTCCGGAGATCGAAATGACGGTCTTGTCGGGTTGCGCGAGTTGGGCGCCGATGGCGGCGGGGAAACCGAAGCCCATGGTGCCGGCACCGCCGGAAGACAGCCAGTGGTAGGATTCGTCGTTCTTGTAGAACTGCGCAGCCCACATTTGGTGCTGCCCGACGTCGGTGGAAACGATGGCCTTGCCCTCGGTGAGTTCGTAAAGCTCGTGGATCACCTGCTGC
The DNA here is from genome assembly GCF_016595525.1 of Haloferula rosea. GTDB lineage: Bacteria > Verrucomicrobiota > Verrucomicrobiia > Verrucomicrobiales > Akkermansiaceae > Haloferula > Haloferula rosea. Next base: position 11,302 of record NZ_JAENII010000013.1, read on the forward strand.
ATGCGCAGGCCACCCTGCTTCTTGAAGGAGAGGGGGTATTTCTTTTTGTAGCCGTCGAGTTTCTTGTTCCACTCGGAGGTGTCGAGCGATTCGGCGTGTTTGTTGAGCTCGGTGAGTGCCGCTTTGGCATCGCCGACGATCTGGATGTCCGGACGGATCATCTTGTTCATCTCGGCCGGATCGATGTCGATGTGGATGATCTTGGCGGTGGCGCAGAACTTGTCGGCCTGACCAATGATGCGATCATCGAATCGGGAGCCGACGTTCAGCAGCAGGTCGCACTCGACCATGGCCTTGTTGGCATAGGCGGTGCCGTGCATGCCGAGCATCCCGAGTGAAAGCGGGTGGGTTTCGGGGAACACTCCCTTACCGAGCAGTGTGGTGGTGACCGGGCAGCCGAGACGTTCGGCAAGCTGCATCAACTCCTTGTCCGCACGGGCGATCATCGCGCCTTGTCCGGCAAGAATGACCGGGCGTTTGGCGCGTGAGATCAGGTCGGCGGCCTGTTGGACCGATTCATCGCAGATGTCGAACGCGGAGGAAGGATCGTAGCCCGGGAGGTTGAACTCGGGGTTCATGTCGCCGGTAAATTCGCCGGACGAGATGTCTTTCGGGACGTCGATGAGGACGGGGCCGGGACGACCGGTGGTGGCGATGTGGTGAGCCTCGCGGGCAACACGGGCGATCGCATTGGTGTCCTTGACGAGGTAGTTGTGTTTCACCACAGGCACGGTGATGCCGAAGATATCGGCCTCTTGGAACGCATCCTTGCCGAGCATCCAGGTCACTTGTTGACCCGAGATGACGATCATGGGAACCGAGTCCATCTGAGCGGTCATGAGGCCGGTTACGGTGTTGCCGGCACCGGGACCGGAAGTCACCAGCACGGCGGCGGGCTTGCCGGTGGCGCGTGCATACCCGTCGGCCATGTGGACGGCGCCTTGTTCGTGGCGGACGAGGATGAACTTCATCTTCGTATTCACGGTTTCGAGGGCATCGAAAATGGGGATGGCCGCTCCACCGGAGTAGCCAAAGATGTATTCGATCCCGAGTTCGTCCAGGGTCTTGACCAAGACTTGTGCGCCGTCGAGTGGTTCGTTGCTCATGAAAATTGCGGGTTGAGGCGGTAAGTTGCTGATTTTTACCGAAACAGCAATCTGAAAATTGGCCTTTTGAGTGCAAGTTTGGCTGATCGGGTGGCCTCTGTGCTTGAAAATCGAGTTTGGCTTGAGAATTTGTCCGATTCTTGAATCTGGGTCGTGGATTCTTGGGGTTTCAGGCCTTGCCAATCTGGGAGAGCAGGGCGGCGATCGTTTGCAGGGAGTTTCCTTCAAGTCGATTGTTCACGTAGACGTATGCCTTGCGTTTCAGCGGCTTCTTTCCCGAAGTGCGGAGGAAGCGCAGGGCGGCCTGGCGGGCTTCGGGCCGTTCTTCCTGGATGCGCTCGTAGGGTTGGAAGGATTCGACGGCTTCTTTGTAGGCGCGGCCGGGCTTGAGAAGGAGGCGCATGCCGCAGGCGGCTTCGAGCTGGTCGGGCGGGCAGAGGTCGATCTGTTCGCCACTGGGCGGCATGCGGTGCCAGTGGTTGTAGACGTGGCCGACATGGTGGCGGTTGAGCAGGTCGAAGTATTCGGGCCGGAGGAGCGAAGGGTTTCGGAGTTCGATCGCGAAGTCCCATTCGCGGGTTGGCAGCGGGGCGAGGAATCGGTCCAGCATTTCGAGAAAGTCCCGGCCTCGTTCGAAGTCGCCTTTCCGGAAGCGGGTGAACTCAAGAATCAGCAGGCCGGTTTGATCCTGATAGGGCCGGAGGGGCTCGAGGAAGGAATTGAGGAAGATCGCGGAGTCGAGAAACACTGGGTTTCGTTTCCCAGAGTGGGCACCGTGGCGTGGTAGGTTCGGGAAATGCCGCGTGGTGATGGTATCCGTGACTTTGTGGGAGAACCGGAAATCCTCGGGAACCTGTTCGTGGATCGATGCCAGGAAGCGGGGATCGGGAAAGCGGTAGTAGGAGGCATCGACACAGACGGAGGAAAAGGTCTCCGCATACTCGGCGAGGCATTCTCGCTCGAAGCGAGCATTGCTGAATTTCCGACGCGTGAGGTAGCGCTGCTCGTCGTAGAGCTGCCCCAGCCATCCGGGATATTTCCACGAGGAGGTGCCAAGGTAGAGGCCGTCTGCCTGAAGCTCGGACAAGGTGTTGTGGGCCTTTTGGGGGAAGGGGTGCATGAGCGGGGCGAATCGTGGATCGCGGTCGCGGAAGTTTGTAGGATTGGGGTGCGAATCGTGAGTGCAATCCATGCTTTATAAAAATTTCGGTTGTTTTATTAATAAATATTAATAATAAACCATCCCGTTACTTTGATCTCGTCCTCTCTGAGGCTCGATTCTTCCCCAATTTTCAGCGACGGCAGTCGTCGATGGTTTGGTGTCGGATCCGGTTGAAGGAGAGGCGTTCACCCCCAGTCACTCCCTCAAATGAAAAAAATGTGTCGCCACAACTGTGGCCGATTCCTGCGTCTCGTTGCCTCGGTAGGGGCTATCGTGGTTGCCGCGCCTTTGGCCCATGGCCAGTCTCCGCCGCCGACGCAGACCTTTTACATTCCCTTTTCAGAGGACAGTCAGTTGGACGCCTTCGATGCCGTCAATGGTGTGGCTGGGAATCCTCTGGCGGTCTTTGTGACCTTTTCCACGGTCGCGGATGAGACGATCATTTACTACGATCACTGGGAAGACGGGTATGAAGACAATCTCTCCAACCCGGTCCAATCCACGACGCTTGTCTTCGGTGATGGCAATGCTGCGAATGGCTTTCCCCCGGGGAATCCGTCGGACCTGATTCCTGCGGGAACCGTATTCAATCTCCGCAACTTCGTCGATGTGGACACCTTGGGCGAGGTGCTGGATTACGATGCTCGCGACAAGGTCGCATCCTTCAAGCCGATCTCGTTGACCAAGACGACTTTTCCGGATGGGACTGACACCTTGCTGGCGGGCTGTGTGGAAATCTTCGAATACGGCCTGTGGGGAACCGAGTATCGTGTGCCGGTCGGTGTGGACATGCCGACGGCGGCGGCCTCGGGCGGGCTGACCTTCGATCAGGACCTGTTCAACTATACGGGGGTTTCGATATCAGCAGGACCGAATGGTGCCACGGTCCGCGTGGACAAGGACAACTCGGGAGGCTTCGAGCAGACGGTCCGTCTCAGTGAAGGCGAGACCTTCTATGTCGACGGAGTGGAGACCGGAGCAAGGGTGAGCTCGGACGAACCGATCCAAGTCCTGCTCTTCACGGGGACGGTGAACTCGAACTACGCAAGTCGGGATACCATGCTGTTGCCCACCTACCGCTGGGCAACCAGCTATTATGCCCCGGTGACGACTGTCGCGGGCGATGGGGCGGTGACCTTCCTTTACAACCCGGGCACCTCGCCGATCACGGTTTCCTATGATTATCGCGACTCGGATTCGAGCTACGTGACCGATACGATTTCAGTGCCCGCCGGTGGAAACGCACGGGTGGTGATGGGGGAGGCGGATGGCGTGGATCATTTCGGTGCGTACCGCTTCTACACGGTGGGCGAGGAGCTATTCTATGCCATCAGCACGATCGATGCCGATGCGTTGTCCGACGACAACAAAGGCTGGGATGGGGGCTTTACGCTGGTGGGTGAGCCTTCCCTGACCACCCAGGCTCTGGTCAGTCTCGGGATCGGACGGGATCCTTACTCATCGCTCAGTCCTGATCAGAACGGCAACCCGGTGTGGCTGACCACCGCTGGGAACGGGGATGTTGCGGAGCGGGTGTATGTCGACTTCAATGGTGACAACGCCGGGCCGAAGGAAGATCCGAACGGCAACTACTATGATGTGGACTATGACCTGCGGGAGCTTGAGCAGTTGAAATTGTTCGATCCTGATGGCGACCAGAGCGGCATGCTCATCTACACCCTGAATCCAGCGGTGAAGGTCGCTGCGGTCTGGGCTCAGGATCCATCCGTCGCCTCCTTCGCCCAGCCTGGCATCGATGTGGCGGCATTGGTTCCACCCCTGCGCGAAGGTAGCGCGGGAAAAATTTCCCGACTCGGTGACGATGCGGACAGGAATGGTGTGGTCAGTGCGGGGGATGTGCTCGACTACCGGATCCAGGTGGTGAACACCGCACGCACGTCCATCCCGGGGCCTTTCCGGGTGACGGACAACCTTCCAGCGGACGTTTCCTACGTCCCAGGTAGTACTCGTTTCCGCTACTCGGTTGGTGGGGCCTGGGTCGAGTGGGCTCCGATTCCGGATGATGGATCGGGCACTCTGTTCCCGCTTGATGGATCGGGCTTTCCCCTGATGATCGCAGATGGCATCGGGGTCGGGCAAAGCATTGAGATTGCCTTCGAAGCGGCGGTGAAGGCCTTCGGGGACCTGAATCCGACGAGCACCGGAATCGTCAATACGGGCGATGTTGAGATTTCTCCCTATGGTCTGGTGATTCCCATCGAGTGGGAAGACACGCTTTTCGCCAGCCTGGGTGATCGGGTCTGGGAGGATCTGAACGGGGATGGGCAGCAGCAGGGTGGAGAGGCCGGTATCAATGGCATCCTCGTTTATGCCGACCTGAATGGGAACGGTGTCCACGACGTGGGTGAGCCTTCGGATGTCACGACGGATGATGGCGACTACCTGATCACCGGTCTGCTGGCCGGTAGCTACACGATTCGGGTGGATTCCTCGGGGATCTCTGCGATCGATCCGGGATATGGCCCGACGGATGATCTGGATGGTGTGGGTTCGCCGCACAGTGCCTCGGTGACGCTGGCCACTTCGCAGACCAGGACGGATGTTGATTTCGGCTACAAGATCGATGCCAGCTTGGGCGATCGTGTCTGGCTGGATGCCGATGGGGATGGCGAACAGGATGCGGGGGAGCCGGGGATCAATGGAGTCCGGGTCTACATCGATGCCAATGGCTCCAATTCCTACGAGGAAGGTGAGCTTTTCGCGATCACTTCCGGCGACGGGAATTACTTCATCGGGAATCTCGAGGATGGTGTCTATCAGGTCAGGGTGGATACGGGCACTCTGCCCGGGGGGGCGACCCAAACGCATGACTTCAATGGTGCTCTCGATCATGAGGCCGGGGTGACACTGTCCGGGGTCGAACACGAAGACCGCCTTGACTTCGGTTATCGGGGTTCGCTCTCGATCGGTGATCTCGTATGGGAGGATGATGATGCCGATGGTGTTCAGGGTGTCGGCTACGATGTGATCAATGGCCGGCTGGATATCAACCGAAGCGGAGGCGTTTCGAATGCGGACGATGGCTTCTTCGGAGGATTCGAGATCATTGATGGCTACGTCGATATCAGCGGCAATGGTGCGATATCGGGTTTTGATGACGGGAGTTTCTTCGGGTTCCAGGTGATCAATGGGGGCATTGACGTGAGCAACAACGGCTCGATTTCGGGTGCCGATGACTTGTCCGATGCGGTCGGTGGCGAAAGCGGAATTGAGAATGTCCGGGTTTACATCGATTCGAACAACAATGGTGTGCGTGACGCGAACGAGTTGTCTGATATTACTGATGCCGACGGCTTCTATCTGATCGGATTCCTGTTCAATGGAGACTACGTGGTGAGGGTCGACCGCTCGACGGTTCCCGGCAGTTTCGTTCCAACCTACGACCTCACGGATCCGACGGATGACGACATGGCGGAAGTCGTGCTCTCGGGGTCGAACCGGACAGATGTGGACTTCGGCTACAGGAACGATGCGACGCTAGGTGATCTGGTCTGGAATGACCGGAATGGTGACGGGTCTCGCGACAACGGTGAGCCCGGAATTGCGGGGGTGCTCGTTTACATCGATGCGGACGGAGACAACCGGTTTGATCAGGGAGTTGAAACCTTCGCCTACACCGACCTCGATGGGATGTATCGGTTCGAAAATCTCGCGGATGAGACGTACACCGTGAGAGTGGAGTTCAGCACGCTTCCGCAAGGAGTCACACAAACGTATGACCTGACTGGAGCCTTGGATCACGAGGCGCAAAGGACGCTCACGGTAAGCGAAGATGCGGTGGATGTGGACTTCGGCTACAATGCCACGGCGTCCTTTGGTGACTTCGTATGGAATGATGCGAACGGCAATGGATTGCAGGATGGTGGAGAGGCCGGCATCCCCAACGTCAGGGTTTACCTGGATATCGACGGTGACGGTGCCTTCGATTCGTTGACCGAGCCCTCGGATGTCACCGATGGAAGTGGTGCGTATGGAATCGGCAGCCTGGTTCCCGGGACCTACACGGCACGTGTCGATGCTTCGACTCTCCCGGCGGGGGTGATTCAGACCTTCGACCTGTCCGGTGGGCTTGATGACTCAGCCACCTTTTCCCTGAGCAGCACGCAGGTGAGGACCGATGTCGACTTCGGCTATGCGGTTCCGGTTTCGATCGGTGATCTCGTTTGGAGTGATCTGAATGGCGATGGTCAGCGAGATGGGGGTGAGCCCGGGCTGGGTGGTGTGCCAGTCACCTTGTTCCGTGCGGGAGATGATTCGGTGGTGGATACGATTCAGTCGGAGCCGGACGGCAGCTACCTGTTCGAAGATCTTCCGCCGGGCGACTACTACGTGGGTTTCGGGGCGTTGACGGGCTATCAGCGGACGATCGCCAACCAGGGCGATGATGCATCCGATAGCGATGCTGATCCCGCCACGGGAATTGCGGGCCCGGTGACCTTGGTATCGGGTGCTTCTGATCTGACTCTTGATGCCGGGTACTACGAGCCGGCGATTCTTGGCGACTTCGTCTGGAATGATGCCAATGCCAATGGCGTGCAGGATGATGGTGAACTCGGCGTCGAAGGTGTGGGCATCGAGTTGTTCCGACCCGGGTTCGGGCCGGACGGAATCGCGGGGAACAGTGATGACGATGACGCGGTGGGTTCCGCCACCAGTGCCAGCGACGGGTCCTACGGATTCGGTGGTCTTGTTCCAGGTCGCTATGTGGTCAGCTTCGCAGACTTCTCCGGATATGCGCGCTCGGTGACTGGTCAGGGAACTGCAGATACCGACAGCGATGCAGGTGCGGATGGGCGTAGCGCTGCGGTGGATTTGGCTGCGGGTGATGACAATGACTCTGTGGATGCCGGCTACTATCCAGCGGGGTGGATCCGAGGATCCGTGTTTGCGGATACCGATGATGATGGGTTGGGTGAAGTGGGGCTCTCCGGAGTGGTCATCCGATTGCTCGATGATGAGGGTGGTCCGGTCCTGGATCTCGAGGGAAATCCGGTCACCACATTGACGGCCGGGGACGGAAGCTATGAATTCAGCGACCTTTTGCCGGCGGACTACCGGGTGGTGCAGGATCAGCCATCGGGCTATGCCAGTGTGAGTGATAGTGATGGCGCCAATGACAATGTGATCGGCGCTGAGTCTGCGCTCACCGTGACGGCGGGTTCAGGAAATACGGGCAATGACTTCATTGAGATCCAGTTTGGTTCCATCTCCGGGTCCGTGCTGAGTGACGCGGATGACGACGGAGATGGGGATGATCCGCTGGAAGGAGTGATCCTGTCCCTCCTGGACGAGGCGGGCGAGCCGGTGCTCGATGGGGCGAGTCAGCCGGTCACCACCACCACCGATGAGTTCGGAAACTATTCGTTCCCGAATCTGATCCCGGGCGACTACCAGGTCGTCGAAACCCAGCCGGATGGCTACGGCAGTGTGTCTGACATCGACGGAGGTGATCCCGATTGGATCGGCAACGTCACGGCCATCGCGGTGGTGCCCGGCGGCAACGTGGTGATGCAGGATTTTGTCGAGATCGAGCTTGGATCGATCAGTGGAAGCGTGTTCGCGGGCACCACGCCCTTGTCCGGGGTGACTCTGACCCTGCTCGCTGAATTCGGTGACCCGGTGGATGGAGACCCGGACGAGCCCGGAGTCCAGCGGATCACGACTCAGACCGGATCGGATGGATCCTATCGCTTCGATGATCTGCCTCCGGGGGTCTATCAGGTTGGGCAGACCCAGCCGTTTGGTTATGACAGCGTGGGCGATGTCGATGGCGGCGATGTGAACATCATCGGCGATGTCACCCCGATCGACGTGCCACCGGGCTTCGATAGTGAAGACAACGATTTCCTTGAGACGCTCGATACCTGTCCGGACGATTGGGATGAATGGTTGTTCCAGCATCCGGGTGAATGGGCTGATGGTAATCCGGATCTGGATGCCTACGATAATCTCGCTGAGTTTGCATTCGCGATGCCGGCGGATGACGGGAGTGGCAGTCCGTGGCTAGGACGCACGGCGTGGATCATCCAACCGTCAAGTCTGGCACCGGGAACCCTTGAAGGGGTGTTTGTTCGTCCGAAAGGTGCGCTGCTGGATGTGACCTACACCCTGGAGTATGCGGCTGCGCTCGGCGATCCCGTGGCTTGGAGTTCACTGGAGATCACGTCGGGGATGATCACGACGGAGGATAACGGGGACTGCACCGAAACGGTCACGATCCACGATCTGGAAACGCTCACCGGGCTGACCGATGGAGAAGGGGTGGTAAGGATTCGTGTGGATCTGGATGAAGAGCCGGATTCCATCATTGATCACACCACCCACTCCGAAGTCGAAGGGTGGACGGAGACCGATCTGCTTCTCTGCTGCCGGACTTACAATGATCCGTATCTTCGTGAAACCCTGTTCACGGGTGAGATTGCTGCGGTGAGTGGTCAGGATGTCGTTCTGTCCGTGAGTGCCGGCGCCTTGCAACTCGCCGACCTCCTGCAGCCGGGATCGAATTACTATGTGGAGGTGACTTCGGGGGACTTGGAAGGGCATCGCTTTGATGTGGTGTCGGCATCGGGGAACGCGATCACGCTGACCAATGATTCCGCCCTGCATGCGGCGGAAGCGCCGTTCAATACCTGGCAGGGAGCACTCCCATCCGATCTGGTCGGCGATGCCCTGGTGCTTCGTCGCCATGTGACCCTTGATGAGCGGTTTCCTCCAAATGCATTTGGTGCGAGCGACAGTCAGATGACTGCGGACATGATCCAGGTGTTCGCCGATGGAGCTTGGACCTTCTACTGGCTGGATGAGAACGGAGGGAGCCCGCGATGGGTCGATGCCGCCGAGTCTCCGATGTTGGATCGGGGCGATCGGATTCTTCCACCCGGGCAGGGTGTCTTCTTCAACAACCGGACGAGCGAGAAGTCGATCCTGGCCTACGGTGAGATTCGTGCGAATGATTTCATCCGACCTCTCGATGACAGCGACAACCTGGTGGGAGGAGGATTCCCACTGGACCAGTCTGCAGCGGGGCCGAATCAGCGCAACATGCGCAGTGATGGATTTGTCGGAAGCCTCGATTTCAAGGTGGCTGACTCGTTCTTCATCTGGCGTCAGGACGCCGATCCCGGTGCCGCTGGATATGACAGCTACTTCCTCGCGGATGGGAGCCCGGTGAATCCTGCCCTGAAGCGCTGGGTTGCCGTTGGCGATGCCCTGCTGGGCAATCGTGAAGGAGAAGTGATTCTCCTCGGGAACCGTGCGGTCTTCCTCCGATCCGGTCTCGGCTACGACACCTATACCGTGCCTCAGCCGTGGGCACCGTGACGCAATTATTTAGGAGTTGCTGACTATCAATCATCTCGATATATTTCCACCCACATCTTGACGCTGTCCGAAACGACGGGGTCGCCCCCAAGATGAAACTCTCCTCCTCCATCCTCACAGCCTGCCTCATGTGGTTGGCTCCCATGGCGCTCTTTGGTCAGCAGATCAATTGGGGCAGTTCGATCTATGATGACATCGTGGACAGCGAAGCCCAGGTGCTCGATCAAACGTTCATCTTCCAACTGGGGTCTTTCGGCAGCGGTTTCACGCCAGGGGAGGACAACGTGAGTGAGTGGGCGGCCAACTGGGAGGTCTTCGATGAGGCTGACTACAATGGCATTGAGACACCGGCGGATGACGGGATCTGGGGATACTTCACGTCGACTGTGAACATGGAGGCGGACGGGACGAGCAATAGTCCTGCTCTAACACCTGGGGCGGGGAGTTTTGAGGGTCGTTCTGCCTTTGTGTGGATTCGCAATGGGGACGACCCGGTGGAAGGCACCGAATGGCTGTTGATGAGAGCCGACTCGTGGATCTTTCCCAATGCGGATCCGGACTGCTGCAACAACGACCTCCCGCTGGAGTGGTCGATGAGTGATCTTGCGTTCGATGATGTTCCGCTCTGGGGTTCTCAGAGTGGCGTTGCGGGAAGTGGTGAGTTCACCACCACGGGTTCCCACACGATGCAGACGTTTACCTTTGTTCCCGAACCTTCGACGGCGTTGCTTGTCGCGCTGGCAGGGATGGTGGCGGTGATGCGACGCAGGAGGGATTCATGAAGGGATCGCTTGTTGCGACTCTGGGCGTGGCAATCGTGGGCGTGGGTGGTTGGGCCTGCGGTGAGAACATCTCGTGGTTTTCCGATCCCGGGCGGGTCAACCTGACCAGCCATGGGACGGCGATGGGAACGGACTTTGATTTCGAATTGGGCGTGTTTTCGGCGGGGTTCGAACCCACTGCCTTCAATCGGGGTTCGTGGCTGAACCATTGGACGGCAGCCCAATCGACCAGCTACAGTGCGGTTGATTCGAGATTTGTTGCGCTTCATTCGGTGGCGGGGAATTTGCCTCCGTTCGTCGTTGGTGCGGAGGCGTGGATCTTCGGTCGCAGGGATGGTCCGACGGGGACCGAATGGATTTTGTTTCGGCATCCATCCTGGACGTGGCCTGCACCCAATCCGCTCAGTCCCTTCCCACTCGAATGGAACGCATCGGCGGCCACGATCGTGATGGCAGGGGATCTGGACGCCGATGGGATGCCTCATCTGATGAAGTCCGAAGAGGTGCAGGATTTCTCACAGTGGCGAGTGCTTGCCTTGTCAGGCGAACCTCTGAATGGGAGCGACGATGACCCGGATCGCGACGGTGTGGAAAACGTCATCGAGTTCCTCGCGGGAACCGATCCTCAGAACGCAAACTCCCTACCGGGTGCGCAGCCATCCATTATCGGGAATGGTGGAGGGTTCTTGCAGGTGGACTACTCACTTCGCCTCGATCGATTGGCTGCCTGGACCGTGGAGGTTGGATCGGATCTTGTCGGTTGGGAGTCCGGCGACGATGAGGTGGAGGTGACGGCCGGGGGGGCGGGCGTGCTTGCCCGGGATCTGACTCCTCGTTCCGGAGCTTCGCGACGATTCATGCGCTTGAGGGTCCTGCTGCCATGAGCCTTGTGGACGGCGGGAAGCGGTCTAGGGTGGCGACATGACGACGGTGCGGGAGTTCGCGGAGCGGGTCCTTTTCGGTGAGACCCTGGCGGACAAGTTGGCTCCTCCGCCTGCGGCCGGATTGGAGGATCTTGCGCGTGGACCGGCGCTGGTCACCCCGGAGGGGCCGGGGCGCCCGAGGGAACTGCGGCTCGATCCGGATGGGGTTCGGGCGGAGTTTCCGGGGGTGGCCCGCATCGAGGATGAAGGCGAGCGGGGCCGGCTGCTTCATTTTTTTGCCAACCATGAATTGCTGGCGACGGAGTTGATGGCCTTGGTGCTGCTCAAGTTTCCGGATGCTCCGGCGGAGTTCCGCGCGGGTGTGTTGAAAACGCTCAAGGAAGAGCAGATGCATACCAAGCTCTACATGCGCCGGATGGAGGCGTGTGGGGTGGAGTTCGGAGAGCTCCCTGTGAATGGGTTCTTCTGGAATCTGGTGGCGCCAATGAACACGCCGCTCGACTATGTGACACGGCTTTCGCTGACCTTCGAACAGGCGAATCTGGACTACGCGCGGGGCTATTCCCGGGTCTTCTCGAATGCCGGTGACCCGGAGACAGCGGGGATTCTCGATCGGATCTACCATGATGAGATCAATCATGTGCACTATGGTCTGACGTGGTTCCGGAAGTGGCGGGAAGGGCGTTCCGATTGGAAATCGTTCTGCTCCCTGATGCAGGAACCTTTGTCGGCGGCTCGAGCAAAGGGGGCCTTTGAATTCAATGAGGCGGGTCGTCGTGAAGCCGGTCTGGACGAGGAATTCATCCGGGAGTTGAGGGTGTTCTCCCGGTCGAAGGGGCGGACGCCGGATGTGTACTGGTTCAATCCCGAGGCGGAAGACGAGCTTGCTGGAAATCGAGCAAGCGCTCCCTTGGTTCAGGCTTCCCATGATCTTGAGATGGTCATGGTGGCTCTGGCGAAGGCGGATGATGTGGTGATGCTGAACAAGGTGCCATCTCTCGAGCATCGGGAGAGATTGCAGGAGTTTGGTGTCGTGTTGCCGGAGTTGGTCGAGTGGTCGGATCAGGAGAAGGTGGCGGCTCGGAAACTTCAGGGTGTCCGGCCATGGGCGGCTTCGCCGGGTGCATGCGCTCGGGCTCAGGAATTCGGTGTCCGGCAATCGCCAGTGGGTGCCGACAAGTTCTCAAAGCTCAAGCATGCGGAGTTGCTGGGTAAGGTTCTGCGAGCATCGGACTGGGAGGTGCTCTGTGACGAAGGCGACGTTGGGCGTCCGGTGGGCTCGGTGGAAGATGTGGAGGCAATCAGACGGTCCGGGAAGGCGGCGTGCTGGGTGGTGAAGGCACCGGTCAGCACGGCGGGTCGGGACAGGATGCTGCTTTCGTCCGAGGGTGACTTGAGTGGAGCGGATGAACGTCGGCTTGCGGGGATGTTCCGTCGTTCGGCGGTCTTGTTGATGGAACCTTGGTTGGACCGGGTGCTCGATTTTTCGATCCAGTATGAGATGACCGATGACGGGCTCCGGAATCGGGGAATGGTGGTGTTGGAGAATTGCAAGAGGGGGCAGTTTCGATCTGCCATGGCGGTGCGACGGCCGTTTGATTCGCTCGGGCCGAAGGATCGGCGCGCGCTGCATGAGGGAGGGGATGGTCGAGGTCGGTGGGGGGTGTGGCTGGAAGAGTTGTTGGAGCCCGCTCTCGGGACGTGGCTCGGCGACTACCGTGGTCCGCTCGGGGTGGACGCGTTTCTCTATCGGGATGAGAAGGGTGGCATCCGCTTGAAGCCCGTGGTGGAGGTCAATCCGCGCTATACGATGGGGCGGGTGGCGGTGGAGTTCGCGCGCGACCGTCGGAACCGGCAGCCTGTCAGGCTGGTCATTCAATCGGTCGAGTCAGCCCTTCCGCCGGGTGGAGTGGCTCTCACGGAGGTGCTTGAGTCCACCCGTTTGGTCGCCTACCTGGTCGACGAAACAGTTTCCGGGAAAAGGTGACGCCAAACGGCCAGTGCTTCCCGGATATCCTGGGCCTGACGGGTGGGTGAGAGTTCCCAGGTCATCGGGGCGCCTTTGGGAAAATGGCGAAGCAGGCGCTTGTAGTCGAGGGTGCCGGTGAAGGGCACGCGGTGATCGCGGGCAGGCCACTGGACATCATGGACGTGTGCGCCGATCACGTAGGGGTTCATCATGGCCAGCCACTCATCGTGGTTGAGGAGGCCGAGGTTGTGCTTGAGTTGGACGTGGCCGAAATCATGCCAATAGCCGATGGCAGGGTGGTCCTTGAAGTGCTGCTGGAGTCGAAGCATCTCGCGCTCGGTGGGCATGTCTTCGAAGCGTGATCGGGATTCGACGGCGAGGCGCACGCCGAGTTCCTGGGCCTTCTCCGCGAGGGTCTCGAGTGCCTCGATGGCCCGGGCGTAGTAGAGGGGGGAGAGCTTTTCGCGCTTCTTGATGAAAGCGATCCGCTTCTTGGTGAACTTGACGTCGTCTGCGTCCTCGCTCGAAAGCATTGAGGTCAGGGCCTTGGTCCACTTCGACGGGTTCATCGGGACGGAACCCATGTGCAGGACGACGTAGTGAGCCTTGAATTCCGCCGCGATCTCGAGGGTCTTCAGCGTCATGTCCATCGCGCGTTGGCGGTCGGACGCCCGATGGGAGGTGTACTCGTAGGCGTCCGGGGCATCGATCATGACTTCCACGGGTGAGGGGAAGTAATTGTGGACGCCGACACAGGTGAATCGTCCGTCAGCGAAGGCCTTCCGGATCCCCGGGAGCTTGGCCACGGTCATGCCATGGGAAAGCTCGATGTGGTCCACGCCGAACTCGAGGATTTCGTCGATCATCGCTTCGCCATCGGTGTGGCGTGAGTTGTTCCAGCAGGTGGAGAACGCGAGCATGACTTAGGTTTGCGCGGACGTGAGCAAGAGGACGATCTCCCCTTTCGGTGGGTGGGATTGGAAATGGGCGAGGAGTTCCGGGGCGGTGCCGCGATGGTAGGTCTCGAACTTCTTGGTCAGCTCACGGGCGACGCAGACTCTGGCATCGGGGTGGTGCTCGGCGAGGATTTCCAGAGTTGAAAGAATGCGATGCGGGGACTCGAAGAACAGGGTGGTGCCGTCGGCCTCCAGTCCGGCTGTCATCGCCTTCAGTCGTTTCCCCTTTTTGACGGGAAGAAACCCGTGGAACTGGAACGAGTGGACCGGGAAGCCCGACCCAACCAGCGCGGTAAGCACTGCGGAAGGTCCCGGCAGAACGACGAAGGGTGCGTCCGCTTCGAGGCAGGCCTGGATGAGTCGGTATCCAGGATCAGAAACGGCGGGCATGCCGGCATCCGAGACGACGGCGACGGTCTGTCCGTCACCGACTGCGTCGAGCAACTCCGGGATGCGTCGTGCCTCGTTGTGATCGTGCAGGGAGACGAGCTTTTTCCCGCTGATCTCGAGGTGCGCGAGTAGCCGGGATGTGTGGCGGGTGTCCTCACAGGCGATGATGTCGGCTTGTTGCAGTGCTTCGACCGCGCGGTGTGTGATGTCGCCCAAATTGCCGATCGGCGTGGGGACAAGGAGGAAGCAGCCTTCGGACATGGCGGGGCGGCGGAGCGATGCCCCGCTTGGGGTCAGTAGCCGTTGGCCAAACGAGAGATCATGCCGTCACATGCCCGCTGAAGCGCATCGGGAAGGGCATTGTTTCTCGATGTCTGGAGGTTGGAATCCACGAAGAACCGTGAAGTGCCAATGCTGGTCCCGCGGGCGAGGATGGTGGACGGGTCGGCGCCGTCGCGCAGCACCCAATTCAGGGTGACGGTATTGCTGAGTTCTTCCGGTCGCAGGGTGTCGAGTCGTGCCGAGCGAAGCTGGGTGTACTGGATCTGATGGATCGTGCCCTCCAGAATGGCGTCCGCATCACCCACGCTCCCGACCCGGTACGTGCCATCCTCGACGATGGCTTCGGTGGCCGCGGAGGTGGCGATGGACTCGGCCCGCGGGTGCAGGCTGTGGTTCTCGAACATCGGCACGGCGATGGTCCGGACGTCCTTGAGCACGGCGGGCTTGGCACCATCGATCTGGTACCCGGCACACGAGCAGATCGCCACACACGCGAGGAAGGTCAGGATGCGGGTCATGGGGACTCAGAATTAGTTGAGAGCATTCAGGCGGGCTTGGGCCTTGTCGTGCAGTTCACCTGATTTGGCACGTCGGACGACCTCCTGATAGTAGAACTTCGCGGAGGTGATGTTGCCCTTCTTTTCGTAGAAGCTGGCGATGTCGTAGGTGTTCTGGATGTCCCGTCCACCGATGCTTGAGATCAACTGGCGGGCTTCGCCGTTGCGTTTGTGGCCCGGGAACTGGCTCAGGTAGTCTTCGAAGGATTCCTTGGCGCGGGCGAGGTTCGCCTGATCCTGGTTTCCCTCTTCGGCTTCCTTGAGAAGGATCTCGCCGACTCGGAATTGGGCTTCGGGTGCTTCCGGGGAACTCGGGTAGTTGACGACGACCGAGCGGTAGGCGCTGATGGCCTTGGAAGGCTCACCCTGGCTGGCGTAAATGTCGCCGATCTTGAAGGAGGCCCGGGCGGCGAGTGGCGAGCGCGGTGCGTTGCCTGCGAGATCGGTGAGCATGCCCACCACCTTGTCGGTGGAGAGCGACGACCTCAGACCGAGGAAGCTGTTCTTGATGTCGCCATCGGCGGCGGCGAAGGCGAGGGATGTTTGCCGATCCAGTGCCTTCTTGTAGAGTCCGCTGCCCTGCTTCTGGCTGAGCAGGTCCTGGTAGGCGTCGAAGGCCTTCAGGGTTTCTCCGGATTGTTCAAGCAGTTGGGCTTGGCGGAACCGAGCTTCGCCAGCCTTCGATGCGAAAGGAATTTCATCGGCGAGCTCGTCGTAGAGACCGATGGCTTTCTTGGTCTTCCCATTTTGCTCGGCGGTCTGAGCTTGAGCGAAGAGAGCATCGGCGCGCGGGTTGTCACTGGCGCCGGAGCCGACCATGGGGGGGAGTTCGGAATTGCTTCCACAGCTCGAGATGAGGAGGGCAGCCGGGAGGGCGATCAAGGTGGGTCGCATGGGCATGACGCTAAGCGGATGATGGTGGCGGCGGGAAGGGAAAATCGGGGATTTCAGTCAGCCATGTCCCAGCTCGATGGATCGCCGGGTGGCCGCAGCGACGGCTTCGATCAGTGCAGAGCGCAGACCGGCGGCTTCGAGTGCCGAGATTCCGGCGATGGTGGTGCCTCCCGGGGAGGCGACCTGATCCTTGAGAGCGCCGGGGTGCATCCCGGTTTCGCTCACCATGGTGGCGGCTCCGCGGACGGTCTGAGCGGCAAGTTCCAGCGCTTGGGCTCTGGGAAGCCCGGCACGAACGCCGCCATCGGCGAGTGCCTCGATGATCATGAACACGAATGCCGGGCCGCTGCCGGAGAGGCCGGTGACGGCATCGAGCTGGATTTCGGGGACCTCAAGAGCGATTCCGACGGATCCGAGCAGGGTCTTAGCGGTTTCGGCATCCGCGGTCGTCGCGGACTGGCCGAGCGCGAAAGCCGCAGCGCCTTCGCCGACCAGGGCGGGGGTGTTCGGCATGCAGCGAATGATCCGGGAGTCCGACGGGGAGTGCTTCTGGAGCCAGTCGATCGACAGGCCCGCCGCGATGGAAATGACGAGGGATGACTGGTTGGCGGGGAGGGCTCCCAATGCTTCCGCGGCCTGCTGCGGTTTGGTGCAGAGGAGGTAGGTATCGCAATTCGCCAGTGAATCGAGCTCGGCGACGGTGGAAGCGCCGGTGGCCTCGCGGAAGGAGTCTGCCGCGGCGGGATAGGGATCGTAGCCGTGAACCTTTGAGGCTTCGATTGCTCCGGAGCGGATTGCTCCCGTGATCAAAGCGGTTCCCATTTTCCCACATCCGATGACGCCGATTTCCATGCGCCGGAGTCTAACTCGTCCGGTCGGGCGTGCGAGCGTTCATTTTGCTTGGTCGTGAGCCGATGGACTCGCATCGTCCGGCCATGCGAGCATGGATGTTTCTGATGGCCCTGGGCCCGATCGTGGTAGCCGACGAGGAGTCGGTGGTGCCGCCGGCGACGGCCGTGGTTTCCGAGTTGGTGGCCAAGTTGCCAGACCCACTGCCTCCGGCGGTGCCCAAGGGGGTAAGCATGGCAATCACCGCGAGCAGTGAAGCGGCGCAGAACTCGGTGCGCTACGGCATGCTTTGTCTGCATGCGGGCTGGGATTTCGAGGCTTATCGACATTTTGCGGCTGCCATCGGGGAGGATCCGCAGTGCCTGATGGCGCACTGGGGCGTTGGGCTCGCCTTGCTTCATGGGAGTGAACATCTCGCATCGGAGAGGGAGGCTGCCTTGACCCGGATGCTCGAGTTGATCGATCAAGGGGTCGGGACGGAGCTGGAGAAACGGTATGTCTTCGGACTGGTCAAGCTGCTCAGGGATGGTCCGGCGGATGCGGCCTCCGCATTTGCCAAGGCGGCCGAAGAGTTCCCGAACGATCCCCAGATCGGGTTGTTGAAGGCGCTGCTCGGGCGGGGTGGATTCGATGTCACCGGTGAGGCGACGCCTGATCAGGAGCGGGCTGAATCCGACATGCGTGAGCTGATCAAGCGGTTCCCGGATCTCAGCTATCTTCGCTATGCGTTGCTGGCGATGAGGGCGGAAGCCCCGTCATTGGAGGACGACCTCGAGATGGCAAGAGCTCTGTGCCGGGAAGTGCCGGGTTTTCCTCCCTACTTTCACCTGCTGGGCCACTACGAATGGCGCTGTGGGAATCATCCTGCGGCTGGCGAAGCCTTTGGTCGGGCGGCGGACTTGTATGGCGAGTGGATGAAGTCGACCGACCTGACAGCGCTCCACTGTGCTCCGTGGACGAAGGCGGAGTGCTATCGCGCCGTGGCGCTGGCCTCCAAAGGGGAGTATGAAAGCGCCCTGGCTGCGGCGATGGCGGTGGCGGCGATCGAGGTGCCCATCGATCAGGTGAATACTTCCGGTGGGAGGATGCTGATGTGGGAAGCGCGGACCCTGCCGGCGAGGATTTTGATGCGGCGGGATCAGAAGGGCGACATGAAGAAGGCGCTGGAGACCCTGCCGGATCTGGAGGCCCTGCGCGGAGTGGGGGCCAAGTCGCTGGTGCTCTGGTCCTATCAGTCCCATACTTCGGTGGCCACGTCCCGACTCCTGCTTGAGGAAGGGAAGCTGGAAGACGCCCGGTTGGTGTCTGATGATGTGACGCGGGTGGGCAGCAATTTCGTGAAGACCCGCGAGATCGCGGTCGGGATGGGTGAACGTTCCGAGTGGCTGCGCTCCTTCAAGGGCTTCGAAACCATGGCCAGCGAACTTCGTGGCCTGATCACGATGGCAAACCCGAAAGGGGATCGTGGGGGTGCCTTCAACTGGTTCCGCGCTGCCGCGGACCGCCAGACGCGGATGACCCTGATGATGCCGCCCTCGGTGCTGCTGCCGATGGAGGCCCGCCTGGGGGAATTCTACACCGAACAAGGGAAGACCGATGAAGCGATTGAGATTCTTCTCAAAGGTCTTGATGAGCGCCCGAATGACTGGGAGCTGGTGGTTCGACTCCGCGATATTTTCCAGAAGTCCGGAATGGACGACGGGGTGCGCGAAATGGAGGAGAAGCTGAAATCGCTGAAGGCGGAGTAGGGGGCGATGTGCCCGTGCTGTCTGGAAACGGATCGGGCTGGGGGGGAATCCAGCCGAGGGCCTCTCCAATAGACCGCGTTTGCGGCTACGGGATCTCTAGTGGAACGGTCGCCGGTGAGCCATCGGTCAGGGGGCTGCGCTCCATGTCGGATGACGCTCGGACAGCGCATCCGCTTCAAGTTCCGCTGAGGCCGGGGCTCGGGTCAGGCACTGCGGACTTCTTCTTCGGACACTCCGCGTAGTTTGAAGACCCGGAGAATGGTGTCTTCGATGAGGTTGTTCGGGCAGGACGCTCCGGCGGTGATACCGATGACGGCCGGTCCGTCGCCAAGAAGCGAGCCGGAGTATTCACTGGTGATCTCGGCCTTGTGCTCGAGATCGTAGTGGGAAACCTTCTCGAAGGAATCGAGGCAGTCGGAGTTCCGGATGAAGAAGGTGGGAAGTTCCTTCTCGGCGATTTCCACGAGGTGTGTGGTGTTCGAGCTGTTGTAGCCGCCGACGACGAGGAGCAGGTCCATCGGTTTGCGCAGCATTTCGAAGAGGGCGTCCTGACGTTCCTGGGTCGCGCCACAGATGGTATCGAAGACCTTGAAGTTCTTCTCTTCGGTGTCGCGATCGATGACGGCCTGCCTGACGCGGCGCTGGATCTCTTCGGTCTCGCTCTTGAGCATGGTGGTTTGGTTGGCGACGCCGACCTGCTGGAGGTGGATGTCCAGATCGAAACCGGGCGAGAGTGAATGCTCGAAGCGCTTGTAGAAGGCATCGCGGTCACCTCCTTCGCGGATGTAGCGGCAAAGGAAGTCGGTGTCGTCGAGGGTGAGAACGATGACGTAGTGGCCATTGCCGTCGTCGCCGAGGGCACGCGATGCGGTGGCCTGGGTCTCCTCGTGCCCGGCCTTGCCGTGGATGATGGAGGTGAGTCCCTCCTTGGCGTAGGTGCGGACACGGCGCCAGACCTTCATGACGTCGCCGCAGGTGGTGTCGACGACGTAGCACCCTTGGTTGGCGATCTTTTCCATGAACTCGGTGGGGGCTCCGAATGCGGGGACGATGACGACGTCCTCAGCCTCAAGCTGGTCGTAGTCGTCGGTGAGTTCCTGCCATGGCAGCGAGACGATGCCCATCTCGGCGAGCTGCCGGTTGACCTCGGGGTTGTGGATGATTTCACCGATCAGGTAGATCTTCTGGTCGGGGAAGACGCGGCGGGCGGCATAGGCGAGGTCAATGGCGCGCTCGACGCCATAGCAGAAGCCGAAGGATTTGGCCAAACGCAGGGTGGTGTTGCCGATGGTGATTTCGTCGCCCTGGGATCGCAGGCGCTCGACGATGGACGAGCGGTAGTGGTTCTCCACTTCTGCGGTGACCTTTTCCATGACGTCCGGACGGCGGACGTTGACGCGTTTGCGTTTTTCTCTCCCTGCGGGCTGCGACATGCCGGGACTGTAGTGGGAAACGGCCGGGAGTCCAGTGGTCGCTAATGTCCCGCGCGGCAAGTTCGACAGCTTTCGGGATATTGGAAGCTATTTTGAAATCAGCTCGCGGCGCTCGTCCGTCCAATGGGTCGCGGATCTTGTGCCCAACTGCGGCGTTGTTCCTCGTTCACAAATCTCGATTTGTTCCCTCGTCACGCCTTGGATTTGAAAAGAATCTCTCTCGCGAAGGTCACCGCCCTTGTCGCGCGGGACATTAGGGTGGAGTGGGGGATGGCTCGATGCGAGGCCCGCGGTGCTTCCGAATGGGCAGGGTGAGGAGGAGGAACATGATCAAGGCGATGCCCTCCAGCCAGACGATGTAGGTGGGATGGGGGCCGAGGTGATCGAGCAGGCTCGGGTTGACCGGCTTGCGGGCGAGGAAACCGAAATTGGTCCCGAGGAAGTGGTTCGCGATGACGGCGACCACGAGGTAGAGGTTCAGCCAAGCGAATGCGATGAGTGGGCTTCGCCACCATGGGCGATCGGCTCTCCAACCGCCGACGATGGGGAAATACAGGGCGGCTGCTACGACGGCGAAGTGGTGGATGAAGAACGAGAAGAAGGCGGGGTGCGGGTAGCCGACATCGATGGCCGGGGTGGCGATGCCCTGGATGGTGCCGGCGAGGCCCCAGTAGTAGGTCAGAAGGATCAGGGTATGGTTGCGCGTGATGAGGGCGAAGCCGGCGGTGAATGCCGCGAGGTCGCACAGGTGGAGCGGGACGGCATTGTCGATGTCGCTTTCCCGGGTCACCTGGGACCAGGCCCACGAGCTGACGGCGAACACGCTGAGATTGAGGAAGGCGAGGGTGGACCTTGCCGCCAATTCCGAGGAGCCCCCGCGCCGTCCCATGAGGAGGCAGAGGGCGATGGCGCAGATGCCGGCGACCACGGTCCATGCGTGTTGGCTGCTGAACGGAGTGAACAGTGGGTCGGGCATTGGAAGGATCTAGTGTCCCGCACGGCAAGTTCGTCACCTTTCGGGATGTTGGAAGTTGTTTTGAAGTCAGCTCGCTGCGTTCGTCCGCCCAATGGGTCGCGGATTTTTTTCCCAACCGCGGCGTTGTTCCTTGGTCACAAATCTCGATTTGCTCCCTTGTCACGCCTTGCATCTGGAAAAAACTCTCGCGCGAAAGTCACCGCTCTTTCCGCGTGGGACACTAGGGAAGCCGGGGTGAGAACCGCAAGCCACCGTGTGCATTTTCTGAAATGGGGGTGGAGGATGACGGAGCGGCGCCGGGGCGCTGGTCCGAATCGTGCCGGGGAAAGCTTGCCGAAACCGTGGCGGGGTTTCCATGCTGCGGGGGTGAAGCCGCGCCGTCAGGGAAAAGACCGACAAGGGAAGGAAGCCCGGGAAAACCGCCACGTCCGTGCCTCGACGGAGATCGCGGTGCAGTCGAGGGATGAGGAGGCTCTGATGAGAATCGTGGCGGCGGAGACGACGCCATTCATTCTGATCGTCGACTGCGTGCAGGACCCGCACAACCTCGGGGCGATCCTGCGGACGGCGGATGGTGCGGGGATCCATGCGGTGGTGGCACCGAAGGACAAGCAGGTCCGGATTACCGAAACCGTTCGCCGGGTGTCGGTGGGTGGTGCGGATCACGTGCCCTTCGTCCAGGTGACGAATCTGGCGCGGACGATGGAGAAGCTGAAGGATGCGGGCGTGTGGATCGTCGGGACCTCGGATCGTGCGGACAAGTCGCTCTACGATCTGGACCTGAAGGGTCCCTTGGCCCTGGTGATGGGTGCGGAGGAGAAGGGGATGCGACGTCTGACCGAGGAGAACTGCGATTTTCTGGCGAGCATTCCGATGGCGGGGCACGTGGATTGTCTGAATGTCTCGGTCTCGGCCGGGGTGTGCTTGTTTGAGGCAGTGCGGCAGCGTCGGGCGGCGAGTTCGGAGGCGTGAAGGAACCGGTTCTCATCCTGTCGGACCTGCATCTCGGGCATTCGGCATCGAGGATCGATCGGGTCGAGTGTCTGCGGCCCCTCATCGCTGGAGCCGCGACGGTGGTTTTCAATGGTGACACGTGGCAGGAGTTGGCCAGTGCGTTTCGGCAGGAGTCCGAGCGATTGCTCGGGGACTTGCGTGCGCTGTGTGAGGAGCTGGGGGCGGAGCCGGTCTTCTTGTCCGGAAACCATGACCCGGGCTGGCCGGGGAAGGGGTGGCTGGAACTGGCTGGGGGGCGGATTGTGGTGACGCACGGGGACGCGGTGATGTGGGCGGGGTCCCCGTGGAGTCGCGAGGCATTTCAGCGGCAGGAGCAGTTGCTCGCCCTCTGGGCGGAGCATCGGCTGCGGGAGGATGATGCGGGCGAGCGATTGCGCTGGGCGCGGAAAGTCGCAGTGACGCTGAAAGCGGCCCGGCATCCGAAGGGGCGGAGTTTGATGCGGAGAGTCTGGGATGCGGTGAATCCTCCGCGGCGGGCGCTCGAGATCCTCCATGCGTGGTGGAAGCATGCCGAGCTGTCGGATGCATTTGCGGCTCGGTATTTTCCGCGTGCCGAGGTGGTGGTCACCGGTCATTTCCATGGTCGGGGAGTTTGGGATTTCGGCAGGCGATTGGTTCTCAATACCGGGGCCCATGTCGCTCCCCATGAAGCGATGTGGGTGGAGTGGAGCGAGGGCTGGCTGCGTTGTGGGGAGGTGGAGCGTGGGGAAAGCTACCGCCGTGGCCGGGTGCTTGGCGTCTGGAGACTGGGTTCCCGGGGGCTTGGAAAGGGTCGGGGCTGAGTGTGTCTGAGTCTTTGACCTTTCCTGATATTCAGGATAAACAAGCGGCCATGTCAGACGGGAAGGATGGTTGGTATGTGTCGCGGGGCGGCCAGACGTTTGGTCCTGTGACTTTCAGTGATGTCACGGATGCGGCGAAGGCGGGTCGTCTGGAGCCGCGGACCGACATGCTTTTCGGCGGTGATTTGGCGGACTGGACGCCTGCGGGCGAAGTCGAGGGGGTGTTTGAGAAGGCAGCTCCCTCCGAGGCGGGCGCGGGCGGTGAAGGAGGCGAGAAGAAATCGGGTGATGATGGCTTGGCGGACGTGGGTGATTTCAATTTCGACGAGGAGAAGGAGAATACGAAGCTGGACCTCCCGGGGGCGCATCGGCTCGGCTACTTTTTCGGCGTCACCATCCTGCCGTTGATTCTGGTCATCGGCTTGTCCCAGGTGATGCCGATGATGATTTCGGCCGCGGGGCCGGAATTCGGTGGCTACGTGCCGTATGTGTTTTTCCTGATCCCGCTGCTGGTGCTCATCATCACGGTGAAGCGCTTCCAGAACTTGTCGATGAGTGGCTGGTGGTGGCTGGGGCTCGGCGTGCCGATCCTCCAGATCTGGCTCTATTACCGGTTGTTTGCCTGCCCGCCGGGTTACGCCTTTACCAAGAAGCTCGATCTGGCCGGCAAGATCCTGGCGACGATCTACTGGCTGTCGCTGGTAGGCTCGGTGGTGCTCGGTGTGTTGTTTGGCGCATTGGTCGCGCAGCGGGCGCAGGACGAGGAGTTCCAGGAGTTGCTTCAGGAGTGGCGCAACAAGATTGAGGCTTGGGATTTCCAGGCCAAGGAGCAGAAGAGCCAATAGTCTGCGGTTGGAGCTGATTCCTTCGAATCGCGGTTGCTCATCGGGGGTATTCTGGATGAGCCTGCGCTGTGGAAATCGTCGATGTCATTCTGCCGCTTGAGGCTTCCGAGGACGCCGCAGCGTGGAAACGTGCGGCAGCGAAGCGTCTCGGGATTCCCGAGAAGCGGGTGGTCGAGACGCGCTTGGTCAAGCATTCGATCGATGCGCGCAAGCGACCGATCAAGGTGCAGTTGCGCCTTGAGGTCGGGGTCGACCAAAGTCTGCCGCCAGCCGTCGATCCGACGTGGGAGGCGCCGCGTCTTCCACAGGGTGCGAAGGAGGTGGTGATTGTCGGCTGCGGACCGGCGGGGATGTTCGCGGCGCTGCGTTGTCTTGAACTTGGCATGAAGCCGATCGTGTTGGAGCGGGGCAAGGATGCCAGTGCCCGGCGCTTCGACCTCGCGCCGATCCTGCGCAAGGGCACGGTGATCGAGGATTCGAACTACTGCTTTGGTGAGGGCGGAGCCGGGACGTTTTCGGATGGGAAGCTCTACACGCGCGCGGCGAAGCGCGGCCCGGTGAGGAAGGTCTATGAAACCCTGGTGGCCCACGGTGCGCCGCAGCGGATTCTGATCGACGCTCATCCGCACATCGGTTCCAACCTGTTGCCGAATGTGGTGATGGCAATGCGTCGCTCGATCCTCGAGGCCGGGGGCGAGGTTCATTTCCAGGCAAAGGTGTCCGGCTTGCTGAGGGACGGCGAGGGCGTGCTACGGGGTGTCAGTACTACGGATGGACGAGAATTTCCCGGCGACGCCGTCATCCTGGCGACGGGACACAGTGCGAGGGACATCTATCAGATGCTGGCGAGGGAGTCGGTCCTGATGGAGCCGAAGCCGTTTGCGGTGGGCGTTCGGATCGAGCACCCGCAGCCATTCATCGACCACCAGCAGTATCACCTGCGCAAGGGCGAGACCCGGTCGGATCTGCTCCCTGCGGCGAGGTATGGACTGGCGACGAAGATCCGGGATCGTGGGGTGCATTCCTTCTGCATGTGTCCGGGGGGGTGGATCGTGCCCGCCGCGACGGAGAATGACGAGGTGGTGGTCAATGGCATGAGCTTGTCGCGGCGCGATTCGCCGTTCGCGAACTCAGGCCTGGTGGTCACGGTGGAACCGGCGGATGTGAAGTCGTTCGAGGACGAGCATGGGATTCTGGCCGGCATTGCCTATCAGAAAGCCATGGAGGTGGCGGCGAAGCAGGCGGGCGGCGGCGGGCAGGTGGCCCCCGGCCAGCGGGTCGCGGACTTTCTCAAGGGGAAGGTGTCGCCGGATCTTCCCGAGATGAGCTACTTTCCGGGTGCGAAGTCGGCTCCTCTGCATGAGATCATGCCGAAGGGAGTGGTCGGTCGGATGCAGGAAGGGCTGCGCTTGTTTGACCGTCGGATCCGCGGATATGCGGGTCGGGAGGCGCTGCTTCTGGGATTCGAGACAAGGACGAGTTCACCACTGCGTGTGCCACGCGAGAAGGAATCGCTCGAGCATCCTGAGCTGCGTGGATTGTTCCCCTGTGGTGAAGGGGCGGGCTATGCCGGGGGCATCGTGAGTGCCGCGCTGGATGGCATGCGGGTCGCGGAGGCGGTGAAGGGGTAGGGCCGGATGGAGCGGCCCGGAAGGGGGGTGCTTCTGAGGGTCAAAGCACGGCGCGTTGGATGCGGCCGGGGTCTTCGTCGAGGAAGCGACGGGCCAGGGCCTCGAATTCCTCCGAGAGGTCGCTGAGGTGGATGGAAAGGCTGCCGGGAGAGGTGGCGGGATTCAGCAGATCAAGGCGGGTCAGTTCCTGCTTCAGATGCTCGGCGCAGGTGGTGGCGGAATCGACCAGTCGGATGTCGGCGGGAAGAAATTTCTTCAGGGTCGGAATGAGCAGCGGGTAATGGGTGCAGGCAAGCAGCAGGGCATCCAGTCCCTTGTCGACCATGGGGTCGAGGTAGGTCTTCAGGGCCGCCTCGGTAGCGGGGTGGTCCAGCCAGTCCTCCTCGATCATGGGCGCGAGCAAGGGGGCGGATTTCGCATGGATGATGAGCCCGGTCCGGCGCTGGGCGAGGGCGTGCTGGTAGGCGTGGGAGCGGATGGTGCCCCGGGTGGCAATGATGCCGATGCGGTCGACCTGGCCATCCGACAGTAGGGCATCGACGCCTGGTTCGATCACGCCAAGGATGGGCACGCGGAAGGTTTCGCGAAGCATCGGCAGGGCGTGGGCGGTCGCGGTGTTGCACGCGACGACGATGGCTTTGACTCCTTGGGTGAGGAGGAACTGCACATCCTCGGCGGCGAAGCGACGGATGGTTTCCGGGCTTTTCGAGCCGTAGGGGACGCGCGCGGTATCGCCGAGATAGACGATGTCCTCGTGGGGCAAGAGTGTCCTGGCAGCCCGGACGACCGTCAGGCCGCCGACTCCGGAATCAAAGAAGCCCAAGGGCGCGTTGCGCATGGTCGGAGGAGACCAGAGAGAAGAGTCCGTAGGCCAGACAAATGTGGAACGCGGAGGTGGGCCGCCTTCCCGCGTGCTTATTTCCAGCTCAGTGCGCCCTTACGTAGGGCATACACGTAGGCGAAAGCGAGGGTGCCGGCGAAGCCAGCCATGCTGACCAGAGCGGTGGCACTTTCGGAAACCAAGTCGCGGAACTGGACGGCCCATGGATACATGAAAACCACCTCGATATCGAAGATCACGAAGAGCATCGCGATCAGGTAGAACTTCACGGAGAAGCGCGGGGCACCGTCACCGACGGGGAGCATGCCGCATTCGTAGGCTGTATCCTTGATCTCGCTGCGGCGGGCGGACTTGCCGAGCACGACGCTCAGGGTGAGAGCCACGGCGGCAAATCCGATCGCGATGACGATCTGGAGGAAGACGGGAAAAAACTGCTCGTTCATGCGGGACGGGGCTTTCCTAGGTGGGGAGCGGGAGACTGCCAAGCGCGAAAAGTCATGGGGTGGCGGATGGTCGGGCTAGAGTTTTTGTTTTGGCGGGTAGCCACCGCGGGGGAGGCTGGCGAGAAAGTCGGGTGAGCATCCCGAGATCCGGAAGGTGCCACGCTTGTAGCCCCGGACCTTGAGCGGTGTCGCAAGCATGAGACCGATCAGGGCGAGGAGAATGAGGATGAAGCCGAGCATCACGAGGCCGATGACCCAATCCGAGTCCTGCAGGCGGGTGGCGGCGAAGATCCCAAGGGCGGCGACACCGATCAGGCCGAGCGCGGACCCGCGGCGTCTGACGTAGCGCCGGCGGATGCCCTCGCTGAGCCAGTAGGTGGCGGTCGCGCTTTTGCGAACGGCGATGGCGACGATGATCATCACCAGAAGGTGGACGAAGAGGAGCAGGTAGACCCACGGGGGCGTGTAGATGAACTTACGGGAAAAGACGCGGTCTCCCCCTTCCAGCGGTTGATTGGTGACGGCGCAGCGGTCCGGTAGAGTGGCTCCGTGGGTGAGGTAGAGGTAGCGATCGTCTGCCGAGCATCCCGCGGTGGGCAGGTCGAGGGACGCCACGGAGTCCTGAACCTTGGGCGGAGCATACGGGTTGGTGGAGTCCATCGGGTGCTGAAGCGGTAGCAGGGGCCATTGAAGGTGCGACTCCCGTGGGGGGCAAGGCTGGGTGAGGGCACGTGAGGGCACGAAAAAGCCCGCGCCGGGGTGACCGGCGCGGGCTGTGGTTCAGGGAAATTTTTTCGGAGGAATCAGTCCTCTTGCTGCTGTTGTGCGAGCCACTCGCTGGAAGCTTCGTGGACGCGATCAGTACCTTTGTATTCTTTGCCGATCTTTTCGACCAGACCGCGAGTCACGAGATTTTGAAGTTTCTCGTAGGCGCGGAGGCGAAGCATTTCCTCGCCGCCACTGACGGCATTGCGGAGCTTCAGGTTTTCGAACACGCGTTCGAACAGGTCGTTGAAACCGAACACCTTGTCTTCCGCGAGAACATTGCAAAGCTCATCTGTAACGTGGTCTGGAAGCCGGCGTGAAAACCGGGTGCGTTTCGTGGTGGTTGCCATAGCGCCGAAAGAATAGCAGCAACCTGTCACAAAAGCGACTCAAAAAAAGGCATCGAGTAAAAAATGCAGAAAATAATTTGCAAGTTAAAATAGTTAATATGTCCGAAATAGTTAGAACGAGGGTCCCCAGGATGCTGAGATTCGGGGTGAAGGGCATTGACGGCGGGCGTGGGCTCGGCACTCTGACTTTCGATGATTGTCCGGCTGCGGGGAAAAGTATGGGAATGTTACCCAAATCGCTTGGTGATGGATGTGGGGGGAGTGGGCTACGAGGTGGCGGTGCCACTTTCGAGCTTTGACCGGCTGAATCCGGTGGAAGGGGCGGATCTGGAACTGCGGACCTACCATCACATCACGGACCGGAGTCAGGCGCTCTACGGGTTTGCGAGTGAGGAGGAAAGGGATGTCTTTTTGTTGCTGATCGATCGCGTGAGCGGGATCGGGCCGGCGGTGGCGATGGCGGTGCTCAGTGGGATGCCGGTGGAGCGCTTCAAGTCCTGTGTGGTGGGCGGTGAGGTCGCGGAGCTGTCGAAGATCAAGGGCTTGGGCAAGAAGACCGCGGAGCGGATCGTGCTGGAGCTGAAGGACAAGGTGGGGGTGGCGGAAACGTGGCGCGGTGCTGCCAGTGGCGAGGTCCAGCCGGGCGCGGCCGATGCGGAGCTGGCGTTGGTGGCCTTGGGCTACAAGCAGGTCAATGCGCGCAAGGCGGTCCGGAAAGTGCTGGATGAGCAGCCTGACGCGAGCACCGAAGAGTTGATCCGTGGTGCGCTGAGAGCCATGTCATGAGTTTGACCCTCGACCAGATCCGTGCGGCGCTTCCTGAGGAAGGGTTGTTTGAAGGTGGGTGGCAGTATTCCCCGGAACCGCTGCCGCTGACTTCGGGCGAGCGGCGGTTCCTGCGCGGACTGGGTCATCCCTTGGCGAGATTTCAGCAGGCCTGTGACGAGGTGTATCGGCGCAGCGCCAGCGGCGTGCTGCCGGGGTGGATCGCGGAGCTGCTGGATACCGGAAAGCCGACGTGGATGGTGGATACCCAGCGCGAAGCGGGGCGATTGGGGCATCGGCCCGGGGTGATCCGGCCGGATCTGCTGCTCGGGGAGGAGGGGATGTCGATCACCGAGCTCGATGGAGTCCCGGGTGGGCTGGGGATGACGGCATGGCTTTCGCGGCTGTATGCGGATGCAGGTTTCGACGTGCTCGGTGAGGCCGACGGGATCGTGAAGGGTTTCCGGTCGGTGCTGGAGGAGGACGGCGTGGTGGTGGTCTCGGAGGAGGCGGCGGACTACCAGCATGAGATGGAGTGGCTGGTGGAGGCGGCGGGTGGCGGTCGCGAGGTCGTCCGGGCGGAGGATTTTGAGGAGAGTGATCGGGCGGTCTATCGGTTTTTCGAGTGGTTCGACTGGGAGAGCCAGCCGCTTTTCCGCAAGCTCGCCGAGGGCTCGGTGACGGGTGGGGCGAGGCTGACGCCGCCGTGTCTCCCGCATCTGGAGGACAAGCTGTGGCTGGCCCTGCTGTGGACGCCGGCGCTGAAGCCGCTGTGGGAGACGATGCTCCGTGGTAGTCACTTGAAGCGCATCCGCGAACTGGTGCCGATGGGCTGGGTCGTGGACCCGTCGCCACTGCCACCGCAGGCGGCGCTGCCGAAGCTGGAAGTGCATTCGTGGGACGAGGTGGCGGCATTCAGTCAGAAGGAACGCCAGCTCGTGCTGAAGATCAGCGGGTTCCACGAAACGGCGTGGGGGTCACGCGGGGTGTTCATCGGCCATGATCTGCCGAAGGCCGAGTGGACCGAGCGATTGAGCCACGCCTTGGACGACTTTTCCCAGCAGCCGTGGATGATGCAGGAATTCCGCGAGACGCGGGTGGTCGAGCACCCGGTTTTCCGCGACGACGGTTCGGTGGAAACCATCCGGGGGCGGGTGCGTCTGTGCCCGTATTACTTTACCGATGCCGATGGTCGGACCGAGTTGGGAGGTTGTCTGGCGACGATTGCTCCGGTCGACAAGAAGAAGATCCACGGGATGAAGGACGCGGCCCTGGTGCCGGTTTGTTGATCGATGAAGCGCTCGATGTGCCTCCTGTCGGTCGTCGCCTTTTGCGTGTCAGGCTGTTCTGGGGTGATTCCCAGTATCGGTGCGGGGCCGGTGGTGGCACCGATGGAGCTCAACCCGCTCACTGGAGGGGGAAGCATGAGCACGCTGTGGTATCTGGGCAGCGATCGGCGCTACCATCACTTCTCGCATTTGTTCAAGACGACGACGCGCTACCGGGTGAAGCGTGAAGATCTGGATTGGCAGCCTGAATTTCCGCTGCGCAGTGAGGAGTCCGTTCTGGTGGGGCCGGGAATGGCACCGGCCAAGTGGCGGCTGCAGCGGACGTCCGGCGAATGATGGGTCGTCCGCCAACGAAAAAATGGAAAAACGAAAAAGCCCGGAGGGAATTCCCACCGGGCTGATTCTGAAAGGTTGGGTCAGAAGCGGCTCAGATGAGGCCGGCCTTCTTGAGCGTCGCGTAGGCGCCGTTCTTGTTGATGGTCTTGAGAGCGCGGCAGGAAAGTGTCACGCGGACCCACTTGTCGAGCTCGGGCACGTAGATGCGCTTGCTCTGGATGTTGGGAGTCACCTTGCGTTTTACGACTTTGGTGACGTGACGACCGATACCGCCTTTTTTCTTGGCGAGACCTGAACGGTTGATAATGCCGCCAGAGCGGACTCGGCTTCCTCGGATACTGCAGACGCGGGCCATGATAAAAAAGGGGTTCGTTGTGAACGGGCGGCGAAGGATGCACGGGGCCTGAGGACCGTCAAGGCAAAACGCGCAATTACCCAAGGGATCCGGAGGATCATTGATGAATGGGTCTCGGGGCGCCATGCAGGATGCATGATCGGGCTTGGAATGGCTGGGGCAGGCAGCTAGACCGTGGCCATGTGGGTATGGGAAAAGCTTTCGGCATCCAAGTGGCTTGACGCGTGGGAAGACCGTTTCCATGGGAACCCGAACTTCGTGGTCCATGTGCTCAAGGGCGGGAAGACGGTGCGTGTGGAGGTTTTCTGCGAATCTCAGGAGGACGCGGAGAAGATCGTCGAGCAGTTCGGCGGTCGGGTGCGTGAGCTGAAGAGCGCGGATTGGCAGAAGCCGGTGGAGGTCCCGGCTCCGCTGAAGATCCGCGACCGGTTCGTCGTCACGCAGGAGGACGATGAAGCGAAGCTGGCGGACATGCGGCGGCAGTTTGCGGGGCGGGAGGTGCTGAGTATTCCCCCCGAGATGGCATTCGGCACTGGCGACCACGCCACCACGTCCACGGTGTTGCGGATGCTGGTGGACATTGGTCGCGAACGGGGGCCGGGCTGGAGCTGTGCGGACCTCGGCTGCGGGACCGGGCTGCTGGCGATCGCGGCGCGGAAACTCGGAGCGGATCCGGTCTTCGCCTGCGACTTTGATCCTTTTGCGGTCAAGGTCACCGAGAGGAACGGCCCGAGGAACGGGGTGGAGGGCATCGTGGTCGAGGAAATCGATGTGCTCGCGTGGAAGCCGGAGAAGACCTACGACGTGGTGCTGGCGAACATCTTTTCAACCGTGTTGATCCAGGCCTTTCCGGTGCTGGCGAAGCTGCTCAAGCCGGGTGGCGACATCGTGCTGTCCGGGATTCTGGCCAGTCAGGCATGGGATGTTTTCGAGGAGGCCGCGGGGCACGGCTTCGGATTTCCGAAGGTGGTGAAGAAGGGGAAATGGGTCACGGCCCGGGGTCGTTGGATGGCCGAGTTGGTGGATTGACCGTCTTCCTTGTTTTAGTTCCACCATTTCACTTGCGCGGCGAGCAGGGGGAGGTCAGAAAAGCGCGCCGTTCCACTGGGGATGGGCGACAGAACTGGTTTGTCGTCGTTTCCCGGCGGATCGATACCAACCATCTCTGCGCTCTTTATGGACTCCATCTCATCCCGAAT
Organism: Haloferula rosea; assembly: GCF_016595525.1. GTDB lineage: Bacteria > Verrucomicrobiota > Verrucomicrobiia > Verrucomicrobiales > Akkermansiaceae > Haloferula > Haloferula rosea. The sequence goes on from NZ_JAENII010000013.1 coordinate 43,246, forward strand.
TCAGCAGGTTCAACCCTCGCTCACGCTGGCTGTGACCAATCAGGCCAAGGCCATGGCCGCTCGCGGCGAAGAAGTCTACGGACTTGCCGGTGGCGAACCCGAAATCGACACCCCTGAGCACATCAAGGCTGCGGCCATGGTGGCAATGCAGGAAGGTCGGACGAAGTACACCCCGGCCAGCGGGATCCCCGAACTGAGGGAAGCCCTCGCCACCAAACTTCTCGACGACAACAAGCTCACCTACGATCCGAAGCAGATCTGTGTCACCGCGGGTGCCAAGATGGCCTGCTTCAACGCCATTCTGGCGATGGTGGAAGAGGGTGACGAGGTCATCATTCCGACTCCCTACTGGGTGAGCTATCCGGAGATGGTGCGTCTGGCCGGCGGCAAGCCGGTGATGGTCGAAACCAAGGAATCGGACGGCTGGAAGCTGACTGCCGAGCAGTTCGAGGAAGCGATGACGCCTGCGACCAAGATGGTGATCCTCAACTCGCCATCGAACCCGACCGGTGCGGTTTACACGGAAGAGGAACTTCGTGCGATCGGTGAGGTCGCGCTCTACGAGGACATCGTGATCCTTTCGGACGAGATCTACGAAAAGCTCGTCTATGGTGAGGCCAAGCACATCTCGATCGCCTCGCTCAGCGACGAACTCTACAACCTGACGATCACCGTGAACGGCTTCTCGAAGGCCTACGCGATGACCGGCTGGCGTCTGGGTTACACCGCGGCTCCGGAGCCGATCGCTCAGGCGATCTCGAAGATCCAGAGCCACACGGTGTCGAACGCCACGACCTTCGCACAGTACGGTGGACTCGCTGCACTGCAGGGTGACCAGAACTTCCTCGGCGATCTGCGCGAGGAGTACGACGGACGCCGTCAGTTCATGATGGCCCGCCTGCAGGGCATTCACAACATCCGCGTGGTCGAGCCGAAGGGGGCGTTCTACTTCTTTGTCTACACCGGTCAGCTCGGTATCAAGTCACAGAACCTCTGTGACAAGTTGCTCTCCCGCTACCGGGTCGCCGCGATCCCGGGCATCGCCTTCGGCTACGACGAAGGTCTGCGCCTGAGCTACTGCACGACGCTCGACGTCCTCAATGAAGGTCTGACCCGCTTCGAGCAGTTCTGCCGCGAGCACTGATCGCACCGCGAACCTTTCAACGGCCATCGGGATGTCTCCCGGTGGCCGTTTTTTCGGCTGGATCCGCTCGAATTTCGTCGGGACTTCATCGCGGGCTCATGGAATGCTCGGCATTCTGAAATCCGATGACACTTGATCGATCCAGACTCCGAAGCCAGGCCCGCTACTGGGGGCTCCACTGCAGCGTGAACGCCCTTCCGAGTTTCATCGTGGCAACATGCTATCTGCAGATGGCGACCAAGCCGTTGGCGATTCTGGCTATGCTTCTGGCGATTCTTACCTTCGTGGTCGCCTACACCGTGATCACTTCGATCGACGGCCTGTTCAACGATCCGGAGAGCCTGCTTTCCCGGGCCTTGAAGATCGGGGTGAAATTCCGGTTGGTGGTGAGTCTGGTGTCCTTGCCCTTCCTGCTCCCGACAGCGGCGGCGCTTTTTGTGCCTGACGTGTGGGCAGGGATGTTGGCGGTCGGGCTGGTCAATGGGGTGGGTCAATGGTTGCTCGGTGGGGGAGGAGCCATGGTCGGGCCGACCGAGGGGAGCCCGCCGATGCTTGCGGTGTATGCGACCACCATCATCGAGGGGCTGATCCTGTCGCTGTCGCTGCTGATGATCTCGTTCTTCACCCTGCTGGTTCTGCAGATGAAGAACCGCAAGAAGGCACTCGAAGTGGTGCTTCCGCCGGAAGCGCCTGATGCTTTGCCAGTGCACGACATCGAGCAGAATCGATAGGGCGGGCAAGTTGGCGATCCCTCTTCATCGGTGGGTCGGATCTCTCCATCCATGACGGGGTAAGGCGTGTGGTAATCCTGCCCGTGCTCCTTACGTGCGATGGATGGAGAAGGGTCACGCTCCATCGGTGCGCAATGATCCCTGAAAACTTGATTCCGTTCTTCAGGTTGCTGGTTCAGCAGATGAGGAATTGCAAGAAGGTACTGGAAGTGGCGCTTCCACCAGAAGCGTAGTAGATTGCGATCAGGGACTCTCTGAGTCGGTGCGCTCGATCTTGACGCTTTGGGCGGCGAGGAGGTCGCGCATGCGTGTGGCCAGCGTGGTTTCGACGAGGTCGAGGACGCCGCTCTTCTCGGCTTCGATCCTCATTTGCTGGCGAAGCTCGCGCAGCAGGGTGGCGCGATCGGCCGGGGTGATGTTATTGGCCCAGCCGTCCTTTTCGCTGAGGATCTCGAAGTCGATCAGCTCGACGCCGAGGATTTCCGGTTCGGGGAAGCTGGCGATGGGGGTGCCGTTTTCGACGCGCAGCGACACGCCGGGTTCCAGCTTGTAGCCGGCGGTGATGCGGTAGTGTCCCTGGGCGATGAGATGTTTGGTGCCGGTTGGCAGGTACTTGAGGACGTAGCTATCGTTCTCGAATCGTCGGGTGGCCGACATCCGGAGCTCGAGGAGGGCCAGCTCGCTGATGTCCGTCTGGCTGACGATCTCGGCGCGGCCTTCGGTGATGCGAGTGTCGGCATTGGTCAGGGCGGAGAGCACCTTGTCGATGCCGTCGCTCGTGCCCTTGACGCTTCGGTCCATGAATCTCACTCCCATCAAGGCGAGCAGCAGCATGGCAGCGAGGAGGGCGATCCAGCGCAGGGTTTTCCAGAGTTCCGGGTGATTTGACATGACAGCTTGGTGATCCGGAACGTTGGGTCCGGTCTTGGTTTTTCAATGGGGTGATTGGAATCCCGGGCCATTCCTACCATTGCATTCGTCGATCGCACGGGCTAATCGAGCGGCATGTGGGAAGCAATCGGCGGTTGGGGCGGATGGGACGAACTGGGGGCGACGGGCACCTGGGTCGTGACCGCGTGCTTTCTGCTGATCGGATTGGCGGGGTGTTTCATTCCCGTGATCCCCGGGCATCTGGTGATTTTGCTGGGAGCGGTGTTCCATCGCCTGGTTTACCCGGGGAATTCCGGTGTCGAGTGGTGGACGTTCACCGTGCTGGCCTTGCTGCTCATCGCCTCCCAAGTGTTCGAGTTTGTCAGTGGGGCGGCGGGGTCGCGCTGGTTCGGCGGCACCAAGTGGGGGGCGGGAGGCGCCTTTGTCGGCGGCATTGTGGGGATGTTCTTCATGCCTTTCGGCCTGCTGCTGGGCCCTCTGATCGGGGCCTATGCGTTTGAGGCCTGGTTTGCCAAGCAGGAGACCAAGCCGGCGGTCGTGTCGGGGGTCGGGTCCGCCGTGGGAACGCTCGCCTCCCTGGTGGTGAAGGTGATCGTGGGCGTGGCGATGATTGTCTGGTTGTTGGTGGACATTTTGTTCATCGGGTAGGGGGATTGGCGGCGCGGTCCTTCGTCGCTGGCATCGCCTGATCCCTGGACATTGAGCATTCCTCCCTTCGGCTGGAAAGGCATGGGGGTGAGAGAAGATCCGTTTCATTAGGCTTGGCGGAGTCGCGTGTCAGGGGCTAGCTTCCCTGCGCCGCTCCCCGGATGATCGCGGTTCGTTTCTTCGGAGGCGGGTCGAGGAAAGTCCGGACACCAAAGGGCAGCGTGCCTTGTGAAAACGAGGGACGGGCTTCCGCGAGGAACCCGGACGGAAAGTGCAGCAGAAAACAAACCGCCCTGATTCGTCGGGGTAAGGGTGAAAAGGTGAGGTAAGAGCTCACCGCTCCAGAGGTAACAATGGAGGCACGGTAAACCCCGCGCGGTGCAAGACAGAACAGGAGAAGGGTCGCCCGCCCGTTGAATCTCCGGGTATTAGTCGCAGTCCACTCCGGTGGGCTCCCGCTTCGGCGGGAAGAGAAATGATCGTCGAATCCCGCAAAGGCGGGAGGAACAGAATCCGGCTTACAGGGGAGCGGTCGCCCCTTTTCTTCCGGCTCCGGTGGATCCCCACCGGAGTTCCGGGCCGGGTCAGTCCTTTGAAGACTTCGGGTCCAGCGCGTCGCGCAGGCCGTCACCGAGGAAGTTCAGCGCGAACAGGGTGGCGGCGAAGAAGAGCGAGGGGAAGAAGAGCAGCCACGGGTTGGCGGTCATGCGGTTGGCCCCTTCTTCGATCAGGATGCCCCATGAGCTGTTCGGGGGTCGGACGCCGAGCCCGAGGAAGGACAGGGTGGCTTCGAAGAGCATGATGCCGGGGATGGTCAGCGTGGTGTAGACGATGATCGGGCCGAGCGAGTTCGGCAGGATGTGCTTGAAGAGGATGGTGAAGTGGCTGAGTCCGAGCGAGCGGGCGGCTTCGATGAAGTCCTGGCGTGCGATGTTCTGCACCTGCGAACGGACGATGCGCGAGACGGTCAACCAGGAGAGCGCGCCGATGGCGATGAAGAGTGGGACGAGGGTGGTGATGGGTTCGACCCAGGTGCGTGTGGCATTCTGCTCCGCGACGCTGCTGTCGGCCCCGGCGAAGAGGTCCACGGTGTTGTTGGTCAGGTCGGTGGTCATCGGTTCGATCGACTTTCCGAGCAGAATCACCACGATCAGGAATGGCATGGCGTAGAGGATGTCGACGATCCGCATCATGAGGTCATCGACGAATCCCCGGAGGTAGCCGGCGATGGCGCCCCAGCAGATGCCGATGGTGACCGACACGAAGGTGGTGATGAGACCGACGGCGATGGAGATCCGGCCGCCGTAGAGGACGCGTGAGAAGATGTCGCGTCCGAGGTGGTCGGTGCCGAACCAGTGTTCGCCGGACGGGCTTTGGTTCTTCTTCGGCAGTGCCTGGGCATTCGGGTCCTGGATGAGCCCATCGATGGATGGTAGCACGAGGCAGCTGAGGAAGATGATGGCGAGCACGAACACCGCGGCGGTGGCGGCGTGGTTGCGACGCAGACGGTGGGCGGCATCGGCCCACAGGGAGGCGCCTTTCTCGACGGAGATGGTGGAGGTCTGGGACATCGTGACGGATCAGCGGGAGCTGCGCAGGCGGGGGTTGAGCCAGGCACCGAGGATGTCGGTGCCGATGTTGGCCAGAATGATGAGGATGCCGAAGAGCAGGCCGATCCCGGTGAGGACGGGTTCGTCGCCAAACTCGATGGCCTTCACGAAGTGGGTGCCGAGGCCGGGAATGGCGAAGACGCTCTCGATGACCAGCGAGCCGGAGATGATGCCGGCGAAGGCGGGACCGATGTAGGCGACGGCGGGAATCAACCCGCCGCGGAGGCAGTGGCGGACGAGGATCTGTCCTTCCGGCACGCCCTTGGCGCGGGCGGTGCGGACGAAGTCCTGATTGAGGGTCTCGAGCATGCCGGCGCGGGTCAGGCGCGACAGGTAGGCGGCGCTGACGAGGCCGAGGGTGAAGGCGGGAAGCAACCAATAGCTGGGGGACAGCGGCGACCAGCCCATGGCGGGAAGGGCCTGCCATTGCTGGCCGAAGCGGTCGGCCAGGACCGGGCCGATGACGAAGGCGGGAATGCAGATGCCGATCATTGCCAGGGCCATGGCGCTGTAGTCGAGGATGGTGTTCTTCTTCCACGCGGCGACCACCCCGAGCGGAATGCCGATGCAGATGGCGAGTCCCATGGCGACGAGTCCGAGCTGCAGCGAAACGGGGAAGGCCTGGCTGATGATCTCGCTGACATCGCGCCCTTCCAGCCGGAGGCTGGCACCGAGGTCGGCGGTGCCGAGCGTGCCGAGGCGTTTCACGTACTGGACTCCTAGTGGCTTATCGAGGCCGTAGTAGGCCTCCATGCGCTCCTTGATGTGCTCGGGGATCGCCTTTTCCGTCTGGAACGGGCCGGCGGGCAGCGCGTGAACCAGGAAGAAGGTGATGGTGAACAGGACGAGCAGGACGATGACGCCCTGTCCCAATCGGTTGAGGAAATAGCGGAACATGGATCAGGGTTCGAGGCTGAGGGCCTTCCAGGGATGGTTGTCGAGAAGCAGCGGGTGCCAACCCTTGACGTTGGGCTGGAGAAGGTAGTTGCGGGAATACCAGGACACGGGCAGCAGGGGTTGTTCCTTCATCAGGATGTCCTCGGCCTGCTTGAGCATGTCGAGGCGGTCCTGCGGTTCGGCTTTCTGCGCGGCCTCGTCGAGGATGCGTTCGAACTCGGCGTCGTGCCAGCCGGTGTTGTTGTTGCCGTTGCCCTCGGTCCACATGTTCAGGAAGGTGGTGGGGTCGAGGTAGTCTCCGATCCAGCCGGCGGATGCCATGTCGAAGTCGAGGCTCTGCTGGGCGCTGATGTAGGACCCCCAGTCCTTGTTCTGGATGTCGACGAGGATGCCGAGGTGTTCCTTCCACATCGCCTGCAGGGCTTCGGCACTGGCGCGCGCCGAGGGGCGACTGATGAGCATGGAGTAGCGGGGGAATCCGGCACCCTCGGGGTAGCCCGCCTCGGCGAGCAGCTTGCGTGCTTTCTCCGGGTTGAACTCGAGCACTGGATTCGGTTCGTAGCTGCCCATCTTCGGGGTCAGCGACTTGGCGGGAGCGTAGCCCTCCATGATGAATTCGCAGAGCAGCGGCCGGTTGATGGCAAGTGAGAGGGCCTGGCGCACGCGGGCGTCATCGAGGGCGGGGCGGGTGGTATTCAGCCGGACGAAGGTGGTGCCGACGTAGGGTTCCTGACGGAGGTATTCCGGATAATCCTCCTTCACCGTGCGGATCAGGTCCGTGGGCAGGGTGTAGGTGGTGTGCAGCTGACCGGCGAGGAAGGCGCGGGCCTCGGTGTAGGGGTTCTCGATCGGGAAGAAGCGGATGCCGTTGAGGCCGACATTGGCGGCGTCCCAGTAGTAGGGGTTCTGGTCGACTTCGATGACGTCGTGGAATCGCCACTTGATCAATTTGAACGGGCCGTTGCCGACGATGTGGCCGAGTTCCGACCAATCGGTGAAGCGGTCGGCGATGTCGCCGTGCTGGAGGACGACGTGCTTCGGCACCGGGAACCAGGTGTAGTGGCGGGTGAGCGAGGGAAGGAAGGGGACCGGTTCCTTCAATTTGATGAAGAGCGTGAGGTCGTCGAGGGCCTTGACGCCGACCTTGGAGAAATCGGTGATCTGCTCCTTGTTGAATTCCTCCGCATTCTCGATGAAGTAGAGCATCTCGGCGTAGGGGGCGGCGAGATCGGGGGTGAGCATGCGGCGGTAGGAGAAGACGAAGTCGTTGGCGGTCACGGGTTCGCCGTCCGACCAGCGGCCTTCCGGCTGGAGCTTGAAGGTCCACTCGGTGAGGTCTTCGTTGCTGCTCCAGGAGGCGGCTGCGCCGGGCTGCATGACGTCGTCGCCGACCGCGTCGTCACCGACGAGTCCTTCGAACAGGGCACCGACCAACTTGCTCTCCGGCACCCCGGTGACCATCTGGTGGTCGAGCGACTTCGGCTCCGCCGAGTTGCCCATCAGGAAGATGCCTTCGCGGTTGGCGCGGGCGACCTCGGTTTCCTTCTGACAGGAGGTCAGGATCGAGAGGGGCAGGGTGAGGCAGAGAAGAAGTCGGCGCATGGCTTGGTGGGGGATTAGCGGCGTGAACGGGGATTGGCAGGTAAAAAAATCAACAAGGATCAGCATTCGTGCCGATCAAGGGACAAAAATGCCTCTTTTTGCCAAAGGGTGAGCTTTGGCAGGAGCGGGCTTGCAAGGGTGGTTCGGATCGCTAGAACCAGCCTACCTGTTACGCCTGACGCCCATTGAAAGCTTACTTCATCCGCCGATTGCTGCTGATTCCGATCACCTTGTTCGGGATCACGCTGCTGGTCTTTTCCATCGTCAGGCTGACGCCGGGCGGTCCGGTGGAGCGGGCGCTCTCGCAGCAGGGTGGCGGGGAGAATGTGAAGCGCAGCGGGGCGGATGCGGGGGCATCGCTGACGCCGGCACAGGTGCTGGAAACCGAGGAGGACTACAACCGCGACAAGGGGATCATGAGATCCTACTTCGAGTGGCTCGGGGTCCTGCCACGCGACCTGGTGAAGGAGGGGAAGGAGTTCAAGCCCGGGGAGACCACGCTGACGATCGCGCTGCCTGGAACGGTCCACGAGGTGACGATCACGCGGAACGAGGATAACACCGGCACGATTTCACCTTCCGGGGACGTGGACACTGCGGGGTGGGAAGCGCGCATCCTGACGCCGGAGTACCAGGCGAAGCGGTGGAAGAAGTGGATGCCGGGCCAGGAGATGTCGGTGAAGCCCGAGTACCGGGCGGTGCTCTACAAGCCGGGGTTCCGCGGTCTTTTCCAAGGGAGTCTGGGTGAGTCCAACAAGTATCAGGATCCGGTCGGTCAGATGATCCGTCAGCGGATGCCGGTCTCGCTGTTTTTCGGTGGTCTGGCCATGGTGTTGATCTACTCGATCTGTCTTCCGCTGGGGGTGGTGAAGGCGATCAAGCACCGGAGCTGGCTCGATAACTTCACCTCGATCACGGTCTTCACCGGGTATGCGGTGCCGGGATATGCGCTGGGTGCCCTGCTGGTGGTTTACCTCTCGGCGCAGCTGCGCTGGTTCGCGCTGGGTGGCTTCGTCGGTGACAACTTCGCCGAGCTTTCGCTGCTCGGGAAGATCAAGGATCTGGCCTACCACGGGACGCTGCCGCTCATCTGCTACGTCATCGGTTCTTTCGCGATGATGACGATGATGATGAAGAACAACCTGATGGACAATCTGGCGGCCGACTACGTGAGGACCGCGATTGCGAAGGGGACGGGGTTCCGCACGGCGGTCTTCCGGCATGCCTTCCGCAACTCGATGATCCCGATCGCGACGACCTTCGGTGCGAACCTGACGATCCTCGTGGCGGGCAGTATCCTGATCGAGAAGATTTTCGACATCAACGGCTTCGGGCTTCTGAGTTTCAGCGCCTTGTTGGAATTCGACGAGCCGGTGATCATGGGAGTGCTGTTCGTTTCATCCTCGCTGATGCTGATCGGCAATGTGGTGTCAGACCTCTGTGTGGCTCTGGTGGACCCAAGGGTGAGTTACAAGTGACACGATGACCTTTCCCCGCAAACTCGGACTTCTGATGATTCTGGTCGCTGCGCTTGCGGCGGTCGGAGAATTCATGGGCTGGGCGCTCCCCAGCTTGCGCTGGTTCTTCTCCTTCGATGCCGACCCGAACAAGCTGGAGGGGTCCCCGTGGCTTGCCAATCAGGGAGAGATCATCGGCTACGGATTCTGTGGCCTGATCGGTCTGATCGGCCTGGTGATGATTGCTTCGGGTGGCGGCTTTCATTGGAATCCGTTGACACTGCGCAAGTTCCAGCGCTTCCAGTCGATCGGGCGGGGCTATGCGTCATTCCGCATCCTGATGTTCTTCATGGCGTTGGCATTGTGCGACCAGGTGCTGGTCGGCAAGCGGGCGCTTGCGGTGAGGATGGACGGCGAGTGGGTCTTTCCCGCCTTCGTGCAGTCGCAGTTCAGTGAGGAGGACTTCGGGGGTGAGGGTGAGCAGGAAGTGGACTACCGCCGGCTCAAGGAGGAGTCGGGCGACTCCGACCTGCTGGTGATCCTCCCGCCGGTGCCATGGGATGCGACCTTTGACTCGGATGAGTTCATGGAGCGCACGCTTCCCACCATCGATGGGCTCATCCACGAGGCGGATGGTCGCGAGCCCTTCAGCGGGTTTGCCTACTGCTATCAGCTCGATGATCCCAGCAAGCTGCTGCGCAAGGCCCGGATCCGGGAAGGCAAGCCGCGCTGGTCCGCGGAAGTCATGGGCGAGGACGGGGAAGCCGTCGGGCGTGAGATCTGGGAGAATGGCGTGGTGGTGGAATCGAACCTTCCCGAAGGATTCGCGGTGCCGCAGACGGGGCGGTGGGCGCAGCGGATTTACGCACCGCTGCCACCGAGCCTCGAGCGTCGGCACTATCTGGGCACCGACTCGAAGGGGTGGGACATCCTCGCGCAGCTCTACGGCGGCCTGCAGGTCGTGTTCAAGGGGGCGGTCCTCTACATTTTCCTGACCTACGGCATCGGCATCGTGATGGGCTGCCTGATGGGCTATTTCGGGGGTGTCTATGATCTCGTGATGCAGCGGGTCATGGAGATCATGAGCAACGTGCCCTTCCTGCTGGTGGTGATGATCATCACGAACAACATCGGCCGCGACAACATCACCCTCGGGACCATCCTGCTGGTGTTCTGTATTTTCTCATGGATCGGTGTGGCGACCTACCTGCGGACGTCGACCTACAAGGAGAAGGCGCGGGACTACGCGAGTGCGGCACGCGTGCTGGGGGCGGGCACGCCCCGGGTGATCTTCCGTCACATTCTGCCCAACGCGATTTCCACCATCGTCACGCTGGTGCCGTTCAGTGTGTCCGCCGTGGTGACCGGGCTGACCGCCCTCGACTTCCTGGGTTTCGGCGTGCCGGACTCCTATCCGAGCTGGGGGCGGATGCTCAACGACGGCCTCAGCAACCTTGCATCACCGTGGATCGTGAGTTCGGTGTTCGCGACGATGGTCAGCATGCTGCTGCTGATCACCTTCGTCGGCGAAGCGATCCGCGAAGCATTCGATCCCAAGAAGTTCACCACCTACCAATGAAGATTTCCCCAATCTGGATGTGTCTCGGCGTGGTGCTCACTTTCTCCGCGTGCAAGAAGCATGTCGCGTTTCAATCGCGTGACAATACCGCGGAGATGGCGGCGTTCCGCGAGCGGATCAATGAGGAGATCCGCGACGAGTTGGATGCCGGCCTGAAGAGGCTGACCGCGGAGCTGGAGGGCGAGATGGAGGAGTCCGAGCGGGCCGAGAAGGAGGGCCTGCTGGCCGACCTGAAGGCGCGGATGGAGCGGCCTGATTACTTTGAGACCAAGGATGTGTCGGAATTGCCGACCGATCTCGAGTGGGAAACGGGAATGGATGAGCCGGACATCGGCTCACCTGACGCCAAGAAGGGTGGAACCTTCCACACGCACATCCCGGGGGGAGCCTATCCGCCGACGATTCGTTCCTGCGGCAAGGAGGCGAACAATTCGTTCCGTTCGTTCCACTGGGACAACATCGAGATGGGGCTGGTCGGGCTGCATCCCAATACGGGTCGCCTCATTCCCGGGCTGGCGGACCGCTGGGCGGTCGGTGAGGATGGCCGGTCGGTCTATTTCCACATCGATGACGAGGCGACTTGGTCGGACGGCAGGGAGGTGACGTCACAGGATTTCGTGATGACCTTTACGGCCTATCTTTCGCCGTATCTCGACCAGTCCTTCTACAAGATCTACTACAAGGATCAGTTCTGGGGGATCTCGACCTACGGCAAGGATTACCTGTGCATCCGGATTGCCTATCCGAAGCCGCTGGCTCCCTTTGCGGCGACCGTGGCGCCGTTCCAGACCGAGTTCTACAAGGAATTCGGCCCGGATTTCATCAAGCGCTACAACTGGCGTCCGCGCCCGACGACGGGTGCCTACATGGTCCGCAAGGAGGACATCGACAAGGGGCGATCCATCGCGCTGACCCGGGTCAAGGACTGGTGGGCCAAGGATCGGAAATACTACAGAAACCGTTTCAACGTCGACCGGATCGAATACCGTCAGGTGCGGGACGAGGAGAAGGTGTTCCAGATGTTCCTGCGTGGGGACATCGACCTCTATTGGCTGAATGATGCCAAGAAGTGGTATGAGCGGACCGAGGTGGATGCGGTCTTCAGCGGCTACATCGAGAGGGCTGTCTTTTACAACGACTACCCCCGGGTCTCCCGCGGGCTGTACATGAACTTTTCCAAGCCACCGCTCGACAACCTGGATGTGCGGATCGGTCTGAACCACGCGACCAACTGGGAGAAGGTGATCGAGTTGGATCTCCGTGGAGATGCCGAGCGCCTGCATCTGCTGAATGAAGGCTTCGGTGACATTTCCAACCCGAACATCCGGGCGCGGGAGTTCTCCATTCCGAAGGCGCGCGCGGCCTTTGCGCGTGCGGGGTTCGACAAGATGGGCGATGACGGGATTCTGATGAATGACAAGGGACGGCGCTTGTCCTTCACGGTGAACCACGTGAAGCATCCGACGCTGGATCCGATGTTGTTGCGGCTCAAGGAGGAGGCGCAGCAGGCCGGAGTGGAATACAAGTTGGAGGGAATGGATGCGACGGCGTCGTTCCAGAAGACCTCCAAGAAGGAGCATGAGATTGCCTTAGCGGGGTGGGGGATCACGCCGCCCTTCCCGGACTTCTATCAGCAGTTCCACTCGAAGGAGGCCTATCTGCCCGGAACGAGGAAACCGCGTCCGGCGACCAACAACATTTCGGTTTTCGCTGATCCGGAGGTGGACCCGATCCTCGAGGCCAACCGGAATGCCCGGAGTCTGGAGGTCGTGAAGGATACGAGCTGGAAGCTTGAGCAGATCTTCCATGACCGGGCGGTATGGATCCCCGCCTACAAGCGGCCGTTCTATCGTCTCGGTTACTGGCGCTGGATGCGCTGGCCGGATGACTTCAACGTGAGGATCGCCGATGAACCGGAAATGTCCCACGTCTTTTGGATCGATCAGGAGATCAAGGCCGAGACCCTTGAGGCGATGCGGACGGGTGAGACCTTCGAAGAACAATACCGCGTCTATGATCAGTATCGGACCGGGATGTCGTCGTCGTCCAGCGAGACCCCCGAAGCGGAAGAGGCTGGAGAGGCCGGGGAAGAGAGCGGATCCGCGGACGGAACGCCGGGCGATGTGGAAGGTGGGGGTTCCAGTGAAACCGTTCCGGCTGATGAGGCCGCGGTGTCCGGGGAGCAAGACACGGAATCAACCGGGAATGATGCAGTGGAAGGAGGCCAGCGATGAGTGACAATATTCTCGAGGTCAGCGAGTTGATCACGGCATTCGATACCGATGCGGGACTCGTGCGTGCGGTCGACCGGGTGAGCTTCAGCGTACCCAAGGGGAAAACCCTGGGGATCGTCGGCGAGTCCGGCTGCGGCAAGAGCGTGACCGCCATGTCGATCGTGCAACTGTTGCCGCAACCTGCCGGCCGGGTGCTCCAAGGGGTGGTGAATTTCAAGGGTCGCGATCTGACCCGGGTGAGCTCGAAGGAAATGCGCAAGGTGCGGGGTGGCGAGATTGGCGTGATCTTCCAGGAACCGATGACCGCCTTGAATCCGGTGCATCGGATCGGTCGCCAACTTTCCGAATGCTTCCTGCTGCACAAGAAGATGAGCAAGAAGGAGGCGTGGGAGGCATCGATCGAGATGCTCAAGCTGGTTCGTATCCCGGCTCCCGAGCAACGGATCGGCGACTATCCTCACCAGCTTTCCGGGGGGATGCGTCAGCGGGTGGTGATTGCCATGGCGCTGGCATGTCGTCCGGACCTGGTCATCGCGGATGAGCCGACGACGGCGCTCGATGTGACGGTGCAGGCACAGATTCTGGATCTGATGAAGCGACTGCAGAAAGAGATGGGAATGTCGCTTGTCCTGATCACCCACGACCTTGGTGTGATTGCCGAGAGTTGTGATGAAGTGGTCGTGATGTATGCCGGGCGGGTCGTTGAGAAGGCGCCGGTGAAGGAACTCTTCGCCAACCCGCTTCATGCCTACACGAAGGGTCTGCTGGCCTCGATCCCACGGATCGAAACCGAGCCGAAAACCGTGCTTCCGGTGATCCCGGGGATGGTGGCTTCCATCTCCGATTTCGTGCCGGGATGTCGATTCTGTCAAAGGATGGAGCGCCGTGGGCCGGCGCTGCGCGAGCGACCGGACTTCAGGGAAGTGGAGACCGGGCACTGGGTGGAAACCTGCCCGAACTGTTATGAAGGTGCGAAGGAGGTGGCCCAGTGAGTGCGTTGCTTACCGTGGATGATCTGAGGGTGCACTTCCCGGTGCACGGGGGCCTGATGATGCGGCAGACGGACGCGGTGAAGGCGGTCGACGGAGTGTCGCTGCAGATTGCATCCGGTGAAACCCTTGGTTTGGTGGGAGAGTCGGGCTGTGGCAAGTCGACCCTTGGCAAGGCCATCGTGAGGTTGGAGGACCCGACGACGGGAAGCATCGGATTTGATGGCAAGGACATCACCCGCGCCGGGACTTCGGCGATGCGCCCGGTTCGCCGTGAGCTGCAGATGATTTTCCAGGATCCCGTCGAATCGCTGAATGCCCGTCACAGTGTCCGTGAATTGCTCGAGGAACCCTTCGCGATTCATCGGGTGGGCACTCCGGCCGAGCGCCGGAAGTGGGTCGAGGAACTGCTGGAGCGGGTCGGACTGCCTGCGGCAAGTGCGGACCGGTATCCCTTTGAGTTTTCCGGCGGACAGCGCCAGCGCATCGGGATCGCGAGGGCGATCGCGCTCAAGCCGAAGATGATCATTTGTGATGAACCCGTGTCGGCCCTCGATGTGTCGGTGCAGTCACAGGTGCTGAATCTCCTGATGGAGCTCCAGCAGGAGATGGGGTTGTCCTACTTGTTCATCGCCCACGATCTGGCGGTGGTGAAGCACATCTCGGACCGGGTGGCGGTGATGTATCTCGGCAAGATTGTCGAGTTGGCGAGTTCGGACGCGATCTATCAGCGGCCGAAGCACGCCTACACCAAGGCCTTGCTCTCGGCGATTCCGCATCCGGATCCGACTCGCGTGGTCGACCGGGTGCTGCTTGAAGGCGACGTGCCATCACCCATCGACCCACCGAAGGGCAGTGCGTTCGGACACCGGATCTCCCATCCGCGTTACGAGGAAACCATCGGCAAGGATTTGCCGCTGGTGGAAATCGAGCCCGGTCACTGGGTTGCGGCGGATCCATGTTGCCTCGATGAGGCGGACTGGAAGCAGGCGGCGAAGCTTGTCTAGGGAACAGCCCGCGGGACTCGTTGGTCTCTTGGAAAGGTTGCCTGGGGCCCGCTGGCACGGCTTCGGTCGTTCGTGCATGGAATGCCGGTTTCCGCATCCTTCTGGATTGCGGGTTGGGCGCGAGTGTCTAGCTTCCCGGCATGGCCATCGATGCTTTTGCAAACCAGTTCGTCTGTGACCTGCATGCCTATGAACCCGGCAAGCCGATCGAGGAGACGGCTCGGGAACTGGGGCTGGATCCGGCGGACATCATCAAGCTGGCTTCGAATGAGAATCCGCTCGGGCCTTCGCCCCTGGCCAAGGAGGCGATGCGCGAAGCCATCGAGAAGGCGCACATTTACCCGGATGGCGGTGGCTACCGTCTGCGGCATGCGATTGCCGAGAGGCAGGGGGTGGAGATGGAGAACGTGGTTCTGGGAAACGGTTCGAACGAGATCATTGAACTACTGTGTCACTCGTTTTTGAATCCCGGTGCGGAACTGATCGCGGCGGAGCACGCCTTTGTGGTCTACAAGTTGATGGCCAGCCTGTTCGGTGCGGGCTACGTCGAGGTGCCGGATCCGGGGTTCGTGCACGACCTCGATGCGATGGCCGCGGCGATCACCGGGAAAACCCGTCTGGTCTTCATCGCGAACCCGAACAATCCGACCGGGACGATGGTGGATGAAGCCGCGCTTGATCGATTCATGGACCAGGTGCCGGAGCACGTGGTGGTGTGTTTTGATGAGGCCTACTACGAGTTTCTCGAGACCCCGCCGGACACGGTGAAGTATGTCCGTGAAGGTCGGAATGTCTGTGTTTTGCGGACCTGTTCGAAGATTCACGGGCTTGCGGCGCTGCGCATCGGCTACGGTCTGGCCTCGAAAGGGGTGGCTGCGATTCTTCAGAAGGCCCGGCAGCCGTTCAATGCGAATGCCATTGCCCAGGCGGGTGCGCTGGCGGGGCTCGCCGACGACGAGCACATCGAGCGGACCCGGGCGGTGAACCGCGAGGGGCTGGTATTCTGGCAGGATGCGTTCCGCCAGCGAGGCCTGAACTTCATTCCGAGCGTGGCGAACTTCGTGATGGTCGAAGTCGGTGATGGCGATGCCGTTTTCGCCGAGATGCTCAAGCGGGGGGTGATCGTCAGGGCGCTCCGCAGCTACAAGCAACCGGCCTGGATCCGGGTGTCGGTGGGAACTCCCGAGGAGAACCAACGGGGGCTCGCGGTGCTCGATGAGGCACTGGAGGCGACAGGTTTCAAAGCTGGTTGAGTGATTCGGGTCACCCGGTGACCCGGGCTGTGGCCCCGTGAACCGGCCTAGTGGTCGATCATTCGGGCCTTTTTCGAAGTCAGCTTGAGTGTCGGTGATGAATCCGGCACACTTTTCCTCAAGAACATGGCAACACCATCTGCGAACGACGATCAAAGAGAGTTCCGCTGCATCCATTGTGATGGGAAAATCCTCGTGCCGCGGAATTTGCCTCCGACGACGGGGCCCTGTCCTCACTGCCAGTTGGAGATCACCTCGCCCGGCTCGGAGCCCAAAGAGGACCCGTTGGCCTTGGATCCGATTTTCGGAAAGCCGGTGCTGACCGAGCCGGTCGTGCCTGCTCAGGCGGCTAAACCTCCCGTGACGCCACCTGCTCTGCCTCCAACGGCCGCCGCCGATGCCATGGCGCGCGAGGAAGCTGCAGCCAAGGCCAAGGCGGAAGCGGAGGCGAAGGCCAAGGCGGAAGCGGAGGCGAAGGCCAAGGCGGAAGCCGAGGCGAAGGCTAAGGCGGAAGCCGAGGCAAAGGCTAAGGCGGAAGCGGAAGCGGAGGCAAAGGCCAAGGCGGAAGCGGAGGCAAAGGCCAAGGCGGAAGCGGAGGCGAAGGCTAAGGCGGAAGCGGAGGCAAAGGCCAAGGCGGAAGCCGAGGCAAAGGCTAAGGCGGAAGCGGAGGAGAATGCTAGGGCGGAAGCGGAGGCGGAGGCGAAGGCCAAGGCGGAAGCCGAGGCTAAGGCCAAGGCAGAAGCCGAGGCTAAGGCCAAGGCAGAAGCCGAGGAGAAGGCCAAGACGGAAGCGGAGGAGAAGGCCAAGGCAGAAGCCGAGGAGAATGCTAGGGCGGAAGCTGAGGCAAAGGCCAAGGCGGAAGCGGAGGCAAAGGCTAAGGCAGAAGCCGAGGAGAATGCTAGGGCGGAAGCTGAGGCAAAGGCCAAGGCGGAAGCGGAGGCAAAGGCTAAGGCGGAAGCGGAGGCGAAGGCCAAGGCGGAAGCCGAGGCAAAGGCTAAGGCGGAAGCGGAGGCGAAGGCCAGGGCGGCTGAGAGAGCGGCTCAGGCTCCGATCGATATCATGGGGACATCGACGATGCCGTCGGTACTCCCTCCAGGGCAGGATATGGGATCGCGGGAGCCCGCGAGGGTGTCCGAACCTGCGGCGGTTCCGGTAGAGCCGGCGAAAGAGGTTCCGAAGGAGACTCCTCAACAGGCGGAGACCCCCGAGCCGGTGGTGGAGACCCCGGTGGAATCCCCCGTTGCGGCTGCTGAGGGCGAAAAGGCGGTTGGCGAGAACCGGCCGCGCAAGAAGCGTTCGGTTCCCGTGGGGGCATTGGTGGTTCTTTTGCTCCTGGCAGCGGTGGTGGTCGGCGCGGTGATGTTCGTTCCGAAGCTGCTGAAATCTCCCGATGGTCCGACGGGAGTGCAGGGGACGGTGAATCGTGAGCTACGAGAGAAGCAGTATTTGGAAGGTGGCTGGGAGAAGGATGCACGCGAAGTGCTGGGAAGGTTCCTGGCGGCCGAGCGGAGCGCGGGCAAGGCGGCCTACTCGATCCGTGGCAGTGAGTTGCTTGAGGAAATGGATGACTTCTACGATGGTCTCCGTATCGATGACTCGGACACGCCGGAGGAAGCGTTTGCGGTCTTTCCCTTGCTGATGGCGGACAAGCAGCGTGGGATTTTCATGCTGACCTACGACCAGCCGCCGGTCTTCGAGCTGGATGAGTTTTTCGTGCCGCTCTCGCCGCTGGCGGTGCAGCACGGAGTGGAGGATCCGGGGCTCCTGCTGGCCACGGTGGCACGTCGCTCGAACTTCACGGCGGAGCCGCTGAAGGTGCATGCCCTCTTCAAGCGGACGCCGGATGGCCTGCGAGTGGACTGGGAGACCTTCGTGCAAACCAAGTACCGGACGATGAGGGACTTCCTCGAGTTGCCCGCGGCGGGAACGAGGAAGGTGTTCCGGGTAATCATCGCGGAGACGGTGCCTGAGAATCGTCGGGTGCCGGCTGGATACCGCACCTACATGATTGCCGATCCGGCATATCCGAAGGAAGACTCGGCGCGGGTAAACGTCGCGGTGGACTCGGAGATCGGCCAGGCGCTGTCGATTCTGAATTGGCGTGGCACCAAGGAGGGACGGGCGACTTCTAAAACGGCGACCATCGAGCTCGGGTGGAGTCATGAGGCGACGCCGCAGCTGGAGGTGACGAAGTTCATCTGCTGGGAATTCCTCGGTGTCGGGGGTGAGGCCATCCCAAGTGCCCGCTGAGATCATGGGGGGCGACACGATTGCGGCGCTGGCGACGGCGGGTGGCACGGGCGCGGTGGCATTGATCCGGGTCTCTGGTCCGGATGCGGCGGCGGTGGTTTCGGCGGCCTGTGGGAGTTCGCCCGAATGGCCGGACCGGAAGGCGGTGCTGCGCACGATCCGGGATGCGGAGGGGGGAGTGATTGATCAGGTGCTGGTCACCTTTTTCCATGGTCCACGGAGCTACACGGGTGAGCCGGTGGCGGAAGTGGCGACTCATGGCGGGCGCTTTGTCACGAGTCAGGTGTTGCGACGTTTGCTCGATTGCGGGGCGCGTTCCGCCGGGCCGGGGGAGTTCACCGAGCGGGCATTTTTCAATGGCAAGCTGGACCTGACGCAGGCGGAGGCCGTGATGGACCTGATTTCCGCTCAGAGCCACTTGGCATTGCGCGCGGCGCATGAGCAACTGGAGGGGAGGCTCGGACAGAGGACCGAGGGTCTGAGGGAGGAGCTGATCGGGGTGGTGGCCCAGCTTGAGGCGTGGATCGATTTCCCCGAGGAGGACATCGATCCGGCGACGGGTGAGGCCTTGCTGGCCCGGATGGCTTCGGTGACGGAAGGAATCCGGTCGCTGCTGTCGACGGCGGATCAGGGGCGGGTCCTGCGGGAGGGATTGCGGACGGTGATCTGCGGTCTGCCGAATGCGGGGAAGTCGAGCTTGCTCAACGCCCTGCTGGGTGAAGACCGGGCCATCGTGAGCGATGCGGCGGGAACGACCCGGGACACCATCGAGGAGATGCTGGTGGTCGAGGGCATCCCACTCCGCGTGGTGGACACGGCGGGTTTGCGGGTGGCCGAAGGTGAGATCGAGGAGGAGGGGATTCGTCGGACCCGGAAGGAAGCGGGGCGTGCGGATCTGCTGATCGTGGTGGCGGATGCGAGCCTGTCGCCGGATGACGCTTTGCCCGGGGATCTGCCGGATGCACCACGGACCATCCGGGTGCTGAACAAGGTGGATCTGGGCATTCACCCGCAGTGGAACGATGTGGAGGATTTGCAGGTGTCCTGCGTGGATGGTGCGGGACTTGGCGAGCTGCGCGGTCGGATCCGGGAGTTGGCTGAGTTTGGTGAGGCGGACTGGGGTGAGCACTCGGTCGCGATCAATGCCCGCCACCGTGATCGCTTGAAGCGGGCGGAAGAGGCGCTGGATCGGGCAGCGGACAGTTTGCGTGCGCAAGCGGACCCGGAGATCGTTGCACTCGATCTACGGGAGTCACTGGACTTGCTCGGTGAGATTGCCGGTCGGGTGGAT
This sequence comes from Haloferula rosea, assembly GCF_016595525.1. Taxonomy (GTDB): domain Bacteria; phylum Verrucomicrobiota; class Verrucomicrobiia; order Verrucomicrobiales; family Akkermansiaceae; genus Haloferula; species Haloferula rosea. The sequence continues at coordinate 62,829 of NZ_JAENII010000013.1, forward strand.
ACCGAGGAGATTCTGGGTTCCATTTTCAGCCAGTTCTGTATCGGAAAATGAACATCGTGATCCTCACTGGAGCGGGCATTTCCGCGGAGTCCGGCGTGCCGGTCTTCCGTGGCGACGACGGGTTGTGGGAAGGTCACCGTGTCGAGGATGTGGCCACGCCCGAGGGCTTCCGGCGCGATGCGGAGAAGGTGCATCAATTCTACAATCAAAGGAGGCGCAAGGTGCAGGCGGTGGAACCGAATCCCGCTCACCGGGCGCTGGCCCGGCTGGCGCGCGAAGGAAGCCACCGGGTGGTGCTGATCACTCAGAACATCGACGACCTCCATGAGCGGGCGGGCTCACCCGAGGTCCTGCACATGCATGGGGAACTTCTCAAGAGCCGTTGCGAGGAGTGTGGCAAGGTCTCGGTGTGTCGGCATGACCTGTCGCGCGCTTCGATTTGTGATGCCTGTGGCGGCATTGATTGTCTGCGTCCGCACGTGGTGTGGTTTGGCGAAATGCCGATCCATCTCGATTGGATCCAGCAGGAGCTCGAGCGGGCGGATGAGTTCGTGTCCATCGGGACATCGGGTCGGGTCTATCCCGCGGCAGGCTTCGTGGAGATTGCGAACGAATCGGGGGCGAAGACTCTGGAGCTGAACCTGGATCCGAGTGAGGTAAGTGGGGCCTTCGATGTCAGTCGTCATGGACCGGCCGGTGAGCTGGTGCCCGCCTGGGTGGATGGGCTGATCGGCTGATGGAGACGTGGGGGAGGAGGATTTCCGCGCGATCCTGCGGGGATCCGGGCTGGCGGCTGGGAATCTTCCTAAGATTGAGGGTTTGCAATTCGTAGGAAAACTCGGACGCTTTTCACGAATGCAATCAAGACTCCCATGGATCCTGCTGGCCTGGGCGGGCGGGATGTTCCTGCCGGCAGCGGAAGAGCGTGCGGAGATCGTGACGCCATCGGTGCTGATCGAGGATCTGGGTGATGAGAGTTATCCGGTCCGGGTGCGTGCCAGCTACGAGCTCTGGGAGTTGGGTGCGGATGTCCGAGCTCTGCTTGAGGAAGCCGCTGAGAGTGCGGATCCCGAGGTGTCCCTGCGTGCGGGTGAGTTGCTCAGGAAGATCCAGCTGGGGATTCTTCCGGACAGCCCGGCGGAAGTGGTCGCCCTGGTCGAACGCTACGATCAGGCATCGGCGACCGAGAGGCTCGAGATCATCCGGGAGCTCAAGGAGCTGCGTGCCTGGCGGCAGGTGCTCAAGATCCACGAACTGGAGACCGACCCCGAGACGCTGCGTCGGATCGCCGGGGAGATGGCCGGGGTGTCGGTGATGGCTGCACGGGATCTCCTCGCGGAGGACGAACCGAATTTCAAGCAGGCGAAGGAGTTGCTTGAGTTGGGTCGGCCGGAAGCCGCCCAGCTGATGGCTCTGGCGGATTTCCACCGGGTGCGTGGCACCTTGGACGAGGAACTGGCGAAGGCGAGCAAGCTGCAGGGAGTGGCCGGACCGCTCTGGCGCTACGTGCTCCACTCGGCGGCGGGAAATCGGCAGGCGGCGGCGCGGGAGGCTGAGGCGGCGGGCGATCCTTTGGCGGCTGCGAGGCTGCGAATGCTGGATGGGGATCCATCCGGGTGGTTGGTGCATGCGCCGGTGCCGTCCGGTGAGATTCCCCCGACGGCCTTGGACGCCTACCGCAAGGCAGCCGCAGCATTGTGGCGGGGGAAGGAGGTGTCACCGCCCTTGGTCAGGGAGCTGGTGTCGTCGATCCGGACGAACTTCGATGACGAAAGCTGGCTTTCACTGGGAGTCCTTTATGCCTTGGGCGAGCGGGAAAAGGCTGACCCACTCCTCGTGAAACTTTCTCCCACCACGGCCTTCCTTACCTTCGACAGCGCCGAGCGGGTTGACGAGGCGGTCGAGATCTTTGGCATCGATCCACGCAATCCCGACTTCCGCGGGTGGATGGAGAAGCGTTTCAAGGTTTTGATCGATGATCCCGATGAGATGGAAGACGAGCTTTCCGAGATCTCACAGCTTGCCGGCTTCATGGAGCGCCGTGGCATGCACCATGAACTGCACGAAGCGATGGTCGGGTCCCTGGTCGAGCTGGGGAAGGCGGATCCGGAGTGGTTCATGGAAGTGATCGGCGAGTTGGGATCACGCTATTCGATGGCGGGGGCGATCCGTCCCGTGCTGGCAGCGGCGGCAGAGTTCGGGGCGAATGACGATGCGCGCTGGCAATTGATCCGTGACAGCCTTTTCGGGGATTCGAGGTATTCCGATGGTTTGTGGGAATCGGCTTCCGCGTTCGATGCGGATCTGACCCATGCCGCACGTGTCGAGCTGATGGCCAAGCTGCTTGGGCGCCTTCCTGATGATGGTGAGGCGCAGAAGTGGTGGGAATGGCAGCTCGAGCAGACGGGGAACGGGCCGAAGATGGAGAGGGCGGAACGCTACGGTCTGTTGCTCGCCGTGAGTGCGTTGAATTCCGATGCCGACCTCTTCATGCTGCTGTGTGATGAACTCAAGGCGGCAGGGTTTACGCTCGATGATCTGGGGGGATACAGCGATGAGTTTCGCTTCGCGAGTTTCGAGGTCTTCTGTCTGGGGTCGGTGGGTCGATGGGATGAGGTCGCGGCGGTGTGGCGGAGGGACGTCGAGCGCAACCCGGCCAACGCCATGAAGCAGGCCTACCTGGCGGGTGCCCTGCGCCGTGCAGGCAAGCTTGAGGAGGCGAGAGTCCATGATGAGATGGCCGAGCGGCTTGCGCTGGGTGATCCGAGGACGATGCGTTCGATCGGCCAGGCCTACGCGAGTTCCGTGGATTTCGAACGGGCGATGGAGTGGTGGATGCGCGCCGCCACCCAATCAGTGGAGGTCGACCAGGAATTTTACTACTCGGCTTTGCTTGTGGCGAACGAGTCGAAGCAGCAGGGGGATTGGAAACTGGCAGCCTCGCTGGGCGAGATGTATTTGCTCTACCAGGTGATGAAGGGTGAGGTGTCCGATCAGCCATCCGCGTTTTCGCGGGGTCGACTCGAGGTCGAGATGGCGCGTGCCTTCAGCCGTCTCAAGGATGATCGCGAGCAGTCAGTCAAGACCCTGACGCGTTGTCATCAGAGTGGATTGACCGATGGTTCCATGGCCGACTTCTTTTTCCCGGGGTTGCGAGAGGTCGGGCTCAACAAGTTGCACGATGAGTGGTTCGAAACGACTTGGGAGGCGTTCAGCCAAGTGCTGAAGCGCTACCCGAAGAGTCACAACACGATGAACTCGCTGGCATGGACGGCGGCGCGTGCGAACCGGCGTCTGGCTGAGTCGAAGACCATGCTCGAGGAGGCGCTGGATTTGCTCCCACGCCAAGCGGCTTATCTGGACACCATGGGCGAGATCCACTTTGCCCAGGGAAACCGGGAGAAGGCACTCGAGTGGTCCCGCCGGGCGGTCATCCGCCAGCCTGGGGACGAAACCCTGCTGCGGCAGTTTGACCGATTCGAGAGTGGTCCGCTGCCACTTGATTGATTTCCAGGCTTGCCCCGGGCGGAAGTTCATCCAAGCATACGCCCCCGACGGAGAGGTGGCAGAGTGGTCGAATGCACCGGTCTTGAAAACCGGCAGACCGAAAGGTCTCGTGGGTTCGAATCCCACCCTCTCTGCCAGACCCCATGCCCGGTGTGACCGGGCATGGGGTCTGGCATTTTAGGGTGAGGGGCGCGGGCTTGTGCTGGCGTCGAGGTTCGCGCAATCTGGTATGTGTGAAGGTGCTTGCGCTCTTGTTGTGGGTTTTCGTTTGGATCTGCGCGGCAGGATTGGAGGCAGAGGTGGTCGACGAACCCTTGCCGCCTGAGGAGGTGATTGAGCTTTTCGAGAGCTTCCGTGCAGGGGGCGACGATCAAGCTGTCTCGGCCAATTTCGAGCGGCTCCGAGCTGCCGGTACGGAGAAATTGCCCTATTTGTTTCGCCAGTTGGGCCGGCGTCAGAAGGCGAATCAGCCGGTGTTCCAATCGAGTTCGATGGAACCTCCTACGATGGGTGACGTAGCCATGCTGCTGATCCGGGGCATGTTCGTCGATCCGATTCCCAAAGGCTACATGGGTTATGAGCCGTTCGACAAGACGACCGTTGAGAACTGGGTCATGATCCGTGCGAAAGCCGGGAAGAGTGTGGCGCAGGTGCGGCTTGAGGCGGCCGAGTATTCACTGGCCAAGGCCGAGAAGGAGCACGCTGATGAATTCGATAGCGAAGTGGTGGCCTTCTTCCAGGAACGGGTCGACCGCTTGAAGGCTGAGCTGGAGTCAGACCAGAACGAGGACCCAGCAGGAGGGGAGTCGATGGGGAATGACCCGATTGAGGGGGGTGAGACTACTTCACCGAAAACCGGAAAGTGAGGCGGTGTTCATAGGTCTTGCCGGGGCGGAGGATGCAATCCGGGAAGTCGGGGTGGTTCGGGGCGTCGGGGAAATTCTCGGTTTCCAGACACAGGCCTGATCCGGGTTGGTAGCAGGCTCCGCCTTTGCCGGGCACGGTGTCGTCGAGGAAGTTGCCGCTGTAGAAATGGACGCCGGGTTGGTTGGTGAAGACTTCCATGATCCGGCCGGTCGCGGGGTCTTCCACCCGTCCGGCGAAAGCCATGCCATCCGGTCGGGCGTCCCGGATGATCCAGCAGGCGTCGTAACCATTGGCGTTCTTGAGGGCCTCGAAGTCGTCCTTGATGCGATCTCCGACACGCGTGTGCCGCGTGAAGTCCATCGGAGTGCCACTCACCGGGTGGCGCTCGCCCGTAGGAATCAGGCCGACGGTGGCCGGAAGGTATTCGTCGGCGGCCAGGGTGAGGAGGTGATCGTGGATGAGCGACGAGGGATCACCACTAAGATTCCAGTAGGTGTGGTTGACGATGTTGATGGGGGTGGCGGCGTCGGTGGTGGCGCTGACATTCCATTGAAGCTCGTTGTCCTCGGTGAGGAGGTAGGTCACCCGGGTCGTCAGGGTGCCGGGGTAGTTTTCCTCGCCGGCGGGTGAAAGGTATTCGAAGGTGATGGATGTCGAGTCGTGCTCAATGACCGTCCACATGCGGCGGTTGAATCCGATGTTGCCGCCGTGGAGGTGGCACGGGATGCCGCCGGGATCGTTGTTGGTGGCGAGTTGGTAGGGGATGCCGTCGAGCTCGAATTTCCCGTGGGCGATCCGGTTTCCGAATCGACCGACGGTGGCGCCATGGCTCGGGTTGGTGTCGAGGGCGTAGGGTTCGGCGGAATCGTAGCCGAGGACGACGTCGGCGAGTTTGCCCTCGCGATCGGCGATTTCGAGGCTGATCAGGGTGGCTCCGAAGTTGCAGATGACCGCCTTGGTGCCATGGGAGTTTCTCAGCGTGTAGCAGCGGGCCTCCGTCTCATCCGGAAGGATGCCGAAGGATTCGCAGGCGGGTGAGAGTGGGGTTTGGGTCTCCATGGCGGAGGAGATTTCACGAAAATTCGGGCGAAGGGTAAAGGGTTTGAATGCGGGTCGTGAAATCCGGCAATTTCCTTTTGGAAACCGGCAAAGGCTGGAAGAGGATAGGGACCATGAGCGGCAGTGAATTCAAGGAAGCGGACCCGAAAGCATGGATGACGGCGGTTTTGGCCGATTTCGGCTGCGAAACGGGCACGCTCCATCGGGCGGATGGCGAGTGGCTGGACCTGGTGGCGGCGATCGGAGTGCCCGAGCCCCTGATGCCGGTGATCCAGCGCATTCCCTTTGGCAAGGGCATCGCGGGCGCCGCGGCTTCGACCCGCGAGCCGGTCGAACTCTGCAATTTGCAGGAGGATCTGGGCGGTGTGGCCAAGGAGGGTGCGCGGCAGACGAAGGTGTCGGGCTCCCTGGCAGTGCCGGTATTCTCGGCGGAAGGGGATGTGGTCATCGGCACGCTCGGAGTGGGAAAGCGGGAGCCGTATGAGTTCACCGAGCAGGAAAAGGCTGAATTGGCACGGCGGGCCGGCGAGGTGGCGTTCGTTTGGGAAGCCGAGTAGGAACGGACTTCGGGGGTGATGGTGGTTTTGTCCACGCCAGACGATTGACCGGACCGAAGCGATTGTTAGTTTGAGAGCATGAAAGCGGAGGAAGCAGCCAGCAAGATTCTCGATACGATGCTCGGGCATCTCGGGTTCCATGCGAATATCGAGGTGCAGGAGACGGAGGAAGGTCCGTGCCTTCAGATTTCAACCAGCGAGAGCAAGTTCCTGATCGGGAGGGATGGTGAAAGGCTCGATGACCTGCAGTATCTGGTGAACCGGGTGCTGAAGAAGCATTTCCCCAAGGCCCCGAGGATCAAGGTGGACTGTGAGCATTACCGGGCGATTCAGGAGGACCATTTGATCGAGGAAGTCCGGGGGTTGGCGGAAAGAGTGAAGGCTTCGGGCAAACCGTTCCGTATGAGGCCGCTCAATGCCTACTATCGTCGGTTGGTGCACAAGGCACTGGTCGATCATCCGGAAGTCGAGAGTGTGTCTCCCGGTGGGGATGACCGACTCAAGCGGATCAACCTGCGGGTGAAGAAAAAGAGCGAATCATGAAGAAGTTTTGGTTTGATTGCGGAACCCGCGATGCGGTCGCGTCCGGTGGCCTCCTCGTCCTGCGTGCCGGCATCGGTCTGATGATGTTGGTGGGCCATGGCTGGCCGAAGATTGCGGCCTTCGAGGCGAAGAAGGATGTCTGGCCAGTGCCTGGTGTCTGGCCTCTCTCGCTCATATCGCCGCCGGTCAGCATGATGGCCACTCTGGCGGCCGAAGTCGGGGCAGCGGCGTGCATCGTGTTGGGTCTGGCGACCCGACCGGCCGCTTTCCTGCTGGGGTTCGCCATGGTGATCGGCGCCTTTCAGGTCCACGCGCTGGATCCGTTTTTCATGCCTCGCGATCCGGGTCCGTCGAAGGAGCCGGCATTGCTTTACCTGATCCCGTGTCTCGCCTTGATCGTTTCGGGCGCCGGCGGGTATTCCGTCGATCGGATGCTCTACAAGGAGAAGAAGAAGCGCTTTTTCTGACCGATGGAAACCCAGCGTCTCGTCCTGCCTGAAGACCTGAATCATTTCGGATTCTTGTTTGGCGGGCGTTTGCTCGCGTGGGTCGACGAAGCTTGTTGGATCGCGGCGTCACTGGACTACCCGCATTGCCAGTTTGTGACGATCGGGATGGATGGAGTGGAGTTCCGTCACTCGGTGAGGCAGGGCACGATCCTGTCGATCCACTGCACCAAGGAAAAGGAAGGGGCGAGCTCGGTCAGCTACAAGGTCGAGGTGTTCAACCGTCGGAACCCCGGGGCACCGCCCATCTTCACAACGTTGGTGACCTACGTCAGTGTGGATGACACCGGTCGGAAGCGGGCGATCCGCTAGGGCTGTGGGTTCTCGACGAAGTCCTTGATGGTCTCGATGACTTGCGGACCGGCGAGGTAGAAAAGGTCGTTGTGACCCGCGCCCGGGACGCCGGTGAACTGCTTGTGCTTGGATGGGCTGGCGGCGTGGAGTTCGCGGCCGTGACTGACGGGAATAATGCGGTCGGCTTCGCCATGGATGACAAGCAGAGGCGTCTGATTTCGTCGAATCCGCTTCAGGTTCGGGAAGCGGTTGCCGGGCAGGAGGTATTGGGCGGGGGAGTGGATGGCGAAGGTCTAGGTGAAAGGGGAGATCAGCACCAGGGCGGCGGGTTGTTTCGTCCGCGTCAACCACACGGAGGGCCCGCTACCGACGGATCGGCCGACGACCACGATGTCGCCGGGAGCGACGCCCTGTTGGTCGGTTAGAAAGATCCATGCAGCGTCGATCGCGTCTTCCGCCCCGGACTCGCTCGGGCTTCCCGGCGACTGGCCATAGCCGGGGAAGTCGTAGGCGAGGACCCCCCAGCCAAGATCCTTCCACGCTTGATAGAGGGTGATCGACTGGCCGATGTCCTCGGCATTGCCGTGCGAGTAGAGCACGGTCGGTTTGCCAGCCTGGGCGGGATAGTGGAAGGCCGCGACCGGATTCCCGGAGGCGGAGGGGATCATGACGAGGGCCGACGCGTCTGAAGTGTAGCTTGGCCGGGGCGGCATGAAGATCAGACGATCGGCCATGCTGCAGGCGAAGAGAACGAGGCAGCCGTAGCCGACGGCGAGAATCCGCAGAAGGCGGAACCACCACGATTGGAAGATGGCTGCCATCGGGTCGGGAGTGGGGTCAACGCTGGGGCTGATTGGCGGCCTGCACGGCCTTCATCAGGTCCATCATGGTCTCCGGTGTGCCCGCTTCGAAGCTGTCTGCGAAGGACTGGAGCGCCTGCTTGGGCATCACGCCGGGGTTGGCTGCCATTTCTTTGGCGGTGGCGATGGCTTCGTCCTTGCGGTCCAGTTTCCACAGCATGCGCGCCCGGCTTCCCTTGGCGAAGAGGTCCTCAGCGGGGGCGTTCTTGAAGATCTCGACCATCGATTCGAGAAAGGGCGCGGGCGGCGCGGGCTCGAGGGTGTCGATCCGTCGGGTGACGACCGAGGCGCACATCAGGGCCACCCGACGGTCGTCGATGCCTTCAAGCAGGGTGTTGGCCTTGTCCCAGTCCTCGATCATCACGGCGTGGTCGACCTTCATGCGGGGCAGGTGGGTGAAGGTCGGGTCGAGGGCTTCGAGGTCCTCGATGGCCTGCATCATGGCATCCGCATCCTTGTTCTTCTCGGCGGTGGTGAAGGCTCGCAGGATCTCGCGGACCTTGCCGCTGTTTTCCTGTGCGTTGCGCATTGCCTTGATGGCGGCTGCCGAGCGGTCACCGCCGGCAAGGAGTTCCACCACGGTCGATTCCTTGAGCTGGGAAGGGTGGGTGGTCAGCAGCAGTTCCCCATCACGGACGAGGAAGGCGTGAGGGATGCCGCGGATGCCGGCTGCGGTGAGCCAGTCCTTTTCAAAGGCACCACCCTTGCCGACGTAGGCGACCGGGTAGGACATGCCCTCGCCACGGCCCTTGACGAAGTCAGCAACCTTGTCGCGGCCATCTTCCCAGACGTTCATGCCGATGACGCGCAGGCCTTCATCGTGGTATTTGTCGTAGAGTTCGTCGACGTGGGGAATGACGGCGATGCAGGGTCCGCACCAGGTGGCCCAGCATTCGAGAATGTAGAGCTTTCCGGGTTCCCAGTCGGCGAGAGCCTTTCCTTGGAGGAACTCCGCTTGGGAAATGGCTTCGGGGGTGACCTTGTCTCCCGGCTTCAGTGCCTGGGCGTGGAGACCGAGGGTGAGGCATGCGAGGGAAGCGACGATGGCTTTCATGCTGAAACTACTGCCGTCTGTCCCTGCTCCTGGCCATGATGTTTTTCGAGAAAACGCGGGGAAATGCTCCGCGCCGCCGTGGTGCTCCAGTGTCTCCCCGGCTCGATGGGGCGGGGCATTCAGGAAGGGTCCACCTCGGTCGGGGCCTGCTGATTGAGGAAGGACTTGCGACAGAGTTCCGCGTATTTCCCTTCCTTGGCGAGGAGTTCGCTGTGGGTGCCCTGTTCGATGACCCGGCCGTGCTCGAGCACGTAGATGCGGTCGGCGTTCTGGATGGTCGACAGGCGGTGAGCGATGACGAAGGCGGTGCGGTTGGCCATCAGGGCATCGAGTGCCGCCTGAATCTCGCGCTCGGTTTCCGAATCCACGGATGCCGTCGCTTCGTCGAGGAGCAGGATGGGGGCGTTCTTGAGCAGGGCACGGGCGATGGAGAGTCGTTGTTTCTCTCCGCCGGAGAGCTTCACGCCGCGTTCGCCGACGTGGGTGTCGAGCTGCTTGGGGAGATTGCGCACGAAGGCCCCGGCGTGGGCGGCATCGATGGCGGTCCAGATTTCCTCCTCGGTCGCGTTGCGCTTGCCGAGAAGCAGGTTCTCCCGCACCGATCCATTGAAGAGGAAGGGCTCCTGGGTCACGTAGGCGAGTTTTTCGCGCAGCGAGGTTTTCGCCAGTTCGGCGATGTCCTGACCGTCGATGGTGATGGCGCCGCCGTTGTGCTCGTAGAAACGGTTGAGCAATGACAGCACGGTGGATTTGCCGGCACCCGTCGAGCCGACCAGCGCCACCGTCTGCCCGGGAGGGGCGTGGAGCGTCACTTCATTGAGCGTGGGTTGCTCGTCGTAGGAGAAGGAGACCTGGTCAAAGCGCACGTCGGCGTGAATCTCAGCGGGGAGGCGTTTGCCACGATTCGCGTTGGCTTCGTTGGCCGAGTCGAGGATCTCGAAGACCCGGTCGCCGGCGGCGCGCGAGCTGAGGATCATCTGGTTGAGCTGACGGAGCTTGGTGACCGGCTCGTAGAAAAGGCTGATGAGGAGGAAAAAGAAGATAAGATCGCCGAGGTCCATCCGTCCTTCGATGACCGCTTGGCCTCCGAACCAGAGCACCAGCACGTAGCCAACCATGCTGATGAACGACATCGACGGGTTGTACACCGCCCACCACGACATCAGTCGCAGGGTGGTCTTCCGGATCTGGTGGGAGAGCCGGTTGAAATTGGCGTGCTCCTCGCTTTCCGCGGCGTATGACTTGATCTGCCGGATGCCTGCGATGTTGTCGTGGAGGAGGGAATTCAGGGCCGAGGTGGCATCGCGCTCGGCCTTATGGCGGTGGCGGGCGTCCTTCGAGTAGATCCATGCCCCGAGCACGAGGAAGGGGATGGGCAGGGTGGCCCAGAGTGCGACCTGCCAGTCGGCGAGGTACATGGCCAGTCCCACGGCGACCAGCTGGATGAAGGAGACCAGCCCCAGTTCGATGCCATCGATGAGCACGCGTTCCATCGAAGTCACATCCTCCACGACCCGTGTCATGATGTCGCCGGTCCTCCGCGAATCGAACCACCTGAGGGGCAGGCGCTGGATCTTCCGATAGAGGTCCGAGCGGATGTCGTAGATGACGTTCTGCTCGAAGTGGTTGTTGACGAAGATTCTCGCGCAATTGAGTCCGTCCTTGATGAGGAAGCTGAGAAGTCCGAGCAGCACCCAGAAGCCCAATTCCATCTGACGAGCGGGATCCGGGAGGATGTCGTTGATGACGACGCGGGTCACCGAGGGGAAAAATATGACGGAAACCGCCATCACGGTGGCACAGACGAACTGGGCACCCGCGAGGAGCGGATAGCGGCGGAGGTAGGAGAAGACTCGGAGAACGGAATGCATCGTTGGCTGGGGCACCGTTGTGGCACTGTCCATCCTTTGTAAAGTCACGTTTGGGAAACCTGCATTTAAGGGTTGCCGGGGGGGGGCGTCGGTCCCTAGTTTTCGCCTCCAAGAAGCCCAATCTTTCTTAGAAAAACCTATGGCCAATATCTTTGCGATCCTCACTGCCGTTGTCCTCGCGGCCTCCGCCTACGTCGCCTACAAGAACAAGGAGATGTATACTGTTGAGATTGAAAACCGGGAAGAGGAGCAGGGACGCCTCAAGAAGAGTCAGGAGCGACTCAAGGGACTTCAGGATGACCGCGACGCTACCATTGATGAGCGGAAGGGAGTCGAGGAAGACACGATCGCCAAACAAAAAACCGAGGCCGATCAGAAAGAGAAGAATGCCGGTTTGAAATCCGCCATCGATTCCGGTCGCGAAGCAATCGCCGACAATCAGGTCAAGATCGACGAATTCAAGGAAAAGACCAAGGAGCTGGGTGAGCTCAGCGAGATCGCGGGCAAGATCGAGCGGATGAGTAACGAGATCGCCGGTCTTGAGGACGACAAGGCCAATAAAACCGCCACCCTCGCCAATCTGATCAGTGAGAAGAACGGCACCGAAGCCTCGATCGACCGCTACCAGGAGATCAACACCAAGGTGTCCCAGAAGAAGTCCTACTTCAGTAGCACCCGGATCACTGCCATCTACGGCAACTGGGGTTTTGTGACCCTCGGAGCCGGCAACAGCGCGGGCGTGGTCGCCGGTTCGCGTCTGAACGTCGTTCGCGGCGGTGAAACGGTCGCCAAACTTCAAGTCCGTTCGGTGGAAGCCGGTCGAGCTTCAGCCGACATCGTGCCCGACTCGCTGGCCGAGGACACGGTCCTGATGGTGGGAGACAAGGTGGTGCCATCCAACGATGGTGAAGCCAAAGCCCAAGCCGCCAACTGAGTCGCCTCCGCAACGCAAAACCTTTTCCAGTAAGAAACCCCATGAAGGCACTTTTCTACGTTCTCTCGCTCCTCGCCATCGCAGCCGCCGCTTACTTCTCCAACATCAACAAGGAGAACTTCGTCGAGCAGCAGACGATCCGGGTCGATACGATCAACCAAAACAAGAAAGTCTCCGCCAATGCCGACAAGACCAAGGTCGAGTTGGATGAAGAGAGCAAGAAGCTGACCGATGCCAAGAGCGCCCGCGCCGAGGTGGAGGAAAGCATCGCCAGCCTCGAGTCGAAGGCTCGTGAGCTTGCCCGTGAGAAGGCCGAGATCGACAGCACGCTCGAAGAGCAGGCCGCTGAGCTCAAGGCCGGACAGGACAGTCTTGAGGCTGCCAAGGACGCACTGGTCAAACTCGGTTTCACCGGTGAAGTCACCGCTGACAACATCGATGGCAAGATCAAGGAACTTGAAGACACCCGCAAGGTGCTGATCGCCGACATCGAGGAACTCGATACCAACATTGATGCCGCCAACAACACCGTGGCCAAGAACCGCAAGGAGATTGGTCGCCTGGCGGGCAAGAAGGCCGAGCGTGACGCCCGCATCCGTCGCAATGCGATGGAGTCGGTGATCACCGCAGTGGATCAGGACTGGGGCTTCGTGGTCATCGGCGCCGGATCGAACAGCGGATTCGCTCCTCAGAACCGGTTGATCGTGAAGCGCGACGGACGGATGATCGCCGAGGTTAATCCATCTTCCATCGAGGCATCGCAGACGATTGCCGAGATTGACTTCGACACCGTGGTTCCCGGAGTGCGTCTCCAGCCCGGCGATCGGGTGATCCTCACCAAGCCGGCCACGAACTGAGCTTCTCGAAGCCTGAAAATTTCCAGCCTCCGCAAGCTTGAAAGCTGCGGGGGCTTTTTTATGCTCACGTCCATGAGATCACTCCTCGCCCTCGCCCTGTTGTTCGGCACGCTGCCGATGGTGTCCTGCACGACCAACGATCCGGATCTCAATCCGCAATCGAGTGCGCCTGAGAGTTCGTCTCGCCGCATCCCATGGAACAGCCCGGTGGCGGGACAGGGTGGTGGTGCGCTCGGCAGTCTGCCGCAGCAGCAACGCCGCTGAGTTCGGTCAGCGATGGTAGGGTTCGCCACGCCGGTAGGTGGCGACACGGTAGAGCTGCTCGAGCAGGACGACGAGCGCGAGTTCATGCTGCAGCGTGAGGCTGGAGAGCTGCCAGATGGCGTCTGCCTGTCGGCGTAGTTCCTCCGTGTGTCCATCGGAGGCGCCGATGAGAAAGGAGACGTTCTTGACCTCTCCGTTCATCTCAAGGGTTTCGAAGGTCTGGGCCCATTGCTCCGTGGTGAATGCCTTGCCTCGTTCGTCGAGGGCGATCCGATGGTGGCCCTTGCTGCGCTCCAGAAGGTCGGCTGAGACTTTCTCGGAGGATCCAGCCTTGAGGTGGATGAGCTCGAAGTTCCCGTAGCGGCTCAAGCGCTTGAGGTATTCCGCCACGCCGGTTTTCGCGTAGGCGAGCGAGGGTTTCCCGGCGACGAACAGGCGGACATGCATCGGGCCCATCCAAGGCCAGTGCGGAACCCGAAGCAAGTGCGGTGGGGGGTGGGAGCTTTGAAGAGGGTGGATTTGCCTCCTTCACCGCGTTCGGTCGTGGAGGGCACCGTTGATGGTTCGATCATCGGGGCTTGCCGAGGAAGCCTCCGGGGTGAATAGTTCGGAGATATGAAGCATCTCCTCCCTCTGACTTTGATACTGGCCTCATGCGGTCCGGCCAAGCTCGACCCTGAGTCGGAAATTGCGCGGAACCGGAAGATCATGGCGCTGCAGGAGAAGTTTGATCGCTTTGACTACAACGCCGACGGTGGTCTGACCTTGGCCGAGGTGAAGCAGGGGGTGAAGGAGTCCGACGTCGGAGGGATCACCAATGAGGAGATTGTCAGCCTGTTCAAACACTACGACGTGAACAAGGACGGCTCGATTTCGCGCTGGGAATCCCAGCACGCCATTGATTCCCCTCTGCCCGAGAATCAACCGTGAGTCCATCGGTCGTGCGGGCAGGCTGATGCTGGCCGGGTTCGAGTTGTGGCAAGCGCCTGAGTTGTGGCAAGCGCCTGAAGGGCAGGCATGAAAATGCCCCAGCCGGGGCTCCACGGAGGAGTCGACTGGGGCGATGGGGAATTGGCTTCTCCCGATGGGGAATTGGCTTTTCCGATACCTCAGCGGATGCGCTCGAGGAGCCACGCGAGGAGTCCATCGATCGGCAGGCGTTCCTGCTCCATGGAGTCGCGGTGGCGGACGGTCACGGTGCCCTTCAGGTCTTCGCCGTTTTCGCCGAGGGTATCGAAGTCGATGGTCACGCAGAAGGGGGTGCCGACTTCGTCCTGACGACGGTAGCGGCGGCCCACAGCGCCGCCTTCGTCGTAGAAGACGGTCATCCAGGGTTGGAGGGTCTTCTGGATGTCACGGGCGATGCGGACCTGCTCTTCGTTCTTCTTGAGAAGCGGGAAGATGCCGACCTTGATCGGGGCGACCTTGGGTGAGAAGTGCATCACGTTGCGCGTCTCGGTCTTGCCCTTCTCGTTGGTGATTTCCTCTTCTTCAAAGGCCTCACAGATCAGGGCGAGCACGGTGCGGTCGCAACCGGCCGAGGGCTCGACGACATGCGGGATGAAGCGCTCCTTGGTTTCCTCGTCGAAGTATTCGAGCGGGCGACCCGAGCCTTTCTGGTGCTTGCCGAGGTCGTAATCGGTGCGGTAGGCCACGCCTTCCAGTTCCTGGATGCCGAAGGGGAACTCGTATTCGATGTCGTAGGTCTTCTTCGAGTAGTGTGCGCGCTCGCCGTCCGGCACATCGAGGATGTGCAGTTTCTCGCGTGGAATGCCGATTTCCTCGTAGAAGCAGAGGCGGGTCTCGAGCCACTCGTCGGTCAGGCGCATGCCGTCGTCGGGATGGCAGAAGAACTCGACTTCCATCTGTTCGAACTCGCGACTACGGAAGGTGTAGTTGCGCGGATTGATTTCGTTGCGGAACGACTTGCCGACCTGGGCGATGCCGAAGGGCAGCTTGATGCGGTTCGAGTCGTGGATGTTCTTGTATTGAACGAAGATGGACTGGGCGGTCTCGGGACGGAGGAATGCGATGGCATTCGGGTCATTGTCATCGGCCGATGCTCCCATCTTGGTCTGGAACATCAGGTTGAAGTCCTTCGGTTCCGTAAGCAGCGATCCATTGTCAGGATTGAAACGGGTCGTGCCCTTGAGCACCTCCTGTTTCTCCTCGTTAAGAACGAGTTCCTTCGGTGAGACCTTCTTGTCCGGCATGAACTGGGCGTAGAACTGACGGGCGACCTTCTTCGAGGCGGCGGGGTCCTTGCCTTCGGGAACGAGAACGGCGAATTCGCGCTGGACGCTCCAGCCGGTGTCCTGGAGCTCGGCGCCGGAATACCAAACTGCGGTGCCGTCCTGCTCGGGGACCTGGTCGGCGCGCAGGCGGGCCTTGGAAAGCAGGCAGTCGCTCATCGGGTCGCTGAATCCATCGAGGTGACCCGATGCCTTGAGGACCTGCTGCATGGTGAGGATGGAGCCATCCATGCCGAGCACATCGTCACGTTCCTGCACGGTCTTGCGCCACCAGTAGTCCTTGAGATTGCGTTTCAGCTCGGCGCCGAGCGGGCCGTAGTCCCAGCATCCGTTCAGTCCGCCGTAGAGTTCGCCTGCTTGGAAGATGAAGCCGCGGCGTTTGCAGAGGGAGACGATCTTCTCCATCTTCTCGGGGTCGGTGTGGTCCTTGTTAGCCATGATTCTGGTGGGGTGGATTGGTGGGCGGGGAGGAAATCAGGCTGGTGGCATCCGGGCAAGGCGGGATTGCGCTTCGGGGCAACGATCTCCAGCCTCAGCGCCCATGGAGAAGACCCGTTGCCCGTGGCTGCCGCTTCAGCACGAACTTTATGTCGATTACCACGACCACGAATGGGGGGTGGCCTCGCGGGATCCGCGGCATTTGTTCGAAATGATTTGCCTGGAGGGGGCCCAGGCCGGGCTCTCGTGGTGGACGATCCTTCAGAAGCGGGCCCACTACCGGAAGGTTTTCCACGATTTCGAGCCCGAGAAGGTCGCGGGGATGACCGATCGTCAGTTGGAGAAGCTGGTGGCGGATCCGGGCATCGTCCGGCACCGGGGGAAGATTTTCTCGGTCAGGCAGAATGCCCGTGCCTGGCTCGGACTCGAGAATCCGGTCGACTGGCTGTGGGGATTCGTCGGTGGTGAACCGATCGTCAACCGCTGGGAGCGGCTGGCCGACGTGCCGGCGAGCACTCCGGAATCCGATGCCTTGAGCAAGGAGCTGCGCAGGGTGGGTTTCACCTTCGTCGGCTCGACGACGATGTATGCCTTCATGCAGGCGGCGGGGATGGTCGACGACCACACGCTGGATTGCTTCCGCCGGAGCGAATGACGGTCCCGAAGCGCGTCGGCTCCGGGACCTGGCCGCTTACCACGAGTAGTGGGCGGTGTAGGTGATGGTCTTCTCCTCGTCGGGCTCGAGTGGCACGGTGAACTCGATGGTGTTGGCGTCCTTCTTCTCGGATTCCATCGACGCATTCTCGAGCTTCCAGTTCGACCAGCGCCAGAGGTGCTCGCGCACGATGATGGTCTTGGCTTCCTTCGAGCGGTTCTTGACGGTGACCTCGACGGTTTCCTTCATCCAGTTCTCCCGGTCCTTGCGGCTGAAGTCCGTGATCTTGCGCTCACCGACGAGGTCGAAGGCATTTCCGGTGTAGAGACTGAGTTCTTCATTCCGAGGGGTGTGGTCGATGTTGTTCTCGCCGACGAACTCGAGGTTCCCGTCGTCGTCATCGGCACGATAGAAGCGCATGCGCCCGGCCGGTAGCGGCATGCCAAGACCGCTTTCCTCGTCGTTGGTGAATTCCCAGAAGATGGCGACGTCCTTGGGGAAGGTCTGGCCCTGAATCGGGTTGGTGTTTCGGCCGCCGTGGAAGCGATACATTTTGGCCGCATCATACACGTAGGACTTCTGCGCCTTCACTTTCGGGGCGCGCAGGAACTCGACCTGTTTGGTTTCCTTGTCCCGGATGGTGAGGGGCCGGGGCAGGGTGTAGAGGTGGAAGTCGTCGAAGGCCTTTTCCTCGACCTTTGCTTCCAGTGCATCCATTTCCATCATGGCGCGGCCGGCGCGTGCCATCGACATGGCGGGCTGGGGTTGGATGATGTTCACATCGCCGGCGACGAGCTTGATCTTCGCATCGGTGAAGCCGGTGCCACTACGGTTGTCCACGGTGACCCAACCGCTGAGGGTGGCGGTTTCACCTTTTTCGGGGGCGACGAAGTTGTAGTCGGCTTCCCAGCGGAATCCCTGGCTGAGGTAGGACAATTGGGCGTCGAGTTGAGCGGCCTCCTTCGAATGGATGTCCCAGGCGAGGGTGGGGCGGAGGATGGAATCGTCCCCGAGGGTGGGGAACAGGGGCTCGCCGGGGAGTTGGAAGCGCATCTTTCCGTCCACCTCGATGATGGGGGACTGGGGCTGGCCACCCGGGACGTGGCCGGAGCGGATGATCTTGCCCGAAGTGAGCTCGACGCGGCCATCCGGGTAGGTCTGGCGGAAGTCGATCGATTGGCCCTCGAAGTGACTGAGGAGGAGCGAGCGGCTGACGGGATCGTTGCGGTAGCTCTGTTCGAGGATGTTGAAGGTGACATTACCCGCGGGGTCGCGCAGCACGACCGAGTCGGCCTGCAGTCTGGCGGTGGCGCGATCGAAGGTGACGGGGTTCACGCCTGCCTTGAGGTCGAGTCCGATGGTCTCCCGGATCACGGCGAGGTCACGGTTGTAGATGGTCAGGGCGGTGTCGGCCTGGCACAGCGGCAGGCTCAGTGCGGTCAATAGAATCGAGTGTTTCATGATCATCAGGTATTGGCGGGGCGGGGGAGGATTGTGACAGCGAAATGAACAATTTTCTCAGAGGATGGGCGCGAACAGCCGGGCAGTGCGGCAGGCGAGCCGGAATCCGAAGGATCGATCGTCGAGGTCGGTGAGTGCTGCTTCGCGAGCGTGGTTGAAGTCCAGTTCGAGCATGTGGGTGACTTCATCGATGAAGCCGGGGTCGGTCGAAACCGCCGAGATCTCGAAGTTCAGACGGAACGAGCGGTTGTCGAGGTTGCCGGTGCCGATGAAGGCATAGCTGTCGTCGATGAGCATGACCTTTTGGTGGAGGAAGCCGCGGTGGTAGCGCATCAGCTTGACGCCGTAGGGGATGACTTCCTGATAGAAGGAGAACGCGGCCAGCCAGACCATCAGGTGGTCGGCCTTCTCCGGAATGAGGATGCGGACATCGACGCCGCGGATGGCGGCTGCCTGAAGGGCGGTGAGCACGCCCTGATCGGGGACAAAGTAGGGGGATGCGATCCACAGGCGATCGCGGGCGTTGTTGCAGGCCTCCGCCACGACCAGCTGCCACGAGTCACCGATGTCGGCGGGGCCGGTCGGGATGATGGCGATGGTCTGGTCGGCGGTCTCGACGGAGCCGTTCCAGCTCAGCGGTGGGATTTCATCGGCGGCCCAGTTCCAGTCCTCGAGGAACACGAGCTGGATGGCCTGCACGGAGGGACCGCGGAGTCGCAGGTGGGTGTCGCGCCAGGCTCCGAACTTGAGATCCCGGCCGAGGTATTCGTCACCGACATTCAGTCCTCCGATGAAGGCTTCCTCGCCATCGACGACGACGATCTTCCGGTGATTGCGGAAATTGATCTGAAGGCGCGACCACCAGCGGCGGTTCACTCCGAACGAGTGGCAGATGACTCCTGCATTGCGGAGGTCTTCGAGGTAGCTCGACGGCAGTTTGTGGGAACCGACCTCGTCGAAGAGGAAGTAGACCTTCACACCGGCGGTGGCGCGTTCGATCAGGGCTTCCTTGAACTTCGTGCCCACCCGGTCGTTCTTCACGATGAAGAAGTTGACGAGGATGTAGTGCTTCGCGCTGGCCATCGAGCGGAAGATCGATTCGAAGGTGAGGTTTCCGTCGACCAGGATCTCGGCTTCATTTCCCCGTGTGAATGGGAGCCCACCGAGCAGCTCCGCAGCTCGACTGAATACCCCGGCAGGCTTGAATTCGTAGTGCTTCAGCCGCTCCTTCATCCCGCTCGAAAGTCGTTCGAGCTCCTGGTCCTCCTTTCGGCGAGCATGGACGTAGCCGGTGAACTTCTTCCGCCCGAACACCCAGTAGGAGGGGATGGCGACCCATGGAGCAACGACCATGCAGACGATCCATGCGATGGTGCCCTGAGCGGTCCTGCCGTGCATGATCACATGGATGACGTGGGCGAGACCCGCGACGTGCAAGCACAGCAGGCCGATGGCGGTGAGGCCGGGGATCCATTCCCATGGGTTCATGGAGAGACGTTAGGCGGGTTTGGAGGAGAAGGAAAGGATTCGGGGCGGGTTCGATCTTTGTGGTCGGCCTGGGGGCGGTTGGGGGATTGAATGGGGGCGTGACCTTGGATGTATCCACGCCCGCACTGCTGTTTCCGGCGATCAGTCTGCTGTTCCTTTCCTTCACGAACCGCTTTCTGCATCTGGCGGCCCTGATTCGGCAGCTCTATCGCGATTGGTTGGACAAGGAGGATGAACGCTTGCTGGCCCAGATCGCGAATCTACGGCGACGGCTGATCCTGATCCGCTGGATGCAGTTTCTCGGGGCCGTGAGTCTGTTCCTGTGTGTGGTCTCGATGGTCGCGGTGATGGCGACGTTGCAGGTGCCGGCGCAGGGGGCGTTCTGGGGGGCGCTGGTGCTGATGGGGGCCTCGCTGGCTTGCCTGATGGTGGAGGTATGGATCTCCGGTGGCGCACTGCGGATCATGCTGCGGGAACTGGAAGAGGGGCAATGAGGCTTTTGAGTCGGCGGCTGAATCGGCTCGGGCTTTGCGGCGAGCTGAAGCTCGCGGTCCAATAGGAGCGGCTGTCGGTAATCGGGCCGAGTGGTGGACAGGAGTGTCCACGCTCACTAGGCTCCGGGCGTGGAGCTATTTTCATCAGGCAAGCCGTCGGAACCGAAGGCGCTGAGTGTCACCCAGCTGGTCCGGCGGATGAAAAATCTGCTGGAGATCGAACTGGGTGAGCAGTGGGTGGAGGGTGAGGTTTCGAACTTGCGCAAGCAGGGGAGCGGGCACTGGTATTTCTCGCTGAAGGACGAGCGGGCGCAGATTTCCTGCGCGATGTTCGGAGCACGTCGGAAGCCGGGAGCGGAGGTGCTGGAGGACGGGGTGAAGGTGCGGGTGTTTGCCGAGCCGAGTGTTTACGAGGCGCGTGGTCAGCTGCAGATCATCGTCGCCAAGGTCGAGCGGGCGGGCTTGGGGGAGTTGCAGGCGCGCTTCGAGGCCCTGAAGCGGAAGCTGGATGCGGAAGGGCTGTTCGCGGCGGAGCGCAAGAAGCCGCTTCCGGGGTTTCCGCGGACGATCGGGCTGGTGACTTCGGGGACCGGTGCGGCCATTCGCGACATGGCGCAGGTCCTCGAGCGCCGGGCGCCATGGGTGCAGCCGGTGATTTTCCCGGTCAGGGTGCAGGGCAAGGGGGCGGAGCGGGAAATCGCGGCCGCCATTCGCCAGCTGGGACGGGCCGCCGAGCATGGCTTGCCCGAGTGCGATCTGTTGATTGTCGGTCGGGGTGGGGGCTCACTGGAGGACCTTTGGAATTTCAACGAGGAGGTCGTCGCCCGGGCGATCGCGGAATGCCCGATCCCGGTGATTTCGGCGGTGGGGCATGAAATTGACTTCACGATCTCGGATTTCGTCGCCGACCTCAGGGCGCCGACGCCGAGTGCCGCGGCGGAGCTGGCGGTGCCGGACAGCGCCGAGCTGCGCTCCCGGTTCGAGATGCTGGGGCGTCGGATGCGGCGGCGAGTCGGGGACCGGATCGGTCGGCTGGATCTCGTGCTGGAGAATGCGCGGAGGGGAGTCCTTTCGAGGGGGGGCGAGCGTCTCCTGAGGGAGCCTGTGATGAGGTTGGATCAACTTGGGGCGAGACTTCGTGCGGCGGTGGAGGTGGCGTGGAAGGAGCAGGTGCAGAGGCTGAATGGATCCAAACGTGCCCTTGAGGCACTGCGGCCGGAGCGCCAGATTGCGCAGCGGATTCAGAGTCTGGATGCAATCGGCGGGCGTCTGACTCGCGCGACCCAGACGCGGGTGGTGGAGCTGGAGGAGCGTCTGGGGCATCTGGGTGGGTTGCTGCGTGCGCTCGGCCCGGAGTCAGCCTTTGAGCGTGGATTCTCGATCACGACGGATGCTGATGGGAAGATCCTGCATTCCGTGGAGGAGGTCCGGAAGGGGCAGAAGTTGCGGACGAGGTTCAAGGATGGTGTGGTGGAAAGCACTGTGGATGAGGGAGGGTAGGATGGAGGAATGCGGCGACATCATTCCGCCCGAGGTGCTGCTTTCTGCCTACGCGCAGGGGGTCTTTCCCATGGCGGAGGAGGGTGAGCTGATGTGGTTCTCGCCGGTGCAGCGTGGGGTGATTCCCGTGGATGACCGGTTTCATGTGCCCAAGGGGCTGCGGCGTGCTCTGCGCCAGCGTCCCTTCGAGGTGCGCCGGGACACTGTGTTCGAGGAGGTGGTGAGGGCCTGTGCCGACCGCGATGAAACCTGGATCGATGATCGGATCGTGGCGAGCTACGTGAAGCTTTTCGAACTTGGCTACGCGCACTCCTTTGAATGCTGGGATGCCGACGGACTGCAGGGTGGGTTGTACGGGGTGTCGCTGGGTCGGGCGTTTTTCGGGGAAAGCATGTTCTCGAAGAGGACGGATGCTTCGAAGGTGGCTCTGGTCGGACTGGTGGGCTGGCTGCGGGAGGGTGGATTCGAGCTGCTGGACACCCAGTGGATGACGGATCATCTGCGCCAATTCGGCGGCTACGAGGTGCCCCGGGCCGACTACCTCAAGCTGCTTCGGGGCGCGCTTTCGGACCTCGCTGTCCCATGAGTGGCATGCATGGGATTGCTGACGGAAACTGTTCTCGCCAATCCGGTTTCACTAGTCCTTGACCACGAGGGATGGGGAGAACAGCTTCGCCCGGAAAATTTCCGCGACATGAACATCCACGAGTACCAAGCGAAGGAGCTTTTTGATCAATACGGCGTGCCCAGTCCGAAGGGGAAGGTGGCGTCATCGCCCGAAGAGGCATCCGCTGCGGCGGAGGAATTCGCCGGCTCCAAGCTGGTCATCAAGGCGCAGGTGCATGCGGGTGGTCGTGGCAAGGGGCACTTCAAGAACGGCTTCCAAGGTGGGGTGCATCTCATCGAGTCCCCCGCGCAGGCTGCTGAATACGCCGGCAAGATGCTCAATGAAACGCTCGTGACGGTGCAGACCGGCGAGGCGGGTCGCCTGGTTCGCAAGGTGATGGTCGCTGAAGCGGTTGACATCGAGCATGAATACTACCTCGCGATCCTGATGGATCGTGCGACGTCCCGTCCGGTGATCGTGGCATCGACCGAAGGTGGCATGAGCATTGAAGACGTGGCTCACGACACCCCGGAGAAGATCATGCGTCAGTTCGTGCACCCGCTGCTCGGACTGCAGGGATATGAGATCCGCAAGATTGCCGCGGGGCTGGGTCTCTCCGGTGACATCGCCAAGCAGTTCGCGAAGCTGCTCAAGAATCTGTATTCGCTCTTCATCAAGTGCGATTGCTCGATGCTCGAGATCAACCCGCTGGTGACGACTCCGGACGGCCGCGTGCTGGCTCTCGACGCGAAATTCGGCTTCGATGACAACGCGCTTTTCCGTCATCCGGACATCGTCGCGATGCGCGATACCGAAGAAGAGGATCCCCGCGAAGTGGCGGCCTCCGAGTTCGACCTGAACTACATCGGTCTCGACGGCAGCATCGCCTGTTTGGTGAATGGTGCGGGTCTTGCGATGGCCACGATGGACATCATCAAGCACTACGGCGGTGAGCCGGCGAACTTCCTCGATGTGGGTGGTGGTGCTTCCAAGGAGCAGGTGACCGCCGCCTTCAAGATCATTCTCGGTGACCCGAACGTGAAGGGCATCCTGATCAACATCTTCGGGGGTATCATGGACTGCAACGTGATCGCCGAAGGGGTGGTTGCGGCCGCCAAGGAAACCGGATTGCCCCTGCCTCTGGTGGTGCGTCTGGAAGGAAACAATGTGGATGCCGGCAAGGCGACGCTGGCAGCGAGTGGTCTGAACATTGAGGCTGCGACCACGATGGCCGATGGTGCCGAGAAGATTGTCGCCGCCGTTTCCGCCTGAACTTCAACGACAAGCTTACAAGACGATGGCCATTCTCATTGATGAAAACACCAAGGTCCTGATCCAGGGCATCACCGGCAGCTTCGGCGGACGCCACGCATCGCTTTCCCTCGAATACGGCACGCAGGTCGTGGCAGGGGTGACTCCCGGCAAGGGAGGACAGAAGTTCGAAGACCAGGTGCCGATTTTCGACACCGTGTCGCAGGCCGTGTCCGAGACCGGCGCGACCGCTTCCGCCATTTTCGTGCCACCGCCGTTCGCGGCTGATGCCATTCTCGAAGCGGTGGATGCCGGGGTCGAGTTGGTGGTTGCCATTACCGAAGGCATTCCCGTGATGGACATGATGCGGGTGAAGGAAGCGATGAAGGGCTCCAGCAGCCGTCTCATCGGTCCGAACTGCCCTGGTGTGGTGACTCCGGGTCACGGCGACAAGAGCCACGGCGGGTGCCGGATCGGCATCGCTCCGGGCTACATCCACAAGCGCGGCAACGTGGGCGTGGTTTCCCGTTCCGGGACGCTGACCTACGAGGCGGTGTTCCAACTGACCGAGCTTGGATACGGCCAGAGCACCTGTGTCGGCATCGGCGGTGACCCGATCAACGGTACGAGCCACATCGATGTGCTGAAGATGTTCAACGACGATCCGGAAACGGAAGCCATCATCATGATCGGTGAGATCGGCGGTGATGCGGAAGCGGAAGCCGCTCGCTGGGCGAAGGAGCACTGCAAGAAGCCGATCGCGGGATTCATCGCGGGTGCCACAGCGCCTCCGGGACGTCGGATGGGACACGCCGGTGCCATCGTCGGTGGAGAAGACGACACCGCGGAAGCCAAGAAGCGCATTCTTGCCGAATGTGGGATTGCAGTGGCTGAAACGCCGAGTGACATGGCCAAGGCCTTGCTCGAGAAGTGGGGCAAGTAAACGACCCGGCAATGCAGACTTTTGAGCAGGGTGTCCAAGCGTGGACACCCTGCTTTGTTTTATCCATGGGTCGGAGCCGGGAAATGGCACAAACCGAGGGTATGCCGCTTGAATCGGGGATGATGAGCCGTAGGGTTCTTGTGACTTATGGGAGATGAGGTCCGCAGAGCGTTGATTGTGGAGTGGAAGCCGAAGAGCCCGTTCGGGTTCGGGGAAGCTGGGAAGGACCGCATCTTCCTCCACATCAGCAATTTCGCGGATCGGGCCCGCTGGCCGGAAGTCGGTGACTGGGTGACTTTCGTTGATGGTCAGGACTCGGCCGGGCGTCCCTGTGCGGAGGAGATCGTGCTCCATGCGTCGGATAGTGACCTGAAACCGCGGCATCTGTTGGAGTTGTTGCTTCTTCTGGCTCTTCCGATCTTGTCGCTTCCTGCGTTCGAGGGCCTGTTGGATCTCTGGTGGATCATCTATTTCTGTACATTCACCTCGCTGGCGACCTGCATGCATCTGTGGTTCGACAAGCGTTTCGCCATTTCGGAACGCTCGCGGATTCCCGAAGCCACCCTGCACTTGTTCGAGTTGATGGGGGGCTGGCCCGGTTCATTTCTCGGGCAGCGGCTTCTTCGCCACAAGGTGTCGAAGAAGTCCTATCAGATGATCTTCTGGGCGATTGTGCTGGTGTACCAGTTGTTCGCACTCGACCTGATCTTCGGTGGATTGCTCTACAACGGGCTGCATTCACTGGGTGGATTCTGACCGGTTGTCGGGGTGGGTTGGAAAGCCCGGGGCGGGTATTGGAAGCAGGTCGGCCATTGATGTGGCATTTGTCAGACACTTGTGGCTGAATGTCCGAATGGACGAATTCATGGAGGCTGCGATCGAGGAGGCCCGGACAAGCCAGGCCCAGGGCGGGATTCCGATTGGCAGCGTGCTCGTCCACAGCGGTGAGATCATCGGCCGCGGTCGCAACCGTCGTGTCCAGCGGGGGAGTGTGATCCTCCACGGCGAGATGGATGCCCTGGAGAATACCGGTCGTCGGCCTGCTGCAGTCTATCGGGAATGCGTGCTCTACACGACCTTGTCGCCCTGTGCGATGTGCAGTGGAGCCGTGGTTCTGTATGGCATCCCGAAAGTGGTGATCGGGGAGAACCGAAACTTCACCGGTGAGGAGGAGTGGCTCAGGAGCCGTGGTGTGGAGGTCGAGATTCAGCGCGATGCGACCTGTGTGGGGATGCTTTCGCGCTTCATTCGGGAGCAGCCGATGTTGTGGAACGAGGACATCGGCAAGTAGGGCGTTGCCGGCCGATCAGGAATCGGGCGACGACGCGCTCACGCTGGTTTCGGGAGTGTCCGGGGTCCCGTGTGTCTGTGGGATCCGCATGGTGAATCGGGTATCATCGCCCGGGACCGAACTGACGGTGATGGAGCCGCGGTGGGCCTCCACGGCACGCTTCACGATCGAGAGCCCCAACCCGGTGCCCTTGATTTCCTCCTGTGAGTGGTGTTTGGCGACCCGGTAGAATCGGCGGAAGATGTGGGTGAGGTCGGCGCTTGGGATGCCGACTCCGTCGTCCGCGACCCAGAGGCAGATCTCACCCTTCTCCTCAATGCACCCAACCTCGATGTTGAGACCGGCGCGTGGATTCTGTTTGAGCGCGTTTTCAACGAGATTGAAGAGGACCTGGGTCCAGTAGAAGCGGTCCCCGTTCAGGGTGAGTTCCTCGTCGGGCATCTCGACGGTGATGGTCGCCTTCTGGTTTCGGATCATGGACTCAAGGCGCTCCAACACGTCTTGAATGCAGGACCGCATGCGGAAGGGCTTCATGTTGAGGGCGGAAGCCTCGCCGGATTCCAGTCGCGAGATCACGAGCATGTCCTCGACGATCCGTGCGATACGCTCGCTGTGCTTGCGCATGATCTTGAGAAAACGCCGGGTCATCTCGGGGTCATCGACCAGGTCGTCGTCGATCAGATTGGAAAGGTAGCCATTGATGATGGTGAGCGGCGTCCGGAGTTCGTGGGAGGCATTGGCCACGAAATCCTTTCGAATCTGCTCCGTGTGGTGTTCGGAAGTCACGTCGCGGATGACGACCCGGATGATGGGAGCGTCGTCAGGGGTGTCGGAAACGGGAGAGGCATCGATGACCAGAACGACGCTGCTACTTGCATCATGTTCGGTGGATGATTTGGTGGCGTGGGGGAGGACGACGCGGGTGACGATGGGTTCCCGGGTGCGCAGGCACTCGAGGAGGGGTTTCGAGAGTTTCGGGTTGAGGAAGACTTCCTGGACCCGCCGGTCGAGCAGTTCACGGCCGGGAAACATCCCGATGGCCGATTTGTTGGCGAAGATGATTCGCGACTCGGCATCGATGAGCAGGAAACTTTCGGCGAGTGCATCGAGAAGGTGGTCACGTTCTTGTCGGGCGTGCTTGAGATCCAGGTCGAGGCGGACTTTCCAAGCGGCGACTTCCTGCTGGAAGTCATGTCGGGCACGACGAAGACGAAGGGCGAGGATGGCCAGGGCGGCGAGAGCGGCGAGTGCGACGGCAAGCTCCAGATAGGTGAGGAAGTTCGGCATTCTCAGAGTGTCGCGACACGATAGCCAATGCCGCGGACGGTTTCAACCATGCCCGACTGGTCGCCGAGTTTCTGGCGCAGGCGCTTCATGTGGGTGTCGA
The DNA here is from genome assembly GCF_016595525.1 of Haloferula rosea. Classification (GTDB taxonomy): domain Bacteria; phylum Verrucomicrobiota; class Verrucomicrobiia; order Verrucomicrobiales; family Akkermansiaceae; genus Haloferula; species Haloferula rosea. The sequence goes on from NZ_JAENII010000013.1 coordinate 89,769, forward strand.
GCGTGCGGCTGTGGACATCATCGCTGTATCCCCAGACGGAACGCAGGAGGTCGTTCCGATCCTGTGGTTTGCCGGCCCGCTCGGTGAGGAAGAGCAGCAGCTTGAACTCCGTGGAGGTGAGGTCGGTCGGTTCGCCGTGGAGGTAGAACTTGAGATCGTTCTTATCGAACTTGAAGGGGCCGTATTCGACCGTGACGGCACCGGGACTGGAATCGACCCGCTTGAGCACCGCCTGCACACGCAGGAGCAATTCCTTCGGCGAAAAGGGCTTGGTGAGGTAATCGTCCGCGCCTGCTTCAAGGCCTTGGATCCGGTCCTCGGTCTGGGCTCGCGCGGTGAGCATGATAACGGGGATGTTCCGACTGCGGGCATCCCGTTTGAGGTCCTTGAACACCGCGTAGCCGTCCTTGCCCGGCAGCATCAGGTCGAGGATCACGAGGTCGGGAACCTCGTGGATCGCCAGGTCGGCGCCGGTGATCCCGTCGTGGGCCTTTTGGACTTCGTAGCCCGCCCGTTGAAGATTGAAGGTAATCAGGTCCGCAATGTCCCTTTCGTCTTCGATGACCAGAATTCGCTGCATTTCGGGGAACCGATTAGAGCGGAATGGTCACATTCACAAAAGCACGCAGGTGACAGAATCGTCGCAATGGCCGGGGAAGGCCGGATTTGCAACGATTCTGCGGAGATGGCCAGGAGGAGCTCAGGCCTCCCGGTGCTTGGCGTGCCACTCGTGGTAGATTTTCGGCGAGATCTCGGATGGTTTGATTTCCGAGCGCCCGCCCCAGAAGACATTGGTGTAGGAGACGGGAATCCCCTTGGACTCGAGGTGCTTGTCGATCGCCGCCTTGTGCTCGAGCACCTTGTCTTTCTCGGTGCCGTGGACCACGCCCATGATATTGACGTCGCCGAACTGGGGGCCACCTTCACGCCAGTAGCAGTGGGTCATGCAGTAGTGGCGGCCGACTTCCGCGCCGGCTTCGACTTCGCGTCCCTTCGGCACGGCCCAATGGAACAGGCCGTTGAACCGCGTCACGCGCTTCCCGCTGGCGGAGGGTTTCACGTGTTCGAGGAAGGTGGAGAACCGACCGATGACTTTCTTCTCGTTGAGGGAACGCGCGACTTCGCAGAATCGCTCGAGGGAGACTCCGGCCTGCTTGGCTCGTCCATCCCACGGGTTCTCACAGATTTCCTCGGGGCTGAGTTCCTCTTTGAGAACGAGGAGGATCTCCCATTCTTCGTCGGTGAGTTCGGCGGGGACGGTGGTCATCATGACGGCGGGGTCATCCGACTTGCTGCCGGGCGGCATGTTCTTGCGGCGCACGTGGCCGACCCCGAGCGCAAAGACGCCGTTGGCAGGCATCAGCAGGTATTCGTCGGCCCCGACAAGGCGTTTCAAGACGGTGGCATGCTCATCGAGGGACTCGCCGACCGGCACCTTGAGTGTCGTCCAGAGACGGTAGCCCGAACCGGATACCTCACTGTCGGTCGATCGGATGACCACGTGGCCGGAGAATGGATCCTCTTTGGCCATGAAGTCGAAGGCGTCGTTGAGTTTGTCTTCCGGGAGGCGCCACGCGACGAGCGCTCCGTGGGCCAGCTTGGTGGCGAGCATCGTCTGGCGGACACGCCGGATCACGCCGGCTTCCACCATGGCGCGGATGCGTTCGATGACGACATCGAGTTCCACACCGCTCTGTTCGGCAATGATGTGGAATGGCTTTTCCTCGAATCCGGCGACGAGGTCTTCGGAAATGGAGAGGATCTTGGTGTTGATGGGGTCGGTGTGATCGACTGGGACCGTTGGCATGCGGAGAAACTAGGCGCTTCGATGGGGTCCGGCCACGCGGAAATTGCGCGAAATCCTGCATGGAGAAGCGCAAGGCTTGCCTTGTCCCGCTCCACGTCTGTTGCTTGAATCCAACCATGGCAGAGAATAAACCATCGGTTTTCGAGCGAATTGGAGGTGAGGAAGGGGTCGAGCGTCTTGTGGGGAAATTCTATGACAGGGTGATCGCGGATCCGAAACTCGGGCGGTTTTTCCAGCATGTGCCAATGGAGCATCTGAAAACGATGCAGAAGGAGTTCTTCAGCGAGGCACTGGGTGGCCCGTTGTTCTACACCGGTCGCTCGCTGCGGCAGGTCCATGCCGGGAGAGGAATCCACAAGGAGCACATCCAGTGCTTCATCGAACACCTGCTGGCGACCCTCGAAGCGGAGCGGGCGGATCTGGATCTCGACGATCAGGAGGTGAACCGGATCTACAGCCGCATCGCGATCGAGGCCGATCGGATCACCGACGACGTCGCGGAGAGCGGTTGAGGCCTCAGGTTTGGGACTCCAGCCGTTGTTTCAACCAGGCGAGCGCGTCTTCCCGGGTGGCCAGGCGGCCTTCGAGCTGCTCGGTCTGCGCATCCTGTAGGATCTCCTTGAAGGCCGGGCCGGGAGTCATGCCGAGGTTGATCAGGTCGCGTCCGGTGACCAGCGGCTCGGGAATCAGCGGCTGGTTGGCGAATTCTTCCTCCTTCTGTTGGAGGAAATCATAGTTGTCGGTGAAACCGTTGGACGATGCACAGTCGACGCGGTGAAGCTCCATTTCCCGCTCGAAGGTCGAGGATGACATGAAGCGCTTCAGTTTGGCCGTGCGCATCTGCTGGACATTCATGAACTGCATGTGCCGTGAAACCATGAAGGACACATCCTCGATGACTTGGTTCGGGTAGCGGAGGCGACGGAGGATGTCGGCGGCCATCTCGGCGCCCAAGGCATCGTGGCCATTGAAGCGGATGCGCCCGTCGGCCTCATCGACGGTTTGGGTCGGGGGCTTCGCGATGTCATGCAGGAGCACTGCGAGGCAGAGTTCGAGCGGTGCGTGCTCGCCCAGCATGTCGAGCATGATGCGGGTGTGTGTGTAGACGTCGCCCTCCGGGTGCCACTGGGGTGGCTGCTCGCAGCCGATGGTGGCCAGCACCTCGGGCATGAACTCAGCGATCAACCCGGAGTCGACGAGCAGGTCGAGTCCACGGGCCCGCTGAGGCGACACGAGGATCCTGGAGAATTCGTCACGGATGCGTTCGGGTGAGACCTTGGACAAGGTCGGAGCCAGCGTTTGAACGGCCTCCCAGGTGGCGGTTTCGATCTGGAAGTCGAGCGAGGTGGCGAATCGCACTGCCCGCATGAGCCGCAGGGCATCCTCCTCGAACCGCTGGGCGGGCACGCCAATGGCACGCAGGGTGCGCGCTTCGAGGTCGCTCCGACCGCCGACGAAATCGATCACTTCGTCGCTGGCGGGATCGAGAAACAAGCCGTTGACGGTGAAGTCGCGGCGCTGGGCGTCGTCCTCCGGTGTGGAGAAGGTCACTGAGTCGGGGTGGCGTCCGTCGTGATACGAGCCATCGGTCCGGAAGGTGGCGACTTCAGTGGGATGCCCACCGTGTTTGACGATCACCACCCCGAAGTGGGCACCCACCTCGTTCGAACCAGGGAAAAGCTTCAAGACTTCCGCGGGGGTGGCGGAGGTGGCGAGGTCGAAATCCTTGGGTTCGCGGCCGAGCAGGGCATCGCGCACGCACCCGCCGGCCAGATAGGCGATGAACCCTGAGTCGCGAAGGCGGCGGGCGAGGTCATTGGCAGCGGATCGCGGGGTCACGGGCGAAGATTTGGACATGGAGCCTCACGAGTCGAATCCTGATGCACAAAGGGTTGGAAATTCGAGGCGTGTCACAATGTCGCACCTGTCGGTTTTGTCGATTGCCAAGGAGGGTGGGTTCGGGTAGTCAGGCGGGGGTGAGGGGCGTGCGGGACACGCCCCTCCGGCGTCTCCGGATGCCGATGTCGGCCCGGCGCAAATCTAACTACACCCGTTCGCTTCTTCCGTGGGATTGATTGATGCATTCAAACGATGGCAGCTGGCCAAAAAGGGCCTGTCGTCGGGTAAAAAACGTCGGGTCCAGAACGAGGCATCGGTGTCTGGTTCACTGGACCGCTCGATCTGGGTCAGGTTCTCGCTGTATCTCACATTCTGTGTTTCCGCGGCGGTCATCGTGATGCGGGCCCTCGCGGTGGGGGAAGAGGGCGCGGTGCCCTTGAGCGGTTCGTTGTTTGCCTTCTGCCTCGCCGTCAGCGCAGTGACGGTCATCGAGCTGAATCATACGAAGATCACCGAGCGGAACGGACGTGTCGTTCTTCTGCTCGGCGGGATCCTTGCCCAGCTCGCGCTGATCCGGGGAATGCACTGGGTCGAGGCATCGAACCATCTGCCCGAGGAAGTCGGATTCCTGCTCACCCCCTTTGTGCTGGCGCCGATGCTCCATGCGGTACTGCTCGGTGGCCCGGCAGGTGTCTTTTCGGCAGTCTATGTGTCGCTGCTGGGCACGCTGCTGGTCCAGGATGACGGCAAGACGCTCTTCATGGCGGTCAGTCTGTTGTCGGGCCTGGTGGCAGCGCTGACGCTGCGGAGGACCCGGCGGCGGGTCCAGTTGTTGCGCGCGGGGTTTTACTCGGGCCTGATGGCTTTCATGCTCTCCGCCCTGTTCGGGGTGGTGAATCTCGGTGCGGGCACGATGGATGACTGGCGGATGATCGGTCAGGCTGCTGCGGCGGCCCTTGGGATGGGGATTGGTACGGCGCTTCTCGTAAGTGGCTTCCTTCCCGTGCTCGAGGGTATGTTCCAGCTGACGACCGACATCAGTTGGCTGGAGCTCAGTGATTTGAACCACCGCTTGCTGAAGCGGATGCAGCTGGAGGCTCCTGGCACCTTCCACCACAGTCTGGTCGTGGCTTCCTTGTCCGAGTCGGCCGCTGAGGCGGTCGGGGCGAATGCCGCGCTGTGCCGTGTGTGCGCGTATTTCCACGATGTGGGGAAGCTGAGCAAGCCGGAGTATTTCATCGAGAACCAGGGCGACGGTGTGGAGAACCCACATGACTCGCTGACACCCACGATGAGTGCTCTGATCATCGTGGCTCACGTGAAGGACGGCGTGGACCTCGCGCTGAAGCACCGTCTGAATCCGCGGGTGATCAACGTCATCCGTGAGCACCATGGCGACTCGCTGGTCAGCTATTTTTACCGCAAGGCCCAGGAGCAGAAGCGTGACGAGATCGAGAAGGTCGAGAAGAAGCTCGAGAATCCGGAGGACCTGCCGAAGATCGATCAGAAGAATTTCCGTTATCCCGGGCCGCGTCCGCGCAGCCGGGAGAGTGGCATCATCAGTCTGGCGGATGCGATTGAGAGTGCGTCCCGTACGTTGAAGAAGCCGACCCCGGCGAAGATCCGGGCCTTGGTCGAGGATCTCGTGGAAAAGCGGATCTGTGACGGGCAGTTGGATGACTGCGAGCTCACGATGAAGGATCTGGCTGTGGTGAAGAGCCAGTTCTGCAAGACACTGCGCAGCATGCTGCACAGCCGCATCGACTACCCGAAGGATGAGAAGGGCGCCAAGTCCGATGCCGGTCGGGGCTCGGATGCGGAGCGACGCGAGAAGCGGAAGAAGTCCAACAAGACCCAGCAGCTTCCTCCGCCCCATGAGGTGACGAAGGCGAAGAAGGTGGCTCCGGTCGCCAAAGCGGAATCATGAGCGTTCAGGTGAATGTCGGGAATCACCAGGACAAGGTCCGGGTGGGGGAACGGCTGTTGTTGGACCTGGAACGCTGCGGTCATGAGGCGGCTGCCCAAGTGCTGGCCGAGCACGTGAAGGTGGCGGGTGCGCCACTTACTTCACTTGAGGAGGTGGATGTGGAATTCGTGGATGACGAAGCAAGTGCCCGGGTCCATGAGGATTTCATGGGCGTTCCCGGGGCGACCGATGTCATCACGTTCGAGCACGGAGAGATCGTGATCGGCATCGAGGTGGTGCAGCGGCAGGCGGCGGAGTTCGGTGAACCGGAGGCCCGCGAGGCCTTCCGGTATCTGGTCCACGGACTCCTTCATCTGGCAGGTCACGAGGATGAGCTGGCGGAAGACCGGGCGGTGATGGAGAAAGCGCAGGAAGCGGTGGTGGCCAGATGCTGGACCGGAGGTCAGGATTTGTTCGGATCGTAGAAGATCCGGATGTCGGCCTGCTGTCCGCCGAGTAGCTGTTGGGCCCGCTTGAGTGCGTCTCGCGTCGAAATGTTCGGGTTGCTCGGGCGATTGAGGAAGATGTTGCTTTCTCCTGCCTCGCGGTCGGCATCGGCCTGGATGAGCGAGAGGGTGCCCGAGTTCTTGAGGACCCGGTAGACGTCGCGCGGGGCCCCGGAGATGAGCACGTGGCGGCCGTCGTTGCGCATGAACTTGATGAGTTCCTCAAGTGCGAGCACCGAGGTGGCGTCAAGGTGACGTGCGTTCTTCAAGCGGAGGATGAGGATCTTGAGCGACGGGTCGGCGGCGGTGCGCTGCACCTGGTTGCGGAAAAGCTCGGCGGCACCGAAGAAGAGGTCGCCCTCGACGTGAACGATGGAGATCGCGGGATTCGGGCGCTTGCGTTTCTCGCCGATCTCACGGAGTTCGCCGCGGTCGCTGAACTCGTATTCGACAAGATGGGGGCGACTGGCCTTCCGCAGGAACAGGGTGATGGAGATCCCGACGCCGATGAAGATGGCGACGTGAAGGGGGGCGATGAGGGTGGCGGCGAAGGTGCAGATGACGACGGCGGCATCGTCGGGCGTGGAGCGCAGGCACACGCGGATGTTCTGCGGGCTGATGAGGCTCAGCGCGATGGCGACCACGAGGGCGGCGAGGGCGGCCTTGGGGACGAAGTCGATGAGGGGTAGACCGACCGCTGGCAGCCAGGCGATCAGGAGGGCGGCAATGAGGATGATGATGCCGGCGTAGAGCGACGAGAATCTGGTGAATGCCCCCGAGTTGTAGTTGAGCATCGATCGCGTGAGCGAACCGGATGCGGGCATGCCCCCGGTGAAGGCGCATGCGACGTTGGCGGCACCGACGGCGAACATGTCCTGGTTGACCTCGGCCCGGTCTCCGGACTGCGAGGCGAGGGATTTCGCCATGACCGAGTTTTCCAGGCAGGCGAGGAAGGCGACGGCGAAGGCGACGCCGATCAAGGCCCCGATGTCGGAGAAGATCTGGCTGCTGGTGAAATCCGGGACGTGGGGAACAAGTTCGGCGAGCTTGAAGGTGGTGAAGGTGTCGAGCCCGTGGAAGAGTCCCTGGCGGTGGATCATGGGGCCGAAGATCGCCGAGCTGGTGACAAGGGAAATGGCGAACACCGGCCACCCCGGCTTCCATTTACGAAGGAGATAGTAGAGAGCAACCGTCGATCCGCCGATCACGAGGGGCTGCCACTGGGTGGCCCCTAGCGATGAGAAGAGGGCGATGACCAGGGTGATGAAGTTGCTCGGCGTTTGCGCATTCACTTCGGCGGATACCCCGAAGATGTGTTTGCACTGGTTGGCCATGATGAGGACCGCGGCGCCGCTCACGTAGCCGACGAGGACGGAGCGGGAGACATACTGCAGCAGGTCCGCCACCTTCAGGAGTCCTCCAATCAGGCAGAAGACACCGACCAGAAGAACCAGGAGCGGGATGAGTTCGATCTCCCGCACCCTCAAGGCCTGCTCGGCGGCGAAGAAGCTGAAGAGCATGAAGGCGGTGGCATTGGTCGGGCCGAGAATCGTGTGGCGGGATCCCGCGAAGATGGGAGCGACGATGGCTGCTACGGCGGAGCAGATGATGCCGAAGGCGATGGGCAACTCGGCGATCGCCGCGTAGGCCATGCCCTGGGGGACAGCCAGCAGGGCAACGTTGGGTGCGGCACCCATGTCGGCCCGGAACTTGGCCTTGTTGTAGCGCTTGATGGGGCCGACCAGGACCTTGAAGTCGACGCTGTCCTCGCCGAAGAACCGGCGCAGTCCCCTCATGACGGGGTTGGACTTCGGCGAAAATCTCATCAGGGGAAAGTCTAGCGGAAGCGGGCGCGGCGGAAAAGAAAGATGCCGAGGATGATGCAGAGAATATTCGGCAGCCAGAGAAGCCACTGGGTGTCCTCGCGGGTGGTGATCATCGAGCCGGCGACGAAGTAGGCGACACCAACGCCCAGGCTGAAGATCAGTCCGGTGGAGGTGTCACGGCGTCTCGCCTTGATCCCGAGCGGCACACCGATCATGGCGAAGGCGAGGCAGGCGAAAGAGGTGGTGTAGCGGCTCGTCTTATGGGCGATGAAGCGGGCGCGGTACTTCGCCGGCAGCGTGGGATTGTCCTCAAGGAACTGGTCGATCTCCTCGTTGCTCATCGCGCTCGGCTTCGGTTTTCTCCGACCATCATCCGAGTAGTCGACGACCATCCATTCGAGTTCCTCGGACAGCAGGGTGAAGTCCTCGGTCGGCGAAATGGGTCCGTCGGTGTAGGCACCGGTGAGGCGCAGGCGGATCTGCTTGTTTTCCTCGTCGACGACGGTCTCTGCGGTGTCGGCATGGATGTAGGCACCTCCGTCACCCTTGTCCTCATCATCCATCACGAAGATGTGGAAGTCATGGAACACGTCGCCCTCGCTGCCATGGGAGTAGATCTTGACGTTGTTGATCCGGCTTTGATCGACGCCTGCCTTCAGCAAGGTCCGGGGGTCCTTGATGATGGTGCGGGTGACCACGGTGTTGACCCGTTGCTTCGCCCAGGGGGCGATCTCGAGATTCAGCCACAGGCAGAGAGCGGACAGTGCCCCTCCGATGATGATGACGGGGGCGGCGATGCGGAAAAGGCTCATGCCGGCGACCCGGAACGCATTCAGTTCATTGTCGGTGGACAGTCGGCCGAAGACGAGGAGGACGGCGGACAGGAAACCCCACGGAATCGTGAAGATCAGTGAGACGGGCAGGACGCTGAGAATGAACTCGAATAGGACCGAGATCGGGGCTCCGACTTCGACAAGCAGGGGACGGATCTCCTTGAAGAGGTTGCCGAGGACCAGCAGCACGCTGAGCAGCAAGATCGCGAAAAACGTCCCTGAGATGATGTGGCTGCCGATGTAGCGGTCGGAGATGCGCATGGAGGAGGGGTGAAGCTTGTGGTGTGCCGCTGTGGCTGTCGAGTGAGGATGCGGTCAAGCGCGACTCCGGCGGCGCAGGAGGAGGACCGTTAGGAAGAGGATGACGGCGGCAAGGCCGGTGGAGGCGGCGGGGTGGAGTCCGAGGGACATCATCAGGTAGGCGAATGCCGCGGCGCCAGCGGCGGTCAGGGCATAGGGGAGTTGGGAGAGGACGTGGTCGAGGGGCGAGCATCCCGCCGCGAGCGCGCTGACGATGGTGGTATCGGAAAAGGGGCTGGCGTGATCTCCGAAGACAGCTCCGCCGAAGACGGCCCCGATCACGCCGGGAGCAATGACGAGGAGGGAACCGGGGTCGGCGGTCTGGACGAGCACGCCGAGTGCCAGAGGCATCAAGAGGGCCATGGTGCCCCAGGAGGAACCGGTGGTGAATGCGGTCAGGGCGGCGACGCCGAATACTGCCAGAGGTAGGGATGATGCGCTGAGTCCGTCGCCAAGGAGTGACTGGATGGCCTCGGCGGCGCCCAAGGTGCGGAAAACACTGCCCAAGGACCAGGCGAGGATGAGGATGATGAGGGCGGGAATGAGACCGGCGGCGCCTTTCTTGGCGGCATCCTGCCAGGGACGGGGTGAGTTCCGGGGATGGCACAGGCAGGCGGCGATGAGTCCGGCGAGAGCTCCTGCAATGAGAGCGGTGGGGCCTGCGTTGCTGCTTGCGGCACTGCGCCAAGCCTCCAGTGAGGTCCAATCGATGGGGGCTTCCGACCAGATCTGGAAACCTGCCGCGATGGAGGTGGCGAGCACGAGCAAAGGCACGAGGACTCTCCACGGGGCACCTGATGTCTGGGTCTCCTGGTTCGTCGCCACGTCCTTGGGCTGGAAGCGACGCATCGCTTTGGGTTCCCAGTCGAGGTGGATGGCGATGGGAATCAGCAGCAGGGTGAGCAGGCAGTAGGGGTTGGCGGGGATGGACTGGAAATACAGGCCGTAAGCATCGGCATCCGGCAGGCTGTCCTGAATGAGGGTGAGCTGGGTGGCGATCCAGGTGGAGATGAACGCGACGCAGGCCACGGGTGAGCTGGTGGAATCGACCACCCATGCGAGCTTCTCGCGGGAAATCCCGGTTCGATCGACGGCGGGGCGGGCGATGCGTCCGGTGAGCATGCTGTTGGCCAGGCCGTCGAAGAAGCACAGCAGGCCGAGCCCATAAACCGAACCCAGCACGCGCTTCTGCGGGTTTTTGCTCCCGCGCAGCATCCTTTCGAGGATGGCGGAGAATCCACCGGATGACTCGAGGACTCCGGCGAAGGCCCCGAGGAGAAGGGTAAAAAAGAGCGCTCCGATGTGCCAGGAACTGCTGATTTGTGGAATCAGATGGTCGGCAAAGGTGCTGCGGAGAGCTTCAATCGGGTGACCTCCGGTAGCGACCAAGGTGCCGCCGATCACGCCGGCCGCCAGCCCGGCAGCGGCGCTGCGGGTGGTCAAAATCACTGCCAGAGCGGCGATTACCGGCCAAAACGGGAAGATCCCGGAGCCCGCCGGCAGCTGGGCGACGGCCATGCTGAGGGCGGTGACGGCCAGCCAGATCCAGAGCGAACGCATGAGGGAGTCTTACCGACATGAGGTATTTGGCAAGGTCATGACTGTTAGCGAAACCGAGGAAATATTCTTGCCGCATGGGGAGAGTCCGGGTTTTCTCCACCGCATCCGATCGCCTGCATCCCCAGTGGGTTATCGGGTCAGGCGGCACGCCGAATGCTTGTTGCCTCAAAAACCACGACCCATGCCCGACACGAGTAAGGACCTCAACGCCCCCATCATCAAACGCCGCAGCGCGATCGGAACTCTTGGACTCGGCGCGCTTGCGACCTGGGCAGGGACCTCGCCAGCTTCGGCCTTTTTCTTTGGGAAACAGGAGTCAGTGGATCTTTCAGGTTTGCCCTCCCAGTGGGTCGCCCTCCAGGGCCGCAACCTGAACGATTACGCCAATTATCTCGCGGGTCTCCGGCTGAAGTATGTCACTCCCCGGCAGGTGATCGAGGCTCATGCGAAACGGCGTGGATCGGTGTGGAACAGTCTCCCTCCCAAGCAATTGTGGAAGAACATGGTTCCGACCCTCAAGGCAGTCGACAAGGTCGGTGCCCAGATCGGACGGCCCGTCAAAGAAGTGATCTCCGCCTACCGTTCTCCTTCCTACAACGCCCGATGTGCCGGTGCGCGCCGTGGTTCGTGGCACCAGTCGAATGTGGCCGTCGACGTGAAATTCCCGGTCAGCAGCTGGACCGTTTCGAAGACCTCCCGATCCCTGCGTTCACGGGGACTTTTCCAAGGGGGGGTGGGTCACTACTCGAGTTTCACCCACATCGATACCCGCGGTCAGAACGTGGATTGGTAAGGAGCGCTCCGCTGGGCTGCATCACGGTCTGAGGCCGGTTCCGGGTCGAACTTTCGGCTGGTTTTCGAGGGGCGATTTGATTGGATCCCGACCCCGCTGGCACAGGCTGGTCGGAACACTCTGGCATGAATATCATCATTGTCGGCGCCGGTGAGATCGGACGCCACCTCGCGGCCTCCCTTTCTCGTGAGGCGCACTGCATTTCGGTCATCGAGAATGACCCTGTCCTGGCGGACGAGCTGGAACAGAGCATCGATGCCAAGGTGGTTTGCTCGGATGGCACGAGTGTCAGTGCGCTCTTGGAGGCGGGTGTCGGGGAGTGCGACCTCTTCCTCGCTCTGACCAGCTCGAATACAGCGAACCTGGTGAGTTCCTCGCTGGCGAAGAATCTGGGAGCACCCCAGGTCGTGTGCCGGGTTCACCCCAGTTTGCAGCGGGAGGAGTTCCTGTTTGATTTCAAGAAAACCTTCGGGGTGGATCACTTGTTTTCCTCCGAGCGGCTGGCGGCGATCGAGCTGGCGAAGTTCATCCGCAATCCGGATTCATTGGTGGTGGAGGAAATCGCCCGCGGTCGGATCGAGCTCCAGCAGGTCGAGGTTGATGCCAAGTCCGATGCGGTTGGGAAGGCCCTCAAGGTGTTGAAGGCACCCGAGCGCACCCGGGTCGCCATGATTTCCCGAGGAGCGGCACACCTTGTGCCCAATGCGGACTCGGTGATCGAGGCAGGTGACATCGTGACGATTTTTGGTGAGCCCCGGAAGTTGAAGACGCTCGCGGAAAGGCTCCACCGCAAGGGGGATGGTGATGCGATGCGGGTGGTCATCTTTGGTGGGGGAGAGTATGGGTTTTCCCTCGCCCAGATGCTGGAGGGCTCCGAGTGCCGGGTGCGGATCTTCGAGGAAGATGAGAACCTCTGCAAAAGCCTGGTCGACCGGCTGTCGAACACCACGGTGATCCACGCGGATGCCACGGTGGTAGCCGAGTTGCAGGAGGAGCAGGTCGACAGCGCCGAGTTTTTCGTGGCGACGAGTCCGCGGGATGAGGACAACGTGATGTCCTGCCTTCAGGCGCACACGCTGGGTGTGAAGACCTGTCTCAGTCTCATTCACCGGGCGGATTATGCCGATGCCATCAGTTCGTCCGGAAGGCACTTCGGGGTGCAGGCGGCGGTGAGTCCGCGGGATGCGACGCGGCGTGAGATCGAGCGGTTCCTGACGTCGGACCGGTTCCACCTGGTGAAAAAGCTCCCGGGTGCGGAGATCCTCGAGATGAGGGTGAGCGAAGGCTCGATCGCGAGCGGTCACATGGTGAAGGAAGTGGATTGGCCGGCGGAGTGCATCCTCGTCGGCCTGCTGCATGTAACGCATTCGGACGTGCCGGGCCCGGACGACGTGCTCCAGACCGGCGATCACGTCTATGCCGTGGTTTCTCCCAAGGCGCGCAAGGCTTTCGTGAAGCTCCTCGGTTGAATCGCCATGAACTTCAGGATTCTCGCCAAAGTGCTCGGCTTGCTGCTGCTGCTCCTCAGCGTGGCCATGTCGGTCTGTGCGGTATTCGCGAGGGTCGACCCGATGGCGGTCAAGCTGAACGCGACGTGGGCGCTGTTCACCTCGGCCGGGGTGACCTTCTTGGCCGGGGCCATTCTGATTCTGTCGGGACTGGGGAAATTCGACCGGATTCCCCGCCGTGAAGGGGTGGTGATCGTGGGTCTCGGGTGGGTGCTGTCGACGGTTTTCGGGGCTTTGCCCTACATGCTGTGTGAGCCCCACCTCAATTGGAGTCAGGCCTTGTTCGAGTCGGCTTCCGGTTTCACGACCACCGGGTCGACGGTGATTTCCGATCTCACGCTCTGGCCCCGCGGGATTTTGCTCTGGCGGTCCGCCACTCAGTGGCTCGGAGGCATCGGGATCCTGGTCCTGTTCGTCGCCGTGCTTTCCTACCTCGGCGTGGCATCGAAGTCGTTGTTCCGGAACGAATCGTCCTTCAAGACGGGTGAGGCGTCGACCGCGCGGATTCGGGATACGGCGCTGACCTTGCTGAAGATCTATCTCGGGCTTACGGGGCTCTGTCTGGCCGGCCTACGGCTACTAGGTTTATCGTGGTTTGACTCGGTCAGTCACGCAATGACGACGGTGTCGACCGGGGGCTTCAGTCCTCACAACGCGAGCATCGGGCACTACACGGGGTGGGGAAATGGCTGGGCCATTGAGCTGTGGCTGAGCGTCTTCATGGTGCTTTGCAGTCTGAATTTCCTCATCTTCGCGGTCATCGCGGCGAAGAACTGGAACCGTCTGCGTGAGGAGGATGACGCGCGTTGGTTCCTTGGCATCACCGTGGGCATCAGCCTGACCATCGGGCTCGGGTTGTTCGCGGATGCGCGCTACTCGATCGATCTGGTCGAAGCTCTGAGGGAGAGCTGGTTCATCGTGGTGTCCATCGCTTCGACGACGGGTTTTGGAACGGTCGACTACGAGTTGTGGCCGGCCTGGTGCAAGGCACTGCTGGCCATCCTGATGATCGTCGGCGGTTGTGCCGGTTCCACGGCAGGGGGGATGAAGGTCGGGCGGCTTGAGATTTTCCTGAAGTCCTCGGCTCACGAGGTCATCCGTGCGTTTCGTCCGAACCAGGTGTTCCGCTTGGTGGTCAATGGATCACCGGTGGATGATGCGTCGCGGGCGAGGACGACCTCCTTCGTCGCCTTGTATCTCCTGATCATGGCACTCGGGTCGGTGGTGGTGGGGATTCTTGAGGCCGGACATGGCGTGGATCTCGAAACCTGTCTGGGGGCGGTGCTCGCGACCTTGTCGAATATCGGACCGGGTTTTGGCGACCTGGGACCGACGGAGAATTTCTCGCAGCTCCGGGAGCCGACCTTGGCCTTCCTTTCCGGTCTGATGATCCTTGGCCGTCTGGAATTGTTCGCGATTCTGGTGCTCTTCGTGCCGGCTGCCTGGAGGCGCTACTGAGCCCCTGAAACCTCGGTTTTTCCGACCTTTGTTCTTGGATCGGTGAGGTAGATGTGAATTTGTCATACACGTCAAACGTCAAGCCCTGTCATGAACTCACTTCCACGCCGGACCTTCCTACGCCAGTCCCTCGCAACCGCTGCTTCCACCGTCGCTCTGGTGGGTCGTGGCATGGCCGCACCGAGCGAGACCATCAACGCGGCCGTGATCGGTTTGGGCAGCAGGGGCATGCTGCTTGCGAAGGAAGCGGCCTCCGTTCCGGGAGTGAAAATCACGTGGTTGATCGACCCGGATACTTCCCACGCGAAGAACGGCCTGAAGATTGCACCGGATGCGAAGGTCGCCCAGGACATGCGCGAGGCGCTGGACGACAAGGATGTCGATGTCGTGATCATCGCCACCTGCAACCACTGGCACTGCCTCGCCGCCATCTGGGCATGTGAAGCAGGCAAGGATGTGTATGTGGAGAAACCCCTAGGCCACAGCATCGTGGAGCAGCGTCGCCTGATCGAGGTCTCGGAGCACTACAAGCGGATCGTGCAGGTCGGCACCCAGCAGCGTTCCGACCATATTCAGGAAGAGATCCGCGAGTATCTTCATGGAGAGAAGGCTCTCGGGGAAATCCAGTACATCCGGGCCAACCGCTACGGTCTCCGTGAGCCGGTCCCGGTGGCTCAGGGCAAGTGCAAGATCCCATCCAGTGTCGACTACGACCTGTGGTGCGGACCGGCGGAGAAGCGTGAGCTCACCCGCAAGAACCTGCACTACGATTGGCACTGGGATTGGAACACCGGCAACGGCGAGATGGGCAACTGGGGTGTGCACATTCTCGATGACGTGCGCAATGTCGGTCTTGCCGACAAGGTCGGTTTGCCGAAGCGGCTCTTGGTCGGCGGTGGCCGGATGATCTGGAAGGATGGAGGTGAGACGCCGAACGTCCATTTCGCCTACTACGACACCGGGTCGATTCCCGTGCTTTTCGATCTGACCAATCTCCCGATCAAGCCGGGCTCGAAGGCGGCACCGGGATACATGGGAACGCGCAGCGGCTACACCGTCCACTGTGAAGGCGGACGCTACAGTGGCGGCCGCGGTGGTGGAGCAGCCTACGACAACGACAACAAGCGAATCCGCAAGTTCAGTGGCAGCGGTGGCAAAGGCCACATGGCGAACTTCATCGATGCGGTGCGTCAGCAAAAGCGCTCGCTGCTCAAGGCGGACGTCCTTCAGGGCCACTACTCCAGCGCTTGGTGCGAACTCGCCAATGTCGGCTACAAGGCGGGCGGCGCCTATTCGAAGGATGCAGCGATCGAGGTGAATCGCTCGAAGTCCTCGTGGGAGGAACTGGTCGATCAAGCGAACGAGCGTCTGGTGGCCCATGGGGTTTCACTCGATGATCCGAAGATCAAGTTGAGCCCCGTGCTCGAACTGGATCCGCAGTCCGAGCGTTTCACCGGTAAGATGGGTGAGGCGGCGAACCAGCATCTCGCCTGCAACTACCGGAAGGGATTCGAACTTCCAGAAGTAGGATGAGATCATTCGTGATTGCGAGCCTCGCGCTTGTCGGATGGACGGGAACCGTGATGGCTGATCCCTCGACGCACCAGTTGTTCGCCGATTTCTCCTTCGAGAAGAAGGCCGATGTGGCCGACTGGCAGGTCCGCGAGGGAAGTGAATGGAGTCTTTCTCCTGAGAAGGGACTCTATCAGCTCACGAAGCCGGGCAAACAGGGTGAGTTCCGTCGTCCGATGTCCTGGAGTGTCTGGAAGGGGCAGCAGGTCGAGGCGTTCGAAGTGAGCGTGCGTGCCCGATGCCTCACTCCTACGAAAGTGAAGGGGCGCGATGTGCTCATCATCTTCGGCTTCCAGGATCCGGATCACTATTACTACGTCCACCTCTCGGCTGAGAATGCGAAGGTGCACAACATCTTCGCCAAGGTGGACGGGGGCGAGCGAACGCCGCTTCCGCTGAAGGGTGAGAGGGTGCCGCGTCTTCTGGAGGATGGATTTCAGACGCTGAAGGTGACGCATGACCCGGCGACTGGTGAAGTGGCTGCCTGGGTCGATGGAAAGCCAGCTCTGCAGGCCGTGGACAAGACCTTCAGTGGCGGCTACGTCGGGGTGGGTTCCTTTGATGACACCGTGGATTTCGACCAGTTCACCTTGAAGGGCAAGGCTCGTAAGTAGGGGTGGGCCTTGGTGCCGTCCGAGCGGGCCTCGACCCGGGTGGTCCGCTGAGGCTGGATCTCGAAGATCAGCGGGGCGATTCCTCTCCCTGCTTTTGGGGTGGTCATCGGAACGAAGCGGGCTAGGATGCCGCCCCCTGAGCGGGGAAACGAGATGTCAGAACACGAAGGCAACGATGGATTGGAACTGGCCATGGCATGCGCCAAGGCCGCTGCGGAGATTCAGGCGGAGGATATCAAGGTCTGGGACTTGCGTGGCTTGTCGACGCTGACGAACTTCATGGTCGTTTGTTCGGGTACGTCGATGCCCCACCTGCGCGCCATTTTGCGGGATGTGAAGGGCCACGTGCAGGATTGGACCGGAGAGCGTCCGGTGAATGCCGAGGGCAAGGCGGATACCCGCTGGGTGGTGCTGGATTACATCAATGTGATGGTCCACGTGATGCACGAAGAGCTGCGTGAGTTCTACGGCTTGGAACAGCTGTGGGGCGACGCCAAGGAGATCGCGGTGCCTGAGGCGGACGGCTCGGAGGGGTGAGGTGATTTTCCTGCTCCGCGGAGTGGCGGTTCGTGCTCATCCGGCTTAGAAGCGGGGCGTGCGGATTGAGATTCTGAATACGGGCAGCGAGCTGCTGCTGGGGACGACCTTGAACACCCATGGCCGGTGGTTCGGTCAGCAGTTGTTCGATCTGGGCCTGCGGGTCCAGCGCCTGACGACGGTGCCGGATGGCGACGCGATCCGCGATGCGCTTGCGGAATCCGTCCAGCGCGCGGATGTCGTGCTGGTCACCGGTGGTCTGGGGCCGACGAGCGATGACATCACCCGCGAGGCGACGGCCGAAGTGCTGGGTGTGGATCTGATCGAAGACGAGGCGGCGATGAGGTCGCTCGAGGCCTTCTTCGCCCGCTTGGAGAAAACCATGGCGCCCGACAACCGCAAGCAGGCGCAGGTGCCGGTGGGGGCCGATGTGTTGCCGAATGGGAATGGGACGGCGCCTGGAATCTATGTGCCGCCGAGACTGAATGGGGCGGCCAACTGCGCGGTGTTTCTTTTGCCTGGTCCGCCTCGCGAGCTCTATCCGATGTTCAAGGCGGAGGTTGTGCCACGCCTGCGGTCGTTGGGAGGGATCGAGGAAAGCGGGGAGAGGATTCTCGAACTGAAAATGGTGGGAGTGGGGGAAAGCGATTTGCATCAGGCGGTGGACGAACCGCTCAACCAAGTGGAGGGATTGGAAGTGGGGTATTGTGCGCGGCTTGCCGAGGTGGACCTGCGTCTGATCGGCAAGCCCGAGGCGATCGAGAAGGGTCGCGCTCTCGTGATGGCCCGTTTTGAAGAGGACTGCTTCACGGACGATGGTTCGGAACTTGAGGAAGTGGTGGTCCGGACCCTAGCCGCGAAGGGGCTGACCCTGGCGACGGCGGAAAGTTGCACCGGTGGTCTGATCTCAAATCGGCTGACGGACGTGCCCGGTGCGAGCGAGGTATTCACCCACGGCTTCGTGACCTACGCCAATGAGGCCAAGGTCAACTGTCTCGGAGTCAGCGAGGATGACCTCGCGGCCCATGGCGCGGTCAGTGAACCGGTGGTACGGCAGATGGCGGAAGGCGCGCTCAAGGAATCGGGGGCGGACATCGCCGTTGCCGTGACCGGCATTGCCGGGCCCGGTGGAGGAACGGACGAGAAACCGGTGGGGACCGTTTTCCTCGCCGTGGCCTCACGGACGGGTGAGACCCGGGTGCACAAGCGGATGCACCTGCGCGACCGGAAGGCATTCAAGCGAACAGTGAGCCAGAACGCTCTCGATCTGGTGCGGCGGGAACTCCGCCACATCAGCTAGGCTCAACCCGGCTCAGCTCAGAACGGGATCTCGTCGGACTCGTCCGGTTCGTTGTCGAATGACGAGTCGAGCGAGGAAGCGCTTGGCTGAGCACCGCCGGAGTCGCCGCCGCTGGTCTTGGCGATCTTCCAGGCATTCAGGTTCACGTAGAAGCGGTCCTTGTACTCGTTGCCACGGATATCGAAGGTGACTTGGACTTCATCGCCGATGGCGAGTTCGTCGAGCAGCTTGGTGCGGTCCTTGACGGTCTCGAACTTGACCATCTGGGGGTAGTTGCCATCGGGAACTTCGATGACGAATTCGCGTTTCGTGAAGCCGCTTGCGAATTCCTGCAGGTCGAGGAGGTGTTTAACGGTGCCGGTGAGTTCGAAGGAGTTGGCCATGGTCTTAGGTGGTTTGTGGGATGGATCGGTAGCGACGCACTTCGAAGGCGTCGTGGGATTCTAGGATTTCGGGCTCCGAAAAGCGCGGTTCGAAGGATGGAAACGTGGTGTCGCCCGGATGGCAATGGTGCACATGGCTGACGATGATTTCATCCAGGCATGGGAGGAACAGATCGTAGATCTGTGAGCCGCCGATGATGAAGATTTCGCCGTCGAGGTCGAGCTTCGACAGGTCCTCCGCGCTGTGAATCACGTCCACTCCCGGATGGGTCCACTCGGGGTTGCGGGTCAGGACGATGTTGCGGCGTTTCGGCAGGGGGCGCCCGATCGACTCGAATGTCGTGCGCCCCATGACGATGGGATGCCCCGAAGTCGTACGCTTGAAAAACGCCAGATCCTCGGGCAGGTGCCACGGGAGTGTCCCATCCTTGCCGATGATGCGCTCGGGAGTCATCGCCACGATGGCGGTCAGCTTGGGGGACTTGCTCATGGGCTCAGACAGACACCTGTGCCTTGATGTGGGGGTGGGGGTCGTAGCCTTCAAGCGAGAAGTGCTCGAAGGTGAAGTCTTCGAGCTCGGTGACCGAGGGGTCGATCTTCATCGTTGGTAGCGGGCGAGGGTCTCTCGTCAGTTGCTCGCGTGCCTGATCGAGATGATTGGCATACAAGTGGAGGTCACCGAAGGTGTGGATGAAGTCCCTCGCTTCGAAGCCACAGACCTGGGCGATCATCTGGGTCAGGAGTGCGTAGGAGGCGATGTTGAAGGGGACGCCAAGAAAGAGGTCCGCGGAGCGCTGGTAGAGCTGGCATGAAAGCCCGGGCCGATCGGAGTCGGGCTCGTGAACGAAGAACTGGAACAGGCAGTGGCAGGGGGGGAGTGCCATGCGGTCGATCTCACCGGGGTTCCACGCGACGACGAGGTGTCGGCGGGAGTGAGGGGACCCACGAAGTCCGTGAATCAACTCGGTGATCTGATCGATGTCCCTGCCATCCGGGCTGGGGAATGATCGCCACTGGCGCCCGTAGACGGGGCCCAGGTCTCCGTCTTCGTCGGCCCACTCATCCCAGATGCGGACGCCGTGCTCCTTCAGGTAGGCGATATTGGTGTCGCCTTTCAGGAACCAGAGCAGCTCGTGGATGATCGATCGGAGGTGGAGTTTTTTGGTCGTCAGGCAGGGGAATCCCTCGCGGAGGTCGTAGCGCACCTGACGCCCGAACACTGCAAGGGTGCCCGTGCCGGTCCGGTCGGCTCGTTTCTCGCCGTTTTCCAGAACGTCGCGGAGCAGCTCGAGGTAGCCTGTCATGCGCTGAGTGTGACTGAGAGGGGAAATCGAGCAAGAAAAGGGGAGTGCCCGACCGGGGAAATCGTGAAGAAATTGCGACATTTCCGTGATCGCGTAGTTTCGGAAACTACGCAGGCTGCCAAAGTCCCCACGTCAGCGCGAGCAAGTCCCCCCTGCGAAACGCTGGCACCCGATTTCCCCCCGAATCATCCCCCCGAAAGCAAGTCCCCGGAGGCCGGTGTCCCCCACCAACCTCCGGGGATTTTCGCGTTCGAGGAGGACGAAACCGGTCATGCCTGTGAAGAAATCGGGCCATTTCACGTGATCACGGAGTGGTGGCCGATGCTGCCTGTGGCATGATTCATCCATCAGCGCGAGCCATCCCCCCCAAGCGAAGCGCTGAGACCCCAATTCCCCCCAAACCATCCCCCCGAAAGCAAGTCCCCGGAGACCGGCGTCCCCCGCCAATCTCCGGGGATTTTTCTTTCCTGAGTCTGCAGGCGGGTCACTCCACGGTGACCGACTTCGCGAGATTGCGCGGCTGATCGATTTCGCAGCCGCGGATGCGGGCGATGTGGTAGGCGAGGAGCTGGAGGGCGACGGTGGCGGGAATGGTCGAGACCAGTGGATCACAGGCGGGGACCCGGATGACATCATCCATGTAGGCGGCGGCTTCCTCGTCGCCTTCGGTGATGACTCCCAGGATACGCGCCCCACGCGCCCGGCATTCCTCGACGTTACCGAGGGTCTTGTCCTTGCCCGGAATGTCGGTCGCAATCGCGATGACCGGCGTGCCCTCCTCAAGGAGGGCGATCGGCCCGTGTTTCAGTTCGGCGGCGTGGTAGCCTTCAGCATGAATGTACGAGATTTCCTTGAGTTTGAGCGCGCCTTCGAGGGCAACGGGATACATGCATCCGCGACCGATGAAGAAAGCATGCTCGTTGTCGGCGTAGTGTCTGGCCAGTTCGGCGATGGCTTCATTCTGCGCGATGGTGGCACGTACGAACTCGGGGATGGAATCGATCTGTTTCGCGAGGTGCATGCCTTGCTCGCGTGAGTAGCGGCGGCCTCGTGCGAGCTTCAGCGCGATCATCAACAGCACCGCGACCTGACAGGTGAATGCCTTGGTCGAAGCGACCGAAATTTCCGGTCCTGCGTGAAGATAGACCCCGCGACCGGTTTCGCGTGCGATGGTCGAGCCGACGACATTGCACAGTCCCATGACAAAGGCCCCCTTCTGGTTGGCCTCGCGGACAGCGGCCAGTGTGTCGGCGGTCTCGCCGGATTGGGAAATGGCGACGACGAGGTCCGACCTGCCGATGAGCGGATTGCGATAGCGGAACTCGGCGGCCTGATGGACTTCCGCGTGCAGGTCGGCGAGGTCTTCGAAGGCATACTCGCCCACGAGACCGGCGTGAAGGGACGTGCCGCAGCCGAGAAGAACCACGCGGTTGATCTCCGCGAGGTCCCGGCTCGAGGTGCCCATGCCGGAGAGGACGGACGACCCGAGGTTGAAATCGAGTCGTCCACGGATCGCATTGGCGAGCGACTCGGGCTGCTCGTGGATCTCCTTGAGCATGAAATGCTCGTAGCCGCCCTTTTCCGCAGCATCGGCATCGAAGCCGAGCTCCGCGACTTCGCGGGTGACGGGCACGCTGTTGAAATCGCGGATTTCGACCCCGTCGGCGGTGACGATGGCGAGGTCGTTGTCTTCCAGATAGATGACCTGACGGGTGTGCGAAATGATCGCGGCGGCATCGGATGCAATGATGGTTTCACCATTGCCCACACCGATGACGATCGGGCTGCCTCGCCGGGCCGTGATGATCTGGTCCGGTTTGTCGGCGGCGATCACGGCGATCCCGAAGGTGCCTTCCACCTGATGAAGGGCGTCGCAAACCGCTTGCACGAGATCACCCTTGTATCCTTGGCCGATCAGGTGGGCGAGGACCTCGGTATCGGTTTCTGAAAGGAACGTATGGCCGTCGGCTTCCAGTCGCTGACGGAGGGATCGGTAGTTCTCGATGATGCCATTGTGGACCAGTGCGATGCCCGAGTTGAGATCGTGATGGGGGTGCGCGTTGACTTCGGTCGGTGGTCCGTGGGTGGCCCAGCGAGTGTGGGCGATGCCGACATGCGCCTTCTCCAGATCGTCCCCGGTCCACGTCGTGCCGACGCGTTCGTCGAGGGCTGCGACCTTGCCGGCGGCCTTGCAGGTCTGGATGGAGCCATCAGTCACGATGGACAATCCCGCGGAGTCATAACCGCGGTATTCGAGCCGCTTGAGTCCGCTGACGAGTATGGAAGGAGCCGATGACTGGCCGATGTATCCGACGATGCCGCACATGGTGAATGGGAAGTGGTGGGAGTGTTAGAGAAAAGGAAGGTGGATCACTGCACGTCCCGGCTGACGATCGCGCCGGGGAGGGTGGAGGTGCCTGCGAACAACTTGCGCCCGGGATAGATGGAGGTGTTGATGCCGGTGTGCACGCGGTCACCGATGATGGTGCCGAATTTCCTGCGACCGGTGTCGACGAGTTCACCGGCGACCATGGTGCGGTGGTTGCCTCCGTCGTGCCGGAAGTTGGAAGTGATGGTGCCTGCGCCGAGGTTGGCATCGGCGCCGAGGATCGAGTCGCCGACGTACGAGAGGTGTCCGACATTCGTGCGCGAGAGAATGATGGAGTTCTTGATCTCGACGGATTGGCCGATGTGGCACTTGTCTCCGATCGAGGTGTTTCCGCGGATGTAGCAGTTCGGGCCGATCTTGCAGTTCTCACCGATGACGACATTTCCTTCGAGGTAGACGCCGGGCAGGATGCGGCTGCCCTTGCCCAACTGGAGCGTGCCCTCCACGACGGCATTGGCGTGAACTTCGCCTTCGATGCGGTCTTCGGAAAGCGAGCCCACCCAGGATTCGTTGGCACGCAGCAGATCCCATGTCTGGACAATCATGAAGGAACCGGGAGCAACCACGGACTGGGACGGGTCGGGCGCTTCACCCGTCCATGCCAGCGGGGTGCCCGACTCATCGGTCAGGGTGCTGATGGACCCCGGCACGAGTCGTGACAGGTCGTCGGGATGAATCCACGCCCGGGCGGCGACGGTGATTCCTGTGAGACGTTGGTGGTGAGCCTGAAGTGTGATGTTTCCGATGGGAAACTCAGCAAGCGGTCGTTCAGCGAGGACGGGCATGGCGGAGGCTTCGATGGGATCTGACAGGAATCAAGCGGGGACCCCGATGTCTTTTTGGATCGCGTCGGCGAGTCGCTGTGCCCAGGTCGCGGTGGTGTCCGCGTCCTTGTGTTCCACCAGCACGCGGATCTTGTTTTCCGTCCCCGAGTAGCGGATCAGGTGCCGGCCATCTTCGCCGAATGCTGAGTCCGCTTCGGCGAGTAGCGATTGGAGTGACTCCAGTTCCTCCAAGGGAGGCTTCGAGGCGACGGGAAGGTTGATCAACTGTTGAGGAAACTCGCGCATGCAGCTGGCCAGTTCGGCCAGTGTGGAACCGGTTCGTTTCATCATCGCGAGCACTTGGAGCGCCGAGAGGATGCCGTCGCCGGTGGTCGCCTGATCGGCAAAGATCAGGTGACCGGAATTCTCACCTCCAAAGGAATGGCCTTCCGCGCGGAGGGCCTCGATCACCTGACGGTCACCAACACCTGTGGTGAGCACGCTGATGCCTTCGCGCTTCATCGCTTCATGAAGTCCGAGGTTGCTCATCACAGTGGCCGCCATGGTGTCGCCTTTCAGTCTGCCTTGTTCCTTCAGGGAAATGGCACAGAGCGCGAGGATGCGGTCGCCGGAAACGGGAGTGCCCGTGGCATCGGTGAAAATCACGCGGTCGGCATCGCCGTCGAAGGACACGCCGAGGTCGGCCTGATGTTCCTGCACGAGTGCGCCGGCGGTCTCCGGATGGAGGGCTCCGCACCCTTCGTTGATGTTGACTCCGTCCGGATCGCAGCCGGTCTTGATGACTTCGGCACCCAGTTCGCGGAAGATGATGGGGGCGATGGACCAAGCGGCTCCGTGACCGCAGTCGACGACCACCTTGAGGCCGTGGAGGCTGATGTTGTTGGCCGTGTGTTTGGCATACTCGATGTAGCGACCCCGGGCATCATCGATGCGGTAGGCCTTGCCTATGCGCTCGGGGGACATCGGCGTGGGCTCGGGTTCGTCCCCGAGAATGTAGCGCTCGATGACCTCCTCCAGCTCATCGGTGAGCTTGTAGCCATCCGGGCCGAAGATCTTCAGGCCGTTGTCCTGATACGGGTTGTGCGAAGCCGTCAGCATGATGCCGGCGGCGCAGCCCATCGACTTCGTGAGGTGGGCGATCGCAGGCGTCGGAAGAGGGCCGGGAAGAAAGACGTCCATGCCCATCGAGACGAGACCGGAGGTCAGGGCGGTCTCAAGCATGTATCCGGAGATCCGGGTGTCCTTGCCGATCACCACCCGGTTGCGGTTGGCACCGGATGAGCGCAGCACGGTGGCGATGGCTTTGCCAATACGCAGGGCGACTTCTGGGGTGATGGGAAATTGGTTGGCCTGGCCGCGGATGCCGTCGGTTCCGAAAAGCTTCATGGTCTGAAATTGAGAAATTATGGCAGAAAATGTCTGCAAAGGTGAATGTTAAGGTCGTCCATATTCGGGTGCAACCCCAATGAATCAGGCGGTGAAGAGGGCTTTGTCATGTTCTAGACTGGTCTGTGGCTGAAGGCACCAAAACGCATGATTTTTCCAAGGCTCGAGGCGGTGCTGGGTGATTGCCATCCGGCAGCGGGGGTGGGAGGCTGCAGTCGTGCAACGGGTGGCGGTAATCAATGTGGTCGGGCTTTCTACATCTCTCCTGGATGTGGGGATGCCGAGATTGAAGGCATTCTCGGACCGGGTCGGTTTGCAGTCGTTCCGGCCGGCATTTCCGGCGGTCACCTGCACCGCCCAGTCGTCGATGCTTACCGGTACCTGCCCTCGTGAACACGGGATCGTCGGCAATGGCTGGTATGACCGCGAGAGCGCCGAGGTGAAATTTTGGAAACAAAGCAATCATCTCGTCCACGGTGAGAAGATCTGGGATGCGCTGAAGCGCGAGAATCCCGAGTTCACCTGCGCCAAGTTGTTCTGGTGGTACAACATGTATTCCAGCGCCGATTATTCGATGACCCCGCGTCCGCTGTATCCCGCCGACGGGCGCAAGGTCTTCGACATCCATACCCACCCGATGGACTGGCGTGAGGCGGTGAAGGCGGAGCTGGGTGATTTTCCCTTTCCATCTTTCTGGGGGCCGGGGGCCGGGATCGCTTGCTCGCGCTGGATCGCGGATGCGGCTCGCTGGACCGAGGAAAAGGCATCGCCGACCCTGAGTCTCGTCTACCTTCCCCACCTCGACTACGGGCTTCAGAAGTGGGGCCCCGGAGCGCCCGAAATGGCGGAGGAGCTAGCGTTGATCGACGGGGTCGCCGCTGACCTCATCGACTACTATGAGGGGCGTGGGATCCGCGTGATCCTGCTTTCCGAATACGGCATCTCCAAGGTGTCGAAAACTGTGCATCTCAATCGCTTGTTCCGGGAGAAGGGGTGGATTCAGGTGAAGGATGAACTCGGTCGGGAGACTCTGGATGCCGGGGCAAGTCGGGTGTTTGCGGTGGCCGATCACCAAGTGGCCCACGTCTACGTCAGGGAGCCCGGCATGCTGCGCGAGGTGAGGGGTTTTCTTGATGAGGTCGATGGCGTGGCGGAGGTCCGCGCTGCTGCGGAAATGTGGGGTAGCGCGGTGGGTGCCGAGCGGGCCGGGGACCTCGTCGCGGTGGCGGATCCGGAGGCCTGGTTCACCTATTACTACTGGCAGGACGACTCCAAGGCCCCGGACTTCGCCCGGACGGTGGATATCCACAGGAAGCCCGGCTACGACCCGGCCGAGTTGCTGATCGACCCCTCCATTGGCAATCCCAAGTGGGAGCTCGCCAAGTTCCTCATGAAGAAGAAACTCGGGCTGCGCGGGTTGCTCGAGTTGATCCCCCTCGACGCGGTGCTGGTGAAGGGATCGCACGGGAGGGACGAGGTCGAGGAAGGCGAGCGGCCGGTGCTGATCGGTTCCGAGGTCAAAGTGACGGCTGCAGAGGATGTCCACCGAGTGATCCTCCAAGCGGTCACGGGCGGGTGAAGGATGTGGATAACTTGCGCTGCGGAGGGCGGCGATGAACGCTGATTGACGAGTGTCTGAGGTCGCACACTGAAGGGAGCGTTCGATTCAAACAAAACGGCAAGCAGTCTGTTAGGTCAAAGAAGCAGTAAGAACGTGGGTATCTCCCAAAGGATTAGATTGAGATAGCGAATGTGAATAACCGTTATTCACATTCATTCACAGTGGGAGGATCCGCGTAGGTTCGCCGGTGGACCTTGTTTGAAACGTCTGTCGACTGTGAATAAGTCGCTGATGCGTTGTGAATAAATCTGGGTGCAATTCCGCAGCTGTGCCTATTCCGGTGCGGCGTAGTCGTGGACAAGTTGGTAGAAGAACGCGTCGTCGTCGGGTTGGGGAACGGTGAACTGAGCCTCCGATCCAGAGCCAATGATCGGATCTTCGGTGAGGACTTCATTCCAGTCGCTGAGATCTCCGCTGTTCCAGAGCGTGTAGGTGACGGCGCGGGAGGCAGGGAAGATGAGCTCGATCTCGTCGCCGATTCGCTGTGGATCCAGCGAGCAACCGGGGAGGGGAAACTGGCTCTCGCCCCGGAGGCCCGGACTGCCGAAATCGCTGCCGAATGGGGTCAGGGATTCGACGTAGTCGGAGCCGTAGGATTGGCCGTTGAGGGGGCGGTTTCCGACTGCGATTTCCAAAGCGACCCCGGCCCCGAAGGGGTCACCATCTTCATAGGCGATCGAGGCAACAAGGTCACCATTCTGGTCGAGGATGCTGATGACATCCCGGGTGTTGGTCAGGGTGAGGTCGCCGACGGAGTCGGACCAAACGGCGTCCGGGGTGCCTCCAGGAGCCGCCCCATTGAGATCGGCGCTGACCCCGATGACGAAAAGGTCTCCGGGTTCGACCACTCCGGAGAAGGTTGCCTGGTTGTCCTGATCATCGACGATCAGCCAGTTCATCATGTTGATGGTGGATCCGGTGTGATTGAAGACCTCAATGTACTCGCCGGTTCCTTCCCCGACCTGGTCCGGGTTGGGCATGATTTCGGTGATGATCAGATGCCCGGTGGGGAGACCGGGGTCGGGATCCGAAAAGAGGGGAATGAGGTCGTTCAGGGCCTGGGTGATGAACGACCAATTTGACGCTGGAGCGTCGCGGACATCTGGATCGGTCTCCAGATGGATGAATCTCTCGGGAAAGACGGCGGTGACGGCTGCGGTCATGCAGGGCTCGGACGAACCATTGGTGTGCCGGCCCAGGGTGTTGTTCGAACCACTCAGGTTCGGGTCTTCTCCGGGTTCCTGATGGCTGACGGCATAGCGGGAGTCGTTGGCGTCGTCGGCGAGGATGATCTCGTTCATTCGGGTGGCCAGATCACGGGACAGGGAATTGCCGATCCAGACGTCCGAGGTGCCGTTGCTGACCACGGCATCCGAATCGTCCGAGCCATCCGCCATGCCGTGGAGGTTCAGGCTAACGGTGCGGTCGAAGTGCGCCTCGATGACATCATGGGCCGCCTGAAACAGGCTGTCAGGAGCATGAGCCATGTCCGAGATTCGGTAGGCTTCACCTTGAAGGTCGCCGTCACAGTCGGATGGCGTGGGCGAGTTGTTCCGGTGGGTGCCGGCCTGCATGTAGACCACGGCGTGGGTATTGATGAAGATGTCTGTCGCCGGGACGCGGACTCCGTCGTAGAGCGGGTGGGGGCATTGGACAACGAGGGCCCGTTCGGGGGTGAGATCGATGACGTACAAGCCGCCCCAGTGCTGGTTGCTGTCTCTCTCACGGAGGATGGCGAATGTGTCGGCCGAATTGTCGTCGGTGTAGGAAACCAGGTCGTAGTTCGCGGTGGCAGCCTCATCCGCTGCGGACTGGAGGTTCCCTTGGAGGATGTGCTCGAGGGCGGCTCGGAAGGCGTCGCGCTGGTCATCGGTGGGGAGTTGGTACTTGTCAGGGCTGGCTGCGGAAGGGATCGCGGTCCCGTCGATCAAGGCCTGGAGGTCGCCGTTCTCGACCAGGATTGGCGCCGAGTGGACCGACGAGATGATGAGAAATGGAAGGATTTTCCGGATCATACCATGGAGACTGCCCTCCTCGCCCCGCGCTGCCAAGCGGGCAGTTTGACCATGCATGGGGCGTTCTCCCGTGGGAAAGGCCTCAAGGATGCAGGACTGCCGGTGCGCTGGCGTCTCCGGCAGAGGTTTTCGCCCCATTGACAGGCGGGTTCGGGTGGATTATCTGGCCGCGCCATGAGCGAAGCGACTACTGAAAAGCATGTGTTCCAGGCCGAGATCCAGCAGCTCCTCGATCTGGTGGTTCACTCTCTGTATACGGACCGGGAGATTTTCCTCCGTGAACTGATTTCGAATGCCTCGGATTCGATGGAGAAGCTCCGCCACCTTGAGGGGACGGAGAAGGATATCCAGGATGCGGGGATTCCCTTGCAGGTCGAGATCACTACCGACGAGGAGGCCGGCACCCTGACCATTCAGGATCACGGCATCGGCATGACCCGTGAGGAGCTCGTCGAGAACCTCGGCACCATTGCCCATTCGGGCACCAAGTCGTTCCTCGAAGCCCTCAAGGACAGCGGCAACAGCCCGGAGAACATGATCGGCCAGTTCGGGGTGGGCTTCTACTCCGCTTTCATGGTCGCCGACGAGGTGCAGGTCTACACCCGGAGCTGGCGTCAGAACGGCGAAGGTTTGGTGTGGACCAGCGATGGCAAGAGCGGCTACGAGATCGAGGCGGCTGACGGTGTCACCCGCGGGGTGAAGATTGTTCTCAAGCTCAAGGACGACCAGAAGGAGTATGCGAAGGAAGACCGGGTGAAGCACCTGGTCGAAACCTACAGCAACTTCGTCGGCTTCCCGGTGATGATCGGTGACAAGCGCATCAACGAGGTCGAGGCACTGTGGCTGAAGAACAAGAGCGAGATCAGTGACGACGAATACAAGTCGTTCTATCAGTTTCAGGCGAAGGCATTCGACGAGCCGCAGTATCGACTGCATTTCTCGGCGGACGCCCCGATCGAAATCAACGCGCTGATCTTCGTGCCGTCGGAGAACCCCGAGCGGATGGGCATGCAGAAGATGGAGCCGGCGGTGGCACTGTATTGCAAGAAGGTCCTGATCGATCCCGAGCCGAAGAACCTGCTGCCCGAGTGGATGCGATTCCTCAAGGGGGTGATCGATAGCGCCGATCTTCCGCTGAACATCTCGCGCGAGACAATGCAGGACAGCGCCCTCGTGCGTAAGGTCGGCACGGTGATCAGCAAGCGTGTGATCAAGATGTTCGAGAAGGAATCGAACGGCGATCCCGACAAGTATCGGGCGTTCTACAAGAAGTTCGACCGGTTCATCAAGGAGGGGGTCGCCACCGACTTTGCCAATCGCGATGCCTTGGCGAAGCTCCTTCGATTTGAAAGCTCGATGACCGAAGGGGACGCGGTAACAAGTCTGCCTGAGTACCTGACCCGCGCGAAGGAAGAGCAGGATGCCATCTACTACATCGTCGGTAGTAACCGCGAACAGATCGAGGCCAGCCCCTATTTGGAGGCATTC
Organism: Haloferula rosea; assembly: GCF_016595525.1. Classification (GTDB taxonomy): domain Bacteria; phylum Verrucomicrobiota; class Verrucomicrobiia; order Verrucomicrobiales; family Akkermansiaceae; genus Haloferula; species Haloferula rosea. The sequence continues at coordinate 119,499 of NZ_JAENII010000013.1, forward strand.
AAGAAGAGGGGTCTTGAGGTGATCTATTTCACCGACGCGGTGGATGAATATGTGGTCGACTCGCTGGGTGAGTTCGACGGCAAGAAGCTCGTGTCCGTTTCCAAAGGAGGTGTCGATCTGGAAGACACGGATCTCGACGGCGACGCGCTTTCCGAGGACGAGACCGCCGCTCTTTGCGATTTCCTGAAGAATGAGTTCGGTGACAAGGTGACCAAGGTCGAGGCGGGCAAACGCCTGGTCGACAGCCCGGTGATCGCTTTGACACCTCAGGATGCGATGACCCCGCAAATGCGTGCGATGATGAAGGCGATGGACGAGAACTTCAAAGATGAGGTGAAGGTCGACCTTGAGATCAATCCACGCCACGAGTTGATCAAGAAGCTTGCCGAAGCCAAGGATGCACAGCCTGAGGTCGCCGCACTGGTCGCCGGCCAGCTGCTCGACAATGCACTGATGGCTGCGGGTCTTCTCGAAGACGCGAGGGACACCGTCAGTCGCATGAACTCACTGATGGCCAAGGCGCTGGGTTGAAGTGTCTGCTGAGTTCTAAAGTCCTCAATCAAAGCCTCCCGCTCCGCAGGGGCGGGAGGCTTTTTGGTGTCGGCTCGAGGATCAGATCATCTTCTTTTCCTGTTCCACCGAGGGGCGGAGAGGCCCGACCTGTATCAGGGTTCTAGTCGTTGTGTCTGGTTTGTGGGCCGCCCTCTCATCGACTCTTACAGTCAAGGCGAAGGGGCTCCTCTCGCAGAGTGTCAGGAAGGAGTGCTCCGTATTCCCCGGAAGAGGTAGGGGAGCAGGAGAAGTCCAACCGCCAGCCAAAGGTAGGATCGTCTGGGTGAAGGGTGGTCAGGATCATGATGGGCTGGATCGGGCGTATTACCCCGGACATACGCGCGAAGCTGAAGGTTCTCTTCCGGGGTGAAAGCCACGGACGGGGTCTGCAGCAGGGACACGATGGAATCCGCGAGATCAGCACGCTTCCACTTCGTGAGGTCAGCGACGATTCGTGGTGCCAGGTCGGCATGGTGGGTGAGTGCCAGGCGATAGGACTCGAGGATGCGGTCTTGTAGTCCCTTTGGAGAGTTCGTTCCTTGAACTGAGCATGCGGCATGGATGGCATCCATCTCTTGGCGAGTCCTTTGTGGATTCGAAAAATAGAGTTCATCCAGACGATCGAGCCCTGCGGATCTTTCGGTCTCGATGAATGCCGTGGCCCATGCGGCGGTCTGAAGTGTCAGGGAGAATTTTGCATTGGACTCGACTGCCTCCACGATGCGCCGCTTGTCTTCGGAGTCCTGGCTCTGGGCGAGAAACAGAATGTAGAGGGCATGCCACTCGGCGTAGCGGATGTTCGCGAGGTATTTCCGAATCTCGGTGGTGGGGATCGCCCCCGCCAGATCCCGGATCTGTGAATACGGAGCTCGGCCAACCTCCAGGTGGGCCAGCGTGGCGATCTGTGGATCCGGGTGGCGAAGGTAGGGCGCGAAGAATCTCGGCCTTGCGTCGGGTTGGTTCTCCCAGTGGGACCTCTGTCTGAGAATTTCTTCGACCAATGGCCGGAGTGCTCCGTGATCAAGGCCGACTCTTCGCCAAGCGGGCGGGTCCTGTGCCGGCTGGTAGACGCAAATGATGCTCTTCTCCTCGTCATTGGCCAGGATGCGGCGGCCCTGGCTATCGAGGAAAAGTTCAAGCGACGGCGGCGAAGAATCGCCCCCGAGAACCTTGGTGGTTTGAAGGGTGAATGGAGCGTCGGGGTTCTCCCGTGCGAGGACGACGGCACTGGATTTCAGCAAGTGGTCCGCCAGCGATTCGGTCGGGAAGGGAATGCAGATCTGGCATGCCCGTGCGGGTCCGACTGCAAATAGCCAGAGCAGTAGGAATACGATTTGGAGACGAGCGAGAAACATGGCCGGGCGTGAGATGTTCATGTCCAATCCGATCTCAAGTCACGCTGAATCCGAGGCGCCGCTGGTCAGCGTTGGTTGAGGGTGAGGCCATCTTCATGGTGTCGAATGTGCACTGCTGGAGTTCGCGCCCGGAGCGGACTCGGTAAAAGAGTCGACCCTCGATTGGGGACGATGGAATTTGGGACACTTTTGTGCGAAATGTCGGCAGGCCGTCGTTGCCCCCAGCCTGATACTCAGTCGCTGAGAATCATGCTCGGTGTGAGTGAAAGGTCACCGCCGTGACTACGAAGAAAACCTCTCTTCCCACACGCTCGATACGGAGAAGGGAGGCTTGAGTCCGGTTGATCTGCTCCGTTAGAAATTGAACACCAGACCGAGGTTCGGGCCGTAGGTCTTGGTGTTGTAGATGAACCCGGAGTCGTTGTAGTCAACGCCGATGCCACGGTAGGCGAGTGCGATGGAGGCGTGTTCGGTCAATCTGAAGTTCACGCCGCCGACGAGTTGCCAATACTCCTCGGAACCCACTCCGAAGCCGCCATAGGCACCGAGGGCAAAGAGCGTCCAGCGATCCGAGAGGTGGTGTCGGACACGCAGGCCGAGGATCGGATCGATCCACGTCTTGGATCCCGAGGCCGAGCGGTTCAGAACGCCACGCCGAACGGCAAAGGTGGTTTCGTTGAGTTCAAGCTCGAGGCTCGTCAGGGCGGCGCCCCCGAAGATGTCGAAGATGGTGCGCTCGTCTTCGTAGAGCTCATACCCGGTGGTCAGTGTGGTCATGAACTGCTCCTGCTTGACGCCAAGGTAGCTCCTCTGGGTTGGTGCCACGGAGGAGGACATTTTCAGCCAGATGATGTCGCCATTGACCGACCAGCGGTTGCCCCGAGCTTCGAAGTTCGAGAAGAATCCAGCGTCGAGGTTGCTGAGAATGTCTGAGAACGGAATGTCGATGGGACCGGTAAGAGGGCCGACGCCGACGGTGCCGTCGACTCCCATCATCGGGCTGTACATGCTGACGAGGAAGTCCCAGCCATTGGATTCGGCTGGAGCTGGCGCGATGACGGGATTCAGCTCAGGAGTGCCGGCGTGAACTCCGGACGCAGTCGCGATCAAGGTGGCAGCCGCGATGATTCTTGAGGTCTTCATGGGATTCAGTGGTTGGATGCGAGGGCACGATCCATTTCGTGCGAGGGTAGATTGATATGAGTATTGGGATGCCTTTTGCGATACAAATCCTGTTGGTCCCGTCCGAGGCATTCCCCGCTTGCGTGGTTCGTCACAGACCAGATAATTGAACTCCATCATCCCGGGTGCAGGGGCGATGCAAACCTCGTTATTTTCTGATGATGATCACTCATGCTTCCCGCTTCCCGGTTCTGACATTGCTCGCGGTTGTCTTTCCGATCTTGGTGTCCAGCTGCGGTTCGGGTTATCGGGATGTCGAGCGGACGCCCAGCCGCGCCATGAAATCGGCAGCTCCGGGTGGGGTCTCCGGTCAGATTGAGGCGATAGCGAGACGGCACTCCGGCAAGTCGGGGTTTGCGGTGCTTGGAGGAAACCGGGAAGCGTACATCGACCGTGTGGCTCTCGCGGACTTTGCCACCAAGACCCTGGACGTGCAGTACTACATCTGGTCGGCCGATACGGCAGGGCTGCTTCTCGCGGACCGACTCGTGCGTGCGGCGGATCGTGGGGTCCGCGTCCGCTTCATGTTGGACGATGTGACCTTCAAGAACCGTGACAGTGCCACTGCGGCTCTTGCCGCGCATCCCAACATCGAGGTTCGGATCTTCAATCCGCATCGCAACCGCTCGCTGCGGATCCCGGAGTTCCTCACCAACTTCAAGCGTTTGAACAAGCGCATGCACAACAAGATCATGGTGATGGACAACTCCTGCGCGATCATCGGTGGGCGGAACATCGCTGATGAGTATTTCGGGCTGGGAGAGAGCTTCAACAACCGCGATCTCGATATCGCCGCCGTGGGACCAATCGTCCGTGAGGTTTCCTCAACCTTCGACGAGTTCTGGAACAGCGAGTCGGCGGTTCCCGTCGAGGAGTTTGTCCGGGAGAAACCAAACATGGATGATTTCCGCCGCCAGATCGTGGAACTGAGAAGCAACATCCGACCGGAACGCTGTCCGTTTCCGATCGACCAGGACATCGCCCAGCTCCGCACGCGGATCGATGCCATCATGAACAAGATGGTGTGGGCGCGAGGGGAGGTGCTTTTCGACAGTTACGAGTCGACCCAGGGGCGGGACGCAGGCGGGCGCATGGATCGCAAACTGTTTGCGGTGGTGGCCGGTGCCAAGCGGGATGTCCGCATGGAAGCGGCCTACTTCGTGATGCGGGATCGGGCAATCGAGGAGTTCAAGCGGCTTGAGGACGACGGGGTGGATGTCCGGGTGCTCACGAATGCCCTCGCCGGGAATGATGTGGTGGCGGCGCAAGCCGGTCACAGCAGGCGTCGCGCCCAAGTGATCCGGGCAGGTGTGGATGTGTATGAACTGAGGCCGGATGCTGTGGCTTTGCTCTCGCAGGTCGCTCCTCAGGCGAAGGACTCAAGGGCCGCGCTCCATACCAAGGCCTTTGTGGTTGATGGCAAAACCGCGTTTGTTGGCAGCTACAATCTCGACCCCCGGTCGGCGGAGATCAATTCGGAGATCGGGCTGTTGGTTCACAGCGAGAGATTTGCCAAGCAGGTCGGTGACTTCCTCGACCAGGGCGTGCGCCCGGAGAACGCTTATCGCGTGACGTTGGATCCCCGCGGGAAAACGGTCTGGCAGACTGAGATCGATGGGGAGACGCGGACGTGGATGCGTGATCCCGAGACGAGTTTCGGACGGCGCTTCATGAACGGCTTGTTTTCGTGGCTGCCGATCGAGAATCAGCTCTAACAATCGGGTCTCATCATGCTGGAACCCGAGGTGGGTCCGAGCGCGCGGGCTCCTGATGATACCACTTTCCCGGGACGTGCGATGGCGACGGTGGCGCCCCCCCCGGAGCGGGTTCATTCGCGGTCGGAGCACCATGGCTCATCGAGTGACGGGGATGACCGTGCTCGGTGCCTTGCTGCCGTTCCGACCCCAGATTGCCCACCGGCTCACTGCACCGGTGCCGCGAGGTGGGAAACCCTGACCCAAAAGTTGAACCAAGCGCTCTTTTGCTCGAGTTCTCCGTGCTGGACCTTCCGCGCGTTGTCGAAGTCGGTTTCCAGCATGTTGATGACCTCGCCGGTGAACTCCTCGTCGTCAACGGCCATGGTCACCTCAAAGTTGAGGCGGAACGAGCGGTTGTCGAAATTGGCGGTTCCGATCGTGCAGTAGCGGTCGTCGATGACCGTGACCTTGTGGTGCATGAACCCCTTCTGGTAGCGATAGACCGCGATCCCTGCAGCGTGAAGATCGGGGACATAGGACCAGCTGGAGAGGTCGACCATGTGGCTGTCTCCTTTTTCGGGGATCAGGATCCTGACTTCGACACCGCGAAGGGCGGCGAGCTGGAGAGCGCTGATGAACTGGGCATCGGGAACGAAGTAGGGACTCGCGATCCACAATCGGGACTCCGCTTTGTTGATGGCGTGGAGAAAGAAGAGTGTGCAGGTTTCCAGTGGATCCACTGGTCCGGATGGAAGGCAGATCAAGCGCTTGTCGGCGCCGTTTGCCGCAGGGCGGGGGGTCCAGTTGAGCCCGGGAAGTTCCACCTTCGCTGCCCAGTGCCAGTCCTCGGCGAATGAGACCTGGATGGTCTGGACGACCGGACCTTCGACCCGCATGTGGGTGTCCCGCCAGTAGCCGACGTCCGGGTCGAGTCCGCGGTATTCGTCGCCAACATTCAGTCCACCGACCCAGGCTTCGATCCCGTCGACAACAAGGATCTTGCGATGGTTTCGGAAGTTGATCTGGAATCGGTTGGCGTCTCCCTGAGTGGTGTTGAACGGAAGGACCTGAACCCCCGCATCGCGGAGCGTGGTGAGGTAGTCCTTGGGCAGCTTGCTGCCGATCTCGTCGTAGAGCAGATGGCAGCGGACGCCCGCCCCGGCCCGTTCGACGAGAGCATCCCGGAGCTGGCGGCCGATTTCGTCATCGCGGATGATGTAGAATTGGACGAGGACGTAATCCTTCGCACGGGCGATACCCTCGAGGATGGAGGTGAAGGTCTGGTCGCCATCAATCAGAAGCTCGGCATCGTTGCCGCGGGTCGCAGGCAGCTTGGCGAGATTTTCCACCACGTGGGGAGCGTTCTCCTCCCGGGGGGCGACAAGTTTTTGGTCGCGCAGGGACTGGTCAAAGGTCTCCCAGAAAGTGGCAAGTTCCTTGCGGTGGGTCCGGCGTGCGGTGACGTATCCCCGGAAGTCGCTCCTGCCGAAAACCCAATAGGCGGGAACGGCGACGTAGGGCATCGTGTTCAGTGAAATGGCCCACGCAATGGCCCCTTGGGAGGTCCGGGTCTCCATCACGGCACTGACGGAAGTGAGTGCTCCCGTGACGTGGGCGAGGACGACAAAGCCTCGGACCAGCCTTTTCCGGTTTCGGGCGGCGAACGCCCGCATCCGTTTCAGATGGCCAGGTTGATTCGTCCCTTCGTCGAGTGAATCCCGATTACTCATTCAAGAGCCATGGCGGGACGGGTCGGTCGGTGTCGAGGCAAAAGGCTCACTCAGGAGCCGTGTCGTAGCGTCCCCGAGCACGTGTTCTCATCAATCTGCCTCGCGGAGGTGTAGCTTGAGGATGCGCTCGATCTCCTCGATACCGACAGGGTGGTGGTGAGCACTGTGGCCGGAGGGCACGATCTTCTCCGATTGGGCGCCCTTGAGGTGGGAACTCCAGTAGGCGACGATTCCGTCGCTCGAGTCGGGGGTGTCTCCCTTGCCACGGTCGCCCATCACCGAGTGATAGGGGATGCTTGGATGAATGGGATACTTGTTGATCTCCTTCACGAAGGGATTGTTGGGCGAAAGGGTGTCGACGCTGCTGGGTGCCCGCTTCAAGGCGAAGGCCGAGGCGTCGGCGGTTGCGACCGAAGCGGCCGCATTGCGGACGTCGGCCATGAACCCGGGCAGCTTCACCAGCCGGTTGAGGAGTCGGACGATGGGATTGTCCGCGCCTTCCGATCCGCGGTGGGGACCGGCGACCATGATCGCGCGATCGATGTTGGGGACGTGGTTGAAGATGAGGGAGTCCTCGAGGAGTTGTCGGCTGGATCCTCCGATTTTGGTCTCTTCGGGTGGCTTTCCAAACAACTTGAGCCACATGCTTTCTCCGACATCGGTGATCATCAGTCGGGTGACGAGACTGCCCATGCTGTGACCGACGATGACCATGTCCTTGTGATCGGGGACTTCCTGTTGGACTTCCTCTAGCTGCTCGCGGAGGAGCGACGCGGAGTACGGGTAGGGATAGCCACTCGGGTAGCTGAATACCCAGAACTGGTAATGGTCCCGGATTTCCTCATCCTGAATGATGTCGAAGAAGGCCGGGGCCCAAGTGGCGGGGGTACTGTCGAGTCCGTGGATCATCAGCACGGGAATGCGCTCGGGATCGTAGGGCTGAAGGAACGTGAGGACCGAGGTGTCGCTGAATTTCTGGGGATCGAGAAGACGAGCAAGCCCGAGCTTGTCGATGCGCGACTTGGAAAGTCCGTACATCACCGCGGCTCCGTAGTCGGCGGCGAGCTGGTGTTGCTTTCCGGCAACGGAGATCTTGTGGGCCTGATAGGGGTCCATGAGCTCCAGGGTTGCGGTGTTCCCCTTGAAACGCATCAGGGCGGTCAGGTTCCTCAGAGGTTGGTTGAGGCGGTAGGACTCGAAGCCGATCCTGTCGGTCGACTTGCTAGCCACGAGAGGGGCGCCGACTCCGCTGACCTTTGACTGGTGCTCGGCGTAGTCCCCTTCGAATTCAAGGATGTCGATGGGAATCAGCCGTGCCTCGGGTGGAGTGAAGCTGGCGGGTCCCTTGATGGTCAGCCGTCGAACTCCTCCGGGGCTGGTGAACAAGAGCTGCGAGTCGGAAATGGAGTCCTGGTTCTTGTTCAGTGCCTCAAGAAAGCGCGACAATCGTTCGTTGTAGACGGGAATGGCGGCCGTGTCCCCTCGTTCGATTCCCCGGTAGGCAACCCGGATTTGATCAACGAGCAAGGGAAGTGAGTGGGCGGTGGCCCGGTAGCCGCTGGCAGGCTGAACCTCCTCGACCTTGATGGGTGCGGTACAGCTCGTGAAAAGTGCGACCGCGAGAACCATGATGATGCGGATGGAAAGCCTATGCATGCCGGTGAGTCGAATGGAGTCAGAGCAGTGTGTCGAGGCAGGAGATGATCAGAAGCACGATATAGATCAGGGGGAAGAGCCAGCGAAGCACAGCTGACCGTGGGGCATGGAGTACGGTGATCATCGTGGTGGGAGCGGGATCCGGAAATCGAGGGGTTGCGCAGTTCCGCCGAGTCCGCTGGCGTGGCTACTGACCAGAATCACCACGTCCGGGGTGTTCGTCCCAGCCTCGGTCAGACCCGTTGCAGCAGGATTGGACCCACCCAGGCGTGGGTGATCCCGTGTGGGACCAGTAGCCACTCCCGATCCGGGGGCAAAACCCTGGAGATCAGGGATTGTACCAAATCGGTGAGGTGTAGGCGCGTTCGTTGATGGTCATGCGGGTGCCTTCGAGCGGTTCTGCGCCGAGGCGGACGGCGTCGTAGGCGGTCCAGCGTGGTGTGGGAATCTCGAGGACCCGAACGTAGTAGAAGGCATGGAGCGAGGGGTCGAAGTCGGGATCTTCCCAGACGGTGATCAGTTCGGGTTCGCCGATGGTGTTGGTCCAAGTGGCGGTTTCAAGGTCGACGGTGCTGCCGACACTCGGGAGCTTGCCGTCGGGACCGGGCTTGCGGTCGTCGCTCCACGCGACGTCGTAGACTTTTTCCTGAAGTTCGCCTGACGAATCCATCCAGCCTTTGATGATCTGGATGCGGTCGAGATTGGCTCCGATCGGGTCCTTCATGGCGGCAACGAGGAAGGTTGGTGACTTGCCGGCCGGAGCCTTGTGCATATCGGCTCCCATGGGTACGCCTTTCTCATAGCCAGCGAAGGCCGGGTTGCGGGTGTGGGCATCGGTCTCGTCGAAATCCCAGCCGCCGAAGAAGCGGACAATCATCCGCGAGCCGGTGGTCGCGTAGGTTTCCTTGCGCTGCATGGCGTCCCAGATTGAGGCGCGTGTATTCTCCTCGGCCCAGACTGCGGCGTAGCCTGAGGCGCCGACTTCCCAGTCATAGATGGCGACTCCGGTCTCCTTGTTGTCCATGAACTTGGCCTGCATCCTCTCCTTGCCGGGCTCTTGAGGGGTCGTTTTACCGAAGAAATTCTCTTCCGCCATTGCCGGCAGACCGGTGTGGGCGTCGCTACTGCCGACCAAGCCGAACTTGTAGGGGTTGGTGCCGAGCTTGGCCTGCAGCTTGAGTCCACTCTTCAGGGCTGACCGGGAATACTCGCCGGCAAGCATCTCATTGGTCTTGGCCTGACTGCCGTCGAGATTGCCCTTGTCCCAGGTCTCGAAGTCGGCGAATTCGTCGTTGGGTGAGAGGAATGGGTGAGCCTCTCCATCTCCCTTGGTTTGGGTGGTTTCGTAGAGGCGTTCCCACTTGGCTCGTTCCTTGGCATAGTCAGCATCGAGCGCCTTGCCAAAGGCTTCTTCGACGGGGAACATCGTTCCATTGCTCAGGTTGCCGTTGTGGGCGATCGCCAGCACGTTGCCTCCGGTCTTCTCCTCGTAGGATTCCATCCATTTCCACAGGTCGACGGGGTTGATGCTGCCCATCGGAGGGTAGCAGGTGAATGGAACGACCTCGCTGGCCTTGTCGGCGTTGTCGCGGAAGATGACATTGCGGTGGAGGTTGTTGCCCTTGTCGAGGGAAGTCCACTCGTAGCCGATGAAGGCGGTGAACCGACCGGGTTCGTTGTAGTGCTCGGCGGCGTCGATGGTTTCCTGCCAGGCATTCTTGTAGGGACGCGTGCCGGGCAAGTACATCAATTTCTCAGGGAAGGTGCCTTGGGAGAATTGGCCGATGATGTCGAGTGCGGCCTCGGCCCCTTTTCCTGCCTTGATCATGTTGTACCACTTCTTTCCCTCCGGTTCGGCGAGGATCTCGGGCTTGCCTGCAAAAAGATCGGGGAAGAACCCCATGTTGTCGGAGTGGTCGGCCACTACAAGAAAGTCGAGGGGGCGGGAGAGCTTGGCAGGTTGCCCGCTGGAGGCGGTGACCTGCTCGCCGCGGGCGAACTTCAGCGCATCGCGCGGCGTCAACGTGCAACCGAAGGCACCTGCATCCATCGAGAACCCGGTGTGAAGGTGGGTATCGCCAAAGAACGGACGGGAAGGGAAGTTGCGGTCGGCGTAGGGGGAGTAGGGTCGCTCCTTCTGGTTGGCCTCGGCCTTGGACTTGTCCAGGGTGCCGCTGTCCGCCGCGGTATTCTGGGCGTGCGATGCGAGGGGCAGGAAGATCGTGGGCAGGGCTGCGGCGAGCGCGGGGACTAGGTGGGTCGGTTTCATGGCAGTGGAATCCTTGGTGACCTCATCGTGAGCTGTTAGATGACTGGCCGGTTACCACCATTTAAGCCGATGTGAGAGCGGCGGGACAAGAACAAAGATAGGATGACACGGGCCGGCAAGGTCGGGTGCGGCGGGGCCAGGCTCCGGGATGAAGACGGGCTGGGGCAAGCGGCCGGATCGGGGCGCTTCGTCGGCACCGGTCAGGCTGCTGGCAAGTTCACCATCAGGCCCAGAATCCGCTGATCCTCTCGACGCACCAGAAGGCGGCGATGATGCCCGTGGCGTAGACGATCGGTTTGAAGGCGACTTGGTTGATCTTCGGGGAGATTTTTCGGGTGAGCGTGGTGAGGGCGATCGCCACGGCGACGAAGGCGAGCTGTCCGAGTTCGACGCCGATATTAAAGTTCAGCAGGGCGAGGGGGATCTGGTCTTCGGGCAGGCCGACGTCGGAAAGCGCGCCGGCGAAGCCGAAGCCATGGAGGAGACCGAAGCTGAGGGCGACGAGCCAGGGGTAGCGCTCGGTCAGGCCGGGGTTCTCGTCGGTTCTAACAAGCAGCTCGCGGGAGAGGAAGAGGATGCTCAGAGCGATGACCGCTTCGACCGGCGGGCCGGGGATTTCCATCCAGCCGAGGGTGGCGACGCCGAGAGTGACGGAGTGGGCGAGGGTGAAGGCGGTGATGGTTTTCACCAGCGTCCAGCGGTCGCGAACGATGAGCACCAGGCAGAGTACGAAGAGCAGGTGGTCGTAGCCGAAGATGATGTGTTCCACGCCGATGACGATGTAGTCCCACAGCAGGGTGGATGTTTCGGCATCGAATTGGATGGTAGCGGCGGGAGCCTCAGGACGCAGCACCCGGGTCACGGAGCGTCCATCCTGGAGGTTTGCCCGGAGCAGCACATCGGTGAGTCGTGAGCGGGGGCCATCGATCGAGATGGCGCTGCCATCCAACGGACTCTCTCCCGGGTTGACCTTCCAACGCATCAGCAGGGCGTTGCCGAGCGGGCTGGTATTCGGTTCGGTGAGGTTTTCCCAGTCGTCCGGGAACGTGGGTGCGATGGGGAGGGGCTTGCCCTTGAAGTAGGGAAGTTTCCAGGTGACGGAGACGGTCTGGTCGGGGGCCTCGGTGAGCTCGAGGTAGGCAGGCTGCATCTCATGGGCGGTGAGCCGGGGAAGCGAGAGAATCAGTGACAGCATCAAGGCTACCGGGAAGAAGCGAAGGGCCCGCTTTTTCCCTGTCGGTCCCTGATCTCCTCTTCCAAGGTCGGCTCGGCGGTGGCTGTGGAAGAATTTCATGATGCTTCGGTCTCACTTGCCTCTTCTCCGATGACGACGTCGTAGCTTTGGAGCAGTTGGTCGAGCATCTGTTGGTTGAGCTTTTCCCGCTGGTCATAGCGATAGTCACTCTCGACCTTCTCGCGAATGGACTCGAGTGCTGGCAGGCCTCCGGGCGCGCGTTCGGTAATCCGGACCAGATGCATGCCGTAGCTCGATTCCACCGGGCCGAACCATGACCCCGGCTCCTCGTCGGCGATGGCCTCCACGAAGGCTTCGCCAAACTGCCTGCCGATCTGGGAGACCGCGGTAGCGGTGAATTTCGGGCTGAGAAGCGTGGGGTCGGAGGTTTGGTTGGATTCTTCAAATGTGACGGCGCCGGAGTTGAGTTGTTCCAGCATCGTTTCGGCATCGGCCTTCGGGTTTTCCCGCTTCTCGGGGGAGAAGAAGAGTTGTTCGAAACCCACTTCGGGTTCCTTGGCGTAGCGTGCCGAGTTCTCGTTGAGGTAACCTTCGAGTGTTTCGGGAGCGATCTCTTCGAGGTCGGCAATGTCCGAGGTCAGGAACTCCATTTTCTGAGCAAGCCGGCGACGGATGATCGAGTCGCTTTGATCCAGGCCGAGTTTCTTGGCTTCGCGATACAGGATCTCCTCTTTTACGTAGGCATCAACGAGGCCCTTGAACTCCGTTTCGGTCGGTGGACGGTTCCAGCGTGCGGTCCATTCGTCCTCGAGAATGGCGAGGATGTCGCCGTTGATATCGATGCGATAGGGATCCTCGAGATCGACAGATTCGGATGGGGCGACCTTGGAGTAGAGCAGGAAGATCCCGGCGCCGATGAGCAGGAAGACGACCAGGGGGTCACGAAGCAGCTTCATGCTGTAGTGATAGCCGAATCTCCCGGAACGTCTAGCGATTCAGATAGAGGTATCCGGCGTTGAGGTAGGTCGCGTAGCCCACCCAGCAGAAATAGGGAATCAGGAGTCGCGATGCCAGACGGTCGATCCTGTGGAAAGCGAAAATGGTGAGAAGGATTCCCAGGGCCATGGTCACGATCACCACGAGTGCCATGGCGATCTGATGGGCTCCGAAAAAGACCGGAGTCCACGCAAGGTTGAGTGCGAACTGGGAGATGAAAAGGGTGATGGCCTTGGTTCGGTTGGGGCCGGCCTTGGCCCGGTGCCAGATCAAGGCGATGGCCGTTCCCATCATCGCGTAGAGCAGGGTCCAGACGGGGCCGAAGACCCAGTTCGGTGGGTTCCCGGGAGGTTGGTCGAGCGTGGCGAACCAGCCGCGGATCGAGGAGGCCGTCAGCAGGCCGCTGAGGCTGCCGAGCCCTTCGATGACGAGCACGCAGACCACGATCTTTTGCCACAGTTTCATGGGGCGACCCTCATGGCTCGGCGGGTTCGCCTCAAGTGCTGTTTTCTCCGGGTGCGGTTTGGCGGCCCGAAGAAGCTCGGCCCCGGTCTTTCGTCTTGCGCCTTCCGGATTGGTGTGGGAGGGACTGGGAACCTTCCGACCATGGATTCATCGAGCAAACAAGACCTCGCCGAACTTCTGTTCCTCGCCCTCTATCAGGACAATCATCTTTCGCTTGAGGAGGACAGCATGCTGCAGAAGGCGCTTGATGCCCTTGGCTGGGAGCCCAGCGAGAAGACGGGCCCCTCGGTGAACAAGGCATTCGCTGCAGTGCGTGAGGCCCATTCGTCGGATGAGAAGAAGGAGGCATTCTTTACGGAACGCGCTGCCCGGCTGAAGGCGGGGGGACACGGTTCCATCGCCCTCGAGTGGCTCGGCAAGGTGCTGGCCTCTGATGGCTTTGAGGGCGGTGAGGCCCAGTTCCTGCTCCGTGCGAAGCGGCTGCTTTTCTGAGGTTCGGCCGGCCCCGGTATCTGGAGTTTCAGTCTTCCGGCAGGACCCGGATCAGCACCGGCTTTCGGGTTCCCAGGAGGGCGGCTGCTGCGTTCTCGACCTGAGCAGGGGTGAGTTTCTGGTAGATCCCGGGGAGTTCCCGGTGGTGGCTTGCGGGAAGGCCGAAGAGAAGATCGATGGCCGCATGTCGGGCGATGGAGCCGGGGGCCTGCTGGTCCAGTGCGGTGGCACTGAGGACTGTGGAGCGCACCCGTTCGAAGGCATCATCCGGGATGCCTCCTGTGGCGAGTTTGCCGATCTCGGACATCAACTCCGATTCAGCGAGCTCGATCTGGGCCGGATCGGTCGCCATGTAGAAGGCGAAGAGACCGGTGTCGTGCCCATGGAACTGGGTGGCACCGACCTGATAGGCCAACCCGAGATCCTCGCGGATCCGTGTGAACAGCGGTCCGGCCATGTCGCTGGCCCATTCGTTGAGCATGCGCAGGGCGTGACGATGTTCATCCAGTGCCGCGCTTCCGGGGTAGCCGATGGCGAGAACCGCCTGCTTTTTGTCGACGTGGATCACGTCCTCCGATGGATCTAGTATTTCTGACGGTTCGGGATGCCACGGGTCTCCCTCCGGAAGCTCGTTGAATGCCTTGGAGAGCAGGTCACGTGCTTCCTCCGGGTCGAAATCGCCGGCCAGGGCGACGGCAAGGTTGGGTCCGCGGACATGCAGGGAATGGTGGGCGGCCAGGGAGAGCCGGCTCAATGACTCGACGGAATCCTCATTTCCCAGGGTGGGGATCCCGTAGCCATGGCGACCGAAGAGTCGCTGGCGTAGGTGACGGAAGGCAACCGACAGCGGGTCCTGGAGCGTCTCGCGCAGGGAGGTGAGCTGCGATGCCTTCTCGCGATCGATGGAATCCGAGTCGAGCGCGGGGTCGGACAATACCTCGCCGAAGAGGGGGACGAGCGTTCCGAGATCCGGGGAGAGACCTGCCAGTTGGAGCAGCAGCGAGTTGTTGCCGGCCGAGGCACCGATGCTCGCACCCAGAGATTCGAGGGTATTGGCGAGTTCTTCGGCGCTGCGGTGGCGTGTCGCTTGTGGCATCGCGGCGGCGAGCAGGCGGTTGATGCCGGCGGTCTGTGATGTTTCCGAAGTCGAACCTGCTCGGACGGCTGACTGGAGGGCGACAACCGGGACCTTCGGGTCGGGCAGGAGCGCGATGGTGGTTCCGTTGGCGAGGGTGAAGGTCTCGGGTTCCGTGCGCTTGCGGGTGGGGGAGCGGGTGGCCGAGGGAGCGGAGACCCCCTCCGGATCGAGAATGGTGAGTGACTCCCGGGAATCCGTGAGGGTGGCCAGGGCGCGGCGGACGTCGGCCGCGGTCACCGCCTCGAGTTGGGCGAGGTAGCGCCGGGTGAAGTCGAGATCGCGGGCTTCGTGCCAGTTGGAGGCGAGGTCGGTGGCTCGCCCGGAGACCGTGGTCAAGGAGCGGAACTGGGTGGCGGCGATCTGGCGTTTGGCCTTCATCATGTCGTCTTCGAATGAGGATGACGAGAAGGCCGAGAGTTCTTCACGAATGGCTGCGATCAGCGCATCGCGCTGGTCGGGCTGGACTTCGGCGGACACCGCGAAGATTCCGATCTGGTTGGCCATCGACCAGGACCACGATGAGATCTCGAGCGCCAGGCCACGTTCCTCCCGGAGCTTGCGATAGAGGCGTGCCGAGCGGCCGCGGCCGAGCATGGCTGCGGCGAGATCGAAGGCGGGAACATCGGGGTGCCCGAGTGCCGGGATCTTCCAGCCGAGGGTGACCTTCGAGGCGGGTACGGCGAAGGTCGCACGGTTGGTCCGCGGTGCGAGCTGCACCGGCTCGGCGGGAATCAAC
Source organism: Haloferula rosea (assembly GCF_016595525.1). Lineage (GTDB taxonomy): Bacteria > Verrucomicrobiota > Verrucomicrobiia > Verrucomicrobiales > Akkermansiaceae > Haloferula > Haloferula rosea. Next base: position 134,962 of record NZ_JAENII010000013.1, read on the forward strand.
GGCTCGGCGCTGGCAGAGCGTGGAAGTGAGGCGAAGACCCGATCGATGGTCTGACGCAGGGAGTCCGGGTCGAAGTTCCCGGCGATGCACAGGCAGGTGTGGTCGGGGCTGTAGCGTTCCCGGTGGTATCTACGAAGGTCATCGTAGGTGATGGAGTCGAACAGCTCGCGGTAGCCGATGACCGGGTGGCGGCGCGGGTCGTGACTGAAGACGGTCGAGAACAGGAGCCGGGATGCACGGTCATCCGGGTCATCGAGACCCATGTCGATCTCGCGCCGGATGACGTCCTTTTCCTTCTCGAACTCGCTCTCCGGGAGGTGGGGCTTGAAGACCATGGCGCACAGGACATCCAGGAAAGTGGTCAGTCCGGTGTCGGGGCCGTCGATGTAGTAGACCGTGCGGTCGAAGGAGGTGTAGGCGTTCCAGTGTCCGCCGGCGGCCTGTACGGATTCGGCCAGCTCGACCGGGCCGAAGTCGCCGCCGCCCTTGAAGACCATGTGTTCGAGGAAGTGGGATAGTCCCGCACCGAGGTGGGCGCCTTCGTGGATGGAGCCGGTTTCGACCCAGAGCTGCGTGCTGACGACCGGGGCGGACGGGTCGGGGTCCAGAATGAGTGACAGCCCGTTGGGCAGGGTTTCCAGGGTGGCGGAGGTGGACGGGAATTCCATGACTTGCGACCACCATGAATGACCTTTCCTGATTGTCGAATGATGAGTGCTTGCGGGTGTGCGCCCGGCGGTGGATGGTCGCCGGGTGAACGAGGAGAATCCGTATGCTCCACCGTCGGCGGACGGAGATGGGGATCTTGCCCGGCAAAAGGAGGCGCTGCGCGAGATCGTCCTCGGCTGGGAAAAACTCAGGCTGATCTACAACGTGATCCTGCTGGTCCCGGGGCTGTTGGTTCTAACACTCTGGACGAACCGTCATGGCATGCCGTGGGCCGCCGCGGTGGCGAGTGCGGTGTTTGTGGGCATCGGCGCGAACATCGCCTACCTGCTCGGGCCGCTGACGGAGCTCTATTTCCGCGGACTGTTCCGCAATGGGGAGTCCATCGGCCGCGGACGGTGGCTGATTTTCGGCGGTGGGCTGGTGGTTTCGTCCGGCGTCTTCCTGCTTGCGCTGGTTGGCGGGCTGGTCTGACGGAGAAAGCCAGCAGCCTGGTCCGGGTTCCCGGGTGCGCTCACCCGGGATCGCTTGGTCCGCAGGCCCCCTACGAGGTCACCGCGCTGCGGTCGTCATCGAGGCCGGACTTTTCGAGGAAGTAGTCGTAGCCCCCGGTGTAGCGGGTCACGGTGCTGGCGGTGTCGTCCTCATTGCGCGCGATGTGCAAAGTGGTTTCCGCCAGATTGCGGATGAAGTGCACGTCGTGGGAAATAAACACCAAGGTGCCTTCGTACGCTTTCAGGGCGTTCACCAGGGAATCGATGGAGAGGATGTCGAGGTGGGTCGTCGGTTCGTCCATCAGCAGGAGGTTCGGAGGGTCGACGAGGAATTTCACGAGGTTGAGTCGCGACTTTTCTCCTCCTGAGAGGATGCCACAGCGTTTCTCGACATCGGCGCGGCGGAAGAGGAAGGAGCCGAGGATGGCACGCGCGTCTTCTTCGCGAAGGGTCGGGCAGGAATCCATCACTTCATCGAGGACGCGGTTGGATTCGTTGAGGGTCTCCGAGCGGTGCTGGGAGTAGTAGCCCTGCTTGGTGAGGTAGCCGACTTCGCGTTCGCCACCGGTGATGTCGAGTTGCCCGCCGAGGAGCTTGAGCAGAGTGGACTTGCCGGCGCCGTTCGGTCCGACCAGGACGATCTTGTCGCCGCGTTCGATGGTGAGATCGAGGCCTTCGTAGATGACCTTGTCGTTGCCGTAGGCGAAGTCGATCTTCTTGAGGTCGATGACCTTCTGGTTTGATCGATCGGGCTGGGGGAAGGTGAACTTGAACGGCTTGCGCGGAGCCCGCGGTTTCTCGATCTTGTCGAGCTTCTCGAGGAACTTGATGCGTGATTGGACCTGAGCGGCTTTCGAACCGACCTGGCGGAAGCGGTCGATGAATTCCTGGTGGCCTTCGATCTCCTTGCGCTGGTTGCGGTAGGCCTGGACCTTCTGTTCGTAGGTCTTTTCCCGCTGGTCGAGGTAGGACGAGTAGTTGCCGGTGTAGGAGATAAGCTCGGCGGCGTCGGGATCGATTTCGACGACGGTCTCGATGATGGCGTCCATGAAATCCCGGTCGTGGGAAATGAGGAAGACGGCACCGGGGTAGTTCATCAGGTAGCGTTGGAACCAAAGCAGGGTGATGAGGTCGAGGTGGTTGGTGGGCTCGTCGAGCATGAGCAGGTCGGGCTCCATGACGAGGAGGCGGGCGAGGTAGGCGCGCATGACCCAACCGCCGGAGTACTCGCGTGCGGGGCGGTTGAAATCGCCCTGCTTGTAGCCGAGTCCGGCGAGGATCTTCTTGGCTTTGGGCTCGAGTTGATAGCCGTTGAGCGCGGTGAACTGGTCGACGGCCTCGGCGTAGTCCTTGTGTTCGGTGGTGCCTGCGGCTTCGTGCTCACGAATGGTGCGGAGGTATTGGATGATCTCCGGGGTGATGCCGATGGCGATCTCGAGGATGGTCTCATCGCCCGGGTCACCCGCTTCCTGGGCGAGGCTGCCGGTGATGGCATACTCGTCGCGATCGACGGTGCCACTGTCGATGTCCTCTTCGCCGAGGATCATCTTGAAGAGGGTCGATTTGCCGGCGCCATTGGGACCGACGAGGGCGACGCGCTCGCCCCAGTTGATGGTCATGTCCGCGTCGCGGAACAGGGTTCGGCCGCCGAGCGTCTTCGTGAGCTTCTTGATTGTGAGCACGCCGGGGAGGTAGGGGGTAATCGGTCGATTTTGAAACCCTTTTTTGTGTGGATTCCCTGCTTGATGAGGAATCGAGGATTGATCCGGAGTGGTCTTGCGGTTTCGGGACGTCCTGATTGATAGTAGCGCTGTGAAAAGGCGCGATTGGATTTGGCTGGCTGGTGGTGGGCTTTTGGGAAGCTGTGGTCCGATGGGGGGTGGCGGAAGCGGCGGCAGGGACTGGGACAGGGATGTGCTGGACCGCGCGGATACGATCGCCCGGGCGGGCGGGGGTCGTGGCTGGGGGGCGTGGGAGGGTAGCAGTCTCAGGAAATCGTGGCGGACCCACGAGCGGGGGCCGGCGCTGAGCATCACGAAGGCGCTCGGATGTCTCGCCTGTGCCCGGGCTGCGGGTGAGGGCTGGCTTCGTGCGGATGAGAAGGTGGCGGACACCTTGTCGGAGTGGAGGGGTCAGGGAGGGAAGGAATCCATCACGGTGCAGATGCTTCTGCAGATGACGGCGGGCCTGAAGGAGGGCGCTGGCGAGTTGTATCGACGCTCCATCGCCGACAAGGGGAAGGTTGCGATCGCGTTGCCCTTGCTGGATGCGCCGGGCACGAGATTTCGCTACGGCCCGGCATGCTGGGAGGTGCTTGCCGAGCTGCTCCATCGCAAGGCGGTGGCGCGCGGAGAGACCCTTGAAAAATTCCTCCACCGTGCGGTGATGCGTCCGATTGGCCTGAGCAGTCCGGACTGGCGTTCGGACCAGCGCGGGCGCTTCTACCTGTCGACGGGTACGGAGCTCACCGTAACGGGGCTGGGTCGGCTTGGGCGGACGCTGGGAGACCTGTTGTCCGGGCGGGATACGGCAGGCATCAGCGCGGGTGCTTTCCGGGCGATGTCGCGCCCGTCCCGAGCCAACGCGATGTTCGGCGGGGGGCTGTGGCGAAACAGTCGCGGGGGACGGGAAATCGAGATCGAGGATGAACTGGAACCGCCGAAGAGTCCGGGGTTCTGGCGCAACGCCTGCATTTCCAAGAGGCAGCCATCCACGATGGTGGCGCTGGTCGGTTCGGCGGGTCAGCGGGTGTTCATCTGGCCGGCCGAGCGCCGGGTGATCGCGCGGCTCGGATACTCCCGAAGCTGGAAGGACGGCACGCTGCTGCGTGCCGTGTGACGGTTCACCCTACTTCTTCTTGCACACCTGCAGGTTGGCTTCCGCCATTTTCAGGTGATAGCCCGAACCGAAGGGAATCTCCGGGCCGCGACCACCAATGGCTTGGTAGGCCGAGGCGAGGTCGTTCTGCTTCCAGCGTGCGAAGAGGGGGATGGGGCGTTGATACGTACCGAGCAGGGTGACGTCCCAGCCGTTCGAGACGTAGTAGCGGTAGGGGATGCCGGAGTCGTCCTGAACGACGGATTTGCAGTTGGCGAGGGTCCAGTCGCGGATGCCGGAGAAGTTCGGGTCGTGCTGCAGGTAGGAGGCCGCCTTGAAGTAGCCGGTGGCCCCGGAATACTGTCCAAGCCAGCTTTGGAATCCGCTGTCGAATCCGCGGTTCGAAAGATCGGCGGACACGTAGATGAGGCGCTTGTTGCCGCCGCGGCTGGTGCGGAAACGGACCTCCACCCCGGGGCGACCTGCGGCGGAAATCGACTGCACGTTGTCGACCCGGGCACCCATCAGGCCGAGACTGGTCAGAAGGATGGGCGTAACGGCTGGGGCCTGGCGCATTTCCTTGGTGATGTAGTAGCCGTGGCGCAGCGGTTCATCCATCACGATGGAAAGCCGCCTGAGGAGCCCCGAAGGGTCACCCGAGAGGTCGGGAATGCCGCCGACGGGTTCGAGACCGATGAGGACGTAGGTGGAGGCCTGCGGAAACATGGAGGTCCCGTAGAGGACGTCCGGCCCGCCGAACGGGTAGACCACCGTGGACGAGGCGCCGATCAGCGGCTTGATGGTTTCATGGAAGTACTGTTGTTGTCGTAGTGTCCGCTTGGACGCCATCTTCCGCCAGAGGTAGTCGAACTCCAGCGCGTGGGTGTGGTAGTTCCCTTTGGTGCGTTGGTAGGCGGAGAGTGCCTCTCCGTTCTCCACCGGACGGCCGGCGAGGAAGCGCGCGATGTCGTCGACGGTGGGTTCTCCCTTGGCAGGTTGATAGTCCGAGGCGGGGTTCAGGGGAGTCTGGGCCTGCTCGGTGGGCGGCAGGTCGGTGCTGCACTGGGTGAGGCACACGGCAGCGAAGGGAAGGAGGAGCTTTTTCATGATCTTTTCTGGTGAAGTGGGAACCAAAGAGCGGCGGTGATGAGGAGTGTGCCGATACCGATGAGTGAAGGAACCGGTTCGGTTGTGATGGATCGGACGACGATGAAGGCGGTCATGGCGAGGAAAATCGTGGCAGGCAGCAGGAGGATGCGTGGCATGGTCTCGGGTGAGCGCCGGTGGAGGATGAAGACCCCGGCGACGGTGAGCATGGTGCTCAGGGTGAGGCCGATGAGCGTATAGGTGACGAGGGAGGCAAAGCCGGTCGATGTGACCAGCACGAGGGCCAGGGACATCTGGAAATAGAGTGCGACGCGGGGCACCCCGGACTTCGGCGTGAAGGTGGAGAGGGCGGGGGTGCTGCGCCCCATCGCTGCGAGCACCCGGGGGCCGGCCCAGAGCATGGCGCTAACGGAGGCGAACAGGCCGAGCGCGAACAGGCCGGCGATGGGAGCGGCTGCCTTCTCACCGAAGAGGGAAGTGGCCGCGACATGCCCGATCTCGATGACGCCGCGCAATTCACTGACTGGTGCGGCGTGGAGGAAGGCTGCCTGGAGGGCGATGTAGAGAACGGTCACGAGGCTCGTGCCAATGATCAGGGCGCGCCGCACGGTCACGGTGGGTTGCTTCCATTCCTCCAGGCCATACACGGCCGCATTCCAGCCGGAGTAGGCATACAGGACGTAGATCAGCGCGATGGCGAAGCCGGGCTGGAGGATGCGGTCGAGGTCGGTGGCGGGTTCGATGGCCCAGCGGATGTCGCCCTTTCCGGGAAGGATGATCGCGGCGATCAGGAACGCGACGATGAGGGCGAGCTTGAGGCCGGTGGCCGCGGTCTGGACCCGGGCGCTGGTGGTGGCGCTGGCCATGTGGGCGGCGGTGCCGATGATGATGACGGTGATTCCGGCCAGCATCGGGTGGATGCCGGGAATGGCGCTGTGCAGATAGGCTCCGAAGGCCATGGCCGTGATGGCGGTTGGCGCGGCGAAGCCGCTGATGGCAGAGAGGACGCCTGCCATGAATCCGAGGGAGGGATGATAGAGCTCGCCGAGGAAGTGGTGCTCACCTCCGGATTGGGGGAGCGCCTTGGCGATGGCCGCATAGCAAAGGGCTCCGCACAATGCGATGATGCCCCCAATGAGCCAGAGCAGCAGGATCTGGGGTCCGGAATCGAGGTCGAACAGCTGATAGCCGAGGGACGTGAAGGCTCCCGTGCCGACCATGGAAGCAACGACGAGAGAGGTGGCGGCGTAGGAACCTGGAGATCGCACGGACGCAACATCCGGAGGTTTTTCGATCACTCCAAGGAGAACTTTTTGGATGCGGTTTGGAATGCTCCTCCTTGGCCCCGGTTTGAGAAAGCAGAACGGTCTGCAGATCACCGCTGCCGCCCTCCTTCTCGCGCCCCGGGGAAATGCGGAGTCGCGATGACCCATGGCGACGGACAGGGCTTTGACTTGGCCGCAGGGATCGATAGCTTCGGGGCGTGAAGTATTGGCTCATCAAGTCGGAACCCGATGTGTTCGGGATCGAGGATCTGGAAAAAGTGGGTCGGGAACCGTGGGACGGGATCCGGAACTATCAGGCACGCAATTTCATGCGTGACGGGATGGAAGTCGGCGACCTGGCGATCTTCTACCACTCGAATGCCAAGCCGCCCGGTGCGGTGGGAATCGCGAGAGTGGCGAGTGATGTCTATCCGGACCCAACCCAGTTCGACTCGAAGTCGAAGTATCACGATCCCAAGTCAAACCCGGATGAGCCGCGCTGGCTTTTGCGGGATTTCGAATTTGTGCTGAAATTTCCCGAGATGGTCAGCTTGGAGGAATTGAAGGCCGAAGCTGCCTTGGAGGGCATGATGGTAACCCAGCGTGGTACCCGCTTGTCCATCACCCCGGTGGAGGCGAAGCACTTCAAAAAAGTCTGCAAGATGGCCGGCGTGAAGGTGCCGAAGTAGGAGACGGGTGGGGGGCGCTGCAGCGTCCTAGTGTTTCTCTTCTTCGTCAGTCGCTTCGTCGGCCTCTTCGTCGGCCTCTTCGTCGGCCTCTTCGTCGGCCTCTTCGTCGGCCTCTTCGTCGGCCTCTTCGTCGGCCTCTTCGTCGGCC
>NZ_JAENII010000014.1 GCF_016595525.1 Haloferula rosea
GGGATGAGAACCCAGCTGGGTTTGAATGCGGCTGCGGTCATCCAACCGCAATCCCCCACCTCGGAGCGCAGCGACCTCACTGGCATGGCACCGACAGAGGAGGGGCAATCCCAGTCCGCGTACTTTTTCCCTTTCGCTTCAAGGAAACTTCCACCTCTCCCGCAGCCCATTCGGCCCGCCACATGGAGACTGGGATGAGAACCCAGCTGGGTTTGAATGCGGCTGCGGTCAATAAACCGCAATCCCCACCTCGGAGCGCAGCGACCTCACTGGCATGGCACCGACGCAGGAGGGGCAATCCCAGTCCGCGTACTTTTTCCCTTTCGCTTCGAGGAACCCGCCACCTCTCCCGCCGCCCATTCGGCCCGCCACATGGAGACTGGGATGAGAACCCAGCTGGGTTTGAATGCGGCTGCGGTCATCCAACCGCAATCCCCCACCTCACGGAGCGCAGCGACCTCACTGGCATGGCACCGACGGCCATGCAGTCCGCGGGTGAAGCAGCAGCAGTGCCGTGCTAGTCCGTGTAATACCGCTTGGGTCCTTCGGACGGTGGCGGAATCTTCTCAAGCTGGTCGAAGTCGCCTTCCTCGCAGCAGCACACGAATCCTTCGGCGTAGCTCTTGAGCTGGTCCCAGCACTCACGGATCTCGGAGGCTTCGTCCGAAGTGATCGAGTGATCCGCCGCCGCCGCGGAGATGCGTTGCAGCAGGCCGGAGAACTGCCCGACGATTTCATTGGTCGCCGGGAGCACCTCGTAGCCCTTCTTGCACGAGCTCTCCGGGTTGCGGACGAAATACCCGCCGCTTCTTTGGCACAACCACTCGATGATCTTCGTGTCGCCGCTGAGTTCGATGATCTTCTCCAGCCGGTCGATGGGGTTCCGGCTGCCCGACCCATCCGCCGACTGCTTTTCCGCCCACTTGTAAACCAGTGAGAGCGACACCCCGAGATCGGCCGCGACCGCCTTCGGCGTCGTCTTGGCGAACGCCTGACGGAGCACTTCGTGACTTTCCATGTGCATCCTCTATCACCGCGAGGCGATGGCGGGAAAGCCCCAAGTCGACCCGAATCCGCCTTCTCCGGCGATTGACAGGCTTCAGACGTTTTGCGGTGATGACGCCGCCGCCACAAGCGACTGCTCGGCAATGTCCTCCACCTGCGCGACACTCTCGACCTTGCACAGCTTCTGGCGCAGCTCCTTGGCACCGGGAAATCCCTTGCAGTAGGCCATCAGGCGGGCCCGCATGGCCATGATCGCGTGGCGTTCGGCTCCGTAGCGGCTGCTTTCCGCCGCCATCCGGCAATGCCTCACCACCAGATCCCAGCGTTCCTCCAACGGCACCGGTGGCAGTTGCTCGCCGGTCGCCAGGAAATGCTTCGCCTGCCGGAACACCCACGGATTCTGCATCGCGGCGCGACCGATCATCACCCCGCTCACCGCGGTTTCCCGCTTTCGCTTGGCTAGGTCTTCTCCGGAAGCGATGTCGCCATTCCCCACCACCGGCACCGAGACAGCCCGCGCACAGGCGTCGATCACCTCCCAGTTGGCCTCACCCCCATATCCTTGCGACCGGGTCCGGCCGTGAATCGAGATCGCCTGCATCCCGGCACCTTCGAGGATCTTGCAGACTTCCACGGCATTCACGGAATCCTGATCCCATCCGATGCGGATCTTGGCCGTCACCGGCACCACCCCCTCACAGGCCTTCGCCACGCCGGCGGCCACCGACTCGAGCACCGGGCAATCCCTCAACAAGGAAGACCCGCCGTTCTTCGAGACCACCTTGTTGACCGGGCATCCGAAGTTGATGTCGATGAAGTCCGGGCATTTCCAGTCGACCACCTTGCGTGCCGCCTCTCCCATCCGCACCCCGTCGGCGCCGAAAAGCTGTACTCCCACCGGTCGCTGCTCATCGGTGAACTCGGTGTATTTCCTCGTCCGGTCATCCGCCACCATGATCCCCTCGGCCGAGACGAACTCGGTCACCATCACATCCGCACCCAGCTCCTTGCAGATCTGACGAAACACCACATCCGTCACCCCCGCCATCGGGGCGAGATAGAGGGGAAAGGCATCGTTCTGGAACCAAGGCAGCACCCCCCACCCCTGCCACGGCCTGACCGTCGCGCAAAGCGGAATATGCTCCATTCCACCCACCTCCCGTGCCTCGCCACCCACCCCCATGGATGCCAAAAGGGGAGGCCGAGCCCATGGCCCGAACCTCCCCGGAATTCGTATCGATCAAGCCACACCCCCTCGGGGGCGAAGCGCGAACGCATCCCTCTCAGCGGGACACCGCGGCATGGATGTGATCGAGACCTTGGCGAAACATCCACGCCCGCTCGGTCGCATCCTCAATCTTGCGGATTCGCTCGATGAGCGAGCCCATCGCCTGGCGGACACTGGAGTCCATCTGCTCGTCCTTCGCGAGTTCCACCAAACAGGCCTCGTAGATCTCCGCGCACTTGGCGTGGTCACCGCGATTGAAAATCGGCACCCCCTTGTCGATCGCCGCCTGAATCCGGTCGGCCGGGGCCATGGCCGTCTGCTCACAGCTCGTGCAGGATTCACATGCTTCCGATTTCTCGGCAGGCAGCAGAACCTTGTCGATCACATGGATCACTCCGTTGTCGCAGCTGATGTCCGTCTTGAGGATCGTCGCCCCGTTGACCTTGAACAGACCCTTGTCGATCGTGAAACCGAGCTTGTCACCATTCAGTGCCTTGGCCGATCCAGCGTTCAATGCGTCCCCTGCCGACACCTTGCCGTTCACGGCATGCAGCATCAGGATCTCACGCAGCTTGTTCCGGTTCTCCGGCTTCAGCAGTGACTCCACCGTCCCCTTCGGCAAGGCCTTGAAGGCCTCATCCGTCGGCGCAAGGATCGTGAGAGGGGAATCACCCGCCAGCGCGTCGCTCAGACCCGCCGCCTCGATGGCCGCAAGCAGCGTCTTGAACTTGCCGGCCCGCTTGGCCACGCTCGCCAAATCCTTCTTCGGCTCCGGCGGCAGGATCACGGAATCAATCACGTGGATCACCCCGTTGCTTGCCTCGATGTCCGCGTCGACAAGGCTGGCATCGTTCACCCGCACCTTGCCTTTGGAGAAAGCGATCTTCACCGGCTCGCCCAATACCGTCTTGGCACTCCCGGCCTTCAACGCCCCCGACAGATCCACTGCCCCGGGCACGACGTGATATTTCAGGATCGCCTGAAGCTTCTCACGGTTCTCCGGCTTCAACAACGACTCCACGGTTCCCTTGGGCAGCTTCGCGAATGCCTCGTCGGTCGGCGCGAACACCGTGAAGGGGCCCTTGCCCTGCAGCACCTTGACCAGCTTTGCCTCGGTCAAGGCCGTAGCCAGCACCTTGAAGCGCCCGTCAGCGAGCGCGAGCGCCACCACATCCTTCGAGCCCGATTCCTTGGCACCATAAGTGCGGATCCAATCGACCTGCAGCTCGAACGGCCCGGCCTTCTTGTCACCCAACAGCAATCCGAGACGACTGATCTTCGCCGGGTTGAATTTCTGATCCTTGAGCTTCATTCCACGGAAGCTGCCGGTGAAGTCGTCGAACGGGATCTTCACTTCCGTCCACTTCCCCTTGGTGGTGGGAAACTCGGCCATGAAGGAAACCTCCATCCCACGGAAGCGAGCGTCCGTGCTGAAGCGGATCTGGTAGGTCCTGCCATCTCCCTTCACCCGGGCCACCAGACCCTCAGCATCGCCGAGATCCATGCTCAGCTTCTCCGTCCGCAGCGAGGAAAACCCGCCGTTGTTCTCGAGCGAGAGCTTGCCCTTGAAATTGAGCACTCCGTCCTTCGACACCTTGAGGTTTCCTTTCGAGAGCCCTCCCATCACTCCGTCATCCACGACGCGCCAACCGAGGGACTCCGCCTCCTTGGGGTCGAATTCCGCAACGGAATGCTTTGCTCCTTGGGCTGGAAGCCCGGCGAAACCAAGGCACGCAATGGCCATCGGGATGGAATACAATTTCTTCTTCATTCTGGCTGGAAGGACGCATCGGATCGGCCCTCCGCAAGCAGGAAAATGAATTCGTCCATTTAGCCCGACTCGAACGCCCCCTAACCAACAGAAACGGCGGGACCCAACAGGGGCCCCGCCGTGAATCCAATCGCTGGAAACCCGCCTACTGCATCGCTCCCTCCGCGATCAGGTGCTCTTCGAGCTTCAGCGCCATGGTGGCGAGATCAGGTTGCCAGCTCAGACCCAGCTCACGGCGCAGGTCCGCGAGGACCGTGGTCTTCAGACCTTCATCCACCGCTGGATGGGCCGCGACCCAGAAGAGCGAAGGAAGGCGGACCATCTCGCCACGACCAACGAGGTCATCGGCGAAGACATAGAGCAGATCCAGCTTCTCATCAGCGGACTCCAACGTCTCCACCGCCTCCATCGCCAGATCGAGGTCGGCATCGGCAGCCTCCAACAGGAGCATCCGGAACGCCTCCGCCCTGCTCTCGGCCGGAAGGCGCCCAATCGAGTGCAACGATGTCCCGTTCAGCTCATCCGTGGCAGAACCGCGCGACGACAGCTGACGGACTTCCGGAGCGGACTCGTCGGTAACGGGCTCCTGCTTCTCCGAGCAGGAGGCCACGGCCACACAAACCAGCAAGACGTGGACGGGTTTCATGATCGGTTGGAGTTCCAGGGATCAGCGGGCCAGGTCGGGCTCCATCCTCGAAGGGGTGGGCGGGATCAAGACATCGCGGATGATATGGATGACTCCATTGTCAGTCTCGATGTCGGCGACTTCGACGCGCACTCCATTCACTTCCACCACGTTGCGGTTGAAGAAATTGAAGAAGAAGAAAAAGAAGCGGGGTCTCCGGTTCTCGATGGTCACGTCAGGGCCCAGCGCAGTCGGCACCGCTCCCTCGGCCAGCAGTTCGGAAGCCGTCCGACCTCCGGGTGCCACATGATACCTCAGCACGTCGGCCAGTCCGCCGGTTGGATCGTTCAGCAGTCCGTCGAGCACGCCCTCGGGCAAGCGATCGAAGGCATCATTCGTCGGTGCGAACACCGTGAGGTCCTGATGCGCGTCAGCCACCAATCCGTCCAGCCCGGCGAGTTCGAGAGCCGTTCCAAGGGTCGACAGTTCCGGATTGGACCGCACGAGGTCGGCAATGGTCACCGGCACCGGTGAGATGACATCTCCCATGACGTGAAGCACACCGTTGGCAGCATGGAAGTCAGGGTCGACCACCGGGGCCCCGTTCACCGTCACACCCACGTGGGGATCGATGGCAACAAGGAGCTTGTCCCCCGCCAAACTCGTGAGGATCTGACCGTCGAAGAGATCATTGGCATTCAGGGTGCCGGGCACCACATGGAGGCGCAGGACGTCGGCAAGGGCACCGGTCGGATCATTCAGGAGCGAAGTGAGCACCTCCGAAGGAACATTCCCGAAGGCACGGTTGTTCGGAGCAAATACGGTGAACGTAGGACGTCCACGGGTGCTGTCGAAAGTCGGCGCGAGCCCGGCATCACCAAGCACCTGGACGAAGGTGCTGAGGTCCGGGTTGTTCGATGCCACATCGACCAGCGACTCCGGACCGCGCGGCACGAGAACCTGATCGACCACATGGACGATCCCATTCGAAATGCCTGCATCGGTCCCCACGATCGGAACGCCATCCACCGCCAGCGACCAGGCGTCTCCGGAAATGCGGAGCTTGTTGGTCAGCGTCTGGACGGAACCTTCCCCGAGCAGCTCGCTCTGGTCGAATTCACCACGGGCCACGTGGTTCAGGAGGACCCGCTGCAGCAGCCGCCGGTTCGATGCGATGGCCTGAAGATCAGCCGCGGGCACCGCTTCAAAGGCGGCATTCGTCGGCGCGAACACCGTGGCCGAATCCAGCCTGGCGAAGGTCCGTGTGAGGCGGGCCTGCTGGATCAGCCCCGCAAGCGTGCTGAACTGCGGATCGGCTGCGACCGCCTCCAACAAGGTCGGTTGGTTTCCGACGGCGGGATCAAGGACCGCGTTGATCTGATGAATCACCCCATTGTCCGCCTCGATGTTCCCGAAGGTGACGCGGGCATTGTCGAAGTTGACGAAACGATAGAAGAAGAACCGGCTCAGGCTGACCCGGACCGGGGAATCCGGCAGCAAGGTGGGAAGCAGCCCGTTGGCAAATTCGTTGGTTCGTAGTTCGTTGGGCAGGACGTGATACTGCAGGATATCCGCAACATCACCGGCCGGCACATTCTGGGCGAATGCTGCATTCGTGGGCGCGAGGATCGTAATCCCGTGGGCATTCCTCAATGTGCTCTCAAGACCCTCCTGCTGGACCAGGCTGACCAGTGTTGAGAACTCAGGTTTGCTTGCCAGCACGTCGACGATGTTTTCGGCGCTGGCTGAGATGACGAGACCCAGAGCGGAGAGGGATGAGGCGACCCACCCTGTCAGGCTTCTGCGGAACGGTTTGTGCAATGGTTTCATGGTATGGGGTTGATTCTTGTATCTACATGGTAACGACCACCCAGAGTCGTTCAGTCGTTCTTCGGCGCAAATCCTTTTCTGCTGGTCCAAGCCGCTCGAGCCACCGGACCCCGGTTGCAGGGGATACCGGGAACCCAACGACGCAAGGACCAGAGGATGAAAAAGTGGATTTTCGATCCGATTCACTCGCCATGCCCCGGTGGGGTTCGCGATTGACGGGGAGGGATTCGGAGCTTCCATGGTCCTCATGAAGATCAACCTGTGCCGGTCCATGCTCGCCGCCCTTCTTTGCCCTCTGATGATTGCTGCCGCAGCCGACGAAACACGCACCATCCCCGTTCAGTTCAAGCCAGGCACAACGGGAGCCGACATCAAGGGTTCGATCACCGGGCGCGAGTCGATCGTCTATACCCTCGGGGCCCGCAGCGGACAGTTTCTCAAGGTCGACCTGAAGACCGACAACCTCTCGGCGGACTTCAACGTCTACATCCCCGGCAAGGGCCCGGGTGACGACGCCCTCTATGCCTCGGCCCTGGGCGACAACTCCTACAACGGCCAACTGTTCAAGGATGGAGAGCACAAGATCTGCGTCTTCCTCAATCGCGCCGCTGCCCGCCGCTCCGAAACCGCCAACTTCAGCCTGAGCCTGCAGATCACCGACAAAGCACCGGCTCCTTCACCGGCAGCTGAAAAATTCAGCAAGACCGTGAACTACGGCGACATCAAGTTCACCGTGACCTTTCCCGCCAAGCCGGGAAACAGCGAGTTCAACATCGCCTCCACCGGCCTGACCGAAGCGGACGACACCTTCAACGTCGGCATCGAAGGCAAGGTGATCGACGTCCTCTGCGACGACATCACCGGCGACGACTCACCCGAGGTGGCGGTGATTGTCGAAGCGAACGACGGCAAGCGCTCGGCACAGGTCTTCACGAGCTATTCCAAAAAGTCCTTCGGCATGGTCAACTTCCAGGATGTCACCAACGGGAAAGCACTCGACGGCTACCGCGGTGGCGACGAGTTCCAGTTCGTCGAGAACACGTTCGTCCGTCGATTCCCGCTCTACCAGGGCGGTGAGAAGACCGGCAAGTTCCGCCAGTTTCAGTTCAAGATGGAGGACGGTGAGGCGATGAGGCAGCTGAAGCTCGACCGCACCACCAACTACTGAGCCGACGGGCCACCCCATAGCTCGGCGCGGCGGCTCATTCCTCGCGACCTGCGTCAGTTGCCGGAGTCACCGACCATCCTTCGACGCGCACTTCACCGTCCACACCGCAGGCGAACTCCAGAGGCTCCAGCAGGCCCTGCGGACGATCGGCCTTCGGATTGGCATAGTCGTCCTCGTCCGCCACGCCGGTCAGACCGTTGTTCTCGATCCCGGCATTCAGGCTTTCCTTGTTTCTCAAGAGGGGGCGGGCCACGCCTTCGCACTCGATCCGGTTGTCACGGATCACGATCGTCGGAAAACCTGACTCAGGATGGAACCCGAACAACCCGTCCTTGCGAGGCGTCCCCGTGGTCACCGCCTTGATGTGGTTGTTGCGGACCACCAGGTTCGAGAACGGCTCATTGATCCAAATCACTCCCCTGCCGGGATTGCGGACCAGGTTGTTGTGGAAAACCGCAGGCCCTTTTGCTGCAGCCTTGCCGAATCCCGAGATCAGGTTGCCGTGGTCATTCGCCGGGTCGAAGTCGAACAGATTGTGGTCGATCTCCACCCCGTTCCTCACGAACTCGATGGCATAACTGTTCTGAAACAGATTGTGATGAATGTGGAAGGTCCGCCCGCTCGTTGGCACCGGCCCGCCCGCATGCTTCGGAATCGAGACTGTGCCATGCAGGACGTTGTGGTCGATCTCCACGTCCTCGTCGTTCTCGAACGGAAACTCGATCGAGAAGTTCGTCTCGATGGTATTGTGATGGATCCGCAGCCGCTTCCCTTGGCGCCCCTTGATGCCATAGTAGTGTTCGTTCGGAGCCGTCTTCGTCCGCAGGAAGCGGTTGTTGAAGATCTCGCTGTCCTTGATCCAGATCGCAAAAATCCCACCGCCCGTGATGCCTCCCTTCACTCCCGGCTTGCCACGCTCCCAGCGCTGACCGGCATCGATGAACACGCAGTCGTGAATGGACGCCCCGGTCGTCGAATAAGTACGGATCCCACAGTAGAGGAAATCCTCGATCTTCAGATGATCCAAGCGCAGGTTGCTGTTCCCCGAACCGAAGATCGCTCCATGCAGGCGCTCGCCTGTTAGATGGAGGTTGGAAATCGTGATTCCTGACCCCTTCGGCTCGAGGTGGATCAGGTAGCCACTGCGGTCGAACTTCTCGCGCTGGGTTTCCGGGTCCGGCAGTGTCGCCGGATTCCCCTCCCAGCCCGCCTCTCCGGTGAGGGTGGTTTGGTCCATGCCGGCCCCACGGAGAGTCACCCCGGATGCAACCTTGAGCGGAGCCTTCAGTTCGAACCTCCCCGGTCCCAGCTCGACCACATCGCCCTCACCGGCCTCCCCGGCCTCCCCGAGCACGCGAATGAGCTCATCCACATCCGCAATCGGAGCTGCCTGCAGGAAACCTGCCATCATGCTCCACAATCCCGTCCATTGCATTCGACCCCACATGACCTGAGGATAAACCGCTCTCACGCCTGAATCTTTCAACGGGCCTCATCCACAAGCCGCTCTCCTGCACGAAGAGGGGGGCGGAACACGGAAGAACCCATCTCCATGTTCCGCCCTGGATCTGTTCGTTTTGCAACGCCAGTCCTCTCAAGCCCGATTGGGACCCTACCGATCCAGTCAGCCCAATCGCTGGATCGAAGGATGCCCCGATCCGAAAATCCTGCCTATCCCTCAAAAGGGTGATGCGCGGAGCTCGCTACTCGTCTTCGGCCTTTTCCAGCAGCATGCCGACCCGTTCCCGCAGAGCCGAAGCAGGCAGGATGAGTCCCAGCGTCCTCGACAAGCGGGCAATGTGGATCCCGACCAGCTCCCCGGACCGATCGAACACCGGAGTGCCGGCATCACGGGCTTCAAGCGGAAGCGCATGACGGATCGCCATGGGATAAGGAGCCCGATGCCCGCTGATGATCGACTTGTCTTCCAACGGCCCCGCCGAAATGGCCTTCGTCACGGGACGCGCTTCATCCGTGGCGACATTCCACACCAACCGTCCCGCATGATCCCGGGCGACCAGCAGATCACCCGCCTTGATCGTCGCCGGCACTTCGGGCCACACGATGCCCTCGAATTTCTCCCCGGAGCTGAGTCCGAGCAAGGCAAGGTCCCACTCCTCATCCTGTGCCACCACCTTCACATCCAGCACGCCATCGTCGCAGCGGACCCCCGCCTCCGCCTCATCCCCTAACAGACTGGCCTTGGTGAGGAAATGCCGCGGACCGACGGCCACCGAGTAGCCCACCCGTTCGCCATCCACCACCAGCGGCATCCCCTTCACCGCATCTTCGGGCAGGGCATCCAGAGCGAGCGTGAGCGCCGGATCATCGAGGCCGAGACTCAGCGGCTGCTCCTTGGCGATGGCCATGGCCGCCTTGGTCATGTGCGTGACGATGGTCTGCGGGGTCAGAGTGACCTCACCCTCCTCGTTCGCGAGTCCTTGCACGAAGTCCAGCGTCGGCGGGTATTTCATCTCAAGACGTCTCATGAACTCCGCCTGCACCGCCTCAGTGGCGTCCGGAGTGAGTTCGATCTTGGTGAAGCGCGGCCCGTCGGGCGACTTCTCCCGATCCCCCCACCGGTCACCCGCCTCCAGGCGCTCGCGGTCGAGGTGATACTGGTCGATGGCGGGGAAAATATTGAACCCGAGGATGCCGGCCGCACTGCTGTCCAAACCGATCAGCTTCCCGTCCATCGAAAACAACGGCCCACCGGAGTCCCCCGGCTGGATGTTGCAATCGGCGAACAGATAATCCGGGCGCCCTCGAGCGAGACTGTGCGTGGTGATCCGCCCCATCCTCACCTGGGCGGGTCTGCCTTTTTTCCGCCCGGCCGGATGCGCCACGGTGAAGCAGAAATCCCCGGTGACCGACGACGTCTCGGCGAGCTCGCAATGCGGCCACTCGACCTCACCGGGTTCAGTGATCTTCAGCAGCGCGAAATCCGTCTCACGATTGAACCCCAACAGCTCAGCCTCCGCCTTGCGACCGTCCTCGAGCGTGATCTTGAACACCACATCCTCCTTCGCCATGCGCGTCACATGAGCGGCAGTGAGCACCAGCCCGTCCGGGGAAATGATCACCCCACTCGCCGTGCCACCCGCGTTCACCGCCACACAGCTCGCCCGCACCTCGGCCAGACTCTGCTTCAGCTGGTCACTCAGCAGCTGCGGCGTCTGGATGTGGCCAGCCCCCGGAGCATCGACTGCCGCCACCGGCGAGCCGAAGACACCGCAGATGGCCAGCGCATAGGAGAGAATGGATCGCATGCCGGACAGAGCGACAAGCGCACCCGCTTCTTGTCCACATTTTCCCACCGATCCCGGCCGGTGCGATGAAACCGGGACCGTTCAGAACTTCACCGCCGCCGAACTACTGAGCAAGGTATCGTGCCGCTGACGGCCCGCAGCAGGTTGGTTCTCATACGTGTAGTCCACCCCAAGTCGCCAGATCAGGCGGGAGCTGACCTTCGTGTCCAGAGCCGCCGATGCGACCACCGTCGAGTTCTGGAAATCCGCAAGCTCGGCCGTGTAAACCAGCGCCTGGCTCACGGCGAAGCGTTCGCTGAACTGATGGCTGAATCGCTCCGCCGCCACCATTGACAGGAAATCCGCAGTCACTCCGCCCGTCTTCTCGAAGGTGTAGGATGGACCCACTTCAAACTTCAATGCCGTCGCGTCCGAATCGATCAGCGCGTAGCCCGCAAGCACCGTCGGCGCCACCCGGTAGTCGATGGCAGCCGGCTCATCGCGCAGGAACCCAATGCCCCCGCCGACATACCATGGGCCCTCGAAAAGCCGGTTGTATTGGACTCTCGAAGTCAGCCGGTCCGTCGACGTCAGCCCGTTGTCCTCCGAATAGTGATAACCGAAGTCGAAGATGAACTCCTTCGTCGGATCGCGGAACAGCGTGTTCCAGTTCAGATGGTAGCCGAAGCGATCCGAGTTGCCTTGATTGAGCGACACCCCGAGCGCCGCCGTCGTGCCCCAGCCGTCCTTCTTCTCCGCTTCCTCCTCGTCACCCGGCATCAGGCTGCGGCGCCCCCCGCCATCCTCCTCCGGCTCCGGTAGCCCGTTGAAATCGTAGGCCATCCCGAAAAGCACGGCCGTGTCCGATTTCTTGCTCCCCGGCGCCGGCGTGTCGTCATAGCGGTGCCGCAGGAAGGCACGCAGCGACAGCTGCCGCGTCATCCGCGTTTCCAGGCCGGCTTCGAACTCAAGCACCGAGTCCGACAGGTCCTCCGCCCGCGGCACCCACGAGAGCGACTGCCAGAACTTCGACACCTCCGAGAACTGATACTCGAATCGCTGCGCCAGCCGGAACGTCACGAAGTCCCTCGAGCGCCCGGCCTGCTTCTCCCACGCATACCCCGGACCCGCCTCGAAGCTCAGCTTCATGCGCTCCGCATCGATCGCCCGGAAGCCGGCCAACACCCCCGCGTCCACCCGATAGTCAAGGTTCGCCACCTCATCCCGGAAATAGCTTCCGCGCCCACCCACATACCAGCGCTCACTGACGTCACGGTTGTACTGCCCGAAAAGCTTCAGATTGTTCGTGCTCTCCAGCCCGTTGTCCTCCGCATGAAAGTAGTCCACCCCCGCGTAAGCCTCATGGCCGTCCGCCAGATAGGACGCCAGGAACTGCAGCGAATACGCCACCGAATCCGAATTGCCATCCGACACCGCCAGGCCCGCGGCCCCGGTGAATTCCCACGGCGGTGGCGCCGCATCCTCGGCATGGATGGAAAAAACGAGCGGAACGAGGGCAGGGATCAATCGCAACTTCGGCATCTCGCCCTCTGCCTGCCCTGCATCCGCCGTTCGGCACAAGGGAATACGTCCCACCACCGCAAAGTGTCAGCCTTGAAACATCCAGCCCCCCGGAAGCGTTCATTCACCACCATGAAACTTCCATCCTGGGCCCTAACCGCTGGAGGCGTCAGCCTCGCTCTCGCTGCCGGCATCATGATCGGTCGGACCACCGCCACCTCATCGGACTCGGAATCCAGCAAGTCCGCCCGCTCGGAAGTCCCCGCACGCGACCGCCCGTCGTCACGCCTCCAGCGCAATGAACAGGCCACCAGCCGCGAACGCTCCACCGACACCAGCCGCCCGGAAGGCATGAACGCCATCCAGGAACTCGACGACATCCTCGCTTCCACCAGCCGCCTCGCACGCACCCAAAGGCTGCTCGCCTACCTCGACCGGCTCCCCACCGATCAATTCGCCGAAGCCTACCTCGCCATCGCCTCCTCGCCCCAGTCTCAACTGCGCGGATCGGAACGCTCACTCGTCCTCCAGGCATGGGCCGAGCGTGACCCACTCGGAGCCCTCGGCCACCTGCAGGAAAACGGGGCCGAAGACTGGGAACGCGAAACCGCCGTCAGCACCTGGGCCGCCACCGATCCCGAAGGCGCCTTCGCCTGGGCCTCCTCCAGCGAAGATGCCGGATCCGTCAACAACTGGGTCATCGGCGCACTCCGCGGCATGGCCGCCGTCAATCCCGACCTCGCCCGCGACTACCTCGTCCAGATGGAACCCGGCGAAACCCGTGAGCGCGGACTCCGCGGCATGGAACGCTACATCACCCAATACGGCTTCGAATACGCCTCCAGCTGGATCAATGGCGTCTCCGACGACGGCCTGCGCTCCCAGGCATCCCGTCGCTTCGCCGACGAACTCGTCGACCTCGACCCCGCCCAGGCCGGCGCATGGAATGCCTCCATCGCAGACACCCGAACCCGCCGCGACGTCTCCGAAACCGTCGCCGACCGCTGGGCCCGCCAGGACCTCGATGCCGCACGCCAGTGGGTCGACACCCTCCCGTCAGACACCCAGAGCGAGGCCGCCGAAGGCATCGCCCGCCACTACGCCCGCCAGAACCCCGTCGAAGCCGCCAACTGGCTCGCAGGACTCGGCAACGATCCCGACTACGACGGTGCCAAGCGCGTCTTCATCAGCGAGTCCTTCCGCAAGGATCCCGAAACCTCACTCAACTTCGTTTCCAACCTCGCCGACACCAAAGCCCGCGAAGGCTACTACAACCGCTACCTCAACAACTGGATGAAGTCCGACGCCGAAGCCGCCCGCCAATGGGCTTCCAACAACGTCGACGTCCTCCCCGAGAACCTGACCAAGCGCATCCTGCGCTGAACGCCCTCTCAGGTCGGGCCGCAGCGCGGCCTTTTCCGAAAATATGCGGACCCTTTCCCCAGTCAGGCGATGGGCCCGGCTAGGCTTGCCCCTACCCTGTGGACAACCATGAAACGGAACGAACCCATCTCGAAGATCATGAGCCGTCACGTCATCACCCTGACCCACGGCGATCCCATCTCGAAAGTCCGCCAAACCTTCACCGAGTCCGGCGTCGGACACCTCCCGGTGGTCAACAATGGACAGCTGGCAGGCATCGTCAGCTGGACCGACCTGATGCGCGTCAGCTTCGGTGATGCCTTCGGCGAATCCATCGCCGCCGTGGACGCCACGCTCGATCACAGCATGACCCTCGAGGACCTGATGCAGAGTGATCCCGTCACCCTGCCCCACACCGCCACCATCCGCGACGCCGCCGAGATCCTCGCCAAGGCCGACTTCCATTCGCTGCCCATCGTCGACGGCACCCATCTGGTCGGCATCGTCACCTCGTCCGACCTGATTTCCTATCTCAACGACCTGATCTGAGGCCCCGTCCCGGGCCCGAGTCAGTTTTTGTGTAACCTTCATCCGGGAATCCGGAGCCCATGAGTGAGATCCCTCGCAGGATCGCCACTCCATGACCTCCCGATTCCATGAAGCCACATCCATTCCAGACCCGTCCATCCACGGAACCATCAGCCGAGCCACACAGCCATCGCTCCCGGCGTGCGTTGCCCATCCTCGCCCGCCTTGCCCTCGCCGCAGGATGCGTGGCCCTCGCCTCCTGCGGGAGCACCATCCAGCAGGCACCGCCCGCTGGCATGGCGGTGCTTGATGCCACCCCGGACGCCGAACACCGTGATCGCATCGACGGCATTGAACTCGTTTCCATCAACGACCGCAAAGTCCGTGGCACCGAACAAGCACTCCGGCCTGGGCACAACCGGGTGCGGGTGGGATTCAACTGGCCACAAGGAGGCGACGAAGAGGTCGACCTGGAGTTCCAGACCCGCCCGAACACCATCTACGCCATCTACTACGACGTCTATCCGCCCTACACCGAACGCCTGACCCAACCCGGCACGCTGGATGCGGCCACCGGCGGTCTTTTCCGAGCCAGCGCCGAAATGGATCGGGCGGCCTTCCTCATGCTCCCGCCCATTGCCGCACTTGGAAGTGCCGCCATCGCAACCCGCGTGGGCAATGAAGTGGCAGAGAACTCGAGGGCCGCCCAGTACGTCGATGTCCGCGTGGTCGCGCAGCGGTGTTCCCAGGGTGTCGCCTGCACCCGCCGGGTTTTCCCGGACGGCCGGGTCGAGAAACGCTGAGGCCGCTGCGTCCTCCGGGGCGTCGCTCTTTTCATCGGACCCGGAGAGACGCTAGCTTGGTCCGCATGAAGGATCACCCCATCCAGGCCATCGTCATCATGGGCGTGTCCGGCTCGGGGAAATCCACCGTGGGCCCCCTGCTGGCAGAGCGGCTCGGCGGCCCCTTCCTTGATGCCGATGACTTCCACCCGGCGGAAAACATCGCCAAAATGCGATCGGGCATCGCCCTCACCGACGCCGACAGGGAGCCGTGGCTACAAAGCCTTCGGGCTCGCATCGCCGCGCACCCCCTCGAGGCACCTCCCCTCGTTCTCGCCTGCTCGGCCCTGAAGCGCGCCTACCGGGACAGCTTGCGAGGCAGCGACGGAGCGACCGCCTTCATCCACCTCCACGGTTCCCGCGACCAGCTCGCCGAACGGCTCGCCCGCCGGGCCGCGGAGAGCGACCACTTCATGCCCGGCTC
Organism: Haloferula rosea; assembly: GCF_016595525.1. Lineage (GTDB taxonomy): Bacteria > Verrucomicrobiota > Verrucomicrobiia > Verrucomicrobiales > Akkermansiaceae > Haloferula > Haloferula rosea. The sequence goes on from NZ_JAENII010000014.1 coordinate 15,553, forward strand.
CTTGCTCGATTCCCAGCTCGACGCCCTCGAACCCCCGGAACACGAAGCCCTCACCTGGCAACTGGCGATCACCGACACCCCTGAAACCCTCGCCAATCTCGCCCTGTCCCATCTCCGGCATGGAGTTCCGCGGGGATAAACGGCCCACGCTCCCACAACCCAGCCCCGCCAACCCGGTTGCAAGATCGCCAATCTGCGCGATTCTGGTGTCCCAATCCATCGCGTTCACCACCCAATGTAGGTGCTTACCGCTTTGAAACCCAAACCCATGAAGCTCGCCCTCACTTGCATCACTGCCGCTGCACTCGGGTGGATCGCGTCTCCGCAGGCCGATGCAGACACCATCCTCTACTACGACAGCGTCAGCGGCGGCACGGCCGATGCCTTGGACCGCCTCGACGGACAGACCGATGGCAACCTTGTCGCATCGTCCTCCGCGACCACGACACTCGGCAGCAACGCGGTGTTCTTCGCTGAACATGGCAGCCAATACCGCGTCAAAGGCCTGGGTGACGGGCTCGACAAACAGTTCCGCTTCGGTTCCAGCGCAGGTGGCAGCGGCACCATGTCCGGAACCCTCCGGGTGGCCCACATGGCCAACGGACCGTATATCGAAGTCAGCTTCACCGCCGCGCAGGACATGGTCCTCGATGAGCTGAGCTTCAAACTGTACAACAACTCCAACAACGGCTCCAACTACGGAGCCCGCGACGCCGGTCTCTTCGTCAAGGTATCGAGCGACGAGTTTTCCCAGTTTGGTGAGCTGTTCACCTCGCCGACCAGCAACGGCAATCAAGGCACCGTCACCTTCAGCGATACCCGTGAGGTCGCAGCGGGAGACCTCGTGGTCCTCCGAATCGCCTTCACCGACCGGACCCGCCCCAACAACGACGGCCAGGCCGCCACCCGGATCGGCGCGATCAACATTTCCGGCAGCGCGGCGACCATTTCCGACAAGCTCCGGGTGCTCACCTACAACATCCACGGTGGCAAGGGCCCTGACGGCGAAGGTACCCCGCTCGCCAATCTCACCGCATTCCGCGACACCCTGATGCAGAACGAGGACGTGCTCTGCCTGCAGGAGGTCGACAATGGCGATTGCTGGGCCGCCGTGCAATCCGTCTTCGCCGACTACCCCTACCGCTACCGCACAATCAATCAGGAAACCGACTACTGGTTCTGGGAGACACCGAAACAAACCTCGGTCGCCATCATTTCGAAATATCCCTTCGTCAGCACCCACCACAAGCTGGTCAATACCGACCCCACCTACGACAAGTGGGAGCGCCACGGGCAGCACGTGCAGATCGAGATCGGCAGCGAGATCGTCCACATTTTCAACTACCACAACACCTACGACCCCGCTGATGGAGGCACTTCATCGGAAGAGGCCGGCATGGTGAAATTCCGCGAGTACGTCCTCGAACGACTCGGCCCGAACGCAATTTCCCAACAGGGCCGCGTGCTCATGCTCGGCGACTTCAATATCAACGGCACCCTGCTCGACGGCATCATGCCCGACCTCGTGCAGAGAAAAACCGACTGGGTCGACCACGTCGCCAGCATGTCCCATTTCTCAAGCTCCGGCGTCTACAGCAGCGGCAGCCTCTCCGATCACGACGGTGTCTGGGCAGCCCTGGACCTCGCCGCACCGACTCCCGATGCCGCCACCTGGGCATCCGCACCAGCGGAAGCAGGAACCACCTCCATCACCATGGCCGCCACGGTGGCCAGCGATCCCTCCGGCGTGGAATACTACTTCTCTAATACTTCCATCCCCAACGGATCCCACGACAGTGGTTGGCAGCTCGACCCGACCTTCACCGACACCGGTCTCTCACCCGCCACCACCTATGCCTACACGGTGACCACGAGGGACCGTTCGGCCAACGCCAACGAATCCATGCCCTCCGCCGCGCTGTCGGCGACGACCGACGATGGTGACCCGCTCCCGAACGATTGGGAACTCACCCATTTCGGAGATCTGACCACCTCCTCCGGTGGCCCCCTCGAAGACCAGGACCGCGATGGCACCAGCGACATCGACGAATGGCGCGCGGGCACCGACCCCATGGACTCCGCCTCACGCTTCCACGCATGGATCGAACAAGACAGCCCGAACGCCGCCTCCATCCGCTGGGACGGCGTCGCAGGGAAGACCTACCGCATCCTCACATGGTCGGCCGTGAACTCCGAATGGGTCCCCGCCACCGGGGAAATCCCCGCCACGCTGCCGACCACCAGCCACCCGGTCGATACCACCTCCTCCACCAGCGGACTCTTCCGCGTGGAAGTCCTCGGGGAAGGCACCTGAAGGTCGCCGGCCAGAGCAGGCCCGTTCTAGTTCTTCTCCGAGACCAGCCCGACGTGGCGGTTCCGCCGTCCCAGATCCCGGACCTTGCCGTCGCTGATCACCTCGTTCCCCTCGGCTTGCTCACCGAGGACCACCGGGATCGCCGTACGGTTCTCCAGCCGGATGTCCGTGGCACGATACCGATCCGGCGCGAATCTCTTGAAGTTCTCCTCATAGGCCTCCGGGACCTTCGGAAAGTCGGCCGTTAGATAATCGAAGCGCATCGGATAGCCGATGATGACCGGCCGCTGCAGGTCCACGGCTCCCTTGCTGGACAAACGGATGTGGTGCCCCTGCCCCTTGATCGCCGCCAGCGGATGATCCCCGAGGGCATGGGGCGCAGGCAGCACTTCGAGGTCGATCTTTTGGGACGAGTGCGAGTCCATGTGCACGTAGAGCAAGGGCCCGTAAGCCGCGTTCCCCTTGCAGCGGATGATCTCCCCGCGACTCGGAATCGAGAACCCCTGGATCACGCAGTCACGCACTTCGCTGTCGGTGATCGTCGCGCTCTTCGCCATGTACAGTTTGATGCCGCCGCGGCACTTGGTGACCTTGCAATTCTCCACCGTCATCTTTCCCGTCCCCGCGTAGGCCCGGATCCCGTCCTCCGTTAGATTGATCATGTGATCGCCGCAAACCGGCAGACCCTTCACGTTTTCCGGCCATTGGATCCGGTGGCCGAAGCGCTTCGCCAGATCGCCATCGTCATTCTCCTCGAGGAAATCATTGCTTGGCCGCACCTCCCCCTCGACCTCCGTATTGCGGACGATAATCTCGTCCCCGCCCTGCACGAAGATGGCATGGCCGAATGCCTCCATCTTCACATAACAACCATCGAGGATGACCCGGTCACCTGTGATCAGGATGCCGCAGTGCTTGCGCAGCGGCACCGCCGGATCGTCGCCGATGCCATACATGTTCCCGTAGCCGTAGGGATAGGATCCCCTGACCGTGAAACGACAGTCCTCCACCCGGATGTCATCACCACGAAGACGCATCTCCGTCACCCCACGAGAAGGATAGTTGTCCGGGTTCTGGTTGTAGCTGCCGAAGTCGATCACCGGGTCCAGCGGCTCGGCATAGGTATTCTCAAAGGTCGCACCGACGAAGCTCACCTTGTCCCCCCTGATCTCGATCGTTCCCAACCCTCCCCGGCTCCGCCGGCGGTTCACATCGCGCCCCTGGAAGACCCGCAGCGGTGTGATCAGCGTAACGCCGGACAGATCGAAGTGGTTGTTCGATCCCGTGAACTCGAGTCCCACCCGTCCATTGATCAGATCCTCGAGGACATAAGTCCCCGGCTTCATCACCACATGCTGGTTGCTCTTCGAACCTGCCGCGCGGAGCTCCTCGATCGAGTCCACCTCCACCTTGGTCCGGGCCGGCTTGAGTTCATGCACGCGGAAGTTCGAGTAAAGGTGGTGGGTCCGAACCATTCGGAAGCCGAAGAACCCTTCCCGATAGGAAGGAAAAGCTTCCTCCCCATAGACCGCCGGCTTGCTCACCTTCGCGCCCTTGCCGTCGCGCGACTCGACCTGCACCTCATCGCCCGGAGCCACCTCGTAGATCAGCTTTCCGTCCACGATGTACTGGATCACCTCATCATAAGCCACGAGCTGCACCTTCATCACCTTGTCCGGGGCGATCATGAACTCCTCCTGACCGTCCCGCCCGGTCAAGGCCAGGTGGTCCGCCGGCTTGCCATCCACCTGCCGAGGATAGCGGCGGAAACGCGTCGTCGTGTTCCGCCCGCCACCGGTGCTGGCGTAGTAGCCATGCATCTTGTCGTAAGACCCGAATCCACCGTCATACCGCTCCGCATCAAACAACCCGCGCCCAGCATCCGCAGGATCCGTCGCCATCCAGAATTGATTTAGATCACTCGGCGCCAGATCACGCGACTCCGAGGCTGGCGCGGGACAAACCACCTCATACGTGATCGCCGTGCGCGTCTTGAGCTTCTTCTTGAACCACACCGTGCATCCCACCCCGGGCACGAAGCAATCCAGCTTCCCCTCACGGGCTTCGACCTTCGCCTTCCCGGCGTCTTCCTTGTCCTCCAGCTGCACCACCCAATCGTCCAGGTCCTTGAAGTCATCCGACTCCAGCAACCCGCCGACTTCAAACAACCCGACACCGCGCCCGAGCACCACAGGACCTTCGTCCCCGCCCGCAGCCCGCACCTCTGACCCGAGTGCCACCAAGGCAGCCACCGCCACCGTTTTGAGGATGTTCTTCATCATGACTTGCTGCTTTGCTTCGAAAAATCCGTCGCCCCCGAGACCAGCCGATCGAGAGCGGTGAACCCAAAAAGGTGATCCCACCCTCTACGCTTCCGGTCCTTCGGTCTTGCGATCATCGCGGTCAACCTGTTGACCTTCCCACGCGGACCGGGCTGCTAGACCGCCAGACCCATCCAACCCGGCTTTCCCGCCACTCAAAGTCTCCCCCACCACACCCCGCCGATCCCGAAAGATGAGTCCATCCGAATCCCGTCCACGCCGCCGCAAGCCCGGCTCAACCGCTTCAGCTTCGAAGCCCCAAGCCTCCGGCAACGCGAAGAAAACGGGAGATTCCACGCCCGCCCGACCCACCGCACCGACCAAGGCGGAGACCGCGCTGCTCCCCCCCTTCCCCGGGCTCACTCTCGACGACATCCACGTCCCGCACACCCACGCCGAGTGCCGGACCGCCGTCGATGAAATCCTCGCTGCCGGTGTGGCCGGCTTCGACACCGAAGCCCGACCAACCTTCCGCGTGGGCCAGAAAAGCGATGGGCCCCACCTCATGCAATTCGCACTCACCGACCGCGCCTACCTTTTCCAGCTCCATCGCAAGGAATGCGAGGAAGCCTGCGCCAAACTCATCAGCTCCAAGAAACTCCTCAAGGTCGGCTTCGGATTGAAGAACGACCACGGTCAGATCCGCAGCCGCTTCGGCATCGCGCTCAACCACGTCCTCGATCTCGACCAGACCTTCCGCAAGCTCGGCTACCGTGGCCAGATCGGCGTGCGTGGTGCCATGGGCGCCCTGCTGAAACTGGGATTCAAGAAATCCAAGTCCACCACCACCAGCAACTGGTCCCGGCGCGAGCTGACCCGCGCCCAACTCCTCTACGCCGCCAACGACGCCTACGCCGCCCTGAAAATCATGGAGCACCTCGACCACGAAGGCCTGCTCAAAAAGTGACCCCCTCAGGGGCACCCCGTGGCTGGAGCGCCCCCCGTGGCTGGAGCGTCCCGCTCCAGTCCGTTTTCGGAGCGTCCCGCTCCGATTCTTCCCCACCTCATTCCCCCACCACCTTTTCCAGTCGTAAAATCCCCCTCCATCCGGCACACTTCCCCATTCCACTCTCCCCTCCCATCATGCCGATCCACCGGAAACTCACGACGCTTGCCCTGCTCCTCGGCTTCACCCTCCTCACCCGTGCCACCCCCGAGCGCGGCACCTGGTTCTGGGGAAACACCACCGTTCCCACCGGCAGTAGCCCCCATGGCTCCAGCGTCGTCGTGGGCGACAGCGCCAAGGAAGATGCCGAGATCGCCTTCATGACCGCATGGGGCGTCACCCGCGTTTATGGCAGCTACGGCACCGGACCCGGCATCAACGCCGAGCGCGCCAAATACCGCGAGTGGAATGCCAAGCTCCACGCCGCAGGCATCGAGTCCCAGCTCCTCCTCAGCGAGTTCGACCCCGGTGACCCGAGCACCGAACTCACCAACCCCGTCTCCCTCCTCAACAAGATCCAGGCACGACTGATCGACTTCAACGACGTCGCCACCCTGCCCGAAGAAAAATTCGACGCCCTCCACCTCGACGTCGAACCGCAGACCCTGAATGCCTGGAAGGACTCCGGCGGCGGCACCCCCGCCATCCGGCGCGCCTTCCTCGACGATCTCCTCCAGCTCTACCTCGACGTCCGCGCCCTGCTCGATGGCGCCGGCTACGCGTCCCTCCCCATCTACGCCGACATCCCGTGGAACTGGGGGAAATTCCCCTCCACCACCGCCGGATGGGTCGACGAACCCGACCGCAACGCCTGGTATGCCTCCGTGAATGCCGTGCTGGATGGCGTCAGCCTCATGACCTTCACCACCTCCAAGGATACCTTTGCCGAAATCGATGACGCCACCGAGTTCGAGAGAGAGACCGCCTTCGTCGGCAAATGCCGCGTCGCCATCCAGGCCCATGTCGGTCCCGGCGAGATCTGGCCGAACTGGCCCACCTTCATGAATATCCTCAGTGAACTTGAGGACCCCGTCGACGGCTACGACACCACCGGCGCCACCGACATCGAGAACTATGCCTTCTGGCGCTACTCCCATACCACCTTCGGCCCCATCCTCACCACCTCCGGGCTTACCTTCACCGCCGACCCCGCGGTTGCCGATGGCGGCATCATCAGCTTCCCCGCCACCCCCGGATACCTTTACACCATCCGCCACAGCAGCACCCTCACCGACCCCTGGCTCCCCATCGCCACCCGCCGCACCAGCACCGATGCCGAACGCGAGCTCATCGAATTCCCCGTCGAAATGACCCCACCCCGCGGATTCTATCAAGTCAGCGAAGATCCCGACCCAGCACCCGCCCCCGAGTAGCCCCGCCTGAAGGACCACCACCCGCGCAACGCTCAAGTCTCCCCTCCCCCGACTTCAACCCTCCGGGTTCTCAATCTCCCGGCTCGACCGTTGCCACATAAATCCGGTGCCATGCTTCCTCGGCATCCTCGTGGTGTTTCGCCAGATGCTCCGTCACCGAGAACCCGGCACGTTTCAGCACCATTTCCAGCTTCGGCGATGGCTCGGCGACCCAGTAGGCCAGACGCCCCCCCGGATTGAGTGACTTGCGCAGCATCGCCAGGAACTCCGGCGTGTAGAGCTTCACATTGCCCATCGTGATCACCTCATCCGGCGTGTCATCGATATCGATCAGGATCACATCATAGGTGTCCCCTTCGCCGAGACAGTCGTGGAGATCCGACAAGACCACAACCGTGCGCGGATCCTCGAGCAAAGGGCCATTGTGATCCACCAGATAGGTCTGGTTCCACTCGATCACCTGACTCATCAACTCCGCCACTTCCACCGTGGCCGGCGAGCCGATCAGTTCCAGCACCCGCTTCAGTGTGAAGCCCATCCCCAGTCCGCCGATCAGCACCCGCGGATGCTCCGGCCGCGTTGGCGCCCCTTCGACGATATCCACGCAACCCAACTCCGCCAGCAGCTGCTCGGAATGCGTCAGGTTCGTGCTCATCAACTCCAGGCCATCATACTCCAGGACGAAGTCGTTGCCGTCCAAATGCAACGACAGAATCGTCCCGTCCGGCAGGGTCGCCTTGTCCACTTCGATGTAAGAGCTCACGGCCCCAAGTATCTCCGAGTCCCTCCCCCGGCAAGAGCATTGGCAGGGAACCCGACACTCAAGCGTCTCAGACCCACCACGCCACTCCACCCAAGGGGTTAGGGCCTGAGGGGCTGAGGGGCCAAGCGATGCCAGCCTCGGACGGAGCGCGCGACTCCAGTCGCGCATCGCGCCCATCACACAACTCCCCACTTTTCACTCGGCACTCCCGCGCAGCGGGCCACCACTCCCGCGCAGCGGGCTCACAGGCGGGCCCACAGGCTGCTCAAAGCGAATAGCGCTTCTTCATCGACAAGTAGGTCAGGTTCGACACCTCACGGATCACATTCGCGCGACTCGAGATCCACGGACCATAAGCCCGGTTCCGGCTCCCGCTCTCGATGATGCCGATGAGCATGTAGGGGTAAGACCTTCCGTCGCTTCCCCGCGCCACCAGAATGCCCATGTCGCCACAGCACATCGCCGTGCTCCCCGTCTTGTTGTAAACCATGGTCCCCTTCGGAACCCGTTTCGCCTTGGTGTAGAGGCGATCAATTCCCGGCAAGCCCATCAGACGAAGCATCTCGGTGGACTCGGGCAGTCGCTTGTTCCAGAGGGCATCCAGGAAGCGGGCATAGTCGCCCGCCGACCCGCGGTTGCGGTAGGTCCGACCACCCGCCGGGATGTACTCGACCAGCGAGAGCTGATGACAAAGCGACGGGTAATGCCGCTTCAGCAGCGCCTGAGTCGCCGCCGGCCCGCCGGTCTGTTTCATGACCCAGTTCGTCGAGGCGTTGTTGCTCTTCTGGATCATCAACTCCATGTGCCGCCGACTCGTCGGCCCATACAGAAGCTTGCCCGCCCGGACCTGATGAAAGAACGCCAGCGCCAGGTAGGGTTTCACCATGCTCGCCGCCTGCAGCGACGTGTTCTCGTTGATCCCGACCAGTTTCTCCCGCGCCGTGAAATCATAGACCAACCACGCCGTCCGTTCATCACTGCGAATCACCCGCTTGGCACGCAAGGACTTCACATACCCGTTGATCTCCGCCTCCAGATCACTGCCCCTGGCCGCAGGACCCGACGCCCCGGCAAAGAAACTCAGCACGAGAACCATGACCGGCAACGAGCGGCCGAAACGGAAGAAACGGGTGGATCGAAAGGGCAAATTCATGAACGATACCATGGCGACGCCCGGACTCCATACAGGAAATCGATCATTTTGGAGATGCAAAATATTCTCCAGTGCTCGCGGGTTCATTTCGACTCGACGAATCCCACCCATCAGGAAAATTACAGCGCGATGAGACTCCCCCACCTCTTGGCCTTCACTGCCCTCGGATTGATTCCGCTCCACGCCGAAGTGCGCCTCCTGACCGGAGACGCCAACAACCAGACCCATGAAAGTTCGGCCGACATTGTCGACCTCTCCTCAGACGGCGATTGGGTCGCTATCGTCACCGGTCCTCCGGTGACCGGGTCCACACCTGGCATCACCCAAGGCGGCCTCCATCTCCGGCAGATCTCCGCCGACACGCTCGAGTATGTCTCGGGAAACAGCGGCACCTATGTCGGCGTCGGCGATGCCGCAGTCAGCGACGACGGCCGTTTCGTCGCCTGGCGCTCCACCACGAACGCCGTGAGTGGCTCCAGCAACCACGCCAAGCATGTCTATTGGCGGGACCGCCAGACCGGCACCACCCGCCTGATCACCGGATTGGCTGAGGAACCCTGCAATGAACCCAAAATTTCCGCGGATGGCCGCTACGTCACCTTTAGTAGCGCCTCGCGAAACCTCCTCCCCTCCGACCCCGGGCTGCCGAGCACGAACGGCCGATCCGCCGTCTATCGCTACGACAGCCAAACTGAATCACTCGAAATCGTCTCCCTCGCCTCGGATGGATCGCCACTGACCGGAATCGGAGGAACCACCGGTGCCTCCACCGTAGCCGCCTACGACTTGAGCGCCGATGGACGCTTCGTGGTCTTCACCACCGATTCGGTGAACGCCCACCCGGACCGCAGCGCCAACATGACGGCCGGGTTCCTTGCCGTCTGTCGCCGCGAGATCTCGACGGGCACCGTGGTCATGGTGAACCGCAATGCCGCCGGCAATGTCGTCGACGGCAACTTCGTCGGCCCCAGGATCAGCGACGATGGCTCACGCGTTGGATTTGCCGGCAGCTTCGTGGCCATTTTCAAGCCTGCCAACCCGATGATCACCGGAATACCCGCCAACTTTGGCAATGATGCCTTCGTCAAGGACCTCGACACCGGTGAGGTCTGGCTCGCCTCCGCCACCACCGACGGGACTGCGCACGCCGGATTCTTCGGCCCCCGTTTCAGCATCAGCTCGAATGGCAGCACCTTCGCCTTCGCTTCCAGTTCGCCCAAACTCGATCCTCTCGCACCGGATACCGACGGTGCCAAATTCGACGTCTTCCGCGTCGATCTGGGTTCGGCCGGAAGCACTACGACGACGCTGATTTCCAGCTCTCCGACAAACAGTGGCAATGTCGACTACATCAGCGGTCCGTTTCTCGCAGGAACCGGCGACTACCTCGCTTTCAACACCTATCAAGTCGAAGAGATGACCGGCCAGACATCCACCTTCAGTCAAGGGGTGGGCGTCGGCTCCTTCCCTCCGCCTGCTGGAGGCCTCAGTTACGCATCATGGGCCGCCGTGCTCCCTGCCGCCGACCAGGACTTCACCGACAATCCCGCCATGGACGGTGTCGACAACCTGACCAAGTTCATGATGGGCATGGATCCCACCGTCCCGGATCGCAGCCAGCTTCCCGCCTCAGGACTCAGTCCGGGCAGCGCACTCGGGCTCGTAGGAGACACGAATGACTACCTGACACTCCAAGTCCGAATCCGCCGCGATCTACCGCCCGGTTTCACCTGGACCGTTCGGGCCGCGAACACGCTCGCCGGTCTTGCCGCCGGGGCCGGCAATGCGATTCAAGTCGGCACTCCAACCGCTGATGGTGATTTCGACCTCTATCTCTTCCGCTTCCCCACCCCCACCTCAGCCGTCCCGGGCACAGGCTTCATGGACGTGCTGCTGACCGGCTCCTGAACAAAGCCCGCACCATTCATCACCGATCTCGCCATCAAGCCTCGATGCCGCATTGCCGAATGGGTCGATTTGCTCTACTTTCGCTGCCGTGGACGGTGTTGCACCAGAGAAAGATCGCTCGCACTGGGCCCAGGCCAAGTTGAGTTCTTTCGACGAAGTAAGAGCGTATCGGATCCAGCAATGGCAACAAGCCGGTTGCTCGGCACGACTGGCTGGCACGTGGGAGTTGGTCACCGACTACTGGATCAAGAAACAAGGTAAGCATCCTGATGAACTCCGACTTCAAAGATCTGTTACGCATCTTCGCCGAAGAGGGGGTTGAGTATCTCACCGTGGGTGCTTACGCCGTCATTCACTACACCCAGCCACGCTACACCAAGGACATCGATCTTTGGATCAAGCCGTCGGTCGAGAATGCGGAACGAGTCGCGAGAGCCTTTCATCGCTTCGGCCTTCCACTGGTCGAGGTCACTCAGCAGGACTTCGAGCAAGAGGGACTCCAGTATGCGATCGGCATGCCGCCGTGCCAGATCGACTTTCTCACATCGCTACCGGGGGCGCCCTCTTTTGACGAAGCTTGGTGCCGACGCAGCAGTGCCGAGGAAGACAACATCCCGATCCACTTTCTCGGCAAATCCGATCTCGTTTCCGCGAAGAAGACCGCAGCTCGCCCGCAGGACCTCGCTGACTTGGATGAACTCGAACGAGCCGGGGGATAGAACTGCAGTCACCCGAAGCCTTGCAACCTCAGCCGCCCCGGGAACAGGCTTTATGGACGTGCTGCTGACCGGCTCCTGAACGAAGCCCATCAGACCTCTGACCTTCTCAGGTCCTCTGCCAAGTTGACCATGATAGTATCACATGATACTATCATTTCATGAAGCCCCCCTTTTCGATCACCCCCAGGATGCTGGATGAGATCGGTCGGATCGAGCGCTTCATCGGACGGATCGAAGGACTGGATCACCCAAAGCCTCAGCCTCATCTGCGGAAGTCGAACCGCGTTCGGACGGTTCAGGGAAGTTTGGCCATTGAAGGGAACACTCTCGGCCTCGACCAAGTCACCGCTTTGCTCGAGGGCAAGCAGGTGATCGGGCAGCATGAGGAGATTCAGGAAGTGCTCAACGCCATCCAGGCCTACGATCAGATCACCGGCTTCTCCCCCTACTCGGCCAAGGCCCTCCTCAAAGCCCACCGCATCCTGATGGAGGGTCTCATCCCCGATGCCGGAAAGTGGCGCACCAAGAATGTCGGCGTCGTGAAGGGCTCGACGGTTTCACACATCGCGCCCCGGGCCGACCGGGTCCCCTTCCTCATGGCGGAACTCTTCCAATTCCTCAAAGAAGATCCATCCCACCCGCTCATCCGCTCCTGCGTCTTCCACTACGAGTTGGAATTCATTCATCCCTTCCAGGACGGAAACGGAAGAATCGGCCGTCTCTGGCACAGCGTTCTGCTCTACCATTACCATCCCGCTTTTGAGTTCATCCCCGTCGAGTCTCTGATCAAGACCCATCAACAGGCCTACTACGACTCTCTCGAAACGTCAGACCGGGTTGGCGACTCCACCCACTTCGTCGAATTCGCCCTGAAGATGATCCATCGCGCGCTCGAAGACTTCTTGAATCAGTTCACGCCGAAACCCCTCACTGCCGAAGAACGCCTCGGGAACGCCCGCAGTCAGTTCTCGGACAAGTCATTCTCCCGAAAAGACTACCTCCGCCACTTCCGAACCATCTCCACCGCCACCGCCAGCCGCGACTTGAAGCGGGGCGTCGAGAGCGGACTCCTGAACAAAAGCGGGAGCAAGGCTCTGACCACCTACCGCTTCCGGTGATCCCTGCCCTCTCCCCGACTCGAGGGCGGAAGCCCAGAGGGCGTGACGGCACTCCAGGTCGTCATTGGCTCAACAGTGGGACAAGAGTGTCCCACCTCCCTGTCGGCAGAAGGAGCGTGATTCAGAATGCTCGACCTGCGGGCCTCTCGACAGAGACCCGAGATGGGTTCATCGCCTCAAGCACCTGCACCCCTCAGCAGCACTGACTGGCACCCGGCGGAAACGCGCTGGAACTGACCTCTACGGTGAATTACCCTACCGCCATGAACGAAAGAATCACCTTCAATCCGGAACAGTGCGGAGGGCGGCCATGTATCCGGGGCCTGCGGGTCAGAGTCAAAGATGTCCTCGACATGCTCGCGTCAAAGGTATCCCGACAGGAAATCCTCGAAGACTTCCCCTATCTTGAAGACGAGGACATCGACGCATGCCTCCAATACGCGGCGAGTGAAGCCGATCATCCCGTCCTTTTGACCTCCTGAATTTGTGCACTTTGTCGTTGATGCCCAGCTGCCTCCTGCATTGGCACGTAGCCTTGCCAGCCACGGACACCAAGCCGAGCACGTGATCGACCTTGGTATGGCGGACGCCGATGATACCGCCATCTGGGATTATGCCCTCATGCATCAAGCCATTCTGGTGACCAAGGACGAAGACTTCCCCCACAGACTCAGCCAGAGTCCACCAAAGGCACCCGCCGTCGTCTGGTTGAGAGTCGGCAACACCAGCCGCCGTGCCCTGCTGGAATGGTTCGAGCCCTTGCTGCCTCGGATCGTGCAGCTCGTGGAGCAAGGGGACAAACTCATTGAGATTCGATAAGGAAGGCTCAGCGCGTGAAATAGAGGGTGCCGACAGTTCTGTCGTCATGATCTGATACGCGGGACAAGAGTGTCCCGCCTCCCTACTCTCCCAGCATCCCAAGCCCGTGGCTGCGGCATCCTGCCGCAGGCCGTCTCGGAGGCTTCCAGCCTCCGAAGACTTCTTAAATCAATTCGCGCCGAAACCCCTCACTGCCGAAGAACTGAAGCATCCTTGCCCGCCCGCAAAGGAAGCCAAGATCCGACAACCGCTCACCCTCCATGGAGGTCCTCAAACCGCCTTGATCGGGGAAAATCTTCACCTGTGCGCGATCCGCGGGACAGACCCTCGACCCACGACACGGCGGGTCCATGACGAGCCGTCAGGAAAACCCGCTCGATCCCAAGGAACGATTTCCTCAGGCACGACGGCGCCTGAGCAGGAGAGCGCTGCCGAGGCCAAGCAAGAGGGTGGAACCCGGCTCCGGGATGAGGCTCACCGAGTCCAGCAAGAGGTCCTTCTGCCGTTCCCCGCTGGTCGCTTCGAACGAGAGCGTGTAGGTCCCGGCCGCCAGCGTCGGGATGCCCGGCAACGAGCGCTGGGTCCACACCTTGCTGTCCGTTCCGTAAGACTGACTGACAAGCACCTGGTCGGAGCCATTCCGCAGCGTGACCACGTAGCTCGAAACCGTGATCAGTCCGGACGCCACACGATCCGAGGTGGCATCAAACCATGACAGCGTCGGAGCCACCAGCTCGCTGCCGAGGGTGAAGGTCTGCTGGATGCCCGTATTCGGTGCATTCCCCACATCGGCGAACTGGCTGGATCCTTCGGCGCCCCCGTTTGGCCACGTCCCGATGCCATGTCCCGGCTTGGAAAGATAGACGGCGACCGCGCTTCCAAAGGGGTCCCAGCCCGGGATCGAAGCAAAGCTCTGGAACGAGCCATTCAACACAAAGACGGGATCTTCGAACTCGCCATTGACCAAAACATTGGCGGCCGTCGATGGGGAAATCAAGCTGACAAAGAGCAACAGCCCCGCGGTTCTCGGATTCATCGGCGGGGAACCTAGGATGCTTTTTCATGACTGCCTAGCAACAAAACGTGACGATCGAACAGGATGCCGCAGTCCCTGAAAAAGCCCCCTCATTCGCCCGCCCTCCCCACCACACCGCTGCCGTCTGCTCCTCCCCAGCGCGTCCACCTCAGCGGAATTTTCCGCCATCGCGTAGGTCTCAGAAAAACGGCGAATGGTTAGAATCCCTCCATGGGTCGCCACATCCTGTTCATCCTGTCCCTCTGCTTTGCTCCCATCGTCGGTGCCGAAGACCCCTTCTGGCTCGGTTTGAGGGACGTCGCCGCCCTGGGCAAACCGGTTCCGGAGGACATCGCCCGGCAAGTCACTGAAGCCGCCACGGCTCATCTCGCCCCCTACCTCAAGAGCAGTGCGGGCCACTACAGCTGCGCCACTCTGGCGGGAACGAGCAAGTGGATGAACCTGCAAGGGCTCCGCTTCTCAACCATCTATTACGACGCCCTCTCCAAAGCCGATCGAGCGAATGGGATCCAAGCCCGCCTGAAGGTCTCCATCAAGGTCGACTCCCACTGTTTCCTGGAGACCAACGGCGTCTGGGGCAAGTGGATGAACGGACGCCCTTACCACATCCCTGCCATGATCTGGGTCGCGAAGCGCAACGGTGCTTGGACGGCCTCCTCAAACATCAATTCCTTTCTCCGTCCCGTCAGCGACCGCCCCCTGACCATCCCTTCGGAAACCAGCACCCTGCCCAAGCTGAAGGCGCCACCCGCCGCCGCCCCACCGCGCACGGCACCCGCGCTCCGACCCAAGCCCCCAGTTACCCAATCCCGGCCGGCAGGAGGGTCTTCACCCAAACAGCCCACTCCCGCCCCGGTCCGCGGTCCATCCGTGTCACCCTTCCTCCTCCTTGGCAGTGGCGCAGCTCTGGCAGTCATCCTTCCGCTCTGCATCCGGCGAGCGAGACGCAAACGCCCTACACCTCCGCCACTTCCCCCAACCGACACACCGGGCTGGATGAGCCCCGGGACTTCGCGCAATCCGCAAGCAACCGCGACTCCCACCGGGAACCCCACCTACATCGCCCGAACCTTCCTCCACACCAGAACCGAGCAGATCTTCCACCGGCGCCTCCAGAGCTTGATCGATCCGTCCTGCTCAATCTCCGGAAAAGTGCGGCTCGCCGACCTGTTCAAAGCCCCCAAAGGCAGAGACCACCAGACCGCCTTCAACCGGATCTGCAGCAAACACATCGACTTCGTCATCATCGATCAAGCCAGCAGCCGCATCCTCTGCGCGATCGAACTCGACGACACCTCCCACCAGCGACCCGACCGACAGGAACGGGACCGCTTCGTCGACACGCTCTTCGCCAGCGCACCCTTCGACCTCCTCCGAGTCCCCGTCTCATCCATGCACGATGCGGATTCCCTCAAGCGTTCGCTCCGTTCCAGAAACATCCCCCTCACCGAAGCCGCCTACATGCCACCCCAAGCGCTGCATGCATCTTAGGGAACAAGGCTCTGACGACCGATACCAGTGAAGCCAGCCGCACTTGCCTCAAATCGGGAGCGCGGCTTTGCAAGCCGCTTCAGAGGACGAGGCTTGAAGAAGTGGGGCATCCTTGCCCGCCCGCGAAGGAAGCCAAGATCCGACAACCGCTCACCCTGCATGGAAGTTCTCAAACAGCCTTGATCGCGGGAGAGTCTCCACTTGTGTGCGATCTGCGGGCCGGACCCTCGACGCCTCTTCCTCAGCTTTCAGATTGCACGGCGTCCACGAATACATACGCTGTTTAGCAGCTAAAGGAGAACTCCTAATCACTGAACGGCAAGAGAGGAAGTCCGCAGCAAAATAGAACCATGATCAGCGTTGACAAGTGGCGTATCGGAGAAATCAAACAACACCTATCAGACGCAAGGTTGTTGCTGGATCCCGAATACCAGCGAAAGGCAGTTTGGACATCCAAGACGCAGACCCTGTTTATTGACTCCTTGGCAAGGGGTATTCCAGTGGGTGCAATTACCGTATTCGAAGATGACTCGGGACCCTACAAGAAATACGAAGTCATCGATGGTCGGCAGCGATTGACGGCGTTGAGCGAATATTTCAAAGGAGAACTCGAGATCCGGGAAAGCGTGATAACCGCACAGGTAGAATCCGAGGATGATCTCTCCGACGTCGACTCGGAGCTCGCGGAAAAAGTGATTGCAGCAGGGACTTACAACGAGCTCGCTCTGGAGGAGCGAATGGCGCTCGATGAATACGAGTTCCCAGTATTCAAGGTCACGGGCAAGAGAGCCGAAGCCGTTCGGGCCTTTGTCCGGATGAATACGAACCTTTACAGTCTTAAACCACAGGAAATCAGAAATGCCGTTTTTAACAAAACGGCATTCTTGGATGCTGCGATCGGACTGTGTGAGACTCTCACAGGAGAGCTTGCAAATAGCGACTCATACTTCATCGACGTCGGCGTCGTAACAAGCGAAGCGTGGAAGCGGATGCAGGATGTGCAGTTTAGCCTAGAATGCATGATTCTTGTGCTCCACGGCCCCCAGCATCGAAGAGATACGATCGACCATTACTGTGATCTATACAGGGAGCCCAAGGATGCTCAGAAGGCACTCGATGACGCGATCAAGTTCTTGCGAAAGGCCTTCGAGCAAATCTGGGAACTTTGTGAAGGACAGAAGATTCAAGATCTGAATTTTCCGAAAAACGCAGAAAATGACCTCTACGCCCTCGTCGGCGCGCTCAAAAGAAGGGGGCTCATTACACAAGCGCAATTAAAGAAAGACGGAGCAGAGCTACGGGATACAATACGTGAGTTTAGGCGACAAGTTCAGCTTTACATCGCCATGGTCCGTGGTGAGGGGGAAGGCGAGGATACATATGCGGAAGAGGTTAAGGACTACGCGACGACATTCTTGGGTGGCCAAGTGAACTCTGAAAAGAAGCGAGCAAGTCGCATTGAAGTGTTCACAAACGTTATCAATGACGTAATCGCGGAAATCGATTCAAGTTCGTTTTCGGAGTTCCAGCGCTGTCTAATTTGGGCCCGCTCGAAAGAAAAGATCTGTGCTCGGTGCGGCGAAGAGGTAGCTTACAAGGAATTTCACGCCGGCCACAAGGTCGCTCGGGCGCACGGAGGGAGATCGGTCGTGGCCAATGGACAAGTTGAGCATGCCAAGTGCAACCAGAAAGCGGGTATAAACTGAGATGGTGCGCGGATTACTGGTCTAACTGGATCTCTTATGCGGAACAATTGCCCAATCGTGAGAGCTGAAAGGCAATCTTCACAACACCGCGCAACGAGAATCTGATAGAACCTCCTTCCTGTTCAGGCTCCTTACAGAATACCAAGTTCCTTCTGCTCAAGTCGGAGAGCTTCGCCTCTAGCCAATCAGCAGATTCCGCTCCGACACGTTCGTAGTCCGCCGGCAAGATTTCGCCGCACTTCCCCACCGCTTCTAGCAGGCGAATGAGCTGATCCTCAAGGCGGAACCCTTGGACCTCCAACTCCGCGACATCGCCAAGGATCTTGAACGCCATATCTTGATCAATCTGATTCTCGACCAGATCAGTACCGATGGAGTTATTGAGCTCTTCTGCGAGCATTTCTCGGGTTGTTCCCTTTCCCTCGCTTGCTAAGCGCTTTATTGCTTCGATCCGCATCCGTTCAACAAACTTTGTGCAAACTGTATCACTATACTTGAAAACGAATCTCATTTCTCCGCCAGATGCATCATACAGCAGCCTATGCACCTCCATCGGGAGCGGGGCCTTGCCCTCAGCAGCAGCGGAATGAAAGCGACTCACTCGTTTCGCTATAGCGGTGTCCATCTCCTCCATTGGAACCGGCAGAATGTCTATTCCCGAACCTTCGATCCTCTCAAATACTCTCGGATCAAGCGTCTGAATTAACCTTGCGAGCCCCGCCTGACCGATCAAGATCCACCAAATGCCGCTTAGCGCAAAGAAAGTATCCCTAAAGAATATAAGAACGCTCTGAAGCTCAGAGGGCTTGAGGTTTTCTAGATTGTCAAACACAACGATCGCGCCATCAAACCCAAGTTCATTTGAGACGTCAGCAACGATTGCCTCGAAAGCATCTGCAATCACCCCTGCGCCTGCGTCCTTCACAGGAGGGAGGTCTACGCTTCTCCCCAAGCTGCCCCCAAAGCCTGCAATGGTTAGGCCGACATTCACGCTTCCGCCACCTCGTTGAGTTAACCACTTACCGATCTTTTTGGTCTGGGAGGGCAATTTGCGACTTGCTGAAATACAATACGCATCGACGGATCTGAACAAGCTGTCGAGTGCGCCAAAAGCCAATTCAAG
The DNA here is from genome assembly GCF_016595525.1 of Haloferula rosea. Taxonomy (GTDB): domain Bacteria; phylum Verrucomicrobiota; class Verrucomicrobiia; order Verrucomicrobiales; family Akkermansiaceae; genus Haloferula; species Haloferula rosea. The sequence goes on from NZ_JAENII010000014.1 coordinate 34,343, forward strand.
GGCGGTTGCCCCAGGGGCTACCGGCAAGAGCTTGCGGGCAGCCATCAGCTTAGGGCCGAAAAGCGCACGCTCAGATTCGAGCAAAAACTGCTGGACGTTCAAAAAGCTCGTCTTTCCGACACCGGGCGAGCCAGAGATAACCACAACACCTTCAGCTCCTTTGTCAAGGATCGTGCAGAGAGAAGCTACTTCGTTGTCTCTGCCAACGAGGAGGTCAACATCCTCTTCGCGAACAAACAGGGGATTTGTATTATATGGACTTTCCCTGAATCCTAGATTCTCCCACATCAAGCTGTGCAAATTAGATCAGAACTAGGCAATCATCTATTCCACCGTCTAGCAAGGCAATTGAAGAGCAATTCTCGCCCTTTGCTACAATCCCTAGACACCAGATAGATTCCTTCTGCTCAGATTTCGTGGTATGAGCACTAGGATAGTCGCTCATGGCACGCAACTAACATTCGTTCGATTCGACGGACAACTGCAAATGCTTCAGGGCATTGCGGCAACGAGCGCTCCTAAACTCTGGCAACCTTCGATCCACGCCCTCCCAACTGCGCTACTACTAAGCAGCCCCTTCTCTGAATGGCTTACACATTCTCTTGCCATAACTCGCTTCTCGTCGAGGTAGCGCTGTAGCAACGGGGAAGCCGCGCCAAAAAAAATCGCCTACAAACACGGCAAGTCTTTCAGGTTTAAAGACAAAATTGGGACGGTCCAACAGGGACTATTGTCTGAGACAACCTGCAAACGAGAACTTCTTGCAGAAGCGTCCCATCCGGAAATCCTTCAAGCGGTTTCCGCTAAAGGAAATCGAGGTCATCCGTTTTGACCGCCACGCTGCACAGAGGAAATACACCATATTCAAGAATTCTAGATCAAGTTAGCAGGTGATGGGTATGGGCTATTGATCTTGCTGTCATACATCCCTGATTGCTGCCGACCGGCAAACTGCTCATCGCCTAGATATTCCAAGTCGCAGCTAATGCTTTGGCCGAGAACAGATGATAGGTGATCACGCCACAGTACGGAAAGCTGGCAAGGCATCGATCCAGAACAAATTGGGTAATTTTTGTTAGACCGCCAACACTGCCAGCGGATTCCTTCCACCAGCGAGCACCCATCGATTCGATTGCTAACAGATCTCTAGGTCAAATCGTAAATCTTTGGGGCGCCGAGGAACAGCTCGTGAAGCTCACCTCGCGCTACCTTGAACTGTGGACCTCGCTCATGCACTCTGGTCGGAAGCATCTTGATCATGTGATCGACAGTGACACTTCCCTCTGAAAGCAACCGGTCGAACTGAATGTTCGAAGGACGCTTCGTATGTGTCACTTCGGTTAGTTGGAAACACGGCTGCGCCCCTACCTTCAGCTCGTCCGCACGGATCCAGAATGTCTCCCGGTGCTTCTCCTGGAGCTTGACGTGAAGGGTTGACAGTCTCCAGGCACAGACGGCTTTGTCCCCAGCGCTGGATCTTGCTAGCTCATGAAGCACCTCCGCGTCCTCGTCCACCCTAAGTAACAGGCCCTGAGAATTCGGAGATTTTGACGAAACCGTGCAGTAGAGTCTCAAGCCGTCTGGCGATGGATACCCAAACCGTTCAAGCATCTCACGAAAATCCCCGACATCGCTAATGCGCCAATCTGGGACTTTCGCGAATAGACCGTTTCTGGTCTTCGAACGGGACCGCTTGGACTTTAGTTCGATGCCCTTGTAGTCAGGCGACTGGCTGGAATTGATCTGGATTCCGAGCGCTGTCTCGATCGTCCGTCCAATTGAAGTATCGCCGGTGCCATCCGCTGGAATCGGACCAGAGGCGGCAAGATCCCGCAGCTTGCCGAGCAGCTCTATGCCAACAGCTTCGTAATTCAGTCGTAGGGATTCAAGCAACCTGTCCCAGTCGGTCTCCGGAGCTTCCAAGTTAACCTCATCGTCCTTCGTCAGGTTGGCGAAGTGAGGGACTCCATCATGGAAGAACACCGCTAATACATCGCCCGGATCAACAAAGCGCCTCAACCGCGACAACCAAAACCTAGGGTCTCCCTTCTTAGTCTTCGGTCGGTAGAGGAAAATCGGGATCCCAACCTTCTGGCCGTGATCGAAGATCACTGCGTCGCGAGTGACTTTGTTTGCTTCCCCCTGCCCTTGCGTGTCGTAGCAGTGAAAGCCGTTGTCACGGAACAGCTCCCGGTGTGGAGCGGTCGCATCCAGAATGTTCTTTTGAAGTCCAGTCTCGGTCACGAAGAGCAAGGCACTCTCAAGTCCAGCCTCATTGATATCTCGGAGCCGCGAGGACTCACTCTTGTCTAGCGGCCGTGAATTCATTGGAACCGGAGAGAATCGATTTCATGTGTTTTGCAATGTGTTGGGCAAGGAAGACCGGAACCGCATTTCCAATTTGCGTGTACTTCGGAACTTCCCGGTCCCATAAGCCCGCGTCCGGATCTCCAGCCCGCCGACGCCCACCCGTCGTCCTTGGTCCGGCAAACTGATACCAGTCGGGAAACGTCTGGATTCGTGCCCACTCCCGGACACTGGGCACACGGGGCTGAGCAAAATGAACGTAGTCGTCGGGCAAGGAGGTCGCAGTAATGTTCGGCCCGCTTCTGTTCCAGATCTCGGGCAAGACACGCTGGGCAAACTTCTTGGTCCTCATAGACTCCGGAATTTCTCCGTCATTCTTAATCATGTGCGCGAACTTGCTCATCACAGCGGGAGAGTGCTTACTATACTCGTGTTCCGTAAGCGGGGCCCCCTTACCCGCAACTTTTCCTTCCGGACTCTTTCTTAACCAGCGTTGGAATTGGTTCTGGGCGGCGTGGGGATACCTTTTAGTAATCCCTTTTTCGCGGTAGGAAGGATCTATGAGGTCTCCGAGCAATTCCGATAGAGTGGGAGCCTTCACGTTGCCCACGGGAATGTAACCAAGGTCTCTGGCATCCCCCCTGCCGAGATAAGGAGAGGGATCTTCACTGAAGCCATTCAGCAGGGGGTTGGCTCGTTCGGCTAGCACGTCTTGCCTATAGCCGACAATGACCACCCGTGGCCGATTCTGCGGCACTCCATAGTCTTTGGCATGCAACAAGTCCCAACCGACGCTATATTCAGGTATGGACTGGAATGCAGACAGGACATCGCGAAAGATCTCGCCCTTTTTGCCATTCTTGGTCCAGCGCCCAGATAACAAACCCTTGACGTTCTCGAAGAGAAAGGCCCTCGGCTGCAGAAAGCTGACCACCCGAACCATCTCACTAAAGAGCTGGTTCGAGGGAATGGCATCTTTCTCAACATCAAATGATCGCCGGTGACCTATCCCGCTATACCCCTGACACGGAGGGCCGCCGCAAACGACATCGATTTCACTGATGCCCTTCAGCCTCCACATTTCGCGAAGCAAGCGGAGGTTGTCGTTCGTTAGGGAGTAAACATCACCAACAGGAACTACATTATCTTTCGGCCGGTTCATCATGTAGGTCTGGGCGGCGTTTAAGTTGATTTCACTGAACAGTAGGGGCGTGAATCCCTCGAGTTCGAATCCTAGGGATAATCCCCCACAACCTGCGAACAAGTCGATCATCGACAGTTGTCGGTCGGTTGAAATGTTATCTTTCATAATGAATTACGGTCGTGGTTGAGAAAAATCGCGCCGAAGCAAAACCGGACGTTGAGGCGGGCAGAGCCGGAGAAAACTCTCTCAAAAGATGACAGTTGCGAACCCGCGTCATCTTTGGTCAGAGTTACTTGAAGTTGAACTCTCGACACGTCCGAGAAGAGGAATATCAAGCTGGAGGTATTCCGTGACGGCGTCTCGCACCACCCAGGAGGCGGACACCCGTTTCGACTGTGCGATCCGGCAAACCTGCTCGTAATCCTCCCGCGGGAGGGTGACGGTAATGCGGGTAGATTCAGTCGCGCCTGAGGGAGTCGTCGTAGGTTTCTGAGGCATGACGCATCTTATTGCATCACTCTGATGCAAGTCAAGTTTTGACTGTGGTGAGGCCATTCTCAGGAGTCATGTCCCGAAGGTCGGTCCGTGATTTGTGGCACAACCATTTTGAATCCAGTCAGGAGTTCCCGATATTCGCCCTTGGGGCTACCCTACCATGCATCCACTGCGACCGCTCCGCGACCAGATCACCTGATGTGAGGAAATTGACGATTCCGCGGGCCGTTGACAGTGAAGCGGTAGCCGAGCCGATGGAGCATCGAACGAACGACCCGTTCCGGCTTCGTGTCGCGGCCACGGATCCGCGACATCACCTCGCTGCGTTTCGTTGGGGTGAAGACGTCGGTCATGGGAGCAAATTCAAGGTAGCCTCATCTTCGCAACCCGGAAGCAGGAAGTCCTGTTCCCAGAAACCCCTGCCTCTGCCCTCAGAACCAAGCGGCTTGAAAAGCCGCGCTCCGAAGTTCATCGGGCTCAATTCATGCAGCAGCGCTTGTATTTCAGGCCGCTCCCACAGGGGCAGGGGTCGTTGCGACCGATCTTGGGAGCTTCCCGTTCGTAGGTCTCCGCGGTGCTGTAGCCGTAGCCGCCGGAGCCCGCGGCGGATGAAGGAAAGTCCCCGCCGGACTGGAGTGCATCGCGCAGCATGTGCGCTGCCCGGACGACATGATTGACCTGGATCAATTCCTCCCTGGGGGTGTCGTCGCCCGGCTGAATGAGATGGAAGGCACAGGCCATCAGGGCTTGATGACCTTCCGAGCGATCCGTGAGGGAGCTGTGCCAACTCATGATGCTGGAAAGGATGCCCCGACCCCATTCGACTTCCTCCTCCGTCGGGACGCGGGGATCGGACCGCGGTTCGATGGGCGGAACGTAATTCCCCTCATCAAGTCGGCGGATGATGCCGTTGTGCCAGTTCTGCACGGCGTCGAGAAAGAGCTGGGCTTCTTCCGCATCGCGCCACGCCGGATCGTGGGCGAGGTTCTCGGGATCCCAGATTGAAGGCAGCCAGCGTGAGGGCGGGACCATTTCAGGGGCTAGGATAGTGCCAAGCATCAAGCCATCGAATTCGGCGAGGCCTTTCACGCTGGGCGGCCCACCGTAAAGCCCGAGGAAGTAGCGAATGATGCCCGCATCGTCGCCTTCCTGCGGAAGGGGTCCGAGACGCTGAACCAGTGCCTCTTTGGCAAGCTCGGCTTCAAGCTCGACCCAATTCGGCGCCGGGCTGGAGCGTTCGGCACGCGCGCCGAGCGCGATCTCCACGTCTTCCAGATCACCGTTGATCGAGACATCGACGAGGTTCTGCTCGAAGGCCTGCCGGATTTCCGGAAGGTAGCGGTCCTGCTTGAGCTCGATGAGACCGGCGATGATGAGTCCTTTCAGGAGCCGGTGAGAGGGATCTCCCCGTAGCACCTCGACCTGCGCCCCAAGCGCCGCATCCCGCTCGATGCCCTGTCGGGCAAACTCAGTCAGGGCGCTGGCGAATTCGAGAAGGATGGCTTCGTGGTCCCGGGCTTCCTTCAGTTCGGCGATGAGTTCGGGGACCACCTCCGGGCCAGCGGCAATCATGAGGTCGGCAAACCGCACCATGAAGAATTCGTCATCGACGCGGCATGCCACCCGAAGTTCCTCGATGATGAATTCGCGCCCTTCTTTCCCTCCGAAATACGCGAGGATGCTCCAGGCGTGCATGAGTGCGGCGTCGGTGACCTCCTCTTCCTCCTCCTCGAGTTCGAGGTCCATCCATTGCTCGATCAGGCCGACTGCTTCCTTCTCCCCGAAACCTTGTTCGGCATAGAAGGTCGCAGGCATGACCCGGTCCGGTTCCGGGGCAGGGAGATCGAGCAGGCGTTCACGGAGATTCTTCACCGCCACAGGATGCGGACATGGGCTCTCCCACGCAAGCCGGTGGTCTCACGAAGCGGCTTGGAAAGCCGCGCTCCTTACTGCGTTCACCACGAACGTGGTCATTTACATCGGTCGGCCGGTGTGTCACTCGCTCCGCCGTGCGGCGGACGAAACCCAGAATCATTTTTCAGGACATCGACGGCTGCCTGAACCCGGCCGATGGCGAGCATTTCAGCGTGACTCCCGGTGAGCCCCCCTCGCCCGCCCAGGCGGAGATGCTTGCCGAGATCAATGCTGCGGTGGACGCCTCCCCGGTGGAGCACTTCATCCTCAACAGCGGCCGTCCGTGGAATCTGGTCGAGGAGATTGCCGCCCACCTGCCGACCCGCAAGGCTCGCTACGTCCTGCTTGAGCATGCCTGCGTGCTCTTCGACCGTGAAAGCGGAGACTACGTCGATTGCGCGGAGCTGGCGTCCCGATGTGACCTCGACGAGCTGCATGCCCGCTACCGCCAGGTGGAAAACATCCATCGGCTCTTCGACTGGTACCGCGATCAAGGTCAGGCCCGTCTGGAAAAACGCTACCAGTGCCCGTTGCCGGCGCTCGACAAGGTGGGCAATCTATCCATCGCGGTTCCGGACACGCTCGATGGTGAGGAATTTCTGGCGGCCATCGAAACCCTCGCGCGGACGCAGCTGGAGCCCCGGATCCTCGAACCGCTGCAGTTCCTTCGATCGGACCGCTACATCGACATCCTGCCGGGGATTCACAAGCTGGACGGGATTCACCTGCTGAGCGCCCACTTGAAGGTGGAGCTGGACGAGGCTCTGGCGGTCGGCGACTTCCTCAACGACCTGCCGATCTTCGAGGGATTCCCGCATGTCATGTGCCCGGCCAACGCCCATCCCCGGATCCAGTCGCTGACCCGGAGCAAAGGAGGCCATGGCCATGTGTCCGACAAAGCCTACGGTGCTTCGTTGCTCGACCTCCTTCGAAGCATGGGACCCTCGCCGGCCGCGTCGTCCGTGGCGTGATGGTGGCGGTGACAACACCGTGAGCCGCAGCGGCGCGACAGGAGCAGCCTCGCGCCGAAGGGCGTGAGCAAACGGGAGCACCGCCATCGACTCCCCGGCTCCCTGTTCATTCGCGCCCTTTCGCGTCCTTTCGCGGCTTCCATTTCATCGCGGGAGATTCCGACGAGCATCCACTGACGGCACTTCCCCGTGAAGCGATCCCCTCGTGATCACGGGCGTGAGCCAAGGGCGACTCCCAAAGCGGTGTCAGGCCACCGCACTCCAAAGAGGTGGAAGGCTCATCAAACCATTCAGGGGGACGGCAGTCCTCCCTTCCGGGCAACGCTCAATCACGGATGACAGGTTTGTCCTTGGCTCGCGGTTGGCGCCGTTCGGCAAAAACGGATTCCTTCGCTTTGATGCCGAGACCTTCATAGGCCACGGCGACAAGATCCTGCACCCGTTTGGATATCCGGGACTTCGGGTTCCACGTGTACAACAAGGTTCGGCCCTGCCGACGACAGACCATCACCCCGGTACGCTCGAAGCGATCGAGTTGTCGCTGGACGGAATCCAGTGAAACGCCAAAATCCTTCGATGCGGCACGACCATAGGTTTCGCCATGGTGATGAAGATGCAACAGCACCGCCTCACTCGCCCGACTCCCGAAAAGATCTGCCAGCACCGAGATAGACATGACCCGAAATAAAGGTCATTTGACCCAATAATCAAGTCATAAGATCATGGAGCCACCCGACTGGAAGCAATGCAGCGAAGCCGAACTATGGCACTACGTGGCTTGGCATCTCGAAGGGGCCGAGATCCGTTCAGTACTGGTAGGCGGTGCAGTCGTCGCCATCTACACCGAGGGTCTCTACCGGTCTGGTGATCTCGATCTGATCGCAGATTCATTCGATTTCGAGGCGTTGAAGGGGGTTCTGAGTTCACTCGGATTCGTTCCGAGCAAGTCCCGCTACTTCAAGCATCCGGAATGCCGGCACCTGTTCCTTGAGTTCCCTCCCGGCCCCGTGGAGATCGGTGAGGAGTTCCCTGTGGTACCCGACGAACTCGAGGTCCATGGTCGTGCCCTTCAACTGCTGTCCCCAACAGACTGCGTCAAGGACCGGCTCGCCGGCTACATCCACTGGAAATCCCGCGCCAACTTTGATCAAGCCGTCTTGGTGTGCCGACGTCAGTCCCAGCGAGTCCAGTTCGAGATCATCCGCCGGTGGTGTCAGGCGGAAGGGGCGATTGCGGTGTATGAGGAGCTTCGCCAAGCGCTTCAAGATTCCTAGAAATCCTGATCGGCCTCGCCTCCGTCACGGTCGCCATGCGCGGAAAACTCCTGTTCCCCGCCTGCCATCCCGGGCAAGCTGAAGCTTCACCCTTCCCATGAACGAAGCTCCTGAAATCCCCGCCCCTCCCCCGGAGATCCCGCGGAAATCACTATGGACGACTCTGGCGATCCCACCCGCCATCACCACCATCGGCACCCTCGTGATGTCGATGATCTTCGGGAGCAGGAACTACGGTGCGGAGATGCTGTGGATGCTGCCGATCGGCCTGATCGCCATCATCACCTGTCTCGTTTTCTTCGTCCGGGTCTTCCGAATCCGCTACCGCGGCCGCACCCTGGTCCTCACGTCCATCGGCTACTTCCTCGGACAGGTCATCCTCTGCCTGTGCCTCTGGTTCGGCTCCTGCATGGTGGTGCTCCAATGACCGGACCACCCGGCGGACCACCACGGCGCCCCCCGGATCAGAGGGAATCACATGAACCAGCTGACATTTACACGAGTCATGTTACACGCCTTACAATACATGCACTTTTTTTCGCTTTTTAGTGGCGCGGTTTCGAATGGGGGGTAATTGGAATGTGGTTCGGGAATCCCGGGCCTCCTTTCCAACCAACCAAACCATGAACAGAACATCCATTGTCGCGAAAACCGCCGGTCTTTTCAGTGCCTGCGCCGTTTCAGCCCTGGCGGGCACGGTGGCCCTCGAGCCAGCCACGATCGCCACCACGACGACCGCCTTCGAGAACACGCGTCGACCGATCACGAACCCGACCCTGTTCGACAACGCCCTGCCGCAGTCGAACGTGCACCCGATCTTCATGTATCACCGCCTGCCCGACTTCGCGGACACCACACTGGGGCCGCTGGCGATGGGAGGGCACGTGGAGATCTACGCCCTGCAACTCGAGTGGGCGCTGACCGACCGGCTCTCGCTGGTGGCCACCAAGGATGGATACGTGCGTTTCCGCCCGGACACTCCGGGCCTGTGGTCGGCGCAGGAGGGTTTTGCCAACCTGGCCGGGGGATTGAAGTATGCCTTCATCCTCGATCCGGTGAATGAGTTCGTGCTCAGCGGCTCCGCGACCTTTGAATTCCCCACGGGCAACCAGGATGTATTCCAAGGGGAAGGTGATGGCGCGGTCAACCTGATCGTCTCCGGTCTGAAGATGTGGGACCGCTGGCAGTTCGCGGGTGGCGCAGGGATCCGGCTGCCCTTCGACGGCCAGATGTCGACCAACACCTTCGTCAGCACGCACGTGAGCTACGAGGTGGTGCCATGGTTCATCCCACTGGTCGAACTCAACTGGCACCACGTGCTGGAAGCCGGAAACGGTCGGGCGAGCTTCTTCTCCCAAGCAGGCGGCGCGGTGCCGGTGGTGGCCACTTTCGAGGGCAATGACCTGCTGAACTTCGGTGCGGCCAATGCCTCGCAGAACCGTGACTTGGTGACCGCCGCAGTGGGCTTCCGCTCGCGCATCACCGAAAGCGTCGATCTTGGCTTCGCCTACGAGTTCCCACTCACCGACGAGGAAACGGGCATCATCGAAGATCGCTTCACCGCCGACCTGGTCTGGAGGTTCTGACCCGCCTGAAATTCATGGCAGTCGCCTGGCTGCCATTTCGAAAAAGCCCTCGGACGACGCGCATCTCGTCCGGGGGTTCTTTGTGTCCCACCCGGGGATGACGAGCCAGCCTGACGGCGCCGGAACTCCGCCGATCTTGCGATTGTTGACCCTCAAACTCCGCGTGGATTGTCGTCCGGATGGCGGAGACGGATAGTGGTCGGGAAACTGAAACCCCGGCAACTCCATGAAACGATACATTGCACTCCTCACCTTCACCGAGAAGGGATTCGCCTCGATCAAGGACAGCCCTGCAAGGGTCGCCACCTTCCGCGCCAGCGCCGAAGCAGCCGGCGTGACGATCAATGCGCTCTATTGGACGACCGGCCCCTACGACGGACTCATCTCCTTCGATGCGCCCGACGAGATGACCGCCGACGCGCTGATGCTGGACCTGAATGCAACCGGGTTCGTCAAAACCCAGACCATGCGGGCGCTCGATGACGACGCCTTCGCTGCGGTGCTGGCCAAGGCAGGCCAGGCCTGAACCGATTCCACTTCACCACCTTGGAGCGACCGCCTTCCACTGCGGGTGGAAGGCGATGTCGTGCCATGTCCCGTCACAGCGCCCGATCAAGATCGCATCCTCGTCGCTGAAGGCGGGGTGACTTGCTTCGATGCCCTCATGGCTTCCACGCTGGCAGCGAGGTGGAAGAGGTTCAAGCTGGCCTCGTTCTTGATCCGGTCCATCAGCGCGTTGAAGTAGCCGAAGGCCTCGTTCTTGTATTCCACCAGGGGATCCTTCTGGCCCTGGCTGCGCAGGAACACACCTTCGCGAAGTTCCTCCATGTCGGCGAGGTGCTCCTGCCAGCCATGGTCGATCGCAAACAACAGCGCGCGCCGCTCGTCCGCTTCAAGGAATTCCGGAGGCACGTCGGCAAGGCGTTGCTCATGGCTGCGGCGAACCCGCCGCGAGATCTCCGGAATGAGTTCCTGCGGGGCGAGCCCGCTGAGCTCGTCGGTCTCTAGCAGGAAGGTATCGCCTGCCCACTCGATGACCGAATCTCCGTCGGCCACGATGGCATGGGCGCTTCTCGCGACACTTTCCTCGATGGTCTGCAGGGCGAGCCCGTGGATGCCTTCGGTGGTGAGCACGTCACTCCGGAAATCATAGACGATCTCACGCTGGAGATTCATGACGTCATCGAAGTCGAGCACCTGCTTGCGGCCTTTGGCATCGCGTTGCTCGAGCTGGGTTTGCGCGGCTTCGACGAGTTTCCCGAGTGACGGGGCCTTCGCGCCGCCGCGCTTGGCCTGCTCGATGAGCGCCGCCATCTGCGCGGGATCGCCGTGGGTGCGCATGAGGTCGTCCTCGAGAGAAATGAAGAATTGTGAGGCACCCGGATCACCCTGGCGTGAGCACCGACCGCGCAGCTGGCGGTCGACCCGGCGCGAGGCGTGGCGTTCGGTGCCGATGACCAGAAGCCCGCCGAGTTCGGCCACGCCCTCGCCGAGTTTGATGTCGGTGCCGCGGCCTGCCATGTTGGTCGATACCGTGACGGCACCGCGTTCGCCGGCCCGCGCGATGATGCCAGCTTCCTGTTCGTGGTGTTTGGCGTTGAGCACCGCGTGGGGGATCCGCGCGAGCTTGAGCATGCGCGAGAGCGTCTCCGAGGCTTCGACCGAAGCGGTGCCGACAAGGACGGGTTGGCCGATCTGATGGGCGGCATCGATGCTGCGAATGACCGCTTGGTACTTGTCGCGGCGCGTCTTGAAAAGCTGGTCATTGCGATCGATCCGGAGGTTCGGCGCATGGGTCGGGATGGGCAGGACATCGAGGCGGTAGATGTCGTGGAACTCCGCAGCCGCCGTTTCCGCCGTGCCCGTCATGCCGGCCAGCTTTTCGTAGAGGCGAAAATAGTTCTGAATGGTGATGGAGGCATAGGTCTTGGTCTCTTCCTCGATCTCGACGCCCTCCTTCGCCTCGACCGCCTGATGCAGCCCATCCGACCAGCGGCGGCCCGGCATCTCACGACCGGTGCTCTCGTCGATGATCGTCACCTTGCCACCACGGACGACGTAGTGGACGTCGCGCTCGTGAAGGCAGTAGGCGGCAAGCAGCTGCGAGATGCCATGGATCGCGGCGGCACGGTCACCGTGTTCCTCATGCAGGGTCTGCCGGGCCGCGGCCCGTTGATCGCGGCTGAGGGCCGGATCGGCATCGATGGCGGCGAGCCGCCCGGCGATGTCGGGGAGCGTGAAGGTGTCGGGCTCCTCCGGGGCGAGGAAGAGTCGACCCTTCTCCATCAGGTCGGCATCGCGGCGCTTCTCATCGACACAGAAATACAGCTCTTCCTTCACCCCATGGATGTTCCGCTGGAAGGACTGCCGCTGGTAACGGAGCTCGGTTTTCTCAAGGAGCCGGCGGAGTTCAGGGCTCTCGAGAAAACGCAGGAAGCGACGGTGGCGCGGCTGGCCGAGCTTCAGCTTCAGCAGCGCGAGACCGGCAGCCGCTTCGTCGCCGGCCTTGAGTTGCTGTTCGACCTCGGCGGCGAGCTGGTTGCACAGCGCGGTCTGGCGTTTGACGAGTTTCTCGACGCCGGGCTTGAGCGCGAGAAGTGGCTGGGCGGATTGCTCCGCAGGGCCGCTGATGATCAATGGCGTGCGGGCGTCGTCGATGAGGATGGAATCCACCTCGTCGAGGATGGCGAGGTAGTGGCCGCGCTGGACCTGCTCGGCGTGGCTCTGCGCCATGCCGTTGTCGCGCAGGTAGTCGAAGCCGAACTCGGAGTTGGTTCCGTAGGTGATGTCACAGGCATAGGTGCGGCGGCGTTCCGCGGGCGGCATCTGATTCTGCAGGCAGCCCACGCTGAGCCCGAGCGACTGATAGAGTGCGCCCATCCATTCGGAGTCGCGCCTGGCGAGGTAGTCATTGACGGTGACGACATGGACGCCGAGGCCGGTGAGGGCATTGAGGTAAACGGGCAGCGTGGCGACGAGGGTCTTGCCCTCACCCGTCTGCATTTCGGCGATGAGCCCGCGATGCAGGGCGATGCCGCCGATGAGCTGGACGTCGAAGTGGACCATGTCCCATTTCAACGGCTGACCGCTGACGAGGACTTCGCTACCGCATAGCCGGCGGGCGGCGTTCTTCACCACCGCGTAGGCTTCCGGGAGGATCTGGAGGAGATACTTGGCACGCGCCTTGGCGAAGCGATCCTCGATGTGGTGGAAGGCCGCCTTGGCCTGCTCGATGGCTTCGGGCGTGGCCGCAATTTCCGCGGGCAGCGAGGCGAACTCCTTGCGTAGGATACTGAAGCGGGTCTGCAGACTCTCGGCGCATTGCTTCAGCCCGGCCTCGTCCATGCGGTCGATGGCGGACTTCGGTGCAAGGTCGAGAGGATGGTAGCGGGCGAGATGCTCCCGCCATTTGTCGGTGAGCTCACGGAGCTTCTCAGACGGCTCGCTCTGGAGCTTGGCTTCGATGTCGTTGATGCGGCCGACGATCGGGCGGATGCGGTGAAGCTCACGCTCGTTCTTGCTGCCGAAGATGGATGGAATGGACCAGGTGATCATGGATCGAAATAAGTGGTGGCGGAGCTGCACCCCGCCGGGGAAAAATAGAAGTTGTTGGATTCAGGGAGCCGTAAAACGGCAGGAGCCCGCCACAAGGACAGGCGAAGGCTTCCTCGTCATCGGGAGGAAGCTCGGGGATGCGCTGGATTCCCGGTGGAGCAAGCGGCACTCCAACCTGTGTTAGGCGAGCGACGGACGGCGCGGGAAAGCGGTTCAGCAACCGGCAGGCAGCGGCGGTGCCCGGCCCTGGACGGCGGCATCGCGGCGGGTCTCGCCGAGAATTTCCCGACTGGGTGCAATGGCGAGACGCCGGGCATCCGGCTGCCTGAGGCGGATGCCATCGAAGGATCCACCGCCCAGACCGAGTTGGAGATCACCGGGCGCGCACGTGGGGGCCGCTTCACTGGCGAGCTGCGTCACGCTGCCACCATTCAGGGGAGCCGACTTCCTCAGCGGGACTTGCTGCTGGGCAACAAGATTCCATCCGAACACAGCGAGCAGGGCGAGGACCCATGGGATCATCGTGTGCGGCTTGAGATTTTGACGGAAGGCGGTCATCGGAGTGCAGCGGGTTTCTCCCTGCTGAACGACCGGACTAGGATCGGGGTGGGTGCAGGATTGTCAAACGATGCTTTCAGAGAGGCGTCACCATCGCGGAGTGACGCTCCACGATCCGGGAGACAGGACGAATGCCCTCCCTGAATCCGATCTACGGTCCGGGGGAATCCAGCTTCTTGACCGTGTTCTTTCCAAGGTCACCACTGACCGGCCCGTAACTGGTCACCTGATTCCCACTCGCCCCCTCTTCCAGCACCACCTTGTATTCGGTGTGGTTGATGATAGTCGAATCATCGCCCGTGATGACAATGGCCCGCTCCTCGTCACGGACGATTGGTCCCCTCCCCCGATTCAGCGTGATGTGGTGCTTGTTGCCGAGGATATCCATGATGTTGTGGCTGCCCGACGCACGAGGGGAGGGAAGAATGGTCCACTCGGCTCGGCTGCCTCCGCGACCTCCCCGGTAGTCGGTCAAAGGACCGAAGGCAAAGTCGCCCGAAGAGTTCTCCACCTGCCCTTTGCTCGGCAGGTTGTAGCCGGTGTACTCGCAGAAGGTCACCGTGCAGTCCTTGACCGTCGCGGGGCCGCCCAGATAGAGCCGGATGCCCCCGCGCATCTTCGTGACGGTGCAGTTCTCCACCGTGATGCTGCCGCGGATGTTGTACATGCGGATGCCATCCTCGCAGAGGGAATGCACCCGGTCCTTGGGAATCGGATAACTTCCGGGGGATTGGATCCTGAAGTCGTCCCGGTTCGGGAATCGATAGCCGGCTCGTTTCGGCAGATCTTCAGGGTCCGTTTCCTCGTAGAGATCCCCGGTCTTTCGAACCCGCCCTTCCACGTGGCAGTTCTTGATGACAGTCTTGTCCGCCTTGCCCTGCATGTAGATGCCGTGACCGAAGGCTCGCTGCTGCAGCTCGATGCCATCCAGGGTGTTGCCCACGCCTCGGATCAGGATCCCACACCGCTTGTTCAGCCCGAAGGTGCTCGGCGCACCGATCCCGAAGAAGCTGCCATAGCCGTAGGGCCAGGATCCCCTCACCGTCAGCTTGAGCCCTTTGACCAGATTTCCGTCACCATCCACATCCATGACGGCCTCACCCCGAAGCCCGGCCGCAAGGTTCCTGCGGTCCTTGTTGTAGGCGCTGAAATCCTCAACAAAGGTGACGCCATTCCTGTAGGTATCCTCGAACTCCCCGCCGATGATCGTGTTGTCGTTTCCCGTGACTTCGATGTAGGAGCGATCGACAAGCCCGACCGTCACATTGACGTAAACACCGCTCAGATCCACCGTGTTGTCCGAACCGGAGAATTCGAGTTTGCGCTCTTTCCGTGGCAGCTGCTCCAGGTCGTAGCGGCCCGGCTTCATCCGGATGGTGTTGCCACTCTTCGAGATGGCTTCATTCAGTTCAGTCAGTGAACTGACATGAATGCTGCCGCCGAGCGCCGGAAGCACGACAAGCGTGATGGCAACGAGGAATCTGAGAATGAGCATGCTTGTCGACGGCGGGGAATGGATGGGTGACTGAATTCCCGCATACAGCCATGGCAACGGGAATCTATCGGGCGGACCGGTGGGCTCGCCCCTACCGCTTGCCGCCGCGGCCGGTCAAGAAAGCCTTACTTCGTCCTAAAACAAGGAGATCTTCTCATCGATCACCACCTGACCGTCGCCGCTCAAGAACAGGCGGTCCTTGGTCGCGCCAAGATGCATCCCGTAGCGGTAGGGTCTCTTCGAGTAGAAGATCACACCTGACACACCATCGATGGTCTTGCCCTCCGGGTGATAGTCGTAGTTGCGGGTGAAATTGCGCACCATCGACTGGGCACCCGCAACCTCCAGATGGTCGACGATCTCCTGCACGCTTGCCGGGGCGCGCCCCAGCTTCCGGGTCACCTCGTCAATGCTGTCACCCACCAGGCTCAGGCTCGTTTTCACCCCTCCGCCATTCACTGCATTCTTGAACCGACCGGCGGCCTCGATGTCCGCCTTCCACTCGCCATCCTCCTTCTTGAGAAGCATCAGGTCTTCTTTCCCAAATGCATTGAAGAGGGTCTTCGCGGGCGTGTAGGTGACCACCGCCTCATCGCCGTTGATGAACACATTGCCGACCGGTCCACTGAACAATTGGTCGATCGGTTGCTCGTCATAGTAGCGCTTGAACCACCTGACCTGACTCTCACCGCGCACGAAGAGCTTGCCCGCACCATCGATGTCGTTCGATGACAGACGGGCCAGGACCTTCTCCGCCACAGCCTCCGGAGTGTTCGGCGTGCGGTCACAGGAGATGATCAGAAGCGGTAGGAGCAGTGCGATGAGCAAGCGCATAGAAAAGCCTAGCCACCCACCCTCCGGCCAAGCGAGCAGAATAGGGAACCTACGCCGGTCACCGTGTTGCCTCACAATTGAGGACACCACGGCGCCAACCATGGAAATGAGCAAGCGGGAGCGTCCCCCATGGAATGCCGATCTCCGGCATTGGGAACGACCGCGGCGGGACGCCACCGCAACGGACTGGAGCGGGACGCTCCAGCCACGATGCAACATGAATGCCGGCACGCCTGTGCAACCGTGTGAACCAATAAGCCGAGCGGGTCCTTGTCTTGCCGCCCGGGCGCAGCGAGCTTCGATCCTCCCGATGAAAAAACTCCTGCTACTTGCTTCCCTGCTACTTCCTCTCGCGAACGCTTCCGCCGCAGCGAAGGGAGTGCTTCACATCGTGCTTGTCGGCGGGCAGTCCAACGCCGTCGGACAGGACTCCTCAAAGAGCCTGCCTTCCTCGCTCCGGAAACCGCAGGAGGACATCCCCTTCTACTACGCGGTCGTCCCGCACAAGGGCGGTGCGATGCACGAACCGGTCTACACCACCCTCCGCCCCGGCGCCTCCCACGTGGAGGATGGCGTGGGTCCGGAGATCTCCTTCGGCAAAGAGGTCGCATCTTACTACGACGGGAAGGTTTCGAACGATCGGGTCGCAATCATCAAGTTCGCCCGCGGCGGCACCAACCTGTACTCGCAATGGAAGGCGGGAGGTGATGCCACGACCGAGGGTGACGGGTCGGTCTATCGGAACTTCCAGAAGGTCATCGGCCAGGGACTCGAGGCCCTGAAGAACGATCCCGCACTGAAAGAATACGAGCACCGGATCGAGGCCATGCTCTGGGTCCAGGGCGAGGCCGATCTCAGTCATGACCGCGCGAAGGATTACGCCGCGAACCTTGAAGCCTTCATCAACGATGTCCGCCTGACCTATGGCAAGGATCTGCGCTTCTATTTCTCACGGATCTCCAGCAGCCAGACAATCTACACCGATTCGAAAGACCCGAAACTGGTCGCCAACTACGAACTGATCCGCAAGCAGCAGGCCGAGGTCTCGGAGTCAGTCAAGGGAGCGACCATGGTCGACATCGACGGGCGGAAATTCAGCATGCTCGAACAAGCGCACTACCGCCCCTACCTGCTCCACTTCGACGCGAAGGGCACCATGGCGATCGGTGAGGCCTTCGCAAAAGCCTATCTCAAGGATGTGGAGGCGCGAAAATGGTCCAACCCGGCACCGCAGCCCTGATTTCTACGAGATCCACCGTACCCAAGCGGTCGGGATCGAAGGAGCCCATGCGATCTGCCCGCTGAGCGCGGAAGAAGGCACTTTCACCCGAGCTCTTCTTCGATGAACTCGAGAAGAAGATCGACGAGTTCATCCATGCCGGCGGGGAGTTCCTCCTCGATGGTCGCGAGGTATTCCGATTCGGTCTCGGTATAGTCGTTGCGATCCTCGCTACGCGTTTCACACCAGCGACTGGCATTGAGCGGGTCGACCAAGGTGGCCGCACCCACGAGGTCGAAGGAATTGATCACCCGCTGGTGGTCCACCCCACTCTGCCAGAACTCGTGCAGGCAGTCCTCGCTCTCCAGCACCGGGACCGTCTCATAGACATCCATCACCGCGCGTTCCTCGCGGCTGAGATCCCGCTCGGCCGCCTCCTTCTCAAGTCGGTCGACAAGCACCTCGATCTCGTCCGGCCATTCAATCGGTTCCTGGGAAAGCATCGCGCGCGGATCTAGAACGTCCGTGCCGACCTTGCCAAGCGATTCCGGCAGGCAGCACCCGGAAGTTGGCCGAGTCCACGCAGCGAGAGGGTGGTACCGATGAGTCCGCCGAGGTGCTGGACCAATCGACGGTTTCCGCCCAGCCTCGCATCCGCATGGCACTGGAGGTGGAGAATCGGATCATCGAGGCAACCGGGGCAACCCGCTGCCGGGAGATCGGCATGGTCCAGCGGCTGTGGAGCGGGTATGGTCGGGTGTTGCGCTACGAACTGGATGGCACCCCGCGAAAGAGCCTGATCGTGAAGCACATATCTCCGCCGGCAGCGTCGGATCATCCACGCGGATGGAATACCGATCGCTCCCATCAGCGGAAACTCCGATCGTACCAGATCGAATCGGTCTGGTATCAACAGTTCGCGGCGCGCGCGGGAGACGAATGCCGACTCCCCGAGTGCCTCGCCATCGACAAGCACGGCGACGAGATCCTCTTCCTTCTCGAAGACCTCGACGCGTCAGGTTTCCCGATGCGCAAGACCACCGTCCGCACGGAGGAACTGCACGCCTGCCTCGCCTGGCTGGCCCACTTTCATGCCACCTACATGGGATGCCCTGCCGACGGGCTATGGCCACGCGGGACCTATTGGCATTTGGAAACACGGCCCGACGAGATGGAGCAGCTCGCCACGGAGGATCCCGTCCTGTGGGAGGCTGCCGGAGCACTGGATGCAATGCTCGGACATGCCACCCATCAGACCCTGGTCCATGGCGATGCCAAGCTGGCCAACTTCTGTTTCTCACCGCAGGGGGACGACGTCGCAGCCGTCGACTTCCAGTATGTCGGCAAGGGATGCGGCATGAAGGATGTCGCCTACTTCATCGGCAGTTGCTTCGGTGAGGATGAATGCGAAAGCCACGCCCCCGGACTCCTCGACGTCTATTTCAAACAACTGCGCACCGCGCTCATTGAGCTCGGCAGTGATGTCGATGCCGATGCCCTCGAATCCGAGTGGCGCGACCTCTATCCGGTTGCCTGGACCGACTTCCATCGCTTCCTCAAAGGCTGGAGCCCCGGGCACTGGAAGATCCACAGCTACAGCGAACGCCTCGCCAGACAGGTGCTCGCACAGATCAACCAAGAATCATGAAGCTCACTTCGGACCACCTCCATCACCTCGCCGACCAGGCCTGCCACGCCGCCAAGGAGGCCGGGGCACTCATTGCCGGCTACTGTCACCACGACGTGGAGGTCCGCGAAAAGGATGCCGGTAGTGGTCTCGCCTCCCAGGTCGTGACGGAGGTCGATGAACGGAGCGAAGCTCTCATCGTCGACCTTCTCAACCCCTCTATCGAAGCCCATGACCTCGCCATTCTCACGGAAGAACGAGAAGACGATGAGAGACGGATGGAGAAGGACTACTTCTGGTGCGTCGACCCGCTGGACGGCACCCTTCCCTTCACCCGGGGAATCCCGGGTTACTCGGTTTCGATCGCCCTCGTCCGCAACGATGGTCGTGCGATGATCGGCGTGATCTACGACCCCGTCACCCGGAAGCTCTACCGCGCCGTCGCGGGAGCGGGTGTCGAGATCGACGGTCAGGCATTCCAGCCAATCCTGCGCCCGGACGGCCCCCTCAAGTTTTTCTGCGACTGCACCTTTCCCATGCATCCCGAGCGCGACGCCTTGATCGAGGAGGTCGCACAAGTCGCCACTCGCGAGGGATACCCGGGGATCGAAGTGATTGAAGGGGCGGGTGGCGTGCTCAACGCCTGCCACGTGCTGACGGATGGCCCGGCCTGCTACTTCAAGAAGCCGAAGATGCAGCAGGGTGGCGGGTCACTGTGGGACTTCGCCGCCACCGCCTGCCTCTTCGATGAGGCCGGACTCCATGCACGCGATTTCGACGGCCTACCTCTCGACCTGAACCGCCCCGACTCGACCTACATGAATCACCGCGGTGTGTGTTTCGCCTCCACCCCGGATCTGGCTGCAGCCCTGAGGGACGCTCATGGCAAAGGCTGAACTCCCTCGCACGAATGAAGGACGACCCGAACGGTGACGCCACCGATCTTCGCGCCCATGGCTCGGAGAAAAGCTAGGCCATCTTTTCCACCGCCTGCTCGACGGCTTCCTCGAAACCTGAATCGATGCGGATAAAGAGCTCCTGCAGTCCCTTCTCCGACTGCATCACGGCCTTCAAGCCTCCGGATTGCCGGCGTTGAATGCGCACCGATCCGGTGCGACTCGCGCGCCCCAGTGACTTCCCTCCGTAGGAACGACCGATCATGGTTCCCGCCACCCCTTCCATCGCCTCGATCCTCTTTAGGATCGCAAGGCATTCCTTGGATGTGCTTTGGTGACGACCGCGCGATGGCATGAGACCCGGCCATGATCCGATGCATTCGCATGATGGCAAATCTGAATTGATGTTCCACCACCGGACCACGACGATCGAACCGCTGAAACACGCTTCCCAACCCATCAGCTTCAACACCCATGCATTCCTTCCTCAGACGTCTTGCCTCCTGTGTCTCCCTCCTCCTGATTCCGGTGGTATCCGCACAGCAGGGAGTCATTACGCCCGGAGAGGCTTCCAAGAAACAACGGCAGACCAACCCCGCCTTCCGCGAGGTCGTCGATGACCCGGCACTGCCACGAGTCCTCATCATCGGGGATTCCATCTCCATCGGCTACACGGCCGGAGTGCGCGAGAAGCTCGAGGGCGTGGCCAACGTGCACCGGATCCCGGGCAATGCCGGACACACCGGCATGGGCATCGAAAATCTGGACAAGTGGCTCGATGAGAAGAATGGGTCATGGGACCTGATCCACTTCAATTGGGGACTCTGGGACCTCTGCTACCGCCATCCGGAATCCAAGAACCAGGGAAAGCGAGACAAGGTGAAGGGAACCCTCACCCACACCCCTGAAGTCTACGCCCGCAACCTCGAAGCCATCGTCGAACGCCTCGAGAAGACCGGAGCCACCCTCATCTTCGCGACCACCACACCGGTGCCCGCAGGCGAAGCCGGGCGCAAGGTCGGCGATGACGAAATCTACAACAAGGCCGCCCTTGCCGTGATGAAGAAACACGGAATCCAGATCAACGACCTCCACGCCATCATGGCCGACAAGATGGACCGCTACGGCAAGAAACCCGGCGACGTCCACTTCAAGCCCGAAGGCTCGGCCCTCCTCGCCGAAGCAGTGGCGAAGGAAATCCAGAACCAACTCCCGAAGACTTCCACCGAGTAGTCGACTTTAGGCCGAGTCTCCGATCCGCATGAACAGGAACGGAGCCCGGGAAAACTGTCAGGACTTCACCCGCACGCGCCCGTGCCGGACGCTGACATGCGGGCTGTCCTTCATCAGGAAGCGCCACGGCAGAGTCGTCGCCTTTGAAATCCCGACCCGGATATCCGAAGCCACTTGGATTTCCGCCCCCTCCGGTCTCGTGAGAATCCGTCGATCTGGATGGTCCACCAACGAGGATCCATGGTCTTCCCGACCAAGCCCGATGGAGATCCCCAGCTTCCCCGGCCCTGAGCAGAGTTGTAGATCGCTCATCTTCGAACCCCGTCGACGACGCATCTCGTCGAGGCCATCGACAGGTTCAAGGGCCCGGATGAGCACGATCCCATCCTTGGCCAGAACATTGAGAAGCCAGTAGATCCCGTAGTTGATATAGGCATAGACCGTGCCCGGACCGTGTTCCTCGAAGAACTGGCGGGCACTCCGGCGGAAGAAGGTGTGACAGGCTTCATCCCCCTCGCTCCCGTAGCCTTCCGTTTCGACAATCACCCCGGCACAACCGTCCCATTCGAGGCGTGACCCGATCAGCTCACGGGCGACATCGAGGTGATGCCGGTCAAAGAAATCAACTCCTGCCCTCATGGAAGGATTCCAGACAAGGCCGTCCGAACCTTCAATGCTGGATCACCCGGTTTCACTCCCCGGCATCCGATCTCTCCACCTCACTTGCAGACTTGAGGACCTGCGCACCGTCGTCCTGACGAATCAGATAGGCAGGCTCTTCCTCACTTGCATCACGGGTCACCTCATTCCCATCGATCGTCCGCGTCACTTTCTCATGGAACACCTCGGTCACCTCGCCCTTGGCCGTTCCATTCCCCCAACTCCAACTTACGTTCGTTCCTTCACGGATCATCAATCACCGATAAGCCGCCACCGCCAATGCGCAAGGATCGGCTTGATTGCTGACCGGCGAGGTAGGGATCTTCCTTCAAATCCTCCGCTCGCGATCCTGAAGACCCAGGAACTGTTTGTAGAGCACCTCCACCTTCGTCCGGGCCCACGGGGTGCGCCGCAGGAACTTGAGACTCGATTTGATGCTGGGGTTCTGACTGAAGCAGTTGATCCGAATGCGATAGGCCAGATCCTCCCAGCCGAACTCGTCGACCAGTTCAGTGAGCATGCGCTCCAGGGTAATCCCATGCAGAGGATCCTTGTTCATGAATGGACCATCATGGATCACGATCCAAGACGCAACGACCATTCGAAGCGACCGGCTCCGGGGCATGACCCCCTCGACTTCTTATGGCTTCCGAACTCCGGCAGGAAATGGAGGGAAATCGCGCCAGCCCGCTCGCTCGGGATCCCGACCGAGCCGACTAGAGCGGAAAACTGGAATCGATCACCGACGCATCGGACGGCGGTGATGAAGACGCCGGCCGCTTGGCCTCCTCAGCCACCTTCTTCCGGGCTGTTTGAGGAACCTTCCGGGCCGATCCCTCCTCGGCCTGGACCCTCGCGGGGCGACTCGCTTTGACCACCGGCCTCTGGCGCTTCTCTGGCGCCCCCCCGGTTGCCTTCAAACCAAGGCGCAGCAACTCCTCCACCACCTCCTTGAGCTTCCGGTCCTGCTGGGCCGCACGAATCTTCACTTCCCGCATCAAGGCATCCGGCAAATCCAAGGTCGTCCGCATAAACGCATAAAAACATAATTATGTTTTGATGTCAATATGTGCGGAACCTGATGAATCGATCTGATCAGCGTGGCGATTCCCTTCCCGAGCCCTGCAGTCGGGCCATCGGGCCTGTCACGCTTCAGCGCGGAGGCAGCGCCTGACGCTCCCGTTTCCTCAACCCGAACGGATGGGCGACCCCCGCAGCCGCCAAGGTCGGCACCAAACCGAACAGCATCCAAACCGGGGCGAGGAATGCCCAGGCCGCCCCGTTGCCGATTGCTCGATTGACGATCTCATCGAGCTCAAACGGACTCCGCGGGGTGCATCTGGCACAGCTGCACCAGTAGTGGAAATCGCAGCCGTAGTTCAGATCGATCCAGTAGCCTTGGTAATCCAGCGCCAGCCCGTGGATCGCCCCTTCAGGTCGGGCCGTGATGTAGGAACTGTAACGGTGCAGTTGGTTGGATTTCTCGTCAGATCCGAGATCCCACAGCCAATAGTAGGCAAGCACCACCGCCACCAGCGTGGAGGCGAGCACGACGAAGCAAACCGTCGCACGCACCGCCGGCAGAAAACTGTGCTGGAGGCTCTGCCCACGCACACCCGATCGGAAGCCGCTGACGGCACCTACCACCAGAAACGAGGCCGCCATGATCGAAGTCAGCCACCATTCCGACCAATCCACGTCGATCATCGAGAGTGAGAGTCCGGGTGTCAGCACACTCCGGGATACGTCGCAAGCCGCCGCTTTCCCACGGAAATCCGCCGAGATCCCGTCTCCATGCCACCCCGCCCTCTTCATCGGTCACGGCATGCTCCCCGACCCCTTCCCTTGACCAAAGCTCGTTCGGATCAGGCTCGTCAGGGCGAAAGCCAAGGCGCAAGCTGCCCCCACACGCTTTCGCATTCATTCATGGCTCATCCATTTCAAGCACTAGGCATTCCGACCGACCTCATCAAGGGCATCGAGGAGCTCGGCATCCACCGACCCACCGAGATCCAGGAGAAGGCGATTCCCTTCCTGACCGAAGACGGCGGCAACCTGATTGCCCAAGCCCAGACCGGCACCGGCAAGACGGCTGCATTCGGTCTTCCGCTCCTGACCAAGATCCAGCCGAAATCGAAGGAGATTCAGGGCCTGGTCATCGCCCCCACCCGCGAGCTCGCCAAGCAGATCGGCAAACAACTTTTCCGCTACACCAAATACTCGGCCAAGGTCTTCACCGAGGTGCTGTGTGGCGGTGACGATATCGACCGCCAGGCCGGGGCTCTGCAGCGACCAACCCAGATTGTGGTCGCCACGCCCGGCCGACTCCTTGATCTGATCAAGCGCAAGGCCCTGACGCTGGAGCACGTCCGCTACCTGATTCTCGATGAGGCCGACGAAATGCTGAGCATGGGTTTCAAGAAAGAACTCTCGAAGATCCTCGCTCTGGCCCACCAGCGGAAGAGCACCTGGTTGTTCTCCGCCACTTTCCCGGACTCCGTCAACCTGCTCGTCCGGGATTGCATGGCCGACACCCCCCGCTCGATCAAGATCGACCGCGGCCACGTCGTGAACCGCGACATTTCCCATCGCTACGCCATCTGCCGGAAGGATGAAAAGAACGAGTTCATTTCCAACTTCCTCAGGCGGCACAAGGACGACCGTGGATTGATCTTCTGCCGCACGAAAGCCGGTGCCATCACCCTGGCGAAGCAACTCACCAACATGGGCCACGCCGTCGACGTCCTGCAAGGCGACCTCACCCAAAAGGAACGGGACAAGGTGATGCGTGCCTTCAAGAAGCAGCGCTTCTCGGTGCTCATCGCCACCGATGTCGCCGCCCGGGGCATCGACGTCGAGCAACTCGCCTTCGTCATCCACCACCAGCTGCCGGATCAGACGGAATACTACACCCACCGAAGCGGCCGCACCGCCCGTGCCGGGCTCAAGGGAATCTCCATCGCGCTGATCGATCCGCGCGAACGGAAGTCGCTCGCACGCCTGGAACGCGAACTCGATATCGCCTTCCAGGAAATGTGACGCGGGTTGGCGACGCAGGCTCGCCCCGTCGCCATGGCCGGAATGCACGGTCGACTTGCCGGAAGCCCCATCGGATGCCAGACTGAGGCATGAAGGGATTCCCCGAGCATGCCACAGCCGCCCGCCGCGTCGGCAGCCCCGTCGGTGAGCTGGTCCTTCTCGCCTCCGCGAAAGGTCTGGCAGGGCTCTTCTTCGGTCATCGCTATCCGGAGACGGCCACCGCGACCGATGATCCAACCAACCCGCACCTGAACGCTGCGGAGGAACAACTGGCCGAGTATTTCCGTGGGGAGCGAACCGAGTTCGACATTGAGCTCGACGCCCGGGGCACCCACTTTCAGGAGCAGGTCTGGGCCCAGCTTTCGACCATCCCCTTCGGCACCACGTGGAGTTACGGGGACATCGCGCGGAAGCTGGAGAACCCGGGCGCGGTTCGCGCGGTCGGCCTGGCCAATGGCAGCAACCCGATTTCCATCATCATCCCCTGCCACCGGGTGATCGGGGCCGATGGCTCGATGACGGGCTTCGGCGGTGGCTTGAAGATCAAGCAGCAGTTGCTGACTCACGAAGGCGTCCTGCTTGGGGTTCTCTGATGGCGATGCCGGATCCCTTCGTCGTGGACCAACGATAGAACCTGCCGGGCGCGAACGTCTCATCGGGGCACTTTGCCCGCGTTTTGATGACTTTCCCTTCCTTGCCTTCCCTGGCCCGCATCTCATTTCTCGCCCTCCTCGCCACGGCAGGAAGCGCCACCGGCCAATTGACACTGGAGAAAGACGACGTCGTCTGCCTGATCGGCAACGGTCTGGGCGACCGCATGCAGCACGATGGCTGGGTCGAGTCCCTGATTCAGAAGACCCATCCGGACCACCAGCTTCGGTTCCGCAATCTCTCGTACTCCGGGGACACCGTGGATTCACGCCCGCGCAGTCAAGGATTCACACCCCACGAGCGCTATCTTGAAGACTGCAAGGCGGACGTGATTTTCGTCTTCTTCGGCTACAACGAATCCTTCGCGGGTGAGTCCGGCGTGCCGAAGTTCAAGAAGAGCATGGCGTCGATGATCGACAAATACCGCATGGTTAAATTCAACGGCGAGACCCCTGCACGCTTTGTCTTGTTCAGCCCCATCGCCCACGAAAACCTGAACGACCCGAACCTGCCGGATGGCTCCGCCAACAATGCCAACCTCGAGCTCTACACCCGGGCGCTCGCTGAGGTCGCCGAGGAGAAGAAGGTCGGATTCGTCGACCTCTTCCACCCTACTCAGGAACTCTACGAATCCGCCGAATCCCCGCTGACTCTCAATGGCATCCACCTGCTTCCCGAAGGCAACCGCCAGCTCGCAGGAGTCATCGCCAGCGCCCTGACCGGCAAGCAAGCCAAGGCCGGCAAGGATCTCGAACCCGTGCGCCAAGCGGTGCTCGAAAAGAACTGGACCTGGCACAACCGCTACCGCGCGATCGACGGCAACGACATCTGGGGCGGGCGCTCCAAACTGGCCTTCGTCGACGGCCAGAAGAACAGCGATGTGCTCGTGCACGAACTCACCATGCTCGACGTGATGACCCAGAACCGGGATGCCGGAATCTGGGCTGCGGTGAAGGGCGAGAAGTTCGAGATCGACGACTCCAACGTGCCGCCACCGGTCAAGGTGATCTCCAATGTGGGAGGCGGCAGCAAAAGCTCCAGCGCGGCGAAGGAAGGTTCCACCACCTATCTCGACGCCAAGGAGTCCATCTCGACAATCAAGGTGCCCGAGGGCTTCGAGCTGAACCTCTTCGCCGACGAAAGCCGCTTCCCTGAGCTGGCGAATCCCGTGCAAATGCAGGTCGACACCAAGGGCCGCCTGTGGGCCGCCTGCTGGGGGACCTACCCGAAGTGGGAACCCCTCAAGCCGATGAACGATCGCCTCATGATCTTTCCCGATGACGATGGAGACGGAGTGGCCGACCGCGCCGTCGAGTTCGCCAAGGTCCACAGCCCGCTCGGCTTCGAATTCTGGAACGGAGGCGTCATCGTGACCTCGCAGCCGGACATCCTTTTCCTCAAGGACACCGACGGTGATGACAAGGCCGACGTCCGCATCGTGCTGCTCCAAGGCATCGGCTCCGCGGACACCCACCACGCGGCGAACAACCTGCTCTACGGCCCGGACGGCGGCATCTACTGGCAAAGTGGCGTCTTCCTCAGGAATGCCCACGAGCACCCGTGGGGTCCCCCGCTTTCCAGCGGCTCGTCCGCCATGTATCGCTTCGACCCGCGGCGCTACACCATCACCCATCACGCCAACAACAGCCCGAATCCCCACGGCAGCAGCTTTGACCGCTGGGGCTACCACTTCGCCAACGACGGCACCGGCGGGCGTTCCTATCAGGTGCGCCCCCACGGCGACTCCTTCAAGATGTTCCCGCTTGTGAAGAAGGAGGTCCGCCCGGTCACCGCGGATGCCATCATCTCCAGCACCAATTTCCCGGATGAGATCCAGCAGGACTTCATGCTCCTCAACGTCATCGGCTATCTCGGCATCAAGCGCTACGACCTCCACCGCGACGGATTCTCCGAAGGCGACGTCGACTACAAACAGGGCGAGATCTGGGGCACTCCGACCGACCCGTTCCTGCAGTCCGAGGACAAGAACTTCCGCCCGACCGATGCGGTCTTCGGGGAAGATGGCGCCCTCTACGTTTCCGATTGGCACAATGTCATCATCGGCCACATGCAACACAACATCCGCGACCCCCAGCGCGACAAGAAGCACGGCCGCATCTACCGCATGGTCTACAAGGACCGCCCACTGCAGGAGAAGGTGAAGATCGACGGCGAACCGGTCGCCGCCCTGCTCAAGAACCTCGAACACCCGGTCGACGGGGTGCGCCACCGCACCCGTGTGGAGTTGAGCGAACGGGGTACCCGCGAGGTCATGGCCGAAGTCGCCAAGTGGGTGAAGAAGTTCGACCCGAGCCGCAAAGAAGACGGCCTGCCGCTGCTTGAAGCACTCTGGGTCCATCAGCAGCACAACGTGAAGAACGAAGCGCTTCTCGAAGCCGTGCTCACCTCACCCGACCCACACGTCCGCATCAATGCCGCCACGGTGAAGCATTTCTGGGGACCCGCCGATCCCACCAAGGGCAAGGCCATCCCGGCCGGGAGGGAAAGGAAAGCCAAGGTGAAGGTGCCCGCGCACCTCACTCGCGAGGAAGGGAAAGCCTACGAACTCGGAGCCCGGGTCTTCATGCGCGAGGCCCACTGCGTGACCTGCCACCAGGCGGATGGCAAGGGACTCGCCCCCGCCTACCCTCCGCTCGCCGGCAGCGAGTGGGTCCAAGGCAGCGACGAACGTCTGATCAAGCTCACCCTTCACGGCCTGTGGGGACCGATCACCGTCAAGGGCGTCCACTACGACCCCAACAAGGGAGTGCCGCCGATGACCCGTTTTGCCGAGTTGCTCGACGACAAGGAAGTCGCCGCCGTGCTGACCTATGTCCGCAACAGCTGGGGGAACAAGGGGCCCGCCATCAACAAAAAGGACGTGAAGGAAGTGCGCAAGGCCCACTCGAAACGCTCCACCTTCTGGACCACCGAAGAACTCCTCAAGGACCACCCGATGGAGAAACCCTAAGCCGGGTTTTCCGCCCGGCGGCGCCAGCGGCGGATCCAGATGAGGAAGACCACCCCCACCACGCCTCCAATCAGGTAGCAGGTCAACTGGATCGATTGACTGGTGATGAGCGGGCGGGTGAGCTCCGGGTAAATGATCTCCGGATAGACCGTGCGACCGGTGAACCACGAGTAAGCACCCGCCGCAAGTCCGCAGCACTCGGTGATCACCAGCCCCGTCGCGACGGCGGCAAACATCGGCTTCAGGGGCATCTTGGGAAGCCTGCCACCGCGACCCACGAAGGTCGCCGCCAACCCGAGCAGGATACCCGGTCCGATGGACGCCCTGAACGCCCATGCCAGCGCGAGCAGGGACTCATTCTCGATCCCCCACAACTCCGGGTGATAGACAGTGAAATGCTCGGGAGCCAGACGCACGAGATATTGGTCGTGCAACGCGCAGTAGAAAAACACGAGGCCCCAGATCCCGAAAGTGAGTCCGTAAACCACGGAGCGTTTCTCATTGATGAGACTCCGCCACCACGGAGCCGGTGCTCCGTCGACCGTCATGATGCCGAGAAGTAGTGCTCCAGCGCCTCGACGCAGCCCGCACTGTGGGCCGCGGAACAGATGTAGCCACCAACCGTCCCCACATGGGTGCGGACTTCGTCCACCGCATTCCCCGGACAGGCGATCCGCGCCGCAGCATCGGGTGAAAGCATCTCGAAATCATTGTGGCTGTCACCGATCGCGAAGCATCGCTCCGGACCCAACCCGTATCCCGACGCGACCTGGCGCAAACTACTACCTTTCTGGTAGTTCTTGTGACCGAATCGGAGATAAATTGAATTGCGCTGCCAACCCAGCAGCGGTTCGGCCGCAGCGTGGGTCCTGACCCTGCCAAGGATCCATTCCATCTCCTCATCCGTCCGGGCGATCAACCCCGCCAGATCCCCCTTCTGTTCGACCCATGTCGCACCGGTGTGTTCCTCGACCTCCGCACGGATCAGCAGGAGGAGTTTGCGGATCTTCTTGAAGAAGCGCTTGTGGTCACGGTCGCAGGTCTTGTTCCACTTGATGTCACCGACCCATCGTCCGTATGGGTTCGGGTACCAGATCTCACGCTCACGGGCGACGACCCAGTCGGGCGAGAAGGGAAACCGGCTCTCGATCAGACCTTCGATCACATGTTCCATCGAACGCCCGGTATTGATGCCCCAGACCACGCAATCCCGCCGGCGGAGATTGGAGATGAGGTCGAAGAATTCGCTGTCGACCGGAGATGACGACGCCGGGTCGTGGAGTGTCCCGTCGAAGTCGAAGGAAAGCACCCACTCCGGGTTCTCAGGCAGGTCCAAGGCGCGCACGGTCTGACAATAGCATTCGGGTTTCGGGCGGGACGAGCCAATATGCAGCCTTGCCAATCCTTCACTCAGGCACCGGGACAGCACGCGGCACCGGCTCCGGCACAGGCACCGCCCGGGGAGCGGGCTCGGGCACCGGCACCGCCTTCGGTGGAGCAGGCTCTGGCTCAGGTTCGGGCACAGGCACGGCACGGGGAGCGGGCGGCTCCACCGGCGGAGCAGGCATCGGTTCGGGCTCCGGTTCGACCGGTTGCGGTCGTGGGACCACCGGTTCATCCTTCGGCGGCGTTGTCCGACGCATCTTGATTTCCACCCGTCGGTTCGGGCCCTGTTGCTCAACGGTTCCCGCCGCGATCAAGGGACGGGATTCGCCGTATCCACGGGTGATGATCTTTTCCTCCGGCAAACGAAGCGACTCGACCAGATAACCCTTCACTGCCTCGGACCGGCGCTGCGAAAGCTCCAGATTGAAGGAGTCCCCCCCGTAGAGATCGGTATGCCCTTCGATCCAACAGAACAGGCCGGGATTCCGCTCCACCAGCAGGGCCAACTTCATCAACCCAACCCGGGCGCTCTCCCTGAGTTCAGCGCTGTTGTATTCAAACAGCAGGTCGCTCGGCAGCATGGTCTTCTTCCCGACCAGCACATTCTCGGGCAAGCCGACCAAATCATCGAGCGTCACCACACCATCCAGCGATCCCTCGGGCGCCTTGCCACCGGCCCCATTCTTCAGGATCTCCTCGGTGAACTCATCCATCGCCGGGTCGGCCACCGTCACCTCGCCGGGGTCGACGATCACCTGCCCCTCAGCCGCCAGGGGCAGCGGCTCCTCGGTGCGCCCCATGTCGGGGAGTTCGCTGGCGAGATCGAAGTCGGATGCGGCATCCAGCTCGATCGACTGCGGGGCGCCATCGGGAAGAGGTTGCTGAGGCTTGATTGCGAACTCCGGATCGATCGTGTCCGGAGTGATGTCGAGTTCCATGTCTTCCGGCAGTTGGGCCAGCACGTCGATCTCGTCCAGCAACGACGCGGCATCCGGGATCTCCTCCACCACCGCATCCACCGGCACATCCTGCATCGTCGGGGGCAGCACCTCGACCTGATCCACATTGATCGGAGCGGTCCGGATTTCCTCCGCCTCCGTGAAACCAAGCGCCACCTTGATCTGACCAAGTGCCAGAAAGGCCGCCGCATGGAGCACGATGGCGACCAGCAGCGCGACGCCGGCCCACCAGCCCAGATGGTCCGGCCCGGGTAACCGGGACGGCCCTTCATCACGCATGTCGCTCCATGAGTAGCCTTCGCTCACAAGGAGATCATACGATACAACCGACTCGTTACAATCATCGGCTTGTTGTCGAATTCCGCTTGCCTTGGCATCGACACTGCTCCACTGCGCGCGCCCCACATTATGCCTGCGAAGAAAGCTACCAAGAAGTCAGCCAAGAAAGCCGCCAAGAAGGTCACGAAAACGACCGCGAAGAAGGCAGCCAAGAAGGTCACCAAGAAAATCGTGAAGAAGGCGGCGAAGAAGGCACCTGCCAAAAAGGCTGCGGCCAAGAAGGTCGCGAAGAAGAAGCCGGCGGCCAAGGCAGCCCCGTTGCATCATGAGATCGCGGAGCGCGCGTATTACTGCTACCTTGAGCGCTGTGCCAAGGGAATCCCCGGCGACAGCGCGGGTGACTGGGCAGCCGCCGAAAAACAACTGACTTCCTGACTCGGTTTGCACTTTCCCCGCCCGCGGGGAGAGATGAGGCTCGGCGCGTGAAATGCTCCACGCTCGGCATCGGCCTCGCTGGCCTCGGAACCGTTGGTTCCGGGGTCGTCCTCGCACTCCAACGCAACAGTGACCTCATCACCGACCGCACCGGCGGCACGGTGCGGCTCAAGGTTGCCAAGGCTCTCGTTCGCAACCCGGCCAAGGCCCGGGCAGCGGACCTGCCCGCGGATGCCATCACCACGGACTGGCAGGAACTCGTCGCCGACCCGGCGGTCGATATCGTCGTCGAGCTCATCGGCGGCACCGATACCGCCTTCGACATCGTCGCCGCCGCCCTGAAAGCCGGGAAACCGGTCGTCACCGGAAACAAGGCGCTGCTCGCGGAACGCGGCACCGAACTCTTCGCCCTGTCCAAGGAGCACGACACCCCGATTCATTTCGAAGCGGCGGTGGCCGGAGGCATCCCGATCATCAAGACCGTCCAGGAGTCCTTTGTCGGTAACCGGATCCTTTCGATGACCGGCATCATCAACGGCACCTCGAACTACATTCTCGAGCGGATGGCCAACGCCGGCCTGGAATTCAGTGAAGCCCTCAAGGAAGCCCAGGACCTTGGCTACGCGGAAGCCGACCCCGCCCTCGACGTCAATGGCTGGGATGCCGCCCACAAGGCCATCCTGCTTGCCACCCTCGCCTACGGATTCTCCATCGATCCCACCAAGGTCTACGTGGCCGGGATCGAGCAAGTCCGCCCGATCGACATCGAGTTCGCCACACGCCTGGGCTACGTCGTCAAGCTACTGGCCGTCGTGCGTGAGCATGACGACGGATCCATCGAGGTGCGCGTTCAGCCGTCCTTCATCCCCAAAAGCCACATCCTCGCGAGCGTGCACGGCGTCTTCAATGCCGTCGCCGTCCATGGCGATGCCGCCGGGGAGTCCCTCTTCTATGGAAGTGGGGCCGGCCAGGACCCGACCGCCTCATCCGCTGTCGCCGACCTGGTGGAGGCCGCGCGCTCGCTGCGTCAGCCGGACGGCCATCGCGGGTTCCTCCCCTACAAGGAGGCCGGAGCCCTCGTGCCGGTGGAAGAAACCACCACCGCCTACTACGTCCGTTTCGATGTGACCGATCGCCCCGGTGTGGTCGCGGAAATCGCGGCCAAACTCGCAGCCGCAGGCATCGGCATTTCCGGCACCCACTCGCCGGTCAATCCTGAGACCCCGGACGCCGACTTTGTCGACATGGTGTTCCAGCTCCACAGCTGCCCGTTCGGCCTCCTTCAGGAGACACTCACCGAGATCGAAGGCCTCGACTGCGTCAACAGCAGCCCGGTCGTCTTCCGCATCGAAAAGCTCTGATCGCGTCCCGCGACTTCAGAGCTTCGCCTCAAACACGACCTGCCCTGCCGGATGGCCGGAACCAGGTCAGCGTCGCGAGCCACATCCACAGATAGATCGAGAAGAAGGCCAACCTCTGGTAGAGCCCGAAGTTCTCGCCCCGGGAGTGGAACATGGCGGCCAGGGTCGCCACGAGGAGGAGCACACTCAGCACCTGCCAGCGCCGCCCCAGCGGCAGGGCCACGCCCAGGGCCATCGTCAGGACCACCGCGATGATGACACCACGGATGCCGATCATGTGGCCCATGTTGGATTGAAAGACACGGACGACATCCCATGCCGAATCGCGCTCGGGAGCGACCTGGCCACGCACCTCGCGATACACATCCTCGATCTCGTCCCGGATTTGCTCAAACACCCCGCGGTCGAGACGCGCCTGCAATTCCCCGACCGTCACCTCCGGTGGTTTGACCGGGAACACCGCGACCTCCACCAGCTTCAGCGATGCGTAGGCGAGCAGGATCGCCATCAGCCAAACCACCGCCCGCGGTCCCTTGAGCCGAGTGAAGACCCGATACGACAGCGCCGCCAGCACCAGCGCGAACAGATCCATGCAGGCGATGAACCACGGCCACGCCGGACTACGATACGCATAGTCACTGACCCAGTTCGTCAACGGACTGAACAACTCCCCCGTTTGGTGGTTCCACACCGCATCCCGCCCGAGCACATGCCCGATGACAAAAGCCACCGGCAGGATGACCAGCAGGCCCATCATCCATGTTCGTCCGTTCCCCCTCCTTCGATCGCTCATCATCACTGGTTGACTCCTCGACAGGCTGCGCTTTTCTGGATGGTCATGAAAGTCATCGCTCTCATTCTTTCCCTCATCACCGCAAGCTTCGCAGAAGTCATCGAACGTGACGTGGAATATCAGCACAAGGATACGACACTGCTCGGATTCCACGCCTACGACACCGCCACCGATGGCAAGCGCCCCGGCATCCTCATCGTCCATCAATGGACCGGCCTGACGGACTACGAAAAGCGGCGTGCCCGAATGCTCGCGGAGCTCGGCTACAATGTCTTCGCCCTCGACATCTACGGCAAGGGCATCCGCCCACAACCTCCCGCTTCCGGCAAGGAAGCCGGCAAATACAAGGGCAACCGCAAGCTGTTCCGTGAGCGACTGCATGCCGGCCTGGACGTGCTCAAAGGCGACTCCCGGACGGACCCGGAGAACATCGCGGCGATCGGATACTGCTTCGGCGGCACCGGCGTCCTCGAGCTCGCCCGCTCCGGAGCGGCGATCGACGGTGTCGTCTCCTTTCACGGCGGCCTCGGCGCGGCCGACGGCATGGCAGCCGGCAAAGGAGACATCCAAGCCTCCATCCTCGTCTGCCACGGCGCCGTGGACCCCCATGTTTCGGACGAGGAAGTCGCCGGCTTCCAGCGCGAGATGACGGAAGCCGGAGCCGACTGGCAATTCATCGCCTACAGCGACGCCGTTCACGCCTTCACCCAGCCGATGGCCGGCGATGATCCGAGCAAGGGAGCCGCCTACCAGAAAAAGGCCGATGAGCGGTCATGGCGACACATGCAGGATTTCTTCTCCGAGCTCTTCGAAGAATGATTTCCCTTGCGACTTCCCGGATCCAAACGTCCTTCCGGGGTGAAAAAACAATGGTTTCCACTTTTCGCCCTGATGGCGGCCTGCAGCTTGCAGGCCGACGACAAGTCCGGCGAAGCTCCAAAATACGTCAACGAAGCTCCCCTTCCTGAGAACTGGCCGGCCCCCGGGCCCTACAATCAGGTTGCCGAGAAAACCTACCCGTCCTACCGCGCAGCCTTCACCAATGGGAAGGGCGAGCGCGGAGCTTTCTGGACGCTCTTCATGCACATCAAGAAGAACGACATCCCGATGACGGCCCCGGTCGAAATGGCGATGACCGATGAGGACCGGGATGGGGAACTCGAACAGAAAGGCATGGCCTTCCTCTACCAGAACGGGAAGGTCGGTGCGACCGGACCCGACGGAGCCAAGGTGGAAGTCCGGGACGTGCCATCAACCAAGGCACTGAGCTACGCGTGGCAGGGTTCCGATTCGAACAAGAACGTCGCCGTCGCACGCGAGGCTCTGGAAGCTGTCATCGAGCACAAGGGACTGGAAACCAAAGGCTTCAGGATGCTCGGCTACAACGGACCGGGCACCCCACGAGACAAGAAAACCTGGGAACTGCAGGCCTTGCTCGAATAAGCCAGGCCGTGGGCGGGGGAATCAGCGCTTCTCCAAACCCTCGGGCATCCAATCCTTGTTCATCCGCTGGATCGGCTCTTCGGCGGGAGCCTCGGCGTCGGGATCCTCAGACCGCTTCTCAGCCATTTCCAGCAGGGTCACCTGCGCTTGAAACTTTGAGCGGATCAAGGTTCCGGGAATGTCGCCGACAAATCGGTCCACCTGACTGCCGTCCCGAAAGAGTCGGACGTCGGGGATACCGCTCACTCCGAGCCTCGAAGCGAGGTTCTTGGCATCGTCAACGTTGATTTTCCCGACCACGACATCGTCGCCGAATTCAGCCGAGATCGTCTTGAGCTTCGGCCCCAGCGTTTTGCACGGGCCGCACCAGTCAGCGTGGAAGTCCACCACCACCAACTTGCCCTTGATGGCGGTGAATGAATCAAAATCCGTCGCCTCGATATCACGAACCTGCTCCCCGGAATCGTTCACGGTGGTCCCGCCCGCCTCACCGAATTTCGGAATCTTGTCACACTGGACAAGCAGGAGAACGGCTGGAACAAGCCCACAGAGGCAGAGGAGAATGCGCTTGGAATTCATGATCAAATCTTGAGGAGTTCAGCGACCTGACGAGATCGGGGTCATCCCCTCCACCTCCGGCAGCCAGCCCGGTCCCGTCCGCATGATGAGACCCTTCAAATGACGTTCGATCTCGGACTGGACCACCTTCCGGTCCGTCTCGCCTACCAGCTCACCGAGCTTCTTGCCGCCAGCGTAGAATCCGACAAAGCCCTTGGACTCTTCCTTGGGATCCGCTCCCATCTGCGCGGCCAGCTCGGGATTCGCATCTCCATCCACCTCGGCAAAGAGCACCTGATCGCTGTAAACATCCCGCTTCTTGAGTTCCTCAAAGAACGCCTCGAGGCTCTTCGACTCCTCCGACCGCTTCTTCTTCAAATTCACCACCACCAGAACATCCTCCGCCGCGATCGCCGCCGCGAAGTTCTTCACCGTCAACTTCTTCAGCTCCTTGGCCTGCTCGACAGCCGCCACCTCCTCTTGAGGCATTCCCTTGATGAAACCCCATGCTGCCGCGCCCACAACCAGCGCCAAAATCACCAGACGCTTGGCCCACCAGCCACCAGATCCTCGACTCATGGCGGCTTTACTATCAGGAATTCCGAAACTTTAAAGACCGGAATCCAGCAGAGAATGGAGCGCAAGTCCCCGCCAACAAATCACGCGACCTCCGGGAAGGAGTCAGGGTCGCTGCTCTAGCCCCGATGGCTGGAGCCACCGTGACGAGCGCATGCAAACCATGCGCGTGCTTTCAGAGATGAATCAAGCTCAGCGGCTGTCCGCCGTCGCCTTGATATCACTCAACGCAGCAATGAAGTCGCCGAGGATGTCCGCCGGCACCATGATGGTGTCCCGGTTTCCTCCGACGTCTTCGGTGATTTTCACCACCATACCCCGCTGGTTTTCCTTCAGATCGAGAAAGAATGTCTTCCGATCTGCCAGGATCTTCTCCGTGTGCAGCAAGTCGTTATTATGCACCATGCCTCCTTTCCATAGAAATGATGTCGTAGCTTTCACCAGACATATTGAATGTCAAGCAAGCTCTCTTGCGCGACGCCCGCCCCGCCCCCATCCTCACCTCATGGAACTCGATCTCTTAGGAGCGCACGCCGACCGGGCCTACCCCGTTCTTTCCAGCCTGATCACCCCGCGCCCCATCGCATGGGTCAGCACGGCGGAAGAAGACGGAGCCGTCAATCTCGCACCCTTCTCGTACTTCAATGTCTTCGGGTCCCGCCCACCGCTGGTCATCTTTGCGCCGGGGAACCACCCCGATGGAAGGGAGAAGGACACTGCCCGGAATGCCCAGCGAACCGGTGAGTTCGTCGTCAACCTCGTCTCTCCGGAGCTGACGAACGCCATGGTTCGCACTGCGGCATCACTCCCGCCGGGAGAAAGCGAAGCCGACCGGGAACAACTCGAAACCCTCCCCTCGTCCACGATTGCCCCGCCCCGTCTGGCCAAGGCACCGGCCGCCCTGGAGTGCAAGGTCCACTCGATCCAACGGATCGGACAGAACCGCATTGTGCTCGGCATCGTCCACCGCGTGCATGTGCAGGATGAGTTGATCGATGCCGACACCCTGAGGATCCGACAGGAGATGCACACCCCGCCAGGACGCATGGGTTCGCCGGACTGGTACTGCCACACAGACAAGCTGTTTGAGCTTCCCCGACCGGAATAGCGTCCATTGATCGACCTCCTTCCAACCGACCGACCGGCGCTCTTCCTCGCGCCGATGCAGGATGTCACCAACCTCTCGTTCCTCGAGGTCCTCCACCGCTATGGCGACGCGGACATTTATGTGACCGAGTATTTCCGCGTCCACAGCGACTCACGACCAGACCCCTGGATCCTGCGGTCGATTGATGAGAACCCGACCGGCAGGCCGATCTTCGCGCAAATGATCGGTCAGGATATCGACGCCCTGATCCGCACTGCCGGCGAGCTGGCCGTGCACCCGATCGCCGGCATCGACCTCAATCTCGGCTGCCCCGCGCCGGTCGTGTGCCGCAAGGAAGCAGGCGGCGGCCTGCTGCGGAACCTCCCGAAGGTGGATCGTATTCTCGGCTCCCTGCGCGATGCCATTCCCGGGCGATTCACCGTGAAAACCCGCGTGGGATACCACTCGCACGAGGAATTCGATGAACTCCTCGCATTATTCGCACGCCACGCCATCGATGCGCTCGCCATTCACGGGAGGACGGTTGTCGAACGCTACCAGACACCGGTTCACACCGACTGTGTCCGTCAGGCCGTCGAGACGCTGAAGTGCCCCGTGATCGCCAACGGCAACGTCGTCGACGTGGAAACCGGCCGCGCCTACCATGCCCGGACCGGCTGCGCGGGCCTGATGATCGGACGGGGAGCAATCCGCAATCCGTGGCTGTTCGAACAACTGCGCTCCGCCTTCCTGGGCAAGCCACCCCATCCACCGACGGGCCGAGAGCTGTTGGGCTACATCGATTCGCTCTACCAGACCATCGCTTCCCATACACCCCACTTTGATCCCAAGCTCCATGTCCAGCAGATGAAGAAGACGATGGTCTTCGTGACCCAGGGTCATGATCCGGATTTCGAGTTCCAGCTCAGGCGATGCAAGAGCCAGGAGGAGTTTTACGACATCTGCCGTACTTTCCTTGATCACAACGATCCGGTCCCCTCGCTGCCGTCCGAAAATTCGAGGCTGTTCTGCGGATTCTCCGAGCTCACCCGTCAGACCTGACTTTCCACGCGACCCATCCCCCGTCACACTCCAGCCATGTCCGAGCCCTTCATCCGCGTTCGTGAGCTGCACCAGCGCTTCGGGGACAATCACGTCCTGAAGGGACTGAACCTCGATATCCACCGTGGTGAGACGCTCGTGCTCCTCGGGGGATCCGGCGCGGGCAAGTCAGTGCTTCTCAAGCACTTGCCGGGGCTGATGTGCCCGGCGGAAGGGACCGTGACCGTGGATGGCACCGAGATTTCCTGCCTGAACGAGCGGGAACTCGGACCAATCCGGAGAAAGGTCGGCATCATGTTCCAAGGCGGCGCCCTGTTCGATTTCATGAGCGTCGGGGACAATGTGGCCTTTCCCCTGCGGGAATCCGGAGTGACAGATGAAGAGGAAATCGGGAAGCGGGTGACCGCCGCGCTCGCCATCGTGAAGCTCGATGGGCAGGAGTCGAAGATGCCCGCCGACCTATCCGGCGGCATGAGGAAGCGCGTCGCACTCGCACGCGCCGTCGTCGATCGCCCCGCTTGTGTCCTCTACGACGAACCTCACGCGGGGCTGGACCCGGTGACCGCGGATACCATCGACCACATGATCAAGTGTCTTCAGGAAGACCACGGAATGACCAACGTGGTGGTGACCCACGAAATGCGTTCCGTCTTCCACATCGCCGACCGGGTGATCTTCCTCAAGGACGGGAAGATCCACTGGGAGGGCACCGCCAAGGAGCTCCGCGACACCTCGGACCCGGAACTCCGGGCCTTCGTCAATGGCGACTCGGGAATCCCATGGAAGACCCCAGGTTGATGGCCCCGCGAGCTTTCGCCCTTTGATTTCACGGGATTTCCCGCTAACCGTAACTCAGCATGAGCGAGTCTCCCCGCAAAACCGAAGCCATGGTCGGGCTGTTCATTTTTGTCGGCCTCGCCCTGCTCGGTATCCTCATCGTCCAATTCGGTCGCTTCGGAGATCGTTTCATCGGAAAATACGCGGTGACCGTGGTCTTCGACGATGCTGCCGGCTTGATCCGGGGTTCCGAAGTGCGGATGGGAGGGGCGAAGATCGGCAAGGTGGCCACCCATCCGGCCCTGAATGAAAATGTGAAAGTCGAGGTGCAGGTCGACATCGATGAACGCATCCGCATCCCGGAAGGGTCCGCCTTCCAGATCTCTTCAGCGTCCATCCTTGGCGACAAGCTCATCGTCATCACCCCGCCGGCCACGTCGACCGGTGAATTCATCGAAGCCGGCACGACCATTGCCGGTGCGGGACCCTCCGGTCTCGATGCCCTCCAGAACAACGCCGAAGCCGTTTCCCGGGACGCCCGTCAGTTGCTCGTGGATGCCGCCAAGACCATGAAGCAGATCGACGGCGCGATCGGAGACATCCGCACCGCCACCGGCGAGCTGACGACCACCCTTCAGAAGGTGAACGAGGGCATTCTCACCGAGGAAAACATGGGGCGGATCGAAACGACTCTCGCCAATCTCGAACAGGCGAGCGCGGGGCTCGACCCAACGCTTGCCGATGCCCGACAGGCCATTCAAAGCATCGAATCCGCTGCTGCGGAAGCCCGCACCACCTTCGCGGAAGCCACGGTCCGGATCGAGGAGCTTGAGCCAGCCTTGAAAGAGATTCCCTCCGCCGTCTCCTCGCTGTCCCGAGCTGCAGACAAGGCAGCCGAAACCCTCGACCACGTCGAGGGAGGCAAGGGACTACTCGGGACGCTTGCGTACGATGAGGAAGTTTCGGATGACGCCAAAACCTTCATCCGCAACCTGAAGCAGCAGGGAATCCTCCGCTACCGCGACAAGGAGACCCCCGAGGATGATCCACGGACGCGCTTCAAGAGCCGCCGTCGCTGATCCCCCAGCCGGATAACCCGGCGATTCACCCCTGCAGCGCCTTGTGGCTGCCATCGCACAGCGGAGGGTTCCCCGTCTGCTTGCACTGGCAGAAATGAAGCGTCTTCTTCTCGTCGACTTCGATCATGACCGGTTGAAGACCCGTCCCCTTGTGGCTGCCATCGCAAAAGGGCTGACTCGATGAACGTCCGCAGGAACACCAGAAATGCTTTCCGGGCTCCACTTCGACCGCCATCGGCTTGGTATCACAAACAATCGGTTCTTCTGCCATGGAAGCACCATGGACCAATGGCGGGATTCCGCCAATGCTGAATCAACTGGAGAATCCTCAGTCCATCACGATCGCAGACTCAGCCGCAATCTCTTCAGGAATGACCTCAACCTCAGCCACATCCGACTCCACAGAGGCAGTCAACGGGCCACGGCCGAGTTCCGGGTAGCTCTCGCGCGGAACCTCGCGCACGAAGGTGAGCCCCAACCACCCCGCGAAAACCGCGGCCGAACCAGAAACAAAGATACGAACTTTCATCACATTCTCGGGATGCTTCCGTGAATGGAAGTTCCTCAGGGTGGGACGCGCGGAGTCAAACCCGACCCACTAACCGAAGTAAAGCATTATCCGGACCAAGCAAATCATGCACAGTCAGTGACTTGCGCGTCAGCGGGCCAGAACGACCGGCCCACTCAGGTTGCCGAAGCGGTCGGCGGCGCTGACCGACACCGCGTCCGGCATCCCCTTGCTTCCCGCCTTGATGAGGGCATCGCTGCCACCTCCCGGAAGCACGCGCAGCATGTGCCACTTGCTGCCGAAGCGCCCCATCACCGCAATGACCGAGGTGTGCGCATCCCCCTTTCTCCAGCGAATTCTCAGGTCCCGACCCTCCCCGTTGACTTCCACCGACGGCCGCGCAACCTCACGTTTTCCCATCCACGGCATCGGTGGCACCAGGGCAGGTTCGGAGTAGGCGCTCTTGGCCAATGCGGTCGATATTCCGCCACGATTCTGCCGGAGCCCGGAAATGCTCCAGTGGATGTGCCCCACCCAGTTTCGGTCCACCGTGCGGGACAATCCGACCTGCTTGAGAATCTCGCTGGCTGGCCGGCCCGGGTCTTCGCTGCTGTCGATCCTTGAGGTGGCGATGCCGGGCCAAACCGGCCGGCTGCCTTGATCTCGCCACCATTCCAGCAGCGCGGAAAAACTCTGCTTCCGGGGTTGGTCGCGCCAGTAAAGCTGGGGAGCGAGGTAGTCCACCCAGCCCTTGGCCAGCCACTTGCGGGCATCCGCGCCGAGGTCGTCGTAGGCATCCAGACCGGCTTCAATCCCCGCAGGCACGCCCGGCCTCCAGATCCCGAACGGAGAAATCCCGACCCGCACCCACGGCTTGGTCGCCTTCACCTGCTTGTAGAGACCCTCGACGAAGCCATCGACAACCTCCCGCCGCTGGGCCGGGCTACGGCCGTCCTTGAAGCTCAGTCCCGGTTTGGGATAGGGATAAAAATAGTCGTCCAGATGCACCCCGTCCACGTTGTAGCGGCGGACCACATCGAGGATCGCCCCCATCGCCCGCTCACGGGTCTCCCGGTGAGCCGGATCACACCACACCAAGCTCCCATAGCGTTTCGTGATGTGCGGCGCGGCACGACAGACGTGATTGGCACTCGTCCCATGCTCCACGTTCGAGAGGGCCCGGAAAGGGTTGAACCATGCGTGGACCTCGATCCCGCGGCGGTGGGCTTCATCGATGCAGAATTTCAGCGGGTCGTAGCCGGGTGACTTGCCCATGGTCCCGGTCAGCCACGGACTCCATGGCTCCCGCGAGGAGGCATAGACGGCGTCGCAGTGGGGACGCACCTGGAAAATCATCGCGTTCATGTTGAGCGATGCCATCCGGTCCA
The DNA here is from genome assembly GCF_016595525.1 of Haloferula rosea. Lineage (GTDB taxonomy): Bacteria > Verrucomicrobiota > Verrucomicrobiia > Verrucomicrobiales > Akkermansiaceae > Haloferula > Haloferula rosea. Next base: position 76,463 of record NZ_JAENII010000014.1, read on the forward strand.
ACAGCGAGCGCAGTTCTGCCTGCTGGGCGCCCGCGCTGAGTCCCTTTCGGCTCGGCCAATCGATATTGTGAACCACCGCCACCCAGGCACCGCGGAACTCCCGCGCCGGCATCGGGGGACGCTCCCTCGCCGGCTTGAATGACTGCCCGAAGGCGACCGGGATCATGAGCAGCAGAAACAGCAAAATCTTCACGCCCGCACGCTGGAGCCTGTCATCGACTCACGCAAGTTCATCCCACATCGTCCCGGCAGCGGTCCTGTGGGCTTGCCAGCCCCAGACGGACCCGCCTGACTGGCCCCAGCTTTCCCTATCATGACTGATCTCGAACTCACCATCCAGGCCGCCCACGAAGCCGGACAACTCCTGAAGGCCAACTTCGGATCCGAAGCCGTGGTCGACGAAGCCCTTCACCACGACATCAAGCTCGCTCTCGACAAGGAGTCGCAGAACCTGATCGAAGGCATCCTTCTCGGAGCACGCCCCGATGACGCCTTCTACGGGGAGGAAGGAATCGGAGGAAATCAGGAATCCAACCGTCAATGGATCGTCGATCCGATCGACGGCACCGTAAACTTCTTCTACGGCATCCCCCACTTCTGCATCTCCATTGCCCTCCGGATCGACGATGAAGTCGTCCTCGGCGTGATCCACGATCCCATTGTCGGGGAAACCTGGACGGTCGAGAAGGGTGGCACACCGATGCTCGACGGAAAGCCCATCTCGTGCAGCAAGCGCGACCAGCTCGAGGAGTGCGCGCTGTTCATCGGCTGCGGCAAGGACGAGGAAGCCCTGAAGATCGGGCTCGAGCGCTTTCGCAAGGCATCACTCCGGGCACGGAAGATGCGCATGATGGGCTCCGCCGCACTCGGCCTCGCCTACATCGCCACCGGCCGACTCGATGCCTACATCGAATCTCGTATTTCCCTCTGGGACATCGCCGCGGGCAAGCTTCTCGTCGAGGCCGGCGGCGGCAAGGTCGACCTCGAACCCTCCGAGGGAAATGCCGATACCTGGGCCATCGTCGCCACCAACGGACGGATCCCGATCGAGGAGATCCTCTGAGTTGCCCGCCCTCATTTCATGACCCCTCCGGAGGAAATCCAGCACGACCCGGGATTCCGCATCCACCGCGGCGTCCTCTCAGCCGGAGAAGTCGAGGCACTCCGGATCGAGTGCGACCAGCTCGCCGCGCAGGCGGGAAGCGCGTGTGTCCGCCACATTCGGAAGAAGTCGGAACGCCTGCATGCTCTGGCCCACCACGAGCGACTGCTTTCGCTCCTCCCCTCCGGGTTTCACGTCGTGCGCAGCATCCTCTTCGACAAGACCCCGGAAGAGAACTGGCCGGTTGCCTGGCATCAGGACCTCACCATCACCGTGACCCGACAGCAGGATGTCCCGGGCTACGGGCCGTGGTCCGTGAAGGATGGCACCGTCCATGTGCAACCACCCGAAGAGCTCCTCCGCCACATGAGGACATTGCGGATCCACCTCGACGACACTCCGGCCGGCAATGGAGCACTCCGGGTCGTTCCCCGGTCCCACCTGGTGGGGCGGACAAGCCGCGAGGCAATCCCCGCACCGGAACACGTGTGCGAATGTGAGCCAGGCGACATCCTCGAGATGTCCCCACTCATCCTTCATGCCTCGAGTCGCTCGACGGCTCCCTCCCGTCGACGGATCATCCATTTCGAATACGCCGCTCCGGGCATCCTCCATCCCTCCCTCGAGTGGGACGAGTCCGCCTGATCCGCGCCGATGCCACCCCCCAGGTTTCCGGGGTGGACCTCTGATGCCCGATCCTCCAGTCTCCCGCCGTGATTGGTTTTGGATATGACGTGCACCGCTTTGCCGAGGGACGTCCGTTGATTCTGGGTGGGGTGGAAATTCCTCACTCCCACGGACTGGACGGGCATTCGGATGCCGATGTGCTGGCCCATGCCGTGGCGGATGCCGTGCTCGGAACTCTCGGCCTGCCGGACATCGGCCACTGGTTCCCGCCCGGCGACCCGAGCTGCAAGGACATCAACTCGCTTAAAATCCTCGAGAAGGCCGCCGAGCTGATCCGGGAGAAAGGATACGAACTCGTGAACATCGATTCCACCCTCGTCGCCGAGGCTCCCAAAGTGCTGCCTCACCGCGAAGCCATGCAGCAGAACATCGGCAAGGCACTTGGCCTTGCCCCGGAACGCATCGGCATCAAGGCAACCACCAACGAGTTGATGGGATTCGTCGGACGCAAGGAAGGCATCGCCGCCATGGCCGTCGCCTTGGTCAAGGAAGCCTGAATTGGCTTCTTCTCGCGGCCCGGATGAGCTACACCACCGGCGTGGCTCCCCCGAAACCCGACCGCCCTTTCCTCGCCAGCTGGCTGCGCCGCACGCGCAAGCAACTGGCTCCGAGCGGTCGGCTCACCGAGCTTTCCATGCTCCTCGCCCAGCGCGAAGGCCACACGAGGGAATACTGGGCGAAGTGGCTCAGACAGGTGCTGGACAACGAACTCGCGCCATCGCTCGACGAATTGACCACGATCGACGCGCTTCTGGCCAAGCCCAAAAGCTCGAACCCTGTACGCGAGGAAGCCCTGCTCCCGTTCTAGTCGGGCTCAGAACATCAGGCGGGTCGAAAACCAGCCGGTCAGACCCGCGTACACCTTCGTATCCCGCGAAGTGAGGCGCTCCCACTCAAGACCGGCGAGGATGGACATCCGCTTCGGACAGACCCACCACACCAGACCACCGTAGATCGAGTGGTGGAAATCACCCCGCCCGTTGGCGAGGCTGGGAATGCCCTCGTTGGCAGGCAGCCCCGCTTCACGCGCATAGCGGGAAGTCAGGCGCACCCCTCGCGGCCCCTCGGATCCCATGATCGTATAGCGCGCCACTGCCTGCAAACGATCCGGAACGATGTCGTATTCCGGTGTGATCGACGCTCCATAGAAGGCACCGCCGGTCGTCACCGAGGGCCCTTCGTTTTCACCGATCGCCCCACTGATCCTCAGCATCCAGGGACCCTTTTTGAATTTCACCCAAGGGGTGAAGACCCATTTCCAAGGTGCATAAACCTCATCTCCCCGGCCCACATCCTGGATCCCGCCGCCAAGCGACAAGGCCGCCTCATCAAGGTTCCACGCCTCGGCGAAATCATGCTTCCATGCTCCCACCACCAAGGTGCCATCCGCCCAATTCCCGAACTCCTCCGAGGCATCGGTCGTATACAGCCCGATCGAGAAGGAGTCCTTTCCACGGCTCCCCTGCATCCACGCCCCGGTCGTGCCCGTCCCGGCACGGAAGGGCACCAGTTGGGCCGCAAACGACGACCTCTCGACCGTGAGGATCGCATTGATCGAAGTATCCATCTCCTCGTTGAGTTCCTTCAGCTTCCGCTTGCCGTAGCTGACCGTCCACGAGTCGAGGAAATCCGTCCCGGTGATCTTCTTCAGATCCAGATCAGCCCATGCGAGGAACAGACCGAAGTAATCGAATTCCACCCCACCCCCGCTTCTCCCCTCATCGCGGACCATGTTGATATGGGTCAGGAAACTCAATGCATCGAAGACCTGGGCCTTGGCCGTGATCCGGGCCCGACGCCAATCGGCACCACGTCCATACCAGAAATCCTGCCCCCCCGCCTCACCGTCGACGAAAGCCGAGTGGAAGTGCGCATAGGCCCCGATCTGGAATCGCTGCACGGTCGCCGCGTCCGGATTGTCGACCAGCACCCCGACATCCGCCGGAATCGTCAGACACCAGTCGCCCCCTTGGTTCTCTTTTGGCGGAACCACCTCCTCGGCCCGGGCTGGAAGAGAAAGAAGAACCAAGCCAAGCGAAAGGACGCGATGAAGTTTCACAAGGGCCAACTACCCCCGGAGCCCGCACAGTGGAAGCGCAAGGTCAGATCGCGGCAGTGAATCGCAAGATCTGCCCAAGCTTGTCCGCCTTTCCTTTCCACGGTACCTGCGGTCTGAGAATCTCCCAGCCCTTCTCTTCGCCGATCTCCGTGAGCCGGGGCGATGGGTTCACCAGAGTCCCCTGCTCACAGCAGCGCATCATCGGCAAATCCGCCGTGCTGTCCGTGTAGCCGTGACTCCGCGGCCAAACTCCATTCGGTGGGGCTCCGAGCAAGCGACTCAGCCTGACCACCTTCTCCTCACCCTTGTGATTCCGCAGATCCGGAAACAAGGGCATCGTATCACCAAACTCGACCTCGGTCCCCAGAGCGATATCGAAGCCCAACACCCTCCCGACTTCGCGGATGTACAAATCCGGACTCGCCGATGCCAACACGGTCAATTCGCCCGCCTCCTGATGCCGCTTCAAGCGATCTAACAACCCGGGGTAGCACATGCCGACCAACCTCTGCTCCACGAACTCGCGCGCCCACACCTCGATCTGCGATCGGTGCGCCTTCCACAAGTAGCTCAGGAATACCCGCTTCAGGCCCTCGTCCCCGAGGATCTTGTAGCAAGGTGCGAAGGCTGCGAAGAGCGGAAGGAAGCTGCGCCGGATCGGCTCCTGCCGGATCACGAAATCCGAGAACAGCACCTGGGTGTCCCAGGGCACCAGCGTCCCATCGAAATCAAACAGGGCCAGTCCACGACCCAACTTCTCCTGATGCTCCTGCGTCACCGCCTCAGCGTTCCAGCCCCGTGCCGGATGGTCAACCGAGTAGCCAGCGAACTCGACATCCCCCCGGATTTCCATTGGCGATCCCCCGGCTCATGAAAGAGGGTTGAAGCACTCATGACCTCACGCGACCTGATTCTTCCCGCCCTCATTGGTGATGCCCTCTCGCTGGGGCCTCATTGGATCTATGATGCCTCGAAGATCGAGCAACTCTATCCCGGAGGCATCCTCGACTACGACGACCCGAAATCATCGTACCACCCGGAAAAGAAGGCCGGTGACCAAACCCACTACGGAGATCAGGCACTCGCCCTCCTCGACTCGCTCACAGCCCACCCCGGGAACTGGGACCAGAGCGCATGGCGCAGCGACTGGGCCGACTGGGCACGACAGACCACCGCCTACAAGGACGGAGCCACCACCCGGACCCTCGAGAACATCGAAGCGGGTCTCACGACTCCGTCCGACTCCAACGACCTTGCCGGAGCGTCCCGATTCATCGGTCTGTTTGCCCGCTTCACCGGAGACGCCCTGATCGAGGCCGCACGAGCCCAGACCGCCCTCACCCACGGTGACCCTCAAGTCATTGACTCCGCCGAGTTTTTTGCCCGCGCCGCCACCGCACTCCTCGCAGGAGCGGGGCTTGGTGAGGCTCTCGACGAAGCCGCCGCCCACCCCTACGACAGCCTCCCCGCGATCGACTGGCTGAATGCCGGACGTGCCGCCAGCGAGGGGGACCTCGACCAGGAAGCCGGCAAGCTCGGCCTCACCTGCCACGCTCCGGATGCCGTCCCGCTCACCTTGGCCCTCGCCCTCAAGTTCGAGGACGACCCCGTCGCCGGACTTTCCAGGAATGCCATGCTGGGAGGCGACTCCGCAGCGCGCGGACTCCTGCTTGGCCTGCTTCTGGGGGCACGCCACGGGCTCGGGGCCTTTCCGCAGCAGTGGACCGAGCAACTCGCCGCCGCCGGGCGCATCCAATCCCTGCTCCGCGATGCCGATGATCGATTGGCGTAGGAGATCCTTGCTGAATCGACAGCCGATTTGCCAGTTTCACCCATGAGAATTTCATTCCGACTCACGTCCATCCTCATCCTCGCGAGCTCGCTGCTCTCCAGCTGCCTGGTCAAACGCACGGTTACCACCGGCGGCCAAGAGGTTGAGAGTGGCTACGCGATCAAGCGCCCGATCAAGGAGGCCATCGACAATTCCAAGAAGCGCTGAAGAACCAAACTGCCGCCTCCATGTAACCTTGCCGGTCACCAAAGGCGTAAAGAGCAGTAGAGCCATCCAAACCACCATGAAAACCATCCTCCTCACTCTCCTCCTCGCCCTTCCGTTTGCAGCCGCCCAGGACAAGAAGGACCCCTTCGAAGCGGGCATCCGTGAAACGTGGGAACTCTACAAGCAGGGCAAGGAAGCCGAAGTCACCGAGAAACTTCGCGAGCTACTCAAGATGATGGAGGAGAAGAGCACCGAGAAGGTGGTCGAAGTCCTGCCCGACCAGATCGACTACTGGAAAGGTGGCGAACTGACGCGCGAGGACCTCGCCGTCATGGGCGGCGGCACGTCGCTCTCCCGCGTCTATGCCACCGGCAAGCGCAAGGTCGAGATCAAGGTCATCAAGGACTCCCCACTGATGCAGAAGCTCGCCCCCCTCATCGCCAATCCCCAGCTGCTCGCCCTCGGCAACCGGGAAACCCACAAGATTTCCGGCAAGACCGCGGTGATGGATGGAGACAAAAAACTCCAGATGATCCTCAGCGACCGGATCTATCTGGAAGCCAATGCCATCGGCGAGGCGACCGAGAAGGATCTCGTCGCCATCGTCCGGGAACTGGACCTGAAGGCCCTGTCGAAGATCGACTGATTTCAGCGGGCGAACTCGCCGTCCACCATGCGCTGGATTCCCAGCGGATTGCCGTCGCGCAGCTCCTCGGGGAGCGCCGCCGCGGGGAATCCCTGCCAGGCCACAGGCCGGCAGAACCGATGGATCGCCATGGTTCCGACGGAAGTACTACGCCCATCCGAAGTCGACGGGAACGGCCCTCCGTGAACCATCGACGGGCACACCTCGACACCGGTCGGGAAGCCGTTGAAGATCAGGCGTCCGGCCCGACGTTCCAACGCCCCGATCAGGCCGGGACGCTCGGCGATTTCCTCTTCGGTCCCATGCACGGTGGCCGTCAGCTGACCTTCCAACTCCGGAATGGTCGCCTCGATCTCATCCATTGACCCACGAACGATCAGGGTGCCGGGACCGAACATCTCCCCATGCAACCGGGCTTCCTCGAGGAAGCGTCGGACATTGACTGAGAAGACCACCGGAACCGCCCGCTCCTCGACCTGCTTGGTGAACGCGTGCGCGACGGTTTCCACCCCCTCGGTCTCGCCGAAGGATTCCGTCGCGTCCTTGAAAGCCTGGCAAATTCCCGAATTCAGCATCACCGCGGACGGTGCGACTTCGATCAACTCCTTCAACTTCGCCAGGAAGGCCTCACCATGCCCGTCGGGCAGGAAAACCAAACCGGGATTCGTGCAGAATTGTCCTGCTCCCAGAGTCAGGGATCCGAACAAGCCCTCCGCCAGTGCCTCGCCACGAGCATCGACCGCCTTCGGCATGAGCACGACGGGATTCACCGAGCTCATCTCCGCGTAAACCGGGATCGGTTGCGGCCGATTGGCCGCGGCATCCATCAAGGCGAGCCCCCCACTTCGGGAGCCCGTGAATCCCACCGCCTGCACCACCGGGTGCTTGACCAGCGACATCCCCACGTCGCGACCCGAGCCGTAGAGCAGCGAGAAGACGCCCTCGGGCATGTCGGTGGCCTGGGCAGCACGAACCACGCAGTCTCCCACGATTTCAGCGATGCCCGGATGCGACGAGTGAGCCTTCACCAGCACCGGACATCCCGCTGCCAGAGCCGCAGCCGTATCCCCGCCCGCCACGGAGAAGGCCAAGGGAAAGTTGCTGGCGCAGAACACCGCTACCGGCCCCAGCGGGCGCTGCATGGATCGCAAGTCGGGCTTCGGCAACGGAGCGCGGTCCGGCTGGGCATGCTCGATGCGTGCGTCCACCCACGATCCCTCTTCGATCAAATCGGCGAACATCCTCAGCTGGCCGGTCGTCCGAGCCGTCTCGCCCCTCATGCGGGCTTCAGGGAGACCGGTTTCCAACGGTCCCCGCTCGGCAATCTGATCCACCGCCGATTCGATCTCAGCCGCGATCGCCCGCAGGAAGCCCGCCCTCTTTTTACCCGACATGGATGAGAACACCGGGAAGGCTCGCTCGGCGAGAAGAACGGCCTGCTCGACCTCCGACTCGCTGGGAGCATGGAACTCAGGATCGAGTTTCTGACCGCTGGCTGGATTCACGGCGGAACTGGTGGACCCACCGCCCCCGCTTCGTGAATAGCCGATGATGGATTTGCCTTGGATGGTGTAGCTCATGAGATTGGGAGAATTGGTGGTTTCAGTTTGAGAAAAGAACGAATCTGGATGGTTTGCACCCGAAAAATGTGTCGGCCTCGCGACCGGGATGCCGATGGGCTTCAGATACTAGGAATCCCGTATCGAAAGGGATCGTCGTCATGGAATTCATAGGCCGACTCACCGGTCACCCAGGCGCGCCCACTGACCAGAGGCAGGACCTTCCCCTCGCCGAGGTCCCGCACCCGCCCCTCGAAGACGGTATCGAGGATGCCTGCCTGTCTCCACAAGTCACCCGCCGACAGTTTCCCGTCCGCATGAAGGCAAGCCAGCTTGGCGCTCGTCCCGGTCCCACACGGAGACCGGTCATAGGCACTGCCCGGACACAGCACGAAATTCCGGCTATCCGAGGTCGCCTGATCCGTCGGCGGCCCGAACACCTCGATGTGATCGATCTCCCCGCCATCCGCACCGCGGATCTCCGCCGCCTCCAGTGCCGCCCGCACCGAGCGCCCGAAACGGGTCAGCTCCTCAAGATTTTCCGGAACCACCGACGGCCCCTGCCCATCGATCAGGAAAAACCAGTTCCCGCCCCACGCGATGTCCCCCGTGACCTCGCCCCAGCCATCGACGTGAATGGCAACGGATGCCTCCGCCCGATAGCTCGGCACATTTTCAACCGTCACCCGCCCGCCTTCACCGACTTCCGCCGTGACGACCCCCACCGGCGTCTCGATCCCGTGCGTCCCGGCGCCGATTCGGCCCATGTGCACCAGCGTCGCGACCAGGCCGATCGTTCCGTGAATGCACATGTTCAGCGTGCCCACGTTATTGAAGAAAATCACGCCGCACTCACACGACTCCAGGTCCGACTCACAAAGCAACGCCCCGACCATGGCGTCATGACCCCGGGGCTCGTTGCACACCGAGCTGCGTACCCAGTCATACTCTTTCCGGAATCTCACGGCTCGCTCCGCGACCGTTCCCGGGCCGAGATCAATCGGACCCTCAACCACGACTCGGGTGGGCTCTCCTTCGGTATGGGAATCGATCACTGCTAGCTTCATGCGACTCCCATGAAGATAACCTTCACGGTCTTGGGGAAATCGCTAGCGGCAGCCGCCGAATCTGTCTAGGAACGTGAAGTCAACGCGCCATGCAACTTCACCAAGCCGCTGCCCTGTTCCGCAAACAATTCGGTGAGTCAATCGACGGCCTCCTGCCGATTGCCGACCTGTTTGATAACGTCCCGGACATCCTCGTCTTCGTGAAAGACCGCAGTTTCCGCTACGTCGCCGTCAGTGCGAGCTTCGCCTCACGCTGTGGTCTGGCCGACAAGCTTTCCGCCATCGGCCACACCGCCCGCGAGCTCTACCCCGAGCCCCTCGCCGAGGCATTCATCGAGCAGGACCGGGAAATCCTCCTCACCGGTGTGGGTTTCCACGACCGCCTCGAACTCCACCTGTATCCCGGTGGGCGCAGCGGCTGGTGCGTCACATGCAAGGAGCCCATCCGCGGAAAGGACGGGACCGTGATCGGCATCTGCGGCATGTCCCGGGATCTCCACGCCGTCAGCGACAAGGACAAGAACTACGAGGCACTGTCGAAAACCGTCGACTACATCCACCGTCACTTCGACGAACCCCTGCGACTTCCCCAGCTTGCCGAAATGGCTGGCCTTTCGGTCTATCAGTTCGACCAGCGCATTCGCGCCCTTTTCCACGTCACCGCCGGGCAGTATCTGGTCAAGGTGCGCATCGATTCCGCCTGCGAACTGCTCGCCAGCACAAAAGATGCCATTGCCCAGATCGCCTTGAGCTGCGGCTACTCCGATCAATCGGCGTTTTCCAGGCAGTTCAAGCAGGCCGTCGGCGTCAGCCCGCTGGCCTACCGGAAGAAGATGGAAGCCAGCTGAGAAGCTCACCCGAACCGACCGACCGCCAGATCCCCGATCGGAGTGAACGGCTTGCGACCCGTCAGCAGATCCGCCATCAAGCGACCCGTGACCGGCCCGAGGCTGAGGCCCATCATGGCGTGGCCGGTCGCCGCGTAGAGGTTCTCCATCCCATCCACCGCACCCAGATACGGCATCCCGTCCGGCGAGACCGGCCTCAGCCCGGCCCACGGCTCGACGCCATCGAAATCCTCCTCGGAGAAGCGTGGGAAATAGCGGGAGATCGACTTGATGATCCCGTGCACGCGTTGGCGGTTGATCGACAACCGGTCGCCACCCACTTCCATCGTGCCTGCGAACCTCAACGACTTACCCATCGGCGTGATGGCCACTTTGGCTTCGGCGAAAATCGAGCAGAGCCGGGGCAGTTCAACGGGGTCGTTCAAGGTCAGCGAATACCCCTTGCCCGCCTGTAGCGGGAGCTTCAGTCCGACCTGGCGCAGCAGGCCCGCGGTCCACACTCCACCGGCAACCACGAAGCGCCCTCCCTCAAACGCCCGCTCACCCGACCGCACAGCCATCACTCGTCCACCGGACGACACGACCTCATCCACCGGCACCCCATATTCGATCCGCCCTCCGAGTTCAACCACCCGCTCACGCAGCCGCCCCATGAAACGGGACGGATCCAGATGGCAATCCTGCCGGTAGTGCACCGCTCCCTCGACCCGCATGGTCACATCGGGATCCATGGCCGCCGCCCCCGCGGCATCCAGCACCTCTGCCCGCACCCCGATCTCCTCAGCCTCCTGCGCCACCTCCGCTTCGGCCTCAAGCCCCTTGGCGGAATCACAAAGCATCAACAGACCTTTCTCGCACCAACCGAAATCATCCTCGCTCGCCAGCTCGGCAAAAAGCCGCCGACTTTCGAGGTTCAGATCCCGCAGCAAGCCGCGCGAGGCCGCGACGTGAGCGGGAGTCGACTTGCGGTAAAAGAGCCAGCCCCACCGCATCAGATCCAGACTCAAGCGAGGTTTGACATAAAACGGACTCTCCGGATCGAGCATCCAGCGTAGCCCCTTCGCAATCATGCCCGGAGCTGCCAGCGGGATGAAATGGCTCGGCACCACCATGCCCGCATTCCCCACCGAGCAACTGTCCCCGCCCTCGGGCTCCCTTTCCAGCACCGTCACTTCCAGCCCGGCCCGCAGCGCGTAATACGCCGTGGCCAGTCCAATGACGCCCCCGCCGACGACGACCACCCGATTTCGCGCTTCCTGCATCACGAATAAACTACTCATGCGGTCTTGCGAATCTGCTCAGAAATCCCTCACCAATGAGTCGCAATCGCCGGGACTCGACAGGGGCACATCCCGGGTACATCTTGGCGGCAGATGATTCGCGCCGCACTCCTGATCCTCTGCCTGCTCGCCACCAGCGCGGCCGTGGCTGCGCCAAAAATCGCCAGTATTCGTGTCGGAGACGTTTATCGCGAACTGGACAAGACCAAGGAAATGAACGCCGACATCACGGCGAAACGCCAGGCCTTGCTCAGGGACCCACGGCTTGCAGCCTACCGGGAGGCCTTTGGCGACCTTGAGGCACTTCAAAAGGGACTGATCAAAGTCGCCGATCATGATCGCGCCACGCGCCAACGATTGATGCAGAAGTTCAACCTGAAACGTCAGGAAGCACTGACCCTCAAGCGTGAGTTCGAAGAGTTTCAGCGCAAGGAGACGAAGAAGATAGACCGGGAAATGGTCTCTCGTATGGAGGCCATCCTCACCGAGATTCGTCAGAAGGCGGACACTCTGGGACAGAAGAACGGCTACGATTGGGTCATCGATGTGTCGGGAAAAACCAACACCGGCCTCCCATTCGTCCTTTACTCAAAGCCATCCGACGACATCACTAACGACGTGCTCTCCGCCATGGGACAAACCATCGCGGAGACCTCCGACGAAGACAACTGACCCCTCATGGAAACATTCCTCAACATCATCAAGGAGCCCTTCGTTTGGGGCCTCGCCATCGGCCTCGCCCTCACCATTTTCACTTGGAAATCCGGCCTCTCGAACAAGCTTCGGCTCTCGAAGGATGTGCGCCGACTTGAGAACGAACTCCGCGATCTTCAAGGGCACCTGAATACCCAGCTCAAGATCAACTCGCAAGGCAACCAACAGCTTCAGCAGGAGCTCGAAACCCTCCGCGAGCAGAACGAGAACATGCGGGTCTCGATGGCCACCCTGCAGAGCAAACCAGGACGCGCCGAAGTCCGCCAGTACCAGGTGATGGAAGCCGCCGTGCGCCAGATGCGCGAGCAGGCCCCCGGTTTCGCCCCCGCTTGGGAAAAAGCGGTCCGGCAGGCCGAGACGGAAATCGAAGCCGGAGAGAACGGCCTCAAGAAACTGGTACGCAAGGTCATCCCGGGCATCGGCATGACGACCGGAACCCAAGCTTCCGGCTCCGACAACGAGGACAAGGACTGATCCTTCCCCCACAGGTGACGCCTATGCTCATCTGCGCAGCTCCAGCGGCCCGTTAAGTGCATTTTTCGAGCGCTTTCACCACCTGCACAACACCGACACGAACCAAAAAATGAGGTTCATGTCCAAATGGAGGATTGCCAGCCTCCCACAGAAATTGGTTGGATCTGCGGCCTGCCCGATTTGATCCAATGACCCATTCCCCATCCAGCTCTGAACAAGACCTCATCGAGCTCCTGAAGCTTGCTGGCCCGGAATGGATGAGTGACCGGGTCTGGAAAGCCGAAACGCTGCAACCCAGCGACCACGAACTGGCGCTCCAGGTCGAAGGTCCAGCCTTCTGCTACCGTTGGGAAATCGAGGGCTCCCAGGTCAACGTTGCCTTCATCCCCTCTGGAACCACCAGCATCGCTCCCGGTCTTTCCAGACTGATGGTCATCGAGGTGGGGCGCGGCACCATCCGCGTCCACATCCCCGGACGGGACCCGCAAATCATTGGGGCCCTGTCTCCCGCGATCTATCAGCAGATCGCGGAACTGGTGACCGAGGCCCAGAATGCCATCGCGCAGGGGCTTTCGAGTTGGAATACGAGCATGTCGCTCATCGCAGGCAGCATGAGGATGGCCACACTGACCTTGGAAGCCGCCACCGCAGCCGCTGCCCCGGAACGCGGTGGCAAGCGCTCGCCGAAAAAGGATCAATTGGTGACCCAACTTCATGAGTGGCTGCGGCCCAACCTCGGCAACTCGGTCAAACTTGCCGATGCGGCCAAGCGCTTCGACAAGAGCCCGCGCCAACTCATCCGCATCCTCAAGGAAACGACCGGCGCAGGATTCGCCGAGCACCTGACGATGCACCGGCTCACCTTGGCGCGCTCGCTCCTGATGCGCTCCGACCAGTCGGTCCGCGAAGTTGCCAAAGCCGCCGGCTTCAACAGCCGGGAGCAATTCATCCGCTCCTTCAACAAGGCCTTCTCGTGGACTCCCCTCCAGTTCCGCAAGGCGTGGAACCGGGCGTCCCTATCCGAAAGCGATCTGGAAACGCTCTGCAAGGTGTCCGGACGCTCGGAAGTGACTTGGACCCCACCCGGGGAAACCGCCCTGACTCCCGAGGAAGGAAGTGAAGGTGCACCCCACACCGTGGTGGTCGCCAACGCACTCCACGAGATCGTCGAGCTATTCTGGGTCAGCCCGCAAGGCAAGCAGGCACGCATCGACGTCCTCGAGCATGGAGGCATGGCCTTCGTCAACCGCGACAGCGGAGGGTCCGCATGGGTGGTCCGAGCTCCATCATCCGGACTGGAACGCTTCTTCGTCACCCCGGACGATCACTCACTGGCAATCGTCTCGCGCGAACTCGCCTCGTAGGCCGAAAAAAGGTGAGCCACTGCGAATGCAGTAGCTCACCTGAATCTAGCGTCCGCCCCCGTATCAGGAAGCGGCGAGGCCGTCAGCTGCCTTGGGCAGCGGCAGCTCTTTCCGGCGCAGCGCTTTCCGCATCTTGGTCAGCGCCACATTCTGCAACTGACGGATGCGCTCGCGCGTCACTCCGAATTCGCGACCGACTTCCTCCAGCGTGAGCGGCTTGCGCCCGCTGAGACCGAAACGTTCGTCGATGATCTGGCGCTCGCGCTGGTCGAGCACCGCAAGCAGGTCGTCGAGTTCACCATGGAGGTTCTTGTCGCTGAGAGCCATCAAGGGGTCCTCGGCGCTCTCATCGCCAATGATCTCGCTGTATTGCGTGGCCTCACCGTCGTTGATCGGCGCATCCAGCGAAGTCGGCCGCTGGGATGCCTGCTTGAGCATCGCAAGCTTGCGGCGTGGAAGACCGATTTCCTCGGCCAACTCGTCGTCGGTGGGTTCGCGCCCGAGTGCCTCGGCCAGCATGGATGAGATCCGCCGCATCTTGGCAATCTTGTCCACCATGTGCACGGGCAACCGGATCGTTTTGCTCTGGTTGGCCAAAGCACGCTTGATCGATTGCTTGATCCACCAGGCGGCGTAGGTCGAAAGCTTTCCTCCCTTTTCGGGATCGAATCGCTCAACGGCCTTCATCAGGCCGATGTTTCCTTCAGAAATCAAATCCGGCAGGGGAAGTCCGTAACCGGAGTAGTCTTGGGCGATCTTCACCACCAAACGGAGGTTCGCATTGATCATTCGCGTCCTGGCTTCCTTGTCTCCTGCCTTGATCTTCGCCGCCAGCTCGACCTCATCAGCTGGGGTCAGCAAAGGCGTCCGAGAGATCTCGCGGAGATAGAGTTTGAGACTGGAGTCGTTTTCAATAGCCATAGGATTGGTGCCCTGGGGGCGGTTAGAAACTCGATTCGTTCGGTTCCTTGTCTGTTAAACGACACAGGACGCCTATTTATTCCCAAAATCGAATCCTCAATTCGTAATTACACTGTGATTACTGCAACGATAAGAATTGCGGAATACAATCCAGCCCGATTTCACCCCTCCCGGAACTGAAGTTAATGCACTGATCGCAAATCACTTGTGAAAACCAAAGGGATGCGGTGCAATTTGCATTTGCTATCCAGATTGGGCTGATATGCGTAGATCTACGGAAGCCAGTTTGAAGTCACCGGGTGAGTTACGAAAATGTCACCAAAGCTCATCGCAGATTCCCTGATTTTCTTGCTCGCCGACTGCAAGATCGCCCCCTTCTCTAGCTGTAACGTTCCTTGTACCGCCATTAGAGTGATTTCGCGTCCTGCAAGAAAGGCCGTGGCGGTTTCCTGTCCTCCGTAGCTTTACCAAAACGCCGTGCTCGAACTCAAAGACGTCTGTTTCACCATCCAGAAAGATGGCGAAAGCGTGAATCTCATCGATTCCGCCTCCATTCAGATCCCACGTGGTCATTTCATGGCAATCGTCGGACCTTCCGGATGCGGTAAAACCACGCTGCTCAAGACCATCGCGGGCTTGAACCCCGAATCCGATGGCGCCCTGTTCTGGGAAGGTCGCAATCTCTCCGAGGAAGGGGATTTCGAGCCGGCGGAGATCGGCTACGTGCCGCAGTTCTCCATCGCCTACGATCCGCTGACCGTCGACGAATCCATCGAGGCCGCCACCCGACTTCGTGTGCGCACTCGCGATGCCGAGGATCTGGATCACCGGATTGATCGCGTCCTTGAGGAAACCGGGCTGACGGCGATCGCCGATCGCCACGTGAAGGTGCTCTCCGGCGGACAAAAACGCCGTCTGGGACTCGCCATGGAGTTGGTCTCCGACCCCAAGCTCCTTCTTTGCGATGAGGTCACCAGCGGACTCGATCCACGCTCGGAGCGGGAGATCGTCCGACTGCTTCACGACCTGTCACGACGTGACGGACGGATCGTCCTCTCGGTGACGCACTCGCTCGCCCACCTCGAGCTCTACGACTCCATCCTCGTTCTTCATGAAGGTCGCGTCGCCTACCACGGACCACCCGATCTGGTGACGCACTACTTCTCCGTCCATGATACCGAAGAGGTCTATCCGAAGCTCGCCACCCAACCGAGTGAACGCTGGCAGGGATCGTGGCTGAAGCACCAGGAAGCCTACTACGGGAAGCTCGAGCGCAGCCGCCAGCGCGCCATCGATGCAGGGACACTGCATGTTCCTGAAAAACACGAGGAAGAGGTGTCCGACGAGGATCAGGAGGAGAAACCGGAACAAGCCGCTTCAGTCAAGGCCCCCGGCTTCTTCACCCAACTCGGCACCCTGTTGTCACGTCGATGGAGGATCTTCTTCCGCGACAAAGGACAGGTGTTCCTCCAGCTCGCGATCATTCTCTGTTTCCCCATCCTTGTCACCCTGTTCTCGGACAAGGCCGAGGGACCGATTGCCAGCCTGTCGGATGCGAAACAAGACAACATCCTCGAAGAGATCCAAGAGCGGCAGATGGTCCGCCAAGAACAGGTCAAGGTCGGATCGGCGGTCAGCGGAATCATCATGTTTCAGGTGATCCTGCTGTCCCTGATGGGTTCGAACAACTCGGCCCGCGAGATTGCGGGTGAACGGCAGATCTTCGAGAAGGAGAAGTTCGGGGGACTCCGACCCAGCGCCTATCTGGCGAGCAAACTCGCCTTTCTCGCCTGTCTCGTCCTCGCCCAGTCGATCTGGATGGGGGTCTTCGTCAACTTCTTCGGGGTATTCCGCGGTGAATTTCCCCAGCACCTCCTCTTCCTGCTGCTGATCAATGGAGCCATGACGGCCATCTGCCTGGGGATCTCCGCATTGATGCGGACGGCCGAGCAGGCCTCCCTGCTTTCCATCTACCTCGTCGGATTCCAGCTACCCCTGTCCGGCGCGGTCCTCGCCCTGCCCGAGCATATCGAAAAGTTCACCCGGCCATTCATTTCAGCCTACTGGGCTTGGTCAGGCAGCGTGGATGCCTTGGAAAGCAAGGTCCTCTACGCGGTCAAATCGGTCATCGACACCTCACTCACCCCACAAAACGTGTGCCTCTACACGCTGCTGTTCCACATCGGCGTGGGGTTGATCGCCGCCTGGATCGGTGCACGGCGTCACCAATGGGATTGAAGCTGAGCCCTTGATTCTTGGCATTCCTCTGAAACACTGTCTTCTCACCAATCTACCATGGCACGTCGCGCTAGTTCTGGACCCAAACCCGGCCTCCTCATCGGAGTCGCCGCCGCCCTTGCTGTAGCCTTCTTCGGAGGAAAGCTCGTCCTCGGCGGAAAAAGTGGCAAACCCATCTCAGGCACCAGCCTTGAAATGCGGGCTGTCACCGAGAACGCCAATTCCCTGCGGGGCAACCAATACGTGGTCGAAGGAAAGATCGATGAGAAGCTACGCTGGACGCCCGACATGGGGCAGGTGATTTCTCTCAAGGTGGACGAAGGAAGCGGCCCGGACTTCCTCGCGATCGAGATCCCACCCAACCTTTCCGCCGTCAATATCGAGCGCGAGCAAACCTACGCATTCAAAGTCCGCTTCCGCCAAGGCGGCATCGCTGTAGCCGAGGAGATCACCCGGCTCTAAACCCAAACACGCCCTTTCATCATGATTGCCAACCGCATCGCTCCCCTTTTTCTCCTCGCTGGCATCGCATCGGCCCAAGTCTATACGCCACCACCATCCGACGGCGGCTCGACACGTGGTTCTGACTCTGGAGGCGGCGACACGGTCATTCAGCGTCAGCCTGAAAAGAAGAACGACTCTCCCTTCCTCGGCAGTGAGTTGCCCTTCATGGATCCCAATAGTGAGATGGTTTCTTGGAATGGAAGCACCTGGGCTGCCACCGACAACCGCTTGATGGCCGCCCGCTTCGAACGCTATCTGAACGAGCCTGAGGACGATTCCGAGGCCGCTCAGGAGTATCGCGACACGATCGAGGAGATCCTCGACTTTGTCTCCCCCCACCACCCCGGAGGCCCTGACTTCGCCGCTGCGGTCAAACTGCTTCCTCGTGCATCCAGTTTCCCGGGCGACGCCAAACTCTGCGACTCACTCTCTCAAGCCATCTACGCTGCGGTCCTCGCGAAAAAGGACGTCAACTCCACTCGCGCGCTCAACGAAGCGATGGAGGGCGAGAAGCAACGCTTGGTGCGCAAGTACGACTGGAAAGCCGCTCAGGAAACCGATCCCGCCTTGCGCCAAGGTCCTCAAGGTGGCGGTGGCGGTGGCGGAAACAACGGCGGAGGAAACCGTCAGGCCACCAATCGTCAGCCTGCCCAGAATCCGGGGCGTGGCACCCAGTCCCTCGAGTACAAAGATGCCATTCGCCGCGTGGCTGAGATCGAAGCACTCAAGAAAACGAACACCGCCAAGAACGAAGTGCAATTGGTCCAAGCGAAGGTCCAATACCAGGCGCTGATGATTCAGTTCTTCGTCCAACGTCGGTTCGAGCACGTCATGATGGCAGCTCGTTTCTACCATCAGATCTTCACCGACGGAGACAACAAGCTACGCATCGACAAGAAGTCGGACGTTTCCAAGATGATCAGCGAAACCTTCGGCACCAGCCCCACGGTCGCCGCGCTGGACTCCTTGGCCAGTGAAGCCATCCGCGACGTCAACAAGGGTGTCGAGGCATTCAAGTTCCTCTCTGAACGGGGCGAGTTGGAGAGCGCCGCCAAGCGCCTGAGTGAGTCCTACATGGTGGGTGAATTCATGCCCGCCATCCAGACTCTCCCACGCGAAGAGAAACGCCGGGTACTGCTTTTCGTCAGGGAATCCTACAAGCTCATCGCCGCGATCGATTCCAAGGACTACGCCACCGCCAGCCAACTGGTCGACAAGCTGACCGAGGAAGCCGGCGACTTCGATGCCACCAAGGCCCGAGCCGCCATTGCGACCTACACCCGGGTCAGCAACATGCACATCGACTCTGCCAAACTTGCGGCCGCTAACGGCGACAACGACAAGGCGGCGGCCGAGATCCAGAAGGCCATGGAGGTCTGGCCGCAGAACCCGAAACTCGCCGAGTTTGATCAACTCGTCGCGCAGGGAGGTAGCCTCGTGCGCGCCAAAAACGACTTCGACCGCCTGCTCAGCGAGAACAACTACCGGGAGATCTTCAAACGCCAGTATGAGATCGCCCCGGCCATTCAGGGAGATGAAATCCGCGAAGACGCCTTCAAGCAGATCATCACCAACATCTTCCGTATCGATGGCGCACTTGAGAAAGCCACCGAGTTCTCGAAAATGGGGCAATCCTACGCTGCGTGGGAGCAACTCGCCACCCTGCGCGAGGAATTCCCGGACGACCCGAAGCTGGGCCGCCAACTCGAGCAGCTCGCTCCCGAAGTCGCAGACTTCACCAAGGCCCTCGATCGGGCACGCACCTTGGAAGACCGCCGCGACAAACAAGTGGGTTCCGCCCTGTCATGGTATCTCAAGGCCCGCTCGATCTACCCGCGCAGTGAGATGGCCCAATCCGGCATCGACCGCCTCGTGAACGAGATTCTTCCCACCGACAGCGGCATGGGAAGCGAGGAACCGGCGACGTCAGCAACTGCCGACGGTTACGACGACTGAGCCGCAGCCAGCCGCTTCAGATAGTCAAAGCTGTAGATGCCGGTCGAGTGGCCATCGCCCCAGAATAGCTGGAGGGCATAACCACCGACCTTTTCCATCCTCCGCAACTCGAAACCGAATTCACCGATGTGCACGTCGGGACGGATCACCCGCCCCATCGCGTCGGGTTCTCCCTGACAGGCAGCGCACGGGCAGGCGCGCCGCAGGAGGTCGAGAGCCAGAAATACTTCGGAGCCGTCACCAAAGGCAATGGCGAGTTCGTTCCCCACGACCGCAATCGTCATATCTTCACTCATACTTCGCTCGGGCGTTGCCCGAAAATGGCAGATCCCACTCGGACCACAGTGGATCCTTCCTCGACCGCGATTTCGAAGTCGTGACTCATCCCCATGCTCAGCCCTGGCAGAGAACATCTGTGTTCTGCTGCGAGTTGATCCCTCAAGTTCCTGAGCTTCGCAAACCATGGCCTCACCAACTCAGCGGAATCGACCTGTGGCGGAATGGTCATCAGTCCGAGCACTTCGAGGTGCTCAAGCGCCATAAGTTCTCCAAACACCCGTCGAAACTCCTCTTCCGGGAAGCCTCCCTTCCTCTCTTCGCCTGCTTGATTCACCTCGAAGTAAACCTTCGGACGCTTTCCAAGCTCGCCAGCGATTCGATTCAGGTGCCCTGCCAGCTTGAGTGAGTCCACACTGTGAATCACCTCGAAATCCTCCAACACCTTACGTGCCTTGTTTCGCTGGAGCTTTCCGATGAAGTGCCAGCGAATGTCGGGTGACATCACCGCCACCTTCTCAGCAGCCTCCTGCTGTCGGCTTTCACCAAGGTCCAACTGTCCGGCGGCCACAACCGGCTCGATCATGGCCGGTGGAAACCGCTTCGAGACCGCGAGGAGGCAGACATCCGAAGCATCCCGTCCAGCACGCTCACAAGCGTTCCGAATCCGATCCTGGATGCCGACCAAACGATCGGCAGAAGTGTTCATCAGCGAGACTCCGAAGACTTGAGCATGCCCGCCATCTTGGCGTTCCGGGTGATCTCGACGAGATCCGCGGTGACCGCAAGAGCCTCCCGTTTGAATGGGTCAAGGCGGCTCGGCCACTCCGGCGTCGTGTCGAGTTCTGCGGTCTTGTCCTTCGCGCGGCGCATGTAGTCGCTTTTCTCGTCGGAAGGATCCACTTGCTTGAGCGGGGCCTGAGCTTCCACAGCGTCCAAACTGAGCTCGTAGAACTTCATTTGGCTGGCGTCGCGCTTGGCAACCTCAGCGAAGCGCTTGCGGCGCTCCTCGTTGCGCACACGCTGGCGCTCATCTGCGTCTTCCAACTCGGTTCGACGCTTCTCGAGGTTCAGGGAAACCTGATTCTCACGGCGACGGCTGCGCTCCTTGGAAACGTCTTCGATGATGTAGGCGAAGTCTTTGGATTTATCCAAACGCTCACTGCTGAGCTCCTTCAAGCGGGGAAGGAACAGGTTTGCCTTGGGCAGTGGGTCGAACCCGGGAGCAGGTCGGATGATGTCGTGATCCAGCGCATGATCGAGATAGCTTTCGCCAATCTCCAACGCGTCGGTGAGGCTGGGAAGAATCACGTCCGGCACCACACCCAGATTCTGGGTCGAGGACCCGGAGGGCCGGTAGAACTTCTGGATCGTCACCTTCAGGTTGCCCGCCTTTTCCCGATCGGCGAAGAAAGGCATCTGACGCCCGATGTCCATCGGCTGTTGCACCGTTCCCTTTCCGAAGGTCGAGGACTCACCGACGATCACCGCGCGGTTCTCGTCCTGAAGCGCTCCAGCCAAGATCTCACTGGCCGAGGCGCTGCTTTTGTCAGTCATCACCACCATCGGGCCGTCATAGATCGGCCGGCGGTTCTCCGACTCCTTCACTTGCACCTGACCCAGCGTATTCTTCACCTGCACCACCGGCTGGCGCTTCGTGAAGAAACCGGTCATCCTCCGCACCTCTTCCAAGGCTCCACCCCCGTTGCTGCGCAAGTCGAGGATCAGTCCATCGATCTTTTCGACCATCAGACGACGAAGCAGCTTTTCAATATCCAGCGAGCACCGCGTCGTCCCTCCGTCGAAATCGGCATAGAATGAAGGAAGCGTGATCACGCCAATCCGCTGCTTGGAGCCATCCGGCCCCGTCCGTTCAATCAACTCCGCGGACGCTTGTTCATCCTTGAGTTCAACCTTGCCGCGCTTGATCACCACCATGGTCGTTTCCCCTGGCAAACCACCAGCAGGCTCGACCTTCAGGCGGACCTCCGTATTCTCCTTTCCCCGGATGAGTTCGACCACCTTGTCGATCTTCATGAACATGATGTCGACGAGATCCTCGGGTCGCCCGCTGTTGAGAGGATCCACTGCCACCACTCGATCATTCAGCTTCAGTTCGCCGGCACGGTCGGCCGGACCACCAACAACAATACCCATGATCTTTGTGGCACCGTCTTCTTCGGCCTGCAGCAGCGCGCCGATTCCCACGAGCTGGTTCCTCATTCCATCACGGAAACGCTCCATCTGACGAAAGCTCAGGTAGTCGGTATGAGGATCAAAGGTCTTGGCCACCGCACTGAGGAAGTAGGCCGCGATGTCCGCATCGTCCACATCCTTGACACTGTGGAGGAAGCGCTCATAGCGAAGCAGGATCTTCTCCTTCGGGTCCCGCTCATCCTTGAAAAGGTCTTCCTTGTTCTGCTCCTTGGCGAGCTTCACCACCATCTCGCGACGCAGCGTCTCGGATAGGAGCGCTTCCTTGATCTGCTTGCGCCAGAGTTCGGTGGCTTCGGCTTCATCCTTCGGCCACGCAGCCTCCTTCCTCGACCTCATCACACTCTCCTCCTTGGTGAAGTCGAATGCATCGTTCTTCAGCATCTCCTGCCCATCCGCAACCCGCTTCTCAACTCGCTCAACGAAGGTCTTATAGATATCGAGAGCGGCTCTCATACTGTCCTTCTCAAGCAACATCTGGGACAGGCGGTCCCCGTACTCCTTGTCAAACCGATCGATGTCCGACTGGGTGAAGTAGACGCGCCCGTAGTCCAGATCGCGGAGGTAGGTGGCGAGAAAGTCGTCGCTGAGTTCCTTGAACGGCTGCCTCGAACGGTCGAAGTGACTGTTCTGAAGCATGATCGCCATTTGGCATCCCACTTGGTTGAAGTCTGCCTGCTGTCCGCAGGCAACCTGTGTACTCGCAGCACACAACACTGCAACCGCCGCAGCCTTGCACTTGATCGTCTTTATCAACTTACCTTGCATCGGGATGAAATTTGGGTCGGAAGGGTCGCACACCCCCTAGGGATGTCGAACGAAAAGCTCCGTCAACACCGGAGCAAGACCACACCCACCTCGACTCAGTCCGCAGCAGACTCCACCGCGTCTGCCGCTTCCAGGTCCCGTGCATCGAGCCACTCCTGAAATGCCTTGTCACGGGCGGTCTCCTCGTCGTTCGGCACAAACATCAATCCTCCGCCCCGCTGCATGAACATGCGACGTTGCTCGCCATACTCTCCAGCAGACCAAGGTCTCGCACCGAGCTCCAGCTCCACCTCCTGCTTCTCACCGGCCCTGAGGATCCCCAGCGTGATCCGGGTCCCTGGTGCCATCTTGCCCACTCTCGCGGCGAAAGAATCCGCCGCATCCAGACCATCCCAACCCTCTCCATTGAGCTCCGTCACCACATCCTGAGGCAAAAGACCCGCTTTCTCCGCAGGAGAATCGGGACTCACCATGCGGATTTGAATGCCGAAACCTTCTTCGTCACCCAACTCGACATCTGTCGGAGCCATCGTGATCCCGACGAAGCCAGGACGCTGGTCGGAAAGCGACCTGAGCACCGATGCTTTCAGGACCGAAAGCGATCGCTCCTGGACCTCGGGAGAGGGGTCACCTTTCGAACGTGCCAACAACCACGGCCATGCCGCCTCGCCTTGCTCCATCGCCCATTGACGAAGCGCATTCTCAGCTGCAACCCGCTCCGGATACGACTCCGCAGAGAGACCTGCAACGAGTTCCACGGGGGGCTCAACCTGACCAAGAACCGGTCCGGCAAGGCCAATGCCGCCGACGAAGACCCCAAGAACAAGCCGAGCGATGCTTTTCATTCGTCCAAATCGGAATCGGATGAACTACCGACCAAGAAGGTTCTTTTGCGGAACTTCGATGGTGTCATTCGGCTGCACGAGGATCGTCTTGTTTTCGGTCTTGGTGAGGTCCACCTGTCGGAGCCTCCCGTTTCGAATCAATTTCACCCGATACATGCTGCCGAATTCGGTGGCTCCACCTGCAGACTGCACGGCGCTGTACAGAGTCAGCCCTCGATTGAACGGTTTGGGGCCAGGAGCCCTGACAAAGCCACCGACGGTCACCACGAATTGCTCGATCGAATCACCATCGCTGGTGATCACCTGAATCGTTGGATTGGTGTAGATCTTGGCCGAGCGGTAGCGGGATTCAATGCTCTGAGCCAAAGAGTTGCCGGTCAGGCCAGCAGCCTTCACGGAACCGATGAAGGGCATCCGAATGAAACCACCATCCGAAACCGGGTAGGTGTTGTTCACCCGGGCCATCTCCTCGGTAGGAACGCCTTGGATGCGGATCTCGATCGCTCGCCCTGCCCGAATCGTGCTCTGGGCTGAGGAAATCATCGGAATCAAAGTGAGCAGAAGTAGGAGTAAGGTTTTCATGAATTTGAGGTCGTTGGGTTCGTCCCGTCTGGCAAACCAGCTCAGTAGAGGTCGTCCTGAGTAGCTGAGCCCGTTGCCTTGGAAGCGCCCTTAGACGGTTCTTCGGTCTTTCTCGGTGACGCAGCCGGAACATTCTCCGTCGGGGCGTAGTAGGTGTAGTAGCTGGTGTAATATTGATACTGGCTATCGCTGCGTACGTCCACATTGTTCAGCACCACGCCGATCACATGCCCGCCAACCCCTTCAACCGCGGACTTCACACGCATCAGCATGTTACGCGGCAGCTTCCGGTGTTGAACGACAATCATCGTAAGGTCGACCTCACTTGCCAGCACCGAAGCATCACTGACACCCAAGATCGGCGGCGAGTCGATGAGAACGAGGTCGAAGCGCTGCTTCACATCCTGGATCAACTCCGACATCCGGCGTGAGTTCAGGATTCCAGCTGCATCCGCAGGAAGGATCCCGGACGGCATGAAATACAGGTTGTCCACCGGCGTTTGGAGGATCACATCCTCAAGCATCAGGTCGGTCGTCAGGTAGTTGGTCAAACCCACCGAGTTGTTGATGTCAAAGAAGGTGTGAAGCCTTGGGCGCCGAAGGTCAGCATCGATCATCAAGGTCGTGTAGCCACCCTGAGCACAGATGTACGCCAGGTTCACCAGCGTGGTGGACTTACCTTCACCCGCACCACCAGACACGACAGTGATCGCGTTGTCTTCTGGATTCTTGCGATTGAACTCGATGTTCGTTCGTAAAATTCGATAGGCCTCGGCATCGGGGCTCATGCCGCTCTGCTTGTAGAGAACCCCGACATCCTTCGGAATGACCGCGAGAACCGGAACCTGAAGGTAGCGCTCAACGTCTTCCAGCGTCTTCACCGAGGTGTCGAGATACTCGAGGAAGAAGGCGATACCCACACCGAACACAAGGCCCACGACGGCGCCCAGCGCCAGATTCAGCTTCACATTGGGACTGACCGGCACCTGCGACTCCACCGGGTCGGCGTGAACGATGATCGGGTCCTCCGAAATCCGCCGCTGCATTTCCTCACCGATCTGCTTGATCTTGAGCTGTTCAAGCAGGCGTTGCGAAGTTTCGAAATCCGTCCGGGCATCCTCGAAACTATGGCGGGCGATTCCCGAAGTAATGGCTTCTTCCTCCTGCTCATCCGACTCGATCTTAAGACGGCGGGACTGCTCCTTGATGAGTTCAAGCTGCGCCAGCAGGGTTTCGCGCAGAGCCACAACCCCTTGATCCAAATCCCGGCGTAAACCCGCCAAAATCTCCTTCTGTTGCTTCACATTCGGGTGATTTTCTCCCAATCCACCAAGTGCCAAGGCATCCAATTGGCGTTTTGCTTCCAGAAACTGCGGGTGCAGGGACTTGATGATGTTCTCCGGGAGATTGAGTCCCGCCGCGTAGGTCATCAACTGGTCACCGTCGTAGCGAAGCAAGGTTTCGATCTGACTCTCCAACTTGATCTTTTCCGCCTCGAGGTCTGCATAGCGGCGCGCCGCATCCTGAGCCTCCTGCTCAGGTGTGTATCCACCGAGTTGACCCATGCCTGATCCTGAGGGCGTATACATCACCTTCTCATTTCGGATCAGTTGGGTAAGGACTTTCCGCTTCTCCTCAACTAGGTCCTCTTGGGCGAGCACTGCATCCCGCAATTCAACGAGAGCTTGGTCAGACCGCTGATTCTCAAGTTCGGTCCGGCGCATCCTGTAGGCCGTTGCGACCCGCTCAGCGATCATCCGTGCGTCCGAAGCACTACCCGCCCTGACTCGAACTTCGATCAGGTCCGTGCCACGGATATTCTGAGCATCGATGATTCCTCGTAGAGTACGCCTCACCGTTTCGCGATCCTTGCCCCAATGGTTGGTGAGATTGAGATCGTCGATCACGAGGTCCAGGGTCTTCTGCGACTTGATGACCTCGAACTCGGTCGGGAAGAACGATTGGGTCATTCCCCCTGCGCTGCCAGAAACCACACCAGGAAGCACCTCCACCGAAGCAACACGGGGCCGCACCTGCATGGTGGCAGTCGATTGATACTTCTTTGGCGTCACATAGGTGATGACCAGAGCCGTCATGAAGACGAGCAGAAAAGTGAGCAGGATAATGCCGTAACGGTTCTTGATCACCTGCCAGTAATCGATGGCGTGCAGGGAGGCTTCCGAAGGATTGGATTCTTGAGGATTCATGGATGCGCTTGGGAGAAGTCTTATTCACCGGGCTTTCGTCCTTTTCAAACGAAAAACTCCCGCAATGGATCACCATTGCGGGAGAAGTAGATAGTATGGAAGCTCAGGTGTTGAGTATCCTTTTCTTGTGAAAATTCAGTGAAGCATCCGCTTCTCAGAATTCAGCACGGAGACCCAGACTGACTCGGTTCCGGTCGTAGTTGTAACCGATGAAGTCAGAGGTGCTGTCGGTGTAGTTGTAGGAAAGAGTGCCGTAGAGGTAGTCAGTGAATTTCACTGAGACTCCGACGTACGCGTTCCAAATATCCTCATCGATTCCGCCAGCCGTCAAGGCAGGGGCTCCTGCAGTTACTCCTACGAGGCGGCCATCGTCAAACGATGCAGGGATGTAGTCGATACCTCCGAAGAGCGAGAACATTGGAGAAATCGAATACTCCGAGCTAATACCAAGGCGGAGTGTCCGGCGGTCGTCGAAGTCATACAGGCCGGCACCACCAAGGGTCGCAACGGTCCGGGTTGTATCGTAAACCTCCGCGGAGTAGCGGGCAAATGCCCGAACCGAGAACTGCGAATTGATCTGTGAGCGCAACGCGAGTTCCACGAACGGATTCGTTCCATCTGAACCGAAGACTGCATCGGAACGACGAATCTGTGCACCAGCCCGGGCGATCAGGATCGTATTCGGGCTGAAGCGATGCTCAATACCAGCGAGGAGGTAATGCGACGATGAATCAGCTGCAAGTCCGTCAGCTTCCGTCTGGCTGTAGCGATACTCAAAAGTGAGCACCGAACGAGGATTCAACTGGTAACGGAACTGCTGATAGAGCCCGAGAGTCAAACGATCCGAATTGCGAACGGTGTTGTCGTAGTCAAGACCCGTGATACTGAAACCCGTGTAGGTGGCGAAACGCTCCGTCCAGCGGTAACCGATCGAGTTGTTAGTCTGCCAGTAGAGATACGGATCTGTCTGGCGGGTTGTCGCGAAGCCATAAGCGTAATTCGGCTCCATCTCATAGGCGAAGAAATTACGAGTGCTAAAACGCAGACGTTCGGTGAAACGTCGAGTCCAATTTACTCCAACCCGCACTTCGGGAGTCCAGTCGTCCTGCTGGGCTGCCGGCTTGTCAAAGTAGTAAATCGCCCCGACGCGTGCGTAGACATCCAGGGTCGACTGCGGAGAAATGTTGACGAACGAGAGGCCTGCGTAGCCACCCAAGCTCAGCACCGAGTCGTCCTTGAATGGCAAACCCGTTGCTGGGTTGATGATCGTTCCCGAGGTGGGAGTTGGATTGTCATCCCAAGTGAGATTGGTTCCGACGGTCCACTTCAAGGGCAGGCTTTCCTGAGCCTCGGAACCAACGTAGTAAAGACCCTCGGCGGCGGACGCCGAAGAAACGGCTGCCGCAGCGGCCAAGAGGGTGAAAATTTTTGATTTCATGATTTGCTGGGGTGAATGGATTCCTGAGTCACTCAGCGGGGCACAGGTGTCATGTCAAAATCGGTTGGGGTCGCAACCGGCGGCTCGATAACGGGTGGAAGTCCTGGTAGGATGATTGGAGGACCACCGCCTGGAGGGATGACCGTGGGTGGCATCCATGGATAACCACCGGGGCCACCAGGATTCGGGCCAATGCCCTGACCGGGGAAATCCAGCGGATTCCAAGCGGGCTTCACGTCGACAGGAGCCTTCGGGCTCTTGGCACTCTTGCCGCTGTAATCGGACTCACCTTGGCCGGGCTCAAGTCGGGCCATCACCATTTGGACTTCGGTGAGTGCGTCCGGAGCAACCGCCACAGCGCATTGTGACACGAGCCGCATTTGGTCCGGGACAACCTGGGCAACGGTCTCGACAATTGCTGCGACTGTCTTCGCATCTGCCTTGGTGGCTTCGATTGCCGCCTTCACGATCTCGCACGCGCAGGAGGGGTTTGCCGAAACCTGGCGTTCGACCAACTCAAGAACAGCTTCTGGCTTCGCGGTGGCCGCGTGCTTCACTTCCACTGAAAGCTTGAGACAGTCCGTATCGGCCAAAACCGCATTCGAACTGATTCCAAGAACCAGTACTCCGAGAGCGAATCGTAGAGTGTTTTTCATGACAATATAGGGTTAAGAAAAGGGCGTGGAGCGGGTAGCGGGAATCGAACCCGCATAGCTAGCTTGGAAGGCTAGAGCTTTACCACTAAGCTATACCCGCGTCTGCGTGATGATTGCTATCAATCTGATCCACCCCCCGGCAAGGCTTTTTTCCTAGAATTTATCAAGGTTTGCGCGCCTCGAGCCCATCACATTTTGGGATTGCATTGCCCATCCACCGAACGTAGGCCAGCGCCGCGCCACACAGAAAGCGGGTGTAGTTCAATGGTAGAACGCGAGCTTCCCAAGCTCGATACGTGGGTTCGATTCCCATCACCCGCTCCATTTTT
The DNA here is from genome assembly GCF_016595525.1 of Haloferula rosea. GTDB lineage: Bacteria > Verrucomicrobiota > Verrucomicrobiia > Verrucomicrobiales > Akkermansiaceae > Haloferula > Haloferula rosea. The sequence continues at coordinate 105,196 of NZ_JAENII010000014.1, forward strand.
TACGATTTTCACTCTAAAAAGACCGTTCGTTTGAACTGCTCTCTGCGAAAAAATGGTCGCATCCGCGGGAAATCGCAGGCCGTGGCACATAATTGGGCTGCATGCATCCCTCCCTCAGGATGCAGATCGATCACAATCCGGTCGGATGATCCACAAACTCCCACTCGAGCTGGAAAGTCCTCGCCAATTCCTCAGCCAAGGCTTTCACCCCGAAGGTTTCCGTCGCGTAGTGACCTCCATAGACCAGATTGATTCCCAGTTCTTCAGCCAACGGGTAGCTCCAATGAGGCCCCTCACCGGTGACGAAAGCTTCCACGCCGGCCGCCGCCGCATCAGCCACCTGAGAACCCGCGCCTCCGGTAACGATTCCTACGGATCCTATGCGCTCCGGACCTCCCGGGCAGTGATGGACTCTGGCCCCGACTGCATTCTTGACCCGCTCCACCAACTCGTCCCTCGACCAATCCACCTCCGCCCTCAAACCCATGGCCATTCCCTTCCAGTCCATGAAAGGCTGCCAATCGGCCAAACCCATCGCACGCGCCAAACCAACGTTGTTTCCCCATTCCGGATGAACGTCCAGAGGGAGGTGTGACGAATAGATCGCCATCCCGGCGTCCATGGCAGCCTTGATTTTTCGATAGTTTGCCCCGGTCATCGGTTGGGCGCCCTGCCAGAAAAGCCCATGGTGCACGAGCATCAGGTCCGCACCTGCAGCGATCGCTTTTTCGATCACAGGCAAGGAAGCGTCCACGGCTGCTGCAACCTTGGTGACCGGACCCGGATTCTCCAGTTGAAGCCCATTGACGGCCCCCGAGTAGTCCGCGATTTCAGAAGTCTTCAGGGATTGTTCGAGAAATTGGCAAATTGCTCCCAAGTCAGCCATGCCAGACCCCTACGGGGCTACCGGACGAAAACCGAGCGAATTCGGAAGGCCTCGGCGACTTCCAGACCCGCCACTCCCCGGCCCAACGCACGCTCAACTCAGTGCAGTGGAGTGCTTGTCGGGGCAAAATCATCCTCGCCACCGAATCCTCACTCAGTTCACCTCGCACCTGCTCCAAGTAGGCTTCCCCACCGCCACCATAAATCTTGTCCCCGACGATCGGGTGACCCAGCGCCTCCAGATGCACCCGAATCTGGTGCATCCGCCCAGATTCCGGAAAACATCGAATGCTCGAGAACCTCCCCTCCGGCCTCTGGAAACGATCCTCGACCCGAAATCCCGTTGTGCAGGGCTTTCCCTCGGGATGAACACGCTGCCGAACCCAGATCGGGCACTCTTGAACCTCACCGGTTCTTAGGATTGGTCGATTGCAGACCGTTTGCTCCCATTCAGGCCAACCATGAACCATGGCCAGATACTCCTTCCTCACCTCCCGCTTCTCGAATTGAAGGGACAGCGCGTGAGCCACAGGTCGCGTTTTGGCCACCAACACCACTCCGCTCGTCTCGCGGTCGAGCCTCGTTAGGATCGACAAGGTCCCGCCTCCCGCCAACTCACAAGCCAGCAATGCCTGCAATCCACCCAGAAGGGTCGGCTCATCCTTCTCCCCCGTCGGATGAACCACCAACGGAGCCGGCTTCTCGACCACGATCCACTCCGCGGTCTCATCGATCACGGTGAAGTCCAGTTGCGTCGACACTCCGCGAGCGTCGCCTGACATACAGGATTCGTCACGCTTTTGTCTGGCATCCGGATTCTGAACTCTGGTCTCTTTCCCGCATGCCCGCCGACGCGCAACACACCCTGGCCGCCGCTGCCACCCTCGAAGGAACCTCCCTCCACACCGGCGAGAAGGTGACGCTGACCCTCAAACCAGCTCCTGAAGACCACGGCTTCAAATTCCGCCGGGTCGACATCCCGGACCAACCTTTCATCGATGCCGATGTCGAAAAAGTCCAGACGGTCGAACGCGCCACCACCTTGGCCGAAGGCTCGGTCAAAGTGCACACCGTCGAGCACGTCATCTCCGCACTGACCGGAATGGGCGTCGACAACGCCATCGTCGAAATGGACGCCAACGAACCACCGATCGGAGATGGTTCGGCGCAGCCATTCGTCGAACTCATCAAGAAGGCCGGCATCGTCGCTCAGGATGCCCCCCGAAAGACTTGGGAGATCCGCGAACCCATCCACCTGGAGTGCGGCGACGGATCGCTCCTCACCATCGTCCCGTGCAAGACCTTCCGAGTCTCGGTGACCAACGTCGGCCCCGACGGCCGCTTCGCCCAATACTTCTCATCCGAGGTCACTCCTGAGATCTACGAACGCGAAATCGCCCGCGCCCGCACCTTCGTCTACTACGAAGACGTGAAGCCCCTGCTCGACAAGGGACTGATCAAAGGGGGCTCACTCGAGAATGCCGTCGTCGTTCGAGGCGATCAGGTCATGTCGAAAGAGCCGGTCCGGTTCGACAACGAATTCGCCCGCCACAAGGCGCTCGACCTGATCGGCGACCTGATGCTTTGCGGAAAGCGGATCCTTGGCCACGTGATCGCGGTGAAACCCGGCCACGGCCCGAACACCCAGCTCGCCGCAACCCTCAAGAAGGAATATTCGCGGATGCGCTCCCTTGCGGCGCCATTCGAAATCCCACAAGGCGAAGCCATTCTCGATATCAACGATATCATGAAGCTCCTTCCCCACCGTCACCCCTTCCTGCTCGTCGACCGCATCGTCGACTTCGAGGGCGACAACAAGTGCACCGGACTGAAGAACGTGACCATGAACGAACCCTTCTTCCCCGGCCACTTCCCGGATCACCCGATCATGCCCGGTGTGCTGCAGCTCGAGGCGATGGCCCAGGTGTCGTCCGTCCTCATGCTTCGCAAACCCGAGAACGCCGGCAAGATCGGCTACTTCATGAGCGCCGACAAAGTGAAGTGGCGTCGCCCGGTCCTGCCCGGCGATGCGCTCTACATTCAGGCCGAAATGACCAAGTCCCGTGGCTCCATCGGCACCGCCAAGTGCCGATGCCTCGTCAATGGCGAAACCGCCTCGGAAGCCGAGCTGAAGTTCGCCCTGGTCGACAATTGAAACCCACCCTGATCCACCCTCGAAGCCGATGAGCGAGAATCAGCAGAAACTTGCCGTCCTCATCGACGCCGACAACGCCTCTCCAAAGCAGGTCGCCGACCTGTTCGGAGAGATCGCGAAATTCGGCACCGCCTTCGTTCGCCGGATTTATGGCGACTGGACCACCGACCAGCTCAAAGGCTGGAAGAAAGATCTGCCGGAATACGCGATCCAGCCCATCCAGCAATTCGCCCACACGACCCGGAAGAATTCGACCGACAGCGCCATGATCATCGATGCCATGGACCTGCTCTACACGGGTCGCTTCGATGCATTCTGCCTTGTGACCAGCGACAGCGACTTCACCCGACTCGCGTCCCGCATCCGCGAAGACGGCCTCGACGTGTACGGTTTCGGCGCACGCAAGACGCCCGCCCCCTTCCGCAACGCCTGCACCACCTTCGTGTATCTGGATTCCCAGAACGCGAGCAAGTCCACGAACAAGACCGAAAACCCGGAACAACGTCTGGAGAAACGTCGGACCGAGCTCATGAAGCAGTTCAATGGCAACGCCGGACTGATCAAGGCCATCCGTGAAACCATCGCCGACATCTCGGACGACGATGGCTGGGCTCGCCTCGGCCCCCTCGGATCCAAAGTGCGGAATGCCTGGCCCGACTTCCTTCCCCGCAACTACGGTTTCTCCCGCCTGAGCGACCTTCTCGAGCGAAGCCACCTCTTCGAGCTCCGGAAAGGATCCTCCGGCATCTTTGAAGTAAGGGACCGCAAACCAAGCTGACCTGGCTCCCTCATTCCTCCTCGATCGTTCCCTCTTCCACTCCCCGCCCGATCATCTCGTTCGAGAGCTTGTGGTTGAACTCGAACAAATCCGTTCTGCGATCACTGATCGGAGTCACCGCCCCGCTGGAGCGGGAGCGATACAGATCCGAGATGTCCAGGTCCGTCACCAGCATCGTTTCCACATTCGCATCCGCCTGCGCATGGATGCCGTCGCGGGCGAACTCGAAGTCACACGGGGTGAAAACCGACGCCCGCCCGTAGTGGATGTCCATCGCCGGCACATCCGGCAGATTTCCTACGACGCCTGCCGTAGCAACATAGATCTGGTTTTCAATGGCCCTCGCCGCCGCACAGGTGCTGACCCGCATGTGCCCCTGTCGATTGTCGGTGCAATACGGCACGAAAAGGATCTCAACCCCGCGGTCCGCGAGGTAGCGGGCGGCTTCCGGGAATTCGACATCGTAGCAGATGAGGATCCCGATCCGCGCCTTGGGCGTCTGCACCACCACCAGAGAATCCCCTCCGGAAATACCCCACCACGTCCGTTCCGACGGGGTGATGTGAAGTTTCGGCTGGGACACGAAACTCCCGTCCGGCCGGAAGACCATCGCCGTATTGAGCAGCCGACCATCCGACTGCGCCACCGGATGCGAACCCGCGATCAGGTAGAGTCCCTGCTCCCTCGCCAGGGTCGCCATCAGTTCCACGAATTGGTCAGTGTATTCCGCCAATTTCCTGATCCCCTCGCGCGAACCCATCGGCGGCAGACCACTCAGGAGCTGGACACTGAGAAACTCGGGGAACAGCACGAACTCCGCACCATAATCCTCCCCCGCCGTCTCGACGAAATAGCGCACCTGCTGGGCGAAATCATCGAACCCATCCAGTCGACGCATCTGATACTGCACGCAAGCAATCCGCACTTTCGCACCACCCTGCTCCTGAGGCTGGTAGTCAGGATTCAACCACTCGATCAGTGACGCATAGTCCTTTGATCTCGGATCCCGGATGTAGTTCGGCATCACCCCCCTCACCGCGAACCCTTGCGCGATCTGAAAGCCCAGGACCGGGTCCTTGATCTTCCCTTCCTGCACCTGCCAGACATACTCCTCCGGCGTCAATCGACTCGCGTGGTCCACGTAGTTCGCCAGTCGTCCCCCCGCCAGGATGCGACGCAGATTCAGCCGGCGGCACAGGTCACGTCGCGCCTCATACAGCGCCTTGCCGATCCCCCGGCCGCGCATCTCGGGATCCACATAAACCTCCGCGCCATACAGCGTGTCTCCCTGCGGGTCATGATTGTAAAAGTAACCGTCATCCGTGATGCCGTAGTAGGTGTGCTTGCGCAACGGATCACGCCCCATGTTGACGATCAACGATGAGGCCACCCCCACGATCTTCCCGTCAATCTCGGCCACCAACTGGCCATCCTCGAAGAGGTCGAGATGCGACTTGAGTTCGGAGACCTCCCACGCCCCGTCGGCAGCGACCATGAGCGGGAAGCAGCGACGGTGGAGATTGATGATCGCGGAGATATCTTCCGCGACGGGGTTTCGGATCCATACGTTGCCTTGGTCCGTTTCGTAGTCTCGTGGTAGCACGGCGGTAGAGTCGGGCCCCCATTCAGGGATGGCAAATCCCATTTATCGAACTCCGCCAGTTCCTCGAACCGACCTAATCCTCGAACTCGACCATCGCGGCCGAGTCCCCGACCCACGCACCGAAATACGGCCACTCGGCACCATCGCGCCACAAAAACACGAAGAACGGACGGTCATACACCAGGTCCCGCGGCACGGTCCTGGGCGCCGCACCAAAAGGATCCATCCCCCCTTCCGCGGCGGCACGGACCTCCGCGCCGCGCTCGTGCAGGGCGAACTCCACCCGTTGCCGGGCGGCATTCACGACGTAGGGATCACCCGGACGACCATAGAACCGACCACCCTGAAGAGCCTCCTTGAAGTCCCCCTGCGCGGACAGCTTCAAATACGGCACCTGTAGTCGATCTCCTGAATGCAGGGCCGGATCGGAGTGCAATCCCGCGTTCTCTCCCACTGCCGCGTGCCATCCTTTCCTCCACACCCTCAACCATCGACAGGCCGCGGCAAAGCCCTGTCGACCCGGTGGCTGATACAGCACGACCGACCCAAACTCCTCCTGCCTGCATCGCAGCTCTACCGCATGGAAACCCGCCTTCCGACGCCACGCGAGCACCCGGACCTCATCGCGGTAGTCCCCACTGTCCTCACCCACCACTCCGAAGAATGAGACACGATCCTCCGTGCCCGCCATCGACTTGAACTCCAGCGGCACCTTCCGGCTCCGGTAAAACGGCTTCACAAAGGCCACTTGGGCATCAAGCAGGGAATAGAATGCCACCGCGCCCGGCCTCGCCCCTTCCACCTCCCGAAAGGGACCACGATCCTCGCCGAGGAAATCCGCAGCCTCCCCATTCACCTTCAGGAAGAAGTCCCGCGTGGCTTCACCGGACCACACCTTCCAACGCCCCTGGGGCATCACCTTCTCCGGCTCCCAGCGAAAGGTATCGAGTCTCTTGCCAAGCTCACTCCCGCTCTCCTTCGGCGGTCCGCCCAGCCCCTCATTCATCGCGTCCCACCCGGCTTGGAATGTCGGAGTCCACACCACCGTGCGCCGCACATCGAAATCCTCTTCGGGGTGGGCGATCGACAGCACCTCGGCACCCGCCAGCACCCCGCTCAATCCCAGTATGCCAATGAACGCCTTCATCACTCAGACTCCTTCACCACCAGCACATCGCATTTGAGAAACACCATGAGCACCCGTTTCTCCCCAGCTTCCTCACCAAGGGCAGGGAGTGCTGATAGAAGCACATACTGCCCGTCGCGACAGGTCACCGCCACGCCGAGATCCCTCGAATCAAAGATCGGATGCTTGTCCTGATAGAGTTCACCGAGATGGTTCCTCCTCTCCAAATGCACCTTGTAGCCCGCGAAGCGGACGATCTCAGGAGCGAGCTGGACATCCACCAGCTGCCCCAACTCCCCGACGTTTGGAGCAATCTCCAACGTGCTGCCCACATTCCGCGTCTCAAAAGACGTCGGCACCGTGAAGGCTGCGGCGAGCGGGTGGAACTTGAAGCCTTCCCCCAACCCCTGGATCGGGGTCGATGCAAAGCTTCCCGAAAGACCACCCGGGGGCTCATACTCACTCGGATAGATCCGTTCGCAGATCGATTCCACGGTCGCCTTCTCACCGCTGCGTCCCATCACCAGCATCGTTTCGACCACTGAGGCTTCGCCCTGCTCGACCAAGCCCACGACCTGCCTGCGCAGACCCGTCGCATCCGCGGTCTTCTGTTCGGTTTCCATCAGAGCCAAGTACGAGGCCTGCTTGACTTCGACGAACTCGACCTGCACCCGCACCATCCTCGGCCGGTTCAGGTCCGGATCGAATGGATCATACCCCTCGGCCCAGGCCGCGGACGCCCACGGCAAGACCAGCGCCATCAGCAAAGGCTTCATCACTCGGACTCCCTCACCTTCATCACATCGCACTTCACGAACACCATCACCTTCCTCGTGAAATCCATCTCACCCGTCTGATCCTTCGGAGAAAGTGCCGCCACCAGGGTATACTGGCCATCGATGCAGGTGATCGCCGTATTGACGGCCAATTTGTAGATGAGCGGCATTTCGATGGTCGACTCATTGCCCGCCCCGTCGGTCGTCTTGTTCCAGACGGTATTCCCCGTATGCCAGACGATTTCCGGCGCGAACCTCAAATCGATCACCCGCCCCGAATCCCCGACCGTTGGCTCGATCTCGAGCGTGCTGCCCAGGTTGCGGGTCTCGAACGCCGTCGGAGTCGCCGGAGTCCGCAGCATCCACAGCAACTTCACATCCTCCGGAGAAAGCCCGCCTTCCTTCTCCGGCAGATCCACCTCGTTGGGAATCTCCGCCGGCTCGTATTCCGTTGGATAGATGAATTCCTTGATCCCCTCACTCACCGCCTTCTCCCCACTCCGCGCGACCACCATCATCGTCTCAAGCACCTTCGCCTCGTCGCTCTTCACCATCTCGGAGAGCTGCTTCCGCAATCCCGTCGCATCGCTACTCTCAGGCTTCGAAAGGAACAGCAGCTCCGTCATCTTTTTGTGGCTCAACTCCACAAACTCCACCTGAACCTGAACAAAAAACGGCTCGTTCTGGTGGGGATCAAACGGGTCGAAGCCCCCTCCTCCGTCCTCTCCTCCAGAAGAATGCTCGACGGCATCCTCACTCGAAAAGGCCTCAGGCACCTCCTCCTGTCCAAACCCCGAGCCGGAGAAAACCAACCCCGCCAACATCGCCCATCCAACCGCATATGCCTTCATCACTGCTGATAGACGCAGCTGACCCGCATCCATTCAAGTCAATCCACCTGAGCCGAAACCAGCGTCCGACCGCAGAAGCCTCACGCTCCGTAGAACCAGAGACCGACGCTGCCCACCGTGTTCAGAGCCGCCACGAGAAGCCCCACGCTCACCCACATCAGGCGATTCAGCACCGCGTGAACCTCAGGCGAAGCCGTCTCCGCACGCACATGACCCGCCCGAACAGATTTCAGTTGGCCAACATGGTAGGCCTGCTCAAGAGCTTGGAGGTGCGGAGGGTTCATCATCCAATAAGGTAAGGGGTTCCTTACTACCAATCGCACCAATCCTTAGCAATTTCTAAAATAGATGGAGTTTCTTCAGGATTTCCTAAATGCCTGAATCGGAAGCACGCTCAAGAATCTCCCTAACTTCCTGATTTTCAATCTCCGCCCGCTGATACACACCCATCGCAGCCCGGATCATCGCACCTCCACTTTCGCGCTCATCATGGATCACCTGCACGTCCTGAGCGCGTAGTTGGCTGACCTCACTCGGAAATTTCGCCCGCGCAAACACCAGAATTTCAGGATTCCGCTCCCGGACCAAGGGCAGCGCCGCCAGTGTGAATTCCACCGCTGGGAAAGTGAATGCCACCATCCTCGCATGCTCAATGCCCGCCAGATCGAGAGCCTCCGGATGGCTCGCATCGGCAAAGAGGACCCGCTGCTTCTGCCGCTTGAGCTCCCTCACCGTATCCGCATTCAGCTCCAGGATTACCGTCTCCACACCGGAGCGCCGGAGCGCATCATTTACCGCCCGACCCACCGGCCCATACCCACAGATCACCGCATGGTCGCCCAGACCATCCGTCGCCAGACCCAGCTCATGCCCCGTCGGAGCAGCACCCCCTCGCGCCAACCCACGAGTCTCCAACCACCGTCCAAAGGGACCGCTGGCGCGCATCAGACTCGGCACCAGGCCCATCGACACCGCCGTGCACCCGAGCAGGATTTGGGAAAACACGGGATCCAGCGCGCGGAACTGCGACGCCTGACTGAGCAGTACCAACGAGAACTCCCCCATGCTCGACAAACTCGCCGCCGCCAGAAGGGCAGGCCGGAGCGGCAAGCGGATCGCCCGCACGGCTCCCAGCACGATCGCCCCTTTCACCACCAGCACCGTGATCGTTCCCAGTAGCACCCATAGCCAGTTCTCAAGCAGCGCGCCCACATCAATGAGCAGGCCGACCGAGACGAAGAAGATCGTCAAGAACAGGTCCTTGAACGGAAGAATGTCGGAAAGAATCCGGTGCGAGTAGATCGACTCACTCACCACCAGTCCGGCGGCAAACGCCCCCAGCGACAGCGATAGATTGAAGGCCTCACCGGCCAGGGCCACCACCGCACACAGCGAGACCACCGCCAGCGTGAAAAGCTCACGACTCCGCGTCCGGGCCACCCGGTGCAGCAGCGGTTCATTGACGAACTTCCCGAAAAGCAGCACTGCCCCAAGGAAGACGATTCCCTTGATGATCGCCACCAGCACCCCGCCCACCAGACCACCTTCCCCACCCGAGTAGAGCGCTGGCAGCACCAGGATGAAGAGGATCACCAGGATATCCTGAAACAGCGCCACGCCCAAGGCCGCCCGTGCACCCGGATTGTTCGGCTGCCCCAGCTCTTGGAACGACTTCATCGCCACCGCCGTGGAGCTCAGCGCCACCGCCACCCCGATCACCGCCGCCTCCGCACCCCCGAGTCCGAAAAGATGGGCAGCCCCGCCCGCCAGCAAGCCGGTGGTCAACACCTGCAGCCCTCCACCAAACAGCGACATCCGCCACAGGTGCTTCATCTCACCCAGTGAAAACTCAATCCCGAGGGTGAACATCAGCAGGATCACCCCCAGCTCCGCCAGCATGCCGATCGCAGGATCATCCGGCTTCGCCCCCACCAACTCCAACAGCCCGCTGTTCGCGATCAGCACCCCCACCAGGAAATACCCCACCAGCACACTCTGACGGAATCGCGTCAGCAGCAATGCCACCACCACCGCCATCACCAACACCAGTGACAGCACCCCAAAAAACGGTGTGATCGGCGACTCCCCGGCCGCAAGCAACTCAAGCAACATCCCCTCCACCCTAACCACTGCTACCAACCCGCGAGATCATAAACTGCTAACACGAATCAATTACTACTGCATTTTTATTGCATTAAAGGCTTGCAGAGTTTCGTAAATCCTAATTTGTTTCGCTCCATGCTTTACCGCATCCTTCCTCTTGCCCTTGCCCTGCCACTGCACGCCGCCGAGTCTCCGGCCTGCGGCGACCACTGCAACCACAGCCACGGCTCTGACTCGGAAATCCTCCGGGATGCCGAAGACGAGGCCTGGCTCCAATTCCACCCTCACCTGAGTGCCGCCATCGCCATCGGTGGGTCGACCTCATGGAAGAACCTCGACCTCGTTCCCGGTGGCCACGCCCCCTTGGATGACGGGTTCAACCTCCAGGGCATCGAAGTCGGCGGCATGCTGGGCCTTGGCGAGCACGTCTCGATCTTCGCCGAAGGCAATTTCTTCTGGGACCGCTACGACGGATGGGATGCCGAACTCGAGGAAGGCTACCTCTCCGTGGACCTCCCTGCCGGGTTCTCCGTGCGCGGCGGCCAGTTCTTCGCTCCCTTCGGGATCGCGAATGAACTCCACCTTCACTCACGAACCTTCGTCGAGCCTCCCATTTCCGTCATCCGCCTCCTGGGGGAAGATGGCTTGATCGTCCAGGGGGGCGAACTCGCCTGGCAGATTCCCAGCGCCCCCCGACGCACGACTTTCCGCCTCGGCTACGGCAAGGGGCGCGACCACTCCCACGGCGGTGCCCGTGACCGACGCAATGAGTTCTACTACGAAGCGCTCGAGGAACTGGGTGGAGGACACGACGATCATGACGACCACGACGATCATGACGACGATGACCATGATGATCACGACGACCACGATGATCATGACCATGACGACGAGCATGGACATGCTCATGGTCGCGCAGGGAATGGCGGCGTCTATGATGCGGACGATGCCTATCTCGACGATGGCTTCTTCTTTGCCCGTCTCGAAACGGCCGTCTGCGATGGACTCGGTCTCAATCAAGTCGGCCTTTCCTTTGCCGGTGGCCGGAATGGATTCGATCGCAACACCTGGATTGTCGGAGCTGATCTATCAGGCACCTACACCCTCGGCGGACTCCCGGCATGGTGGCGCGCGGAAGCCTTCTACCGCTACGTCGAAGCCATCGATCAGGCTGGCAATCGCGGCCACTTCGACGAAACCGGCATCTATGCCATGAGCGAGCTCGAGTTTGCTGAAGGCTGGACCACAGCGATTCGCGGCGAATGGGCCTCCGGCAACCGGATGGTCGGCCACGAGCGTCGCTGGCGCGCCTCCGCCAACGTCGGACGGCTGACCCAACTTGGGGACTACGCCAACCTGCGGACACGCCTCCAGTACTCCCTCGATGATCTGGGTGGCTACACCACCGAGCATTCCATCTGGCTCCAGTTCGTCCTCGATTTCGGTCACTGATACCCCTTGCGGTGCTGCTTGATGCCGGGCCTCTGGTTTGCCTCCCCCCGACGACCGGTCCAAACACTGGCCTCAAGCAGCACCAAGCCGCTCCGAAGGTCATCACGGCACCGCGACCTCACTGAATTCGTCGCTGCCAGCTTCAGACCTTTCTCATTGCCGCCACGTCGGGACGGTTCCATCCTCCCCGGCAATGACCCTGCCAGCTCTCCAACAACTCCTCCAGGACGTGGGAGGTGTCGACGCCGTCGGTGTCGAAGAACGCGTCGCCAAATACGCTACCCGGTCCATCAAGAAGGAGTCCAAGGTCTTCGGCCTCAAGCTGGCCGCTTCCATGGTCGACCTCACGACCCTCGAAGGACAGGACACCCCGGGAAAGGTCGCCTCACTCTGCCAAAAGGCACTCCATCCCCACCACCTCGGCGAGACCCCTCGGGTTGCCGCCGTGTGCGTCTATCCATCCATGGTCCGGCATGCCAAGCCCCTGGTGGAAGGCAGCGGCATCAAGGTCGCATCCGTGGCGACGGCATTCCCCTCCGGTCAGGCTCCACTCGCCACCCGCCTCGCCGAGGTCAGGGCCGCCGTGCAGGATGGAGCCGACGAGATCGACATGGTCATCAATCGGGGAGCATTCCTCTCCGGAGAACTGAACTTGGTCGCGGATGAAATCGCCCAGGTCGTTGAAGCCTGCGGCGAATCCACCCTGAAGGTGATCCTCGAGGTATCCGAGCTGGGCACCTACGACCACATCCGCGCCGCATCGTTCCTCGCCATGCGCACCATCCGCCCGGGTGACTTCATCAAGACGTCCACCGGCAAGACCTCCGGCAACGCCACCCTGGCCAACAACCAGGTCATGCTCGACGCCATCCGCGATCACTACCTCGCCACAGGCATCGAAATCGGCATGAAACCCGCCGGCGGAATCAAAACCGCGAAACAGGCCCTTCACTTCCTCGTCGCCGTGAAGGAAACCCTGGGCGACGCATGGCTCACCAACAGTCGCTATCGCTTCGGGGCCTCCTCACTGCTCAACGACCTCCTCCGCCAACTCGAAACCCAGCGCACCGGGTCCTACCAGGCCCCGTGGAGCTTCACCGAGAACGCAGGCAGCTACTAGAAACATCGGAGAACATTCCCACTCCGCACACTTCACCATTTTCCACCCCCGCCCTTTCCCATGCCCGCCCGTAAATCCAAATCCCAGGCCCGAGAGCTCCTCTTCGGCGACTTGTGGGAATTCGATCCCGCCCCGGAGTCCGCACCGGCCCACATCGACGAACGCTACCGGCTCTTCATCAACGGCAAATACGTCGCCCCGAAGAGCCGCAAGTACTTCGACACCATCTCACCACGCAACGGCCGCAAACTGAGCGAAATCGCCGAGGCCAATGAGGCGGATGTCGACGCCGCCTACTCCGCCGCCGCCAAGGCCTTCCCGAAATGGTCGGCCCTGCCGGGCAAGGAACGTGGCAAATACCTGTTCCGCATCGCCCGCCTCCTCCAGGACCGCTCCCGCGAATTCGCCGTCGCCGAAACCCTCGACGGAGGCAAGCCGATCAAGGAATCGCGCGACTTCGACCTGCCGATGGCCGCCGCGCACTTCTTCTATCACGCGGGCTGGGCGGACAAGCTCGACTTCGTCGCGCCCGGACGGACGCTCAAACCGCTGGGCGTCGTCGGCCAGGTCATCCCGTGGAATTTCCCGCTGCTCATGCTCGCATGGAAGTTGGCACCCGCACTCGCTACGGGAAATACCGTAGTCATCAAGCCAGCCGAGACCACTTCGGTCACCGCGCTCAAGTTCGCCTCCATTCTTCAGGATGCCGGACTTCCACCGGGCGTGGTGAACTTCGTCACCGGAGCAGGTGAAACCGGGGCCGCCGTGGTGAACCATCCGACCGCCGCCAAGATCGCCTTCACCGGCTCCACCGGAGTCGGCAAGCTCATCCAGCGCTCACTTGCGGGCACCGGCAAACGCCTGACCCTCGAACTCGGAGGCAAGGCCGCGAACATCGTCTTCGAGGACGCCCCGATCGATCAGGCCGTCGAGGGCATCATCAACGGGATCTTCTTCAACCAGGGCCACGTGTGCTGCGCAGGCTCCCGACTGCTCGTGCAGGAAAACATCGCCACCGACTTCATCGCCCGCCTGAAACGCCGGCTCGCCGTCCTCCGGGTCGGCGATCCACTCGACAAGAACACCGACGTCGGAGCGATCAACTCGAAGGAACAACTCGGCAAGATCCGCGAACTCGTCGACGCAGGCATCGCCCAGGGAGCGGAGATCCACCAGCCTTCCTGCAAGCTCCCGCGTAAGGGCTTCTACTTCCCACCCACCCTCTTCACCGGAGTGAGCCAGTCCCAGCGCATCGCCCGGGAGGAAATCTTCGGCCCCGTCCTGTCCGTGCTCACCTTCCGCACGCCCGATGAAGCGGTCGAGAAAGCAAACAACACCTGCTATGGCCTGAGCGCGGGAGTCTGGACCGACAAGGGATCCAGAATCCTGAACATGGCCTCCTCGCTGAAGGCGGGCGTCGTCTGGGCAAACACCTACAACAAGTTCGATCCGTCCTCACCATTCGGAGGCTACAAGGAATCCGGCTTCGGCCGCGAAGGCGGCAAGCACGGCCTCCTCGACTACGCACAACTCGACTGAATCCACCATGTCCCTCACCATCACCAAGACCCCGAAATGCTACGTCGGCGGCAAGTTCATCCGCTCGGAGTCCGGCCGCATCTACCCCATCCATCGTAGCAACGGTGAATTCTTCGCCAACATCCCGCTGTGCACCCGCAAGGACCTGCGCAACGCCGTCGAAGCCGCCGCCAAGGCCGGTTCGGGATGGGCCGCACGCTCTCCCTACAACCGCGCCCAGATCCTCTATCGACTCGCCGAGATGATCGAGGCACGCCGGTCGGAAATGCAGGACGCCCTCAAGCTGCACGGAGCCTCCACGAAGGATGCCTCCACCGAGGTGCAGGCCACCCTCGACCGCATCGTCCACTTCGCCGGCTGGGCCGACAAGTTCGAGCAGATCCTCGGCAGCGTGAACCCGGTGGCTTCATCCCACTTCAATTTCACGATCACCGAACCCGTCGGTATCGTCGGGATCCTCGCCCCGGAGGACTCACCCCTTCTCGCCCTCATGACCCTCGTCCTCCCCGCCATCACCGCCGGCAACAGCGTGATCGCGATGGTTTCCAAGGGCGCCCCCTACCCCGCCATCCTCCTCGGAGAAATGCTTGCCACCTCCGATCTCCCGGGCGGTGTGGTCAACCTCCTCACCGGAGATCGGGCCGACACCCTGCCAACCTTCGCGAGCCACGAGCACCTGCGTGCGCTGTCCGCCGTCGCCGATGCGGCCGAAGCCAAGGTCCTGCAGGAAGGCGCCGCCGAATCCGTCAAGAAAGTCGTGCTCCACGACCCCGACACCGACTGGTTCTCCGACTCCCACGACTCACCCTACGGTATCCGCTCGCTCACCGAGGCAAAGACCGTGTGGCACCCGATCGGAAATTGAGCCACTCGCAAGTAGCCCTGCCGTCAGGCCAATGCCCCGCCCACCCACCTGTGGCATGACCGCCCCGGTCATTCCCCATCACATCCCCGACTCCCCCCTCAAAGCAGCGCCATTCCCGTCAGCTCCCGAGCACTCCGCATCTTCCATCACCCGTGCACCCCGAGCGAGCCACAGCGCGCTGACAGGCAGATTACCATGCTGCTCTCATCCGCTCTTCCCCTACGGCATGCGGGCTGCTTGACTCCCCGCGTCCATGACCTCCTCCACCACTCGGGAAGAACTCCGCCTGCAAGGTTTCGATCTCATCGATGAAAACCTGTCGTTTCTCATTTCCTGCCTCGCCGACGCGCTCGAATCGCTCGGAGAGACCGACCTGATCCCCTACCTCCCCTGGACGGGCACGGTCCCCGAGGGCGAACTTCCGGAAGGCACCCAGCAACTCTATTCGGTCGGCTTCCAGCTGCTCAACATGGTCGAGGAGCGGGTCGCTGCGGCCATTCGCCGCGAACGAGAAAAGGAACTCGGTGCCGATTCGATCCGTGGACTCTGGCCGCGGGCGCTCAAGGACATGACGGAATCCGGCCTCAAACCGGATGAAATCATCGACGTCCTCAGCACCGTCAACGTCCAGCCCGTGCTCACCGCCCACCCGACCGAGGCGAAGCGCAGCTCCGTCCGCGAACGCCACCGCGCCCTCTACGACCAACTGGTTCGCAGCGAGTATCCGAAATACACCGAGCGCGAACGCCGCCGCCTCCGCGAGCGCATGGTCACCGCCCTGGAAACCCTCTGGCGCACCGGTGAGATCCACCTCGTCCGGCCCGACATCTACCGCGAGCTTCGCGACGCCATCCACTACCTTCGCGACCTGTTCCCCGCCGCGCTGAACCGCCTCGACCTGCACTTCACCGAAGCCTGGCGCGATGCCGGCTTCCCGCTCGAAACCCTGCGCGAGGCCGGAAACGTCCCCGTCCTTTCCTTCGGAACCTGGATCGGTGGCGACCGCGACGGCCACCCACTGGTCACCCCCGAAGTGACCGATACCGCACTCGGCATGCTGCGCCGCGCCGCGCTCCAGCTGCTCCACCGCGAACTCACCCAACTCGCCTCCCACCTGACGCTCTCACGCCATCTGAATGACGTCCCCGAAGAGGTGGAAACCCGCATCGATGAGCTCGCCTTCGTCCTCGACGACGAGGAAATCGCCAACGACCTGCACCACCGCGTCGGTGAGGAACCATGGCGCCACCTCGCCAGCCTGATGGCGGCACGCCTCGAAAAACAAGTCAACGGTGCCCCCGGCTACGAAAGCCCGGAAGACCTCGCCGCCGACCTCAAACTCATTTCCGACAGCATCACCGCCAATGGCTGCACCCTCATCGAGGAACAGCACCTGCGCCCACTGCGTCAGAAACTCGAGATCTTCGGCTTCCACCTTGCCACCCTGGATGTCCGCCAGAACTCCGAATTCCACGATCAGGCCATCTCACAGCTCCTCGCCGCCGCAGGCATCGAGGATGGGGAGAACTACGGCAGCTGGCCGGAAGAACAGCGTGTGGAATTCCTCAACAAGGAGCTCAAGTCGACCCGCCCCTTCCTGCACGACGGCCTTCAGGCCGGTGAGCAGGCCGACCTCGTGCTCGACGCCTATCGCGTCCTCACCATGCACCTCGACGAATATGGCCCCGATGGACTCGGCGCGCTGATCGTGTCGATGACCCGCCAACTTTCCGACCTCCTCGGCGTCTTCCTGCTTGCTCGCGAAGCCGGCCTGATGATCCGGACTGATGAAGGTCTGGTCTGCCCCCTCGAGGTGGTGCCCCTCTTCGAAACCATGGACGACCTCGAGCGCGCTCCCGGCATTCTCGATGCCTTCCTCAGCCACGAGCTCGTCCAGCGCCGCCAGGCCGACGAGCAGCAGGTGATGCTCGGCTACTCCGATTCCAACAAGGACTGCGGCATTCTCACCGCCGCTTGGGCCCTCCACCGCGGCCAGCAGAACCTCTCCGAAGTCGCGCGGAAGCATGACATCAAACTGCGCTACTTCCACGGCCGCGGCGGCACCATCTCCCGTGGCGCTGGCCCGACCCATTGGTTCATGGCGGCCCTGCCCCACGGTTCGATGAATGGCGGATTCCGCATGACCGAACAGGGGGAAACCATCGCCCAGAAATACGCCAACCTCGCCAACGCCACCTACCACCTCGAACTCCTGCTCGCCGGCGCGGCCATCACCACCGCCCAGCACCGCCAGCCGCAGGGGCCCGTGGATCCGGCCGAGGAATTCCTCCCCGAACTGTCCAAGGCCAGCCAGGAAGCCTATCAGCAACTGCTGCGCTCCGATGGGTTCATCGAGTTCTACCGCGAAGTCACCCCCATCGATGCCCTCGAGAATTCCCGCATCGGCTCCCGCCCAGCACGGCGCACCGGGAAGAAAGGCCACTCGATTGCCGACCTTCGCGCCATCCCATGGGTGTTTTCCTGGACCCAGGCCCGCTTCTACCTCCCCGGTTGGTTCGGTGTTGGCACCGCACTCGAATCCCTCAGGAACGAGCAACCGGAGCGCTTCGCCAAACTCAAGCAGGAGTTCCGCGGGTCGACCTTCCTTGGCTACACCCTGACCAATGTGGAAACCAACCTTGCCTCCGCCAACCTGGAGGTCATGGAGCAGTATTCCTCGCTCGTTCAGGATCCCGAGCTCCGCGAACGCTTCATGACCATCATCGTCGCCGAGTTCAACCGCACCCGTGATCTCCTCGCCGATCTGTACGACGCCGACATCCACACGCGTCGTCCACGGATGGCCAAGACCCTCGACATCCGCGAAGCTCCCCTGCGCGTCCTCCACCAGCAACAGGTCGACCTTCTGCGCGAATGGCGCGGCCTGGTTCAAGCTGGAAAGGATCACGAAGCCGAAGCACTCTTCCCCCGCATGCTTCTTTCGATCAACGCGATCGCCGCGGGCCTCCGCACGACCGGTTGATCCAACACACAGACCCCTCCAGAACCCATGAAAGCCATCCTTCTCGCACTCGCTCTTGCGCTTCCACTCCACGCGGCAAACACCCTGACCCCGGAAACCCCGGCACTCGCTCCCGACAAGACCGACAGCCCTGCCAACGAAGCCCTCGAGCTCTTCCGCCAAGGCCGCCACCACTCCGCCGTCGCCGCAGCCCGGCCTCTCGCGGAGAAAGGTGACCCCGACGCCCTGTTCCTCCTCGCCTACGCGTCGGAGACCGGTCAGGGCACCGAGATCTCCCGCGAGAACGCCCTGAGCTTCTACCTGAAAGCCGCCGAAAAGGACCACAAGGAAGCCACCTACCGCCGCGCCCTGATCCTTCTGAATTCAGAGGACGACAAGGAACGGGAAGACGGAAAGAAGGCACTCGAAGACGCCGCCAAAACCGACCCGTCGACCGCCGGTCGCATCCTCGGCGAAGCATGGCTGCGCGGACTGATCACCAAAGAACCCGACTTCGAGAAGGGTGCCGAGTGGTGGACCACCGCCAGCGAAGCAGGCGACTCCACCTCCCTGCTCCTCCTCGCCCGCCTCTACAGCGGCGACTTCGGCTTCCGCGAAAAGGCCGACCTCGAGAAATCCGTCGCCCTTTACCGCAAGGCCGCCGGACTCGGTGAAGCCAGTGCCTACCTCCCACTCGGATCCCGCCTGCTCAATGGCGCCGAAGAGCAACGCAATGAAAAGGAAGGCCGCGAATGGCTCGCCAAGGCCATCAAAGAAGAACAATTCGCCGCCTACCTCGCCATCGGCGACTACGAGGAAAACGTCAAAAAGAACGGCAAGGCCGCACTGGATGCCTACCTCAAGGGGGCCGAAGCCGGACAGGTCGAGTGCATGCTCCGCTCCGCCCGATTCCTCTATCAGGGCATCGCCGGTGCCAAGGATCCGGAAGGCGGACGCAAGTGGCTCGACAAGGCCGCCGAAGCCGGCAGCCCGACCGCCCACTTCGAGATCGCGCGGCTCATCACCGAGGATGAGAAGCCCGACCTCATGAAACTCTACTCCCATCTCGCTGCCGCCGCCGATGGAGGAATCGCCCTAGCCCAGAATGACCTCGGGCTGTTCTACCTCTCCGGCAAACTCGGCTTCGCCGATGCGCCCGCCGCCGCCGCCTGGTTCACCCGCGCTGCCAAGGTCGGTCACGCACCTGCCCAGAACAACCTGGCCACACTCTACGAACGCGGTCTTGGCGTCGACGTGAACCTGAACAACGCCGGCGAACTCTACAGCCTGGCCGCGAACCAAGGCCACGGCCCTGCGACCACCGCCCTCGCCCGCCTCTACGCAAACGGTGCCGGCACCCAGCCGAATCTCGTCAAGGCGTGGGCCCTCGCCACACTTGCCGTCGAGCGCGGTGACGAGGACGCCAAGAAGATCCTCGGCGAACTCTCGCCACGCCTCACACCCGATCTGCTCGAAAAGGCAGAGAAGGAACTCGAGGCCATGAAAACGCCGAAATCGGAAGAAACTGCAGCGCCCGCCACCGAGGAAACCGACAAGAAGGACAAGGAATGACCCCCGTTTCCCATCCCCCCGCGCCGTGAAGGTGCTCGTCACCGCCGGCCCCACCCGCGAGGCCCTCGACCCCGTCCGCTACCTGACGAATCGCTCGTCCGGGAAGATGGGCTACGCACTCGCCCAAGCATTCGCCGAGGCCGGCCACGAAACCCTCCTCGTTTCCGGCCCGACCGAGCTCGACGTCCCATCCGGAGTCGACCTGCTGCCCGTAGAGTCGGCGCTGGAGATGTTCGACGCCGTCCGCCGCCACCTCTTCCGCATGGAGGCCGCCGTCTTCTGCGCCGCCGTCGCCGACTACCGCCCGGCGAAAGCCTCGGCCCAGAAAATGAAGAAGGGAGACGACAGCATCACCCTCGAGTTCGTCAAGAACCCCGACATCCTCGGCAGCGCCCGCAAGGAATTCGGCTTCCAAGGCACCCTCGTCGGCTTCGCCGCCGAAACCCAGAACCTTGAGACCTACGCCCGCGCCAAACTGCTGCGGAAGGGCTGCGACCTGATCATCGGCAACGACGTCTCCAAAGCCGGCATCGGCTTCGACTCGGATCGCAACGAACTCCTGCTCGTCTATCCCGACCACAGCGAATCGCTGCCCGAAGACGAAAAACACCACCTCGCCCCGCGGTTGGTGCGCGAAATCGAAAGGCTTGAGGCCACGCGGAAGCAGTCAGCCTGACTTCTTCACCGCCAGCACGTAGGCCAGCACCGCCTGCTCATCCGCCGACTGCAGCCCGGCGTGCGAAATCATTTCCGGGACCGCATCCTCCCACTCGTCCTCGAAGAGATCCTTCGGAAGCATGTAGGCGTGGCATTCACCGCACTTCAGCATGTAGGTGACATGACCGCGCTGCAGCGTTTCCAGCGACGTCCCACTCGCCTTCGCCATCGCCGGAGTGGGGTTCGGAACCTCGGAAATCCCGCCTTCCGCCGGCTCATCCTCCGGCAGATCCCCCATGTTTCCCGTACTCGCTCCAGTCCCTGCCGTGCACGCCACCACCGCCATGGCCATCACACCCATCAACGAGCCCCAGATCATTCGCATTCCCGAAGTTAGCCGGATCTCAGCCCGATGCGAAGCGCTGAATTTCCAAGAAAAACCCACCCCCTATCCGTTTTGACATTTCGCCCGTCCTCCCTACCCTCCGCGCTTCGCAACGCCGAAACCCGCCCGACGCCGAAATCTCAGGCTTCGGCACTCGGATTGCATCAGCCACTGATTAAACATGAGCTTGTATCAGGAATACCTCAAGGAGATCGAGGAACGTAAAACCGAAGGTCTGCACCCGAAACCGATCGACAGCGGCGAACTGCTTGCCGAGATCATCGAGCAAATCAAGGACCCCTCCTCCGAACACCGCGGGGACTCGCTCAAGTTCCTGATCTATAACACCCTGCCAGGCACCACCAGCGCCGCTGGCGAAAAGGCAAGGTTCCTCGAGGAAATCATCCTCGGTGAGGAATCGGTCCCGGAAATCACTCCGACCTTCGCCTTCGAACTGCTCTCCCACATGAAAGGCGGAGCCTCGATCAAGTCCCTTCTCCATCTCGCCCTCGGCGACGATGCCTCCATCGCCACCCAGGCCGCCGAAGTCCTCAAAACCCAGGTCTTCCTCTACGACGCCGACATGGCGCGCCTCTCCGAAGCCTTCGAAGCCGGTAACACCGTCGCCAAAGACCTCCTCGAAAGCTACGCCAACGCCGAGTTCTTCACCAAGCTCCCCGACGTCCCGGAGAAAATCGAAATCGTCACCTTCATCGCGGGTGAAGGCGACATCTCGACCGACCTCCTTTCCCCCGGCAACCAGGCCCACTCCCGCTCCGACCGCGAACTGCACGGCAAATGCATGATTTCGCCCGAAGCCCAGCAAGCCATCCAGGCCCTCAAGAAGATCCACCCCGACAAGAGCGTCATGCTCATCGCCGAGAAAGGCACCATGGGCGTGGGATCCTCACGCATGTCCGGCGTCAACAACGTCGCGCTCTGGACCGGCAAGCAAGCTTCCGAATACGTCCCCTTCGTCAACTACGCCCCCATCGTCGCAGGCACCAACGGCATCTCGCCCATCTTCCTCACCACCGTCGACGTCACCGGCGGCATCGGACTCGACCTCCAGAACTGGGTCAAGAAAACCGGTGCCGACGGCAACACCGTCAAAGACGAAAACGGCGACCCCATCCTCGAGCAGGCCTACTCCGTCGAAACCGGAACCCTCCTCACCATCAACACCCAGGCCAAAAAGCTCTACGATGCCCACGGCAAGGAACTCATCGACATTTCCAAGGCACTCACGCCTCAGAAAATGGAGTTCATGAAAGCCGGCGGCTCCTACGCCATCGTCTTCGGGAAAAAACTCCAGACCTTCGCCGCCAAGACCCTCGGCATCGAAGCCCCCACCGTGTTCGCCCCTTCCAAGGAAATCTCCCACGAAGGACAAGGGCTCACCGCCGTGGAAAAAATCTTCAACCGCAATGCCGTCGGCACCACCCCCGGCACCACTCTCCACGCCGGCTCCGATGTGCGCGTCGAGGTCAACATCGTCGGCTCCCAGGACACCACCGGCCTCATGACCATGCAGGAGTTGGAGGCCATGGCCGCCACCGTCATCTCCCCCATCGTCGATGCCGGCTACCAGTCCGGCTGCCACACCGCATCCGTCTGGGACAAGAAGGCACAAGCCAACATCCCGAAACTCATGGCCTTCATGCAGGGCTTCGGGCTGATCACCGCCCGTGATCCACAGGACCGCTATCACCCGATGACCGATGTCATCCACAAGGTCCTCAACGACCTCACCGTGGACGACTGGGACATCACCATCGGGGGTGACTCCCACACCCGCATGTCCAAGGGTGTCGCCTTCGGCGCCGACTCCGGCACCGTCGCGCTCGCGCTTGCCACCGGTGAA
Source organism: Haloferula rosea (assembly GCF_016595525.1). GTDB lineage: Bacteria > Verrucomicrobiota > Verrucomicrobiia > Verrucomicrobiales > Akkermansiaceae > Haloferula > Haloferula rosea. Next base: position 127,889 of record NZ_JAENII010000014.1, read on the forward strand.
GCCACCATGCCCATCCCAGAGTCGGTCAAGGTGACCTTTAAAGGCAAGATGGCCGACCACATGGACTTCCGCGACGTCGTCCACGCCACCCAGCTTCAGATGCTCAAGAAATTCGGTGACAACGTCTTCCAAGGCCGCGTGATCGAAGTCCACATCGGCACCCTGCAGGCCGACAAGGCCTTTACCTTCACCGACTGGACCGCCGAAATGAAGGCCAAGGCCTCCATCTGCATCTCCCAGGACGAAACCCTCATCGAATCGCTGGAAATCGCCAAGGCGCGCATCCAGGTCATGATCGACAAGGGCATGGACAACGAGCAACAGGTGCTCCAGGGCCTCATCGACAAAGCCAACAAGCGCATTACCGAGATCCGCTCCGGGGAGAACCCACCACTCGCCCCCGACGCCAATGCGAAATACGCCGCCGAACTCGTCGTCAACCTCGACGAGATCGTCGAGCCCATGATCGCCGACCCGGACGTCAACAACGAGGACGTCTCGAAGCGCTACACCCACGACACCATCCGCGCCCTCTCCTACTACGGTGGAGAGAAGAAAGTGGACCTCGGCTTCGTGGGTTCCTGCATGGTGCACAAGGGAGACCTCAAGATCCTCTCCAAGATGCTCAAGAACCTCGAAGAGGATCGGGGTGAAGTGAAATTCCACGCGCCATTGGTCGTCGCCGCTCCCACCTACAACATCATCGATGAACTGAAGGAAGAAGGCGATTGGGACATCCTCCAGAAATACTCGGGCTTCGAGTTCGATGACAACGCACCGAAAGGCGCCGCCCGCACCGAGTACGAGAACATGATGTACCTCGAGCGTCCCGGTTGTAACCTCTGCATGGGCAACCAAGAGAAGGCCGAGAAGGGCGACACCGTGATGGCCACCTCCACCCGGCTCTTCCAAGGCCGCGTGGTCGAGGACTCGGATCGAAAGAAGGGCGAGTCCCTGCTTTCATCCACCCCCGTCGTCGTCCTCTCCTCCATCCTCGGGAGAACCCCCACGCTGGATGAATACAAGACCGCCGTGGTCGGCATCAACCTCACCAAGTTCTCACCCCCGGTGAAGGAAATGGTCGCAGGATAAACGAAGCCCCTCCCCACCATTCAAAAAACCGTCCCCTGCACGCAGCGGACGGTTTTTTCAGGCCCCCCCCGGACCGAGCCCCTCCCCCGGACCGCGAGCTTTAGCTCGCCCCCAGCAACCCCAGCACCCCCACACCCCACCACCGGACCGCGAGCTTCAGCTCGCACCCACAACCCCAGCACCCTCACACCCCACCCCCGGACCGCGAGCTTCAGCTCGCCCCACAACCCCAGCAACCCCACACCCCGCCACCGGACCGCGAGCTTCAGCTCGCCCTCAAGCCCCTCCAGTGTTACCCTAACCGGATGGAACCCAAGGGTCACCATCGACGCGGCTATCTGCCCCATCGAGACTACGGAGGCGCGCTCCAAGCCATCACCTTCCGTCAGGCCGACTCCCTTCCCGCCCACATCGTCGACTCGTGGAAACAGGAGCTTCAACCACTCCTTTACTCGCCCGACGCCCAAATCAAGGAAACCACCCGACACGAACTGCTTCGCCGCATCACTCGCTACGAAGACGCGGGCCACGGGAGTTGTGAACTTCGCCATCCTGAAGTCGCCAGCATCATTCAGGAAGCACTCATCCTCGATCACGACAAACGATATCGACTCATCGCATGGTGCATCATGCCCAATCACGTTCACGTTCTCATACGCCAGCACGATCACACCAGCCTGCAGACCATCATCCACAGCTGGAAAGGCCGTAGTGCACGCATCATCAACCTTCATCTCAATCGCCAAGGAGCTTTCTGGGCGAGAGACTACTTCGACCGAGCCATCCGCGACTCAGACCATTTCTGGAAATGCATTTCCTACATCCACCACAATCCCGTTCGAGCGGGTCTCATCCAAGACCCCAAGGACTGGCCTTACTCCTCCCTCGGCCATGGTTGGCCCCAACCTCGCCAATAATCCAAGCCCCACCACCGGACCGCGAGCTTCAGCTCGCACCCACAACCCCAGCACCCTCACACCCCACCACCGGACCGCGAGCTTCAGCTCGCCCCACAACCCCAGCAACCCCACACCCCGCCACCGGACCGCGAGCTTCAGCTCGCACCCATCGCCTGCTAGCCAAGCGAGCTAAAGCTCGCGGTCCATCAATTTCCCGGAAGACGCCGCTCTGCTTCTACGATAGGTTGGAGTCATGGACACACTGCGAACCTTCACCACCGGCTCAGGCACTGACGGCAAATTCCAATCGCTCCCGGCTCTCGCTGAACAGGGATTCCCCAACATCTCCAGACTTCCCGTCTCGATCCGCATCGTCCTCGAATCGGTCCTCCGCAACGTCGACGGACTCAAGGTCACCGAGGAAGACGTCAGGAATCTCGCCAACTACAACGCCAAGGACCCCGGCGATTACGAGATCCCCTTCACCGTCGCCCGCATCGTCCTCCAGGACTTCACCGGTGTGCCGCTGTTGGTCGACGTCGCCGCGATGCGCGACGCCGCTGTCGCCCGCGGCGCCGATGCCTCGAAGATCGAGCCACTCGTTCCCGTCGACCTCGTCGTCGACCACTCGGTGCAGGTCGACTTCGCCGGTTCCCAGTCCGCGCTCGACCGCAACATGCAGATCGAGTTCATCCGCAACCGCGAGCGCTACGAATTCCTCAAATGGGGCCAACAGGCCTTCGACACCTTCTCGGTCGTGCCGCCCGGCATCGGCATCGTCCACCAGGTGAATCTCGAATACCTCGCCAAGGGCGTGCTCTCGAAATCATCAATCGAGAATCCACAATCGGAAATTTACTACCCCGACACCCTCGTCGGCACCGACTCCCACACCACCATGATCAACGGCCTCGGCGTCGTTGGCTGGGGCGTCGGCGGCATCGAAGCCGAAGCCGGCATGCTCGGCCAACCGGTCACCTTCCTCGTCCCGGAAGTCGTCGGCGTCTACCTCCACGGCAAGCTGCCCGAGGGGGTCACCGCCACCGACCTGACCCTGCGCGTCACCGAAATGCTCCGCACCCACGGCGTGGTCGGCAAGTTCGTCGAGTTTCACGGCCCCGGCGCCGCCGCCCTTTCCCTACCCGACCGCGCCACCATCGCCAACATGGCCCCCGAATACGGCGCCACCATGGGCTTCTTCCCGGTCGACGCCGAAACCATCAACTACCTGCGCGGCACCGGCCGCAGCGAGGAGCTCTGCACCACCGTCGAGAACTACTTCAAGGCCCAGCAACTCTTCGGCATCCCCGACAAGGGCGACTGCGACTACACCGACCTGCTCGAACTCGACCTTTCGACCATCGTGCCATCCGTTTCCGGACCGAAGCGCCCGCAGGACCGCATCGACGTCCCCGCCCTCGGCGAAAGATTCAACCACCTCTTCAGCGCCAGCACCTCGGATGGCGGCTTCGGCATGAAGCCCGACCAGCGCGACACCATCATCGAGGTCAACATGCCCGAGCCCGCCGGCTACGCGGTCGGCTCGCTGTTGGAGAATCCCGACCCGGGAGCGGCCAAGGACAAGGCCGAGATGACCACCAACCGACCCACGCCCGACGCAGTCCTGGCCAAGGAGGCCTTCGACCCGATCAACACCCAGCTGCGCCACGGCTCGATCCTCATCGCCGCCATCACCAGCTGCACCAATACCTCGAACCCGAGCGTGATGCTCGCCGCCGGCCTGGTCGCGAAAAAGGCCAATGACAAGGGCCTCAAGATCGCCCCCTACATCAAGACCTCGCTCGGCCCCGGCTCACGCGTCGTCACCGACTACCTCGAAGCCACCGACCTGCAGAAGGAACTCGACCAACTCGGTTTCCAGACCGTCGGCTACGGCTGCACCACCTGCATCGGCAACTCCGGCCCGCTCCACCCGGCCATCGAAAGCGCCATCAACGAGGGCAACCTCGTCTGCGCCTCGGTCCTCTCCGGCAACCGCAACTTCGAGGCCCGCATCCACGGCAACATCAAATCGAACTTCCTCATGTCGCCCCCGCTGGTCGTCGCCTACGCCCTCGCAGGCCGCGTCGACCTCGACCTGACCACCGAACCCCTCGGCCACGACACCGACGGCAACCCCGTCTTCCTCAAGGACCTCTGGCCGAGCCAGGAGGAAATCCGCGAACAACTCGCCTCCGCGCTCAAGCCCGAGGTATACAAGAAGCTCTACGGCGATGTCGATAACGCCAACCCGAAGTGGGGCGAGATCAAGGGATCCACCGGCGACACCTACGCCTGGGACGAATCCTCGACCTACGTCCAGCTCCCGCCCTTCTTCGAAGGCGGCTCGGAAGCCGGCAAGAACATCCACGGAGCGCGCCCACTCGGCATCTTCGGCGACTCGGTCACCACCGACCACATTTCCCCCGCCGGCGCGATCAAACCGAGCTCACCCGCCGGCCAATACCTGCTTGAGAACGGCGTCGAAAAGGCCTCCTTCAACTCCTTCGGTGCCCGCCGCGGCAACGACCGCGTGATGACCCGCGGCACCTTCGGCAACGTCCGCATCAAGAACCTCATGTGCCCCGGCATCGAAGGCGGCTACACCCAGTATTTCGGTTCGAAGGAAGTCCCCGCACCCGACACCGGGATCGCCCCGCTCGGCGATGCCAAACCGACCTTCATCTACCACGCCTGCATGGCCTACCAGGAGGAAGGCGTTCCGCTGGTCGTTATCGGCGGAGAGGACTACGGCATGGGTAGTAGCCGCGACTGGGCCGCCAAGGGCACCCGACTGCTCGGCGTGAAGGCCGTCGTCACCAAGAGCTTCGAACGCATCCACCGCTCGAACCTGATCGGCATGGGCGTGCTGCCGCTGAACTTCGTCGACAAGGCCGACTACGACAAGGTGGCGACCCTCCACGACGCCACCTTCGACATCACCGGCATCGACGGCGAGCTCAAGCCGATGATGACCGCCACCCTCGTCGCCCACGCGGCCGACGGCACCACCGTAGAAATCCCCCTCAAGGTCCGCCTCGATACCCCGGCCGAGGTCGACTACTACAAGGCCGGCGGCATCCTCCCCTACGTCCTCGACCAGATCCTGGCGTAAGAAATTCCCATTCCTCCATTCACCAAAGCCGCTCCCCTCCAGGAGCGGCTTTTCCTGTCAGGAGCGCAGCTTTGCAAGCCGCTGTGAAAGCCCTACTCAAGGCCAGCCTCAACACCCCGGCCGAGATCGACCATTGCACGGCTGGCAGCCTCCTCCCCGACGTCCTCTCCCGATTGTCTCGACATCAGCCCTTCTCCATGGACCCTCATCAGCATGAGAACCTGGCTTCTTCTCCTCGCACTGTTCACCTCGATCGGCTCATGCAACGAGGAACCCGAGGAATCCAAAAAGTGTCAGCAGACACGCAAGAGCATGGAGTTCCGTGGATGGTCGACCGAAGGGCTTTCCTTTGAGGAAAGCGGCCCACTCATCCTCATCCTCCGTGGAGAGAAATTGCTGGGCTATCAGGTCTACGAAAGTGACTGGGAGAAACGTGCCCCGGAGCCCGTCGATCTCGATGGCATCACCCGCATCGTCTACAGCGATGGCCACGAAAAGGGACAGTTCCACTTCGCCATGGATGACCCGAAGGAGATCACGGCCTGGATCCACGCCTACAAGAACCACATGGAGTATGAGCGGAAGTTCGTCCGCTTCGTTCCCATCTCGCCGGATGCACCATTCAAGGAACTCCGGGAGGAAATTCAGTTCGGCGGCTCGTGCCTTTGTTCACTTGGCCTACGGTTCTATCAGGGAGAAGTTGAGAAACTGTTTCTGAAGGGCCACCTCCATGAACACCCGCAGGTGGACGGGATCGGGGCCCGCAACGAAATCCTCCACGCACTCGTCGCAAACCGCGAGCGCATCGAATCGCGAAAACGTCAGCGCGCGATCCCCATCGAGGATGCCTTCGACCCGTTTGCCGAACCAAAGACCGAATCGTTGGGTGGCATTGAAATGAGCGGACCGGTAGCTGTCCCAGACCTCAACCTTCCTCCTCCGGACTCCAGTCCTCATCCTCCAACAAGCGAATTCCATCCTCCTCGATGGCGATCATCCGTTTGCGGAACAAGGCACCTATTTAAAAAGGTGTGTCCTTTTAGTACAATGCCTCCGAGTCGACGCGAGCCGAGTGATATCAGGCACCTCACCCCACGCCAACAGCCCCCGCGAGCCGCCACCCGATATAAACACCTCGCACGGAAGAATTCCTTGAACTACGGGCTTCAAGGCTCTAGCCTCCACCGATGTCACCCCCTGATATCAACATCTGGGGTGATGAGAATAAACACTGTTCGCTTTGAAAAAGAAGACCACATTTCGTGATTGGGTAGCACTGATCGCGTTTGGTGTGGCCGGGATGCTAGCATATCATCTTGTCATCGGAACCGTTGCCCTCCTCATAGGTTTTCTAGTCGCCGCCTTCACCGAGATTCCATGGTATGTAGCGGCTTTGATTTCCTACCTCGGCATACGACTCCTCGTTGAGAGTATTGACGCATTCTCTGGTCTCCGATCCACTAGATGCACACGATGCAAAAGGAAGATTAGGACGAGCAAACCAATCAAGTGTGAAGAGTGCGGTGGGCCAGCGCAACTCGCCGGCAAGGACAACGAAGCGAACAAGGCATGAGACAGCGACGCCAATCAGCGGCTTTGTTGGAGATTGCCGGGAGTGCTTCAATCTGCTTTTCTTGAGTCGGAAGTGCCGCCATGAGGGCGCGCGTCCACATCGACGTTCGCTCGAGAATGGAGACCTACCAGATCCTCTTCCATGGCCACGGCTTCAAGGTCTCGATCGATGGCGAGCCCAATTCAATTGCCGGGTTCTATACTGCAAGGCGAGTTCAAGCGCAGAATCCAGACGATGCCTACCTTGCTGCTCTGAAGCTCTTGCAATCTGAGCAGAAGACGAAGTCACTTGTCGATGAGTCGGTGGCGAGAGGCGCTACGCCAAAGTTCGAAGCTGAGGATATCTTCGAGGTTGGGTTTTGGAGGCGCTTGTTCTCTCGACCACCGATTGGATTCGTCTTCTACGACGACTCCGATGAGGCGGCTGACGAATCGCAAGAACCAAAAAGCGAACAAGCCAGCGATGGCGACGCCTAACCGCGGCCTTGTTGAATCTTGGTTCTGGTGATTCAATCTTCTCAATTGGGCACGGATCGCCGCCTTAGGTAGGGCGTCGCGCCATGCCTCAAACGTTGGGCAGAAAATGAAGAACTGGCTCATCGCCTTTTTCGTCGCAGCGGCAATCGTCGGTACCGGCTACCTTTTTCTGAAGCGCCTGATCACCCCACGGGACCTTGCCACTGAAGATCCTCGGCAGGTTTTCGAGCGCTTTGTCTGCTCACCAATACCAGACGGAGTCTCAGATATTCGGTCGTCTGGCATCGTTGCTTTTGGCGGAGCGGATGTGGCCGTCGACTTCCTGCTCCAGCCCCAGACTATGGACGGTCTGATTGTGGCCGGTGGATTCAGGCCGCTCATAGAAAGCGACCCGGACTGGATGGCAGAATTTGAGTTGCCCGACTTCAGTGGACCCGTGTCGCGGTTCGTGCGCGCCGATTCTGGGACTTCTCAGGAGGTAGTCTTTTTCTCGGAAGATGGACGGAGGGCCTGGTATCGCGAACTACAATTCTAGAAGCCCAATCGGGTCCCGGGGAGTGATTAGCTCCCCGGTCCCACACCACCCTGCGTACGGCTCCGTACAGGGCGGTTCCAATCAGACTCGGGCAT
>NZ_JAENII010000015.1 GCF_016595525.1 Haloferula rosea
GATGGTAGTGGGGCGATAGGCCCTGTGAGAGTAGGTCGCCGCCAGGTCTATGCCCGGTATCTTCAGACATGAAGATACCGGGCTCTTTTTTGTACGCTGGTCGGGTGTTTGTGCGTCTGTTTGGATGAGGCATTGTATTGGCAAGTCCTGGATGTCGTGCGACGACTGGGCCGTGTCCGCTAACCCGTCATATGGTTTGAACGCATGAGGTTGTTTGGATGGTTTTTCGGGCTGATGGCCCTGGTTCTCGCATCGTGGATGATCTGGGGCGGAGCTTGGGAAGCTCGCTTTTCGTTGGAGGGTGCGGTGAATGAGCTGGATGCCGCTGGATCCTGGGCGTGGGCGTGGGGGATGGGGCTCCTGGTGGGAGATGTGGTCCTTCCGATACCCGGCACGGTGGTGATGTCGGCCTTGGGCTGGATCTATGGTCCGCTTGTCGGTGGGTTTCTTGCAGCGCTTGGATCAACCTTGGCCGGGTTGATCGCTTATGGTCTGTGCCGGTTGTCGGGAGATCGTGGTGCGCGGTGGATTCTCGGTGAGAAGGATCTTGATCGGGGGCACCGGATGTTTGAGAGGGCTGGGGGCTGGATTGTCTTCCTCTCGCGCGCCCTACCGCTTTTGCCGGAAGCGGTTGCATGTACGGCCGGTCTCGTTCGGATGCCTTTCAAGAAGTTCCTGATTGCGCTGATTTGCGGAAGTTTCCCGATGGGCTTTGTGTTTGCCTGGGTCGGGGCTACCGGGCGCGAGTCCCCGAGTCTCGCTTTTGGGCTAAGTCTCGGACTGCCGGTGCTGCTCTGGGTGGCGTCCCGATTGCTCAGCCGCCGTTTCGAGAAGCGGATTGAATCGGGGGACGAGTCTTAGCAGGCTGGATCATGGAACCGACCGATCACCCTTGGGATCTCGAGATTTTGGGGAGCGTGAGGTGACGAAAATTGCGATCCACCCGAAGCTGAGGGCGCCGGCGACCCCGAAGACAAAGTCGCTCAAGGAAAGGGTCCTCTGAGGGAGAAAGCCTTGGGAAATCTCCTCGAGGGCGATGATGGTGACGAGGACCGCCATCACGCGGATGAACGCGGTCTTTCGTGGAAGTCGCAATCTTGGAGTGATGGCGGCGACGGCAAGAAAGCCGAGGATCCCCATCAGGATGAAGTGGCCGACCTTGTCATGGTAGGGGATCTGGCCGAAGAAGGCGAAGAACGGTGCGCCCAAGCCTGCGTTCTTGAGGCTCACGATGGTCACCATGAAGGCTCCGAAGAGGATCAGCATGGTGTTCCAGATCAAGCGCATGGCGATGGGGCTTACCCGAGGGCCGAGCGAAGATCCGAAGCGGCCGAGCTGGCTTTCTGTCGTGATTCGTCTTCGTCTTGCTTGCCGGTCTCGGCCATGGGCAAGCGCGCTGTGCGCTCCACCGTTTCAGTGGCAGCGAGACTTTCAGACTCAGGAGCCGCTTTGAGGGTTTCGAATTTCCGGGCAGTGGTGAGGACCCGGGTTTCGTAGGAGCCAACTGCCGAGTTGAAGTGTCCGACGGCGGAATCCAGCGAGCGGCCAAGCTGTCCAAAGTGTCCATTCAAGACGCCAAGTCGCTCGTGAAGGGTCTTGCCGAGGGCGCAGATCTCGCGGGCATTGTCGGCGAGGGATTCCTGACGCCATCCGTAGGCGACCGCGCGTAGGAGCGCGATCAAGGTGGTGGGAGTAGCAAGGATGACGCCTTGGTCGACGCCGGATTCGATCAAGCCGGGGTCGCTCTGTAGGCCCGCGGAGAAGAATGCCTCACTGGGGAGGAACAGTACGGTGAACTCCGGTGCGTGTTCGAACTGGGCGCTGTATTTCTTCGACGCGAGTTGGGCGATATGGGTGTGGATCTGCCGGGCGTGACGGGCAAGCGCAGCCGAACGTTCGGCTTCGTCACCGGCCTCCACGGCGTCGAGATAGGCGTCCATCGGCGTCTTGGAATCGACGACGATGGTCTTGTCTCCGGGGAGTTTGACGATGAGGTCGGGGCGGAGACGCTTGCCTTCGTCGTCGGTGGTGGTCGTCTGCGTCTGGAAATCGCAGTGCTCCTGCATGCCGGCCATCTCGACGACCCGACGGAGCTGGATTTCCCCCCACTGACCCCGTCCGGTGGGTTGGCGGAGTGCCTTGACGAGCTGGGAGGTCTCCCGTTGCAGGCCGCTCTGGGCTTCGGCCATGGCCCTGACCTGGGTCTTCAGCTCGGCGTAGGCGCCTTCCCGTGCTTTCTCGAGTTCTCCGATCTTTCCTTCGAATCTCCCCAGCGTGTCTCCGACCGGCTTGATGAGTTGCTCGATGGCGGATTGGCGTTTCTCCAGATCTCCCCTGGCCTCGGCCTGCTGCGCTTGGAGCGACTGCCTGGCCATTTGGAAGAATTGTTCGCTGCTCGACTTGAGGGCGTCGGCGGAGAGCGCCTTGAAGGTGTCTGAAAGGCGGGCTTCGGCGCGCTCGAGGAGCTGTTGGCGCTCGGCCGCGGATCGCAGTTCCTGTTCGAGCCGGGTTTTCAGTTCGGTGGCTTGCAAGCGGAGGCTGTCGGCATTGCGTTCCGCTTCCTCGGCAAGGGCGGTGGCCTGCATCAGCCGGGCTTCCAGCTCGGCACCGCGGCGGGACTCCGCCTTCAGCTGCTCTTCGATCCTGCCGCGTCGCGATCCGGCGATGAGCGCCGAGACCATCCAGCCAAACAGGATTCCCCCCAGAACACCGATGAGCCAGGGCCAGAGCTGGCCGGTTAGTTGAATTTCGAGTGCCAACATGATCAGATTGTTGCTTGCCGAGCGGTCAGGGCGCGCCATCGTGATGTCGCGCAGCCGCTGGCGCACTTCGGACTAGCGGCAGCTGCGACTGAACGCAAACCAAACCAATTCTGATCATGGCCCATTCTCTTCCCGAACTCGGATATGCATACGACGCCCTCGAGCCGCACATTGATGCGCGCACGATGGAGATCCACCACTCCAAGCACCACAATGCTTACATCACCAACCTGAACAACGCCCTTGAAGGCAGTGGCCTCGAGGAAAAGTCGCTCTGTGAGTTGGTCGGTGACCTCGGCAGTGTGCCTGAAGGCATCCGTGGAGCCGTGCGCAACAACGGTGGCGGCCACGCCAACCACAGCTTTTTCTGGAAAGTCATCGCTCCCGGTGGTGCCTCGGCTCCATCCGGTGATCTCGCGGCCGCCATTGACGCGGCCTTCGGCTCCTTCGATGCCTTCAAGGAAGCATTCGCCAAGGCGGGTGCGACCCGCTTCGGTTCCGGCTGGGCATGGTTGGTGAAGAAGGAAGATGGCACGGTCGGCGTTTGCTCGACGGCCAACCAGGATTGCCCGTGCATGGGCGAAGAGATCGCAGGTTGCTCCGGCAAGCCACTGCTTGGTCTCGATGTCTGGGAGCACGCCTACTACCTGAACTACCAGAACCGACGTCCGGATTACATCGCCGCATTCTGGAATGTCGTGAACTGGGATGTCGTGGCCGAGAACTTCGCAGGCTGAACCTCGACGTGTTTTTTCCAGCGGCCGCCCTGTTGTGGGGCGGCCGCTTTTTTGTGCGATGGTGGGTGGAGTGGGTCGATCTACGTAGGTCTTCCGGGCAATATTCGTTGTCGCTTTCTCGCTTCCGGGGCCACTGTCCCGGCGACATGAAAATGCTTCTTCCTCTTCTGATGCTTCCGGCATTCCTCGGCTCCTGTGCGCAGCAACCGCTGACCGGGGACAACTACTCACGAAGTGAAGTCGGCACCCCTCAGTCGGTCCGCACCGGCAAGATCACCTCCATTCGGAACGTGAATCTCGAGGGCAGCAGGACCGGGGGAGCGATTCTCGGTGCGGTGGCAGGGGGGTTCCTCGGTAATCAGGTGGGAGGTGGATCCGGTCAGGATGCAGCGACCATCGGGGGAGCGGCTCTGGGTGGTGCTGCCGGGTCCCATGCGGGCCGTGCGATCAACAATCGGCAGGGGCTGGAGATCACCGTGCGCCTTGATGAAGGTGGCAGCCTGTCAATTGTCCAGGAGGTCAGCAAAAACGAGTCCTTCGCCGTTGGAGAAAGGGTAAGAGTGCTCGACAATGGACGCCGTGCCCGGGTGACTCACTGAGTTTACGCTGCACACTCCAGGCATCATGAATTTGAAGTCTTTTCAGACCATGGATCCGCACCTGCTGGTCGGTCTGATCAACACCGAATTGCGCAACCAAGCCGAGTCGCTCGAGGACCTGGTGAAGACTCATGGCATCGAGGAAGAAGCCTTGGTGTTGCGCTTGGCAGAGGCTGGGTATGTGTATCAATCGGGCCAGAATCAGTTCCGTTAGGTCGTCCGGGCAGCCTGCATGGGGGTGCCGGCTGGCCCGCCAGCGCTGGTTTTGGCTCGGCGATGAAGCCTGGCGGCGGTAGCTTGCTTGAATGGTCCCATCGGTGATCAGTAAGTCGGCATTGGCGGAAGTGTGTGGGACCAAGCTTTGCAGCATGTCGGCCTGTCTCTGGTTGTCAGTGGCTGCCGTGCTGACGGGAGCGGCCCGAGGGGATGGTCTGCCCTTGGACCGCGTGCCCGTGGCAGGTCAAACCGGGCCTTCGTGTGGATTCTTCGCGAATGTGCCTGCAGTCACGTTGGCGACGGGCGTGGATATCTACCCTTCGAGGTCCTTCATGCGGTCGGTTTACGGGCTCCGTCGGGGTGATTTCCGCTACCAGCGGTCGTTCGACAAACGGATGTTCTTCGAGCTGTTTTCGATCCCCTATGAGGTTGTCGAATTGGAGCATGAGCCGCAGCGGGCGGCCGCCCTGAAACCGACGCTTCGCAAGCTGGTGAGCGAGGTGTTCGATCCCGGTTTGGCGGCTGGGAAAGTCTATTCGCTCCGCGTGGTTGGTGTGTTCGGCGGGCCCCACAATGCGCTGCTCTTCGGAAAATCGGGGGACCGGTATGTGGTCCACGACCCCTATCCGGGGCGAATCAAGAAATTGACGGTGGATGAGTTGATAGAGTTCATGATGGTGCGTTCCACCACGAAGGCCAACCGTGGTAAGGAAGTGTATGTGACCCACTTCCTTGAGGCGGATGTTTCTGATCGATCTCATGATGGGCTGATCCCAATCACGCGGTTTCCAGCTGAGTTGAAGCTCGGTCTGACCCCGGGCCAGCGGCAGAGCTTGGTGTCGGTGTTTCGCTCTGCGGCAGGAAATCCCAGACCCGCCAAGCTGGCGGATCGGGTTCGCCATTACCCTGACCTCGACTTTGCGGTTCTCGATGACTCGGATGATGGGACGAAGCTGCGCAATGTCATCGGCGGAGAACTGGAGCCGGATGAGTTGGCAGGCGTCCTCCACCTTGCGAAGTTCACCATGAACACGTGGCATCTCAAGAGACGCCCGCTTCTTGCCGTGGTGTTCATGGAAGGTCGCCCTTGGGTGATGGTGGGCTACGAGCCGCTGGAGGAAGGTGCCAAGGACCGTCCGACCCTGGTGTTTGATGATGGCCGGGAAATCCGTGGGCTCCCGGTGTCCCGGGCGCTGGAGTTGATCCACGCCGACGGAGCCTGTTATGGGACCATCAAGGTGAATTGGGAATGAGGGTCCAGGTCGGACTGTTAGTCCCACTCCGGTCGGGCAGGTGACCTGTGATCGGGAAGACTGGCAAGGGGCTGCTCTGAGCCTCAGGGTTGTTGCTTTTGAATGCTTTGGAACATTTCCCACGCCGAGCGCTCGACCCAGTTGTGGGCGAGTTTGCCGTCGCGCATCTCCCAGATGGCGATGCCTGTGAACTCGATGGGCTGGTGGTCCGCCTTGGTTCCCAACACGCCTCCATTGTTGGCTCTGGCGATCCAGCGGCTGACGACCCGGTCGCCCTTCTCACTCGGGAAAATCTCGCGATTCTCGAGTCGCAGTCCTCTCGCCTTGGTTTGGAAGTTCTTCACCCATTGCTTGAAGGCGTGGCGCCCGGTGACGTCGCGGCCTGCCGAGGTGATGACGAAGTCCTCGGTCATCAGGTGATCGATCAGGTCGAGGTCGTAGGGTGGGTTCCAGGTGTTTTCCCAGAACTGTTGGACCATGTGGGTGCCGCTCGGGCCATCGCGCAGGGCTTTCAGTGCATCAAGAATCCGTGATGGCTCGGCACGTCGGCGGTAGTCCGCATCGACGAAGGCGTAGGTGATGATGCCGGATTGTGAAACAAGGTAGGTGGCCGGCAGGGGGAGGCGATTGGCGGCTTCGGCCCCACTTCGTTTGATCAACTCGAATTTCTCTTCGTAGCGCTTCGCCGTTTCGTCGTTCAGTCGGAAAACCAATCCGTATTGCTCGGCCACCTGATGGTTGAGGTCCGTGAGGACATCAAATCCGAGCTTCATGTCCTTGGTGGTCTCGGTGGTGACTTGTGGCAATTCGGGAGTGAGTGCCATGAGTTGGGCGCCGAGTGATTCCATCTCGTCCCGGGTGTCCGCCAGTGCGGCCAGGGTGATGTTGCAGTAGGGGCACCAGGCGCCGCGATACCAAGTGAGGACGACTGGGCCGTGTTCGAGTCGTTCGCTCAGGCGGACATCTTCACCGTCCTGATTCTTGATGGAGAAATCGGGGGCGCGGTCGCCCACCTTGAGCACTTTTTCATAGATGCCGGACTCCTCCAGTTCGCGGAGGGCGCGGTTCTGGCTCGCCAACAGTTCGGCTGGGGCCTGATCGAGAAACGCGTCTTTCCGGGCCTCGAGCGAGTCGTTCAGGCTCTGGGCACCCAAGGCGCCAGCGAGCAGTGTTGCGGTGAGGAGGACTTGTTTCAGCATCGACCAGCCTCGCCTTGCTTCGGGTGCTTGCAAGGGGAAGCTGGTGATGGGTTCGTCGGTTACTCGACGATCTGGATGGCCGTTGCGTTGACGATCAAACTGGCTGCGCTGGATTGTTCGGCCACCTCTCCTTTGACGAGGATCCTGGAGAGTTTTTCAAGGCCTTCCACGCCTTCGAGACCTTCTTTCAGAGTGCGTCCATCCTCTCCAACGACCTGAATGGTGGCGGTGCCTTCGCGGAAGGCTTCCTTGGAATCACAGCATGCATCCCAAGGGGTCTTGCACCCGTCGTCCGCCCGTTCGTTGCAGGGGGTCAGCTTGTCCCGATCGCCGAGAACAAAGGCGGCCCGGCCTTCGACGAAGGGCTCGGAGGCTCCCATGACTTGCCCTTTCAATACCACAACATCGCCCGGTTGGACGGTGGTTCGGGCGAGGTGGATGGGGCTGGCTTCGTCGGGGATGCGATCCACGAATACGGCCTTCAG
The DNA here is from genome assembly GCF_016595525.1 of Haloferula rosea. GTDB lineage: Bacteria > Verrucomicrobiota > Verrucomicrobiia > Verrucomicrobiales > Akkermansiaceae > Haloferula > Haloferula rosea. The sequence continues at coordinate 7,252 of NZ_JAENII010000015.1, forward strand.
CTCCGGAGAGGTTTCGGGCGTTGCGGTGACGGTGGTGTCGGATTTTTCGCTGCAGGAGACGAGTCCGGCGGCGAGAAGTGCGAGGATGATGGTTGGTTTCATATCGATGTTGGAGTGAGGTTTAGGAGGATCTCAGGGCGACGGGAAGTGCAGGTTTGAGGCAACGGATGGCTGGTGGCAGGGCACCGAGCAACCCGAGGAAGCAACCCGTCAGGATTCCGGTCAGCGCGACCGAGGGACTGATCTTCATGGCGAAGGTGCCGATGGAGAACGGGACCACCAGTCCGTCGAGAGCGAGCAGGGCGACGACGGACGCGACAAAGGCGCCAGTGAGGCAGGCGAGCGTGCTTTCCTGGATCAGGCTTGTCAGCAGTGCACCGCGTCCGAACCCGATGGCCTGCAGGGTGGCCATTTCGCGGATGCGTGAGGCGAAGGCGGCGTAGAGGGTATTGAGTCCACCGAAAAGGGCTCCGATGGCGATGAGGCCGGCGGTCAGCCACGTCATGGCGCGGAGCGGGGCAAAGAAGGAATTCAAGCGAGCGTAGTAGTCGGACTCCCGCAGCGCGCTGAGCTCCAGGTCGAGTCGTCTTTTCGCGAACAGATCGGCTTCGGCGAAGTCGTCGGGGTCGTCGAGCCGCAGGACGACGCATGACACCGAGTCCCGCTGGGCCATGACGCGGAGGTCACCGATGGGCAGCCACACTTCCGATTCCATGACGGTGCCAGGTGCGGCGAAGATGCCGGAGACGGTGAGTTCCTGATCCTCGAGGAGGAGCGTGGCGCCGGGGCGCAGCGCGGTGGGTGAGAGCTTCATCTGTCGCCATGCGAGACGGCCGACCATGACCTCGCCGGTACGCGGGTAGCGCCCCTCGGTGAGTTGCACCTCGGGGTGGGTGAGCAGGGCGGTCGGTGTGACGCCGCGGAACAGGGCCTGGGCTTCGCTGCCACCGGGGAAACGGGCCAGCCCCATGTAGTGGATCTCGGTGGAGACTGCGCGGGTGCCCATGACTTCCGTGACACCCGGGATTTCGGAACCTGCGATGCCGGCTGCCTGCTCGGCGACTTCGCTGCGTTGCACGCTTTCTTCGGAACCCGCACCGAGCAGGATGACATTGTGCGGTGACCCGGAGGCGGCGAGCACCTGCTTCATGCCCTGGTTGATCGCCAGCGCCCCCATGACCAGCAGCACGACCATGGCGGAACCGCCGACTGTCTGAAGGAGGCGTGCCTTGTCGCGGAACAGATTCCGAGTCGCGTATGAGAATGGAAGCATGATTCAGCCTTTGAGACTTTCGACGATGGGCTGGCGCATCGTGCGCCATGCCGGCCAGAGCGAGGCGAACAAGCCGAGGAGCAGAGCCGCGGCGAGGCCGGTGATGACGACGACTCCATCCGGTTGGATGGCGAGCGTCTGCCCCTCATTGCCGAGGGTGAATGACTGCCAAGCGAGGAAGCCGGTAGCCAGAGCGACGCCGAGCACGCCGCCCATGAGTCCTAACAGGGCGCCCTCGCTCATCACCAGCCAGGCGATCGCCTGGCCGGGGTAGCCGAGGGTTTGGAGGACGGCATTCTCCTTCACCCGGCCGCGCACGATGAGCAGCACGGCATTGGCGATCAGCCCGCCGACGGCGAGCACGGCCCCGATTCCCAGCCATCGCGTGAAGCCGATCAACTCGATCAACTCTGCGGCGGTCTCGGCAAAGAATGCCTTCTCCGGGCGGGTGTTGGTCGGTTGCTGGTCGCTGTGAAAGCGCTGGTCGATGGCGGTTGCGACGGATTCGAGCTGGTCGGACGAGTCGACGCGCACGTTGAACTGGGTCACGATTCCCAGGCCGGTCTTCGATGCTTGTTGGAGGAAGGGGAGGCTGACGTAGGCAACGTTGTTGTCCTGCGGGAATGGCGAGCGGATGATGCCCGCGACGTGCACGGTCACCCCGGCGGCCACGAATCGGTCACCGGGTGACAACCCGCGCCGTTGGGCGAAGACTTCACCGAGCAGGGCGCCGTCACTCCGGCGGTTCCATTCCTCGAGGCTGCCTGCGATGACTTCAATCTCGGGAGCGTAGCTGGTCAGCGCGCCTTCCGGGACGCCGCGGAAGGTGATGACATCGAGTGAGGCCCCGCAGTTGTTCACGACGACTTGGATCGGGACGACTTCGCGCACGCCGTCGATGGTACGGATCTCATCGGCGTAGTGTTCAGGAAGCCGGCTGGTCGAGGGACAGAAGCGGTTCTCGCGATAGACGACCAGGGTGGTGTCGGCCGCGGTGGTTTGGGTCGCGGTGGCGAGCGAGCGCTGCATGGTTTCGACGGCGGTGAAGAGGAACATGCCGGAGGCCACGCCAAGCACGGTGAGCCCGGTCCGCAATCGATGGCGGACCAGTTGCTTCCACGCGAGGGAGAGGAGATTGACGATGGCGGTCATGGCTGGGTGATGAGCAGGCCTTTTTCAAGGTGCAGGGTGCGGTCGGCGGCATCGGCGGCGCGGGGGTCGTGGGTGACCATGACGATGGTCTTCCCGTGCTCATGGGCGAGGGCTTGGAGCAGCTCGAGGATGCGGGTCGCGCTCTCGCGGTCGAGGTCTCCGGTCGGTTCGTCGGCGACGAGCAGTTTGGGATCCGCCACCAGGGCGCGGGCGATCGCCACGCGTTGTTCCTGTCCGCCGGATAGCTCGGTCGGACGGTGGTGCATGCGGTCGCTGAGCCCGACGAGTTCGAGTGCGGACTCCACCTTCTCGCGTCGTTCGCTCTTGCTCATGGAGTCGAGCAGCAGCGGCAACTCGACGTTCTCGAAGGCGGTGAGGATGGGTACCAGGTGATAGAGCTGGAAGATGTAGCCGATGTTCCGCGCCCGCCAGCGCGTGAGCTGTCCGCGGGAAAGGCTGCCGATTTCGCTCCCGGCGATCTCAAGGGTGCCCGATGTGGGTGAGTCGATCCCGGAGAGGAGATTGAGCAGGGTGGTCTTGCCGGACCCGGATGGTCCCATCAGGGCAAGGAACTGGCCTTCGGGCACCTCGAGGTCGAGGGCTTCCAATGGGGTGACGGTGGTACTGCCTTTCTGGTAGGTCTTGGTCAGGCCACGGCAGAGGATCATGGGTTGGCTCATGGCTGGATGGGTTGGACTCGTTGTTCGCTGCGCAGGCCGGATGGGTCGAGGACGACCCGGGCTCCCGGGAGGATTCCGGCTTCGATCTTCCGCATGCCGTCGCGGGTGCTTCCGAGGACGACCTTGTGGGGTTTGACCCGGTCACTGTCGGGGTCGACCACCCAGACCTGTTCGCCATCCACGGCTGCTTCGGGAACCCACAGGGTGATCCCGCGGGTCGGTGTGGCCGTGGTGGTTGAGGCTTCGTGGAATTCCACTCGACAGAGCATTTCCGGGCGCAGGGCGTCGTGGGGGTCTTCGATGACCACCTTTGCCTGCAGGGTGTTCCGCTGGATGTCGGCTTCGCCGACGATGCGGGTGACCGATCCGCGGAAGGATTGGTCGGGGAGCAGGTTGCAGCGGATGGTGGCGGGCTGGCCGACGTGCAGTCGGGCGGCATCGGCAAGTGGGACATCCACACGGACCTGGAGCTTTTCGGGGTCGTAGAGGATGGCGACGGTCGAGCTGTCGGGGTCATCCATTCCGAGCATGCGTTTCTGGCCCGGGGCGGCGAGCAGCCGCAGGATGCGTCCGCGGATGGGTGCACGGATTTCGGTGCGGGAGAGGGCGAGTTCGGCCTGGTCGACGGCGACCTGTCCGGCCTGGATCATGTGTTCCATCGAGACGGTTTCGTAGGCGAGTTCATTGAACTGGGCGGCGATCTGGGAGACTTTGGATTCGGCGGCGGTGACCAGGGCACTCACGCGTTCGTAGTCGAGCCTGGCATCGACGATGTCCCTTTCGGAGACGGCGCGGGTGCCACTGCGCTCGAGTCGGTCGAGTCGGTCCTTGGCGGCATTGCGCACGGCGATGGCGGATTTCACCTGGGCCTGGATGCCCTTCATTTCCTCGATGGTGCTGGTGATGCCCGCGCAGTGAGCATCGCGGCTGGATTCGCGACGGCTGAGTTCCTGCCGTGCGGCGGCAAGAGCGAGTTCGTTGTCCTCGGCGATCAGGGTGGCGATGAGGTCGCCTTTCTCGACGAGCTGTCCTTCGAGGACATGGACTTCATCGACCACGCCATCGATGAGGGCGGTGGCCTTGACGCTCCATGGGTCAGGCTCGACCCAGCCGGTGGCCTGGAAAAGGACCGCGCTGTCGGTGTCCACGGTGGTCGGGGATGCGGCGGAGGTTTCACCTGGCACGGCGATGGCCTGCGCGATCTTCACCTCGGTGGCGGGAAGCAGGCGGTCGCGGAAAAGGGTGATGAAAAGGAGGGCGAAGCCGAGCAGGATACCGAATGGCAGCATCCATGCTCGCGAGCGGCGCGGCGGTGGAGCGCTGTCGCGGTGACGGCTGAGTGAATCGAGAGTGGAAGTGGTCATGGACGAATGGAAGACAGGTGGCTGCGCTTCGAGAATGCAGCGTGAGATCGCGACACGAGGACGCGGTCAGGTGAAGGCGACGGGAAAAAAGCGTCGCTTCAGAGTCTCCACACGCCAAAGGCGATGCGAACGGGGTCCCCGGTCGGTGGGGAGCAGCCGGAGGGGCGGCAAAGGGCCAGTTGATGCGCCATTGGAACCACGACGAAGTCGGCCGTGGTCACGACGGGGAGTGGTGCGGCAAGCGGGACGGGAAGCTGTGAGGCTTGGGGTTCCATGCCTTCCGGGATGCCGGAAACCAACACGCAGCACTCGGGCTCACCACAGCAGTCGGAGGCATCGGCCGCCTGGGGATCGCAGCAGGTGGCCTCTTCCTGGCAGCAAGGATCTGCCAGGGAGGACTGGGGACCGAGGCACAGGCACACCGGCATGGCTGCCGCGGGCAGATAGAGCCCGAGGAGCATGAGGAGTACGAGTGCTGTAGCCTTCCGAATCATGGCGCGGCGGTAGACTAAGCGTGGAAATTCGGGATTTCAAGCCGTGTGATGTCGAGAGCGTGGGGCTCAGCCTGTGACGATGCATGACACGGTGGGCTGAAGGTTTGACAGGAAGCAGGTCCTACGCGTGTATCCGCAGCGTATGAAGAAGCTTCTCATTCCCGCTTTGGCTCTTGGTCTGTTCGCCTTCACCCCGGCGCAGGCTGATGAGGAAACCCCGCTCGGTGAGCAGATGGAAATCCTCAATGATTCCTACAAGGCTTTCCGTCGGACTGATGACCCCGCTGAAGGAGCGAAGTTGGCCCGCGAGGCACAGGCTTCCGTCATCAAGGGCATGAGCATGACTCCGGAGTTCGTGGAAAAGGGGGGGCACCCCGGAGGCAAGGAGAAGGCCATGGTTTCCTATCGGAAGCAAATGGCGCAGCTGCTGATCACCCTCTGTGAGGTGGAGGAGGCGTTCCTTGCGAAGGACATGGACAAGGTTCAGGAGCTGATCACTCCGCTCAAGGATTCCAAAAAGAAGGGTCACGACGAGTTCATTGAAGAGTGATGTTTCCGGGGTGGCCCGCGGCGGATGCCGAAGGCTTCCCACCAGATGATTTCATGAAAGGGGCATCCGTCGGGTGCCCCTTTTTCGTGTCCGTGTGGAGGGGTGTCGTTTGAATTCGGCAGGAACTTTGGAACGACAAGTCGTGGGAGACTCTGCTAGATCTCTGTTGTGCTCCGCAAGATGACAGCCCGCAAGTCGGGGGAGAAGATGAGCCGCGGCTGCGGTATGCTCTTCGGGATTGGCTGGACGGCCTTCAGCTCGATTTTCGTGGCGGTCGGCTTGTTTGCCTTCTGGAGCGGGGTGAAGACCCGGACGTGGGAGGAGGTTCCCTGCAAGATCCTGAAATTCGAGATCATCGATGTGGTCAAGGAGGACCCGCCGTTCAAGGTCGAGCTGGCGTATCGCTATTCGGTCGATGGCAAGAGCTACACGGGCACTCAACTCAAGGCGGAGTTCAAGGGTGAAGAGCAGTATGAGGACCTCGCTGAGATCGAGGATCGGATCTACGGTGGCGGTGAGGGCTCGGTGTGCTGGGTGAATCCCGATGACCCGACGGATGCGGTGCTTTTCCATGGTGGTGGAGACAGCTGGTTCGGGCTCATCTTCGTCGCTTTTGGCGGCGGCTTCGTGCTCATTGGTCTGGGGCTGATCTTTTCCGCATGGCGGGAAGGCAACCCGAAGAAGGCGGTGACCGAAGTCGGCGATGGCGAGGCCGATGGGAAACTTGGTGGGCTGTTGGGTTGTGGTTTTTTCGGGGTGTTCGCAGCGGTGGGTGTGGGCATGTTGCTGGGCTTGGTGGTACCCACCGGGTACCGCTATTTCGCCGTCAAGGGGTGGGTCGAAACCCCGGCGGAGGTAGTCTGGTCGCGGGTGCGGGAGAGTTCCGGCGACGATGGGCCGACCTACCGTGCTGACATCTTCTACAGCTATCAGTTCGAGGGGCGGAGCTATCGATCCAACGGCTACTCGCTGACGGGCGGAGGGGGCTCGAGTGGGCGGGATGGCAAACTGGAAATCGTGGAGGCGCATCCCAAGGGCAAGGCGATCACCTGTTATGTGAATCCCAAGCAACCGCGTGAAGCGCTGCTGAACCGGAGCCTCGGATGGTGGGCCCTGTTCGGTCTCTTCCCCTTGCCCTTCGCCGCGATCGGTCTGGGTGGGCTCTATGCGACCTTCATCCGCAAGGAGAAGCCGGCGGGAAAGAAGGCGAAGACGGGGAAGTCGGACAGGACGCCGCTGCGCATCGACCGAAGCCCCCCGTCGCGGAAAGGTTCGACGGTCGGGAAGCGTCTGCTGCACGTGCTCGGGGCCATCGCCATTGCCGCCTTCTGGAATGGGATCACTTCGGTGTTCGTGTGGCAGGTCTTCAAGGGGTGGAGGGACGGTGATTCGCCCTGGTTCCTGACTTTGTTCATGCTGCCGTTCGTGGCGGTCGGGATCGGGCTGATCATCCACGTGTTCTACCGCATCGTCGCGGTCTTCTCACCAATCTATGTGGTCGAGATCGGAGATGATACGATGTCGCCCGGCTCGCGCACGTCGGTGTCGTGGCGGCGACGCGGTGGCTACGGCAGTCCTCGTCGACTGAGTGTCTGGCTGATCGGTCGTGAAGAGGCCACCTACCGACGGGGAACGGACACGACGACGTCCACCGAATTGTTTTACGAAGAGTCGCTCTTTGAAACCGAAGTGAGCCAGATGATGCCAGCGGGGCGCTGTCGGCTCGACTTGCCCGAGGACGCGGTTCCGACCTTCGCCGGGAAGCACAACAAGCTGCAATGGTTCGTGGTGCTGGTGGCCGATGTGCCACGGCGTCCGGATGTGCGGGACGAGTATGAAATCGTGGTCACGCCACAGGGAAGGAGCAGGTCATGAGCATTCAATCGATCGAACTTGAGGGAGATGAGTGCTGCCAGCCCGGCAGCACCGTGCGGGGTCGGGTGGTGGGATCACGGATCGCCGGGGAGGTCCGCTTGTTCTGGAACACTTGTGGGCGTGGCACCGAAGAGGTCGGTGTGGTGGACCGGCAGCCCTTGTCCGGAGATGGGCGCTTCAGCCTCACGCTGGCAGAGGCTCCCTTCACCACGCAGGGCACGTTGGTCAGTATCGAATGGGGGATCGAATGGGTCGATGACTCGGGCGATGCCGTGGATCGCCGCGAGATTGTGGTTTCTCCCAGCGGCCGTCCGATCCGTCTTGCGCGGGTGGACGAACCCAAGAGTTCAAAATCCAAGCGGGTATGGAAATGGACGCGTTGAATGCACGCGACAATCCTTTCGCCACCCGGCGGGTGGAACGTTGTCTCGTCTTTGACCCGACACTGGTCGGCACGCGCTGGAGTGACTTGCTGGAACGGTGGGACCAGCTCGGTCGGCGGGCCTGTGTGGTGGGGCCTCACGGGGCGGGCAAAAGCACGTTCCTTGATGCATTCGTCGACCGCCTCGATGTGCCGGTGGTGCGTTTCTTTTTCAACCGCGACAAGCGGTGCTTGAGCGATGATGACTTGCACAAGATGGAGGACGGTCGAGGCAGGATCTGGATGGCGGATGGTGATACCCACCTCGGGTTTTCCGAGCGTCGGCGGTTTCATCGGGCGTCGAGAGAGGCGGCCGGATTTCTTTCCGCCCGCCACCGGACTCGAGGGCTTCCCGTGCTGCTTCGTCTGAAGCCTGACCTGGCGCTGGCCCGGGTGCTCCTCCATCGCGCTCACCCCGAGGGTGCTCCTTCACTCGAGCCGTTGGTTGTCGAGGCCTTCCGCCGTCGTCGCGGCAACCTTCGCCACCTGTGGCTCGACTGCTACGATCACCTAGCGGGGAGACGGTAGCCTTCCTGCCAGTGGTCCGCGGTGCGCGGGTCCTTGATTGGATCCCATGGCAGCGGGAAATGGGGAGCCGAGTGATTGGGCAATCCGTTTCAGTGAACCGCCAGTTGACTCATTTCGCCTTGGTTGGCGCTGCGGCCTGTGGCCAGAATGCGGGCTCATGAAGGATTTTTCATCTGCGTTTTTCGGTCTCGCCTTGGCGGCGGCCATGGTTCCGCTCTCCGCATCCGCGCGTAAGCCGAATGTGGTTTTCTTTCTTTGTGATGACTACGGCATCATGGACGTGGGGATTGAAGGCAGCACGTTCTACGAGACTCCTCGTATTGATGATCTGGCGCGGAAGGGGATGAGGTTCACCGAGGGGTATGCGACGTGCCAGGTATGCAGTCCGTCACGGGCGAGCATCATGCTCGGGACCTATCCGGCGAGAAACGGGATCACCAACTGGATCGGTGCGGCGGTGGGGGCCAGGCAGGCGAAGGCCAAGCGCCAGCCGATCATGCCGCCGGACTATGTCAGGGCCCTGCCGAAGGATGAGACGACCCTGGCCGAGGCATTCAAGGAAGGCGGCTACAAGACCTTCTTTGCGGGGAAGTGGCATTTGGGGGGAGAGGGTTCGTGGCCGGAGGATCATGGTTTCGACATCAACAAGGGCGGCTGGTCCGTCGGTAGTCCCGGTGGCGGCTTCTTTGCGCCATGGAAGAATCCTCGTTTGCAGAGTGGCCCGGACGGGGAGTCCCTGACCCTTCGGCTCGGCCGGGAGACGGCCAAGTTCATCAAGGAGAGTGGGGACGAGCCGTTCTTCGCCTACCTGTCATTTTACGCCGTGCACGGTCCCCTGCAGACGACCGAGGCGCTGTGGGAGAAGTATCGTGCCAAGGCAGCGAAGCAGGCAGCACCCAAGGAGCGCTTCAAGATCGATCGGACCCTGCCGGTTCGGCAGGTGCAGGATCATCCGGTGTATGCCGGCATGGTCGAGACCATGGACACCGCGGTGGGACTGGTGATGGATGCGCTTGAGGAAGCGGGCGTGGCGGAGCACACGATCGTCTGCTTCACGTCGGACAATGGCGGGGTGGTTTCCGGCGATGCCTACGCGACGTCCCAATTTCCCTATCGCGGCGGCAAGGGGCGCCAGTGGGAAGGGGGGATTCGCGAGCCGTATTACATCATCGCGCCCGGAGTGACACGGCCGGGTAGCACGACGGAGGTTCCAGCGACGGGAACGGATTTCTATCCGACGCTTCTGGAACTCGCGGGTCTGCCGCTGCGACCCGAGCAGCACGTGGACGGTGTGAGTCTGGTGCCGGTCCTGAAGGGTGGCAAAATCGACGAGCGGGCCTTGTTCTGGCACTACCCGCATTTCGGGAACCAAGGGGGTGAGCCGTCATCCATCATCCGGAAAGGCGACTGGAAGCTGATCCACTACTGGGCAGACGGACGTCGGGAGCTCTACCAACTGTCGGAAGACCAAGGCGAGACCGAGGACCTGGCGGCGAAGTATCCCGAGCGGGTGCAGTCGATGGGGGCGGAGCTGGAAGGATTCCTGAAGGAATCCGGGGCGAAGACGCCGAAGCCGTGGGCCGGCTACCAGCCGGAGATGGCCGAGCAGAACCGCAAGGTGGCCCTGCGTGTGATGGAACAACAGGAGAGGAGTCAAAGCCAGATGCTGGAAGAAGGCTGGAAGCCGAATCCGGACTGGTGGAGCAGCTCGAAAGGGACACCGTGAGTCCACGTAGGGGCGGTTTTTTCGCTGGCACCGGAGGCGTTTCTGGGGATGTTGCCCTCCGGCGGGGCCGTGGGTTTCGCAGTAAAACCCCATGATTTACCGGACCTACCGTCTCATTCTTGGCCTGCTTCTGGCCTTCAATTCCTTCGGCTGCTTCTCCGTTTCCCAGGTCGCTTCGCTCGGTTCTCCCGAGAAAGCGGGCGTGGTGGAGACGGATCAGGTTTCCCATTTCATCTGCTGGAATGTGCACAAAGCGAGCCATGAGCGCTTCAAGGAGGAGGTCGCTCTGTTGATGGAGGACATCCCCGAGGAAGACGGTGTCATTCTCTGCATGCAGGAGGTGCGGTCGTCGACTTACGAGAAGATCAAGGATCTGCACCGGGAGGATATCAGCGGCCACTACGCTCCGAGCTGGCGCTTCCCGCTGTCCCGGCAGTCCACCGGCGTCCTGACGATTGCGAATCAGTCGCTTCCGGCGAGCGGTGCCGTCGCTCTGCGCTCGCCGCGACGGGAGATGTATGTGGCTTCCCCGAAGATGTCGCTGCGCACGGCCATGCCGATCCAGGGTGGTGGCGAGGTGGAGATCATCAATTGCCACGGATTGAACTTCGTGACCGAGTCCGTGTTCCCGATGCAGCTGGACGAGGTGTTCGCCGCGCTGAAGACACCGGGAGCGCCGGCCATCGTGTGTGGTGACTTCAACACGTGGAGTGAAGCCCGGCTCAAGATGCTCCGCGACAAAGCCGAGGCGATGGGGCTTTCTGAAGTGGAAGTGGCTGGTGAAGAGCATTCACCCGCTCCGAAGTGGCTGCGACGCCTGAATCTGATCGATGGCTTCAACCCGGACCTCCGGTTGGACCGGATTTTCACCCGAGGCATCGAGGTCATCGATTGCCACAGTGACGATCGTTTCGAGAGTTCGGACCACCGTCCTCTGGTGATGCGGTTCAAGGTGAAGCGCGCTTGATCATCGTGGCCGGTGCTGCAGGTGCAGCCGGGGGATCTGAAGTTGACCTGTCGCCGGTATCTGTGGTTGATCCGAAACCATGTGTGTTTCGGAGGTGGCTCGGTTTCTGTTGGTGACGTTGTGTCTGGCGACGCTTGAGGCGAGGACGTGGACGGATACCTCGGGGCGCGAAGTGGAAGGCGAATGGGTGTCCTCCGACGCCCGTAGTATCACGCTCCGGCTGGAGTCCGGGAAAACGGTGACTTTTCCGCTGGCGAAACTGTCCGATGAGGATCAGTCGTATGCGACGAAGGTGGCTGCGGCAAATCGTCATCCGGCCGGTTGGAAACCCCTGCGGGTGCGGATGGAATACATGGAAGAGACGCCCAGGGCGGTGGGCATGCCGGGGGCATTTCATCGACTGGATGCCTACACGTGGGAGGCCGACCTGCCTCCTGGGGCGTGGATCCGGGTCGATACTTCCGCGGGGGCATTCGGCGGAGGCAGCCACCTTCTGCAGTGGAAGGGGGCGCCGGAGTGGCACTTCGATACGGAGGGGGTTTTCCTCTATCGCAGCAAGGGAGGAACATCCGCGCGCGAACTGGTGGGGGTTTCCGTGGGGAGTGGTGGTGGATCCAGCGCCCTCGATTCCGAGCAGCGGGAGAAGTTCCACAAGCTCGTGGCTGAGGTGGGGCCGGTGGAGAGTGTCAGCAGTGTGATGCTCAGTCAGATTGACCCGGTGCGTCCGTTGCTTGCCAAGCTGGATCCGCTGGCGGTGACCGTGCAGGTGGATCACCGGAGCGATTTCTCAAAACTCGCCGGGCTTCGGCGGATGAAGGCGGTCTATTTCAATGTCGGGCAGCTCCAGTCCTTTGACACGCTTGGCGAGCTGTCGTCGATCGAGTGCCTCGATGCCGGGAATGCCTTCACCTCGACCTTGGATGATTCGGGGGTGCTGGCGAAGATGAGTCGTCTCAAATTCCTTGAAACGGGAATGCGGAGCAGCAGCAGCTTCGCCGGATTCAGCCGAATGAAGGGGCTGGAAGCGATGTCGGTCCGTTGTTCGACTCCGGCATCACTCGAGTCCCTCGTGGGGCTGAGCCGACTTCATTCGATCGATGGTTTCAGCGTGCCGCCGGCCCTGGTCCGGCGCTTGCCGGGTCTGGTGCGCGTGGGGAGCCGCATTGACTCCCAAAAAGACGATGGGTCACCGCTTGTGATGGAGAAGGTGAGCTTCCTCCGTTTCGCTAGTGTCGAGCAGGTGGTGGCGTGGAAGCAGGCGGGAGGTTTGCCGTTTCTGCATGAGATCGAGTATCTGAATGGTGACCTCGGTGAGCTTGAGGGAATGTCATCGCTCAGACACGTGGGCATCTCATGCTACGGGGAGACATCGCAATCCGGGCATGGAGGCGCCACCCGGCTGCGGACCTTGCGCGTCAAGGGGAACGCGATGCATGCGCGGAAGGTATGGGAGGCCCAGGAGCAGCTGTATGGGCTCGGGATTGAGGTGTGGACGGAGGAATCCAGCCTACCCGGGCTGGCTGGTGTGGATGGGCTGCGGTGGCTCGAGCTATCCAAGCTGCCGAAACTCAAATCGCTCAAGGGGATCGGAGATCTCGGAGAGTTGTCGTACTTGGCCATCGAGAAGATGGATGCGCTGACCGATGTCTCCGATTTGTCGGCACTCACCGGAATGGAAGCCCTGCGTCTGGAAGGCCTGCCTGTGGTCGAGAAGCTGTCCTTTCGCGGGCTGTCGTCTCTGAAGGACCTGCGTCTTAGGGGTTTGGTCAAGCTGACCGGGGTCGATCAGGTTTCCGTTGCCCGGGCTCTCCGTCGTTCCAATATCAACGGCTGCCCTGCGATGGTGGACTGGGATGACTGGGGCGGGCTTGCCAGCTTGGAGGACTTTTATCTGGTCGGCAGAAGCTCAGAGACCGACCTCGCATCCTTGCTCAAGCTGGACTCGCTGCGGCAGGTCGATCTGATCTCGGTCAAGATTCCCGACAAGCAGAGACTGGAGGCCAATGAGCTGACCGGGAGCGCGCTGCTGGAGCGGGTAGAGGCTGCGCTTCGCTAGGGCGTCCGCTGGTTTCGCCGTGGGGGTAGGGGGGCGCGTCCTCAGAGGGACTCCAACGAGTCGAGCACGCGGTCGGCGGTGGAGAAATCGAGGCTGGCGGTGGTGCGATTCGGGACGGCCCAGACCTGAAGGCCTGCTTCCTTGGCGGACTTCACTCCATTGAGTGAGTCTTCGATGGCGAGGCAGCGCCCGGCGGGCTTGTCGAGCTGGCGGATGGCTTCGAGCCAAAGATCTGGGGCGGGCTTGATGCGTGGAGCGTCGCCGCGACACACGGTGGTGTGGAAGAAATCGCGCAGCTCGATCTTGTCGAGCCATCCATCGACCCAGGCGTGGTTCGAGCTGGAGACGACGGCCATGGGGGTTCCCTTCGCGCGCAGTCTTTCGAGAAGCGTGACGACGCCGGGCATGGGGCCGGCCTTTTCGAGGTCGGCGCGGATTTCCACCTGGCGATCGGCGTCGAGTTGGTGCCAGTCGAAGCTATTGCCGGTGAGGTCCTCGAGGTGGGTTTTGGGTGACCAGGTATCGAAATCCGAGCCGACGCAGCGGGTGTAGATTTCGATCGGGAGGTCGTGTCCGTGGCGCTGGAAGGTTCGCAGCCATGCCTCGTAGATGGCCCACTCGGTGTCCACGAGGATGCCATCGAAATCAAACAGGACCGCGTCGAAGTTCATGGGCGGAGACCATTGGTCGGAGGCCCGGGAATTCAACCTCCAAATGGGCGGCCTACTGTGTCGGGAAGTGGAGGGTGGTCACGAGCTCCTCCTCCGGGGTGCTTTGCGGATCGTTGCCGTAGATCTCGAATGGGGGGATCTTCCGATTCGGGGAGAAAGCCTTCGCTTGCTGGTGCATCATGCCTGCGGCCCAGGCGTTGCCGAGATGTCGATACGCTCCGGTGTGGCGGATCCGGAAGGTGTCGGTGGCGGGGATGCAGCCGAAGGTGCAGCCTTCCGGCGCCCTGGCGGCTATGGCTTCCACGGGGAATCCAACGATGTAAGCGGCTCTTCCTGCCACCGGGTCCCAGTCGAGATAGATCGAGAAGGGGGCGCCGGATGGTTCGATGCCGGCGGCTTCTGCCTGGCTCGCGAGCTTGCCCATGGCTTGTTCCATGGAGGATCCGATCTCCGGGATCGGGCACTGGCTGCGGACTCCGAGGTACTGGCATTCGGGCTGGGCTTCGATGCCGAGGAAATCGAGGGAGAAGCCGATGTCTCCGGTTTCGATCCGGTCCTTCAGCATGGCGAGGCCGCGGCTGTAGTCGGCGGCGACGAAGGCGCTCATCTTCCGCTTCATGAAGAAGAGGAAGAGCGGAAGGGAGCCCCGCATGGTCCAGGTGACGCGGGTGCCGGTGTCGGTGGCTTGGAGTCGGAATGCCGTGGTGTTGGTGGACTTCCATGGGCGGAGGAAACGAAGTTCACAGTCGATGGAGTGGGGCGGGTCCTCGTGAACGACGGTCATCGATCCGGCTCCGGTGATTTGTCCGTCCCATGAGTAGCTCGAGCCATCGGCGGAGTAGTCCAGCTTCGTGTCCGGTTCCGCCAGCAACCAGGGGGACCATGCGCGCCATGATTTGAAGTCGCGGACGGTGCGGAAGACGTCGTCGGGGGACGCTGCGATTTCGATGGATTCTTCGACGTGAAACTCAGGCATGGGGAGGAGGGATTGGCCCGCAGGCTAGCTGAGGCACGGGGGCGTGACCAGTTCGCATGCGGGAAAGGTCGGCTTGAGTCGGGTGTCAGAACCCGGCAAGATGAAGGCGTGAGCGACGAGGACAAGCGGATGAAGTATGCGATGCTCGGTGAGGACGGGCAGAGCGATGACGAGAAGATCGCCAAGTACACGGGTGAGGTCGGTTGGAAGTACCTGAAGCCCCACTTTCGCAGCGGGAACCTGCTGTGGGTGGATCCGGAGCTTGATCTGAAGGAGGTGGCCAAGGCCTTCACGGGTGACCAGACCGAGCAGGTCGCCGAGTGGCTTGGCCGCGGGGATCTTGTGCGCATCGGAGATCTGCACGCCGAGCAGTGGGAGGACGGGGACGATCAATTCCTCGCCGTGGTGGTCACGCCCTTCGTGCTGATGCAGCCGGCAGCCGGGTGACGGGATTGTCACGAGCTGGTGGTTCATCCGCCTGACTGAGGCGTCGTAGGTGGAGGGATGAACCGCGCCATCATGCTCATTCTTCCCCTTGGATTCCTGCTGTCGTCCTGCGCCCGGAATGCGGTGTCACCTGTGATGGTGGTGGAGCCGGTGGCCGCGGGGTCCGGCAAGGAACGGATCGATCTGGTTGGCCGGATTTCGAACCTGATGGCCTCCCACCGCCAGCCGACGCCCGGGGTTTCTGCGAAGGAGTCGATGGAGCAGGATGCTCCGGTGCCGGTGGTGCCACTCGCTGAATAGCAGGCTGCTGTGGGCGATTCGCAGGCTGCGTTTTCGTGGCGTTTCGGGGGATTCAGGTGGATTTCCGCAGGTCGGATATCGCCCTGTCTTGCCCTTCGGTGCGGGCGTGCGCAGAGTCGGTCGTCCCGATGTCAGATTCCTTCGTTCACCTCCACGTACACACCGAATATTCGCTGCTTGATGGCATGAACCGCTGCAAGCAGCTGGCGGGGAAGGCCAAGGAGCTGGGCATGCCGGCGGTGGCGATGACCGACCACGGCAACCTGTTCGGAGCGATCGAATTCTACCAAGCCTGCACGGCTGCGGGCGTGAAGCCGATCTTCGGCTGCGAGATCTACCTCGCGCCGGGCAAGATGGAGGACAAGAAGGACGTGCCCGGGCGCAAACGGGCGACCCACATGACCTTGCTGGCGGAAACCAACGAGGGTTGGCAAAACCTGCAGAAGCTGGTTTCGAGAGGGCACCTGGAGGGGTCCTACTACGGGAAGCCCCGGGTCGATCGCGCGGCGTTGCGTGAATTTTCGAAAGGCATCATCTGCCTGACCGGCTGCATGTCCGGGCCGGTGAATGAATGGCTGCTTGCCGGTGACCCTGCGAAGGCGCGCGAGACCCTGGCTGAGTTGATCGACATCTACGGCAAGGAGAATACCTACGTGGAGATCCACGATCATGGTCTGGAGAAACAGCAGCTGCTCATGCCCCAGCTGGTCGAGTTGGCGGCGGAGTTCGGGTTGAAGACGGTGGCGGCGAATGATGCGCACTTCCTGAACCGAGAGGACCATGAAGCGCACGACGTGATGATCTGCATCGGCACGGGGCGGTTGCTCATCGATGAGAACCGGATGCGCTACCCAGCCGAGGTGTATTTCAAGACCGCGGAAGAGATGCGCCAGTTGTTCGCCGAGGTTCCAGGGGCCTGTGACACGACCCTGGAGATCGCCGAGCGCTGCAATGTGGAGATCAAGCTGGATTCGACCAGTTCGGAAAAGTATCCGCAGTTCGATTCTCCGGACGGGTCCCCGCGGGACGAATATTTCCGCCGCGTTTGCTACGAAGGTCTGGTGACGCGGTATGGCGAGGCGAAGGCGAAGGACCCGGTGCTGACCGACCGACTCGACTATGAGATCGACACGATCAACCAGCTGGGGTTCGCGTCCTACTTCCTGATCACGGCGGACTTCATCAACTGGGGTCGTGAGCAGGACATCCCGGTGGGTCCGGGTCGTGGGTCCGCGGCCGGGTCACTGGTGGCCTACACGATGGGCATCACGGACATCTGCCCGATGAGGTTCGGCCTGTTGTTCGAACGTTTCCTCAACCCTGAGCGGGTCAGTCCTCCGGACGTGGACATCGACTTCTGCCAGACCCGCCGCCCGGAGGTGATCGAGTACGTCCGCCAGAAGTACGGTGAGCGTAGTGTCTCTCACATCATCACCTACGGCACGCTGGGCGCGAAGAGCGTGCTTCGCGATGTCTCGCGGGTGATGGGGGTGTCCTACGGGGAGGCGGACCGCATTGCCAAGATGATCGAGGCGAAGCCCGGGGTGAAGCTGAAGAAGGAATTCGACACCAAGCCGGAGTTGCGCGAGTTGATCGAAAGCTCGAGCACCTATCAGGAGCTGTGGGACTATGCGCTGAAGCTCGAGGGTCTGACGCGGAACGTGGGGGTGCACGCGGCCGGGGTGGTGATCGGTGACCGCCCCCTGGACGATCACGTGCCGCTCACGCGGGCCAGTGAAGGCGAGGTGGTGACTCAGTACGACATGGGTGCGATCACGGAAGTCGGCCTGCTCAAGATGGACTTCCTCGGACTGAAGAACCTGACGGTGATTCAGGACGCGATCCGCCACATCCATCTCCACACTCCGGATTTCGACATCTACAAGATCTCCCTCGAGGACCAGAAGACCTTCGAGATCCTGAACCGCGGGGAGACCATGGGGGTGTTCCAGTTGGAGTCCGGCGGCATGGTCGAGACGTGCCGCAAGTACGGGATCGAGAAGATCGAGGACATCATCGACCTTCTCGCCCTCTACCGACCCGGGGCGATGCAGTTCATCGACCAGATGATCGAGGTGAAGCGTGGCAAGAAGCCGTTTTACGAGCACCCCTTGCTCGAGGAGATCTGTGGCGAGACCTACGGGGTCATGATCTATCAGGAGCAGGTGCAGAATGCGGCCAAGATGCTGGCGGGCTACACGCTCGGTGGTGCGGACCTTCTGCGCCGTGCGATGGGTAAGAAGGACCCGGCCAAGATGGCGAAGGAGCGCACGAAGTTCGTGGCAGGGTGCAAGGAAACCAATGGCATCGACGAGAAGCTGGCCAACGCGATTTTCGAGAAGATCGAGATGTTCGCGGGTTATGGTTTCAACAAGTCCCACTCCGCGTGCTACGGGCACATCTCGTACTGGACGGCCTACCTGAAGGCGAACTTCCCGGTGGAGTTCATGGCGGGGCTGCTCTCGAACGAGATCAACAATACCGACAAGCTCGCGGTGTTCGTGGCGGAATGCCACCGGATGCAGATCGAGATCCTGCCGCCGAATCTCAATGAATCCCAACTCCGCTTCGCGCCGGAGAAAACCCCATCGGGTGCCAATGCGATCCGCTATGGTCTGGCCGCGATCAAGAATGTCGGTGAGGGAGCCATGGACCAGGCGATCAAGGAGCGTGAAGCCAACGGGCCGTTCCAGTCGCTCGATGAGTTCGCGAACCGCCTGGATTCCAAGGTGGTGAACAAGCGGATCCTCGAGAACCTGGTGAAGGCCGGGGCGTTTGATTGGACGGGTGAAACCCGGGCGGGGATGTTCAACCGACTGGAGCAGGTGAGTGCCAGTGCCTCATCGGCCCAGCGGGATCGTGCGGCGGGTCAGGTGGCCTTGTTCGACACGATGGAGTTCGGCGGTGCGCCGAAGGTGGAGAACCACGCGGGGGCCACCGAGGAGGTGGCGGAGTGGTCGAAGGACGAACGTCTTGCCACGGAGAAGGAATTGCTGGGCTTTTACGTCACCGGTCACCCGCTGGACAAGTTCCGCACGGTGCTGGACTCCGATCGCTATCACAAGCTGGGCCTGGTGGATGACATCGTGCTCGGGAACCCGCGGGATCGCTATGCGTTCGCGGGGATGATCCGGAGTGTGGAGGCGAAGGTGACGAAGAAAGGCAAGCCGTTCGGCGTGCTGGTGGTCGAGGATTTCACGGGATCGAAGGAGGTCGTGGTGTGGGGCGAGAGCTTCGTGCCGGCGCGCGATGCGGGGATCATGGTTTCGGGCAAGGTGATCCGTTTCAAGGCATCGATCCAGATCGATGACCGGACGGACCAGCGCCGCCTGACCGGGTCCGAGCTCAACGAGCTGAAGACGCGTGGGAAGGGGAGCAACGGGAAGTCAGTCGAGCTCTCGCTGTGGCCGGCGCGGCATTCCGAGCGCGACCTCGAGGAGATCCGCGAGGTGATCGAGACGCATCCCGGCGCGACTCCGGTGGTGATCCATTTCCAGAACTCCGCGGGCAAGCGGGCCACCGTGGAGCTGGGAGACGCCTACAAGGTGAGGCGTGGGGCAAAACTAGAAGCCGCCCTCGGCCGGTGGATGGAAGGGTGATGCGACGAGTTCGCTCCCTGTGGATGGATCAGTTGGAAGGGGCAGCGATGACGGTGGTGTTCACCGGTTTCCCGTCGACATCGTGGTGAATCACGGTGGCCTGATTTGGCTCGATCTCGACAGAAAGGAAGCCGCCCTTGACGCGGAGGAACTGGTGTTCCGGGCGCTTGTTGTCCTGACTCCATCCACCGGCATGTTGGTTGGAAGCCGGGCCGCAGCCGAATTCCTGAATGCCTGATTCGGGATCGATCGAGTGGTATTGCCAGTGGCGGTCGCCATTGATGACGAAGCAGCCGGGAATGCTCTTCAGGAAGCTGCGAAGCCGGTTGCCTTCGTGCTCGAAGCCGGCATTGGCGTGGTTGTCCTTCTTGTTCTTTCGATCGGGGCCGACGACGGGGGTGGCCGAGACGAAGAGTTTGAAGGTGGCGTCCGAGGCGGTCATCGAGCTTTCCAGCCACTTCCACTGTTCCTTGCCGAAGATGCTTTTCTCCGGACCGTCCTTCATGGTGTTGGGTGAGCGGAATTCGCGGCCTTCGGGGAGCCAGATTTCGAGGTGCTTGCCCCAGCGGAATTGTCGATAGGGTTTTTCGGACTGGGGGATCTGCTCACGCCAGACCTTCAGGCCCTGCTCCCAGGTGAGGTCGCCGTAGGTCTGCCCCGGCCAGCAGTCGTCCTTGAGGACGTCGTGGTCGTCGTGCATCCAGTAGCTTGGTGTCTTGCTGTGGAAATCGCGCAGGAAGGGTAGGGCGTAGAGGCGGTTCCACTTGTAGCGGGCGGTGGCGATGTCCTTGGCGAAGGGGTCGGGCTTGTCGTAGTAGAGGGTGTCTCCAGTCTGGACGAAGAAGTCGGGTTTCAGCGCGGCCATGGAGCGGTAGATCTTGTGGCCGTTCTTCAGGTCATCCCGGCGCGGGAAATCCTGGCAGGTGGAAACTGTGAAGCGGATGGGAGCTGCGGCGTCGGAGGCAGGGGCGGTGGTGAAGCTTTCCTGGATGCTTGTCCGGCTCCCATCGGCGCCTTTGGCGTAGCAGATGTAGCGATACTCGGTGGCCGGACGGAGTCCGTCGATCTTCACCTGATGGCAGTAGTCGTCATCCGCTGTGACGGTGTGGATGGCGGTCTGCCCGACGTCTTTTGGATCATTCTTCGGCCAGTATTCGAAGTGCAGGCTGCCGTCGGCACCGGGAACCGTCCAGTGTAGCTGGTCGGCATCCCACTTGTCGACCCGGTGGTTGGCCTCGGTCTCGGCGGTAAGCCGTGCCCAGAGGACGGCGGATTCGGGAGTGACTTCTCCGATTTTCACTCCGTCAGCCAGACCGACGGCGTGGGCGGAGGTGGTGAAAGCAAGGGCGATGAGGGCAACGAAACGCATTGCCTAACTACCGGGCCAATGCCGGTGAGCTTGCGGGAAATGTGTGTCACTCGGCCTGGGTCAGCGACGGCAGGCAGTTGATGAGGAAGCGGCCGGTGCGTTCCGCATCGCGTCGCAGGGCTCGCGCTTCGCTGCTCAAGGGGTTTCGGGCTACGAGAGGGAGATCCTCGACGGTTTCGGTCACTTCTGCGGTCGGCAGTTCGGTCGGCGTCGTCGTTTGGACGAGCTCGGGCGGTGTCGGGTGGTCGCCCTCGTTGCGGAGCAAGGCGACAAGCATGAGGACCGCGGCGGCGGGAAGGACGATCCACTGCCACCGGACCGTGGGTGATGGGGCGACCTCGGCCCGCACCCGGGCACGGATCTTGGTTTCCAAGGAAGCGGGAACCTCGATGGTCGGGGGCTTGCGGCGAAGCATCTGATCGATATTGGAGTCGTTCATGGCGTGGTTTGGGCGCTGTTCCAGATCGAGGGGAGAGGAGGGGGTGTGGCCGGTAGGGGAGGTGGCTGGTTGCGCATCTGCTGGAGATGGCCTGCGAGGGTCTTGCGGGCGCGGTGGAGCATCACTTTCACCGCACCTTCGCGCTTACCGAGGATTTTTCCGACTTGGGCGAGTGGCAGTTCGTCGTGGTAGTGCAACCACAAGGCGGTGAACGCTTCGCGGCTGAGTTGGGCCTCAGCGAGCCTCCAGATGGAGGTGTCCGGCTGCTCCACGGGGAGAACGACCTGCTCAGGCTCCGGGGTCGGCATGGGCTTGCGCTTCCGCAGCATGCTGATCGAGAGGCGTCGGGCGATGGTGAACAGCCAGGGGAGCAGGGGTTGCTTCGAGTCGTAGCGGTCGAACTTTCGCCATGCCCGGAGGAAGGTTTCCTGCGTCAGGTCTTCGGCGTCGTGGCGGTGACGGGTCAGGGTGAGGAGGAAGGCGAAGACCCGGGCGTGATACTTGGCCACCAGCCGGTCGTAGGCGGGCAGCGAGCCCGCCCGGCATTCGCGGGCGAGCTGGATATCTTCTGGATCGAGTGCGGCCACGGCGGGGCGAGGGTGTCAGTCTTCCGAGGTTTCGGAATCGTCATCGAGGTCGAAGGCGCCTTCGGCCTCCATCCACTCGACCATCATGGACGATGGCATGCTCATCGTCGAGTTGACGATGCGGCCTCCGCCGGACGTGCGGGTGGTGAAGGTCATGTCGCCGGAGTCGCTCAGGGCATCACTGAGTTCGCCAAGGGCGATGATGCCTTCCATGACGCGTTTGAAGCGCTGGCCGTCGCGTGGGTTTCCCGCCTCGAGCAGCATGCGGGCGTCCATCCGCTCGCCGGATTCATGCAGGGCGATCTTGAGCGCGTCCGCCTTGCCGAGCAGGCGGGATTCGTCGCCCTCCATTTCGACTTCCGAGAGCAAGGCGGAGCCGACGAGAAACGGACTGCCCTCGCCGTTGGTGGTGAATGGATCCGGTGTCATGCCATTGCCGGATTCGATCACGTCGAGAGCCTGATGCAGGAGGGATTTCTCGTGGCTGAAGATCAGCAGGGTATTGGTGGCGAAAGCGGCATGCTGGCGCTTGCCCTTGTCTTCCCAGGAGTGAACACCGAACGAGCCGTGAGTGTGGTGCTCGTAGTCTTCGGCGGCCTTGACCAGGCCTTCGAGGTGTTTGCGGTTGAAGCGCCCTTCAATGATGGCGACGGCCTTGTCCTTCCGGCCGTCGCCGAAGAGGGTGATGCTGTCGAGGTCGGTCATGGGGTTGACCGAAAACATCAGCTTGAGGGCGTTGAGTTGATCTCCGTGCTTGGCTTCGATGGCCTCGACCATGCGCTGACCGGGAGCGGTTTGTTTGGCGGCGGCGAGGTCGGCGTGCAGCCACCACTTGGCATCCGGGGCGACTCGGTCGGGTTGGAACTCGCCGGCGCTCAGGATGCCGGCGAGTGACAGGGAAAGGAGGATCGGTTTCATGGCAGATGGGATGTTGTGCCGCGAAGTACGCCACTTCTTGCACCAAGGTTACATCCGCCCGGAATCAGGTCTACTTCGAGAGGATGGCGATGGCTTCCTTGTTGTCGTGTTTTTTGGCCAGGTCCAACGCGGTCACTCCCTGCTTGGAGCGGACGGAGGGGTCGACCTTCGCCTTGAGCAGGAGGAGGATGAGTTCCTTGCTGCCACCGGGTGCCGCTTCGTGAAGCGGGGTGCCGCCGAGCAGGCTCAGGGTCATTGGATCCGCGCCTCCGTCGAGCAATGCCTTGGTGGTTTCGAGTTGGTTCTTGGCCGCGGCGTGGTGCAGCGGGGTCCAGCCGGACTTGTCCAATTCATTGGGCTTGGCACCGGCCTTGAGCAGTGCGGTGACGATCTGCGGGTTGTTCCGGGTCACGGCATGGTGCAGCGGGGTGCTCTTGGAATTGTCCTTCCGATTGGGGTCGGCTTTCAGCGAAAGAAGGACGAGTGTGATATCGGTCTTGTTGCGCAGGATGGCGAGGTCAAGGGGGGCGCGCGCTTTGGGGTCCTTCGGATTCAGGCAGGATGGGTCGGCGGCGGCATGACGCCGGACGTCCTCAAGGTCTCCTTTGGCGATGGCCGTGGCGATGTCCTTGTTCACCGGGTCGCCGACCGGTGGAGCGGTTTCTTCGGCGACAAGAGAGCCGGCTGAGGCGATGAGTGCGACGAAGACAGAAACGAGCTTGGATCGATGGGAGAAGGTCATGAGATCAGGTTCTACGGGGAATGGTGCCTGACTCTTAAAGCGGAATTGCTGGCTGGGAAAGGGATTCCCTGCAGATGAGGTCGATGCTGGCAGGAACGGCCGGGCATCTGGATGCATGCCGACCAAAAAAAAAATCCGCCCCGTGGGCGATGCCACGAGACGGATTGGAATGGTTCGGGAGTTTTGTTCCGCAGCTTATGGAGCTGGCGGGAAGGTCTCGCCCGCGGTCACCACCACGTAGAAGCGCTTGGTGTCGGCGACATCGTCCTCTTCGTAGGGTGAAGCAGCCACGTTGGTCGCGATCGGCGTCCAGTTCACCAAGTCGTCGGATGCGTAGATGTCGACGTCGCTGTCGGCTGTGAAGGCAAGTGTGACCTTCAGTCCCGAGTTGGTGCCCGGTCCGGTGGTGATGCTGTCCACGCTGACTTCGCCACCTGGGGTCACGATGGAGCCTCCTTCGATCACGGTGGATCCGGTGAAGGTGTTGGTTCCCGTGAGGGTCAGGACGCCGTCGCCCTTCTTGATCAGGCCGATGTCTCCGGTGATGTTGGCGGCCACCGTGACATCCGCGCCATTGGTGTCGATGACGAGGAAAGATCCTCCGCCGACGTCCCAGTTGACCGTATCGACGATGGACTGGATGTCCGCATCGAGGAGGTTGCCAGCTCCTGCGATGCCACCGAATCCGGCACCTGCGGCGACGTTCACTTTGGTGAGGTCGGGGATGGCGGTGATGTTGTCGAGGTTGAGGCAGCCGGCATCGACATTGGTGTCACCCGTGTAGGTGTTGGCACCGGCGAGCAGGATGTTGCCTTCGCCTTCCTTCGTGAGTCCGCCGTCCAAGGTGGCTCCAAGCGCGGGATCATGGATCAGCGCGGGCACAATGAGCAGGTCGAACCCGGCCGAATCAAAGATAGCGCCGCCTGCCTGCACGTTGCATGTCACGTTGGTGGTCACACTCTCGATGAAGCCACGGTCGGTGTCGCGGTTGCTCTCTGCCGTGATCGTGGAGCCGTTGAAGTTGATGACGCAGTCGCCCTCGTCCCCCACCGCACCGCGGTCATTGAAGAAGTTGAGACTGAAATCGGTCCCGTTGAGGTTGAGGGTCGAGGTCCGCCCTGCTCCATTTGCGAGCGAGAACTGATTCAGGTCGGCGGTGCCGCCATTGAAATTGACGACGCCATCACCATTGACTGCAGTCAGGAATTCCAGCGTGTTGACGTAGTTGCCCGAGTCGAGGGTGAAGGTGGAGGTGCCGGCACCGTCGCGGGAGAGTCCCCAGTAGCCGACGATGAACTCGCCACCGGTCAGCTCGACCGTGGTGCCTGCGAACTGGCCCGGGCTGGCCCCCCACTGTGATGGATTGTGATTTACGGTGGTGCCCGGGGCGATCTCGAGCGTGCCTTCCTCAATCTGCAAGCCGCCGCCGAGTTTGTTGATACCGGGAGCATTCATGATGAGACGGCCGGCGCCTCGCTTGTAGAACCGGCTGTTGTTTGTGGTCTGCCCGTCGACGAAGCCGCTGAGTGTCGTATCGAAACCATTGGTATCTAGCACAAAAACGGTGTTGCCATTGATGACGACATCGCGATCGACCGTCATGCTATCGAGAACGCGGAGGCCCCCATTTCCTCCAGCGGCCTTGAGGAAGTAGTTGAGGGGATCACCCAAGCTGCCGTCAGCCACAATCTCGATGAAGCTGCCGTTCTCGATCCTGATGGCATCATTGGCACCACCACCGAAGGTGTTGGCAGGGTTGTTCAGGGTGAAGTTGCCCGAGTCCCCGGCGAACCTGAGGGCGTTGCCTCCGATGCCCGAGCCGCTAAGCACCCCGTCGATTTCCATGTCGCGGCGAAGGAAGATGTCGCCCGGGGTGGCGGTGGGTGAGTAGTCGAAGTCTTCGGTGAAGATGACGTTGCCGATGGAGCTGCTGGGGTAACCGCCAAACGCAGCACTGGCGATGATCAGACGGTTGCCGCGGTAGGCGATTTGGTTTCCGACGAATCGGTCGCTGTCGATGGCCGCGAACCAGATGTTGCCACCTTTCGTCGTCAGCGTGCCGGTGCCCAGGGCATCATCGGCCGCGAGGTTGGTTTGAGCCCCGTTCAGAAAGATGTCTCCGCTGAAGGTGTTCGACGCGGCGAAGGTGTTGTTGGCCCCGTTGATGGACAGCGCCTGTGGGCTCGTGATGTCGAATGGAGCGCTGAAGACAGCTCCGGTGGCATTGATGTCCGGAATATTGCCATCAAAGGTGATGGTGCCACCCGTGAACTCATAGCCGGCGATCGCCGTCAGCACGTTGGTGGTCACACCACCTCCATCGACGGTGACCACACCTGGGGTGCCGCCGAAGGATGCCTCGTCGAGCCCCGTGGATGATGCTGGCCACGGAACCTGGCTGGAGCCGTCCCAGAAGTTGGATGTGGTGTTCGTGTCCCAGGTTCCGGTGCCGCCAAGGGCAACTCCGCCGGAAAGGGTGGGATCCCATTCAAGAGGATCAGGAGAGGGGATGGTGTAGACCCGGAGGTAGTCCAGAGAGGTGGCTTGTCCGGTGGCTGCAGTGAAGTCGTAGCGGAACTGAGTGAAGGCTCCCGAGGCCTCGCCTTCAAAGGTGAATCGGATCACGTGTGGCAGACCGTCCGAGGAGGAGGCCCAAGGTTCCGCACTCGTCAACCGGCGGTCACCCGAAATCCCGCCATTGGCGTCGCCCCAGAAGATGTCGAGACGGGAGGTGTCCGCGATGGCTTTGGTGACGGCCACTTCGATGATGGTGTCGAAGCCTGATTCGATGTTCAGTCCGTTGATGTTGACGTTCGGGTCTCCGCCGGTGGTGGTTCCTTGAATCTGGCCACCTGTCGGCGTTCCGGGATCGAGGGTGAATTGGCCGCTCGCGGCCCAGCCTTCGAGGTCTCCATCGGTGTCCCAGTTGACTGAGTAGACTTCGCTGTATTCGACGGGAATGGCGCCGGCTGGATCGATTTCGACCGTATAAGCGAGGGCGCTGTGGGTTGTGGCGAGGATCGCGCCGAGTGCCGTTAGGCTGCGGCTTGAATGTGTTATTGGGTTCATGATGATGGGTTGGGTTTGCTTGAGTGCGAACGATGGGCTCTGGAATTCCGGTTCGCGCGGGTTTCAGTGCTTGTTGTCGACCGGGTGGTGACAAGCCAAGCGGAGAAACGTTTCCTATGAAACGTTACTTGGTTGGCAAACAAGAATGCCTGTGGCGGTCTGAAGTCAATCCGGAATTCGACTCAACCCTCTGCGAATGGCGGGTGATCCGGTAGGTATGGATTCCGTGAGAATCTCAAAACTTCGTCTCAAAAATCATCAAATAGACCAGAAAGCGACATAAGTTGCCGTCAAATTTGGCTGATGGAAAGTCCGTTGGATTGTCCCGAGTTCACCGCCATCGCGACGATTTGCCCCTTTGGGTCATTCAATCGCAATCCTAGACAATTATCTGCTCTCCGAGTCGCCCTCTCGTGATGTTTGAAATCCATTAAGTAAATTACACTCCGGCTTTTCCGCGGACCTGGCCCTCGAGTCGGTCGGCCAGAACAGTTTCACCTTCGCCGCGGAGGAATTCACAGTAGTTGGAAGCGACGGCTTCGAGGTCTTCGAGGAACTCGTCCCCGAGGAGTTCAAAGGCGTGGAGGGATTTTTCGAAATGGCGGCGTGCCCAGGATTTGTCGCCGGTTTCGAGCAGGGCGAGAGCGAGGTTGTTGTGCGACTGGGCGGTGTCGGGATGATCTTCGCCGAATTGCTTGCGCCGTGCTTCGAGGGCCATCATGTGCATCTCGCGGGCCTGTTCGTGGTAGCCGGCGCTCTGATAGAGAGCTCCGAGGTTGTTCGAGACGGTGGCGGTCTCCTCGTGGTCGGCACCGAGTTCCTGGTGGAAGATCTCAAGGGCGCGGAGGAAATAACTCTCGGCAGCGTCCACATCGCCTGCAGCCTTTTTCAGGTAGGCGAGATTGTTCGCCATCAGTGCGACGTCGAGAAGGGCCGGAGGGTTGTTCTCGTCGAACAGTTTCAGCGCTTGCTCCCAAAGCTCGCTCGCGCGCTCCGGATGGCCCAAGGCATCGTGAACTGCGCCTTGGGCGGCGCTGATGCGTGCAACCTGAAGCAGGCGGTCAGGGCGGTTTTCGAGCTGCTCCAGGGCCTGCTTGTAATCCTCCCGAGCTTCTTCGTAGCGACCGAGCGAGCGGTACAATTCGCCGCGAAGCTCGAGGGTGGCGACAAATTCCTCGATGCTTTCGAGGTCTGGAGAGAGAGCCTGCTGGGCTTTCTCGACCGCGGCAGTGGCCGCGTGGATGGCTTCATCATAGTTGCCATCGGAAACGAGCAGATCCACGCGATCACGCAGAATCTGGATGAGCTTGGCGGTTGGGGAGTCCATAACTTGTATATACGATTTACGTGTGAAATATGAATCAGGAAAGTGGATTTTTTGTGCGGTCGGAGAGGCGTTCGAGAATTTGTTCCCGGGGGTTCGGGAGTTTTCCCAAGGCGTCACGGAGCGCTCCGGCGGCTTGGGAAGGATGCAGTGAGATGCCGAGCAAGCGGGCGAGTTCGTGCTCGAAGTGCTGAAGGGCGCGGACGGAAGCTCCGGTTTCATTGACATGATCCAGACCGCGCTGCAGGAGGTCGTGAAGATCGGGCTCGGGGTGCTCGAGTTCGACGGTGGCCTCAAGCAGGCGGCAGAAGTAGGAGGCCAACAGGGTGGCTTCGTAGTTCTTCCGGATGCCTTCGCGGCACGCGGATGGTGATGACTCGCGCAGCGCGTGGAGGTCGCCACGTCGGGCGCGGCTCCAGTGGATCTCGCTGGAAAAGAACAGGTCGAGCTTGCCGGCGAAGGGGCTTTTCGGTCGGCGCGCTCCCTTGGCTGCTGTCTTCACCAGTCCTGAGTCCGCGGTAAACCAGTGCACGATCAAGCTGGTGTCGGTCAGCTTGGTCAGGCGGGTGAGGATGGCGGTCGAAGTTTCCATGGCGGGGCCTTACAGCAGGAGGTCGTCCGGATTACTCTTGGGCTGGGAAGGAGGGAGGGAGCCTTCGAAGTGACCCAGCGGGCGGACCAGATTGGCCGGGAGGGGGAAGCGCTTTTCGTAGATGCCCTCCGCGAGTTCGTTGGACTCGGCGTAGGCATCCTTCACCATCTCCAGTTTCGCATCGAGATTGTCGATGTGGTGAAGGGCGAATGCCTCGGGCGTGCGCGGAAGGGTGGGCGACCCGAACTGGAGCTCACCGTGGTGGGCGGCAATCAGGTGAAGCAAGTGCAGACGGACGTGCTCGCTGGGTGGTTCTTCCGTCAGCCAGCCGGATGAGGCGGGCAGTTCCTCGACGTCGTGCCACAGCTTGTTGACGAGTTCGATGCCAAGGGGGATGTGACCGAGCATTTCGCCATAGAGCGTGTGGCTCTGGGAGAAGCCTTTTTCGGGATACTGGTTTTCCCACAACTTGCCGCAATCGTGGAACAGGACTCCGGTGAGGAGCAGGTCGCGGTTCAGGTCGGGATAGACCGTGCAGATGGCGGAGGCCGACCGCATCATCTGGGCGACGTGTTCGATGAGTCCTCCGCGGCGGGCGTGATGGTTCCTGCGTGCTGCGGCCGCGCGTTTGAAGCGGCTGCCGAAGGTGTCGAGGAAGTGGCTTGTTAGAGCGGCGAGTCGCGGGTCCTGGATCTCACTGCAGAGGGTGGTGATGGTTTTCCATGCCTCGCGCTGGCGGGTGACGGTTTCGGCGTCCCCGGTGTAGAAGGCCTCGAGGGCATCGCCATCGAGACGCTCCCAGGCGAGGTCGGTGGCGTTCAGCCCGTAGGTGTTCTGGGTCCACTCGGCATCAAGTCGGAGCACGGTGCCATTGGGCATGTCGGCGACGGCGGCGAAGAGGGGGGCATCCGACCAGGCGTTGAGCTTGAAGCTGCCGGTGGCATCCGCGAAGTGGAGAATGAGGTAGGGCTTCCCGTTTTTGGTTTCGCGCTCGCTCCGGCTCTCGAGCTCCACATCCACGGAGAAACGTTTGGCCTTGTCATCGGCTTGTTGTTTCAACGTGGCGACCGTTAGGAATTCCATGAGGAAAAGCATCCATGGGACGGGTTGGGAGTCGAGGAAAGACGGCGGGCGAGTGTCGCTGATGATCAACGGCGTTGCTCGCGCCAGTCACGGAAGGCGCCACCGAGGTGGTCGATGGTGTGGGTGGCGGTGCAGGACTCCTCCGATTCACCGCCGTGGGTGATGGCGCGTTCCGCGGCGCGGCCGCACAGCCATGCTGCCCAGCTTCCTGCATCGAGTGGGCACAGGCCGCCGGCGAGCAGGGCGCCACAGACTCCGGACAGGACGTCGCCCTGCCCTCCGCTGGCCATGCCGGCATGACCGGTCGGGTTGATCCTCGGGTTGCGACCGGCGGTTGCGATGAGGGTGCGTGTTCCCTTGAGAAGCAGGGTGCAGGGGTGCCTGTCCACGAAGCGGGTGGCGGCCTCTTCGCGCAGAAGCCCGGCGAGGTCGGGGGCAAGGCGGGCGAACTCACCGGGATGCGGAGTGATCAGGTGATGGGAGCGCAGCAGGTCGAGTCGGTCGGATCCGGCGAGGAGGTTGAGGGCATCGGCATCAAGTACGGTAGGTGTCGTATCTTGTGCCAGGCCTTCGAGCAGGGCCTCCGCCTGCGGGGCGGTCAGCCGGCCCAGGCCGGGCCCGATGACCCGGGCATCACAGCGGTCCTCGAAGAGTGCGGGGATGCGCTTCGACAGTCGCTTGGTCATGACTTCGGGCAGTGGCGTGGCTGGATTTTCTGGATCGAGGAAGAGGGTGATGAGGCCTGCCCCGGCACGAAGCGCGCCATGACTGGCAAGGGTGGCGGCCCCGGACATGCCGGGTGAGCCGGCGAGGATGCGAACGCGACCGGCATCCCCCTTGTGGAAGTCATGGGGTCGGGGGGTGGAGAGATGGGAAAGGAGGGCGGGCGTGGTGAGTTCGAGCCCGGGTTGGTCGGGCATGGGCAGCCCGGCGAGGGGAATGAGTCCCAGTCGCCCGCAATAGCGCGCGGCGACGTCCTGAAGCAGGCCGATCTTTGGCGCGCCAAGGGTGAGGGTGATGTCGGCGACGAGTCCGCCACTGCTGCCATCGTCGGCATTGAGGCCGGAGGGGAGATCGATGGCGACGACGATACCCCCCGCTTGGTTTCGCAACCGGCTCATTTCTTCCGCCAGTGCATCCAGTGGCTCGCGGAGCGCGCCCCTGGCTCCGATGCCGAGCAGCCCGTCGAGGAGGATGAGTGGGCCCGGACCGGCGGGGAGACCCTGATCCGGCTCGATGCCGAGTCGGCGGAGCCGCTGGCGCGCCAGCGTGGTCCACTCGTGGGTCGGATGGCTGGCGCGGAGGGCGATGGTCCAGCCGGCCCGCCGGAGTTGGTCGAGGACGACGAGCGCGTCTCCGCCATTTTTGCCCTTGCCGATGAATGCGATCGCGCGGCCGGGCTGTGGAAAGTGGTCGAGGAGCCAGCGTGCAAGGCCCTTGCCTGCCTCGTCCATCAGTGACCCCGCCTCGATTCCCCGGCTGAATGCCTGGTCTTCGAGTTGCCGCATCTGGCTTGCTGTGACTGCGCTCATGGCAGGCACGGGTCTAGCAGAGTGCGGGGACGAGTGCGAACCCGGATCGAACGAGGCGTGACGCCGCAGCGGCTCCGTGGCTCAAAGTTTCTTGAACTTCACGATGCCGTCGGCAATGCCTTCGGCGAGTGCCTGGCGCCACCATGCGGACTTCATCCGGGCGCGCTCGTGACGGTTGCTGACGAAACCGCATTCGACGAGGACGGCGGGGCAGGTCGCATTCCGGATCACGTAGTAGCGTGCGTATTTGGCTCCGCGGTTGTTGGTGCGGACTTTCCTCATCATGCCGCTCTGGATCAGGGAGGCAAGAGCGCGGCTTTGCGATGAGGTGTAGAAGGTTTCGAGGCCCTGCACGTGTTGTTTCCACGTGTAGTTGTAGTGGATGCTGACGAAGATGGCGTCCCGATACTTCTTGGCGATGCGGACGCGTTCCGGCAGCGAGATGAAGTAGTCGCTGCGACGGGTCATCACGGTGCGGAAGCCGCGCTTCTTCAGCTCGTTTTCGAGGCGGGCCGAGGTGTCGAGGGCAAGGTGCTTTTCGTAAACCAAGCCCCACTGCCCCCCTTTGTCATGTCCGCCATGGCCGGGGTCGATGACCACGGTGCGGAAGGATTTCGCCTGCGCTACGGTGAGCGAGATCGCTGCCAGCAGGATGACAGCTCGGAGGATGACTTTCATGGGAGAAGCTAAACGATTCTGGAAGGTTTGGATTGATTAACAAAAATTCCCGCTATGTAAAGGCATTCTGCTCCTCATTCGTAGATGAATGCGGGGCGGTCGGATGCTTTGCGTTCCTTGGCCCGTGCTTCGGCTTCTGCCTTGGCGTCGTAGAGGATGCCACCGACGGTAATCACCTTGCCGGCGGTATTTTTTGCCAACTTCGGGTCGCCGGCGTTGGTGGGTTTGTACAAATCCCGGCCGAGGAATTTGCCCTCGGGATTGATGCGGGCGTGGCCCCAGAAGGTGGGAGTGATCAAATAGAGGACATGCATGGTGAGGTCGCCGTCGATGGTCACGGTGGGCTCGCGGAACATGAGGACTTCGCCGAGGTGGTGGGTGCGGATGACGGCACCTGTCTTGGCGTCGGCCACTTGGGCATAGAGTTGGTTCTTGGTGTCGCCGGTGAACTGAATGAGCCGGTATTCGTGGGTTTTACCGGGTTTTCCCGGGACGCCGACGACCTGGCTCCAATGCGGCTTGGCGCTGCTCACGGTGAACAGGTGTCGGCGCGACTGGTAGCCGCGGTGACCTTGTCCAGGCAGGCGGACGATCGAATAGACCGAGAAATTTCCCAACTCGCGGAAGGAGTACAGGCTGGCGAGGTCGACGGTCTTGGCCACGGTTTTACCGGCGGGAATGACGACGGCTCCGAAGGCGGGTTTCGACACGGCTGTGAGTGGCACGCCGCGAGTGGAATTGACGATGAAGTCGATCCACGCCGATTCGGTGGTGCCTTGGAACTTCAGATCCCGTCCGGTGAGATTGGTGAGGGAAACGGTGATGGGGATGGGTTCGCCATGGAGGAAGCTGGATTTGCCGAAGCGAAGGTCGACCGACACCTGGGCCGCCGCCTGATGGGCTCCGAGCACGAGCAGGAGCAGGGGAATGAGGACACGTCGGAAGTTCATCGGCCGCCAGCCCTACTCCAGCACTTGGACCAGGTCAATCCAACGGATTTTCCGTGGAATTGCGCCAAAGATGAGCGGGTGGGTGGATTCCGAGAGAAGCGGCGGGGCTCATGTCGCTATCTCCGGCATGAGATACCTTTCCCTGCTGTGGCTGTCGGCCCTGCCCTTGTTGGCGAAACCCATGGTGATCAACGATTCGAAGCTTCTGTCGGCCTTGCAGACCGGAGTGGGGGAGTTCAGCGAGGATGATTCCATCCCGAAGGCTGAGGACTTGAAGGAGGCGGTGGGCAAGGCTCCAAGGTCGGTCGCGGTGAAGGTGAAGTCTTCCAGCGCGACCGGGGCGGATCCGGCGGATGCGGTCTACATGGTCGGCGGGGTCTACAAGTGTGGGAATTGCGACAAGTGGCATGTCGGTGGGGTGGCGACGGCCTGGGCTCTTGGATCGGATGGCCTGATGGTGACCAACCATCATGTCCTCGAGGGTGCGAAAGGCGGTGCGATCGGGGTTTGTGACCGGAAAGGCAACACCTACCCGGTGATGGAAGTGCTGGCGGCCGACGAGGTGGCCGACATGGCGCTTTTTCGCGTCCGTGCCGAGGGCTTGACTACGGTGTCGCTGGCTGAGCCGGCGGGGATCGGAACCGAGGTGCAGGTGATCAGTCACCCGCACCGCCGGTTTTTCATGCACACCTTTGGCGAGGTCTCCCGCTACTACCTGCGTCCTGGTCGGAAGAATCAGCGGGAGTCGACGTGGATGTCGATCACGGCGGATTATGCCAAGGGGTCCTCCGGAGGGCCGGTCCTGAACGCCGATGGTCAGGTCGTGGGCATGGTCGCAAGCACCCAGTCGATCTACTACGAGTCCAACGACGGCAAGCCGAAGGGTCCGCTGCAGATGGTGGTGAAGAATTGCGTGCCGGTGAGTTCCATCGCCTCGATGATCAAGCCCGTCGAGGACTGAGGGGGGCTCATCGCTTCAGGCGCTTCGGCATGGCCGAGGGGACGTAGGTCTTGCCGGTACCGCGGTCTCCCTGAGGGGTGTAGTGGGGTCCGGTGGCGGTCGACTTCGGCTTGTAGTCCTTGCCGGATTGGTCCTTCCACCACGTTTCCCACTGCTTGCCGAGCGCATCGACGACTTCGGGGTGAGCGGCTGAAACGTCCTCGGTTTCAAGCGGGTCCGTCGAAATCCGGTAGAGTTCCCAGCCCGAGCCATCGACCTCGGCGAGGGTCCACTCTGCGGTGCGGATCGCCCGGTTGTCCATGTACTGGAAGCACATCGGTTCCTTCCTCTGCCACTCCTTGCCCTGCAGGATGGGGAGGAACGATTCGCCATCCAGTTTGCCAGCCGGGAGCCCGGCGGACTCGAGCATCGTGGGCATCAGGTCGGAGAAGTGGACCCCGGTGTGAGCGATGGTTCCTCTCCGGGCGATTCCTTTCGGCCAATGGATGATTGCGCCGGTGGTGACGCCTCCAGCGTGTTGGGCAATTTTATACATGCGCCATGGGGTGACGCTGGCGTAGGCCCAGCCGAATCCGGGCTGAAAATTCGATCCCGGGTCTCCCGGCAGCAAACCACGTTTCAGCATGGCTGGATCGGCCGATGAAAATGGGTCGGCCCCGTTGTCGCTGGCGAAGATGAGCAGGGTATTCTCAAGGCGTCCGAGTTCGCTGAGCTTGCGAACGACCTGGGCGACACCGGCATCGATCCCCTCGACCATGGCGGCGTAGGTGGCCATGCGCAGATCCTCAAGATCGACCTGAGCGTCGCTCAGTGAGTCCCAGTCCGGGAGGTTTTCCGGGTAGGTGGGCAGTTTGGCGGTCGGAGGGATGATTCCGAGTTTCTTCTGGCCTGCGAACCGAGCTTCGCGGATGGCCTGCCAGCCGCCGCGGTACTTGCCGCGATGCCTTTGAATGTCGGCCTCTCTGGCTTGGAGTGGGTTGTGGGGGGCTTGGTAGCTGAGGAAGAGAAAGAAGGGATCCTTGGGTCCGTCCGCGACTGATTTTTCGATGAAGTCGACGGCTCGATCGGTGAATGCCTCGGTCGAGTAGTAGTCTTTCCCGAAGTCTGTAAATGGTTCACGATCAAGCCGGTAGTCCTTGCCGCCCGAGTAGTGGCTGGAGAACCCGCCAAGGAATCCGAAGAAGCGGTCGAAGCCGTGATCCATCGGGTGCCCGGGGAGGTGCCATTTGCCGAACAGACCTGTCCGGTAGCCTCCTTTCTGAAGCCGTTCGGGGAGCAACTGGGTCTTGGAGAACTTGCGGGTACCAGAGGGCCAACCGCAACCGGTGAGGAAGGAAGTCCGCGAAATCACACACATGCCACCGTTGAAACAGTGGGTGAGGCGGATGCCTTGCTCGGCAAGCCGGTCGAGCGTGGGCGTGGTCAGTTCCCCACCGAAGCATCCCGGATCGCTGTAGCCCATGTCATCGGTGAGAATGAAGACGATATCGGGCGCCTTCGGGGCGGCTTGCAGCGGAGCGCTGACGGAGAGACCCGCGCATGCGGCGAGGATCCAGGCAGCTCGGCGGACAGGCGGGAGTGATCGATGATTCGAAAGGACGGACAGGTTCACGGGGCCTAGGAAGGACAGAATTTCGGAAGAAGTTAAAGCACGATCTATGAAACGATTCATAATGCAGGCTTGACCTTGTGGCTCAGGTTCGTGAATTTGCCCTCCCGATAAATCCATCGAAATCCATGTCTGAACAGGAACACGCAGCCAACGAGGAGTTTGAACGGACTCCCGTACCAAAATCCGCCTTGAAGGGCCCCGGGAAATTCTGGGGTATGTATGCCGGGGAGCACGCCGCTGGCACCGAGTTCATGATCGGGCCCTTGTTCCTTTTGGCGGGTGTGGCGTTGAAGGACATCTTTCTGGGATTGCTGATCGGCAACCTCCTTGCGGTGCTTTCGTGGCGCTACATCTGTGCGCCGATTGCGGTGAGAGGTCGCATGACGCTCTATTATCAATTGGAGAAGATTGCGGGCGGCAAGTTGGTGAAGTTCTACAACCTCGCGAACGGCATCCTCTTCTGTTTCCTAGCCGGGGCGATGATCACGGTGTCGGCGACGGCGGTCGGGATTCCGTTCAAGATCGAGATGCCAACGATCGAGACCGTGTATCCGAACAGTGCCGCCTTTGTGGTGATCGTGCTGTTGGTGGGAGCGGTGATCGCCGTGGTCGCGGCCAAGGGATACGAGACGGTTGCGCGGTTCGCGAACGTGGCGTCGCCCTGGATGGTCCTGGTGTTCCTCGCCTGTGGGTTCGTCGCCCTCAAGCAGATTGGAGCGGCCAACTGGGAAGGTCTGAACGGCATCTGGAACAACACGGTGAACTATTCCCAAGCCCTGGGAGCGAAGCCTTTCGAGGTGACCTCGATCCAAGGATTGCTCGACTTGCTCAAGCAGAAGCCCGATCTGATCCCGGTTGCACTGGAGGCCTTCAAGGTGCCTGACATGGAGGCGCTGGCCCAGGTCACTTCGGACAATTTCCAAGGCGCTGAAGCGACCTCCACCATGAACCTCTGGTCAGTGGTTCTCTTCTCGTGGTTCTGCAACTCCGCCATGCACATCGGCATGGCCGACCTGTCCGTTTTCCGTTATGCGAGGAAGGCCTCGTCGGGTTGGGCAGCCGCGGGCGGCATGTTCGTGGGTCACTACATGGCGTGGGTCGCCGCAGCCTTCATGCTGGCTGCTCAGATCCGCGCCACCGGCAGCACCGATCCGGTCCCCGGACCGATGGCTGCGAGCGTGGCCGGCATGGCCGGCATCGTCTGCGTGGTGGTCGCCGGTTGGACGACGGCGAACCCGACGATCTATCGGGCGGGTCTTGCCTTCCAAGCGATGATCCCCGGGTCGTCGCGGACTGCGATGACCTTGCTCGCAGGATCGGTCGCCACCATCGCCGGCGTGTTTCCTGCGTTCGCGTGGAAGCTGCTCGGATTCGTCGGCTTCTACGGCACGGTCCTCGCACCGATGGGTGCGGTGATCTTCGCCGACTGGTACTTTGCCAAGAAGGCCGGTTTCCGCCAGTTCGCTGCGGAAGGTCTCGGCAAGAGCATGAACCTTGCGGTGGCTCTTGCCTGGCTCATCCCGGTAGCCATCGCATCCTATTTGATCAAGGTGGAAGGAATTCCATCCTGGTACTGCATCCTACCGTGCTGGATCGCGACCGCCATCCTCCACGTGATTTTCAGCAAGTCCTTTTACAAGCAAGCCATTTGATTCCATGAAAATTCTTTTCCCCATCATCGCGCTCGTTGGCCTTGGGTTGACGATCATTCCTCCGGCCATCCACTTGTTCGGAAACCTCGAAATCGGGACCACCTTCAACCTGATGACCGCGGGCATGGTGCTCTGGGTCATCGGTGCGACTCCGTGGCTCGCCTTCAAGGAGGACGAGCTCGACAAGTCGACGCAAGACAACATCTGAACCCCCAGCTCCCATTTTCATGTCCACCTACGACTCCGCCCGCGAGCAATACGCGGCCCTGGGCGTTGACACCGAGTCCGCCCTCTCCCGCCTGAAGAACATTCCGATCTCGATCCATTGCTGGCAGGGTGATGATGTGGGTGGGTTTGAAGATCCGGATGGTCAGCTGGGCTCCGGGCTCGCGGTCACCGGCAACTATCCCGGCAAGGCACGCACGCCGGACGAGCTCCGCTCTGACCTGGAAAAAGCGCTTTCGCTGATCCCCGGCAACCATCGGCTCAATCTCCATGCCATCTACCTCGAGAGCGACAGCAAGGTCGATCGGAATGCGATCGAACCGAAGCATTTCCAAGGATGGATCGACTGGTGCAAGTCACAGAATGTCGGACTGGATTTCAATCCATCCTGCTTCGCTCACCCGCTGGCGGACGCCGGCCTGACCCTGACCTCGCCCGATGACGGCATCCGCCAATTCTGGATCGATCACTGCAAGGCAAGTCGTGTGGTGGCCGATGAGATGGGTCGGCAACTTGGCGACAAGACGGTGACCAACATTTGGGTTCCCGATGGCTACAAGGATGTGCCGGCCGACCGGATGGCACCCCGTCAGCGGTTGAAGGATTCGCTGGATGAGATTCTTGCCGCACCGACCGAGCACAACCTCGACGCGGTGGAGTCCAAGTTGTTCGGGATCGGCTCGGAGGCCTTTGTGGCCGGGTCCCACGAGTTCTACATGGGCTATGCGATGCAGAAGCAGATCCTGCTCTGCCTGGACGCCGGCCATTTCCATCCGACCGAGATGATTTCGGAGAAGATCAGCTCGTGTTTGCTCTTCTTGCCTGAGTTGCTCCTTCATGTGTCGCGCGGTGTCCGATGGGACTCCGACCACGTGGTTACCTTCAACGACGAGCTTCTCGCGATTGCGCGCGAGATCGTGGCAAACAAGGTGGAGGACCGTGTGCACATCGGTCTCGACTTCTTCGATGCTTCGATCAACCGCGTTGCCGCGTGGACGATTGGAGTGCGCAACACCCTGCGTGCCCTGCTGACCGGATTGCTCGAGCCGACCGACAAACTTCGGGCTGCGGAATTGGAGGGCGATTACACGACCCGCCTGGCGCTGATGGAGGAAGTGAAGACCTTCCCGATTGGTGCCGTATGGGATGAATACTGCCGCCGCCAGGATGTCCCGGTCGGACCAAGCTGGCTCACGGATGTGCAGGAATACGAACACCAGGTCCTTTCAAAACGATGAAGTGGTTATTGCTCCTTGCTTCCTGTGCCGTCCTGAACGGTCACACGACGACCGACCTTCAGGTCGGACACCGCACCAGTCCGCTGGGCCTTGATGACGCGGCGCCGCGTCTCTCGTGGCGTCTTGACGGAGACGAGCCGGGTCTTGCCCAGACGGCATTTCAGATTCTGGTGGCAACCTCGCCCGACAAGCTCGAGGACGGGAAGACCGACCTTTGGAACAGTCGTCGGACCGAGGGGAAGACGACACACGTGACCTACGGTGGCGGGCGTCTCCCTTCGTCAGCGCCTGTCTACTGGAAAGCTCGTACTTGGGCCGGCGATGAAGCATCGGAATGGACCGAGGTGCAGCGTTTCGTGACCGGCCGGATCGCGGCGGCTCCGATGCAGCCGTTCATTTCCTTCAAGGATGAGTCTCCCTTCCACAAGGAACGGGAGAAGCTTCACCTCCCACCGGCAAGGTATTACCGTAGCACCTTCTCACCGGAGAAGAAGGTCGTCCGTGCGGTGGCGCATGCTTCGGCGCTGGGAATCTACGAGCTGCACGTGAACGGCAGCAAGGTGGGGGACGCCTACTTCGCCCCCGGATGGACGAACTACCGCAAGCGGGCGTACTACAACACCTACGATCTCACCCCCATGCTCGCCGATGGCAAGAATGCCATCGGTGCCGTGGTCGCGGATGGCTGGTATGCGGGCTATGTCGGCTACGGCAAGCTGGTCGGCTACGGTCCCCACAAGACCGGTCGGAACATTTATGGCAAAACGCCTGCGGTCATGGTGGAGGTCCACCTCACCTACGAGGACGGCTCGACCGAGGTGATCGGCACCGACGAGACGTGGAAGACATCGACGGGCCCCGAGTTCGAGGCGGATTTCCTGATGGGTGAAGCCTACGATGCGCGCAAGGAAATGCCTGGCTGGGCGACCGCCGGCTTTGACGATTCCTCGTGGGAACCGGTGATTTATGCCGAGGACAACGGTTCGGTGATCCAGCCGTTTGTGGACCGTTTCGTGAAGGAGGATCGCGAGTTCGGATATGTCCGACCTCCGGTCCTGCAGGCCTATCCGGCCCAGCCGGTTCGCGTGACCGAAGAGCTGGAGGCCAAATCGGTCAAGGAGCTCAAGCCCGGGACCTACATCTTCGATCTGGGGCAGAACTTTGCCGGCAACATCCGCTTCAAGGTGAAGGCCGAGAAGGGGAAGAAGTTCGTGCTGCGCTATGGCGAGATGCTTCATCCCGATGGCCGCTTGATGACGGAGAACCTGCGCGCGGCGCGGGCCACCGACACCTACATCGCGAAGGGGGCCGAAGGTGGCGAGTCGTGGACACCGCGATTCACCTTTCATGGGTTCCAGTTTGTCGAGGTGACCGGCTTCGATGAAGAGCCACCGCTGGACACCGTGACGGGCCTGGTCCTGCACTCCGACACACCGATGAGTTCCGGCTTCGAGTGCTCCGATCCAGTGGTCAATCAGGTCTTCAAGAATGCGGTCTGGACGCAGCGCGCGAACTGGATCGATCTGCCAACCGACTGCCCGCAGCGCGATGAGCGGATGGGCTGGACGGGAGATGCCCAGATTTATGCCGCCTCGGCCGCCATTCATGCCGATGTGGCCGCGTTCTTCCGCAAATGGCTACGCGAACTGGAGGATTCCAGGACGAAGGAAGGCTACTATCCGTCCTATGCGCCGTATCCCTTCGGTCATGGCGGTGCCATTCATGGCACGGCGTGGTCGGACGCCGGGGTGATCGTGCCGCACGCGATCTGGAAGGCGACGGGAGACACCTCGTTCTTCACGGCTCACTGGGATGCCATGGTCCAGTTCATGGAGGCGCGCAAAGCGCAGGACCCGGAACTCAAGGGAACGGCATTTGGTGCCCCCTGGGGTGATTGGCTGAATCTTGATGATCCGACGCCCCATGAATATGTCGAGATCGCCTACTTCACGCTCTCGACGCGGTTGATGGCCGAGATGGCTGCGGAGCAAGGCCTTGAGAAAGAAGCCGCCGAGTATGCGGAGTGGGTGGAGACGTTGCGCGGCAACTTCCGCGAGCAGTACCTGCAGGCCGACGGTACGATCAAACCGGAGTCCCAGTCCGCGTACGTGCTTGCCCTCGACTGTGGCCTGCTGACGGATCCTGAAGAGCGGAAAAAGGCGGGTGCACGATTGGCGACGCTGATCGGTGAGAAGGCCGGGCCGAAGGCAACGGGCATGACGACCGGGTTCCTCGGTACGAAGCCTCTGCTACCGGTGCTGACTTCCACCGGCAACCACGACCTGGCCGTGTCACTCCTTCAATCCCGCAAGTATCCTTCCTGGGGCTACGAGGTGAAGAATGGAGCGACCACGATCTGGGAACGATGGAATTCCTTCACCGCCGAGCATGGCTTCGGTGGTCCTGACGGGAAGATGAACGCTGCGATGAATTCCTTCTCCCACTACGCCTTCGGCGCGGTGACGGAATGGATGATGACGACTCTGGCGGGCATCGCACCGGCCACTCCGGGCTACGATACCATCCGTCTGCATCCTCACTTCCCTGGTGCGGAGGCCACGGCGGAAACCGATACGATCTCGTGGATCAAGGCTCACCATGATTCGCCCCACGGTCGGATCTCGGTGCACTGGAAGCGCGATGAGGACGATTCGCTCATCTACGAGGCAACCGTCCCGCCGAATACGCGTGCGGAGCTCACCCTGCCGGTGAGTTCACCATGGAAGGAAGGTGGCGATGAGACCCAAACGACGACCCTCGCACCGGGCACCCATCGGATCGTGATCAAATAGAGAGCCTCACCGGCTCCGACAGAACTCCCCGAAGCGCCAACCTCGGTTGGCGCTTCTCTTTTGCTCAGCGGCGCCGCCGATTCATGACTGCCTGCTGGGCTTCCGCGGGAAGGCCGCTGGTTTCGAGCCATGCGCGGGCAGCTTCAGGGTCACGGCGGTAGTAGGCCTGGCCAGCTTGAGTCAGAGATTGCTGGCGCATGGCTGGATCGGAAATGTCTTCGGCCCAGGCGATGGCTGCGGTGGGATCCTGCCATGCATAGCCACGGACGAACCCGCTGACGGCTGCGTCCCGTTGGGGAGAGGCGGGCATCTGGGCGAGGTATTCGCTCGCCGCGACCGGATTGGTATCCTCCCAGTCACCGAACACGGATCGGAATCCATCCGCCTGACCGTCTGTGGCGGGCAAGGTTTCGAGCCAGCCTAGGGCATTGACGGGATCTCGTTCGCCCCATTCTTCACCGACTTCCGCCACGGCGCGCTGGGCGTATTCCTCGTTGGCGAACTGGGTGACCCAGTTGGCGGCTTCCTCGGGATTGGTTCTCACGTAGGCGCCTGCGACACGATCCATGGCCGCCCCCTTCATCGGGCCATCGGCCAGCGTGGTCGCCCAGGCCGCCGCGTCGGCGGGGCTGCCGGTCCGCAGCGCTTCGTTGGCCACGGCGCGGATCAGGCGGTCCGGTTGGCCCGTTCCTTCCGCAGCCAGCTGCATGGCCATGTCGGTGGCAAGCGTCAGGTCATGATCAGCCAGACCGGCAATCACGCTTTCGGCCAACTCCGCCTTCTGTCCGGCCATGGCTTCGGGGAGGTTCCTGAGCATCGCGATGGCTTCATTGGGATTTGCTGCGGCCCAGCCACTCATGGTGGCGGCCAGATCCTCTTCTTCCGACGCTGCGGCATGGTCGAAGGCCTCCTGACCTGCGATGGCGCCCCAACTGTAGTTGAAGTCGCGCCATTCACTGCCGTCGACCCCCATGGCGACCAATTGTTCGCGGATTTCCAGGGCGTTCTCCGCGGTCATCGATTCCAGCAGATGGCCGAAAGCCAGACGCCGGGTGATGGGGTTGGGATCCTTGAGTGCCTTCTCGGCCAACATGGCAATGCTGAGGCCGCGCGTGCTGCCGAACAGTGAGGCGAGCTCCCCGCGGTCTGCGGAGCCCTGTTCGTCCTGGCGGGCCCGGAGGCGGCTGCCGGGTTCGGATCCGAACCCGGATGAGCGGGAAGTCGTGCGAGCGGAAGGCCCGCTACCGTCAGCATTCCCCGAGCCTGGCCCACCTTCGTTTGACCGGGAAGATCCCACAGCGAAGGCCGCAGCCGCTGCCACTGCCCATCCGCCATGAACGAGAAGCTGTTTGGTATTCATGGGCGGATCTTAGTTGAACTTGTGCCTTCGCGCAAGTTGGGGCCTCCTGAGAGCTTCGGCCTGAAGAGGTTTCTCTGGTGACATCGACAGGATCGATGCTTGAAGTGAGTGATTCAATTTTCCAAATGCAGGATTCTGCGGTTAGGGTGCTGGTCATCATGAATCGAGGCACACTCCAACAAACCCTGCTGGCGACGGTCGCTCAATGTGGCGGCAAACTGGCCCTTGCAGATTCCGGAGGAGCCAAGGTCACCTTCGGTGAGGCGCTGCAGAAGTGCGTGTTCCTGGCAGGACGGCTGCGGAATTTCTGGGAGGGTCAGAAGATGGTCGGGATCCTGGTGCCACCTTCTGTCGGGGGTGCGCTCCTCAACTGGACGGCCCTGCTGATGGGCAAGGTGCCGGTGAATCTGAACTACACGCTCTCGCCCGAGGGCATCGCTTCCTGCATCGAGCAATGTGGCATCACGGACGTGGTGGTATCCGGCAAGCTGATGAAGAAGCTGAATCTGGAATTGCCGGTGCGGACGCATGTGCTGGAGGACCTGGTTTTGAATCCGAAGCTCAGTGAGAAGCTGAAGGTCGGGATGATGACCAAGCTGTCCTCGACAGATTCTCTTCTCAAAAAGCTGGGCGGGGATCAGGCGAAGCCGGATGATCTCGCGACGGTGATCTTCAGCAGTGGCAGCACCGGGCAGCCGAAGGGCGTGATGTTGAGTCACCGGAACATCATCTCGAACGTGGAACAGGTGAGTGATGTGTATTCATTCGTCCTTTCCGATTGGATGCTTGGCGTGCTGCCGTTCTTCCACTCCTTCGGGTTCATGGCCACGATTGCCGGTCCCGCGGTGAGCGGGTTCGGATGCGCCTATCACTTCAATCCGATGGAAGCGAAAGTGATCGGGCCGATGGCCGGGGAGTTCGGTGTGACCATCATGATCGCCACTCCGACCTTCTTGCAGTTCTATCTGCGTGGGATCGAGCCCGAGCAACTCCATGCGCTGCGCCTCGTGGTCGTGGGGGCTGAGAAACTCCCGCTGCGGGTGGCGGATGCTTTCGAGAAGAAGTTCGGTTGCCGCCCGTTCGAGGCGTATGGATGCACCGAGTGTTCACCGGGCGTGGCATTGAATGGTCCGGGCCAGAACCGTGTGGGTTCGATCGGCCGGGTCCTGCGGGACATGCAGGCGAAGGTGGTGAACCCGGAGAACGGCGACGAGCTCTCGCCGGGCCAGCAGGGCTTGCTGCGCGTCAAGGGGCCCAACGTGATGCAAGGCTACCTCGGCATGGAGGAGAAGACCGCGGAGGTGCTGAAGGACGGATGGTATGACACCGGCGACATCGTGAGGATCGATGACGATGGCTACCTGTGGATCGAGGGGCGCCTCAGTCGGTTCAGCAAGATCGGCGGCGAGATGGTGCCGCACGGCAATGTGGAACAAACCCTGAATGAGTTGGCTGGTGATGACGGTCAGGTCTTCGCCGTGACCGGTGTGCCCGATGACAAGAAGGGGGAGCGACTGGTCGTGGTGCACACGGCCGATGAGCAGTTGTTGGAACAAGTGCTCAACGACCTGAAGGATGCGTCGATTCCCAACCTGTGGAAACCAAGGCGCGATCAATTCATCGCCGTTTCAGATCTGCCCTATCTCGGAAGCGGAAAACTCGACCTGAAGGGCTTGCAGCAGATCGCCCAAGGATAGGCCGATGGGGTCTGTCATCAGGGGTCGACCTGCTCGACTCCCTCGGGCAACTTGATGCTGCTCTTGATTGATCCGTCCGCTTGCTTCTCGTGGCGCACGTGGATGACTCCCTTCGGGGTCGGGTAGGTGCCTTCGGCCCATTCGAGGTCACCGAGGTTCGGGGTGATCCGCACCTTCTCGAATCCGGGGGCGGCGGGGGTGATGCCGAGCACGTAGTGGCTCATGAAGGCGGTGGGTCCACCGGCCCAGCCATGGCAGAAACTGTGACGGAAACCGACGTAGCAGTGCGCACCGAAGTCGCCATGCAGGTCTTTCTTCCCCTCGGGAACGATCTCGTCGATCCGCGCAGCGTTCTCGGTCCATGCCAGATCGAAATCCTCCCAGAAGGTGGTGGCGCCGAAGTCCAGCATGCCGCCCCAGTACTGGCTGATGATGTCGAGTGCCGCGGCGGTTTCGCCCGCCTCCCCGAGGGCGCGGATCACGTAGTAGCCGTAGAAGGTCGAGAGGTCCTTGGGGCCACCGGCCTTCAGGACTTCGGCGACTTCCTTGACGTCGCGCAGGCCCGCGAGGGCGGTGAGTGCCGCGGGGGATTTCCTACCGCTGGGTTCCGGGATGTGCTTGCGGAGCCGGGCTTCGGCATCGCGGCATACCTGGGCGGTCCCGGGGTCATCGAGAAGGTCCATGATGCGCGCTCCGCTGGCCATTGTCATGACCATCATCGCCTGGAGTCCTTCGTGGACGGCCTTCTTGTTTTCGAAGGTCGGCCAATCGAGGAGTCGCATGCCGTCGAGCTTTTCGCTGCCGCTCTCGTCAATGAAGGTGGCGAGTCGGGGAAGGA
Organism: Haloferula rosea; assembly: GCF_016595525.1. Lineage (GTDB taxonomy): Bacteria > Verrucomicrobiota > Verrucomicrobiia > Verrucomicrobiales > Akkermansiaceae > Haloferula > Haloferula rosea. Next base: position 51,989 of record NZ_JAENII010000015.1, read on the forward strand.
GTTTCTGCAGGTAGGCTTTCTGCTCGGCCAGGTAGGCCAGGTTTCCGTGCATCTTGTACCAATCCTCATGGATGATGATCCACCACATCGAGTAGCTGCTGATTCCGTTCATCCACTCGGTCGGGGGCGTGATGTCGCGAATCATGTCGAGGCTGTCGGGGACCACCTCGTTGTGTCCGAACACGCTGCCGATGATGGATACCTCCGGGTGCATGTCACCAAGCCAGACGAGGCGGTCGCGCTTGATGCCGTCCCACAGGTAGTCCTGCATGTTGAGGTGGACGGTCCATGCCCCCGTCTTCCAGATGTCGTTCAGGCGCTCGTCGGAGGACTTGAAGGATCCAAGGTACGGAACATCCCGTATTTGAAGCATCGCCCTGACCTCGGCGAGGTGGACCGGGTGCTCCGGATCGACGGCATCGATGCGGACGAAGCGGAAGCCCGACGGGCCGACCATCTTCTTGCCCAGCCACGGGAGTTCGACGATCTGGTCGCGCAGCGCGTGGTCGTTCTGTGCGCCGCGTTCTCCGACATCGACCATGGTCTCCGCCACCGATTCGCCGAAGCGGATGCGTGCCTTGGGTGGCGTCTTGTCCTTGATCATGGGAGTGATGAGTTCGAGGTAGCCGCTGATCTCGGTGCCGAAGTCGAGAACGATGGAACCTTCCCCCCCGGACAGGACCGCCGGTTCGATCGGGCTCTTCAGCGCGGCTTGGCCGATGTTCGGCTTGAGCAGGTTCTCGGCGTTCTCCACGCCCTTGTCGCTGCTCCAGACGATGCGGGTGGGGGGCATGGCGAAGGTCGATAGGGCTGACTTCTCTCCGGGTATCGGGGTGGACGTGGGAGGGTTGGCCAGCACCGGTGCAAGCAGGGCGAAGGAGCAGAGAAGGATGGATTTCATGGTGGAGATGGGTTCGAAGGTGTTGGAGGTCCGTGTTCCAAGCGTCCTGTGGAGCGAGGTGACGAGTGCCATGCCTCACGGAGGAATGTCGACCGAGTGCTTGGGGAGGACGTGCCGGAACTTGCGCCAAGAATCGATCCCTGTCAGGGAGAATTTCCGGGGTTTTGCACGGGTGTGCACGTGTCCCGTGGGAGGGGGCGCTGGCTTGGGCTTGAGGAGGAGGAAGGCTCCCGGTTGAGGCTCAGGGAGTGGCAATCGGTTGTACCTGCAGTCTCACGAACATGCGGGGATCCGGGGTCGGTCCTCCATCGAGCGAGTCGGGAAGGATGATTTCCACCCATCCGTCGGAGGTGGGAGGCGAGGGAGTGATGGCGGAATCGAACAGCACATGGCTCCATTCTCTCGGGGCGGACCCTGCCTCCACCTGCCAGTGGATGTCGGTGGCTGCCGGGTTGTAGGGGAAGCGGTAGATGAGGCGGTGTTCCGTTTCGAGTTCGTCGTCGGTCACGAGGCGTTGCACGAGAGACAGGCCGCTTTGGTCGACGATGGGCTGGTTCCGGTCGAAGCCGAGGGCGTAGCGCATCAGGTTGCTGATCCCGGATTGGGTCGGGTCGGTATCGGGTCCGGAGATGGCTGGGTCCGCCAGTTCGCCGGGTGAGAACTGGCTTTGCTGCCAACCGGCGAAGCTGGAAGACGTCGGGCGGCCCTCGACGGTGAGGTTGTCGAAACGATTGTTGCCGACGGTGCCGCCTGCGCCCTGGGCGAAGGTGACGCGGATGCCGAAGGCGGGATTGTCCGAGGCGCCCGGAGTTTCACCGAAGTCGAAGATCATGACGGGCACATCCTCGTCGTCGATATCGAGCACGGTGATCTGGGAGTGATTCAGCCAGGTGCTGCCTCCGTCGGTGGTGTAGTCGATGATCTGGATGCCTGCGCCGGAACCAGACCTCCGCGTTTCGTATTGGACGAGGATGTCCTGGAATCCGGTTGTCGGGATGTCGAAGCGCAGTTCGGTGCCCGGAGTGAGAGGGTTGTTGACGCGTTGGTGGTCGTCGGCGGGATCTCCCATGCGTGCGTTCAGGGCGGCGAAGTCCTTGCCATCGTCATACTCGACCTGGCCCACAGTGGATTCGGATCCACCCAGCAGGGTGAATGTGGGTTCGGCATCCTCATTATTGAAATTCCAGTAGTGGACGAGCGTGAAGGGCTCGGTCGCATTGGCATCGAAGGTGATGGGCTCCGACCAGTAGGACCAATTGCCATCGAGGTCCTTGTGGCGGACGCGGACACGGTAGCGCTCCCCGGCCTGGGCGATCCCGAGGGGAAAGGTGAAGGTGTCCGAACCGGGTGCCAGTTCGCCGGACGACCAGAGGGTTTGCAGTTCATAGCGCCACGGCGTTCCTGCGATGTATCCCGGCAGGCCGGGTGCGCTGAGTCGCGCGATGCGCCACTCCGTGGCGGCTTGAGTTCCGGCGCCGTCGGGGTCCGAGAAGGGGGAGGAGGTGAAGGAGAGGTTGTCGACCGGGAAGCCCGGGTTGTTCGACGTGACGACGGGGCGATCCGGGAAGTCATCATGGATGTCGCCGATCGATGGGTTCACATTGGCATTTCCCCAGCCGCCGTAGAGGCTTTCGAATTCGAGGTACTTGTAGCCGTAACCAAGTTGTCGGGTAGGATCGTTGTCGGTGCCGCCGCCGAAGCCATTGACTGCTCTTCGTGACCAGGTTCCGCCGGGCCAGGTGGACGTCGCGTAGTTGACGAAGTAATTCATGATCCCCTCGTGGTCGGAGAATCCGTCGCTGTTCGGGTCGTCGAGAGAGCGGATCCACGAGTTGGTCCGGATCGTGCCGCCCAGGCCGCCGCGGGCATCGAACATGATGGCTCGGTAGAAGTTGCCCTTGTGGCTGGTCTGGCCGGAGTTGGCTCCATTGCCTCTGGTCCGGGGATGGAGGTTCCAGAGAGCGGCATCGATCTCCGCCCAGGTATTCGCTTCTCCGGGTGGGTTCACGAAGGATGAGTATTCGGCAATCAACTGGCCGATCTGCCCTCCAGTGCTCGCTCGGTCTGAGCCGGCGAGGGAGAGGATCTCCCGGCAGCGGTTGCGGTATTCGCGGGCGATGCCGGGATGGCGCATGATGGCGCGGAAGACGTTGGGTGCGCCGGCCACGACCACGCTGTCCATCGTTCCTCCCCAGTGGTGGGCGGGGACATACATCATGTCGAGGTCGTAGGGGATGATGATCCAGCGTCCGTCCGAGGGCCGGCGGATGAAGCGGTAGTTGTCGCCGGGGCGGACGTCGATATTGCCGATGAGGCGGTTGATCGCGAGGAAGGTGAACAGGGCGTCGAGATCGACGTTGTCGCGATACCACTGTTCGGTCTGGCCTGATTGGGCGAGCCCGTTGCGGAAGGTGACCCAGTCGGACCCGTCCGTGGGCTGGCCGGGCGCCTGGCTTTCCAGGTCCCCGTTGTTGCCTTCGATGGCGTAGAGGTTGCCATCCTCAAGGCCGTGCTCGTCGGCGAAGTTGCCCTCTGTCGGCTCGAAACCCATGTAGAGACCCCAGAGGTCGCCGGTGTATTGGTCACCGGTGGACTCGGCGGCGGCATCGATGATGCGGAACTGGAAATACTGGGTGTGTAGTGCTGCCATGCCGGCGAGTTGATAGAGCCGGTGGCTCGAGGCTTCCTCGACGCCGGCGGAGCCGCGGTTGATGGCGGCCCATGGGCTGGCGTTCGAGTTGATGGGCAGCTCGTTCCAGGTCTCGGCGTAGGGTTCACCGTAGTTGTTGTAGGCCTGAAAGTCCCGGGCGCGGTTGAAGCTGATCTTCCACTTGTTCTTGCCGCTCACGTAGGTCGATGCCTGCCCGCGGATGCGGTATTCCACATGGTCGTAGACCACTCCCCGCTGGATCAGGGTGCCGCGGAAACGGGTGTTGGTGTAGGAACCGTTGTACTGGCAGTTCGTGACGTCGGTCTCATTCGCGATGAGGTGGATGGCTGGCATTGAGCGCATCGTTTCCTCCGAAAAGCTCTGCGTCGGTGTAGTGGGTATGCCATTGAACGAGGTCGGACGCAGTGCGCCGCTCCAGGCGGGAATCCCGTCGTAGCAGAACCAGGCGAAATTCGGGGTTTCATCGTCGGGGTAGGGGGCCGTCGAGCTGTTGCCGAGGGTGTCGGCGAAGTCGATGCGGTAGCGGATGAGCCGCCGGTGAACCTGCAGCGTGCCCGGCAGGATGGCGGTATAGGTGCCGTCGCCCGATACGGCATCGCCGTTGGTGCCATTGTCGGACATGGGCACGCTGGTCCAGGAGGATTCGTAGGCGGCATCGGTGAGGCGGATGTAGCTTCCCGGATCGACGATCTGGTAGCGCAGGCTCACGGCCCCCATGCCATCCGGGTCCTCGATCTCTGCGGTGACGGTGACCGGCTCGCCCGATACGGGTTGCTGAGGGGTGTGGGTGACATCGAGGATGGAGGGGGCCGCCTGTGAGGTGGGAATCACGATCGAGTTCTGGGTCCCGGGGGTGGCTTCCGAATTCACCGAGCTCGGGAGCAGTTCGAGATCGAAGGAGAAGTCGCTGCTGCCGACGCGGGTATTGAGGGCGTGGACTGCGATCTGGTTGGTTCCTTCCTCGAGCACGCCGGACATGCCGGTGAGGACGAGGGTTTCCCATTCGGCTTCGTGGTTGATGCCGGTATCGTCGTGGTTCAGTTCTCCGGAAGGGACATGGAACCTGGCGACTTCACTGCCGTTGATCCAGACCACGCAGCCGTCGTCGACGCGGACCCGAAGGGTGAGTGCCGTCGGCACGGCGCCAGCCCCGATGGTGAATTCACGACGGAAATACACGCTGGTGTAGTTCTCGAGCATGTCGCCGAGGACCGTATTGTGGCCGGGATCTCCGTAGCCGATGGGAGTCTGTCCGGTGAGCCAGCCATTGTCGTTGAACGCGGCTTGTCGCCATGCGGTGATCGGGGATGAGGCTTCGCTGGTTCCCTTGAAGTACTTCCAACCGGTGCTGGCCGGGCTGATCAGTGAGGAGGCAGGGTCACCGTATCCGGTGGATCGCCACGAGGAGCCAAGCGAGTTGTCCAGCAGGGGGTTCATCAGTTCGGCGGAGGGGCCACCGCCATCGGCCATTGTCGGCCAGGGGAAGCCGGCCTGGTAATCGACTGAGTCCACCTTGCCGTCCGCTGCGTCCCGCAGCTCAATTTCCTCTCCCTTGGATGAGAGTTTCCCGGACCATGGGCCCAAGACGCCGGTGATCCCGTAGCGTGACTCAATGGTGGCCGGGTCCTGGGCAATCACGAGGTAGCCTCCGGCCGGGATGGTGGTGCCCGGCGCGAAGGAGAACGAAACGGCGTCGGAGATGGCATGCCCGGTCAGATCGTAGGGGGCGTCGCCCGGATTGTGCAGTTCGATGAACTCTTCATAGAGTTCGTTCTCCGAAGAGTTGTAGTGGAACTCGTTGATCACTGCGAGGCCTACGGCTTCCAGGCGGCTGGTCGCAAATGCGATCAGCGCTGCACCTCCCAGCGTCAGGAGGGGCATTTGGCGAAGCGACCGATGCAGATTCGGCGCGAGGGTTCGGGGAGAACGATTCATGGAGGAACGGAGGAGGCGGTGGGCACAAGCAACATGCGGGCTCACGGAGTAGAGTCAATCGATGGGGGACTCGCAAAGCATACGTATTCTTTCGAGCGGTTTTTTGACTTAATCTGCCAATTTGCAGCCTGCGAGGGGCACAGGGTGCGCGATCCGGCTTGGGGGGGCGTTGCGGGAGTGACGCTCAGCGAGGCCGGGCTGGGGCCGGGGGGAATCCGATGTCGATCCGAAGGGCGGATCGGTCGTCGGGAAGTCACCCCTTGAACTCCCCGCGGGAGTTTTGCCAGTGGAGAGAAGACCTCTGCTTCTCCCTTACGTCAGCGATCCTGGACCTGGTCCATTGGAGCCAAGGGGGGTCAGGACCGCTGACGTATTTTGGGGAGGAGATGTTTCGTGTGATCCAAGGGGGAGAACAACGCTCGCCAGTTTGCCTTCAGGTATCGGACAAATACGGGGGGATACTTCTTGTCTCTATAAGGATTGCGGGCAAGCTTGTGTCATGCAGCAGCTTGGAGATCGCCGGGTTGGGGGGTCGCGGCGGCCGATGCATCGGATCCAATTGATTCATGCGGCCCTGAAGGAAGGGGGCTTCCCGAATTGTCGGACGCTTGCCGAGCGTCTCGAGGTGACGGACAAGACCGTGCAGCGGGACATTTCGTTCATGCGCGATGAACTGGGCCTTCCCTTGGAATACGATCGGAGCATGCATGGCTACACCTACACCTCGGGGGTGGACGAGTGTCCGAGCTTCGGGCTGGGTGCCAAGGAGTTGGCTGGCTATCTGCATGCGCGCGAGGCAATCAGTGCGCTGAGTGGGACGGCCTTGGAGGAATCGATGCGCGATCTTTTTTCGACCCTGAACCACATGGTCGAGCGGCAGTTCGACATTTCCGGCGATGATGTGGAGGCGTCCATCACCCGGCGTGCGAGCGGTGTGGCCAAGGCGGACCCGGAGACCTTTGGGCGTCTTGCGGAGGCTCTTCTCCGACGAAGGGAAGCGACCTTGTTTTATCACAAGATTGGTGCCGAACGTTCCGAGCCGCGCCGGATCCGACCGTACCATCTGGGCGAGGTGGAGGGCTGCTGGTATGTGATCGGTCACGACTTGCAGCGCGAGGCCTTGCGGACCTTTGCGCTGCCGCGGGTGTCGCGGGTGCGGGTGGAGGCGGTCGGCTTCGACAAGCCCGCCGACTTCGACGGGGCAGCCTACCTTGAGCGTTCGTTCAGTGTGTGGTCCGACGAGGAAGGGAAAGCGCTCCAGCAGGTTCGCGTGGAGCTGCGGGGCTATGCGGCGCGGATGGCGCAGGAGCGGCGCTGGCACCCCACGCAGGAGCTGAAGCGTCTGGATGCAGCGGGCGAGCGGGTGGAACTCCGCTTCATGCTCAGTCGGCCGGAGGAATTGTTCCGCTGGGTATTGAGCTGGGGAAGCAAGGCTCGGGTGATCGGGCCCGATGTGCTGAAGCAGCGGGTCGTGCGTGAGTTGGCACGGATGGGTGATGAGAGCGGCGCCTGAGCCGGGGGGGGGTCAAGGGACGGGGATCTGCGGAATCTCGTAGTAATCGATGTCGGTATCGATCCGCCAGAAGGCGCTGCCGGAGGTGGGTTCGCTCAGCGACAGTATTCCTGCGTTTTCCGTGAGCGCACCGGGCATGTCGATGAAGTCGCTGTTACGGAGTCCGGTCGTCGCTTTCTGAGCGAGGTAGCTCTGTCCGTCGAGGAGGTCGAAGGATAGGTGGAAGCTGCCTCCGCTGGTCGCGACCTCAAGTTCGGGGACGATGACTTGGGGGAAAAGGACGAAGTCGTCGATGGCGACCCATTCGCCGTCGGCGGCGGAGGAGTTGGGGACGGCGCGGATGATGAATTCGTCGACATCCGAGAGGGTCAGGTCGTCCAACTCCACGGCGACCCAACCTGCATCGTAGTAGTACCAGGTGTCGTCGGTGAAACTGAAGGTCTCCCATGACCAGGAGGAGTCAGCGGCGGGGGTGACCGATGGGCTGTAGTACCAGCGTGCCTGGGGCACGGACCAGAAGGCGACGTCGACGAAGTTGATGTTGTTGGCATTCTCCGCGCTGAGATTGAATCCGACGCCTCCGGATTTGAGGGCGGCGAGGTTGCCGCTGAAGGCATCGTTCGAGGCGCCGAGGGTGGAGAAATGAAAATCCTGCCCGCCGCTGAAGTTGAAATAGATGGCGGGGTTCGTGGGTTCCGTGACGTCATCCCAGATGGGGAAGTAGTACTGGTCATCCGAGACGTTGTAGACCGACCAGGAGTCGGCATTGGTCGGGTGGGTGAAGCTTTCCCACGGTGCCCGGCTCTGGGCGCTCAGGGACGGGACTGCGAGGGTGAGTAGGACCGCGAGAGCGAGGGGAGGGCGGAAGCTGGGAACCATGACCCGGTAGGATGGGCGCCGACCGGGTTTTATTCATCCGGAGTTGTCCCCATTCGCGGCGTTCCGGCCGTGAACCGGCCGGGCTTGAATCCCGGCGGGCGGAGTCTTAAGGGGTGGGCATGCCACTGGTGAGCGAATCGGACCATGTCGCCCCCTGGTGGTTGCCGGGCGGGCATCTGCAGACGATCGTGCCGTCCCTGTGGAGGAAAGTTTCCGCGCTCACGCGGAGGAGGGAGCGACTCGAGTTGGCGGATGGGGACTTTCTGGATCTCTGCTGGCATGGCGAGGGTGGGGAGCGTCTGGTGATTCTGTCCCATGGGCTCGAGGGGAGTGCGGAAGCCGCCTACATCCAGGGGATGGGCCGGGCGCTGGCGGCGGATGGGTGGGATGTGCTGGCATGGAATTACCGGGGGTGCAGCGGTGAGATGAACCGGCTGCCCCGTTTCTACCACAGTGGCGCGACCTGTGACCTGGCGGCGGTGGTGGAGCATGCGCTGGAAGTCCATCCGGCGAAGACGGTGGATCTGATCGGCTTCAGCCTGGGCGGGAACCTGACGCTCAAGTATCTCGGCGAGCTGGGTGAAGACGGATCGCCCCGTCTCGGGCGGGCGGTGGCGTTTTCGGTCCCTTGTGATCTGGCATGTTCTTCCCGGACGCTGACGACCGCCTTCAACCGCGAGGTCTACATGCGGCGATTCATCGTCTCGCTGGCGGAGAAGGTGCGGGCGAAGGCGGAGATGTTCCCGGATGAGCTCGATCCATCTCGCTTGGAGGGGGTGAAGACCTTCCGCGAGTTCGATGACCGGTTCACGGCCCCCCTTCATGGATTCGAGGATGCCGCGGATTACTGGGCCCGCAGTAGCTCCCGGCCGTTTCTCCCGCAGATCCGCATTCCCGCGCTGCTGGTGAATGCGGCGAATGATCCGTTCCTCGGTCCCGGCTGCTATCCGCGGGACGAAGCCCGGGACAGCGACTGGTTCCACCTGGAGGTTCCACGCGGCGGCGGGCACGTGGGGTTCGGTGGATTGGGCCCGAACTGGGCGGAGAAGCGCGCTGTGAGATTTCTCAAGGGCGAGGGGTGAGCGGGGCTGCCGGAGAAGCGTGGATTTCCGCGGTATCGCGGGGTGGATGGGCCCGGAAATCGCGGGATTTCCCGGTGGTTGACCCGGGAGGGGAGGGTTGCTAGCGTCCGCGCCCTTTCGCCTATGAGCGCCAACGGAGAATACAAAGACACCATCCTGCTGCCGCAGACTGATTTCCCCATGCGGGGGGATCTGGTCAAGCGCGAGCCGCAGCGACTCGCCCGATGGGAATCCGCAGGTCTGTACGAGCGAATTATTGCCCGCCGCAAGGCGCAGAATGCCCCGAAGTTCGTGCTCCACGATGGGCCTCCCTTCGCCAATGGGGACGTCCACATGGGCACGGCGCTGAACAAGGTGCTCAAGGACCTGGTGGTGAAATCGAAGACCATGGCGGGCTTCGAGGCGCCTTTCGTCCCCGGTTGGGACTGTCACGGGCTGCCGATCGAGTTCAAGGTGGTGAAGCAGGCGCAAGGCCTGGAGCCGGCGGAGATCCGTCGTCGCTCGGCTGAGTTTGCGAACAAGTTCATCGACATCCAGCGGGGGTCCTTCAAACGCCTCGGGGTTTTCGGGGACTGGGAGAACCCGTATCTGACGATGGCGCCCGAGTATGAGGCTGAGATCGTCCGGACCTTCGCCAAGCTGGTGGAGGAGGGGGTGGTGTATCAGTCGAAGAAGCCGGTGCAGTGGTCCTATGGGGCCCACACGGCGCTGGCTGAGGCCGAGGTCGAGTACCAGGACAAGACGAGCCCGGCGATCTACGTGAAATTCCCGCTGACTCCGATGTCGGCATCGAAGCTGGGGATCGGCAATGCCTCGCTGGCGATCTGGACGACCACTCCCTGGACGCTGCCGGCGAACCTCGGGGTGGCCCTGCATCCGGACTTCACCTACGTGGTGGGACAGTTCGAGGGCAACGGCCGGAAGGAAATCCTCATCGTGGTGCGCGAGCTCATCGATACGCTCGTGGAGAAGACGGGCATGCGGCTGGTCACCGAGCTCAAGGAACTCAAGGGCCGTGAGCTGGAGAACCTTGAAGCCAAGCACCCGTTCCTTGACCGGACCTCGAAGGTCATCCTCGGGCAGTTCGTGACGACCGAGGCAGGCACCGGTGCGGTGCACATCGCTCCCGGGCATGGTGCAGACGACTACGTGGTCGGCCGCCAATATGGTCTTGATGTGCTTTCCCCGGTCGATGACGACGGCAACTTCACCGAGGAAGCCGGGCTTCCTGAGTTGGTCGGCAAGCATGTCTTCAAGAGCAACGACTGGATCATCGAGCTTCTCGAGCAGAAGGGCGTCCTGCTGGCGCAGGAAACCTACGAACACAGCTACCCGCACTGCTGGCGCTCGAAGACGCCGATCATTTTCCGCGCGGTGGAGCAGTTCTTCATCTCGCTGGATTCACTGCGCGAAACCGCGCTGAGCGAGATCGACAAGGTCGAGTGGCTCCCGGCGTGGGGTCGCAACCGGATCTACGGCACGGTGGAAGCCCGGCCGGACTGGTGCATCAGCCGCCAGCGGACGTGGGGCGTGCCATTGCCCGTCTTCTTCAAGCACGGCAAGGCGGTGCTGTGTGCGGAGACTTCGCGCAAGGTCGCCGATCTCGTCGAGAAGGAAGGGACGAATGTCTGGTTTGAGCTTTCGGATGAGGAACTCTGCGAACGTCTGGGCCTGGAGAAGGGGCTCACCCGTTGCCGTGACACGCTCGACGTGTGGATCGACTCCGGTTGCTCGCACGTGGCGGTGCTCGACAAGCATCCGGAGCTTCGGGTGCCGGCGGATCTCTACCTCGAGGCGACCGACCAGCACCGCGGCTGGTTCCAGAGCTCGCTCATGATGAGCGTGGCCTACCGTGGCAAGGCACCCTACAAGTCGGTGCTGACGCACGGATTCGTGGTCGACAAGGACAAGAAGAAGATCTCGAAGTCCGACGCGGCGAAGGCCGGCAAGCCGACGGATGCCTCCTACTTCTACGACAAGTATGGTGCGGACATCGTGCGCCTGTGGGTCAGCTCGGTCGACTGGCAGACGGAGGTTCCCTTCGGCGAGGATCTGTTCAAGCAGGTGGCTGAACCGTACCGCCGCCTGCGCAACACGCTGCGCATCCTGCTCGGCAACCTGGATGGCTTCGATCCGGAGATGGATCGGGTGGCTGCAAGCCACATGCCGCTCCTGGACCAGTGGATCCTCGAACGTCTCAACAAGGTGGTCGGCGAATGCCGCAAGGCCTACGAGCGCTATGAGTTCCGCAAGGTGTTCAACGAGTTGAACCAGTTCTGCGCCACCGATCTGTCGGCCGTCTACATCGATGCGACGAAGGACCGGATGTATTGCGATGCCAAGAGCTCGGTGCGGCGCCGTGCCACGCAGACGGCGATGTACGACATTTTCAGTAGTCTGTGCCGCATGCTGGCACCGATCCTCGCCTACACCGCGGATGAGGCCTGGGAGTTTGCGACCTTCACGGAGGGGAGTGTCCACGAACAGGACTTCCCGGATGCCGATGAGAGTTTCTCGGGTGATGAGGCCACCCACAAGGTGAACCGCCTGCTGGAGATCCGCCACGAAGTGCAGACGGCGATCGAGGAGCAGGTGAAACAGAAGGCATTCAAGAAGAACAACGAGGCGGCGGTCAGTCTGACGGTCAAGGAGGGCGAGGCGGTCTACGATCTGCTGAACGACTCCGAGTTTGCCAAGGAGTTCTTCATTCTCGCCGAGTTCTCGGTCAAGCCGGGTGCGGAGTTTGCCGTCGAGGTCAGGAAGTCCGACCACGGCATGTGCCCGCGGTGCCGGCGCTATGAGCCGTTGGTGGAAGACAAGTTGTGCGAACGCTGTCACGGCGTGATGGCCGGGCGATGAGTGATTCGAAGTCAGCTGGGACGGGGGACGGGAATCCTGCCACCGGGAGAATCTGGCCGTGGCTGCTGGGGGTGACCCTGCCGCTCTACGTGCTCGATCAATGGTCGAAGTTCTGGATTGTCGACCGCTTCGTGCCGCCTTGGGTGGATGCGCCGATGGATGAGCGGATGATCCCCGTCATCGAAGGCACTTTCAATCTGGTCCGGGTGCACAACCAGGGCGTGGCTTTCGGCATGGGGAATGGGACGGAGTGGGCTCCGCTGGTGTTTCCCTTCATCTCACTGACGGCCTTCGTGCTGATCACGGTCGGACTGAGGAAGAGCTTCTTCGTCGGGAAGATGGGGATGCTCGCCGTGGCGCTGCTGATTTGTGGGATCATCGGCAATCTAACGGACCGTCTGGTGCAAGGACATCTCCTCGAGGAGATGGAGGGCGCGTCGACCTGGGAGAAGTTCAAGGCCGGCTACGTGGTGGACTTCCTCGACTTCACGATTCCGGTGATCGATTACCGCTGGCCTTCGTTCAACGTCGCGGATTCCTGCATCTGCGTGGCGGCGGTGTTGCTCTTCATTTCCGGCTGGCTGGCCGAGAGGCGGAAAGAGGCATGACTCCTCCGGGCTTGTGAAAGCCGGTTTGGCGGGCAAGGTTGCTGCCGTGAAATTGTGGCTGAGCCTGCTGACGATCCTGTGGTTGCCTTTGATGGCGCAGCAGTCGTTCGAGCTTCCCGTGCCGCCGAGACCGGCGAACCGGGTGCTGGATCAGGCCCGGCTTTTCGCGGTGGAGCCGGAGCGCAGACAAGCGCTGGAGGCGAAGCTGGCGGAGTTCACCGGGCGGACGGGCTATCAGGTGGAGGTCGCGCTTTTCGACAACCTGATCGGCGTGGAGCTGCCCGAGCAATCGGAGATGATCAAGGACGAGTGGTTGGGCGACGCTCCGGGGCTGGTGCTGGTCGTGGTGACCGACAGTGGCGATTGGCGGATCGCTTGGGCCTCGACTCCGGATGTGGTGACTGAGAGTGGAACGGTGCCGGTCCTCGATGAGCATGATGTGGCGCCGCAGACGCGTGTGGAGGTGGTCAATACGCTCCGCGCTCTTCCGAGGATGGAGACCGGGTCGCTGGATGGGGTGGGGCGTCTGGTGGATGCCCTGCTTTCCTCCTTGGAGTCCTCATTCACTCCTGATGAGCGACCGAGGGCACAGCGACTTCGTGTCTGGGTGCTGGGTATCGGGGCCTTGGCGGGGGTCGTGCTTCTTGCGCTGATGGCGGTGACGCTGTCACGCCGCGGCGATGCGAAGCGGCGGGATCAATGGGTCTTCCCGGACGTGCCGGTGGGTCAGCGCCTGGGTGCTGCGGCGGGAGGTGGAAAGATCAGCTCGAGGACTTTTTCTCAGGGCGCTCGCGCGAACGCCGGCGACGAAGCATCGGAGGCTTGATCGGCAGGTGGTCGGGAAGGATGGCTGAGAAAAGATGGACCAGCGGGTAGGCTGCAAGGGCGAGCAGCACCCCACAGGTCAGGAAGCCGAGAATGAAGGCGGAGACGTCGAGATGCACGGTGGCGCCGCCGAATGGCACGTCGACCTCACCGAGTTTCGGCATGGGCACGCCGAGGGAGTCGCGGAGCCAGAGCCCGAACTTGTGCTGGGTGATGCGGATGAAGGGTTCGGTGAGTGGATTGCTGATGAAGCAGGCCAGCACGGCGAAGGGAATGTTGGCGCGACCTCGGGCAGCGAGTGCCGCGGCCACGAGCGTCTGCCCGGGCATGGGCATCATCGAGAAAAAGCATCCGATGGAGACGGCGGCGGCCACGCTGTCGCGGCAGGGTTGCCAGAGTCGGCGGTCGAGCAGTCTCCTGCGGACGGGCTGCCACCATTGGCGGTGCCGGAGCCGCCGGTGTCCGACCAGGCGATGGACCTTTCGAACCAATCGAAGGTAGCGAACTTTCCATTTCCGCGGCGGCACGTTGAAAGTTCAGCCCTGCTCGGGGAGGAATCAATGGCAATCGGTGAAGATCGTATGAAGCTGGTGCTTCTGACTTGGCTCGACGTGGAAAGCCCGCATGCTGCCGCCGCCTGCGGGCCAATAAGATGAACTGGATTCAAGCGCTCATTCTCGGAGTAATCGAAGGTCTGACGGAATACCTCCCTGTCAGTTCGACGGGTCACCTGATCGTTGCCCAGCGATTCATGGGGATTGGGATGGAAGGGCAGGAGAAACAGGCGGCGGACTGCTTCGCCATTTGCATCCAGGCGGGGGCGATTCTGGCGGTGCTGGGGCTCTACTGGCCGCGTGTGCGGCAGATGCTCATGGGGCTGCTGGGGAAGGACCGGGTGGGGCTGAGGTTGTTGATGGCGATGGTGGTCGGCTTCCTGCCGGCAGCCGTGATCGGGCTTCTGGCGAATGATTGGATCGAGGCACGGCTTTTCGGTCTGAAGCCGGTGGTCGCCGCCTGGCTGGTCGGGGGTGTGGGGATTCTTTTCGTAGCGCGCTGGATGAAGCGTGGCGGTGGTTCGAAGGGTGTCGAGTTGGCCGAGCTAACCTGGAAGATGGCTCTGATCGTGGGGCTGGCGCAGTGCGTGGCCATGTGGCCAGGCACGAGCCGGAGCCTGATGACCATCCTCGGCGGTGTGCTGGTCGGCCTGCGCTTGAGCGCTGCCGTGGAGTTTTCGTTTCTGCTGGGCCTGGTCACATTGACCGCTGCCACCGCGAAAAAGGCGGTGTGGCCGATCGAGGGCATCGATGAGCGCTACGATGCGGCCTTCGGCGGCACGATGCTGATGCTCGATACCTACGACTGGATGCCGATGCTGGTGGGGGTGGTTGGAGCGACGGTTTCCGCGGCGTTGGCGGTAAAATGGATGGTCGGATACCTGAATCGCAAGGGTTTGGGGGTGTTCGGGTGGTATCGGATTGCCGTCGGAATCGCGGTTGGCGGGCTGATTTTGACCGACTTCCACGGGTTCGGTTCGGCCTGATTCTTCTTGCCCGAACGATGAGCTGGCCTTGGACTTGCGCTATGACGTTCCCTTGGACTCAGACCATGGGGCGCCTGCTCACCGCACTGGCGCTCGTATTCCTCTGCTCAGGCAGCGGGTTGATCGCCAAGACGGTCCGTATTCCGATTGCCGACGGCTTTGATTTCCCGGTCGGAAAGCCGAATGCGGATGGCTACTACAAGGCGCGAGGCCTGCGGCTCCGCTCTCCCACGCACTTCGGCGAGGACTGGAATGGCCGCGGCGGTGGCAATACCGATTTGGGCGACCCGGTGTATTCGATGGGCAATGGCATCGTGGTCTGGGCCTATGATGTGAAGGCCGGGTGGGGGAATGTGGTGATCATTCGTCACGCCTACCGCGATCCCAAGACCGGGCAGGTCAAACATTGTGACTCTCTCTACGGCCACCTGCGGGTGATGAGTGTGAAGGTCGGACAGCAGGTGAAGCGTGGCGAAAAGATCGGTACCATCGGGTCGAACCGGGGCATGTATGCCGCCCATTTGCACTTCGAGGTGCGTCACAATCTGAACATCGGCATGCACCGGAATTCGGTGGGTCGGGATTACGCCAACTGGGCGGACCCGACGGATTTCATCAACCGCTATCGCCGCCTCAATCGCGAGTGGGGACGTCAGGCGGTTCCCGTCGGAACCTTCAAGGAATACGCGGGCTTCCGCGGCTTGTAAGCGATGGCGATCCAGGCGAAGCAATCGAGCTGGTCGCTCATCCTGCTTCTGGTCGTGGCCGGTGGGCTGTGGCTGAAGGAGCAGATGGCCCGTCCGGACGCCGTTGGCGGTGTGGTGCAGACGGCGGAGGGCTGGGAGCGGATCGAGGGATGTCGGTGGATCCCTCACGACCGGAACGATGGCGACAGCTTTCACGTTCGCTTTCCGGATGGCCGGGAGGAGCAGATCCGGTTGTTTTTCGTGGATGCCCCGGAGTCTGCCCGCCGGAGCTACGGTGGAGGTCGTAGTAATCATGAGCGGATCTCGTATCAGGCGAAGGCCTTCGGGATCGATGATGATGCCGCTGTGGAGGTGGGGCGGATGGCGAAGAAAAAGGTGGAGTCTTGGCTGGGTGATGGAGATTTCGTCGTGGTCACCCGCTGGGAGGATCCATTCGGAGACCGCCGCTTCAGTGCCCTGGTGGAGTTGGACTCGGGCGAGTGGCTTCACGAAAAGCTCGTCAAGGAGGGCCTCGTGCGGATCTACACAAAGGGGACGGTGATGCCCGATGGGACTTCCATCGAGGAGCAGGAGAAGCATCTCCGGAATCTCGAAAAGGCAGCCCGCGCTCACGGGGTTGGCGGGTGGAGTTCGCGTGAGATCCATCAGGTCCGCTAGGACGGGGGCGAGGTTTGTGGGTGGTTAGCCTAGCCTAACACTCAGGAGAAGCGAAGAGGGCTCCTTTGGCTGGACTGCTTCTCGACGTGGCGGGTACTGTATCGTGTTCACCCCCTACATCCCCCCATGAAATTTGACTCCGTATTTCCCGGAGTGCTTGCGCTTGCTGTGCTGGGCACTTCACCACTTCTTGCCCAAGACCTTGTCTATCAGCTCAACGAGCGACCGGTCAGCCAAAGTGAACCGTTCTTTCCGATGGAGAATGGTCTGGCCTATGCCGATGGAGCCACTCTTGGAGGAAGCGAACGATTTGTCACCGAGGCATCGCTTCGGGTGCTCTCGAGCATTGAGCGCACCGGTGATGTGACATTTTCACTGTATGGTGTGACTGCGGCGGACCCTTCAGGAGGGCAACCTGGTGTGACGCCTGGAGCGTTGGCGGCTTTTCAGCCGGGTGCAACCGCTCTGGGTTCGGTCACGCTGAGTTCGGTGAATTTCGGTGGCGGCTTTGCGCCAACTGAACTGATTTTTTCGGGGCTCGATACGCTTGTGGGAGACGATCTCTTCTGGGCGATCGAGTTCAGCGAGGTCACTGGCCTTGAGCAAGATCCTCTCTTCGGGGTGTTTTTGGGGGATTCCGGGACGCTGCCCGTCGCTGGTTCGGCCACGGACCCAAGTCGCCTCTACCGCCGCGGTTCCGGAGCCTCATCCTGGGAGCTCGCGGCCTTTGACGACCCGACTTTTGCGGAGCGGAATCCACCTCTTACGAGTTCATTGGCTGTGAGCATTTCGGCCACTGCCGTGCCCGAGCCCACGGTGGCGGTCCTGGGCCTCCTCGGTGCGATGGGGTTGCTCCGCCGCCGTCGGGCCGCTTGACTAGCGCTCGTGAGCAGGAAATTGATCGAGGCCTCCAGGGTCCTTACGGAGCAACTCCGTCCGCTGGACTTTTCGAAGGCAAGTCACGTGTATTTGCCCACGGACTATGCCCGGGTCCCGCATGAGAAGTATTTGCGGAAATTCGGGACCGGCCGGAAGCGGGTGTTGATGTTGGGAATGAATCCCGGGCCTTGGGGGATGTCACAAACGGGTGTGCCCTTCGGTGAGATTCCGGCCGTCCGGGATTGGATGGGGATTTCAGGGAAGGTGGGAAAGCCGGAGCCTGAGCACCCCAAGCGACCGATCACCGGATTCGCGTGCGAGCGTTCCGAGGTCAGCGGGCGGAGGCTCTGGGGGTTGTTCGCCGAACGCTATCCCGATCCCGCCGACTTCTTTGCGGATCATTTCGTCAGCAACTACTGCCCCTTGGTATGGATGAGTGAGACCGGGGCGAACATCACGCCCGACAAGCTGCCCAAGTCCGAGATGGAGCCGGTGGAGAAGGCTTGTCTGGAACACCTGATCAAGGTGATCGAGTTGATGGATCCGGAGTTCCTGATTGGTGTCGGCGCCTACGCGGAAACCAAGCTCAAGGCCGCGGCGGACGCGGTCGGCAGTCAGGCCACGCTCGGCAAGATCCTGCATCCGTCGCCTGCCTCACCCGCTGCGAACCGCGGCTGGGCGGAAGCGGCGACCAAGCAGTTGAAGGCCCAGGGGGTGTGGTAGGGATGGGAGGTTCGCCAAGGTGCTTTCAAGGGACCGCGCGGCGCTGCCGCGCATGAATCTGGATGGTGTGCTGGTCCGATGGATGCGCAGCAGCGCTGCGCGGTCCTTTAGGAAGGTGGGTCAGGTTATCGGAGCAGGTTCCATGCGGTGACCAGGGCCTTGAGGCCGGCCATCTCGATGGAGGGGTCGATGCCGCAGCCCCAGAGGATGCGTCCATCGTCGTGCTGGAGTTGGACGTAGGCGGCGGCATTGGCGTCTGATCCGCCGCGCACGGCGTGGGAACGGTAGTCGGTGACCTTGGCGTCCTTTAGTCCGACGCTCTCCAGTGCGTGGACGAGTGCGTTGATCGGGCCATTGCCGGCCCCGGTGATCTGCTTTTCATCACCGTCGATTACGATGGTTGCCGTACACTCGACGCGCCCTTTTTCGGTCTGGGAATGAATCAGTTCGTAATCGGAGATGCTGAGGGGGGACTCCACATTCGCGAAGAGCTCGTAAAAGGCATCGCGGATCTCGTCCGGAGTGAGCTCACGACCCTGCTGGTCGGCCAGGTCGTAGATGGTCTTGCCGACCTGTGGGTGCATGGTTTTGGGTAGATCGAGGCCGTGTTCTCGGTCCAGAATGTAGGCGATGCCGCCTTTTCCGGACTGGGAATTGATGCGGATGATTGCTTCGTAGGAGCGCCCGATGTCCTGCGGGTCGATGGTGAGGTAGGGGACTCCCCACTCAAGGGCGGCATTGGCTTCCAGTTCCTTGGCACGACGATCCAAGCCTTTCTTGATGGCATCCTGGTGCGATCCCGAAAAGGCGGTGAATACGAGTTCGCCACCGTAGGGTTGACGCTCGCCGACGGTCATGCGGGTCACGCGTTCGTACACCTCGCGGATGGCGGGCAGGTCGGAGAAATCGAGGCCCGAGTCGATGCCGTGGCTGTTCATGTTCAGCGCGACGTTGACGATGTCGAGATTGCCGGTCCGCTCGCCGTTGCCGAACAAGGTGCCTTCGACGCGGTCGGCGCCAGCCATCAGGCCGAGTTCGGTGGCGGCGGTGCCGGTGCCGCGGTCGTTGTGGGTGTGGAGGGAAACATCGATGCTGTCACGTCGGTCAAGGTGACGACACATCCATTCGATCTGGTCGGCGTGGATGTTGGGCGTCGCCCACTGGACGGTGTCGGGCAGGTTGATGATCATCCGTTTTTGGGGAGTCGGCTCCCACACGCCGATCACGGCATTGCAGCACTCGAGCGCGAAATCGAGCTCGGTGTCGGAGAAGGACTCCGGGGAGTACTGGAGGACGACTTCGGTCTGCGGAATCGTCGGGACCAGTTCCTTGACCAGTTGTGCGCCTGCCACGGCGATGTCGCGGATGTCTTCGCGCGAGGCATCGCTGAAGGTGACCCGACGCTGCAGCGGCGAGGTGGAGTTGTAGATGTGGACGATGGCCCGTTTGGCGCCGGCGATGGCTTCAAACGATCGCCGGATGAGGTGTTCCCGGGTTTGGACGAGGATCTGAATGGTGACGTCTTCGGGGATGCGGTTTTCCTCGATCAGGCGGCGGCAGAAGTTGAACTCGGTGTCGGCGGCCGAGGGAAAGCCAATCTCGATTTGCTTGAATCCGATGCGGCAAAGCAGGTCGAAGAATTCGAGCTTCTCCTCGATCGACATCGGTTGGGGCAGTGCCTGGTTGCCGTCGCGCAGGTCGACCGAGCACCAGATGGGGGCGTGATCGATGGTGGCGTCCGGCCACGTGCGATCCGTCAATTTGACCGGAGGAAATGGCCGGTATTTCGAGATAGAGGTAGGGTTCATGGAAAATGGGTCAGGTTGGGAAAATCGAGAATTCGCCAAGGAGGCGGGGTTGCCGCGAGGTGTGCGGCAGGCCGTGTTTACGGGCGGTAGGAAAAAGGGAAAATCAGCGGGTGGCCAGCCCTAGAAGGAGGGCGGGAAGTTCAAGGAGGCCGCTGAGGATGGAAGTCATCGTGAAGGGACGATGGTCAGCCGCGCGATGAATGTCGAGATCGGATCTGATTTTCGAGCCTGGTCCGGCGGTGGTGGTCATCCGGCGAGTCACCCGTGACCGTTTTCGGGATGGGGAAGTGGCAACCCACCATCGTTCCGATCGGCGTGCTGATCGCCCGACTAGTCGCCAAGCAGCAACCTCGCTTCGTGGGTGGCCTCGGTGGTATCCGCGGCGGTGAGCAGGTCGGAGACGATGACGACCCGGCGTGCACCCGCTGCGACGACTTCGGGAAGGTTGCTGCGCTTGATGCCGCCGATGCAGAAGACGGGAATGCGTGTTCCGACTTCCTGCTGGATGGTCCCGACATGTTCGAGGCCGATACCGGGTCGGCCTTGTTTGGTCGGGGTGGGGAAAAGCGGGCCGAATCCGATGTAGTCGAAGCCTTCCGCCAGCGCCTGGCGTGCTTGCTCGGGGGAGTGGGTCGAGCGACCTAACAGCATCTCCGTGCCGATCAGTTTCCGGGTTTCGTCGTGGGAGCCGTCGTCCTGCCCGATGTGAAGTCCGTCGGCATCCAGTTCGATGGCCAGGTCGGCGTGGTCGTTGACGATGAACGGCACGCCGGTCTTCCGGCAGATGGGTTGGATGCGGCGGCCCAGGGCGAGGATCTTATCTTTTTCGAGTCCCTTGGCGCGGAGCTGGATCAGGTCGGCCCCTCCGCCGATGAGTGCGGCGGTGGTCGCTTCCAGTTCCTCCTCCGCGGTGTAGCCGAGATCGACAATCCCGTAGAGCCGGGAGGAGACAAGCGCGGGGTGCATGCGGGGTCGGGATTCTCCGTTAGAGTCCCTTCTCCTCGAGGAAGCGTCCGACCCAGCCGATGTCGTAATCGCCGGATTCGAAGTCGGGGTGGTTCAGGATCTCCTGTTGGAACGGGATGGTGGTCTTGATGCCACGGATCATGAACTCTCCGAGTGCGCGCTTCATGCGGGAGATGGCGATTTCGCGTGTTGCGCCGGTGACGATGAGTTTGGCAATCATCGAGTCATAGTAGGGAGGCACGGAGTAGCCGGAATAGACGTGGGTATCCACGCGGACGCCCTTGCCGCCGGGGGCATACCAGAGGTCGATCTTGCCGGGGCTTGGAGCGAAGTTGTTGTAAGGGTCTTCCGCATTGATCCGGCATTCGATCGAGTGGCCGCGCGGTTGCGAATTCAGCACATGGCTGGAAAGTGGCTCACCGGCGGCGATGCGGATCTGTTCCTTGATCAGTTCGCAACCCATGACTTCCTCGGTCACGGGATGCTCCACCTGGATCCGGGTGTTCATCTCCATGAAGTAGAAGTTCTCGGCCTTGTCATCGACGAGATACTCGATGGTTCCGGCATTCTCGTAGCCGATGGCCTTGATCAGCTCGACGGATGCCTTGGCCATGCGCTCACGGAGTTCCGGAGTGACCAATGGCGATGGGCATTCCTCGATGATCTTCTGGTTGCGACGCTGCATCGAGCAGTCCCGCTCACCGAGCTGGAGGAAATTTCCATGGCGGTCGGCGATGATCTGGAATTCCACGTGGTGCGGGTTGAGCACCAGCTTCTCGAGGTAGCAATCGCCATTGCCGAAGCAGGCCATGGCTTCGTTCGATGCGGCTTCGAAGAGTGACTTGAACTCGCTTTCCTCGAAGCACGGGCGCATGCCGCGACCTCCACCACCGGCCGTGGCCTTGATCATCACGGGCAGGCCGATTTCCTTGGCTGCCTTGAAGGCGGTTTCGGCATCGGGCATCAGGTCCGTGCCGGGGGTGATGGGCACGCCGTTGGCGACCGCGGTGGCCCGGGCCGTCGCCTTGTCACCCATCTTGGTGATGACTTCGGGGGAGGGCCCAATGAACTGGATGTTGCAGCTCTTGCAGATCTCCGCGAAGTCGGCGTTCTCCGAGAGGAAGCCATAGCCGGGGTGGATGGCTTCGGCATCGGTGATCTCGGCGGCAGCGATGATGCGGTCGGGCTTCAGATAGCTGTCCTTGCCGGCTGCCTTGCCGATGCACACGGCTTCATCCGCCAGCTGGACGTGCATGGAATCGACGTCGGCCTCGGAATACACGGCAATGGATTCCACACCGAGTTCACGGCAGGCACGAATGATACGCAGGGCGATTTCGCCACGGTTGGCGACAAGAACACGCTTGAACATGGGTCGGTAGGTGAGGGTTTGGCTCGCGGTGGTCACCGCGATGGCCGGGCGTTACTTCACGCCGAACAAATCGTCGCCGAACTGCACCGGCGTCGAGTCGTCGACCAGCACGGACGTGATGGTTCCGGAACGCTCGGCCTTGATCTCGTTCATCACCTTCATGGCTTCGATGATGCACAGTGTCTGTCCTTCGCTGATCGTATCCCCGACCTGCACGAAGGGAGCGGCGTCCGGGGAGGGCTTGCTGTAGAAGGTGCCAACCATGGGCGAGGAGATGGTTTCACCCGCGGCAGGGGCGGCCGGCTCGGCGGCCGGAGCAGCAGGAGCGGCGGCAGGGGCCGGAGCGGCGGCTGGAGCAGCCGCCGGGATTCCCCCAACAGGGAGGGCAGCCAGCAGGCCTTTCAGGGACTCGAGGTCCTGACCTTTCTTGAGTTTGAGGTGAAAATCATCCTTCGACATGTCGAAGTAGGTCAATCCGTGCTCATTCATGAGCTCGACAATCTTGCGAAGTTCCTTGAGATCCACGACGGCAGTAAAGGGGTTGTTGTTTTGTTGGAGCACCGGGACACCCGGTCTCGCAGCGCTAGGCTAGGGATGGCAGTGAAATAGCGTCAAGCGGGAACCCCGCGGAAGGTGGCGACAATCCGCGGTGGAATCGGCTTGCCACACGGCCGCTGCCACGCTGCCTAGGGGCCGCCATGAAGCCCGCGACCTGCGAACGCACCCCGGAACCCCACGAGTTCATGCCGGCCGACTTTTTCAAGGAGGTGACGAAGGCCGAAATTTTCCCGGGTGACCGACCACTGGAGGTGGATCTGGGCTGTGGCGACGGCAAGTTCCTGTTGGAAATGGCCGAACACCACACGGACCGGGACTTTCTCGGGGTCGAGCGGCTGTTGGGTCGGGTCCGCAAGGTCTGCCGGAAGGCTCAAAAGCGGGATCTGGAGAATCTCAAGGTCTTGCGGCTGGAGAGCCGCTACGTGGTCGAATGGCTGCTGGCCCCCGCTTCGGTCTCGCGGCTCCACCTGCTCTGTCCGGACCCGTGGCCCAAGGCACGCCACCACCGCCGGCGCTTGATCCAGGAGGATTTCCTCAATGCCGTGGTGCGGGTGCTGCAGCCGGGCGGCGAGTTTCTCTTCAAGACCGACCACGACGAGTATTTCGAGTGGGCGGAGGAGAAAGTCGCGGAGTTCCGCGGTCTGGAGCGGCTCGACTGGCCCGAGGATGCGTTTTTCTATCCCAAGACGGACTTCCAGCTTCAATGGGAGGCGGAGGGCAAGCGGCTGCAGGGCATCCGCTTGCGCAAGCCGGATGCGCCAGCTGATTGAACAAGGGCGCTATCGCTCGATCTCGAGGGACTCATCGCCAAGCCATCCTTTCAGGCTCAGATGGTCGCCGTCGATCGAGATGACCACGGCGCCGCACTCGCCCTGATGGAAGACCCGGCATCCAAGCGCTTCGGTGGATTCCCGCCAGAGCGAGGGGATTCGTTCTTCCGCCGGGAAGTCGGCATGGCTGACGACCACCGCCCGTGCTCCGCTGGCCTTCAGGAATCGGCTGCCGAGCGACGCATCACGGCCATGGCGGCCTGCCACAATGACATCGGCCTGCACGTCGCATCCGGCATTCAGGAGCTTCCGCTCGATCGCCCAACCGGCATCACTCATGAAAAGAATCTTCCACCCCCGCCAATGGAGGCGGACCGGCATCACCCGTTCATCCGCGACCACATGCCAGTTCCATGGGTCCGGTTCATCCAGCACCTCCAGCCAGGTATCTTCGCTCAATTGGTAGCGAATCCCGACACGGCCACGCTTCAGCGAAACCCCGCGCAGATCGGCCGTTTGCAGCCAGTCCCGGTAGGTCGGTCCGAGCGCCCTGAGGACCGGAGCCAGCCCGCGCTCGATGGGAAAGGCATCCATCGCTCCGATCAGCCCGCCCACGTGGCCGCCATCCGGGTGGGTGGCGACCATGCTGGTCGGGCGTAGCGCCATGCGCCGCATCGAGGGCATCACCACTTGTTCGAAGCTCCAGCGTCCCCCTCCGTCAATCAGCGCCGACTGTTCGCCATCGAACCAGCACGCGGCGCCATCCCCTTCGACATCGAATACCAGCAGGAACTCCTCGGCAGGGCGGTCGCGGGGAATGGCCAGGTGCCCGCCCGGCACCTTGGCGCCGACCTCGGCGGTGCCGAGCATCAGCTTGGCCAGCGAGGCATTGCGCTGGTTCAGCCAGGGCGTCACTCCCGGGATAGGCGCCAGGACGGCCCCGATCAGCGCCAGACCGAGCAGGGGAAACACCATGGCTCCCAGCAGCGCACTCGCCGGCACCGCGATCGGTGTGAGGATGCCGAAATGCCATGCCGTCAGGGGTGCCGACCCCATCCACGCCGCCGTCGAGACCGACAAGGTCCCGCTGGTCCAGCGTCGGGTCCTCAGCCACCCGTTCCTCATCGGTCCATACAGCGAGCGGGGCAGGTAGGGTTCCTCCTTTTCCATCCACGCCCACCACCTCGACACCGGTCGCGTAAGCAGCCCGATCGCCAGCACCACCCCGAACGACAGCTGCACGCCCACGGTGAAAATCAGGTCCCCATCGAACAGCAACACGCACAGGGCCGCCAGACCGAGGGCATTTCCCATGTCAGGTCGGCGACGGAACCAGAAGGCTCCGAGCAGCACCGCTGCCATCCACGCCGCCCGCACTGCCGGCGGCTTCATCCCCGTCAACCAAGCGTAGCCGAACATGAGGAGGATGATGGGAACGATCGCCGCACGCCGCGGCACACCGAGCAGCCGGAAGAGCCCCCACGCCATCAGCCCGACCATCCCCACATGCAGGCCGCTGACCGCGAAAACGTGGAGTGTCCCGGTCAGGCGAAACGGCTCGATCAGCACGTCGTCTCCGGGGTGTTCGCCCAGAACCACGGCAAGGATCACCGCCGCCTCGGGCGATGCCGGATCCAGCCCCTCCGTCACCGCCTGCCTGAAGCCGGCGCGGATCGCATCGCCCAGCGCCCACCGCGGTGCGGGTGCCTCCACCAGCGAAACCCCGCGTGTCGACTTCAGAACGGCGAACACCCCCTGGCGGTCGAGCCAGTCGGGGGTATCGAATTCTCCCGGATTGCGTGGCCTTTCCGGAGGAAGAAGCCGCCCCTTGACCTCGACCACGCTCCCGCGTTGGCGGGGTGCTCCCTGGGCGAGCAGTCGCATGCGGTCGCCGTGGTCCCTATCGACGACCTGCGCCGCCCACGCCCTGCCGAAGGTCTTCGGAGTTTCGACCAGACGCACCGTCCGCGTCGCATCCGCCCCATCACCCAAGGCCTCCCTTGCTGTCCGCCGTTCGGAGACATCCAGCCCATGGATGAGTCCCGCACAGGCCGCCAGCAGGCCAAAGCCGACGAACCACGATCTTCTGCCACTGGCCCACACCGCCCCACCTGCGACCATCAGGATGAGCAGAGCCCACGGCTTCCCGCCATCGGCGAGCAGCACGGTGGCCACTCCCATGAGTGCCGCCCAGAGCAGTGGGCGCCGTTCGACCCAGCGGCCGGCGCGCTTCTTCAACCCGCGGACCTGAGCCTCAGGCCACACCCCAGTCGTGGAGCTTGTGGCGGGCATTCGCCGAGTGGCGGGTTTCCGGGAATTGATCCATCACCTGCTGCAGCAAGGTCGCCGCCGACATCCGGTCATTCAGGTCCTCGTCGTACACTTCCGCCAGTCGGAACATGAGGAATGCCGCATCATTGACCTCCCACGCCTGGCCTTCGATGGCTTCACGCAGGGTGGAAATCGCCGCTTGAGAGTCATGCAGGTGCTCGCGCTGGATCTTGGCGATTTCCACGTAGGGCAGACGGTTCATCGGGTCCTGGGCCGCCGCATCACGGAAGGCACCGACCGCTCCCTCGTAGTCGCCTTGGGCCATCTTGGCCCGAGCGTCGTGCATCACATCCTCCTCCACCATTTCGGCGCTGTCGTACACGGCGTGAGTGAGGCGGTGGGCAATGGCAGGCAGCACGTCGATGACAAAGACCACGCCGACCAACCCGGCCGTGAGGAAGGCCATCAGGATGCCGGTCAGCGATTTGCTGCTCTTCAGACTTTCCAGATTGTCCTTCAGCGAAGGGAGCGTTTCCAATTCCTCAAGGGTCCCGTTCTTGTCGATCCGTGCGATTTCATCAGCCAGCTTCTGCTGTTCGCCTTCGCCGGACTTCATGAACATCGTCCAGCCAACGGCAATCGCCGCCGCAAAGACAAGATACAGGATCCATTTCGTCATGGCTTCACTCTAGCAGCTGTATGACCAACCGAGGAAAGGAAAATCCATGGGGTTTCAAACCCTGCGGGCCGCCCGGCCTTCGTCGATGAGCTGCCAGAAATGCTTCGATTTCGCCAGCTCCTCGTCTTCCGCGAGTGGGATCTTCGAGCGGAAGACCCAATCCGAAAACGTCCCTTTGTGGAGCACCCGATGGACCACCACCGAGTTGTCCTTCACCTCGAAATACACCCGGTAATCCTTCGCCCGGAAACGGAACAGCACCTTGCCATCGCGCTCGATCTTGCCGAAGCGGTCACCGTCGAGATGGTCCAGATCGTCCGGGCCGACCTTGAACTCATCCATCAGCTCAAGCTGATCGAGTGTCTCAAGTTGAGAGATCTCCGCAGCGCTGATTTCGTTGAAGACAATCTGGAACACGCATGAAGCGTAGGAATCCCGCCCGTCATTCCAAGCGCCAAGTTCCTCCACCTCCTCACGAATCCAGTCCGCCATCGAGAGGATCAGGGCAGCGCTCCCGCAGCCGGCAGCGGCCGCAGAACTCGCCGAGGAACAGCTCGTCGGTCCATTCCATCAGCCGATTCACGTCCTCCCGCTCATCGGTGAGGAAGCCAGCCTCGAAGTTCCGCTTGTCCGGATGCTTCGTGCCCATCCCCGCGCCCGTCAGGTTCGGCGAACCCACGAAAGCCCGCCTGCCGTCCGCAATCACGGCCTTCGTGTGCACCCGCGGGCACAGCGCCCGCTCGAAAAGATCGCTCTCCACCAGCACCAGAAAGCGATCGAAGTCCTCCCGGAACCTCGGCCCCGGCTCCTTGGCGTGGATCAGCCTCACCCCGACTCCTTGCTCGACCAGATCCGCCAGCACCGAGAGCAAGGGCACCGACCGCCTGCCGCGGACGACGTGCAGGTCCTTCACGTCTGCCGTGACGATCCACAGGAACCGCTCGGCCCCCACCATCAGTTCCTCCACCACCCGGGAGTAGATCTCTTCATTCAGTAGCAACTCCCGCACGCCCTTCCCTACCATCGATCCCGCACCCACCGCGAGCTCCGAAGCAAGCTGCTCCAAGGCCCCCGCCCGTCGCAGCCTGCCGGAGGCCGGGGTGCTTCGCCACGGAAACCGATTGCACAGGGACCTCCGAATCGGTGAACTGCTCGCATCATGCTGAAGCTCATTCCCGTGCTTGCCGCCGTCCTTCTGGCCTCCTGCGCATCCCGCTACGAACGTGACTTCCGCGCCGCCGTAGCGTCGGCTCCCGACCGCCCGACCACTGTCGAGGGACCGTGGGTCGGCCAGTGGAAAAGCGAGATGAACGGCCACGAGGGCCCCCTCTGGTGCGTCGTCAGCCAGAGCGAACCCGGCACCTATGACTTCCGCTACCGGGCAGGGTGGGGGAAGCTCCAGTTTGGTGACTACGTCCACCGCGTCGAAGCCAAGCCGGCGGCCGACCAGTCGCTCGACTACCAGGGCAAGATGGATCTCCCCGGGGGCGTCGGGGTTCATGAAGTCGACGGGCGTCTCACCCCCACCACCTTCGATGCCCGCTTCCGGTCCGAGCGCGGCGACCGCGGGACCATGGTCCTGCGCCGCCCCGAGTGATTCGAGCCAAGTGGCGTGATAGATGACCCACGCCGCTGGCGTTTCCCCAGCAGCCATGGATGATTACACACGCCGCTCCTTCATCCGCACCACGCTGCCCGGATTCCTCGGGATCAGCATGGCCCTGCCCGGCATCACCGCCGTGGCCACCCGTGCCCGTGCCGCGGAGGGCAGACTGCCCGAAGGAGAGCCCATCCACTGGGACGCCTTCCTCGAAGCCATCGCTCGGGAAGCCGCCAAGCAGCACCTCGACGACTGGAGCGAGCCGGCCTACGTCGAGCGCGCCGCCCGGATCGCCGGTCGCCTGAACCTCAAGGACCCCGAGCTCGCCAAAGCTTTCGAGCAGGCCAAGGAAGGCATTGGGGATGGTCGGGTCGACTTCGAGCGGCTGGAGAAGCAGCAGGATTTCCAGATCTCGCTCGTCCAGTTCGAGAAAGGCGAGCAGATCTCGCATCACGATCACCCCGGTATGACCGGCATCCTCCTTTGCGCCGCGGGGAACGTCGATGTCTGGAACTACGATGAACTCCGTAAGTCGCCTGAAGAAGGTCACGTCCTGCTACGGCAGACCGCCAAGGCCCGGCTGCAGAAATCCAGTGTGTCCACCCTCACCTCACAGGACCGGAACATCCACCGCCTGAAGGCCCGCCAGCTCACCCAACTCGTCGACATCTTCGCACCACCCTACACTCAGGAGCGTGTGCGCAAGTCGCGCTGGTTCGATGTCGATGCCGAACCCTACCAGGGGGAAGGCCGCGACTTCCTCGCAAAGGTCCGGTGAACCATCGCTTCTGCTTGCGGTTTACGAATGGCCCCGGCCGAAGGATGCTTGGCCAGCAGCCTTGTTGGAAGCGGGTTTTGGTGTTTCATTGCGCCGGGGGGAGCGAAAGGTCGGGGCGATCCTCGGGATCCGCCTGTTTTTCGGTCTCAGATTCGGCGAACCTAGTAAAAAGACATTCCAGAATGGACCCACCAAGACGATGAAACGAATCACAAGACGAACCTTGGGTGTGTTGGCGGTGCTTTGCTGTATCGGATCCGTGTCGGCCCGGAAACCCCTGAAGGTCTACATCATGGCCGGGCAGTCGAACATGGTGGGCACCGGAGGGATCGATACCTTTGACCATATCGGAGATGACCCGGCGACCGCTCCGCTGCTTGGGAAAATGCGCGGGCCGGATGGCAAACCCAGGGTGTGCGAGCGGGTCTGGATCTCGTCCTTGAACGGGAAGATGAATCAGTATGGAGGCGAGGGCTTCGGCAAGCTCACCGCCGGGTATGGCGTCCGCCGGCAGGACCCTGCGAAGGCCGACGAATTCATCGGTCCCGAGTATACCTTCGGCATCACCATGGAAGAGTCCTACGACGGGCCCATCCTGATCATCAAGACGGCGTGGGGTGGTCAGAACCTGAGCGTGGATTACCGCTCACCGGGTTCCGGACCCTACAAGATGAATCCCTACCAGAAGAATGTCCTGAGTGAGAAAGGATCCCTCGAGAAGGTGAGGGAGCAGAAGAAGGAGGCGACCGGACGGAACTACCGTTACATGATGGATCATGTGAAGAAGGTCATGGGGGACATCAAGCGGGTCTATCCGGACTACGATCCGGAGGCTGGAGTCGAATTGTCCGGCTTTGTCTGGTTCCAGGGCTGGAATGACTTCAGCGACAAGATGACTTACCCGGATGAACTCGGGGACAAGCGGTATGATGCCTACAGTGAGGTTCTGGCGCAGTTCATTCGCGATGTCCGCAAGGACTTGAAGGCTCCCGGGCTTCCCTTCGTCATCGGCGTGATGGGGGTTTACGGGGATTACACGCCGGGTGCCTTCAGGGCGCCGAAGGGGAATGTCGAACGCATGAAGCTCTTCCGCAAGGCGATGGAGGCGCCAGCGGGAATGAAGGAGTTCGATGGAACGGTCGTCGCGGTTCAGACGGCGCCCTTTTTCGAGGATGAGCTTGGATTCATTGATGCGAAACAACTCAAGGTGAAGGCCATGGGGACGAGACTGGCGAAGAAGGACCCCAATGGCCCGAATGCCGACGGGGCGATGACCTTGGAGGACCGCAGGGCGTACCTGAAGAACTACCGGGCGGAAATCTGCACTCCGGAAGAGATCGAACTCTGGGACCGGGCGACGTCGATCGGTGGATTCATCCACTACTACGGCTCAGCCAAGTTCCATGCCCAGGCAGGCCAAGCCTTCGCCAAAGCACTGTTGGAGATGAGCAAAACTGAATCATCCGCCCCGGCGTCCTGACGGGCCGGGGAGTGGGGCGGAGCCGAGGCCCCGCTAGTCTTCTACGATGGATGCCGGAGCATGAAGGATCTCCAGACGGTGGATGGCAACTTCCCCGTAGGACTCCGCGGCGTCGCCCTTCTCGGGGTTGGACTGGGTGTAGCAGCCTGCCTTGAAGTAGCAGCCTTCTCTAGCCACCTCCCAATCCATCTTCTTCTTGCCGTCGTGCCACACCTTCACACGTGACCCGGAAGCTTCGATCTTCACGTCGAAAGGGGTCCCCAACACGTAGTCGCGGACGAGCGTGACGTCTTCGTGGGGTTTTCGCTCGATGAACAGATGGGAGCCTTCCAGTCGGATCATCATCAGGTCATCCCCGGAATCATGGATCTGGGCACACACGACGTGCTTCTTGACCTTCGGCGTATGGGTGATGGCCACCCGCAGGGCCATGGTGTGAACGAATCCATCGTTGGTGGCCCATGAGGCCCTGTCTCTTCCTTTGTTGCTCATCTCGCGCAGCTCGGAGCGCGGGTAGCTCGAGCCCTTGGTGGTGGTGCCTCCACAGGGGGCACGGAACACCACGGCCCGGGCTTTCGGATCCACATGGAAATGGAGTGGGTCAGAGAACTTCTGGAGATCCGGCTGCTTGATCTCTCGTGGGGAGTTCTCGTTCTTGCCAGGTGTGGGCAAGGTCAGCTTCCATGAGGAAAGATCGAGCAGCTGGCTGGGAAGAGATTCAGCGGAAAGCAGGACGACCGTGGATGCCAGGACGACCACGATGGTTGGGAAGTGCCGAGTCATGGGTGCGAACATGTCACTTCTGGCGCGAACCGGTCCACCGGATAGTGTCGGGCTCCGTGCCACCGCAGACGGCGACGGAGCGGGATGCGCCCCGGCCGCCGTGCTTCGCGCTGACCGAAGAGAGGGTCAGGCCGGGATGCGGAGGGGGGCCGGGTTGCCAAACAAGGCCTCCGGCAGGTGGGCCACGCTTTCGGCGACGTAGTCCGGGCGGTAGGCGTAGTCCGAGATCTCCTCTCGGGAAGTGTGCCCGGACAGGACGAGAACCGTCTTGTAGCCCATCTGCACGCCCCCGAGCACGTCGGTGTACATCGTGTCCCCGATCATCACGACTTCCTCGGTGCGGAGGTCGAGCTCCTTGCGTGCCTCACGCATCATGACGGGGCTGGGCTTGCCGACGGAGAATGCCTGCCTGCCGGTGGCCTTCTCGATCATGGCGACGATCGCACCGCATCCGGGGCGGACACCGGATTCGGTGGGGCAGCGTGTGTCCATGTTGGTGGCGATCAGGCGGGCGCCTTGTTCGACGAGGCGGGCGGCATGTTCGAGCATCTCGAAGTTGATCACCCGGCCCTCGCCGACGACGACAAAGTCCACCTCGTCGTCTGCGACGGTGAAGCCGTTCTTGTGGAGTGCATTCGCCAGGCCGTTCTCACCTACGACGAATGCCGTACCACCCGGGCGTTGGGTGGCGAGGAAGCGGGCGGTGGCCATGGCGCAGGTGAAGACATCCGAATCGGTCGCCGGAATGCCGAGTCGGCTGAGCTTCAATGCCACATCCCTCCTTGTGCGTTGGCTGTTGTTGGTGAGGAATAGGAAGGGGTGGCCTTCCTCGCGGAGGCGGGCGATGAAGTGATCGGCACCGGGGACAAGCTGATTGCCACGGTAGATCACGCCATCCATATCGAGGAGAAATCCTGTCTTTTTCATACGCATGCCGGGGCAGCGGAGGGCGTGCCAGATGGTGTGGATTCGGGCGACCGGGGTGCGATTGTTCCTAAGTTTCTGAATGTGAGGGGCGATGAACCGGTGGCGGAGATCCGGGTGCCGGGGGGTGAGGCACCAGCCATGACGGCGGAGCATTTCCCCGGGTGGTTTGGATGAGGTCCATCAATCTTCCCTTCTGAGAAGATATTCGGAAACATCAGCAGCGTTCGTTACGTTTTGAGCCAGATGATGCGAACTGCGCTACTTTTAGGTTGTTTGGCTCCTGCTCTGATTGCTGCAGACGAGCATGGTGAGCCGCCGGTCAAGGCCCCTTTCCAGAAGGGTGAGGACAGTCTTTCGATCAACGATTGGTGGAACCGGCCGGTGCCACAGAACCCCAAGAAGCGTATCATTGATCTGAAGGTGCCGCGTGATCAGGTGGTGGCCTTCGGGTTGTACACGGTGTCGAAGGGAACGCTGAAGCTCTCGGCGCAGCTGTATCCGCTGTATCCGAAGGAAACGCGGACGGTGCGTCTGGAGGTGAAGCATGATGGCGAGTGGAAGGAGATCGCGAAGGAGAAGGTGAACGACCTCGGGTGGTCCGCCTTGTTCCGGGTCGAGAACTGGCCGGTGCACAAGGACCTGCCATACCGGATTCTTCATGGAGAGAAAGCTTCCTTTGAAGGGCTGATCCGCAAGGATCCGGTGGACAAGGAGGAGATCGTGCTGGCGGCGCTGTCGTGCAACTCGAACCAGGACCGTGGCATGCGTGAGGAGTATGTGCGGAACATCAATCACCAGAATCCGGATGTGATCTTCTTCGCGGGTGATCAGTCATACGACCACAAGGAGCACACCGCGGCCTGGCTGAAGTTCGGTCTGCAGTTCCGTGAGACCTTTCGTGATCGTCCCTGTGTGTCGATCCCGGACGACCACGACATCGGCCAGGGAAACCTGTGGGGCGAGGGAGGCAAGCAGGCGAAGCTTTCCAGTGGTGCCGACGGGGGGTACTTTTTCCATCCGGATTATGTGAAGATGGTCGAGCGCTGTCAGACCGCGAACCTGCCGGATCCGTTCGATCCGACGCCGGTCGAGCAGGGCATCGGAGTCTACTACACCAACCTGGTGATCGGCGGAGTGGACTTCGCCATCCTCGAGGATCGGAAGTTCAAGACGGGACCGAAGGACCGGCATCCGATGAAGGGACCGCGGCCGGATCACATCCGCGATCCGGAGTATGACCCGAAGGTGGTGGACGTGCCCGGCCTGAAACTCTTGGGTGACCGTCAGCTGGCCTTCCTCGAGCAATGGGCGAAGGCGAATCAGGGAGTGGAAATGAAGGCGGTTCTCTCGCAGACCGGATTTTGCGGGGGAGCGCACCTGCATGGCAGCGTGAACAACCGGCTGCATGCCGACATGGACTCCAACGGTTGGCCGCAGACGGGGCGCAATCGTGCGGTGTCGCTGATCAAGCAGGCGAACGCGGTGCACATCGCGGGCGACCAGCATCTGGCGACGCTGATCCAGCATGGCACGGAAGAATTTCGTGACGGGCCGTGGGCCTTTGTCGTGCCTGCCAGCGTGAACAACTACTACGGTCGCTGGTGGTGGCCGGAGGATGAGAAACCCGGCGGAAATCCGGATGCGGACAATCCGCTGCCATGGAACGGTGACTTCCTCGATGGCTTCGGCAACAAAATCACCATGCATGCCTACGCCAACCCGGAAAGCGACGCGCGTGGCGCGGGCTACGGGCTGATCCGCTTCAACAAGGCGAAGGACGAGGTGACCTTCGAATGCTGGCCACGCGATGCGGACGTGACCCGGTCCGACGCGCAGCAATTCCCCGGCTGGCCGCGGACGATCTCGTTGAAGCCGTGAAGATCCAACTTTTCCGGGCCTGGACCTGGACACGGAAAAGCCCCGCGAAGTGTGGCATTTGACCACACTTCCGGGGCGGTGAATGGGGGTGGTGGTGCTACGCCCCGCCGGTGGCGATGCGGGCGAACTTCTCGTCCACGAAGCCGAGCACGAGGGCTTCGACCTTTTCGTCTTCGAGGCGTTCGATGACCTCCACCGAGAAGCCGCGGGCGATGAGCTGGCGGGCGCGGACGGGGTCGATGCCGCGGGCCTGGAGATAGAAGATCTCCTCGTCGGCGATCTGCGAGCTGGTGCTGCCGTGGGAGCACTTCACGTCGTCGGCGTTGATTTCCAGACCGGGCATGGAGTTGGCCTCGGCATCGCTGCTCATGAAGAGGTTCCGGCAGGTCTGGTAGGCATCCGTGCGGTGGGCACCTTCATCGACGAAGATGAGCCCGGAGAAGATGGTACGAGCCTTGTCGTAGAGGGTGTTCTTGTAGAGCAGGTCGCTGTAGGCACCGGGTGACACGTGGTGCTGGAAGGTGCGCTGGTCGTATTCCTGCGTGCGGGCGGGGATGCTCACACTCAGCATGTCCGAGCGGGAGCCTTCTCCGTCGAGACGCGAGAGTGACTCGTTCCTTGCCCAGCTGGCGCCGACATTGAGGACAAAGCTCTTGGCGGTCGCGTCGCGCGCCACGCCGGTTTCGTTGATGGAGAGGACCTTGCTGTTCTCGTTGACTGCCTGGATGGCGAGGTAGTCGAGTTTCGATCCGGGTCCGGCGTAGAGATCGTTGAAGGCGAGGCACAGGCCGGCGTCTTCCTCGTTCTCGGACTTGAAGTAGTCGATGACGCGCACCTTGGCATTGGCACCGGTGACGATCAGGGTGTGGGGGAAGACGGCGCTCTTCTCACCGGCGATCCAGTGGTAGACCTCGATGGTGCCTTCGACCTCGACGTTGTCGGGGACGTGGACGAACAGGCCGTTGGTGAGTTGCGCCTCGTGCAGGGCGGCCCATTTGGCCGAACCA
Source organism: Haloferula rosea (assembly GCF_016595525.1). Classification (GTDB taxonomy): domain Bacteria; phylum Verrucomicrobiota; class Verrucomicrobiia; order Verrucomicrobiales; family Akkermansiaceae; genus Haloferula; species Haloferula rosea. Next base: position 86,645 of record NZ_JAENII010000015.1, read on the forward strand.
AGCCGGGTTTCCTGCTGCATGAAGTGCTCCTTCACCAGATCGCCGTGGGTGAGCAGGGCTTCGGCGAGGGGCAGGCAGATGACGGCTTCGGGAAGCTTGGATTCGATCTCGATCAGGGTGTCGTTGACGAAGATGAAGCGGGCGGATCGGGATTCCAGTCCCTGCGAGCGCTCGATGAGCGACCCGGTGTCTTCCGGAACTTCGATGGCGGTCGAGTAGCCGGAGAAATCGAGCTGCTTGATGCTGGAGAATCTCCAGGTTTCGTCACGGCGGGTCGGGGCGGGGGTGTCCTGGAAGCGGGACCAGGCGGCGGCCTGCCGGTCACGGAACCATGCCGGGAAATCGGCAGCGGTTTCGGGAGAGGATTCGAGGATGGAGAGGGGTTGTTCGAGGACGTTGGACATCTGGGAAAGTGGGGAAAGGCCTTGGGTGATGGCACCGGAGCAGGATGCTCCGGGCACGGACTGGAGCGAGACGCTCCAGCTACGGGTTGGCTCAGCCGACGGAGCCTTCCATTTCGAGATCGATCAGGCGCTTGAGCTCGACGGAGTACTCCATCGGGAATTCGCGGACGAGGTCGTTGATGAAGCCGTTGACGGCGAGCGACATGGCATGGCCTTCGTCGATGCCGCGCTGCTGCATGTAGAAGAGCATTTCCTCGGACACCTGCGAGACGCTGGCCTCGTGCTGGGTCGCGTGGTCGTTGCCCTTCACGGTGATGGCCGGGTAGGTGTCGGTGCGGCTCTTGGTATTGATGAGCAGGGCGTCACACTCGGTGTTGTTCTTGCAGCCCTTGAGGTGCTTGGGAATGTGGACCTGACCGCGGTAGGTCGAGCGTCCTTCACCGACGGAGATGGATTTCGATACCACGTTGGAGGTCGTGTTGTTGGCGGCGTGGATCATCTTGGCGCCGGTGTCCTGGTGCTGGCCGGAGTTGGCAAGGGCGATGGAGATGACCTCACCGCGGGCGCGTTCGCCCTTCATGATGACGCCGGGGTACTTCATGGTCAGGCGGCTGCCGATGTTGCAGTCGATCCAGCGGACTTCGGCGTCTTCCATGGCGAGGCCGCGCTTGGTGACGAGGTTGAACACGTTGGAACTCCAGTTCTGGACGGTCACGTACTGGATCTTGGCGCCTTTCAGGGCGACGAGTTCGACCACGGCCGAGTGGAGCGTGGCGGTTTCGAACTTCGGAGCAGTGCAGCCTTCCATGTACATCACCTCGGAGCCTTCGTCGGCGATGATGAGCGTGCGCTCGAACTGGCCGAAGTTTTCCGAGTTGATGCGGAAGTAGGCCTGCAGCGGCTGCTTCAGCTTCACGCCTTTCGGGATGTAGATGAACGAGCCACCGGAGAACACCGCGCTGTTGAGGGCGGAGAACTTGTTGTCGCCGGTGGGGATGACCTTGCCGAAGTAGGGGCGGAAGATTTCCTCGTGTTCCTTGAGGCCCTCCGCCGAGGTCACGAAGATGACGCCCTGCTTGGAGAGCTCTTCCTTCATGTTCGAGTAGGCGGCTTCGGAGTCATACTGCGCTTCCACGCCGGCGAGGAAGGCCCGTTCCTGCTCGGGAATGCCGAGACGGTCGAAGGTCTTGAGCACTTCTTCCGGCACTTCGTCCCACGAGCGTTTCGGGCGCTCGCCGTCGGAGAGGTAGTAGCGGATGATGTCGAAATCGATGTTGTTGAGGTCCTCGGTCGCCCAGTTGGTGGGCATCGGCTTCTCATTGAAGACCTTGAGTGCCTTCTGGCGGAACTCGCGCACCCAGTCGGGGTCTTTCTTGACGTCCGAAATGTAGTCGACGGTCCGTTCGTTCAATCCACGACCGGCATCGTACTTGTGCCTTTCGGGGAACTTGAAGTCACCGGAGGTGCGGTCGATGTCGATCGCTTCCTTGGTTTCGCTGTCGAGAGTGGTGGATGAGTCGTAGGACATGATAGTGCCGCGCTGCGCGCGGAGGGCCGAGTGGGAAGTAGAAAGTGGAAAAGGGGTGATGCTTCAGGCGGTGGCGGCCTCCTTGAGGAAGTCGTAGCCGTTGGCTTCGAGTTCGAGCGCGAGGTCGGCGCCGCCGGACTTCACGATGCGGCCTTCGGCCATCACGTGGACGTGGTCCGGCTTGATGTAGTCGAGCAGGCGCTGGTAGTGGGTGATGAGGAGCATGCCGCGGCTTTCGGAGCGCATGGCATTGACGCCCTTGGCGACGATCTTGAGGGCATCGATGTCGAGGCCGGAGTCGGTTTCGTCGAGGATGCAGTAGCTGGGGTCGAGCATCATCATCTGAAGGATTTCGTTGCGCTTCTTCTCACCGCCGGAGAAGCCTTCGTTGACGGCGCGCCCGGTGAACTTGCGGTCCATCTCAAGCAGGTCCATCTTGGCGTAGAGCTCCTTGTAGTAGGCGACGGCGTCGAGCTCCTGGCCTTCCGGCAGGCGCGCCTGGAGGGCGGCGCGGATGAAGTTGGCGTTGGAGACACCAGGCACTTCGGCGGGATATTGGAAGGCGAGGAAGACGCCGGCGCGGGAGCGTTCGTCGATGCCCATCTCGAGGATGTCCTCTCCGTCGAGGGTGACGGTTCCCGAGGTGACTTCGTAGCCTTCGTGACCGGCGATTACTTTGGAAAGGGTGGACTTGCCGGAGCCGTTCGGGCCCATGATGGCGTGGACTTCTCCGGCTGGGATCTCAAGGGAGACGCCCTTGAGGATTTCGGTGCCGTCTTCGAGTTGTGCGTGGAGGTCGGTGATGACGAGGGACATGGTATTTCTAAGTCTTGAGTTCGAAATTCTAATTCTCAGTTTGAGGCGGGGAGTTGTCCGCGCAGGGTGAGTTCGACGTCGGTGATGACGGTGCCCTCGGGCAATTCGAGGACGTCGGCCAGATTGACGCCGGGCTTGAAAGTGATGTCGTGGATCGAGCCGGTCTGCTTGTCGTGGAAGTGACCGTGCTCTTCGAGGTTCGGGCAGAAGCGGGATGGCTCGCGGTCGAAGTTCACCTGGCGGATGATGCCGTGCTGGACGAGGGCCTCGAGGCAGTTGTAAACGGTCGCGAGCGAGATGTTCGGCAACTGGTCCTGGATGTTCTTGAACAACTCGTTGGCGGTGGGGTGACCCTTTTGCTCCATGAGCAGGCGGTAAACCTCCCAACGTTGTCGGGTCATCCGGAGCCCGGCAATCTCCGACGGCATGCTGCCGGAGGGGTCGGGATGAAGATTTGGATCGCGTGAAACCATGGCGGACGGCGGAAACTAGAATGGTTCTAATTCGTAGCAAGAATTATTCTAATTTTTCCTCCGGGATTCGCGTCAGCAGCCCTGATTTGGGTGGGTTTATGGATGGGTAAGGCATTGATGTTCAAGGTGGATGGGGGGATCGGGAGGTGTGATCTGGCATGACCGTCTCGGTCATGAATCTGCGATCTGCTGAAGACTACAGCGGGCGTGGGGGTGCCTGGGTGCTGTCCGATCATGACCGGGACGGTCATGCCACTGGCAGGTGGGCGGGGCGTCGGGCTTGAAGCAGCGCCATTCGGGCTGGGGCGCTTTTCCCCTTGGATCGCTGGGTAGCGGTCCTTTCGAGGCCGGGGTCGCTCAGAGGATGGCCATGAACTGGAGGGGCTCGAGCACGAGCCGCTCGGTGGCGACGATGGACTGGCCGGCGACGAGGTCGGTGAAGGTCTTGCGCATGCCGAGCTGACGGAGCCGGGTCGCCGAGACGATGGCGGGTTCGTCGTTGAAGTTGGCGAGGCAAAGGATGCTTTGGCCTTCGTGGACGCGGAAGTAGCCGAAGACGTGGTGGTTTCCAACATCCACGAACTCCGTGCGGGTTTCATGGAAGGCCTGGTTGTTCTTCCGGATCTGGGAAAGCTTGAGCATGCCGCTGAAGAGCTTGCCCTCGACGGTATCGGGGTTCTTGCGGTTCTCCGCCTTTTCCCAATCGAAGGAGGGGCGGTGCAGCCAACGGTCGTCGCCGGCTTTTTCCGGGTCCTCAGGGTAGTCGTAGTCGTTGACCAGCCCGATTTCATCGCCCAGATAGATCAGCGGGATTCCGCCCATGGTGAAGATGATCCCGTAGAGCATGAGGATGCGCCGGATGGCATACTCGGTCTGCAGTTCGTCGCCTTCGTAGAGGGCTTTCTCCAGTCCGCACAGTGAGGCGGTGGTGCCGCAGATCCTGGCGTCTCCGGTGACGGGATTGTGCTGGAAGAGGCGTCCGCGTCCGAAGCTCGATTCGTGGTTGCCGGTGAAGAAGTGGTTGAGGAACCAGCGGTGGTCGTGGGGATTCATGCCGACCTCCCACATGTCGCGGTCCTCGAAGCCCCAGCCGATGTCGTCGTGGCAGCGCAGGTAGTTCACCCACGAGCACCCCTGCGGAAGCTCGAAGCGTTTCGGCAGCGAATGGAGCATCAGCCGGGCATTGCGCGAGGCCAGCGAGTTCCACAGCTGCACCATCAGCGGGGGGTTGTAGGAGAGGTGGCATTCCTCCTCGGAGACGTATTTCTTGATCTCATCCGGGGCGACGATGGCCTCCGACTTGAAGATCAGCGCGGGAGCGGCGATGCGGGCGATGGCATTGAATGCCTGGATGAGGAGGTGGGCCTGTTCGAGATTTTCGCAGTTGGTTCCCTTTTCCTTCCACAGGAAGGGGACGGCATCCATGCGCAGCATCTCGACGCCCGCATTGGCGAGGTAGAGCATTTCGCCGGCCATGGCGTTGAACACATCCGGGTTCTTGTAGTTCAGATCCCACTGGAAGTTGTTGAAGGTGGTCCACACCCACTTGCCGATGCTGGTGTGGTAGGTGAACGACCCGGGGTGGGCATCGGGGAAGATCGGGCGCAGTGTTTGCTCATACTGGTCCGGCTCCTCGCGGTCCGGGAACATCCAGTAGTATTTCTCGAATTCTTCCGACCCCTTGCGCGCCTGCTGGGCCCATTCGTGCTCGTCGGAAGTGTGGTTGAACACGAAGTCGAGCACGAGGCTCATGCCCTGCTGGCGAAGTTCCGCGGCGAGCTCGCGCAGGTCATCCATGGTGCCGAGGGCGGGGTCCACCTCGCGGTAGCTGCTGATGGCGTAGCCGCCGTCGTCGTCCCCATCGGGGCTCTTGAAGAGCGGCATGAGGTGCAGGTAGGTCACCCCGAGCTCATTCAGGTAGCTGATCTTTTCCCGCAGTCCGGAAAGGTCGCCGGAGAACAGGTCGACGTAGGCCATGGCGCCGACCACGCGGTTCGACTGATACCAGTGGGCGTGGCCTTCGCGGATGGCATCGAGGCTCTTCAGGTCGGCATCGCGCTCCAGCCATGATTCCGCGCAGGTGCGGAGGATCTGCTCGACGTGGAAGAAAAAGTCGTAGCTGGGTCCATAGACCTGCCAGAGGAGATCGAAGAGGACGGGGAAATGCCGCTCGAGGCGATCTTCGAATGCCGCCCAGTCCGCTCCTTCGATTTCAGTCGGAAAACTCTTCCGCAGGCGTGGCAGCAGGCGTTGGAGCGACAGACGGCTTTCGTGGATGGTGGGTGGTAGGGCGGTATCGAGCATGTAGGATCAGTCGTGGGAGCGGTTGGACATGCAACTTCCATGCCATCGGCGATCGGTCAACGGTGGAATCGCGGCAGCGGGGCGCGAGGTGGGCAATCCTCCGGCCTTCGATGGCCGGTATGGTCGGGTCCCCGGCGCTTTCGCCGGGGTTGCGATGGCCTCCGCCAGGATGCCGGATTTTCCTCGGCTACTTCGCCGGGACGAGGCGGATGATCTGGTCCGGACCGTTGAAAATCACGTAGAGGAATCCGTCCGGGCCATCGACCACATCGCGGACCCGTCCGAAGTCCTTCAGGATGACTTCCTCTTCGACGACCTTCTGGTCCTCGATGCGGAGGCGGCGGACCTCCTTCTTTGCGAGGGCGCCTGCGAACAGGTCGTTCTTCCAGCCGGGGAAGGCGTCACCGGTGTAGAAGTCCAGGCCGCAGACGGCAATACTAGGAGTCCAGTAAGTGACGGGTTGCTCCATGCCTTCCTTGCTGGTCTCGCTGGTGATCGGGGTGCCGTTGTAGTTCATGCCGTAGGTGATGACGGGCCAGCCGTAGTTCGCACCCTTGCGGATGAGGTTCAGTTCATCGCCGCCGCGGGGTCCGTGCTCGGTGCTGTAGAGGCTGCCGTCGCGTGGATCGAGGTCGAGGCCCTGCGGGTTGCGGTGGCCGTAGGTCCAGATGCCCTTGATGGCGTCCTTGTTGTCGACGAAGGGGTTGTCCTTCGGTTCGCGACCGTCGTCGAAGAGGCGGTAGATTTTGCCCTTCGGGTTGGTGAGGTCCTGCACCTCCATCATGCCGCCGCGCTCACCGATGACGAAGTAGATGTATCCCTGGTCGAAGACGAAGCGCGTCCCGAAGTGCACTCCGCTGCCGCTGTAGAACTTCTTGTCGGCCTTCCAGATCCATTCTTGATCGACCCACTGGTGGTCCTTGATGCGGCCGCGGACCACGGCGGTGATGGTGTGGGCCTTGTCCTTGTTCTTCTTGCCCTTCTTGTCGGTCCCTTCGCCCTTTTCCCACCAGCCGTCGGAGATGCCGAGGTAGATCCAGCCATTCTTCTCGTAGTCGGGGTGCACGGCGACCTCCATCAGTCCGCCCTGGCCGTGGCTGATCACCTTCGGGGTGCCTTCGATGGGCTTGGGGTCGAGCTTGCCATCGGCGGAGATGACGCGCAGGCGACCGGGGCGCTCGGAGACGAGCTTGCGTCCGTCGGGGAGGAAGGCGAGGGCCCACGGGATTTTCAGGCCTTCTTCCACGACCATCTCGATGGTGTAGTCTTCCTTCTCGGTCTTGCTGACCTTGCCCAGCTCGGGCTTGGGAAATTCGATGCCCTTGGTGAGCGCTTCCTTTTCCTTCTCACGCAGGAAGATCACGAGTGAACGGATCTGCTCGTCGGTGAGGATGCCTTCCCACGGGGTCATGCCGAGGGAGATGTTGCCTTTGAGGATGGTTTGGAAGATGTCGGCGTCGGTGTCGCCGTGCTTCCACTCGCCATCGAGGAATGACGGGCCCTGTCCGCCGCTGAGGTCGGCGGCGTGGCAACTCGCGCACAGCGTTTCGTAAAGCTTGTCGACCTTCATCTTGGAAAGGTCCGGGGATTCGTCGGCTGCGATCAGGCAGGCGGGCAGGAAAGTGGCGAGAAGCAGGGATTTCATGAGTGGAGAAAGGTGAAAGGGGCTACGGGCCGGCATGATCCGGGCTAACGGAAAAGAATGCAAATCGTGGGAAAGGGAAGGGGGAATCTTCAGAATTGCCATTCGGCGGTGATCCAGAACGACCTCGGCTGACCCAGGGTGCGGATGCCGCCGCTGCTCAAGCCGGTCGCGACTTCGGCATCCAGCAGGTTTTCCATGCGTGCGTGGAGGGTGAGGGCCTCGGTGGCCTGCCAGCTGGCTCCGGCACGGACGGTGGTGTAGCTGGGAAGGCGGCGGGTCGCGAGGGCGTCGTCGAAGCGGGACGCCCCGTATTCGCCGCCGAGGAAGAAGCTCGTCTTCTCGCTGGCCTGGAGCCCGACGGTGCCGAGCAGGCGGAGGTCCGGTGCCTGCGGGAAGGGCTTTCCTTCGAGCAGGGGCTGGGATGAGGAGGAAACGAACTCGGTGTCCGACCACAGGCCATCGAAGCGGAGGGTCCAGCGCGAGTCGGGGCGCCACTCGGCGGCGGTCTGGATGCCGAGGACGCGGGCGCGGTCGACGTTCCTCCGCTGGGCGCCGCTGCCTCCGGGCGGGAGGGTTCCGAAGATTTCCGAGATCTCGGTGGGGTCTGTGACCGGGACGTTGGCGATGGCATCGTCGATCCAGTGGTGGAAGACGCCGGCGTCGAGGGTCAGGCAATCGACCGGTTTCCAGCTCAGGCCGGCTTCGATGCTGTAGAAGCGTTCCGGGTCGAGGTTCGGGTTGGCCTCGGTGAGGTCGTTGCGCACGCGGAACGGGCGGTGGAGTTCATTGAGGGTGGGCAGGCGGTAGCTGGTCGAGAGGGCGAAGCGGCCGAGCAGGGCGTCGGTCATCTGCTGCTCGATGGAGAGGGCGGCGGAGGGTTCCCAGCCGTCGCGGTTGGCGGGGAAGTCGGACCTCAGGAGGGCGCCGGTGCGCAGCGAGCGCTCGATGCGTTTCCCGTCGCGGAGTTCCCAGCGGTCGAGGCGTGCGCTGGCATCGAGGCGGGTGGCCGGGCGGACCTGCCAGCTGGAGGTCGCGAAGATCCCGGCGAATCCCTGCGCTCCCCCGGCCCGCCGGCGGCGGAAGGTGCCTGCGTCCTCGTTGGTTTCGCCCTCGAGCAGGCGCAGGTCGGTGCCGACCGAGACGTCCACGGTGTCGCTGAGTTCGCGGTGGATGCTGAAGGCCCCGCCGATGCCCTCGCCGGGCACGTCGAACTGGTTGAGCGCCACCGATTCGCTCGAGCGTGTGGGATTCACCGCGCTGAATACGGAGGCGAAGCGTCGGCGTTGGTAGTAGCCGAGGAGTTGCCACGACAGCGGGCCCTCTTCGGAGGTGATACGCAGGGAGGCGTCGATGGCCTCGGTGGTGTTGCCGGTGACCGGGGTGCCATTGCTACGTCGTTCGTCGTAGTAGGAGAATGCGGGCTCGACGGTCAGGTGGGGGTGGGGTTTCCAGATGAGGCGGAGATCGGCACCGGCGAGTTGGAGCTCGAGGGGGCGGTCGATGAGTCCGCGCTGGGCGGGATCGACGACCTGGAAGCCATCGCTGCGGGTGGCGAAGGTGGAGAATGACACGCCGAGGCGGCAGTCGTCGGAGACCAGGTCGGCGGCGGCGCTGCCGCCGAGGGTGCCGTGGTCGCCCGCGGTGAGGCGGATGAGCCCCCGTGGCGTGAGCACGTCCGGCCTGAGAAGGTGGATGCTGCCGGCGGGGCTGAGGTTTCCCCATGCGGTGGACTGGGCCGCGGGCACGATGCGGACGCTCTCCAGCGACCAGGGGTCGAAGCGCGCCCAGTGGACCCACCCACCGAAGGGGTCGTTCTGAGGGATGCCATCGCGCAGGACGAGCGTGCGGGAGGCGGCGGTGGCCCCGGTGTTGCGGAGGCTGACCTCTGAAGCGGTGGGGTTGGCGAAGACCGCGGATTGGGGCCGGAACAGGGAGAACGCGGGGTCGGTCGCGAGCAGTTCGTCGATGGTGAGCGGCGCGAAGGCGGCGATGTCATCGACCGACCAAGCGCTGAGCGGAGGGGCGGTGTTCCTTTCCGTCAGGACGACGAGTGGATCCAGGCTGTCCTGGCCGGGCAGGTGGGCGGCGAGGAGGAGCGGAAGCAGGAACTTCATGGCGTGGCGACCTGTCGGATGCCCCTGCTTGCCGGCAGGTGGGAAATCAATAGCCGCGCCAGAACATCAAGGCGCAGGCGAGCACGGCCACACCGTAGGCGAGTCCGCCGAAGCAGAGTGCCTTCCAGCGTCCGTCGGTGGCGGTGGCCCATGCCACGCTGTCGCGGAAGAGGTAGGGCATGCCGACCCAGTAGAGGGACTTGATGATGAGGGCGTAGGCGAAAATGGGGACCAGAAGGCGGCTGCTGGGGTCCTTAAGGAAGGCGGATTCGAGCAGCGGGGCGGCGACCATCAGGCCGAGCAGGCCGAGGGCGCGCACGGCGAGGAATTCCTTGATCGAGATGCTGACGAGGATGATGGCGACGGGGACGCCGATGCGCAGGTAGGGTTTCAGCGCGTTGAACTGGTCTCCCAAGTCCATGGCGAGGCTGTTGATGACGCCTTTGCCTTCCGGTTGCACGATGAGCCAGAACCAGATCAGGCCCACGCCGACGAGGATTTGTCCCAGCTGCTGGTTGCGTGGGAACTTTTTCAGGAACCCTTTGACGGCATCGGCCTTGACGAGCATGAGGGCGTGCAAGCCGACCAGCCAGAGGCCGAGGGCGATGCCGACTCCGAAGAGCGGCAGGGTTTCATAGGCGTGAATGGCCTCGGACGGATCCATGTGGGCTTGGAGTTAGGGGAGGGAGCGCCGGGTCGCAAGGCGGAAGTCGGGACGGGGGGCGGTGGCGGTGGGGATGAGGCCCCGATATCCAGCCGGGAATGATCAGTTTTCAGGGATGTCGGCGCGCTCGACGGGCTTGATGAGCAGGATGCCAGCGAGGGTGAGGAACGGGGTCATCGCGAGGACAAGAATTGGTGGTGATCGGAATTCATCCGAGAAAATCCAGAGGGCTGAAAAGCATAGGCCATCAAACAAGGCGAAACCCGCTAGCATCAAGTGCAGGAGGCGACTGCGCGACAGAAATGGAAGGCAACAGGGAGCTCCGAGCATGGCGATGGGAAGCGAAACGAATGCGGCGATGGCAGCTGAGGTCGCGAAGTCACGATATTCGGGCATCGACACGAGATCGATGATGAACAACCAAACAACCCATCCATTTTTCCATAGGTGGAAGAAGGCGTAGAGGGCCACACCGAGCATCATGAGGGCAAAGGCGATGCGGTGGCGCTGGGTCATGGAACAGGCGGAACAACCAGCACGGGATGATCAATGCTCGAGGATGCTGGGGCGCGGGTCTGGCTTGACGATGAGGAGACCGCTGAATGTCAGCAGCGGGCTGAGGACGAGGAAGATGAGGACGGGTTCGCCCTCCATGCCGTATTCGGCGCAGAAATAGAGGAAGACACTCGCGGTAAGGCCGCTGAACACGCGGAGAATGACGCGCATCAGCAGGCTGGATGGCAGCCATTTGATCAGGCATGGCGAGGCCAGGGCGACGGCCGACAAGGTGAGGAATGTGCTCAGCACGATGGAGCTTTCCGCGTCCAGATAGCCGATGGGATCCCGAATGGCTGAGCGGATGAAGTGGAAGACATTGCGTCCGTCTTCGGAGAGGAAGATGCACAGGAAGCTCACCGCGCCGCCGATGAGGAACGCAAGCCCGATGCGTTGACGAGATGAGGCCAGAACCGGGCTGGGCTCATTCATCATTCGTCTCCCGCCTCGGGTGATCCGTTGATGGCTTCGATCGCGGAATCGAGGGACTCAATGATGGTCTCCTTGAGTTGTTTGCGGCTCTCGGTCAGGACCTCGATGGTCTTTTCATCGAGGAAGTCGGGCAGGATGTCGGCCAGGAATTCGTTACGGGCAGTCCACTCCTTGTCAAAGCGGGCCTTGGCATCGCCGGCGACGACTGCCTTGAGGGCATCGGTGGAATTCCAGTCAATGCCCTTGGCAGCCATGCGGGCCTCGTACATGGCGGCGATGAGTTTCTGTTCATCGGCGAGTTCAAGCGACACGCCCTGCTGGTCCATCATGGGGATCAACTGGCTGAGCATGGTGCGCTCGGGTTGCATGGCGTGATAGGTCACGAAGGCCTGGTAGTCGGCATCGCGGCCGAAGAAGGTCTTGAGCGCCTCGTCGCTCTCTGCGCGGTGGGCGGCCATCTGCTCCTCGATCGCGGCGCGGTCGGCCTCATCGGCGCCGACCCATGCCTGGGCGAACTGCTGTTGCTTGGCCAAGCGGTCGCCGAGCAGGTCATCCAGATAGACGCGTTCCTGATTGTTCAGGCCGAGGTCGTAGTGAAGGTCGGAATAGGCACCCAGCGCGACTTCCTTGATTCGTTCTTCGCTGGGTTCCGGGTAGTCGGCGGGCACGTTGCGGGTGCCTGGCAAGCCTGTCGGGGCGGGCGTGGGGGAGGCAGCGGGGGTGTCCGTAGTGGCGGTGGAGTCCGGTTTCTCGGTGACCTCGGTGGGATCCACGGGGGCGAGAGGTTTTTTGCCGGGCAGTGGGGTTTCCTTGGCGAGGATGTCGTCGGGGGTGATCTTCACCGGCTGATCCGTGGGGATCTGTCGCAGGCGAAGGACTTCGGCTCGCAGTTGTTTGATCCGGATTTCCTCGATGACCACGGTGGTCAGGACGGCGACAACGACGAGTGAGATGGTGACGGCAGGCTTCATGGGTGCGTTCGCGTGGGGCATTCAAATTGCCTGTTTGACGGGCGGAGCGCAAGGCGCGTGACGGAGTGGGTGGGAGTTTTCAGGTGGGTGAACGCGGGTTTCTCCGCACTTCCTGCGGTTGCTTGGCTCTCGACCTGAGGGAGTGGGGGATGTAATCATGCACGGTATGGGTAGAGGGATGAAGGGTGCGATCTGGGTGCCGCCGGCTGTCGCGGTGGCGGTGGCAGCAGGGTGGATTGGTTCCCGCAAGCAGGCCGTTGCGCAGATGGAAGAGGAAATCGTGGTGCTGCAGGCGAGGATCGAGCGGGCCAAGCGCGACGCGGGTGCGGGTGGTGAGGGGGAGCGTCGGCCGGGCAGGGATGCGGATGGCCGGGCGGACTGGCATCAGGTGGTGGATTGGTTGGCAGCGGCGGAGGCTGGAGGTCACGGGATGCGTTCGCAGATGAAACTCCAGCGCTTCATCCTGGAGCTGACGGATGAGGAGTTGATCGCAGGCATCGAAGAGATGGATTCGCTGGATCTGGGCGCGCGACTCAAGGCGAGCCTGGAGTCGATGTTGATCGGCCAGCTGATCGAGCGCGATCCGGCGGTGGGCATGGGGTATTTCCACCGGCTCGACCGGGAGGAACACGGTTGGATGCTTGCGCGGGGTTTCGGACGGTGGCTGGAGTCGGATGCGGGGGCGGCGATGGCGTGGTTCGATCAGGAAATCGACAAGGGAACCTTTGAAAGTCGATCGCTGGATGGAAGGCAGGAAGAGCGCAAGCGATTCGAGAGTGTCCTGCTGAGGAGCCTCCTGAAGACGAATCCGGATGCCGCCTCGGCGAGGCTCCAAACGATGCCGGAAAGCCTCCGCTTCGAGGTGCTGTCGGCCTACGGGCAGTGGAATGATCCCGGCAAATTCGAGGGCCTTGCGGAATTGGCGCGGGCGAATCTTTCGGCGGAGAAATGTGATGAGGTTCTGGCCCAGCATGCCCGCCATCTGGCGTCCCAGAGCGAGGGCGACCCACGGAAGATCAGTCAGTATCTTGAGAAGATCGAGGCCACGGCCGAGGAGCGGGAGCACATCGCGGAGAGTGTGGCCCTCACCCTGATGATGGCGGAAGGGGGGCATCAGGGGGTTCTGAGACTCGAAGTCATGGAGGAGATCCAGGCGTGGGTGTCGGAGGAGGCACCGGGATCGCTCGGGCGGGTGACGGGTAAAATACTAGGAATGCAGTGGGGAGATACATCGAGGGAGGAACGGGTGGAGTTGCTGAAGAAATTCCACGCCGAGGGGATGGGCGACGAGTTGGTCACGACTTTCTTCGAGGTCGACGGCTCGAACCGGGACCCGGAGATGATGCGGGAGTTGTCCGCCCTGTTGAATGACGAGGACAGTCGGGCGGCACTGCTCGAGGCCGCGGACGAGCAGGAACCATCGATGAAGGAATCCGGAAACTGACCCCCCCATGAAGCTCTCCTTGATTCTTTCTTTTGTGATCCTGTTCGCCGGCGGGATGATCGGCTGGCATGACCAGCGGCGCCTGGTTTCCCTGCGCACGACCCACGAGACGCTGGTGCTCGAGGCGCGGAGCATGGGGGTGGAAGTGGACGAGGTCTCGGAGGCATCGAAGCGGAGGCTGAGTGAGCGGGAAGCCGAGCAACGCGAGGAGAAGGTCCGGCTCTATGCCGCGCGGTTGGTATCCTTCGTGAAACGGGCCGAGGAGAATGAGGGGAAGGAAGGGCCGGAGATGCAGCGGGAGATGGTCGAGGTCATGGATGGTCTGTTAGGTATGGACGCGAAGGAACTGACCTTGTTGGTCGGGATGATTCGTAACCATCCTGAGCTGGATGAAGACATGCGCAGTGGGCTCATCGGGTTCTCACTGGTGATGCTGTCGGAGCACAGTCCGCGGGCCGCCCTCACGATCTACGCCGAGTCGGGCGACCTGATGGCGGAGGAAGAGAAAATGGAGTGGGTGGTCTCTGCGGCATTGAACAATCTGGCACAGTCCAGCCCGCTCGAGGCACTGGATTGGATCCGCCAGCATTCGGCGGCTCATCCGGAGTTGGTGAAGGACGATGCGAAGCGGTCGGTGGTGGCCGGCGCGTCGGTCACCGATCCGGCCCTCGCGTTTCGCTTGATGGATGAGCTCGACCTCAAGCTGGACGGTAGTGTGGCGAGCAGTCTGGCGGAGGCGTGTCGTGGGGTCGATGAGCGGGGTGCCCTGCTGCGGGCGATGGAGGACCCGGGCGTGGACCTGGAGGATGCGCAGAGGGAGCTCCTTCTCCAACAGATGGCCAGACCGCTCGTGCGGGAAGGATTTGAGGCGGCAAGCGAGTGGCTGGAGAACGCGGGCGTGTCGGAGGACGCGGTCCGATCCATGATCCAGGGAATCGATTACCACCAGATCCGGAGCGAGGCGGCCGAATGGATCGAATGGACGGGCGAGCGCCTGGAGGGTGCTGAATTGAAAACGAAGGTCAGCTCGCTGGTCGGTGAGTGGACGAAGTCCGACTACCGGGTGGCCGGGGAGTGGCTGACCAAGGTCGAGGAGGGGCCGGTGCGTGAGGCCGGCGTGGTGGGGTTCACCGAGGCGGTGGCGCAGCACGATCCCGAGGTGGCCGCCGAGTGGGCCCGGACGCTTCCCCGGGGTGATGACCGGGAGCGCCTGGCGGGTCTGGTGTTCTCCAGCTGGAGTGAGGTGGATCCTGCCGCTGCAGCCGCCTTCGCCGTGGACGAAGGGCTGGCCGTTGAGCTGCCCGGCGAATGACCGCCGGAGCCGTGCATGGTTCCCGAAATGAAAAGAGCCCGACGCATCGGCGTCGGGCTCTTGTTTGAATCTTGCAGGCGGAGTCGGATCAGACCGTGCCGAAGATGGTCTTGCCGGTGGACTTCAGCTCTTCGCATGCCTGCTTCATGCGGTCGCACAATCCTTGCTCGGCCTTCTTGAGGTAGGACCGTGGATCGTAGTGCTTCTTGTTGCCGACCTCACCGTCGATCTTGAGCACACCTTCGATGTTCGTGCAGATGTGGTTCACGATCGGGCGGGTGAAGGCATACTGGGTGTCGGTGTCGATGTTCATCTTCACGACGCCGTAGTCCAGGGTCTCCTGAAGGTCCTCGCTGGAAGTGCCGGAGCCGCCGTGGAAGACGAGGTCCATTTCGGCGTCCGCGCCGTACTTGTCGGTCACGGCCTTCTGACCATCCTTGAGGATGGATGGCTTGAGCTTCACGGCACCGGGCTTGTAGGCACCGTGGACGTTGCCGAAGGTCGCGGCGAAGAGGAAGCGGCCGATCGGGTTGAGCGCTTCGTAGACTTCCACCATGTCTTCCGGGGTGGTGTAGAGTTTCTCGGCGGGCAGGCCGGAGGTGTCGTGACCGTCTTCTTCACCGCCCACGCAGCCGGCTTCGACCTCGAGGATAATGTCGAGTTCGGCACACTCCTTGAGGAGCTCCTTGGAAATGGTGAGGTTCTCCTTCAGATCCACCACCGAGCCGTCGAACATGTGGCTCTGGAAGAGGGGGCCCTTGCCTTCCGCGATGCGCTCGCGGGACGCCTGGAGGAGTGGCTTGAGGAAGCTGTCGACCTTTTCTGGGTGGCAGTGGTCGGTGTGCAGGGCGATGAGGACATCGTATTTCTCGGCCAGGCGGTGCACGGCTTCAGCGAGGACGATGGCTCCGAATGCGGCGTCTGCCACTGAGGTGCCGGCAGCGAACTGGCCGCCACCGGTGGAAACCTGGATGATGCCATCGGACTTGGCCTCGGCAAATGCCTTGAGGGCGCCGTTGATGGTCGGGAGGGATGTCACGTTGATCGCCGGGTAGGCGTAGCCACCCTTCTGGGCGGCATCGAGCATCGCGCGGTATTGTGCAGGAGTTGCAACGGGCATGGGGGCGAACTAGCGACCCGGCGCCGGAATGTCGAATCCCGAGTGCGTAATGCGGTCAGGCTGATGGAAAATGCGCAATTCGTTTCGACCCGGTTCTTGGACACAGGTCCGGAAGCTGCTTGGATGGCGTCATGATCGCAGGCATTGAAATGGGAGGCACCAAAACCGTGGTGGCCGTGGGTGAGGCCGACGGCACCGTTCACGAGGAGTTCCGGTATCCGACGACGGATGGGCCGGGCACCTACGCGCGGGCCATCGAATGGCTGCGCGAGCGCGGCACGCCGGAAGCGGTGGGCGTGGCGGCCTTCGGGCCGGTGAGCGTGAACAAGAATCGGGCCGATTACGGTCGCATGCTGGCCACGCCGAAGCCGGGTTGGGCCGGATTCTCGATCGTGGGTGCCCTTGAAGGCGCTTTCCCATCGGCGCGGATTGCTTTGGAAACGGACGTGAACGCCGCGGCGCTGGCCGAGCGGGATGGACTGGACAACGTGATCTACATCACCATCGGCACCGGGATCGGTGGAGGCGGGCTGATCGATGGCCGGATGCTGAGAGGGGCGGTGCATTCGGAATTCGGTCACTGGCTGCCGCGGCGTGCCCCCGGCGACGACTTCGCAGGCGTCTGTCCCTTCCACGGCGACTGCTTGGAAGGGCTGGCGAGTGGGCCTGCCATCGCCCGTCGGTGGGGCATGGAAGCCAAGGATCTGGCGCCGGATCACAAGGCGTGGGAGTTCGAGAGTTTCTATCTCGCCCAGGCGGTGATGACGCTCCTCGCCACCGTCTGCCCGGAGCGGGTGGTGATCGGCGGCGGCGTTTCCCAGGCCGAGGACTTCCACAAGTTGGTCGAAGAAAAAGTCCGCGACTGGGCCGAAGGTTATTTTCCTGCTCTGGAAGAGAATCGCCCCTTCGTGGTCGCTCCGCAGCACGAACAGCAGGCCGGGATCAAGGGCGCGCTGATGCTCTGTCAGGGCTGAGGTAAGGTGAAGGGCTCATCAAGGAATGCCGTCATGATATGCGGTCTTTCGACGACGGAACTCTTGTAGGATCAAGTCTTTGTGTTCTAACGTTTCCTCGAAAGGCTCTTCCATATCATTGCTTGAGAAGATGAGGATAGAACGGTTCGCCAGAAAATGAGACTTCTTATTGCCGCAGTGATCCTTATTGCTTTCCCGTCGACGGCCTCAGCGGGAGACTCGATGAAGGACAAGCTCGTAGGGTGTTGGTGGGGTTCGATGACGATCACGAGCGGATCGAAGATGGGTTGGGATAGGCGCTGGATTATCGAACGCACTGAAGATGGGCGCTTTCGGAAGCAAGAATTCATGGTCGATCCAGTAAGGAAGGTCTATGCCGCGATTTCAACCAAACCTGAAGAGGGCGTATGGAGGCTCACCCATTCGCTTGTAACTCACGCGGTTGATCACGGTTCAACGTGTAGTGATTCTGTAACCGAAGAGAATGGATCAATTTCATGGGAGGGAGGCAGTATGTCTGGACCCCCGGTGAAGTGGACAAGTAAAGAGGTCAAGATTCTGAAGTTTGCCCCGCAACTCGACGAAAGCTATAAGCTTATCACGGTTGAAAGCTTCAAGAACCGTCACAAGGATTAATAAGGGTTCGATCCTAACACCTGTCCTGTCGCGAGTTTAGTCCGCCATGACCATTTATCCATCAACCTAAAGTCGAAGGCACGCTCCCGGGCAGGTGTGGGAGGACTTCGAGGTTTGAAAAACGATAAACACACGATCAAAAAAGAAAGATGCCCAAGACAAGTGCTCTAATTCTGGCAAGCGGGATGTTTGCTAGCTCGGTGATGATCTATTTGGGTCTTTCCCAGGTGGGGGATGCGTTGGGTCGATTTCCAGAATCGGTGGATCGGCTTGGTCAGTCACTTGAGCTAGCGGGGCGGTATGCCCAGCCTCCCAATCAAATCGACGTGAGTGTTTCGGGAGGGATGCCAAATGACCCCCCGGTAAACCTCAGGCAGACGAGGTAGGAAGCAGGTTTGTCTGCCTGCAACTTGGACAGCGGCGCCGCCTTGAAACAGTGCCGTTCGGGACTGGGGCCGAATGATGCTGCGGAAGGGGCTCTCGGGGTGTTCAGGGATCACGGCCCTTCAGGCCGTTGTTTGTTGGGACGGCGGTTTACCCAAGGCGGTGCCTTGGGCTGAGGGGTGTCGGCCCGTTGGGCCGTTGGACCGTTGGACCGTTGGACCGTTGGACCGTTGGACCGTTGGACCGTTGGACCGTTGGACCGTTGAGCCGTTGAGCCGTTGAGCCGTTGAGCGGCTGGGCCGGTGGGATGAAGGATCGGGGGAGGCAGAGTGTGGCCGGGCAAACGGATGGTCGTTGGGGAGGTGGCGTTTGCTCGCTGGCGCAGGATCGCGCGGTGGGGTTACTGGCGGCCGGTCATCATGGTCCAGTGTTTGCCGGCGATGCCGACGCCGATGACGTTCGGGCCGGAGGCCATCATGATGAAGCGGTGGCCGTCGGAGGCGAACCAGCCGTTGTAGGCGGCCTGCGGGCTGGTGGAGCCCATGAAAATGTTCTCGCCGCTGGCTTGTCCCTGGAATCCGGCCTTCCGGGCGCGGTCCCACGGGGTTTTCTTTTCGGGGACGGGGGATTCGTGGGCGAAGAACCCGAGCCGGGCCATGTCCTTGGAGTGGCCTTCGGCGGCGGCGGAAAGCTTTTCCTCGATCCGCAGGGGTGGCAGGCCAAGCACGGCGCGTTCGCCATTGAGGATCTCGGTGAAGTTCTGCATCGCTCCGCTGCACCATCCGCCGAGCTTGCGGTTGGTCTCGGTGGTTTCCTCGAGCTTGGCATGGGCGTCGCGGGTCTTGATGAAGCGCTCGCGGGCTTTCATCAGGTGGGAGGCTTCGAAATGATCCTCGAGGACGAACTGGCGGAGGGCGTCATCGTCCATCTCGGAGGTGCTCAGGGTGTCGTCGAAGCGCTCCATTTCGCGGGCGATCTCGGCAAGGGCATCGAGGTGGCTGTTGACGGTGGCGTCGAGCTTGGTGGTGTCGGCCTTGGCAATGCGGACGGCCTTCTCGTGGAGCACGGTGAGGTTCTCCATCTCCTCGCGCAGCATGGCGATCTTCTTGGGCTCCTTTTTCCAGTCCGTGCGGATCAGCGGCATGACGCGGTCTCGCTCGGCGTCGAGTTCTTCGGCCACCGTGAGGTGTTCGAGGTAGGGGTTGGTGGAGCGGCCGGAGGTGGCGCAGAGTTTGTCGATGGCGGCGCTGTGCGCCTTGCGGGCGACTCCGAGCGACTTTTCGTAGTCGTCCATGGCGTCGGGCCCCATTTGCATCCAGGTGCGGTAGGCGGCCTGGCGTTTGGAGGCCTCGGTGGACATCATCCACTGTCCGGCCTTGCGGGTGAAGTCGGCGGCGGCGCCTGCCTGCTGGGCGGAGGCGGGGAGCGCCAGCCCGAGGGCGAGGACGACGGAGAGGGTTTTCATGCGCAAGGTTTAGCGTCCTCGGGGGCGGGTTTCATGCGAAAAATTCCGCGAGCGTTCGGATTCGGGGGAGTGGGTTCAGCGGGCGGCTGCCCCGGGGGCCGGGGGTCGGGCCGAACGAGGGTTCCGGTGGGCTTCCCGCTTGACCGGGGTCGGTGCGGGTGGTTCCGTCCGCGCAGCCATGCTCCGCCAAGTTCTCAAATCCAAGCTGTATCAAGCCATGGTCTCGGACTCCATCGTGGACTACGAAGGAAGTATCGAGATTCCGCGTGATTTGATGGAGGAAGCGGACCTGTGGGCGGGGGAAAAGGTGCTGGTGGCGTCGATCGACACGGCGGCGCGGCTTGAGACCTACGTGCTGCCGGGTGAGCCGGGAACCGGGCGGATCCTGATCAATGGTGGGGCGGCGAACCGGATCAAGAAGGGGGAGCGGCTGACGATCATGGCCTTCGCGCTGACGGAGACTCCGATCGAGCCGGTCAAGCTGGTGCTCGACGCCGAGAACCGGATTGTTCGCTCCGGGCGCTGAGAATCCGTGAAAATCGCCGGTTCGGTGGCGGAAATCCGGCTGAAAACCCCGCTTTACATCGTCGGGGACCTCTGACAGTTTCCCGCCCCCATGATTCTCGCGTCCATCGACTGGCTCTCCATCAGCATCAATTTGCTGCTGATCATCTTTGTGGTCGTCTGCTTGCTTCTCAGCCTGCTGATCCTCATGCAGCGTCCGAAGCAGGAAGGTCTTGGCGCCGCGTTTGGCTCAGGAATGACTGACCAGATGTTCGGAGCGCGCACGACCAACGTCCTCCAGCGTGGCACCGTGTATCTCGGCACGCTTTTCTTCGTGCTCACGCTGACCCTGGCGATTCTCTACGCCCGGCAGAATGAGAACACCAACACGATGGTGAAGGAAGAAGTGGCTGAAGAGGAAGTGGTGGAGGAAGCGCCCGTCGAGGAGCCTGCTCCGGAAGAGACCACTCCATCCTTGGAAGAAACTCTGGAAGGCAAGATCGATCCGGTTCCTGCTGAAGAAGCTCCCGTCGAGGAAGCCCCGGCTGAAGAAACACCTGCCGAGGAAGCTCCTGCTGAAGAGGCACCTGCCGAGGAAGCACCTGCTGAAGAAGCACCTGCTGAAGAAGCACCTGCTGAGGAAGCTCCCGCTGAAGAGGCTCCTGCCGAGGAAGCCCCTGTGGAGGAGACTCCCGCAGAAGAGACCGGCAACTGATCCTTCCGTTAGGGAGGATTCGACATCGGCTTGGTGCGGTTTCAGCGCGTCCGGCGTTTTGGCTGATGGGTCCGGCTGGATGGTTTGGCTTCCATTGCGGCCGACTTTTATCTAACGGTACCACGGGCGGGGCGTGATGGACGGTGGTCAGCTCATGCAGGCGGTCGTGTCATCGGGAAATCTTGGTGCGCGAATTGCGTCATTTCCGTCGCTCAAGCCGTAAGGTCCCATGACGACGCCCGATGAATCATGCTCCCAGCCGGTCTGGGCCCGACCCGACGCCTTTGCCGAAGCGGGCGAGGGATGGGGATGGGTGGATCGCAAGGGGAACCGTCATCCGTGCCGTGACTTCGAGGACCTGACGGAGAGCATCATTGGGGATGCCGGGGCTCGGGTGGACATGGTGTGGACCCCGAAAGGACCGAATCTGGTGCTGCCGGAGGAGTTGCCGGAATTGCTGCCGGCGCTGAAGGAGGCGCGCCTGCGCTGGGCAGAGTGGGAGATCGAGGAGGGTCGGCGTCAGATGCTGATCTTCGGCGTGTTCTTTGTCGGGTTCCTGACCTACTCGCTGATCGCGAAGCAGAAGTTGATGGCCTTCGGGCCGCTGGGTCTGACGCTGCTGCTGTTTCTGATTCTGGGGTTCATCCCGTGGTATCAGGGGATGAAGCGGCGCAAGCGGGCGAGGATGGCGATCGAGGGCCAGCTGGAGCCGGACGTGGAGGGTCTGCGTTTCGAGACCTGGCTGCAGCACCAGCGCGCGCCGTACACGCGCCTGCTGTTGGTGACGCTGGGGGTGGTGGGTCTGGTGCAGGTGGTGGGTCCCGGGAACCTCTTGAGCGACGTGCGGACGGCGGGGCTGACGAAGGTGAATGGGGCGGCTGCCGACTGGTGGCGGCTGGCGACGGCTCCCTTTCTACATGGGCACTGGCTGCATTTCCTCATGAATGCTTCGGCGCTGGCCTACCTCGGTCGGCGGGTCGAGTTGTTGGCTCGTTGGCCGCACATGGTGATCGTTTTTGTGCTGGCTGCGTGGGTCGGGGGTGAGGCATCGGCGCGGTTTCTCCCGGGGCCTTCGATCGGGGCCTCCGGGGGCATCATCGGGCTGCTTGGGTTCCTCATGGTGTTCGAGTCGATGCATCCGGCGCTGGTGCCGGACAGTGTGCGGCGGAGGTTGTTGGCCGGTCTGGTGATGACGGCGGCGATCGGGATGGTCGGCTATCGATTCGTCGACAACTGGGCGCACGGAGGTGGCCTGGTGGCGGGCATGGCCTATGCGCTCATCGTCTTCCCGAAGTCATCCTCGGCGAAGCGGCCGGATCAGACGACGGGGGACCGTTATGCGGGATACGCGGCTCTGGCGGTCTGTGCGGCGGCGGCGGCGTGGGCCGTGCAGCTGCTGCTCTCGGCCGGTGGATGACGGAAACCTCGGTGAGTCCCGAGGGGCGGCCGGTCAGGGTTTCCAGTTCGGGTACTTCTGCTGAAGTTCGTCGCGGTACTTCTGGGCGTCGGTCGGCTTGCCTGCCTTCTCGAGGGCCTGGATGAGTTTCAGCAGCGCCTTGGGTTTCACGACGCGGTCGCCGTCGTCCATCAACTGGACCGGCAGGATGTAGGAGCGGACGGCTTCTTCCGGTTTGCCCTCGGCGAGGAGGATGTCGCCGCGAAGCATGTGCAGATTGGCTCCGACGCGGCCTTCCGGGCGAAGGGAGAGACCTTCCTCCACGGACTTGGTGGCATCCTCGTATTTCTTGAGGGCGAGCAGTGCCTTGCCCCGGTCGGTGAGGCCATCGGCCCTCCAGGCGGGGTCGGTCTCGACCCGCAGGGCGTGGTCGATGGCGGTGATGGCTCCGCCGGGGTCGCCGGATTCGAGCCGGGATTTGCCGAGGAAGCGCCAGACTTCCTTGGGGGCAAGATCGGGGTTCTCATCGTCGGCGATGAGGTCGTAGAAGCGGGCGGCATTGCGGAAGTCGTCGCCATTGAATGCCTGATCGGCGGCCCAGCGCACCAGAGGTTCGGGCAATTCCGTGGCGTAGTCTTTCTCGAGAGCGATGCCGACCTCGGTGATCAGTTCGGTGGCATTCTTCTCCGCCAAGTACACCAAGCATAGTAGCAGGCCGGCGTGTTTGGTGTAGCGTTCGGGAGCGAGTTCGCGGGCCTTCTTGAGATACGGGATGGCTTCGGCTCCGCGGTTGGTCTTCACCATGCCCCAGCCGGCCCAGTAGGCGGCCTTGGCGGACGAGGCGGTGTCGGCGCCGGGCACGTTCTTGAGGAATTCGAGGTAGCGCGAGACCATGGCATCCAGCTGGCCGGACTCCTTGGCGATGGTGGCTCCTTCGAGGTAGGCGAGGGTGAGCAGGGCGGGGTCCTTGCTGGTTTCGACGAGCTTGTCGAAGTCCTGCATGGCCTTGGCGACGTCCCCGATGGCTGCGTAGGAGCGGCCGCGTGCCGCGAGGGCGAGGGGGATCTTCTCGTCTCCGGGGAAGTCCTCGATGAATTCGCTCAGTGATTTGGCGGCGGCTTCGGGGTCGTTGGCTTCGGCGAGGCAGCGACCCCGCTTGTAGAGCATGCCGGGGCGGTTCTTTTCCGAAAGCATGGCGGGATCGATGTCCCGATAGACTTCGGCAGCCTCGACGTTTTTCCCTTCGTCGTAGAGGGTTTCCGCCTTCATGAGGAGGGCGGTGTGGATCTTGGGATCACGCGGGCGGGATTTCCCGTAAAGGTCGAGGAAGGCTTCGACCTGATCGAGCACGTGGCGACCTTCGATGCGGAAGAAGCAGAGCAGGCGGAAGTAGGTGGCCTCGAAGGCGTAGTCGGACTCGGCGGGCATGAGCCGTTCGACTTCGCGGAAAAGAGGGAGCGCGTCGGCATTCCGATCGAGCATCATGTAGGCGCGTGCGGCGAGCATCAGGCGCCGGGCCTCGCGGTCGCCCTCGCTCTTGGCGAGGTTGCGGGTGAAGATCTGGATGACCTCGCGGTAGCGCTTCTGGTCGAAGCGTGCGGCCATCATGGCGATCTGGGCATCGGCGCGGAATTCCTCCATCCCCGGGGTGGTGAGGATGATGTTGAAGTAGCGGTCCGAGCGGTCGGCATCGCCCAGGCGGGCGGCGACGGCTCCGGCCTTGAGCGCGGCGGCTCCGCGGGTGGCCTGGGTGTCTGGCGAGCTCACGACCTGATCGAGCAGGCTCATGGCCTCGGCGAGTTTGCCGTCATCGGCGAGCAGGCCGCCGTAGTCGACGATGGCCTTGCCGCGGTAGGGGTTGGCGCCATCGGTATCGGCGATGACGGCGCGGAAGTAGGACGATGCCTTCTTGTCCTGCTGGAGCATCTGGAAGCTCTTGCCGGCGTAGTAGAGTCCGCGCTGGCGATCGCTGGCCTTGGTGGCGATTTTCGACAGCTTGTCGAAGAGGGTGGCGGCGAGGGCGTACTGGCGGTTGTTGAAGTGATCGGCGGCCAGCATGTAGGCGGCTGCGGCGGCGTAGCGACCCTTGCCGAAGCGGTTCAGCAGCGAGTGGAAGCAGCGCTTGGCGTCTTCGATGCGGCCGGTCGAGTAGTAGGACTGACCGAGGTACCACCAAGCGGCTTCGGCATTGGCGTGGCGGGGGAAGTCGTTCAGGTAGCGGGTGAAAATCTCGATGGAGCGGCCATAGAGGTCGAACTGGGTGGCTCCGGTCGAGCGTTTCGCGGATTCGTAGACGTTGCGCCCGTGTTGGAACCAATCCTGGCCCGCGTCCCTCTGCAGGGCGGGGTCGACGGGCTGGGCTCGGGGTGCCTGGGCCACGAGGGAGGCAGGGACGAGCAGGAGAATCGCGGCGAGGCGGCGCATGGTCGGAGTTTCACGGATGATCCGGTATTTGCAAGCCACAGGGCTGCCTACTCGGAAGGTCGTGGCTTTTCGGTGGCGAAGGAGATGTTCCAGATGCCGGCCTGCTGGCAGGTATCGATCACCTCGACAATCCGCTGGAATGGCGTGGTGGCATCTCCCCGGACCCGGACAGGTTGGTTCTCATGCTGAAGCGCGATCGCGGACAAGGTTTGTTTCAATTGTGCCTTGTTCTTGGTTTCGCCCCAGACGGTGACGGTGCCATCGACGCGCACGTTGAGGATGATTTCGCCGAGAACGCGCTGGGGATCCGCGCCTTCCTCGGAGGTGGGCACGGCGATGCGGAGGTCCATTTCCTCCCGCGAAAACTGCCAGGTGACGATGAAGAAAATCAGCAGCAGGAACACGATGTCGATCATCGGTGCGATCTGCATCCCCGTATTCTGGGGCTCTCGTGTCTGAAATTTCATCAGATGCCGTGAAGGTCCGGCCGATCATCGGACAGCGGGGAAGGGACGGGCATGGCGTATTCGTCGGCGCGGCGTGGTTGCTGGGCCGGCGGCGACTGGGCGGGGGCCTGACGCTGCACCTGGGCGTGGAGCATGGCCATCAGGTGGGTGGTGGCGGCCTCCAGCTCGGACACGTATTTCTGCACCCGGCCACGGAAGATGGAGTAGAAGACGAGGGAGGGAATGCCGATCGCGAGGCCGGTGGCGGTGGTGACGAGTGCTTCGGACACGCCGGAAGCGAGGCCCATCTGTTTCACTCCGGCGTAGGTGGAGATCTCGAGGAAGGACTTGATCATGCCCAGCACGGTGCCGAGCAGGCCGATCATCGGGGCGATCGAGCCGATGTCGGACAGGTAGGTGATGCGGGAGCTGAGCATGCCGGCTTGGCGTGAGCCCTCGGATTCCGCGATTTCCCGGATCTCGCCGAAGGTCGACGAGCTGTTCTTGGTCATGAATTCCAAGCTCTTCTGGGTGATGCGCGCCATGCACTGGTTCTGGCGGTGGCAGTAGCCGATCAGGCCGAGGAAATCGCGTTTCCGGATCATGGCCTCGGCGGTGTTCATGAAACGGTCGCTGACCACCGTATTGCGGCGGATGGTCATGAGGTAGAGGAGGATGAGGACCATCGCCACCACCGACAGCAGGGCGAGGGGATACATCATGATCCCGCCCTGATCGATGATCTGCATGAAATCGAGCTCGGTGAAGCCTCCGGGCTGGTCCGTTGCGGCCTCCTCCTGGGCAATGGCAGGGAGCGCGGTCAGGAGGACGGCGGCTGGGATCAAGGTGGAAAACTTCATATCGAGGCGCAGGAAAGCTTATCGAAGCATGCAAACAACGCAAGGCTACCGGCAGGACGGGCCGATACGTCGCCCGCGGGCCGGATGTTTCGCCAATGGGGCGCGGCAGCGGGCTATCGGGGCGGCGCGAAGGGGGGGCCGCAGGACGCAGGTCAGATCAGGCGCACGATGGAGAGCACGACCACGGCGAAAAAGGAAAGCACGAGGACGGTGCCGGGGATGAGGGCTCCCTGGAGGACGAGGAAGAACAGGCAACTGCGCAGGAAGGTCCGCTGGGGGCGGGTGCCGCGGTAGCGGACCTTGAGCTCGAGATAGGCCTGGAGGACGACGATCCCGATCAGGGAGATCACCCAGGCGATGAGGAGCAGGAGGAAGGGATCGAGGGGTCCGAGGGAAAATCTGATGACCCTTTCGGCCCAGAGCGCGTACAGGGCGATGCCCGACAAGGCCGGGAACAGGCCGAGGGCGATATTCAGCCAGCGGAAGCCGAGGGTGTCATGGGCCGATACGTTGTAAGGATACCGAGTGATGGCATGTCTCTAACGCATGGGACCTGATTCGGCCAGCCGTGGTCAGCAGAATTTGTCGTGCAGGATATGCAGTCCGAGGAGGTGGTTGAGGAGGGCATCCTTGCGCCCGCATCTGCCGGGTCGATGATGTGATGAGGGACCTCGATGAGCTGAGTGACACCAGCATCGTCGGCATCATCACCCAGCATCACTGACGGTCCGGGTGGGTCGCTGGCTCCAACTGCCCCCTTGCCTTGGGGCGGTGCTTCATCCATCCTTGAGGTAATCCTCCAGCGGTGTGCCGTGAACTACTAAGGACGCTGGAGGTCCATCACCCTGCCCGATCCGATGTCCGCCGACTTCAAAGACTACTACCGAATTCTCGGGGTTTCGCGGGATGCGAGCCCGGATGAAATCAAGAAGGCGTTCCGCAAGCTTGCCCGCAAGCATCACCCCGACGTGGCCCAGGACAAGGCGGTATCCGAGGAGAAGTTCAAGGAGATCAACGAAGCGAACGAGGTCCTCGGTGATCCGGAAAAGCGGAGGCAGTATGATCAACTCGGGGCGAACTGGAAAGAACACGGAGCGGCCCCGCCGCCGCGTGGAGGCGCAGCCGGTGCCGGAGTGCCTCCACATGAGTTCAACTTCGGAGGTACGGGTTTCAGTGACTTCTTCGAGCAGTATTTCAGTGGGGCGAGCCGCTACGGATTCCCTGAGGAAATGCCGGGGGCATCGCCGCGCGGAACGGGGCGGGCATTTCGCGGAAGCGACATCGAGGGAGACATCCTTGTGACCCTGAGCGAGGCGATGCACGGGGCCCTGCGGCCGATCTCGCTCCAGGTCACCGACCGTCGCACCGGCCAGGTCGAGACGCATTCATTCCAGGTTCGCATTCCCGCCGGAGTGACCGACGGGCGCCGCATCCGTGTGCCCGGCCAGGGTGAACCCGGCGTGAATGGCGGAGAACCCGGAGACCTCTACCTGAGGGTCCGCCACGCGTCCCATCCCGACTTCCATACCGAGGGGGCCGACGTCTATCACGAGCTCGATCTCGCGCCATGGGAGGCCGTGTTGGGCGCCGAGATCGTGGTGCCCACACTGGATGGATCCGTCAAACTCAGGATCCCGCCGGACAGCGAGGCCGGCGATCATCTGCGCGTGCGCGGTCGGGGTCTGCCGAAAGGCAAGTCCGGCGGTCGCGGCGATTTTTATGCCGTGCTCCAACTGAAGCTTCCCACGAATACCGGCGATGAGGAACGAGCGCTTTGGGAAAAGCTGCGCTCCGCCTCCCGCTTCAACCCCCGAACCCCGTCCCAAGCATGAACCGACCCACCGATCCCGAGGCCGACCTGCCGATCTACGAAGCGGAGGAAGAGGCGGCCTACTCGCTCGAAATCGCCGCCCGCCTGACCGGGGTGGATACGGAAACCATCCTCCATTTCAAAGAAGAGGGTCTGATCCGCGGCAAGGCGGAAGCTGAGGACGAGCCGGTGCTCGACGATGAGGATCTGCGCACCCTGCGCCAGATCCAGCACTTGCAGCGGACCTGTGAGGTCAATGAAGCGGGCCTCCGGCTCATACTCAAGCTGATGGATGAACTCGAGCAGTTGCGCGGTCACCTCCGCAGCTTGCACTGAGCTTCGCACATCGCGAATCCGGCTTCATCGCACTCCATGGTTTCCACCGCCCGGCTGGTGGGTTTGAGTCATGCCATGAGCAAGGTGCACGTGAGGTCCGTCGAGGCGGATGATCTTCCGGAAATGCTGGCGATGATCCGCGAGCTGGCGGTGTTCGAGAAACTCGAAGGTATCCTGGTGACGACCGAAGCCGACCTCAGCGATGCGTTCTTCGCCGATGTGCCGGCGGCGGGCGGGCTGGTGGCCGTGATCGATGGTCACCTGGTGGGCTACGCGATTCATTTCACGACCTTCTCCAGTTTCCTCGGCAAACCCGGTCTGTGGTTGGAGGACATCTACATCCGTCCCGATTGGCGCGGGGAAGGGGTCGGCAGAATGATGCTCGAGGCGGTGGTCGCCCATGCCCGCGACAAGCACTACGGCCGCTGTGAGTGGTGCGTGCTCGACTGGAATCAGCGCGCCATCGACTTCTACCATGGCATGGGCGCGCGCGTCCTGGACGAGTGGAGGATCGTCCGCATGGATCGCGAAAGGATGGAGTCGATGGCTTGACCCGTTCGCCGGGGGGGGGAGCCGGACCGTGCCACTCCACTCGGTATCGAATCCACCAACCCATTCCGACCGAGGGGTCAGGGACTGAGGGGTCAGGGGCCAAGCGATGCCAGCGAACAGGGAGCCAAACCCGAACCGCGTGACGCCGTCGCGCATCCCCAGAGCAAGCGGAGCCTCTCCCAACTTTCCACTTTCTACTTTCTACTTTCTACTTTCTACTTTCTACTTTTCACTTCCCGAACTTCCCGCCCACGCAACCATTTCACCCATTTCACCCGACACCCTTCCCAACCCGTTTGCTTCGCCCACAACTCCTCCAAAGAACCTCATAAGCTGACGGGACCGCCTCCAGCGCCTGGCGCACCTGCGGCGCAAGCTGCTGGGCTATCGCAACTACTACGGAGTGATCGGGAACTCGCATATGCTCTCCAAGTATTACTACGCCGTGGTGCGCTTGCTCTACAAGTG
>NZ_JAENII010000016.1 GCF_016595525.1 Haloferula rosea
CTGCCCGACCTACGATCCCGCCGATGGCTATGAGATCTCCGGCTTCGTCTGGTTCCAGGGATTCAACGACCTCGTCGACGGCGGCACCTACCCCAACGGGCCCGACGGCACCCGCGACTACTCAAGCTACAGTGATCTGATGGCCACCTTCATCCGCGACGTCCGCAAGGACCTCGACGCTCCCCAGATGCCCTTCGTCATCGGCGTGCTCGGTGTGGGCGGCGTTGAGGCGAACGCCGGCACGCTTGCCTTCCGCAAGGCGATGGCCGCACCCGCGTCCTTGCCGGAGTTCAAGGGCAACGTGGCCGCCATCGAAACCGCCCCCTTCTGGTCGGCGGAGCTCGCCGCCATCGACCAAAAACGCGGCAAGGTAAAGCAGATGGCCCACCTGCTCCGCGTGAAAAACAAGAACACCCCCAACGCCGACGGCTCCATGGACGCCGCGGCGCAAAAGGAATACCTCAAGAAATTCGAGGCCGACCTGATCAGCGAGAAGGAAGCAGCCATCTGGAAACGCGGCGCCTCCAACGCCGGCTACCACTACCTCGGCTGCGCCAAAACCTTCGCCCTCATGGGCCAAGCCTTCGCCGAAGCCAACCTGGAGATGCTGAAGGGGAAGTAGGCAACCAGCCTGATCACCTCCACGTTAGCCAACGTTACTTCTCCTCAGTTCTTGTGCTCGAAAAACGAGACCAACTCCTTCGAGATAAACCCCTTTGATATTTGCACGAGAGCGTTTCGTCATGACGCCGGAAAACCTCGAAGACGAGCGCATCGAATGGTCTTGCTCCTAAAACTGGCTAGCTAAATACAAATCAACTTTCGACTGGATCGAAGCGAACCTCGAGCTACCGAATGAAGACGAAAAGCCTCCATGAATTCATGGAGTTTTCTAACCGGCCAAACTACCGAAAAGCCTTCAAATTCAGCTCCAAACGGGACCGACCTATTTCATGCGCCCATTCCAATGGGCCACCTGTGTTCCCGGTCAACTCGTTACTCATGCACTCGGTTCATATCCACTGTGCAATCGGGGATAGATCCGAATATCCTTGAATGAAACTTGCCGTCTGGTGTCTTCATTAAATGAAGATCCTTCTCATCCTAATTATCGGTTCTCTATCACTTACCCTATCAACCTCAGCTCAAGAGGATAGTGGGAAGCCAGAAAAAGGGGTTGTCGAACTAACAAAGCCGGTTCCAGCCAAGCCGATTCCAGCCAAGCCGATTCCAGCCAAGCCGATTCCAGCCAAGCCGATTCCAGCCAAGCCGATTCCAGCCAAACCGGTTCCAGCCAGGCCAGTCCCAGCCAAACCAGTTCCAGCCAAACCAGTTCCAGCCAAACCAGTTCCAGCCAGGCCAGTTCCAGCCAGGCCAGTTCCAGCCAAGCCAGTTCCAGCCAAGCCAGTTCCAGCCAAGCCAGTTCCAGCCAAGCCAGTTCCAGCCAAGCCGATCCTGAATATAGGCGTCAACGCCAAGGTTCCAACAGACCAACAGGTCTTGCAGAGTCTAAGTCCGGAATTTTCGTGGTCAGTTCGGGGTCCACAAATCCAAGGCCAAAGTTCCCAATTTACCCTCACGATTCTGAGTATTGAGGGGAGCAACAGCCTGCAGGAGGCGTTGAACAACAATCAGGTAGTTTATCAGAAGACCCTTACCAAAGCGAACGCTCTAAATCATAGTGCGACATTTCCTGACCTAACACTGGAAAACAACAAGGCATACATGTGGAGTGTTGCTTGGCGCCGGGGCAATCTGCTCCAGTCGTCCTGGAACCGGTTCGTAGTCACAACCTACGAAATTGGAGACCCAGATTCAGAGGGCCTTCATTCGTGTCACGGCAATCTGGTGAAGCAAAACACTTTTACCACGCAGAACGGTTGGGCGGCCTTCCAGGGAAGCCCGAGTTTCAAAACATCGCAAGGGCATGATGATCCCGGCTACTGTTCCCTGAAAGTCGTCCGCGATCAATCCGACGTCATCATTCATAGGCTTCCACAAGCACTGGAGCAGAATGCACACTATCACTTCCAGTGTTCGGTCAGGACCCAAAAGAATGTCGGCGGCATGCCGCGACTGATGGTCATCGCCTACAATGGAACACTGACGAGCCTAGAGCCGGGGCCAGACACTCAGATTATCGGAAGAAGCGGAAATCTACCAGTCATGAACGAATGGACGAAAATTGAGCTTCACTCATGGAGGGCGCCCAAGGCCTTCCAGAGCATTGCGATTGCTGTCTTTTCCGGAGATGCCAGCACTCCTGCCGGTGAAATCCAATACGCAACTGTAGATCTGGATCGCATCTGCCTCCACAAAATCGACCACGGGGAGTGTGTAACCGAAAGCGAGATCGAAGTCACTGACGGGCAGTATGTGATTCCCGACGAATACCTTAGCACCGGCGGGCAGCAACCCGGACCACCAGTTGAA
Organism: Haloferula rosea; assembly: GCF_016595525.1. Lineage (GTDB taxonomy): Bacteria > Verrucomicrobiota > Verrucomicrobiia > Verrucomicrobiales > Akkermansiaceae > Haloferula > Haloferula rosea. Next base: position 2,434 of record NZ_JAENII010000016.1, read on the forward strand.
ACGCTTACCGATGAGAACAATGGAAGTGTGAGGGACCTCTACCCAAATGCTGACCTAGGTTCGCTGGACTGGCTTACCACCCTAGAAAACGAGGGCGGCGGCTGCTTCTCTGTGGGAGGTGAGGTTCCCCAAGCGGAAATCGATCAAATCAAGGGAGAGTATGATCAGCGCGAGCTCGATGCGCTGAATCAGGAAACCACAGACATGGATCGGAAGCTCGGTGTGCAATTCAACACGGACACATCCGAGCTTGAGCCAATCGTTCACGAGGTAAATAAGGCCTGTGATCAGGGACACGAACCAAAGCTGGATCCATCCAAACCGTTCGGTGGAAGGGATATCGTCTACATCCATGGTCTGCAAATGAAGGCTCTGCAGGGAAACCTGAAGCCGACTCCAACCTTCCAGGGGAAGTGGCCGCTGGACCGTGAATCCTTCTTCCGAGGGGGGGAGTTCTACGAAGAAGCGGAGGGATACTGGTCACAGCACATCACAAGGGGGCTCGGATCCACTACCAGCCCGAGCAACTCTTATTTGATCGCCACATATTCAGCCAACCAGAGATTGCCCTTCGCCGTCCACGCGGTCCTCACCCAGATCAGCGAGGCGATCCAAGGTTCCAATCAGGGCGTAGTCTGGAAGGCCGGGATGAGTGACAAAAAGTGTTTCGGAGAGAACGGAATCATCATTGTGACGCACTCCACCGGAGGCTTGGTCGCAAGCACAATGTTCGGAATCGCTGAGGCCAGCAGGGGACCCACCAGTCCGGAACGAGAGACCTATGGCAAAGCCTACGAAATCATCGAAAAGGTGGACGGCCAGGTGGGCCTCAACTCCGCCTATCAGGGTAGTCCGATGGCTCCATTCGCCTTGGGTCTGGCCGCCAATGCAGGAATACCCGGCCCAAATACGGTGAGAGGAAAGATCCTGAGGCAGTGGCTGAAATCAGATTTGCAGAACATCGAAAACCTCGGGCCACTTTTCGGATCAATCCTCATCGACTTGGCACCGAGCAATTCAAGGCAGTGGGCGGAACGCTACTACGGTCAGGGAGACAAACCCACCTTGACTCTGTCGAGCGGATTTCCCGGATTGGAAGAAGGCTCCCTGATGACTTGGCCAGGCAAATTCATCGTTCCCAGCTTTGACGACGGAGTGTTATCGGTGGCCAGCCAGAGTGGCAGCAGGCACGCAGCTCCCATGTTCAGGGCGCAGAAGAGTCATCTTCTGATAGATATGGGGGTGCCGAGAGTGTTCAAGAGGACCGCACTAGGTGCCGAAAGAAGGGATGGCCTATTCAGTGGCAAGAAGCACTATGCTGTTGTTCCTTATTATAGTCAAACCGGCATGCTGCAAAGTCAAAGCGTGGAATCGATCCTAACTCCGGTGCAGAACTGGCCAAACCATTACTCGGTGATTCAGACAACCGGCAATCACTTCGACAACGTAAATATGGTATACACGAACGGGAATGATTACGCGGCCACCGCTGATGGCTGTGGCAACTTCGAAGAAAGTTCGGTGGTGACTGATTCCAACGTCTATTCAATCGGGGCTCTCAACTCGGTGTTCCAGAGTCTGACCAACGAACATGTGAGGAAGAAAACATGGGGGCTTCATCTCCCAAGGATCAAAATCTACTTTAGCTGGCAAGGCTGGAGACCAATTATCAGGATTGAAGCGTCTTGGGTCTACAAGGAATTCGTCATCTGGAAAAGGACCTATCATCTTCTCGATGACTACAAGACAAAAATGGGGATGGACTACTTCTATGAGTATGCATTTCGAGATTGATCACCCCCTCGGGAGGCAGTTATTTCAAACTCTCTCGCGTCGGAGGGGGTAGTCCTATATTTCGACCATTAGAAGCTTGGCGGCGGCGGTCGTCTCAGGGGGAACTCAGTGGTCGACCCCGTTTTTCAAGCATTCCTCGGTGAGGGCTTGGGCCGCGGTTGGGTCAGTCTTAACTCGATGAGATCGGATCGGAGACGATGGGCGTGCCTGACAGCCTCTTCACGAACGTCCGCAAGTCTGGGCTGCTCCCTGTCACTGACTCCCTTCACTTTTCAAGATCCTTCTTACGGCGCCTTCGGTTGTCCTTCTTGTTAGGCTTGGAAGGTTTGGCTTCCTTTTGATCAGCAGCATTCGCTTCGTCTGTGGACTGGGCTGGCGTCTTTTTCTGATCCGCTTCTTCCTTCTTCTCCTCGAGCTCCTTTTGTCGGTCCAGATAGGATTTCCCTTCTGTGATCCACTTGGGTGCTTTCTGTTCCTTGAGATAATGTCCGAACCACTCCAGAACACGGTAGTGGTAGTCGACCATGTTCTCGTCCTTGCGCAGTCCATGGTTTTCACCGGGGTAAACGAGCATCACGACATCGTCTTTTCCTGCCCAGCGGGCTGCATTGTACATCTGCACGCCCTGCCCCCAATCGACGGCGCCGTCCTTGTCTCCGAAGGCCATGAGGAGCGGGGTTTCCAAGCTATCCAGACCGTGAATGGGTGAATTGCGCACGTAGTTGTCGACGTGGCGCCAGAAGGGCCTGTCCATGCGTCCTTGCGATTCGGAAAAGATCCGGGCGTTGGGTTGTCCACTGTTCCAGTAAACGCTGGCCGCCATGCTCATCATATTGGTCAAGGGAGCGCCGGCGATGCCTGCTGCGAAGAGGTCGGTTTGGGTGACGATGAAGGTGGTTTGATAGGCGCCCCAGGAATGGCCAATGAGGCCGATCCGGTCCTCGTCGATCATGCCGGTCTTGATGACCTCCTTCACGGCAGGGACGACGCATTCGACGGCGGAAACTCCCGGCTCCTGCGGACGGTAAACAATGTCGGGCTGGAACACGAAATAGCCCTCTGCCGAGTAAACCGTTGGGTTGTAGGGGTGCTTCTCGCTGGGCACGAAGTAACGGTGGAGATTCTGCGAGCGCTCCTCATAGATGTAGACGACCATCGGATACTGCTTGCCCTCTTGATAGTTCGCCGGGTAGGTGAGCATTCCTTGGAGGGCCACGCCGTTCTTGTTGGTGAAGTCCACCAATTCCGAGTGACCCCAATGGTAGTCGCCTTGGAAAGAGTTGGTATCGGTAAGTTTCCGGGCCTTGCGCAGATTTCCGTTGCTCACAAACAAGTCGGGCGATACGTCGCTGGCTTCCTTGGTGAAGATGTAGGTATTGGCTTCTTCGGCCCTGGTCAGGCTGCTGATGGCGCGGTCTTCCCATAGCAGGCGCTCCAGTTTGGCACCCTTCCCGGGCTTCGGGTCGAGGCGCATGCGAGCGTATCCTGACTTCTTGGTTCTCTCGCCATACAGGGCGACGTAGAGCTGATTCTTCGGATGGATGGCCCCTTCATCATCCTCGTGGAAGCTCGCCTGGGAGAGGCGGTGGCGAATCATGTCCTCCGCACCATGGGTGAGCTTCACGGCATTCGATCCGTCGGGAGTGAGCTTCCAGATGTCGAAGCGGTCGTACAGGAGAAATGCCGAGGAATCGTGGAGCCAGACGGCATTTCCGTAAGGGCGCTTCTGTTCGGTGAGTGTGTCGTCTTCCTGATTGGTGAAGTACGTTTCAAGATGCTCGGTGAGGTTGGTGGCCTTCCCCAATTTGACGTCATGAGACCAGACGTGCCCTCCCTTGAGAAACAGGAGGTAGCGACCATTCGGGCTCGAGCTCAATTGATATTTGAGCTGCTCTTCAATGCACTTGCGTTTCCCGGTAGCGGTATCGATCAGGTAGAGATCATAGAGACGGGGGCCAAACATGGCGGCTTGTTCGTGCGGCGTGTAGTCTCTTCCGGTGGCGTGCGTGCCACTGCGCAGGATGCTGGTCTGCTCGGTTAGCTCATTGGTGACTTGAATGAGCTTCCCCTTGTCCAACCACCACACGGCGGAGCGCTCCGGGTTCTTGAGTTTCGCCGCATTTTTCTTCTGCTGCGGCATGATCTCCAGGTCCTTCGAGTGCCAGACTTCAACGTTCGAGTCTTTCTCAAGAGTCTCCCGGAGTGGCTTTGCCGCTGACTCCTTCTGGGCCGGCTTGGGGGACGAAGCGGCCTGCTTTTTCCCCTTTTTGCCGGAGGGCTTCTTCTTGGCATCCTCCTTCTTCTTGGTCTCGGGTTCTGGAGCTGACTTCTTATCGGCGGCTTCCTTGTCTTTCTCTCCCTGACTGGCAGGGCTTGTCTTTTCAGTTGCCGGCCGCTTCTCCCATTCCTTGAGTTCGCAGTAGAGGGCCTTGCCATCTTCGGACCAACTCAGCCCACCTCTTGAGATGTACATCTTCTCGGGAAACGATTTCTCATTCGCATGCTCGTAGCGGAAGGCGAGAGGTTTTCGTCTGTCGAGGTGTCGCCACGCGAGGAGGACATGGGAGACGTCTTCCTTCTCTTCGTGCTTCATTTCCCGCATCACGGCGAGATCCATGGCATCCTTCCGCCAAAGGAGTTCGGCGTACTCTTCCTCGCTGGTCTCCAAGGTTCGTAGTTTGCCATCAGCAGGGTCGTAGACCTGGAGGGCGTTGCTGATCGAAGGGGAGTCGATCACCATGGCGAGTAGGGCACCTTCCGTACTCCAAGCATGGTGGACGACGTTGCCAAAGGTGGTGTCATGACCGGTTTCGAGGTCGCGGACGACGAGGACCTTGCCGGTTTTGCTTTCGGATTCGGGAACGACCTCCATGGCCGCGAAGCGGCTGTCGGCACTGAATGAAAAGGCGCCGATGTGTTCCAGTGAACGGGTCTCGCCATCACTGAGCCGTCTCAATTTCATGGTCTTCCCGGCAGGAGCAGGGGCCTTGTCTCCCGCTTCCTTGAGCTTCTTCAACTCGGCGGGCGATTTGCCAATCGTCACTGCAAACCAAGCGCTGTCCTTGGAGAAAACAGGCCTCTCTCCGTACTTGTAGCTGGCCGAAGCTTCCTTGTTCTTCCCTTTGAGGTGGTAAAGGTGGAGGGACCGTTCTTCATCGACTCGCCGAATCTCACAGGCAAGCCATTTGCCGTTGGGCGAGAGTTTCTGGGTCCCGAGTTTTTCCCACTGACCATAGTCCGCGGCTGTGAGCGGTGCTTGTTGGTTCTCCAGAGTGGCCGCCTTCTCGTCTTGGTTCTTCCCTTTGGACTTGCCGATCTTTTTGGTGGCGACGGGCTGGTCGGAGGTGTCCTCGTTCTGAGCACGAGTCGTGGTGGAAAAGATGGCGAGAGCCAGGAATCCGGGCAGGATGGGACGTACCCAATGGGTCAAGATCATGCAGCTTGTAGGGGTGGGTGAGTCGCTGGATTACTCGAAATCGACCCTTCCTAGAAGCCAGCAATCGTGATTCTTCAAGAGATCGGCGCTGAATCGGTGAGGTCTGGGGCCGTGGTCGGGTCAGTCACCACTCGATGAGGTCGGATCGGAGACGATGGGCGTGCATGGCTGGCTGATCCCTGAGAAGGCGTGACCGACTTTCTTGTCGACCCGGGTTTCGACGGAAAGTTTCTGTCCGGGGTGCGCCAATGCCGTCATGCTTCGTGGGGATGAAGAAGAGATGCTTGTTGATGGGGGTGCTCCTGGCTTCCTGTTCGCGGGAGGAAGCTCCGGTGGTTCGATCCGACGCCGAGGTTCTCCATATGGCGAAGGCTTCGGCAGCGGCAGCTTTCGAACGCCTTTCGGCGGAACTCGGAAAGGCGATGGCCGAGGGTGGTCCGGTGCATGCGATCCCGGTCTGCTCCTCCATGGCGGAAGGCTTGACCGCGGAGGTCGCCGCTGAACACGGCGTGAAAATGGTTCGGCTGAGCGACCGGCCCCGCAACCCGGCGCAGCGAGCCGACGGCGATGACCTGGCTGCCATGGAGGCGATGAAGAGCCATCCGAAACCACAACTCGTCCACAGCGATGATGGTTCCGCGGTGGTGAGGTTGCCGATCGTGCTCAGCAACCCCGTCTGCCTGAAGTGCCACGGTGGCGCCGATGATTTGGATGAGGCAACCCGCGGAGTCCTGAAAGCACTCTACCCGGAAGATCAGGCGAAGGGCTACTCGCTCAATGACCTGCGTGGCATATGGCGGATTGAGGTGCCCGCGGTCGAGTAGCGCTCCATGGGTGACGGAAAACGCCTCGCCGCAGGACTGCCGGCGAGGCGCTGTTGGTTGGAATCGGCAACCGATCAGCGGTTCGCTCTGCCCGGGCCTCCGGGACCCCGTCCCTGGCCTCGTTGACGCCCTTGGCCGTTACCCGGACCTTTTCCCCGCCCGTTTCCCTGCCCCCGGCCCGCGCCGGCCGCTCCGCCCTGACAGCCCTTGCCACAGCCCTGACCCTTGCCCGCTTTGGCGTTGCCTGGGCCGCCCTTTCCACAGTTTTCATCGCAACCACCGCACTCTTGCGGGGAGTTGAGAATCTTGGTGAGGTCTTCCGCTGGCAGGGCCTCCGCGGTGTATTCCCCGCCGCGGCTCGTGAGGTTCCGGTGAAATGCCCGCAGGTGGTTGTTAGAGGCGGCTTCAAGGCTGGCGAGAGCCTCCTTGTGCTCGGGGAAGGCGGTCTGCGCCTGCCTCAGGTCGGCGATGTCGTGGTCCTCGAGTCGAACCCCGACCCGGCAGGCATCGACCTCCGACTTGCTGCCTTCCTTCAGCCACTGGCGGTAGGTTTTGTCGAGGCCCTTGGTGACGAAGCGTCGGTTCTTGGCGGGGGTGGGAATCGCGATCCCTTCGGCCTTGAGGATCTCGGCCATGACTTCGCGATGGTAGGCTTCGGAATGGGGGATGTTCTGCAATGGGCGGATGTCCGGGTGCTTCTCGGCAAGGGCAACGTAGAGGTCGTGAGCAAGCACCTCTTCTTCGTAGAGGCGGACGAGTTGGGACGAATCGGCAGCGGAGGCAACGGTGCTCAGCGCCAGGGCAATCATCAGTGTCTTGGTTTTCATGGTTGTGGATGAGCGTTTCTGAAGCTCGGCCTCTTTCTACCCGGGCGAAGATGTCGCCAAGATGACGGGCGGGAAAAAGTTGGCTTCGATGACCATTCGGGGACGCTGGATCCCACGACCCAATCGAGGGGGCCATCATCATCCCGTCATGTTCACGCTGATTGGATGGAGGCACACGAAGTCCCCATGGGCTGGACCGGTGGATGCCTGGTTTGGCCCGCGGTAAGAGCCAACTCCTGAAACGATGAAGACAAACCGCCTGCCTCCTTTCACCCTCGCCCTTGCTGTCTCGGTCGGAACGGCACTCGGCCAGCACCAAACGACGGCGCTTGATGAGCCTCATGTGGGCGGAACGATTCCCTACACGGTCGACATTCAAGAGATCTCGCTCGCACCAGCAGCTCAACCCAGTTTGCACTCGGTCGCGGCGGCGGAGTGGAATGGTGAGTGGGTGCTTCTGGCAGGGCGTACCAATGGCCTGCACGGCATGACGGGGATGAACGCATTCGATCCACTCTACGAAAACCGTGAGGTCTGGGTGATCAACCCGGCAACCCATCAATCGTGGCACAAGTCCTTGGAGACTTCGGCTGCCAGTGGCTTGAGCCAGGATCAGGTCGACAGTCTTTCCTGTGTGAACTCCCAGTTCCATCAGGACGGCGAAACCCTCGTGATCGTGGGTGGCTATGGATACAAGCGGTCTGTGGCCGACCACCGCACCTACGATACACTGAGCGCGATCGATCTCCCGGGTTTGGTGGGCTGGGTAAAGCAAGCTGCCGGGACAGAGACGAGTCTCGCCAGCGATCACATCAAACAAACCGCGGATGCCTACTTTCAGGTCACCGGTGGTTCGCTGGAGAAAATCGGAGATGAATACCAACTCGTTTTCGGCCAGAACTACAACGGTCGCTACCGCCCGAACTTCAATGGCGTTTACACGCGACAAGTCAGGCGCTTCACCATGACTCTCGATGCCTCCGGCCAGCCGGTGATCCCTGCCGGGTCGAAGGTCCCGACAGGCCCTGCCGATGCCTACCGACGCCGGGACCTGAACGTGGTGCCGATCGTAGAGCGTGTCGGTCCCGGGCTGTTCGAGGAGAAAGTGGTGGCGCTTTCGGGGGTCTTCACGCCGGACAACGGGGTCTGGACCGTGCCTGTGCTGATCGAGGCAGGCGGCGTGGTAAGCATGGATGATCCACTGGCCCCAGCGTCACTGCAGCAGGCCTTTCAGATCTATCACTGTGCGAAGGCATCCCTCTTCGATCGGGTCACGGGTGAAAGTCATATCCTGCTCTTCGGGGGAATCACCGTGCTTGAGCGCGATCTGGCAACGGGCACCTTCATTCGTGATGACCAGGCGCCGTTCACCAATCAATGCTCGTTGGTGGTGAGGCGGGCGGATGGGTCGTTCACCCAACACTGGCTTCCAACACGGTTTCCGCTGATCACGAGCAATGATCTCGAAATCCGCTTCGGGGCCAATGCGGAGTTCTTCCCGGCGGAGAACCTGAAGCAGATCGCCCGGAAAGTACTAGATCTGTCAGAATTGGATGAACCGACGGTGATCGGCCACATCCATGGCGGACTCGTGGCGGATGCCGGGAACGGAGGAAACACCGGATCATCCGGCAGGGTCTTCCAGGTGACACTGGTGCCGACGGCTGCCTCGGCTCCACCGCTCCGCATTTCCGAGGACGCGACCGAACTCAGCTGGGATGTGGGGGTGGGCGGAGATGTCTTTCTCCTCGAGGATTCCGGGACCTTGGAATCCTGGGATGAACTCGCCACCGGTCTGACAAGCAGTCCATTCACCCTTGGGTCACCGTTGGCTCGTCGCCATTTCTTCCGCCTTCGTTCCTCCACACCCGTCAGCCCGTGACAAAAATCCTCTTGAAGCCGCCCGTAGAGACTGCGGGAATCCAATGACCTATGCGTGTTCTCGTTGTCGAAGATTCCGCCCGACTCCGTGCAGCCGTGGTGAAAGCACTGCGCCGCACCGGGTATGTCGTCGATGAGGCGGACAACGGCGAGGACGGGCTGTGGCGGGCGAGGGAGTTCAGCTACGACGCGGTGGTGCTGGATCTGATGCTGCCCAAGCTCGACGGGCTGGAAGTGCTGGCAACCCTCCGCAAGGAAGAGAACCGCACCCCGGTGCTCTTGCTGACGGCTCGCAACACCGTGGAAGACCGCGTGGCCGGACTGCGGAGCGGGGCGGATGACTATCTGGGGAAACCCTTCGCCCTGGAAGAGCTGCTTGCCCGCGTGGATGTGATGTGCCGACGCCATTTCGACCATCCTTCCACCGTCTTGAGGGTCGGGGACCTGGAGGTGGATACGGATCGGAAACGGGCGACTCGCGGTGGGCACCCGCTTGACCTAACAGCACGGGAATACCGCCTGCTCGAGGTGCTCGCATTTCAACCCGGGAAGGTCATGAGCCGCACCGAAATGGAAACCCATCTCTACGATGAGCTTTCCCCACCGATGAGCAATGTGGTGGATGCCACCGTGTATCAACTGCGTCGGAAGCTTGGCGCAGCCGGGAGCGGAACCCCGCTGATCCACACCCGGCGCGGTCAGGGATATCTGTTTGAGGAGCCATCATGAAATCAATCCGCAGACGTTTGACGGGATGGTTCCTCGCGGGCCTCGCCCTGCTTTGGCTTGGCGCGGGTGCCAGCGTGTACTGGTCGTATCGTGCCGGGCTGATGGCCGGATTGGAATCGGAACTGCAAACGCTCTGTCGGCAGGTCCGATCGACAGGAAGCATGGGGGGCGGCGGCGGGCCCGGTCGCGGCGGCCCGGGTCGCGGCGGTCCGCCGATGCCGTCCGCACAGCAATTGATGGAAGTGCTCGGGCCGGGTGTCTATTGGCAGATCTGGCAGGCAACAGGAGATGAAAGTTCACGTTCTCCATCCCTTTCCAACGATCTACCGAGAATCGATGAAGGACGCTCCGAGGTCATCACGCTGGAGGACGGCACCAGGGCCATGTGCACGAGCCATCAGTTCGGGATGGGACGCGGGGGGCAGTTCGTCAGCGTGGCAAGGCCTCTCGATGAAGTGAACGAAAAGCTGGCTCGTCTTTTGTGGATGATGGCCCTGACGGGATTGGGCAGTGCCGCCCTGGCGTGGTTCTGGGTACGCTTCGTGGTGAAGGACGGGCTCGCTCCGCTGCGCCGGATCGCCGACGAAACGGAGAAAATCGACGTCGCTTCGCTCCGTGATCGCTTCGACGAACGGGGGCTTCCTCTCGAGCTTCAGCCGATCGTGCGGCGGCTCAACGAGCTGCTGGTAAGAATGGAGACCAGTTTCACTCGCGAGCAGCGATTCAGTGCGGATCTAGCGCACGAGATGCGCACGCCGATCGCGGAGGCCAAGATGATCGCGGAGACGGCGGTCAAGTGGCCGGACGAGGGCGGTCCGGATGCGTGGAAGGATATCATGGCCTCTGTGGAGCGCATGGAATCCGTGGTCCAATCGATGCTCCAGCTGGCACGGATCGAGAGGGAATCCCCGCAGCGAACCGGCACGAGCTTTCCACTTCATCCATTGATTGAAGAGTGCTGGTCGGACCATGCCGGCCTCGCGGCGAATCGCGGTGTGACCATTCGAGTGGAGACCGCCATGGAGCAAACCCTCGAGGGGGATCGCGCATGGTGGATTCATCTGCTGGGTAACTTGCTGGGCAACGCTGCCAACTACGCGGACAAGAACAGCGAAGTTGTCGTATCCGAGGGGCGAGCGAGTGAAGAAGCCGTCCTCTCCGTCCGGAATTCAGCGAGCCAGCTTGATGAAGAGGCCGTGCCTCATCTCTTCGATCGCTTCTGGCGGGCGGATCAGGTTCGTGGGGAAAGCGAACATTCCGGGTTGGGTCTCGCTCTGGCGCAGGCTTGTGCAGACGCCATGGGTTTGCGCATCGAAGCCTCCATCCTTCCGGGTTCGATCCTGGAGATGAGGGTGGTGCAGCAGTGATCCCCCGACATCCACTTCTTCCAGCGCTTCCTCGGCGAGCAGCCACTTTCCACCCCGACGGAAGGGTCGGTTCCATTTGGAGGAGTCACTGCCTCAAACACGGCGTTGGCCCGACGCTCAAGTCCGCCAGTGCTCCCGGCGTGACGCAGCTTCTTCCCTATCCGGCACCCACCATGCGAATATCATTGATAACGACGAAACGTTTCTTACGTTTGGGTTGGGACTATCTTCACGGCGCAGAGGTCGTCATTTCTGCCCCTTCCTCACATGACCCTTCATCGAATCACCTTCGTGATCATTGGCGTGACTGCGATGCCGCTGGCCGCAGTCGACCAAGAATCGCAGCCAAGTGGTGGAAGTCTGAGCAGCATTTCCGAAGGCGGATTCGAGTTCCCCGCCCTTTCGCCGGGCACATTCGCGTACCAACCGGATGGGGCCGCGTGGTCCTTCAGTGGCTCCACCGGCATCTCCAGGGACAACAGCGCTTTCACTTCCGGCAACCCGATCGCGCCGGAAGGACAGCAGGTTCTGTTTCTTCAGGATGGCACCGGAAATTTCGTCGAACAAACCTTCACCTTCGGGCCGGGCACCTTCCGCCTCCACCTGAAGGCAGCCCAACGCGCCAATGTCAACCAGGCCGGGCAAACCTTTCGCGTCCTCCTCGACGGACAGGAGATTTCGCAGCATACCCCGAAGGACACCAACTACGCCGACATGGTGACAAGCACCTTCACGGTCACTGGTGGTCCACACACCATCCGCCTCGAAGGACTCAATCCCCTGGGTGGAGACAACACCGCCTTCATCGATGACCTCCAGCTGGAACATCTCGGCAACCCTCTCCTCTGGTCCAGTCCTTCCACATGGATCAGTGGCTCCGTTCCCGGGCCCGGCGACGATGTCACCATCCCAGCCGGATCCTTCGTTCTCTTCGATCAAACCTCCACCGTCCGAAGTCTCACGGTCAACGGTGCCCTTTTGATCGACAGCCAGAATCTCACACTCGACTCCGACTGGGTGATGGTCGGCGGCCTCTTTCAGTGCGGCACAGCTGCCAGCCCTCATCTCGAGGACTTCACCCTCACCCTCACGGGGCTCTCCAGCGAATCCGTCGGCGCGATGGGCGGGAAGTTCTTCGGCATCATGCCGGGAGGCCGAGCAGACGTCCACGGCATCGAAAAACTGAGCTGGACCCAGCTTGGTGCCACCGCCGAAGCCGGAGCAACCGACATCACATTGAAGGAGCCTGTGGACTGGAGCACCGGCGACGAGATCATCATCGCATCCACGGATTTCGATGCTCATCAGGCTGAAAAGCGAACCATCACCTCGGTGGATCCGGACGGACTCACCATCAACTTCAGCAGTGGCCTTTCCTACATGCACTGGGGCACCCTCCAGCACTACGACGATGGCACCGACCTCCACACTCTCGACGAACGCGCCGAGGTCGGACTGCTTTCCCGCAACATCCTCATCCAGGGAAATGCTGCTTCAGAAAGCGACGGCTTCGGAGGACACCTCATGGCCATGCCCGGATCCGAAGTGTACTTCGACAGTGTCGAGCTCTACCGCCTTGGTCAGAAGTCCATCCTCGCCCGCTATCCCTTCCACTGGCACAACGCCGGAAATGTGGCGGGGCAGTACCTCAAGAACTGTGGCATTCATCGTTCCTTCAATCGCGTCGTCACGGTGCACAATACCGACAACGCCCTCATCGAAGGGAATGTCGGCTACGATCACATCGGACATGGATTCTTTCTCGAGGACGGAGGCGAAGTCGGAAACATGTTCCGCCGCAACCTCGGCATCCTCACGCGCAAACCCACTCCCGGCGAAGAAGTCCGGCCCCACGACCTCGCCATCGATGGCGACTTCGTCAAACTGCCCTCCACCTTCTGGATCACGAACCCCAGCAACCATTTCATCGACAACGCGGCGGCGGGTTCCGAAGGATCCGGCTTCTGGATGGTGATCCTCGACGCACCGGTCGGCAGCTACTCTGGCCCCGCGATGAGACCCGGTAGAATGCCCATGGGGACCTTCACGGGAAACCGGAGTCATTCCAACAGCTTCTCCAGCTTTGCCATCGACGGCGGCATCGACGCCACCACCCACGAACTCAGCAGCGGCCACTACAGACCTCGTAGCGATCCATTCAACGGAGGCTCCCCGATCGTCATCCCCGAGATCCGCGATTTCACCGGCTTCAAGTGTCGCGACCGCTGCCTCTGGTTCCGCGCCGATTCCATCAACCTCTACGACTGCGCCCTTGCCGACAACGGCCGCTCGACCTTCTTCGCCTACAACCAGGTCCTCCACGATTCCCTGATCGTCGGTCGCAGCGCCAACATCGGCAATCCCCAGACGGCTACCGAACTCTCCTACGGCTACTCACTCCCGCTTCCCTCCCGCCGCACCCAGATGCGGGGCCACAGTATCTATGACGGCCCCTGCGGTATCGTGAACGTCCACTTTGCCGGCTTCGACGACATCGACCCCGCCCTCCAAACCAACGGTGCCGCCCAGAAGAGCACCGTCCACTTCGCCGAAGGCATCACCTTCGACCCCGCCATCTCCTTTGCCAACAAGGTCGACTTCACGCCCGCCGCGTGGCGGGACTACATGTGGAGTTCCGGTCTTATCGACCGCGATGGCAGCATCACCGGCACACCCGGCACCCGCCTCACCCCGGACATCCCGGACAACTACTCCGGTCGTCTCACCGAGGACTTCAACCGGGAAGCCTCCGCGACCCTCGTCCCGGAATGGGGGGCCTGGCTCTGCCCTAACGAACACTACGGCCTCCTCCGCCTCGACAACAGGTGGCCTCAGTATTCCGGCACGCCCATCTATGCCCACCGCTCCGACGGACCCGCCGCCTACAACCAACAGACCTACGACTGGTACAGTCAGAACGCGGTCATCGTGAACTCTCCCCTCAACTACCGCTTCCAGTATCTGGAAATCGCCAATCGCATCGATGTGAATCTCCGTTTCGTCGACGACGGCGACGAACTCATCGCGGTCTTTCCGAACATGCCCGCTCACACCTACGTCTATCGGAACAATTTCTCCACCCCCCTTCCCACCGCCTCCAGCCTCAGCGACCTCGAATCATCAACCACCGAGAAGTTCTGGTTCCGCGACAACACCCTCCATGTAAAGCTCATCGGCGACAATGGCGGCTACAACCCTCAATTTGGAAACGACTTCAGCTCGCGCAGCTCCAGCATCCGCCTCTGCCAATTCTCCGGCGGGGCCAATTCCTCCGGCCGCACCGACCGCGTGACCCTTGCCGACTTCGAGATGGGCGTCGACAACCGCGGCTCCGCCACTTCTCCCGATGGACTGACCGTCTCCCCCGTCATCGCCACCAGCTCTGGCCCGGGCACTGGTCCGTTCGACGCCACCGACGACCGAATCGCGTGGACCGTCACCAGCGACGGCGACGGGCTCGATGAAGTCGCTGAGTATCGACTGAATTTTCCCCGCCAGATCTGGGCCGACTACGACGCCATGAACCTTTCGTTTAGCGGCCCCCGTTCAGAGATCCTCGTCGTCGACCAAAGTGAAGGCGAGTTTTCCATCGGTGTTTTTGATCCCACTGACAGCGACAACATCCGCCTCGGATCGATCGCTCCCCCCGGTTCGCTCGACGAAGTCGTGGGGCTCGTCATTCGCTGCCGCGAAAGCGATTGGAGTTCCCTCGGGTCGTCCCTTCCTCAAACCATCGAGCTGCTCCAGATCGAGTTGATCCACTCGTCCTCCGCTCCTTACAGCGTTTCATTTTCCCCCGACCTCGATAACGACGGCATTCTCAACGTCGATGAACCTCCCGGCGACCTCGACGGCGACGGACTCAACAACGAGGAGGACACCGACTCCGATGGCGACAACAAACGAGATGATTGGGAGCTTGCCCGGGGACGCGATCCCTACCACCCCATCGATCTCGGCTTCGAATTCGAGACCGACCTCGAAGGATTCTCCAATCACAATACTCAACTATCAAACCTTCAGGCAAACGGCGGATTTCTGACCACGGTCACCACCGGTGGTGACGGCTACTTCTGGCAGGATGGATTCCACTTCCCCGGCAGCTCCGTCCCCGCGATTCACGTCAAGATGCGCTCCAGCAAATCAGGTAGCCTCCAGTGCTACTGGGCTCGCCTTGGTGCCCCGAACTTCAGCGAATCACGAATTATCTCACAAAGCTATAGTCCTTCCGACACCTGGCAGTTGGTCACCCTCGACCATGCCGGACACTCCGAATGGAACGACGAAACGATCAGCAGTCTACGCTTCGACCCCATCAACAAGGCATCCGCCACGGTCGAGATCGACTGGATCCGCTCCAGCGATGGTGACATGGATCAGGACGGTATTCCCGACGCCACCGAAGGCACCGCCGACCCGGATGGTGACGGACTCTTCAACCTCGAAGATCCCGATTCCGACAACGACGGTGCACTCGACAAGGTCGAGAACCTTTACGGTCGCAATCCCTATGCAGACGACGAGAGCAGCATCGACTCCGACGGCGACGGCCAAACCGATCTTGAGGAAATGATCGCAGGGCATCATCCGGACGATGCCAGCGACTCCCTGAAGATCCATCTCACCACGCATGGAAGCGGGCCCAGCGCCTTCTGCCGTATCCACCTCGAGGGCAAAGCGGGACGCCTCTACCATCTCGAAGCCAGCGCTGATCTCTCGGCAGGTAACTGGAGTTCCGTCCGAACGATTTCCCCGTCCTCAAGTGACTCCCCGATCACCATCGATGATACCGAACTCATCGGTGATCATTCCCGGCGTTTCCTCCGCGTTGTCGTCTCCCATCCTGCCCCGTGAAGTCGACCCACAAAGGGGACGGTTTTCGAAATTCAAGGGTTCAAGTCACCCGGACCGGAAACCCATCGTCCTCGTTTGGCCAGTTCCAGAAACCATGGGCCCCGAAGATCAACTCCGACCAAACCCATCAGGAAGGCAGCCATGCAGAGTCCCTCTTCGCAGCGCATGGCGTTGATGGTGGGGTAGTTGGCAAGACGCTTGAAGACACACGGTGCTCCCCCGTTGCGGCCTTCAGGAATCCTTCGCGAAACTCTCAAGGAAGGGAATCCCGTTTCCCCGGCATTCGGAGACATTTGCTCGATCTTCCTTGGGCCCCGACCCGACAGGGCCATCCGGAGGTCCCGGTCGACCGGGGAGTCATCCGTGGGTGATTTTCTCAGACCATTCCATCAATTGTCGCTTGCGAATTGTTCTTCCCGGCCGAAATCAAAGGGCGGTCAGGGATTCTTCGCAATCCTCGCTCCGAAGCAAAAGCCCACATGTATCAACCACATCTCGAACATGACCCATTGCTTCATCCACGCCTCACGGCGACTCTCCATCACCCGAGGCTTCATCAATCGGAGCCCGATGTTTCGGCGCATTCAGCACTCACGTCGCGCCACGACTGACGAACTGGTTCTCGCGGCCAAGGCCGCGGTGCGGAGCGGGCGCATGCGTCCCGGCGATCCATTTCCGACACCGGAAGAAATTTCGGATCTCTCGGGCGCCACACTCGCTGACAGCCTGAACGTCGTGATCGCGCTGATGAAGGACGGCGCCATCCGGCAGGATCGATCCGGCTATCTCACCGTAGCTCCTCCGGAGCCGGTCTGAGGACACGCTGTCGCCAGAAGTCGATCGGACCGGGGGTCGTAGTCGCGCTAAGGCATTGACCCATCCCGTTCGTTCCTTCTCATTCTCTGGGGTATGCGGTGTGCAATATTCCTCCTCCTGCTAGGCAACGCGTCGCTCCATGGCGGCACCGTAGCCCACTATCGCTTCGAAAACGACTACACGGACTCCAGTGGCAATGGCCTCGACGGCGCGGGCAACGGTGCGCTCGCCTTCGACTCCAACGTCGCGGCGAGCGATGACGCGGGATCCAGCGCCCTGAATGCGACGGCGGATTTTGATTACGTCTCCGTTTCCCACAACGCGGCATTCGAACTGCAGACCTTCACGCTTGAAGCCTTCGTGAGGGTCCCCACCCAGTATACCAACACCGTCGGCACGGTCGGGCCCAACAGCCAGTACATCGCCCACAAGCTTCGATCCACGAGCAGTGGTTCGTTCCTCTCCTCCTACGGGATCAGTGTCGACCAGTCCTCCTCTGCGGGATCGAACCTGCAGCCCGGTGCGGTCCGTGCCACCATCGCCCTGAGCACCGGGGGCATCTCCCTGACCAGCAATGCTGCAATCAATGACAATGCCTGGCACCATGTCGCACTCACCTTCAGCGGGACCGTCGCCACCCTGTACGTGGATGGACGGGTCGAGGATGTGATCGGCGGCCTCGGCGGCAGCGTCCTTCATGGCGACGCACCCTTTCTCGTCGGTTCCGGGAACTTCGCCGGATCCACCAGCGTCTTTCGGCGGAACCTCGACGGCTGGGTCGATGAAGTTCGCCTCACCAATACGACCCTCAGCCCCTCAGAGTTTCTGGTCGTGCCAGAGCCGTCAACCGCACTGCTCGGATGTCTCGGATTGGCGGGATTGCTGCTTCGCCGGCGGTGACTGGGATCCTGCGGCAGATGATGCGTTCACGGGCGCCACTCTCCCGTCCTTGATCGTCCGCCACTTGGCAAACTGGGTTCCAGATCAGTCCCGAAAGACACGTCCGTGGAGGAGCCCGGAAGGAGCAGCCCATTTTCAAGCACGGGGCTACAGCTGGCGGCCGCACCGCTCCGAGCCTCAGGGCTTCCGATAAAGCACCACTGTTTGCCACGGCCGGATCGCGATCGACGAAGACTGTGAGGTTTTCCCGGAAACAAGATCCCTCACTCCGCGGAACTCCTCCGGCACGGAGAACTGAAAAACCTCATCCCTGGTGCAGTTCATGGCGATCACATAGGGGCCATAGTGCATGAGGTAGAAATCGCCCTTTCCGGCATACGGGTTCTCCTTTCCCGGTGAGTAGTCGAGCTGATCGGCCGGCACCTTCGCGATCGGTTGTTTCTCTCCCGCCACCGCAAGCGTCATGCCCTGCGATTGATAGAAGCCTTCGTGCCTACGGCTGAAGGGTTCATTCGTCTGGTCCGGGAGGGTGAAAAACAACCCGCTGTCCTTGAAACGGGTTTCGATCTTCACCGTGGCATCGCGTTCGGTGCTCGGGGTCAGGTAATGCACACGTGCGAGATTGTTGATGGCATAACGGGCGCGCCAATAGAGGGAGACGTAAAGAATCTCCCGTCCGTTTTTCAGTGCCACCACGCCAATTTCGGGATCCGCGAACACGAAGTCGGGTTGGTCCCACGCCATCGGCAGCCGGTTCTTCTGAGGCGGTTGGGCCTTGATCTTCTCATAGCTCCTTTGTGCTCCAAGCAGGCGGGTCATCGGCGACCATCCGCGCAACTTCACCCGCTTCCCAATCGATGCGAAGAACTGGTTCTCCTCGATCATCTGCTGGCTGTAGCCGACCAGCACCGGATCGAGCGTGGCAGCCGCGACATCCATCGGTGCCTCAGTGGCCATTTGCTCGTAGGTGGTCCCCCCGGGATAGTACCAATCCCGCCAGCCGATGACAGTCTCGATATGCATGCTTCGGTAGCCGTCGGCATCCGGGAGCGGATAGCGGAACACTCCCCTCGCCCGAGCCATCTTGATCAACTGGGCCTTGAGTCGCGGATCGCCGGGCCTGTCCGGACTCGGGCGGGTTGAGTCGTAGGCCTCGAGCATCATCCCGATCACGATCTCACCGTAGTGGCCGACGTAGCCGAGCTCCTTGGTGAGTCCCTGGGCGGTGAAAAGCATGTGCTCCTTCCCCAGCTTCCAGGAGGGAGTGAGGTCGGCGTCCCAGCTTCCGCTCCACGGTTCGACACCAGCGGACTCATGCAGCAGGCGCAACGCCTTGTCCTCCGGCCACGCTGCCATCGGGCTCAGCGCCTTCACCGCCCGGTTGCAGCGGTAGATGTTCATGTCGACGATCATCGACTGGTTCGTATACGCCCGTCTCTGGGTCACCTTGCGATCGCGCGAAGCCATGAACATCTCCGCCCACCCTTCCCGCCGGGTCACCTCAGTGCCTTCGATCTCCTCATTGAGGAAGCCCCTCAGCGGCCCTTCAAGGACCCGCACACCATCGGCGAGCGGCCCATATCCGTGCCACTCCTTCTCCACGGACTGTGGGTCCGCCTCGAAGATCCGGTAGTGTTCATCGATTGCCTCGACGATGCGTTCGAGGACCGGCTTCGAGTGATAAGCGTCGCACCACGGCTCCAGACAGGCCCGGGCGAAGAAACGAATGGCATCATGGCTCATCGTTCCCTTCGAGCGCAGCAACTTGTCGACCTCACCGTTCAGCCGCTCCCTGACCTTGTCGAAGGCCTCCGGTCCCGGTGTCGGGCGTACGGGAAAGGTCTCCTCCACGTGTCCCGTGGCGTCGCCAGCGGGAATCTCGAAGCACGGGTGGTCATGCACGAATCCGCCGTAGATCCCCCGGGAGGGCTTCGTCATGTTTCGTTGGAAGCGTTCGGCGGTGTCACCATAACCCCAGATCGGACCCTGCGCTTCGATCGCCAATTCGACCCGACCCTTCCCCCTCGTCATGTTCATCGGCAGCGGTAGGGTCTTATAGAGGAAGCCCCCCGGGTAGCGGGGATACTCGTACATCGTGTCCAGCTGATCGACTTCCCCGAGGTGCCGCTGGCCGACCTGTTTGCCGTCGATGAAGAGCATAAGACGACTGTGCTCACCGGTATGGTCACCCCCCCAGAAGATGGCGGTGAAGTAGTTCTGCCCTTCCGGATTCACCGCCATGCGGAAGCTCAGCCTTCCTCCCCTCCATCCTGCGGTCGAAGGCGGAAGCAACTGCTGCGCCGGAAGCCCTTGCCGACCACTGATCACTTGGCTGTTGGTCGCCTCAAGACCATGCGCCACCCCACTCTGTTCGTCTCCGAACTCAATGGCATCCAGCACTTTTGCCATGCAAAAGCTGGAGACGAACGGCAGCAGCGCCACACCAAGGACCGAGAGCTTACTGAGAGCATTCATCAAGCGAAAGAAGTCATATCCACTCCAACATCGAATGCACGGAGTGACAGATGGGAGTATGACCAAGGACCGTCCCACGGAGCAAGGGCGGCGACGATCTGAGCCGTTCCTCGCTTTTCTGATGGCAAGCAAAGAGGTCAATGCCGGATGAGAGAAATCCAGACTGATTTCAAGAGCTTTCAAGAGTGAAAGCCGGACGCGGCACGGTGGTCATCATGTGAAGAAAACATTCTGCCTTACCCCGGCTCTCCGGCTGCCTGCCGGTCATCTTGGCTTGGTTTTTCCCAGATCGTAGAAGGCAATGCACCCTGCTCACAAGCAGTCGCACCCATGCAGGGCCGGGACCATTCCGAAATATCACCCCTCAGCGAAGCTGCTTCAGATAGGCCACCAGATCCTCCAGTTCCTGCGCGGGAATCACTCCTGCGAACGACGGCATTGCCGCCTCGAATCCCTGCGTCACCACCTTGCCTGGTTCGAGAATCGATTCCCGGAGGTAGCCGTCCGGATCATCCGCATGCCGGGTCGCAAGACCGTTCAACGATAGCCCGGAACCGTTGATGTTCTCGGAAAACAGGCTGCCGCTGACATTGGCTCGCATCCGGTTGGCAAAGCCGACCTCACCGTTGGTCCCTTGGTTCAGAGCGAAGGTGCAGTGGTCCAGATCCAGCGAGAGTGCCGCACTGATACGATCGAGCCTTTCAACTGAGACCCCGGATCCGAAAGGATCCCAGGGATGATTCAACTAGCCGTGTTTCGGAGCGACCATTGTTACTCCGCAACCTCGTCAATCCTGAGCCGAAGGAAAGCTCGCGGGTTTCCGCCCGGCAAGGTGACCGAGCGAATGTTCTTTGAGGCGGTGGTGCCGGATAGGTTGAAGTTCTCGACGACTGTCCATGATGATGGGGAGAGATCCGTCGATTGCTCGAGCGTCACCGCAAATTCGTTGTCAGCAAACTTGGCGAAACCCGCTGAAGCGGAAATCGATCCGTCGGTCGGGCTCACATCGAGCTTCAAGGATACCCCTCTGGCTGAGCCCCCGAGATATTCGAAGACATTGGCGATTCCGTTGCCGTTGGCATCGTCAAAGGGGCCATCGTTCCCGGTAGGGAGTGACTCTGCCAGAGCCCAGTCCGTGAACGAAATTTGCGCGACTGGGTTCGCCACGAAATCCGAGAGGGTGACCGTATTCGGAGATGACGAGCCCGGGCCATAGCTCACAAGAAAGCTGCCCAGACCATCGGTGGTGGCGAGACGTGCTCCACTCACCACGTTCGAAAAACTGCCTTGGATCGGCAGGTCACTGGTGACGACCTCAAAGGTGTCCGAGTTGGTGAGCTCGCAATCGAAGTCATCGATGATCGTGAGTTCCAGAGAGCCTCCGAGGGTGATTCCTGTATCTCCCGTGGATTGAGCGAGCACATCGTATTCCGTGCCGGGATTCCTTCCTCCGATCTCGATTCCGAGGATCGAAGGAGCGAGGAAGTTGAAGTTTCCGGTCATGGTGAGCCGACCAGGAGAGAGTCCCGGGAAGATTCGACCATTGGCTGCCGTGATGCCCCCGGTGGTTTCAAGTCGCCCGTTTCCGGTGACACTCGCGCCACCATCGTAAAATTGAGTCATGGCACGAAGGACGAAGGTGTCGGTTTCCGAGATGCCGGTATTCAGATTTCCACCCGTCTGGGTAAAGCTCCCCGAGATATCATAGAGGCCACCATTTCCTTGGGCATTGAGATCGCCGGTATTGGTGACATCGGACTGGAAAGTCACCGTTTCTTCGGGAGATATCTCTCGGGTCACGGAACCCAAGGCGAGGGCACCAGCGCAGGAAATCTGGTTGTTGGAACCGGAAAGTTCGATGGTTCCCGTCCCACTGTAGCCGCCGCTGACATTCAGGACGGTGTTGCCATTCATTTGGATGACCCCGTCATTGATGAGGTTCCCGGCAACATTCAAGACAGGCGCAATCGGTGAGGGGTTCGCCGCAAGGAAGATACTGGCACCGTTCGCATTGGTGAAATTGCCAGGAACCGAAAGGGTGTAACCGGCATCGAGGACAAAGAAACTCTCATTCCGTTCCAGATTCCGGAAAGCATTGAGGCCGGTGTTCTGATCACGAACGATGGAATTGGGTCCGAAGAGATTGAACCCAGCTCCGTTGATCCGGATATCAGCATTCCGGAACTCAAGGATGGCGGTGCCCGGAGTGAATGCACTGTCGACCAGGTAGGCGGGAGACTGCGCTGTGAGATTTCCGGTGGCGGAATCAAAGCCATCGAGAGTGCCAAGCGTTGCTTTGCCGTTGCCGTTGACACTGATGAAGCCAAACCCTGTGGTGCTTCCAGTGACCGTGAAAGTATTGTTGGAAGTGGTCAGATCGACCCCAAAATCCATCTCGAAATTGGCGATGGTCACGGAGCTCTGAAGCTCGACGTATAACTCGAACTCCTGGCCGAACTCATCCGAGACCGGGGCGAGAAACACATCGCTGGCTGGACCAGGAAGGCCGGGCTCCCAATTGGCATCATCCCAACCCGTGTAATACGGGTCACCAGGAGCAATGAACTCAAAATCCTCCTCGAACGGAACGATGGTTTCGGCGTTCAAGTGGTGCGATAGCGTCAGCAGGGGGAGTAAAACAAACAACTTCACAATACCCTAAATAGGCAATGTTCTCCAGATGGCAATCGTGAAGCAGTCGAAATGACAGCATCAAGGGTGCAGTCGGAGTGAAACCATCCTCTAGGGAACCGATCGTCGAAGGGAACTTGCGATGGGGCCGGTGGCATTTTGCAATCATTCGAAGGAACTGCCGTTCCTGACCCAATCCGCGGCGACTTTCAGGGCATAACAGTTTGGTCGACACAGACCTCACCCTCTGCACTCTGAATCGAACGAGTTGGCCACGGGCCCACGCTCCGCCCTACTCTTTGAATGCCGCCCACAAGAACCCGCCCGCGGGCACCTCTAGCTTCAACCGCCCCCGCTTCATCCCATCGAGCTGAATCTCGATCGACTCTCCGCCATTCACCGAAACCTCCGCTTTCCCTTCCAACCCGGAGTAGTGCAGCGGGATCACCCACTCCTCTTCCAGATCCTTTTCTGTTGGATTGAAAACCACCAGCATCGCCTTCTCCTTCAAACCCGGGTTCACATGGAGCATCCCATCGAGCCCACGACCGTCGGCACGCCGCAGGTGGATCATGTCACTTTCCAGAATGTCGCGGTGCGCTTTGAACCATGCGACATGTTTCTTCATCATGTCCCGCACCCGTGGCGTATCAAAGAGCCGCGGCCCGCGATAGCATGCTTGCACTCCCATCGCGAGGTTGCTCAGGATCATCCGCTCGTAGTGATCGATGTGCTGGTCGAGTGGCTCGATCGTCGCCGCAGCACCTCCCCCATGGTAATGGCTGAGCGGCACGAACATCCATCCCATCGACGGTGTTTTCATCCAGCTGCCGTCATGGATGTTCTGTCGGGTGTGGATCAACTGCTGCGCACGGGGCAACGACCAGTTGGTTTCCCGATAACCCATCCCACACTTGTTGCTACCAGACAAGTAGTAGTAGTCCGGGGCGTTCAGATACACCCCGCGACCGCGCAGCCACTTGTAGAAATCGGACCATATCTTCCAGTGCACCCAGCGTGAATCGTCCACGCCCTTTTGCAGCGGCGGCCGGGCGGTGACATCCACATCTCCCGGATACGGTCCGTCGTGTTCGAAGATCGTGAAGCCGGTTGTCTCGAACAAGCCATAGAGTTTCTTCAGATACTCCTGTCCCCACTCGCTGGTGATCGCCGGGCAGTTGCCGTGGGCCGGCCGTTCACCTTCCGGAGAGACGATCGAATTCCCGCCGCCGATGCTCCGCGACGAGTAGAGCGAATAGCAGCCGAGCTCGATCCCCTTCGACCGGGCATGATCGTTGATCTCCTTCCACTGCGCGAGGTAAGCGGGATCATTGTTTTCCGCGTTGAAGCCGGAACCAAAAGACAGGATCACCATTTCGAACCCGACCTCCGCCGCCTGGTCAATCGCGCTACGCACCAACTCGGGCTCCGCGGTGCGCATGTGGTGCATCAGCGGATTCTAGGTCACCCATGGAGCGACCGTGCGATACATCTTTCGCACGGCCAGCGCGCGCCGCTCGCGCTGGGTGCTGTCCATGGCCAGCTCGAACACCCGGAACGACTCGAACGAAGCTCCCGGCTCCACCGCTTGCGCCGGGCCACGGGTCGGCTCGACGACCAGCAGGCACGGTTGCTTGAGTGCGTAGTTCACCTGCGTCTTGAACTCGGGGTCCGGGCGATAGTGCACGGCATGTCGGTTCGCCTGCTCATGGTTGAAACCGCCGAATGCCATATCAGTCTCCACGTGCAGCCCACGAGGCTGGGGCAGCGGCACTCCCTCGCGTGTCTCGACGTGGTTGCTGTGCTCAACCAAGGCCAGCGTTTCCGCGGTGAAGCGCTCTATTTCGATCTCGCGGTCACCTCGGTTCTCCACCGTCAGCCATTTCACCAGCAGCGGAATGCCGTCGTAGAGTTCGTAGTGAAGCGAAACCCGCAGCGGTGAGTCAGCCTGCTCCGGCAACTTCAACGGATCGACCGGGCCGAAGACGCTCACCTGCTCCACGCGGCAGCGTCCCCACTCCCCCCCCAGGTCGGTCTGGTCGCCCGCCCCGCCGGAGCGGTCGGTCTTGCCGACCCGCATCGCGACGACTTCACCCCAGTTCCCCCGCGCCACCTCGAACAACGAATGCCAACGCGCCCCTTCCCGATCGACGGCCACCTCCCAATGCAGCTTCTCCACGCCGATCCTCACCCGCAGTCGATAAGCCTGCTCGACCGACAGGCCGCCATCCTCCGCGGCGAGCTCCTCCACACTCGCCAACCGTTCACGACCGCCCACCCGCAGCTCGAACGGTCCGTGCTCGCCACGATCGCCGGGCCGCAGGTTCACATCCACGACCTGCTTCCCGAATACCAGCGCCATGCCCGGGCCCCAGCTCGTCCCATCGTCGGTTCCAGGATGGATCCGCACCTCGATCAGGCCGGCATCCTTCGACACGGCCCGCTCCGCGAAACAATGCACGTTGCTTGGAGCAAAAATCTCTCCCGCCTTCCCCTCATTCTCAAAACCCACCCGCTCCCCGACCGACGATCGAAGGATCTTCCATGCCGGATCCAGCTTCTCAAACCGATCCTCCCACAGCAGTTCCCTCCCAGCGCTCGCATCGCCGCCACCGGCCGCTACCGCCGAGGGCTCGAAGTCGAAGCGCAGACTCACACCCGGCGTCGGCCATTCGGCATCCGGTGCATGGTGCCGCACCTTCTTCCACGCAAAGCGCGCCACCGGCTTGCCTTCCTCCATCCCCACCAGACGCATGGCCAAGGGATCAAAACTCATCGCCGCGAGGTGCTCGTCGGTGAAAAACGCATGGTTCGGCTGCCCCTTCATGCCGCCGATCACGTGTTCGCGGCCATCGATCACGACACGTGCATCCGGACGGATCGCGCGGATGATCGACTCCCCGGTCGCGAGGTTGTCGAAGCCAATCGTCGCGAAGCCCGGATCGACGCGGAACACTCGTCGCACCAACCCGTTCGTAAGCGTGACGTCCTTCGATCCGTCGCCTTGCTCGACCCGGGCCTTGAATCCCGACCCATCGACCAACCAATCGACCTCGGGTCGATAGGTCTCCGGTGGCAGGGCGA
The DNA here is from genome assembly GCF_016595525.1 of Haloferula rosea. Taxonomy (GTDB): domain Bacteria; phylum Verrucomicrobiota; class Verrucomicrobiia; order Verrucomicrobiales; family Akkermansiaceae; genus Haloferula; species Haloferula rosea. Next base: position 28,052 of record NZ_JAENII010000016.1, read on the forward strand.
AAAGCGGGGCCGTGATGGATGTCACAGCGAGGAGGCACATGCGGATCATCCGCTCCCTACGCAGACCCGCCCGGGATCTTTCCGGGTCGCAGGGTTCTGGCTCCAATGCAGGTCCGCGAAGGGCCAGTCCCGTTCTTCAAGCGTCGCTGGTTGGGCGAGAGGCATTGATGGCGCGCTGTGAGCGCGGCTTGAGAACACTGCTGCTTGTTAGTCGTTCGTTCGCACCTTCTCGGTCGCGCTGCATGGGGCGATCGGGCGCAAAGGGCGAAAAGGTGAATATTTGATAAGATATGCGGAGTCTGCGGCAACTCGTGCCAAGTGGAGTTCCCCGAAATAGCAAAATATGCATAGTGCAATGAAAAGCGTACGCATTCCCCTCTGCGCGCTTCTCCCACTTGGAAGCGCATTCGCCCAGACCCACATCTGGGAACACAAGGCCGACGGTCGATTCTACGGTGACTGCAATGGCAGCGATCCCGGCGGTGCAAGCTACTGGCCGAACAACACCCGATGGAGCCAAGATTTGGCGATCGGCTCCTGCAATGGCGTGTCGGGTGTCGTGGTCGAGCCGAGCAACTGGAACGTGGCAAGTTTCCCCAACAGCCCGACGGCGGAAGTCCTGATCAACAGCGGGCCGGAGATCGACGTCGACGGCTATTTCTCGGTGGGCACCCTGGAGATCACCTCCGGCATCAACCTGCCGCTCTACGGCTCCTCGACGATCGAGGCACATCAGTCGATCACCAACAACGGAACCATCACGATCGCCGACCTGGGCCCTGGCTCAGCGGTGCTGAAGATCGACGGCAACGTGACCCTGAATGGAACCGGGGAGGTGATCTTCGGGTCGGAATTCAATAACCAGATCAGCTCGGTGAACGCTGCCGACGTGCTGACCATCGGAAACGCGCAAGTGATCCGCACGCTGGCCAACACCACCTCGATCGATAGCTGGATTCAATGTTCGATCGACAACCAAGGCACGATCAGCGCCGACCAGGGCGACCTCAAACTGTTCTACAACACCAAGACCAACAACGGCACGATGCAGGCGATCAACGGCGGCACGCTGTTGTTCACCTCGACGACGGTCAACAACGCCGGGGGCACGATCACGGCGGGGCCCGGGAGCATCGTCGACTTCGACGCGATGACGCTCGCCGGGGGGACGCTGAACGGAGCCGGGACATTCGACGTGTCCGGTTGGGCGTCGGTCTTCGACGGCACAAGCGATCCCGTGGCGGTGAATGGCACCGTCGAGGTCAACAGCTATGGAAAGGTGCAGATGAAGGGCGGCATCAACCATGCCAGCACGATCTGGCTCCAGGATCCCGGCTCCGGATACTCCGAAATCGAGATCAGCGGGGATGTGAACCTTCAGGGTGCCGGGCAGGTGATCTTCAACGGACCGAATGACAACCGGGTGATCTCGGTGAACCCCGGCGACGTCCTGACCATCGGTCCGGAGCAACAGTGGACGACCAGTGCCGACACCGACATCGACAGCCGGATCATCGCCGCCATCGACAACCACGGAACGATCACCGCCGATCAGGGCCTCCTCAGACTCGATACCAACCCGAAGACCAATCAGGGCACGCTGCAGGCCACCAACGGAGGCACCCTGCTCGTCCAGTCGATCAACATCAACAACACCCTCGGGACGATCACCGCCGGTGACCTGAGCACCATCGACCTGAACAGTGCGACGGTCACGGGAGGAGTCCTCAATGGCGACGGGGTGTTCGACATCAGTGGCACCCCTTCGATCTTCGACGGGACGACCTTCCCCGTGAACCTCGTGGGAAAACTCGAAATCAACAGCTATGGCAAGCTGCAGCTTCAGGGGACCCTCAACAACACGAGCACCATCTGGATCCAGGATCCCGGCTCCGGTTACTCGGAGATCGAGGTCATTGGCAACGCCAGCGTGCTGGGAGCAGGTGAGGTGATCTTCAACTCGCAAAACGACAACCGGATCATCTCATCGAACGTGACCGACGTGCTGACGATCGGCCCGTCCCAGCACTGGAAAACCAGCGCCGATGCGGATCCGTGGGACAACCGGATCATCGCGTCCATCGACAACCAGGGCACGATCAGCGCCGACACCGGGGGGCTCACGCTGGACACCCATCCGAAAACCAACCATGGGCTGATGCAGGCAACGAACGGGGGAACCCTGCGGTTCTCCTCGACTCAATTGAACAATGTCAGTGGCCAACTCACGGCGGGCCCCGGCAGCATCGTGGATCTCAATGCCTCGACGATCACGGGTGGGGTCCTCAACGGATCCGGTAGCTTCGAAGTGATCAACACCACTTCGACCTTCGACGGGTCGGGCAGCCCGCTGCAGTTCAGCGGAACTGCGGACCTGGGAAGCTACGGCATTCTGGTGCTGCGCGGCGGCGTGCAGAACACCGGTCGCATCAACATCACCGATCCGAGCGCGGGGACCAGCTACCTGAGAATCGACGGAGACGTCGTTCTGACGGGCACCGGCGAGGTCGTCTTCAACTCGCCGAACGACAACCTCATCGACTCGGTGGACCCGGCTGATCTCTTGACCATCGGCACCAACCAGACCCTGCGCACAATCGCCGGGACCAGCCCCATCTACAGCCGCCTGGTCGCGAAGACGGTGAACGAGGGCACTATCCACGCAGACGGCGGCGGCCTGCAGCTCGACACCCACCTCAAGACCAACAACAGCCAGATCAGCGCCCTGAACGGAGGCAAGGTGAGGATCTACAATACCTCGGTGGACAACACCAACGGCACCATCACGGCTGAAACCGGCAGCATGGTGGAAATCCAGAATGCCACCCTAACAGGCGGAACCCTCGACGGAGACGGCAGCTTCTCGGTGGTGGGCGCGACGGGCAACATCATCGATTCCTCGGCCGCACCGGTGATCTTCGACAGCACCATGGAACTGGGCACCGGCGACACCCTCACCGTGCGCGGCAACCTCGAGAACCGGGGTGTCATCAACCTCGCCGATCTTGCGAGCGGCATCACCTACCTCCGGCTCGACGGAGACGTGACGCTCAGTGGCGATGGCCGCGTGGTGTTCAACTCCACCGAGGACAACTACATCGAGGGACTGGATCCGGCGCACGTCCTTACAGTCGGATCCAGCCAGCTCCTGACCACGAGCACCGACAGCCGGGTGGATTGGAGCCGGTTGGTGGCCGAGACGATCAACCACGGCACGATCCGCGCGGATGGTGGAGGCCTGCAGCTGCTGACCAACCCGAAACGCAACCACCACCGGATCGAGGCGATCAATGGCGGAAACCTCCGGATCTACAACACGACGATCGACAACCGGGGCGCCACCCTTTTCGCCGATCACCTGAGCACGGTGGAGCTCTCCAGCGCCACCGTAAGTGGTGGATCGCTCACCGCCACACGCGTGGGCGAGGATCGGGGAACCTACCATGTGATCTCCACCGCCATGCTTGATGGCAGCGTCGAAACCATCACGCTCGACGGAGATCTCGAGATCGATGGCAGTGAGACGCTGACCCTGGTCGGCACGGTCCAGAACGATGGCATCATCCATGTGACCGACCTCTCCAGCAGCATCGCCTACCTGAACATTGATGGCGATGTGAGCCTGCTCGGCAGCGGCCAGGTCCGGCTCGAGAGCAACGATGACAACTGGCTGGACTCAGCCGACCCGACCGACGTGCTGACGATCGGCCCGGACCAAGAACTGGTGGCCGACCCTTCGACGCTCGCGGGAGCGAGCCACAGCCGGATCCTGACGGCCTGCGACAACCAGGGCACGATCACGGTGGACGGCGGCGGGCTGCAGCTCGACAGCCATGCGAAGACCAACAACGGCCTGATTCACACGCTCGACGGCGGCAACCTCCGCGTCGAGGGAACCAGCGTGGACAACAGTGGCGGGGTGATCAGCCTCGATGCCGCCGGGATCCTTCACCTCTACAATGGCACAATCACCGGCGGCGCGATCGACGGTGATGGAGCGATCATCCCGCTCACCGGCACCGACACGCTCGGAGACCTCAGCCTCGGAGCCGGCGTCACCGCAACGATCGGCACCAGCCGGGTCCTGAACCTGTCCGGCACGGTGACCAACAACGGGCGGATCGAAATCAACGATGACGGTGGCAGCATCGCGACCCTGCGGGCCGACGGCCCGGTGAGCCTGCTGGGCAGCGGACAGGTGGTGTTCAATACTTACGACGACTGCTACCTCGACTCGACGGATCCCGGAGATGTCCTGACGGTGGGACCGGACCAGACCCTCACCACGGCAGCGACGACCCTTCTCGGCGAAAGCCGCCTGATCTGCGCGCTGGTCAACCAGGGCACGCTGGAGGCGAATGTCGGCAGCCTGAGCCTCTACACCCACCCAAAGACCAACGCCGGAGTGTTCCGGGCAGCGAACGGCGGTACGCTCCAGATCTTGAGCGCCGACACCCAGCTCACCAACTATGCCGGGGGCACGCTGAGCGGCGGGCGCTGGGAAGTGCTTGGTGATACGGCACCGGCGGTGATCGACCTGCCGGGCACCACGATCACTCAACTCGCTCCAGGCACCGAGGTGGTGCTGCGCGGGATGGCATCCATCCCGCAGTTGGCGTCGCTGATCGCGATCCACGGCAAGCTGGCCATGCACGACGGACAGAGCTTCACCACGACGGGAAGTCTCGACGTCAACGGCCACCTTGAGTTCGGCCTGCCGGACTCGGGACCTACGAACTGGGACACCACCAAGCTGGTGGTCGATGGCGACGTCGATCTCACCGGCGCGGTGATCGACATCGTCAACCGCGGGATGACGGCCGGGCGTTATCGCTTGATCGAATACAACGGCTTCCGCACCGGGACGCCGACCCTCGGCACGCTGCCGGCAGGCTTCAGCTACAGCCTCGATACCAGCGTGGCCGGCCAGATCGACCTCGTCAGTGGTGGGGTCTCCGCCTTCGACGAGTGGAAGAGCAGCGGCAGCATGGGTGCGGTGACCTTCGGTGGCGACACCAACGGTGACGGCGTGCAGGACGGCATGGCCTTCCTGCTGGGTGTGGCCAATCCGGATCACGATGCCAATGGCTCCCTGCCTGAAGTCAGCGAGGATAGCAGCGGCAACCTGGTCATGGCCTTCCGCTGCCTCGCCATTACAGAACGCGGCACTTCGGTCCTCAACCTGTCCTATGACGGGGACCTGGCCGGGGCGTGGTTGAGCGTTCATGTTCCCGGTGTGATCGGGGCCCCCAACCCCTTGGTCGAGTCCACCCCAAGCGGCAGCGTCAGCTTCGTGGCAACGGACGGAGGCACGAACGCCAACGGTGACGCTCTGATCGACATCGTGGCCACCATCAGCGATGGAACCCAGTCGGCAGGGGGCCAGCTGTTTGGTCGTCTCGAGGGCACCGAGTGATCCACAACGGTTACACCGCTCATTCCAACGCCGGTCCCGCTTCTTCGGGCCCGGCGTTTTCCTTCTTCCCATCCCACAGGTCTCATCAACGGGACCGCTGGGATCCATCGAGATTCGACGGAAGCCAGATTCCGCCTCCGTCCCGACAGGCACTACGGCAGAGAGCGCGGCATCGATGACGAGAGGGAAGAGAAGGAAGACACCGACCATGGATCGTTGGAAGCAGACTGCCACCCTCTCCTGACAGTCAAAGCATGCCTTCGCGACGCACCAACCCGTTCGTGAGCGTGACGTCCTTCGATCCGTCGCCTTGCTCGACCCGGGCCTTGAATCCCGAACCATCGATCAACCAATCGAGCTCCGGCCGGTAGGTCTCCGGTGGCAGGGCGAAAAGCGGGGCCGTGATGGATGTCACAGCGAGGAGGCACATGCGGATCATCCGCTCCCTACGCAGACCCGGCTCGGATCTTTCCGGTCCACAGGGATCTGGCGTCCGTGGTGGTCAGGCAGAGAAGTCCGCGGTGCGCTCATCATGAAGTCGACGGCAGCTCCGCCAACCGACTCGACGTCGTTGGCTCGGCCGTGTTTCCAACCTCCCCCGCCACCGATCCGGAGACTGGAAAGGATGGCAAATTTCTCGTGCGCCTTGTCGTCGAACCGTGAATCCCGATTCCACGAGTTCCCTATTGCCAGAGGCGGACTACGGTAGAGTGGCTTCGATCCGGTAAAAATTCCGGGAGTGGGTGATGGGAAGAGTGAACTCCTGGACTGCGATGCTTTGGTCTGAGGGACCGAAGACCACGCTAGGGCCCGAATAGCCAGCCAGACCCGGCATTCCCCGCAAGGTCAGAACCCTGCCGGACATCCGCGGACCGAACCGAAAGGTAATGGTGGTTTCGTCGATGGAAGCCACCTCAAGGAAGAACGTGCTGGCACGGTCATTCTCCGCTGTCCCAAACATGTACTCGCTGAGCGCATCCATTCCGTCACCGTCAGGATCGGTCGCCGCATCTCCGGCGTCGTTGTCACTCAGACCGTTCGCTTCCTCATACCACTTGGGGATGTCATCCCCATCGAAGTCGACGTCGCCAACTTTGGTGAGTTCGACGTCATCCCCGTCCCCACCGAGATAGCTGATGGCATACACATAGTCCCCCAGCTCGACAGTTTCCCCCTCCCCGAGTCCGGCAAAGTTCCCGAGGTAATAACAGCCATTCACATTCTCCAACAGCAAGTGCGAACCTGATTCAGGAAGATCGCCGCCGAGTGCCAACTGACAGTTGCGCAGATCGATCAAGTTCCCGGCCGCGGCCTCCACCCTTACCGGAGACACCGACCCATCCACGAACTCAAACTCGAGAGTCGCCGTGGCACTACCCAGGTCGAGCACTTCGGCACCGGTCTGGCCGATTCCCTGGATCGCCAGCGAGCAGGCGGCTCCGGTCATTTTCAACAGATTGTTCGTACTATTGAAGAACACCCTTCCACCAATGACGACATCTGCCGCACCACTGACCTCTAGCGCGTCCAGACCGGTGCCACCACGCGCAAGGACATTCTCGCCCACGATCAGCGTGCCACCGCTGATCCGGTAGGCGCACGGCTTGAAGTCCTCCGCCATGTTGATGTCGCTCTCGACGTCCACGGTTCCCGCGAACTGCAAGAAGGTGCCACCGTCGGCATTGATATTGATGTCAGAGTCCGCGGTGCCGTCGAAGTTGCCGATGTTCACATCGCCTCCCGCCATCACCACCGTGCCATCGGAAAGCCGGCTCGTCGTGCTTTGCCCAATCACAAGATTGCTACTCAGCTGATCAAAGCGTCCACCGTTGATGTTGAAGAATCCCTGTCCGCCGCGGCCTACCTCGGTGTTTCCGCCGGTGACCTGCAGAATGCCGCCGTTCAAGTTCACGATCCCAACCGCACTGAAGTCAGTGTCATCGACCGCTGCCCCCGCAATGAATAGGCTCCCCCCGTTAATGTTCGCCTCGGGGAAATCCACCTGGGCCACACCGACCGTCACGGTTCCATCGTCGATCGTCAGCACACCGTCCGAACGCCCACTGGTATTCAGCGGATCACCCGCCACATCGCCCAGAACGAGACTGTCACAGGCGAGACGCGATGCCGGATGGTCGACGACCACTGCCCCCCTGGCCAGCTGCGTGTTGGTTCCGTTGTTTTCCTCCTGTCGACCCACCTGGAGTTGTCCTCCGATGATCACCGTACCAGGCCCAACAGCGTTTCCCACCTCAAGAGACCCCTTCGCCGAGGCCGTATCGTTGTTCGTCGTCGACGAATTCGCGGTCACTCCGAGTTGCATTGCGCCCCCACCACGGATGACACAAGTTGCGCCGCCGACCACCCGCAGCGTTCCCTCGTAGTGTCGCGAGCTATTGTTCACCTTCGCCACCTGTGAAAACAACCCGTTCACCCGATCACCATCACCCAGCGTATACGTGACGGCATGGTTCGGTATACCGGATGCGTTGCCGAACGGGCTCCCGTTGACCAGCACTTGCAGGACCTCGACGTTGAGTGTCTGCGGTGCCGAGCCGTTGAGCACGAACCCGTCGGTCCGGTTGACGATGTAGTCGATTGCAAAAGCATCAGTCGCGTCGGCCCGCACCCCGGCGGTGTCCATGTTGCCAGAAATGAACACCGTCGGCGTCGCCGTCTGGTCGTCAGGAGTGACAGTAATGAAGTTCGCCCCGTGGTTCGATCCGCTCACCACATCGCGCACGGTTAGCGTCGAGCTCCCGCGATTCAGCGCGATCGCCCCGGCAAGGTCGCTGCCGCCATCGAACGAGAGCCCGCCGATCGTCACCAACTCGGCCACCCTCAGGGCCGCCGTGTCCTCCCGCAGGTGCAACTCGGTCGGCAAGGTCGACCCGGTCGCAGTCTGCCCACCAACCGCCAGCTTGGAAATCTCTCCGGCATCCACCTGCAGCCTGACGTTGTGGTTAGACACCCGGTTGTTTCGGATTCGCACGTCGTCGTCATTGAATGATGTCCCATTCAGCAAGTCTCCCGGACTTCCCACCTCGTCCCAGTTCGACGCCACGTTCCACCGCGATGCCTCGTTGTTGTGTTCGATTCCGGTGTAGTTGTAGACCGCTTGGGAAAAAGCAGAGGAACTTGTCAGCAAAAGCACCGATAGCGAAGGAGAATGGGGGATTTTCATAGAGGCGAGGAAGCTTGGTCGGTTTACGTTTCCCCTTGGACCCTTGGAAGCAGAAAGTCACTCACTCCTGACAGTCACCGGCTACCTTCGCGACTCACCTTCCTCGCCATGTCGCATGGCAGCACTGTAACCATAATTTCTCGGATTCCCCTTCCTTCCGGAGCATATGGCTGGCTATGTGCTACCCGGAATCATGAGCAAATCCCCCTTATCGCAAAAAAATCTCGTTCCGATCTTATCGGGAGTCGCGGTGTTGGTGACAGCCTACCTTTGGTTGGATCGCGACCCAAGCCAGAAAGAGCGGCCCCACGGCGAGGTCATTGGAGCATCCGTGGAAGAGACCACCCCGCCTGAAGCGGTGGTGGCAGTAGAAGAAATGCAGGACCCGCCGATGGTGGAATCGGCACCTGATCAGCCGAGGACCCACGACACGACCGTATTCATCGACGCCCGGCCCGGAGCCGCGGAGCCGCCAGCCGCAGCCGAACCACGCCCTCTTCTGCCAAGCGGAGTACGCGAGCGGAAGACCACCCCCGCCCAAATCGCACAGCGTGAACGCTCCATCCAACAGCTCGCCAAACGGGAACAGGACAGAAAAGAGGAAGCACGGGCGTGGGCGAAGGCGAATGGCTGGGAGATGAAGGGACGAAAGCCCGATGGGGGCGACTGGGAGATCATGCGCCTCGATGCAAATGGCGAACCCGTCATTTACGAAACAGACAACGAAGAAGCGCGAATTTCACACAACGTCGAGCCACTCACCCAATTCGGATCACCGGGCGGGCCGGTCAACCTGAGTGGATTTGGTTGGACCGCGGGGATGTGGGAGTCGGGGCCACCGCGGCTGACCCATACCGAGTTCAATGACTTCCCGGGGCGGGTGGTCTATGGCGACAGCAACCCCAACGACGCTGATAGTGCCAACGACATTACGGACCACGGCACGCACGTCCTCGGCACGATACTGGGCAATGGCTTCAGCGGAAGTAACGACGACACACGGGGCATGGCGTGGCGGGCCTCGGCGCGCACTTTTGGCTGGAATGGTGACGACTCTGAGATGCGTAGCAATGGGGCCACCGCACCCAATCAGCCTTCGCGGATCTATGTATCAAACCACTCGTACGGCATCGGTGCGGGTTGGTTCCGCACAAGGACCGGGCCACGCGCGGGGACCTGGGGTTGGTCGGGTTCTCCTGGCGCCAGCGAAGATGATGACTTTGGTCGCTACAGTGAGAACGCGGAGGATCGCGACATCACCTGCAGGATGAACCCCTACTATCTGCCCTTCTTCTCGGCGGGCAACGAACGGGGCAACGTTCCGCCGGATGGTGCGACAATCTTCATCAACGTCCCCGATGGCAATGGCGGCTTTACCGAGGTGCAGCGAACCTGGCCCGATGCGCAAGCCCCCGCGGCCGACGGTGCGGGCGATGGTGGATACGATACCATTCGCGACAACGCGCTTTCCAAGAATGCCATGGTGGTAGGCAACCAGCAGGACGCGGTCTTGTTCGTTCCCGGAACCGGGGATATCCGCTTTCCGGCTGTCAGCATGTCGCCCAGTTCGAGCTTTGGTCCGGCCGACGATGGTCGGATCAAGCCTGACATCGTGGGCAATGGGCACGAGGTGCTTTCGGCTGTCAGCAGCGGCGATGAAGATCGGGGTGTCAAAACGGGGACGAGCATGGCCACACCCGGTGCAACCGGAACCGCTCTGCTTCTGCACGAACACTTTCGCAACCGTACCAATGGTTACCTGCGGAGCAGTGCGCTCAAGGCTCTCATGATTCACACTGCGACCGATGTGCAATCGACAGGTCCGGACTACGCCTCGGGTTGGGGATTGATCGACGCCGTGGCGGCAGTGGCCCACATCGATCTGGCCGCGGACCATCCCGGCGGATTTCACATTTATGACGGCGAGCTATCGGCCGACGAACCCGAGTTTCGGCTGACGTTCCAGGCCGATGGCCCGGTGAAGGCCACGCTGGTATGGACCGACCCGGAAGGTACCGAGCAATTCGGCATCGACAACCGTTCCAAGATCCTCGTGAACGACCTCGATGTGGAAATCCGTCGCCCGAACGGCAGCTTCGTCCTCGCCCCGGAACTCGATCCGACGAGCCCGACCGATCTCGCAACCTACGCAGGCAACGATACCGACAATGTGGAAATGCTTGGAGGTGCGGGCAACCTCATCGCTCAGCAAGCCGGGGTGTATGAACTGGTGATCAAGCACAAGGGCCAGATCACCGAACCTGGTCTGCAGCCGGGCGAAACCCCAAGGCAGGTCTTTTCGCTGATGCTGGAAGGCAACATCGAGGACGACACAGGCTCCGTCGCGCAAGCGGTGGACCTTCCGGAACGGGTCTTCATCAAAGCAACCACGGCTGACGTCGGGTTCGGTTTCGAGGACAATGCGTCCTTCAACTTTGGCGACCGGGCGGTGAGCCTCGACATCAACGACAGTCAGAAGGCGGGATTTCAAACGACGGTCACGGGTCCTGTCACCGTGACCTTCGACTGGGGGGTGAGTTCGGAGAGCGGCTTCGACTTCCTGCGCTTCCTTGACGACGCCGTGGAGGTCGATGCGATTTCGGGCACAGTGGGCACGACACAGGTGGCTTATAACGTCCCGGCCGGTGAGCACGTTCTCAGCTGGATCTACGAGAAGGACAGTACCGTGAGCGTCGGTGACGACGCCGGTTTCGTCGACAATATCAGCCTCAACAGTCTGGCAGAGGCCCTCGACAACTTCGACTTCGCCTTCCTCGAACCGGGATCATCTTCAGCAGGGTGGACCATCGAGCCCATTGATCCGACCGTCGTACCCGGTGTGCCAACAGGTGACATCGCCAAAGCCGGCGGCGTGAGCGGGTCGCAGTTTTCAGCAATGGAAACGTTCATCGAAGGCCCGGCTCTGGTCCAGTTCACGATGGTGCAAACGGGCGATGGCACCCTTTTTGCGCAATGGGGACCCGGGTTGACCCGCCTCATCACCCACAATACCGGCAACGCGTTCCGGCGCTACAGCATCGAGCTGGGCGCAGGTCTGCAACCGGTGCGCTGGACATGGTCAAATCCAAATGGCGGAACCGATGCCGGCCGGGTGGACTCACTCGTCGTCACCCCGCTACCCGGGACCCTGCGCACCGCCGCCAACCTGCCCACGAGCAGCTCCGACCTGGTCATCGCCGACCCTTCGCAAGCCGCGTGGCAGGCTGATGCCTCCGATGGCGCCCCCCGCGGGCAGGATGGTGAACCGGATGACTCGTCCATTCGTAGCGTCTTCATTCCCACCGGAAGCTTCCCGGGCAACACCAATGTGGCGGACATCCGCTACCCCGTAACCGGACCTTGCCTGCTATCCTTCTGGTGGCAATGCGGTGGCTCGGCGGATGGAGAATTCTCCGTCGACCTGCGTATGGATCCCCTTGATCCCTTCGTTCCCGCGGGCGGGAGTGAAGGCCCACGGAAGATCAACCCCATCCCCGGAGGAACTCCTTGGCAGCAGGTCTTCCTCGAGATCCCGCCGGGCATTGCGGAGCTACGCTTCCTCTACACCCCCGCTGCGAATGGCGCGGAAGGGAACGGCTGGATCGACCAAATCAACGTCCTTTCCGATCCCGGGGTCTTTCTCGCTTCACAACTCCACCCCGCACGTGGGCTCGACCACTGGAGCGCCCGCTGGGAAACCTACGGCGACGCACCGTGGTTCGGCATCTATGACGAGAGCAACGGTGGCATCGACAGCACCAGCCACGACGACCTGGACGACAATGAAAGCACCACCCTCACCACCACCGTGCAGGGGCCGAAGAAGCTCTTCTTCCATTGGAAGGTGAGTAGTGAGCTTGGATTCGACCGATTGATCTTCACCCTCGACGGCACCGAGGTGGTGCCGCCGATCTCGGGTCTGGTCGACTGGACACCCGTCGAAATCGACATCCCACTCGGCACGCACGTGCTGCGCTGGACCTACCAAAAGGACGGCTCGGTTACGAATCACGAGGACCGTGGCTGGGTCGATGGCGTGGCGCTGCTACGACCGGACTTCGGCATCAATTCGATCAGCCACACGCCGGGATCGGGTTTCGCGCTGCTGAGCGTGAGCAAGGATCCGACCTCGGGGTTCTTCCTGGAATCGAATGCCACCCTCGACCCGGATGGCTGGGCACCGACAGGGACGGCGGGCACCATCAACAACTCCGGGCTCATTCCGCCCAGTCTCGAAGATGTCACTCTGATCGTACCAGCCACTGGGGATCGCCAGTTCTATCGCCTCGTTTTCCACCCCGAGATCGTCCAGCAGATCGACGATGCGAGCTTCGACCTCGTGACGACTCCCGCAGGCTTCTTCCAGAGCAACAATGCGTCCTGGGGTCCCGACGACGACCCGTTCACCGCGACCTCCTTCGAGCACATCGCTGGATTCGCGGCGGATGGCGACAACCACCTGAGCATCAAGGAGGGCTTCTTCAGCGAAATGAAGGGCAGCTTCATCGCCTACAAAGGGGTCCACTCGGTCACCGCAGCGATCGGTCATCGCTCGGGTTTTACCGCAGGCAATGATCGGTCCGCCGTGGTGCTCACGAGTGGCATCGAGCTGGGGCGTATCGAGTACTTCGGAAACAACATTCCCGGCAATACCTTCGTCGACGCCTTCCCGGTGAGCTTCGACACCTTCACCGGACCAGACGACGCGAACTTTGCCTACAAGGTGCGTCTGGAGAGCGAAGGCGGACGGTCGTTCTTCGATAAGATTCGCGTGGTCTCGGAATCCCAGTAGGCGACCCCAACCACCCGGTCCAACAACGCACCGACAGCCGTCAACTCACCCACAAAGCCGTCGCTGGGAAAAACCGCTTCATCAGCCGTGACGCGGCCCGTTTCCGTGCGAGACTCCCGTGTCCATGACCACCGCCTTGATTGCCCTCGCCACCGCCCTTTCCTACCCCGATACCCGCATCGATGAAACCGTGGAGACCCTCCACGGTATCAAAGTCGCCGACCCCTACCGCTGGCTCGAGGACGACCATTCGGAGGAAACGAAGGCCTGGGTGAAAAGCCAGAACAAGGTCACTCAGGCCTACCTCTCCGGGCTGCCACAGCGCGCTGAGATCCACGACCGCACCGCCAGGCTGCTCGACTTCGAACGCATCGGCACCCCACGCGAGTTCGGAGGGCGCTGGTTCTTCACCTACAACTCCGGGCTGCAGAACCAGTCCGTGCTGATGACCTCGGCTTCACTCGGCGGTGAACCCGAACTGCTGCTCGATCCGAATTCACTCTCGAAGGAAGGTACGGTCTCGCTCGCCGACTGGACGCCGAGCAAGGACGGCAAGCTCCTCGCCTGGGCACTCTCGCGCGGTGGTAGCGATTGGAAGGAGATCCGCGTCCGTGACGTCACCACCGGCAAGGACCTCAAGGATCATCTGCGGTGGGTGAAGTTCAGCGGAATCTCGTGGCTGCCGGATGGTTCCGGCTTCTACTACAGCCGCTACGACGCCCCCGACGACCAGGCCGAGCTCACGGGGAGAAACGAGAACCATCAGCTCTGGTTCCATCGCATCGGCACCCCTCAATCCGCCGATCGGCTGGTCTACCGTCGCGTCGACCATCCCACCTGGGGATTCTACGGCGGCGTCACCGATGACGGCAGCTACCTTGTCATCCATGTGTCCGACGGCACCTCCACCAAGAACCGATCATTCTATCAGAAACTCGGCGACAAGACCGATGGGGACATCGTCGAACTGCTGAACGAGGCCGATGCCGCCTACCGCTTCCTTGGGAATGTCGGCAGTCGATTCTTCTACCGCACCAACCTCGATGCCCCGCGCTACCGGGTCATCGCGATCGACATCGAGAACCCGGGCCGTGAGCACTGGGAAGAGATCATTCCCCAGAGCGACGAGAACCTGGACGAAGTCTCGCTCGTCGGCGGTCACCTCGTCTGCAGCTACCTCAAGGACGCCCGCAGCGTCATCCGCGTCCATGACCTCAACGGCAAGCACGTCCGCGACGTCGACCTCCCCGGACTCGGTTCGGCAGGAGGATTCCGCGGTCGGCTCGATGACACCCATACCTTCTACGGCTTCAGCTCCTTCACCGACCCCGGTGCGATCCACCGCTACGAACTGGCCACCGGAAAGAGCGAGCTTTGGCGCAAGCCGGACATCGACTTCGATGGCTCGGGCTACGTGACGAAGCAGGTATTCATCCCGAGCAAGGACGGCACCAAGGTGCCGGCCTTCATCGTTCACCGCAAGGGCATCGAGCTCGATGGCTCCCACCGCACGCTCCTCTACGGCTATGGCGGCTTCAACATCCCCGTGACTCCCGGCTTTTCCGTCAGCCGTGCCGTCTGGCTCGAGCGCGGCGGAGTCTTCGTGCTCGCCTGCATCCGCGGCGGTGGCGAATACGGTAAGGAATGGCACGAGTCCGCCATCCGGTTGAAGAAACAGAACAGCTACGACGACTTCATCGCGATCGCCGAATGGTTGACCGAAAACGGCTACACATCCCCGAAGAAGCTCGCCATTCAGGGTGGAAGCAATGGCGGCCTGCTCGTCGGTGCCTGCATGACCCAGCGGCCGGAGCTGTTCGGCGCCTGCCTGCCAGCCGTCGGTGTCATGGACCTGCTGCGCTTCCACAAGTTCACCATCGGCTGGGCCTGGAAACGCGACTACGGCGATCCGGAGAACCCCGAGGAGTTCGCCAACCTGCTCAAGATCTCTCCCTATCACAACCTGAAGCCCAGCGTCCGCTACCCCGCCACCCTCGTGACCACCGCCGACCATGACGACCGCGTGGTCCCCGCCCACAGTTTCAAGTTCGCCGCACGTCTCCAGGCCTGTCAGCCGCCGGACGGGCCACCGGTCCTTATCCGCATCGACACAAGCGCTGGCCATGGCGCCGGCACCGCGCTGGACAAAGTCATCGATCTCGCCGCCGACCAGTGGGCCTTCCTTGAGGACAGTCTGAAGGACTGAAGAGCGGCATTGCGGTTCAGTTCGACCGCCCCGGGCACTTCTTGATGCTCCCGATCACTGCGCCCCGGATTCAGACCCTCCAGGCCAGGAGTTGTCCTAACAAAAAGATGTCCGGTTTCAGGTCCATGAGGGAATCCCTGTGTCAGCTCGCGATGCACCACCCGGGACAGCACCCGAATGCATGGGTGGAAAGAAGAGCTTGCCTTCCTCACGCACAACCCGGCCAAAAGCTCCCCCATCGATTCACAACAATCTTGTTGTGAATCACTTGCCGTCAAAGTCGGCATCCCGACCGCCACCCATCTGGCCGACTCGTCACCGCAAAGGAATCGAAAGATCCGTTCGACTGAACCAATCGTCCGAAAATTGTCTTTGATTCGAATTGGAGCCACGCCAGTCTCCGGATCTTGTACTTTGCACCTCATTTTCCCTCAACCGGTACATCTCTTCCCCAACTGAAACCAAACCAACCATGAAACCAACACAAAGACTCCGGCGATTCATGATCGCCGCCTCGGTCGCCTTGGCGGCGGCCGCCACCGCCCAAGACAAGAAGCCAAACATTCTCGTCATCTGGGGCGACGACATCGGCGTATGGAACATCAGCCACATGAACCGTGGCATGATGGGCTACAAGACGCCGAACATCGACCGCATCGCGAACGAAGGCATCTACTTCACCGATTATTACGGTCAGCAGTCCTGCACTGCCGGACGCGCGGCCTTCCTCAATGGCAGCGTTCCGGTCCGCACCGGTATGACCAAGGTAGGCCTCCCCGCCGCCCCCCAGGGTTGGCAGAAGACCGACGTCACATTCGCCGCCGTCCTCAAGGGCCAGGGTTACGCCACCGGCCAGTTCGGCAAGAACCACCAGGGCGACCGCGACGAGCACCTGCCGACCAACCACGGCTTCGATGAATTCATGGGCAACCTCTACCACCTGAACGCAGAAGAGGAACCAGAAGACCGCGACTACCCTGCCGACATGAAGCTCGCCGACGGTTCGACCTTCCGTCAGAAGTTCGGCCCCCGTGGCGTGATCAAGTCAACCGCCGACGGCAAGATCGAAGACACCGGACCACTGACCCGGAAGCGGATGGAAACCGTGGACGATGAAACCATCGCCGCCGCCAAGGACTTCATCCAGCGTCAGCACAAGACCGGCAAACCATGGATGTGCTGGTGGAACGGCACCCGCATGCATTTCCGCACCCACGTCAAGGACGAGCACACCGGCATCGCCGGCAAGTCCGGAAACGTCTACCACGACGGAATGGTCGAGCACGACATGCACGTTGGAGAACTGCTGGCGCTCATCGATGAACTCGGCATCGCCGACAATACGATCGTTCAGTACTCCACCGACAACGGCGTGCACTACAACACCTGGCCGGATGCAGGAACCACTCCCTTCCATGGTGAGAAGAACTCCAACTGGGAAGGTGCCTTCCGCGTTCCCTGCTACATCCGCTGGCCCGGCCAGTTCCCTGCGGGAGCCACCGTCAACGGCATCGTCTCCCACGAAGACTGGCTTCCCACCTTCGCCGCCGCCGCGGGCAACCCCGACATCAAGGAGCAGCTCCGCGAGGGGGTCGACCTCATCGGCCGCACCTACAAGAACTACATCGATGGCTACAACATGCTCGATTACCTCAAGAAGGCGGGAACCTTCGAGACCATCGACGACGACATCAAGGCCTGCCCGCGCAAGGAGTTCATCTACACCACCGATGGAGGTGAAGTCTGCGCCATCCGCGTCCATGACTGGAAAGCCACCTATCTGGAAAACCGGGCAAACCGCCTGCAGATCTGGCGCGAGCCCTTCATCAAGCTCCGCACGCCGCATCTGTACCACCTCCGTCGGGACCCCTTCGAGAAGGCTCAGATCGGTTCGAACACCTACGAAGACTGGTACATGGACAAGGTCTACCTGCTCGCACCCATGCAGGTTGTCGCCTCCAAGTTCCTCATGACCATGAAGGACTACCCACCAAGCCAGACGCCCGGCGACTGGAGTCTTTCCACCTTGGAAGAACAGATCAAGGACATGAGACCCACCACCCACTGATCGGTGCTCTGAAGAATATCGGACCCGTCTCGACCATGGACGGCCACCCGGTTTCGCTTCTCAACCCAGCCGCGTCCGGAGTCACTCCGGGCGCGGCTTTCCTTTGGTCACCGTCACAGGGTGATCACAGCCGTTGTCGTAGTCGTCTGTGCCTCCATGATTTCCATCCAGCTCCCTCGTTGCTCACCGGAAATCCTGCTCCGCAGGATTCATGAACCAACCATGCTCCATGCCGGGCGCCAACCAAGCCGAACCGCTACAGGCTCACAAACCACCCCGGGGCACACAACGAAGAACCCGTCCTCAGCCAACCCGTACGCCACGCCATCACCCGACCCGTTTGACCATCAGCCTCGGCAGGCTCCATCAGATCGGACTTGAAGCGACCTTATCCAGGTCAGGCCTCCAGATCGGGTGGTAAATGACCAGTTGATGTCTACGCTTCTGATGCACACAGATGAAGTTGGCACTCTTCTTGTCCTGCTCAGTCCGTTGATAGAAGTAGCCAAGGTTCACACCCTCGTCATCCAACAGCTCCTTGAGCTTTTCGGCATGTTTGTCGGGATTTAGTGGGGTATTGAGCTTCCATTCACCATTTCCATTCAATCTTCGCATTCCCTCGGCTTCTTCAAGTGAGATCCGTTTCCCCGATTTTTTCTGGATGATCGCATAGACACAGAAGCCCTTGTGGTATCCGAACTCATACTTGAAGCCGGTTTCCGAATGCTGGCTCTTGTCCTCGGCGTTGAAGCGTCCTCGTTTCAGGCCACCGATACGGGTGCCGTAATATTCGTTGATTTGCGCGGGGGTGAGGTAGATCATCGTGGTATGTGTTAGTTCCAGTATGGAACCAACATATTCGACCCTAGGGTTCAAGCACTTGTTCTGTTAGTGGAAATTCATGGACCGAAGGGTGAGTAGAAGAACGGATCGCCTCACGCGCTGCGTCATGTCTTCGTAAATCCTCGACAGGCGGCCTGGATGCTGCTTGATAGGATATCCTATGAAAAGGATTGTCATTTGTTCTGACGGGACTTGGAACTCGCCCGACGACGAACAAGCGACAAACGTGCTGCGGTTCTCGCGCGCCATCGCACCTGTGGACAATGACGGCGCCAATCAGGTCGTCTTCTACGACTGGGGTGTGGGGGCCGACCGAAAGAAGATGAGCGGCGGCATCTCGGGTGCGGGAATCGATAAGAACATCATGGACTGCTACCGGTTCATCGTTCACAATTTCGAACCCGGCGATCAGCTCTTCTTCTTCGGATTCAGCCGTGGCGCCTATACCGTTAGATCACTTGGCGGATTCATTCGGAATTGTGGGATATTCAAGCGGGAACATGCCGACCGAATCCCTTCGGCCTATGATCACTACAGGCGTCGTCAACCGAGCAGCAGCCCCGATGCGCATGCCTCCGTCGAACTGCGACGTCGCTACGCTTGGAAAGACCGGCCCGAGATCGAGTTTCTGGGAGTATGGGACACAGTAGGGAGTCTGGGTGTCCCTGTCACCTTCTTCGGTCTCCTCGACAACGAAGAGTATCTGTTTCACGACACCTCGCCTAGCAGCATCATCCAGTGTGCCCGACACGCCATGTCCATCGACGAATGCCGGAAGGACTTCCCAGTGACCCGCTGGGATGTGAAGCCGGGAATCGACCTGAAGGAGGTTTGGTTTGCCGGCGTACACAGTGATGTGGGAGGCGGCTACGAAGACGACAACCGGCTCTCTGAAGTTGCAGCGACGTGGATGGCGCAAGAAGCCGCGGCAAGGGGGCTTCGGTTTGAGTCCTTCCTTCTCGATGCACTGGAGGATGTACCCGGAGCATCCCAACACCCCCAGCCCACCGGGATCTACCGGGTCAGAGGCAAGCGCTGGAGGAAGCTGCTGCTCGATGACCTTGTCCACGAATCGGTCAGGCGCAGATACCAGTATCTTGGCCGCAGATGGAAAAGCCCAGCGTTCCGGAAATTCTTCAAGGCCCACGATCACGACTGGTCCAGTCTACATATCGAAGGAAATCCGTAGTGGCTTCATATCCTATTGATCCACCATCTCACTCATACCCCCACTCCCATCATCATGAGGCACTCTGCTGACAACGTGACTGGAATGTCATTCTTCACCGCCGATATCGACGGAGGCGGATTCGATCCTCTCGCTGCCCTCGAATACGGAGGAATCGGGCTTGCCGCGGTATGTGCCTATCTCGCTTACACCCTCCTCAAGGATGTCGGGGAAGAGGAAAGGAACCGTCAGAAATTGATTGAGCGGTTCATGATCTTTGCGCTGATCATTGCCGTATTGGGTTCCACTGCGAAAATCATCGAGCTCTCGATTGGAGATGGTTCAAAACCGGTCAAGGGTCGTGTCTCCGCCCTGCTCCACAAACCGGGAAAGCTTGAGGAGATCAAGGTGTCCCACCGATCGGTAGGCAACGAAGCAGTCGAACTCGCCTTCAGTGAAACAGATGGCTTCTGCAACACCGAGCTGGCGGATGGCCACGTGATCACCATTCAGGATTCCGGTCTTCTCGCAGCACTCAAGTATTCCCTCCAACAAGTGGAGAAAGAACGAAAGGAGCTCCAAGATCGAATCAACAGATTGGAGCAGAGGCAGAATCCAAATGAAACCCCAGGAGATCATGAAAGTGAACGTGGAATTCTTGACGCTGGTATCTGACCGGATGCTCCCGCAAGCGCTCAGAGGTTTGCTCACTTCTGTCCTGTTGCTTCCGGCAACGGCACAGGACAAGTTTCAGCCGGAGATCCCTGAGGACGCCGTCGAGAAATTGGAAGTCGCACGAGCGGACCGACTGGAGGGCAGGATTGACGAAGCCAGGCAGCGGCTGACGGATTTGATAAGTGATCATCCCGACTACTATCGGGCGCGCTACAACCTGGGTTTGCTGGAGTATGATGCCGGCAACACGGATTCCAGCAAGGAAACCCTGAGCAAGGTGTATGCGATGCGCCTTTCGGACGACCACGAGATTGATGAAAATTCGATATTCTCGACGTTCGGCTGGGTTTGCTTCGTGGATGGCGATTTCAAGCAAGCCGAAGGGGTTTACAACAAGGGTTATGAACTTGCAAAGAACGATCCAGCCCAACGAGCCCTACAAAGCAACCTGCTCGCGAATCTTGGAGAACTCTACTATGTCACAGGTCGATTCGAGGATGCCATCGAAGTGTTGACGAAGGCCAGGACGGAGTTTGGCAACGACAAGGCATCAGAGACCTTGAACCGAATCGAGGAATACCTCGCGATGAAGAAGGAGTTGGCTTCAGCAGACGATCCAGACTCTCTCGTCGCCTTGCTTTCAAGCGACCGGTCGGCCGTGAGGAAGGCGGCCTACTTTTCCCTCGAACTGAGGAATGACAAAACTGAGGTCACAGATGCGCTTTTTCAAGCGCTCGAGAAGGAGCTGACAAGCAAGGAACCATCTTGGATTGCAGTCGTGAACAGTGCAGACTTGCTCACTAGAAGCTTCGCCATTCATACAGATGCTCAGATCAAGATGCTCTCTGACATGAAGGAGCAGTGGGAGGAGCGCAGCAAGGGGTGGACTGGAATTGATGACTCTTCATTACTTGCGATGAGAGAGGCGCTGTGGAGGATTGCGGCTGGTGAGAATGCAACACCCGACAGCGGGGAATCCACTGGTCCGATGCCCGAAGACTGAAGACTGAAGACTGAAGACTGAAGACTGAAGACTGAACCTTCAGTCGCTCGGTTCCAAAGTGAAGTTCTCCGCACTACCGTGCCACCTCCAGACTGCCATTCTGGGAAGTCAAACCTCAGTTTTCAGCATCCCACCTCTGCCACACTTGCGGTTCACATTTATTTGAATCAGATGGGGCATCAAATATGGTAGGGAGCAAATGCTCCGCTTCATCCTCCCACTTTGGCTCGTCCTGTCCGGTATCATCGCCAATGCCGCCGACCGGCGCGATCATGTCCTGCTCATCACCATCGACGACCTCAATGACTGGGTCGGTTGTCTGAGCGAGAAGGATTCCCCTTCCAAGGGCGGCCAACTCACCGGCGAGGGCCACCCCCAGGCATCCACACCCCATCTCGATCGACTTGCGAAGCGCGGCGTGCTGTTCACCAACGCCCACTGCCAGGCACCGATCTGTCGACCATCGCGCACCAGCTTCATGTCCGGCCTGCGGCCCACGACTTCAGGCATCTACGGCAACGGGCCCAAGTACGACGCCGATGGGAAGCATGTGCCGGGACAGGACCTGCCGTGGTTGACCCGCCGCTTCGAGGACGCTGGCTACCATGTTTTCACTGCCGGGAAGATCCTCCATGCCAGTCAGAACAAGGTGCTGGGGGGCACGGAATGCTTCAAAACCAACCAAGGGCCATTTCCACCGCAGAAACTCGGCGTCCCCAAGAAGATCACTCCCAACAGCATCTGGGACCTCGGCGCCTACCCGGAAAGCCCGGAGCGCTACACCGACCTGCGGATCGCCAGGTGGACCGCCGAGCACATCCGCAAGCCTCTCGCAGCGGAGGACAAGCCCCGCTTCATGGCACTCGGCTTTTACAACCCGCACCTGCCCTTGTTCGCTCCCCGAAAATGGTTCGATGAGGCACCGAAGAAGGAGGACGTCCTGCTTGGAGCCAGACGCGCAGGCGATCTGGACGACCTTCCCGCCATTGCGAAGCGCATCGCCAGCCGTGTCTCATTTCAGGAATGTGCCGATTGGTCACTCAGAAGCGAAGACAACCTCCGCAGCCTGACCCAGGCCTATCTCGCCTGCACTTCCGCCATGGATGATGCCCTCGGTGAAGTCATCGATGCTCTCGACGAAAGTGACATGGCAGAACATACGTGGATCGTCGTACTATCGGATCACGGCTGGCATTTGGGGGAGAAGAACCACATCGCCAAGCAGACGTTGTGGACACGTTCCACACGCGTGCCGCTCATTGTGGTGCCTCCCAAACATCTGGAAGACACGCCGCGTGGCGTCCGATGCAATCGGCCTGCCGAGCTGCTGGATGTCTATCCCACCCTGATCCAAGCCGGCGGGCTGGATGCCCGGCCGAGCGACAACCTACTCGACGGACTGAGCCTGATTCCATGGATCGCCAATCCCGCTGCGCAGAAAGATCGTCCTGCCATCACCACCATTTACGCCCACAATCACAGCATCGTCGGCGACCGCTACCGCTACACGCGCTATGCGGATGGAAGTGAGGAACTCTACGATCGCCAGAAGGATCCCCATGAGTTCGACAACCTGATCCCCCGCATCGAGAATGACGAAGCGCTGCAAGGGGTCGTCAAAACACTCTCATCGTGGATTCCGAAGGAGGAAGCCGGCAAACCGGATCTGGTCGATGACCGCATCGAGCGGTAGGCCCATGCTGGCTGCCTCCCGTCACTCGGCAGGCGCATTTCACTCAGGCTTCATCTCAAAGGGGATCTTCCGCTCGATGAAAGCGGGGGCCGCATACACGTGGATCCTCTCGAGGGGCCCGGTATCCGCGAAGCGGAAGGATGTTTGACCCGCACCGGGATGATCAAGGCGTTGCTGCCCGCCGCGGCCGACAATCTTCAGCTCCTTGCCGGCTGCATCGATCCCCACCACATGGAGCACCTTGCGGTACTCATTCTCGCCATACTCGACAACCACCTCCTGATTCTCCCAGTTCGGACGCAGGGTGAGCCCATCAGCGATCTCAGTCGTAGCCGCTCCATCCTTCGTCAGTTCGATCGACTGGGTACGGACCGGCAGGGTCAGGGTGACCTCACCGACGATCTTTTCGATATCACGGGTCTTGGCTTCCCCATCAATCTTCAGGCCACGGGAATCGCGGAAGGTTCCCTTGTCGGCCTGCCACGTCTGACTTGAGCCCGCCTTAGGACCCGCCGGGATGGTGGTGCCATCCTTGAGATGCACGACCCCCTCGATGGCCAGCGCGCCGCCTTCGTAGGTCGGTCGCGCCCCACCCGGCCCGGGGTTGAGGTTGAGCTCCGGTCCGTAGCTCATTCGCACATACACCTCATTGAAGCCTCCGCTGACGGAGACGAACTTCAGCTGTTCCGCAATCAGCTTGTCGATCTCCTCCTCGGTCTGGCTGCGCGGACTGAGCGCGAGGAAACCTTCGGGAATCTCCAAGGGGGTGTAGTCGGTGAGAACCACCTCCGCGGCCGGCTCTTCAGGCTCAGTCGGCGGAGCCTCTGCCCCGCTCTCCTTCTTGCAAGATAGCAGTCCGATGAATGCCAAGAGCGGCAGGGATGTTGCGATGGGTTTGAGCATCCAGCCAGATTGACCTCTCGCCCGGGCGCGTCAACCCATCTCACCGACCCCGGGCGACATCGGCTCCACACAAAGGCAGGCTTGCATTCTCCATGGCAAAGCCAAGGGTGGCCGCTGGCTTCGGCCACCTGAAACTCATGAAATTCTCTGAACTCTCGGTCGGCCAGAAAGCCAGCAACACCATTCTCATCACTCCGGAAATGATCAACGGCTTCGCCGACGTCACCGGAGACCAGAATCCCCTGCATACGGACCCAGCCTATGCAGAGCCGAGGTTTGGCGGTGTCATCGCCCACGGGGTGCTGTTGGTCGGCTTCTTTTCCGCCCTTCTTGCCACCGAGCTTCCCGGACCGGGAGCTGTCGCACGCTCCCTGAACGCCCGATTCAAGTCCCCCGCCCGCCCCGGAGATGAGGTCAAGGTCGAGGTGGAGATCGTCAAGCTGGTGCCGAGGATCCGCAAAGCCGCACTGGAAGGCCGGGCCACCATCGGAGACCGCGTGGTGCTTCTGATCTCGGCCGAGTGCCTGCTGGAAGAGTAGGGTCAGGGACCCAATGCTCTCTGCGGACCTCAGTTCCGAGTCGGCAACTTCGTCTTTGGAAAGCACCGGATGATTCCAGGATCTTCCGGTATTTCATCCGCTAGGCTCTCGGAATCCCCCCACCCTCTCCGACGCACCTCTGGGCCCATATAAAAGATGCCGCTCCGAAGAGCGGCATGCAAGGGGCGGTCAACGACCGCCATGGAGCGACAGCCGGGCTCAGTTGAAGTTCCACATCTTGCCTTGCTCGTGATCCGCAAAGACCTTGCTGCTCTTCATGTAGGAATCCGGTGGATTCGGAAGCGGTCCGTCGTCGAGACGGGGAAGAGTGGCTCCGATGGTGCTGTCCCAAGGTTGCGAAGAAGCCACCACCACTGGCGTGCCGACCCGCACCATGTCGAAGACCTTCCGCGCGGAGTTCAGCGGCATGCGCACACAACCGTGAGTGGACGGGTAGGGCTTCACGAAACCCCAGTGCATGCCATACGCAGGCCTGTAGAAGGACATCCAGTAGGTCATCGGGTAGCCGGCTCCCGGATTGCTCTGACGGCGGCGATGGCGGGTCTTGGAAAGGATCCGGTGAGTGCCCTTCGGGGTGGGAGTGGCACTGGTTCCGACGCCTACGGGCGTGGCAAGCAGGACGTTGTTTCCTTCCGTGACGTAGAGTTTACCCGCACCGGTGCTGATGTGCACCTTCACTGCGGAAGGGTTGGTCGGCTTCTTCGCCGGTGGGTCGAATGAGAACGCCGTGCCCGAACGGGAGGTCGTGCTCATGTTCGTGCAGGAGCTCAGGAATAGGGCGGCACCGCCGAGGGCGATGGAAATGAGGAATCGAAGCGGTTTGTTCATGGTCTTACCGGACATGGATGGAGGGTGGGATCGGGAATTCGAAAATGGATGGCGAGGTCGCGGCGATGGCTGCCTCAGCGGACGGCGGCATCCCGCAATTCAAGATAGCTTTGGTATTCCGCAAGGGTGACTTTGCCATCCTTGTTGGCATCCGCTTCGTCGAAGGAGCCGACGAAGGTATTGAATACCAGCGGGCTGGCCTGTGCTTCGGCCAGAGTAACCTTTCCACTCCCGGATTGATTGACCTTGCGGAAATTCTCCGCAGTTCCGCCTGCGGCGACGAACTCGGCCTCGGTGACCACCCCGTCGCTGTTGGAGTCATACATCTCGAAGGCCTCGGCGATGATCAACTTGGTCACCTCGACGCGTTCGACCGACCCATTGCCATCCTTGTCGGCTTGCTTGAATCGTTGCTCAGGGGAAGAGGTTGAGTTGGTGGCGCAGCTGGCCAGAAACAGGAGCGGAAGAAGCGGCATGATCAATTTCATTGGCGGAAAAATGGCGCAGATCCCGCGATCCGTCGATGTGGAAATTGGGCTAGTTTCGCCACCCGAACGGGACGTGCCTGAGAACCCAAAACCCGACATCGGCATGGCCGGCGAATCGTTCGAACCAGCCCGGGCAGGATTCCCGGAGCCGTCGGCTTCATCGCGAGCCAGCTCCATCTTCTCCCATTGCAAATTGGCGATTTGCACATACGGGTCCGTGCATTCTGCGCGATCCATGCGGGTTTCCCCGCCCTCGGCGCGACCCCACTTTCCCCACCGGGAATGTGGGGTCGGCCCTATCAGGAAGCGGTCGGGAGGGCGATTGGCGGCCTGCCAGCCACGGACCGCCTCACCCGGCATCCTTCTTGCGAAACGAAGGGGAACCTACTGACATCCCCATGAACAAACTACTTCTCGTCCTCCTCTCCATCCTCCTTCCACCCCTCGCCGTCTACCTCAAGGCCGGTGCCGGCAAACAACTGGTGCTCAACATCGTTCTCGTCTTCCTCTTCTGGGTTCCCGCCGTCATTCACGCGCTCCTGGTCGTTCTGTAAATCACCCCGCGGCCTCGGCCTCAGGACGGACGGTCCATCCGCCTGCCACTCGAACAGAATCTCATCCACAGCTTGAAAGCGAACCGCTCCAGCACGCTGTCCGAGCACGCGGGTCAGGGAAAGCCGGCCCAATTCCGGATCGCAAGCGCGCGCACGGGCGCTTTCGAGTTGATTCCCCTGCCTTTCGTCGATGAATGGCTGATCAACCGACAACGGCGGGTCATGGTGAAGCGCATCCTCGACGAGCGCGGGATCCGTTTTGACCGAGGCGTTCCAAGGATGCTCGCAGGCGGAGGACGCGGACTTTTCTCCCGCATTGGCGGGGCCATCCGCGGGCTCGTCTTCAAGCCCTTGCGCAAGATCTTCCGCAGCGTCTTCTTCTGGCTGACGGCCAGGAACGCCGCGCGGACGGCCTTGGTCACCTACTTCCTCGCCCGATTCGTCCACCATCCGGGCATCGCACCGGACGCCGGCCCCCTCACCCGCCAACGAGCGGAGGAATTGGCGCGGGTTTTCCGCGAAGTTGCCAAGGGGCTCGACCTGAAAGCGGCAAGCGACGCCTACCGGCGACTGCTTCGCTTCTTCAAGGGCAACGATCGGATTGCTCCCGACCGCCTGTCCCGGGCGATCGAGGAGGAGGCGCCCGGATTCATGGCGGAATTCGATACCCGCATCGCGGAACGACTTTCGACCCTCAACGCCCTGACCTCAGCCGCGAACTGATGTCCACCCTCTCCCACTCGGTCTGGCGCGAATCCACCCGCTGGATGGTCCGCCTCGGTCGCAACGAGCGGCCGCTTCTGCTCATGATTCTGGCGCTCTCGCTCGCCGCGTGGGGGTTCGTCGCGCTTGCGGATCAGGTCATGGAAGGTGAAACCCAATCAATGGACACCCATCTGCTACTCGCCATGCGGGCCGCAGACAACCCAAGCCAACCTTGGGGTCCGGAATGGGTCCATGAAATGACCCGGGACATCACCGGCCTTGGCGGCACTGCCATCCTCACCAGCCTATCGCTCGCTGCCGTCGGCTACCTCGCACTGATCCGAAAGTTCCACCTCATGACCTTCCTCATCGTCGCCATTGGTGGCGGAATCGTGGTCAGCACCCTGCTCAAACTCGGCTTCGACCGGCCCCGCCCCGATCTCGTCCCCCACGGCTCCCATGTTTACACGAAAAGCTTCCCCAGCGGTCACTCGATGATGGCAGCCGTGACCTATCTCACGCTCGGAGCCCTCCTTGCGCGCATTCAGCGGCGCCGCTCGCACCGCGCCTACATCCTGATCATTGCCACCGTCGCCACGCTGGCGGTAGGTGTCAGCCGGGTCCATCTCGGCGTCCACTGGCCGACCGATGTCCTCGCCGGCTGGGCCGTCGGCTCGGCATGGGCCGCAGCCTGCTGGACAGTCGCCAATCTGATGCAGCGACGTGGTGAAATCGAAGGAACTCCATCGTCGTGAATCCGGGCCGGAGAACTTCATCAGATCCCGTTAGATCGCGTGCCTGCCAGAGAACGAGCTGTCCCTCTCGTCATCCCCGGTGAGTCGAAGTTCCTTGCTTTCACCGCCGCTTGCTCTTCGTTTGCTTTTCATCATGAGACTCCTTTCCATCCTCGCCCTCCTTTCGCTCACCGCCGCTGCGAATGACTGGCCTCGCTTCCTGGGTCCGACGCGCGACGGCGTTTCCACCGAAACCAACCTGCTGCGGGCTTTCCCTGACGATGGCCCGCCAGTCGTGTGGGAAAAGGAACTCGAAGTCGGGTTCGGCGGTTGCGCGGTGGTGGGCGACGAAGTGTATGTCGTCGACCGGGTGCGCGATGAATCCGACCTGCTGCTGTGCCTCGATGCCGCAACGGGTAAAGAGAAGTGGCGCTTCGAACATGAGGCGGAAGGCGAACCTCCCTTCCCGGGCTCACGCAGCGTTCCCACCGTCGAAGATGACGCCGTGTATTTCATCAATGCCTTCGGCTCCGTCTTCCGTATCGATCGTGAATCCCACAAGGCGACTTGGAGCGTGAAGCTCGACGAACGCTACGACGGTGCCACACCGAAGTGGGGATGGGCCCAGCCGGCGCTCGTCGAGGGCGACGTGCTCATCGTCCCACCATTCGGAGAAAAGATCGGCATCGTCGGGCTCGACAAGAAGACCGGTGAGGAGATCTGGAAGAGTGGCCCCATCGGCGACTCCCACTCCTCGCCCACCGTGATGGAGTTCGGCGGCGAAAAACACGTCGTCATCGTTTCCGTCACCGACAAGGACGGCAAGGAAGGCCTGGTCACCAGCTATCGCCCGACGGATGGCGAGATCCTCTGGCAGACCGACCTCTACTTCAACCGCATCCCCATCCCCGTCGTGACCAAGGTCGACGATAAACGGATCTTCGCCACCGGGGGATACGACTGCGGTTCCATGATGCTGGGGATCGAGAAGACCGACAAAGGTTACGAGCTCAGCAAACTCTGGTCCGCGAAAAAGGGGTCTCAGGTGCATCCAACCATCCTCGCGGATGACCACCTCTACTTCCTCGCCAACGAGAACTCGAACTACAAGGTGAAGTCCAAGCGCGCGACCGGCGGGCTCACCTGTTGGACGCTCGACGGTAAGGAACTGTGGAACACCGGCAACGAGCCCTTCATGGGCCGGGGAGGGATGATCCATGCCGACGGGATGTTGATCATTCAGGATGGTGAAAACGGCGTGCTGCGACTCGTCGACCCGTCGCCCGAAGGATTCCGACTTCTCGCGGAAGCCAATGTCTTCGGCTCGGATCTCAACAAGCGCTTCGACCTCAAATACTGGACCCCACCGGCCCTGAGCAACGGCCGCCTTTACCTGCGCGGGCAGGAAAAACTCATCTGCGTCGACCTGCGCGCGAAGTAGGTCTCAGACGGCAAAGGTGGCGCACGGAGGAAAGAGAAACCCCAATCTTCGGTTCTCTCAGACTCCCGCTTTCGCCACCGCCGCCTTCATTTTCGCCAGACCCGTTCTGGCCACCTCGATCGCCGGCTTCTGCCAGTAGGAACGGTTGAAGAGCTCGAGGTTGAGAACCGGGTTGGCTCCGACCCGGCGGAAGCCCTGCAGGATCTCGTCCAGCGGAGCGATGCCATCACCCGGATAGACCCGGTGCTCGTCGCGGATCGTCTCGCGGGGCGGGTCCGCCGGATAGTCATTCATGTGGAAGGTCTGCAGGGCCTGCGGCCCCAGTTGAAGCAGCGCTTCGAAAGCCGAGCCACCCTTGTAGGTGTGATAGACATCTCCCAAGAAGCACGCCTTCGGGTGCCCCGATTCCATGGCGATGAACACCGCAGTGCTCACCCGGCCGATGCTCTTGTTTCCTCCCCACATCTCGATCTGCGGGACCACGCCCATCTCGTCGCCGAGCTCAAGAAGCTGCCGGTAGCGCTCGGCAATCCGCATCGGGTCGATGCCTCGATCCCGCGGCGCCCCCGCAGGTGCCGCCGCAATCCGGGTTCCTCCAAGCTGGGCGATCACATCCATGTCCCGCTTCGCTTCCTCGAAACCCTCGGCACGCTTCGCCTCATCGTCCACGATCCACGGCGCGAAACCGATCGCACTTTCCACCGTCAGGCCGCCGTCCTCGATGCGCTTCCGCAGATCCGCGAGCTTGCCGCCACGCTCCACATGCTCCCGGAGCTTTCCCAGCCACGGCTCGATCGCATCATATCCCGCTTCGATCGCCACATCGATCTCCCCGGCGGCATCCAACCCTTGCCCGCGGATCGTGCTCATGTTCAGCCCGTAGCGAAATCGGGCAGGACTCGCCTTTGCAGCCTCGACGGCCACCGCGGGACTGGCCGCAGCTCCAGCAGCAAGAGTGCCGCAAGCCATGAAACCGCGACGTGAACAGGTTGGGACCTTCATCACCACGAAGGCTCGTCAGCATGAACTCACCTGACAACGTCTTTCGCCATCAAAAGGAATCACGACGGCAAGTGGCACCGCCGATCGGAGAATACACACAGCATTGAATCTTCGCGTTCCCCCCGAACCAAGTGTAGGAATCGCCATGGTCAACATCCCCGTCGACGACAGCGTCGAATCAATCGAACAGCCCGTCGATGAGCGCCCATGGGAAATCCTCGCGGAGAAACTCGAAGCCGAGGACCACGCCGGGGCCGCCGCCCTTCTCTCCGACCTGAGTGTCGAGGACCAACGCCTGGCGATGGCCCACCTCGCCGAAGGCTCCCAGGTCATCCTCACTTCCTCGCTTCCCCCTCAGGAAGCCGCCGAGATGCTCGAGATCCTGCCCGAAGCCCAGGCCGTCAGCATCCTCAACCAGCTGCCATCCGAGGCCGCCGCCGACATCGTCGAGATGCTCCCCGGCTCGATCGGGTCCGACCTCCTGCGCGAGATGGACGAGGAGGACTCCGATGCCGTCCTCGCCGAACTGGATGACCCGGACGAAGCCGAGAAACTCCGCACCCGGGTCGAGTATGAGTGGGACACTGCCGGGGGCCTGATGCGCACCCGGCTGGCTTCATTTTCTGAAACCGCGACGGTCGGTGACGTCCTCGCCGACCTCGGGGAGAACGCCGAGTCCTACGCCGACATGGATGTCCAGTATGTCTACGTGACAGGCGAGGGTGAGAAACTCCGCGGCGTCCTGCGCCTGCGCGACCTCGTGCTGACACCGAGGAAAACCCCGGTCTCCAAGGTCATGATCTCCGACCCGGTCTGCGTCAAGGCATCCGACAATTTCTCCAGCCTGCGCACCCTCTTCGATGAGAAGAACTACATCGGCCTTCCGGTCGTCGAAGAGGACGGATCACTGATCGGAGTGATCACCCGGCAGGCCGTTCGCGAAGCAACCTCGGAGCACCAGACGGAGGATTTCCTCCACACCCAGGGCATCCTCGGTGGTGAGGAACTGCGCTCCATGCCGATGGTAGCGCGCTGCGGCCGCCGCCTCGCCTGGCTCGGCCCGAACATCATTCTCAACCTCGTGGCGGCCAGCGTGATCGCGATGTACGAAGACACGCTCCAAGCCGTCATCGCACTCGCCGTCTTCCTGCCCATCGTTTCCGACATGAGTGGATGCTCCGGCAACCAGGCCGTCGCGGTGTCGATCCGCGAACTCACACTCGGCCTGATCCGCCCGACCGAATTCCTGCGCATCGTCTGGAAGGAGGGAATCCTCGGCATCGTGAACGGATTCGTCCTCGGCCTCCTGCTCGGAACGATCGCCGCCGTCTGGAAAGGAAACATCTATCTCGGACTGGTGGTCGGCGGCGCGCTGTTCCTGAACACCATCCTGTCGGTCCTCCTCGGTGGCATGGTGCCGCTCTTCCTGAAGCGGCTGAAAGTGGATCCCGCACTTGCTTCGGGACCCATCCTCACGACCTGCACGGACATGTGTGGTTTCTTCCTCGTCCTCAATCTCGCCTCCGCCGTGCTGTCGAAGCTCGGGTAACGCATCGGCGCCCCGCCCATGAGCGGAGCGGACCGCTCCAGCCAGAATAGGATTGAACGGAGCTCCGAGTCGGCTATGTCTCGGAGTGATATCTGGCTCATTCCATGGGAGCCGCTATCTAACAGAAGCGAGAAACAAACCCACACCTGCATGAAAACCTTCCAAGTCCTTTCCACCGGGAAGCCCATCTTCTTCTTTGAGGTCGAACCCGAATATGCCGACGATGACGTGAGTCCGCGGAACAAGGAGCTCGCCGAGAATCTGGCGAACGCACTGGGCGTGAAGGAACATGGCCCGGCCTTCCATCCCCAGCTGATTTCCCGGCTGCCACTCGTCGTGGAAGACCGCGCACCCGATCACGCCCAGCCCGGCCTGAAGGCCTGGGTCTCGCCAAAGCTCAACCGCTAGACCAGGACCGGGGAACCGGGCCCGGCAGCGGACGAACCAAGGCAACGCGATCTGCCGCCTCTTCCCGATGGAAGCGGTGACGGGTCTTGCGCGCCCATGCAAGATGGGGCGGCCCCAGGCCGTATGCCACCCGCTCTCGCGGACATCCGGCCGCATGCTCGCTATGCCGATCTTGAAACGCCCCGTCTCTCTGATGCTCGCCCTGCTGTCAGCCTCATCGCTGCGTGCCGACAAAGAGCAGGACCACCCGACAGATGAATCGCCCAAGCTGCCGGCGAAGGAGGTGAAGGAGCCCGAGGCCTTCTTCAACTGCAAGGCGTGCCACCTGCCGAACGACGTCCAGGTCGGACCTTCACTCGTCGAGATCCGCACTGCCTATCCCGCGGAGAAACTGGATGAGTTCGTCGAGTGGTGCATCAACCCGGGAAAGAAGCGTCCCGAGATGCCGCAAATGCCATCCATGGCTCACATTCCGAAACCCGAGCTGGCCGAGATCCATGCCCACATCCTGAAAGTCACGAAAGGACTGAAGCCGCCGCGGAAGCGGCCCAGGGAGGATCCTTTCAAAGCCACGAAGCGGCCCCGCATTGTTAGAACCTTCGTCCCCGACGCCAGCCCGGCCGCCATCGTGGTGTGCCTCGACACCGAGGAGAAACACAACCTCGTCTGGGACACCGTCGGCTGCCGTGTTGCCTACGTCACCCTTGGCGAGATCGACAACTGGCCCTACCTGCGGAGCAATGGCAACTCGCTTGCCAAGGTCGGCAAGACGATCTTCACCAACGACTCCCCGACCAAGGTGGAAAGGGTCTATCGCGGCTATCGCATTGATGGGAACGGACTGCCGGTCTTCCTCTACTCCGATGGAGA
The DNA here is from genome assembly GCF_016595525.1 of Haloferula rosea. GTDB lineage: Bacteria > Verrucomicrobiota > Verrucomicrobiia > Verrucomicrobiales > Akkermansiaceae > Haloferula > Haloferula rosea. The sequence goes on from NZ_JAENII010000016.1 coordinate 61,142, forward strand.
TCAGGAATTCCGTGATGCCATCATTCTCTCATCCGACCGCCTTCAGGTGGGCACTCAATCCATCCCACTGAAATAGGAGCCTCCGATGAAATCCATCCTGACTTCCATCGCCCTCCTCGCGAGCTCGCCATCGGCCTTTGCCGGTTTCGACTGGCAGGACCATTACACGGTCGAACCCATTCCGCTGCCGCAGGGAGTCGACCCACAAGTCGGCGGCATGACCCTGACGCATGACGGAAAGCTGGCCGTCTGCCTTCATCGCGGTGAAGTCCTCATTTACGACGAAGACAGCCAGCACTGGTCCGAGTTTGCCAATGGACTGCACGAGCCACTCGGCATCCACGCCGAAAAGGATGGAAGCATCCTCGTCGTCCAGCGGGCGGAGCTGACCCGGCTCGTCGATGAGGATGGGGATGGCAAGGCGGACCTCCACCAAGTCGTCTGCAACGACTGGGGCGTCTCGGGAAACTACCACGAGTTTGCCTTTGGTTTGGCCAAGGACTCCAAAGGAAACTACTACATCAGCCTCGGCACCGCCTCCAACGGCTCCGGAGTCCGCTCCATCATCCGCGGTGAATGGAACAACACCGGCGGCCTCACTCAGGACAAGTTCCTCTACGGCGGAAGCCACGGAAGCTGGACGGAGAAGAAACAAGCCGTGCCGCGGATGTATGCCCGCGTGCCCTACCGGGGATGCATCCTTCAGATCTCGCCCGACTCGAGGAAGGCCAAGGTGTATGCCACCGGCCTCAGAACCCCCAATGGCCTGTTCATGGACGAGAACGACCAACTATGGGTATCGGACAACCAGGGGGATTGGCTCGGGGCCTCGAAACTTCACAAGATTGAAGAAGGCGCCTTCTACGGTCACGCGGCCTCCCTCCTTTGGAGCCGGAATCCTCCGGATGTCACGCCCGCCGATCTGCCGCCTGCATCGCTGGATGCCATGCGCCGCAAGGCCGCCGCTCTGCTACCCCAGGGTGAGTGCGGAAACTCGATTACCGAAATGCGCGTCCTTCGCCCATCTTTCGCCCCCATCGAGAACCCCGGCGCCCTGATCATCGGGGAGATGAACCAACCAAGGATGCCGGTCTACCTTCCCGATACCGTCAACGGTCAGCCACAGGGAGCCATCATGCACTTCCTCGACACCCCGGCAATCGGTGGCGGCATCAACCGCATGGTCTGGTCGCCGGATGGAAAAAGCCTTTACGTCGGGAAAACCCACCTCAGCTGGCCCGGCAAGGAGGGCATCAACCGGATCCGCTACAACGGCCACCCCTTCCTCCAGGTCCAGCAGTTCAGGCTCACTGCCAGTGGATTCGAGATCCAAACCAATGGCGAACTCACCGACGTCCTCAAGCCGGACGACTACCGCATCGAATCCTTCAGCCTGCAGTACGGCCCGAGATACGGGTCACCGAAAGTCGACCGCTCGTCTGAAACCGTCGCCAAGGTCGAGAAGCAAGGCAACTCCCTCATCATCCATCTCAAGGACAAGCCGAGAGCGAACCGGGTCTATGGCATCGAACTCCCCGAACAGCTTTCCAACGAAAAGCTGGGCCCACTTTCAGCCACCCGATACTGGTACACCGCCCATCAGGTGCACTGACGCCGGGCTCCCCCAGCGGCTCATCAACTTCCCCCCGCCCATCGATGGAATCCGCAGCTGATTTTTGAATGGCGCCTCCACCGGGTCCCGCCGAATGTGCCTCAGCAAGGTGGCCAGCGCCTCCACGAATTCTTTGACCGATCCAATGAGTGAACCACCCCCGCTGCCCGCCGACCGCACCCGGTCACGGACCGTGAACCTGATCACGTCCATCCTTTTCCTGTTGTTGGCCACCTGGACCTTGGTGGCCGACCTGCGCTTCCCGGTCGACATGCTGCTGCAGAGCTCGGCAAGCAGCGTCCTCCTCGCCCTGTTCGTGAGTGTCTGGCTGTTTGCGGCCGTCATCACCTCGGCGTTTCCGAAGCGCATCGTCATCGCCGCTTCCATCCTCGTCACCCTGCGGGTCGGATTCGGCTGGCCCCTGAACCATCTCATCGGGAATACCCCGGCGGCCCAGATCATCAGCTCACTCATCTTCGTGCTCGCAGCCGGCTACCTCTTCGGCTCGCTGAAGAGTTGGCCGGGCATCGCCGCGCGACCATGGTTCCAGCTCAAGCACTTCTTCATCATGCTGGCCTTCTGGCTGATCTTCGGCGTGGTCTCGTTGGTCCCCGTGGGCCTCGGGGTGCTCCAGGGCTTGGACAACTTCGCCGGGACCTACGTCGACCTATCAATCAAGGGAGTCAGCCTGAAGGAACGCATCTTCGAGAAAGGAGACTCAAGGGTGCGTCTCACCGGCATGGTCCATATCGCGGATCCATCGTTCTACCAGACGCTCGCCTACCGGCAGTCACCCCCACCTTCCGAGCGCCACCTGGTCCTGACGGAAGGAGTCTCGGATCGCGACGAGATCCTCCCCGAGTCATTCCGAACCGGGCAGACTTATGCCAAGCTCGCCGCCAAGCTTGGCCTCGAGCCCCAAGGAAGCCCACGCGAATCCAGCGAAGCAGCCGCCCCGATCGTTCCTCCAGGCATGACCTATCTGAATGCCGATAGCGACATCTCGGACCTGCCCCAGAAACATCAGGACCTCCTCGTCAAACTCCTCACCTTCATCGATGAAGCCGAACTCTTCGAGATGTTCACCATGCCCGATGGGGTCACCGCCCTCGACGTGCACGACCTGTTCATGGTCGGTCTCCTGAAAAGCCGGAACGATCACCTGATGGCGGTCATGGATCAGGAAATGCCGGGCTACGACGAAGTCCACATCCCATGGGGCGCCGCCCACCTTCCCGACATCGAGGAACGCCTCCTGCAGCGCGGCTACACCATGGTCGAGGAAACCGACCAGCCCGCCATCGACTTCCTGAAAGGATTCAACTGAGCGACCCCGATCGGACACCCGCAGGTCCCGCATCATTCACCCGCTCCCCCACCGCACTATCTGCCGCCGGCAAGCATCGGTCCGGAGCGCGGAACCTCGACCTTCTGGCCGATCCGAAGCTTGCGCGGGTCGATCGACGGATTGGCGGCCATCAGCTCGTCCAGCGACACCCCGTAGCGCAGCGAAATCCGATACAGGTTCTCACCCCCGCTCACCGTGTGGCTCTGGTTGGACTTCGGCGTGGCTTCCACCATCACCGCCGGCGCTTCCTCGTCTTTCATCACCTCATCCGGAAGTTTCAGACGCTGACCCGGAAGGATGATGAACGGCTCGGAAAGGCCATTCAGCTCAGCCAATTGCCGGAAGTCGGCCCGCCGCTCCTTCGCGATCTTGGAGAGCGTTTCGCCCGCGGCCACGACATGATGCCGCTGGCTTGGGGACTCCGCGACCACCTCACCCGCCGGACGGCCCGACACCTTCGTCCCGTAAAGTGGATCCACACTGTCGTAGCGCGCCTCGGTGAGCATGTAGCGCAGCCTCGAGTTCTCCACTTCCAGTTGCTTGATCTGCCGCTCCTGCTCCTCCACTTGCCGACGAAGCTCAGACACGGACTCGGGGCCCGCCAAGGCCACCGCAGTCAGGGCAATCCAACACAGAGGAATCCATTTCATAGCGCACTTGCTGTGACGCCACCTACACCGAATCTATTCGCTCAGAAATCGAAATCTCACCCTGACCGTGAACCGAAACGCTCGAACCATGTCCCCTTGCGGATTCTTCATCGCCCATTAGATTCCACATTCATCATATGAAAACTGGATTCCCACGCCTCGTCCTGATCTCCGCTGGAATGGCCACCGCACTCTCCACGGCTGCCCCCGGCGAACCCGCATGGACCGGCTGGCTCGGGCCCGACCGGGATGCACGCGCGCAGGAATCCAAGCTCCCACCCACCTGGCCCGACACACTCCAGCAGGTCTGGCGCGTCGAGGTCGGCGAAGGATACTCCACGCCACTCGTGATCGGCGACCGCATCTTCCAGCACGCCAGAATCGACGACAAAGAAGTCATGCTCTGCCTCGAGCGCGCCACCGGGAAATCCATTTGGCAGCAATCCGTCCCGATCTCATTCAAAGCCGGCCGCGGCGGCGAACGCCACGGACTGGGACCCAAGTCCACCCCCACCTACGCCGACGGACGCGTCTTCTCCCTCAGCATCACCGGTCTGCTCGCAGCGTGGTCGGCGGATGACGGCGAGCTGCTCTGGAAACGCGACTTCCGCGAGCGCTTCGAGGTCGCCCACCCATACTGGGGCACCGCCACCTCCCCCATCGTCGACGACGGTCGACTCTACGTCCACACCGGCAGCTGTGAAGATGGCGCCCTCTTCTGCATCGACACCCGCACGGGGAAAGACATCTGGGTCCGCGACGAAGAAGCCAACTGCTACTCGTCACCCCGCATCGAGACCATCGATGGCGTTCGACAGTTGGTGGAACTCAACCACTCCGGCCTCTACGGAATCTCCCTCGAGGATGGCGGGCTGCTGTGGAAGCACTCATTCCCCCACCGCGGAAACAATCAGAACACTCCCACACCCGCGCGCCATGAGGACACCTTCATCGTCGGAGCCGAGAACCGCGGCATGTTCGCCGTGAAGGTCCAACGCACGGGCGCTGAATGGCAGGTCAAGGAGACCTGGAAACACCGCGAGGCATCCCTCGACATGAGCAGTCCCATCGTCCAGGACGGCCGCGTCTACGGCTTCTCCCATTTCAAGACCGGGCAGTTCTTCTGCCTCGATGCCGAAAGCGGAGAAGTCATCTGGAAAGGCGATCCGAGGATGGGGGAAAACGCCCAGTTCCTCTCCCTGCCCGGACACATCCTCGCCCTCACCGACGACGGTCAGTGCCGCATCCTCAAGTCCACCGGAGACCAGTACGACGTCGTCAAAACCTATCAGGTCGCCGAAGACCGGACCTGGACCGCTCCCGCCCTCCTCGGAGATGTGATCCTGATCAAGGACCTCAAGCACCTGACCGCATGGCGCTTCCCGTGAAGCCGGCGCTCACTCGACCACCTGGCATTTCGCCACCACCTCATTCCACGTGAAGTCCTCCCGGAGCATCCGGGAAAGCCATGGATCCACGGCAGGGAGACGCCCCGCAGACGCAAATCGCTCCGGCCGCGTGATCCGAGTGAACAGCACGCGCCGACAGTCCGCACGGGGCACCGACTTCGTCCCGTAGCCCCCCGGTTGATTGCTCGACCAGAAACGCACCCGGTCGGGGTCGTGCCCGAGATAGACCACCAGATGCCCCCGTTCCCGACCACCAATCTCGTCGGTCCACCAGATCTTGAGGAAATCCCCCGGCTTCGCTTCCTCCCATGAAGTGAAATTCCTCCCCGCCTTCAGATCCGCGACCAACTTCGCGGCACCCGGCCCATTCGAGTTCCATCGGCCAAAGACACCATGCCCATCCTGATGGTCCGTCACAGGCAGCAGCGCCCTGGACCCGGAACCAAGCGCATCAAGAAGCAGCAGATACGTCGCACCGGAACAAAAACTCGGCTTCGCCCGCCCCGCGTTCACCTCGATCTTGTCATCCACCAGCCGACAAGCACCCGGCAGCAGGTTCTTCGTCGCATCACTCCCGTCGTAGCCGCCACCTGTCGGCATCCGCTGAATCGAGGCCAGAACACGACCGTTGAAATCCGCACCCCCTTCGCCAGCCACACTCGCACAGGCCGCGACCAGGAACCCAACAAACGCGATGCATGAAAGCCTCATCCACATTCCCGAACCCAAGCGCAGAACCCCACAAGTTGCCAGTCCTCATCCCCCGACCGCAATGAAAACTGCACCTGCCCCAACAAACCGCCTCCCCCTTTCCACTCACAAACCACCCAACCTCAGAGCAAGCGTGGACCACACGACTCCATCCATGAATCGAACCCACCAACCCACTCCGATCCAAGGGGTCAGGGATTGAGGGGTCAGGGGCCAAGCGATGCCAGAGAATAGGGAGCCAAACCCGGAACGCGTGACGCCATCGCGCATCCCCGGAGCAAGCGGAGGCTCCTCCCACTTTCTACCTTCTACTTTTTACTTTCCACTCAAAACCAACAGAGCATGCGGAGCTCTCATTTCCCGCCCCTTTCGCGGTTCTCCAACTCTTCAGCCCAAAGGCCCGCCCTCTCCTTCCCACTGATCACTCCCTGCTTCGCACAAACCGCACCCCCCACCTCGCCACGCCGGATTGTGCAGACTGCAACAAGCGTCTCGGATTTTGCAAGGAACCCGCCGTCCCCACCGCCCGTCGAAAATCCATCAGACACCCCGGAAACCCTGCATATCAAGCGTTTGACGAAGATTCACCCCACATTCCCGGCGCAGGCATGGTCACTGCGATAAGGATACCTGCCGGCATCCACCGCTTGGACCGGCAACACACCAAAACACAACCATGAAACACATGACCAAAAACGACATCATCGCCACCGCCGCCGCACTCGCCATTCTTCCACTGAGTGCCGTCAATGCCACGCCCAAACCGGGAAACTCCGGTGAAGAGCTCGTCAACCAGGAGCCCGTCACCGACCCCGTCAACCTTTCCGAGGTTGCTGAAGATGCCGTCGACACCGTCAAAGGAGTCGCTGAAGATACTACGAACGCCGTAAAGGATGCCGCCGGCAAGGTGATCTTCATTCAACAGGATTACTCTGACGAGAAGCTCGTCGACGTGATCGATGACATCGAGTCCCTGGAGACCCTCTCCGATCTGATTGACGATGCCGATCTTGAAGAGCAGCTGAACCAGCCGGGCCCCTACACCATCTTCGCACCCACCAACAAGGCCTTCGAGAAGCTCGGTGAAGAGAAGCTCGAGATGCTTCAGGACGAAGACAATCATGCCACGCTCCGTAGCTGCCTGCTTGGCCACGTGGTCGATGGCAAAGCGATGGCCGCCGATGTCAGCACCGGCACCCTCAACACGTCAGCCAGCACCAAAATCGACGTCAAGGTTACCGACGCCGCCGTGATGGTCGACGATGCCAAGGTGATCATCACCGACATCGTGACTTCGAATGGCGTGATCCACATGATCGATACCGTTCTCACCGACAAATAAGGTGAGCTCCGCCTCGAGTGATCCCTGAATCCGTCAGGAACTCAGGCAATGACCCGCGCCCCATTCGGGCGCGGGTTTTCCCTGTCGCACCATGCGACTGGGATCCATTGAAAGCATCGAACACTCCAACCACAAACACCATGTACGAACCCACATTCTCCATTCAACGAAGCCCCGAACGCGGGGGCGACTCCCTGCAAGGGGGAGGCAAGCCCTCAGAAATCAAGCTTGGCGAACGCGATGAGATTGCCGAGATGACCGGTCACGCCATCGGCGGCCACGGCAACACTCCCGGCGTCGGAGATCTCGGCAAGCCAGGCAGCGACCCCGCCCCCGAAACCTCCGCGAGCGAATCCGACGACCCAACCGCGCCCCGGATCGCACCCGATTCGCCACCGGCACAATGGAGCGACCCAGATCACTCCTGATCACCCCTTCCGTGCACCCGCGTCGTCCGTCGATTCCCTACCAAGGGGTCAGGGACTGAGGGTTGCCAGCCAATAGGGAGCGCGGCTTTCCAAGCCGCTGCAGCTCACCCGCCCTCACTCCACCCTTCCCTCACTCCACCCTTCCCTTGGACCACACGAATCCAGTCTTCTCCCCGCCGCCGCTCCAACTCCCTGATATACCGACTCATCTCCTTCAAATCGCTTGCCAGAACGATGAGCTCTCTCTCAAGCTCCAAACAAAGGAGAACCGGATACCCTGTTCGAACCGCCCTTGAAAGAATCCTCGATGCCGAACAACCGGATCGGATGCTACCTTCGGCCCACCGTGAAGTTGAGTCATTGCCCCGTCTCTGAATTTGTCATCACCCTCCATCCACGTCCTTGTTCCTAACGGCGTCGCCAAGGGCATTCGGAAAAACATTGAATCCTCCGCGCCATCCTGAACCTCCTGAGAGACGGAACCGCGCAGCGGTTTGGTTCGCCCTTGGGGCAGTCATTGCGCCGCTCACCACGTATTCGATTCTTTATGGCTCGATCATTGATACGATCGGCGGAAGCACTGCGCATCATCCACCGATGTCCATCTCTTGGTTCGATGCTCTACTCGTTGGTTTGCTGGAGCTGCTGTTCTTTGTGCAGATCCCGATTTGGATCGCCTTGGCTGCGTGGGCATGGCACAAGTGCTCGAAAATGGATAGGTGGCGCCGGACATCCCGAACATGCTTTGTGCTCACCTGTCTGATCTCGACTTTCGGGCCAGCCTACATTTTGCATTTCTACGAACTCATGAAGTGGGTGGAGCGGATGTCGGAGTAGCCTACGGTTTGCGATCGGTTCAAGTCATCGAAAAGTCGGATCAAATGCCGGAACAAGTGGTCAAAGACGTGCCCCCGCAGCGTTCGGCTACCTTCTTGCTGCCAGCTTCGAAAGCTGTTTGGCTATCCCCAGACTCTCCGGTGCAGTTACCGGGAACGCCTCACCATCGACCTCGTGCAAGAAATGGCTGTGCGGAATAAACAACTTCTGTGGAACGCCACAGGCTGCGTCTTGCTCATGGCTGCCTTGGTGCTGGCCATGTCGAGCACACTCTCGGTGGCCAGACCACCCAAAGCTTCCGGAAGCGATGATCAGCAACACTCGGATGCGAAGCTATCAGATCACCGCACGGAAACCGATGCGATCAGGAATGAATCAACACGGCACGCAGCCACTGCGCACGACAGAGAAATCGGAATTGACGCAAGATGGCGAGGCCATGCCCCATCAGGGCGACATGATACGGGCCCGGCTTCCGGCGTCGCGATCATCGAAGAGAAATCAGAATGGCAGAGGCTCTGGTCTGCTCTGAATCGCAGCGGAGATGCCCCTGAGATCGACTTTGACGAGCATTTCATTGTCATTGGGATCCTTGACGACAAGAACCGTTTGGCGCTGGACATGACCCTGGTGAGTGCTCCGGATGGACCCGGCGACCTACAGATTTGGCCCAGCCAAACGATGGTGGGCCACCTCGGTTCCACCGAGCGTTCTTACGAGATCGTATTAATTGCGCGGGAGGGAATCGCGACGGTCAACGCACAGAGCCTCAAGCTTGGTGTTCGGTGAACCAATGGCCCCAAGGGTGATACCGACGCGGAACACGGCGAATGACAATGCTCACTCAAGTCGCAGCAACGAACCTTTGACCCTCTCTGGAAACATCGCTCCTGCATGGTTGGTCGAAGCACGTCGCCGGTTCGGTGAACGTGAAGAAGTATTCGAATATGTCGACAGCCCCTACAGCCTTTGGACGAACCTCCGGGATGTCTTCAAGCGCGCCTACGAGTATCCCTACACGGAGGCCGATATCCGATCGATTTACGAGTATGCCGATTGGTCATGCCGACAACCACGGGGGGCAACGGCAGAGGATGATTTGCTCACTTGTGTCGCCGTTTGTTTCTTCGAGCGTCTTCCTGAGATCGACGCTGCCGTGAAGGACCTTCCGAGGTGGTTCAAGCTGAGCGAGATCATGGCGATGAGCGAGACCCTCAGCTACCGACTCGGAGATGCAGGATTCGAGCGATTGCTGGAGGCCTATCCGAAAACGCAGCGTGCGAAGATGAGTAAGACCAGGCCAACAGGCCGCCGCCCAACTTAGGAATCAGGTGGCCGATCCGCTGGCCAAATCGAGCTGAGGTGCATTCGCCGTCGCGAGTGGCGCCACAAGATCTCCGGTCCACGACCCGATCGGCCCTAACCACCCCCGCGATCGGTTTCTGAAAGCGTGATCTGCCGGGCGTCGAGCAACAGGGACAGCGCCAGACGGTCGTCATCAGGGATGGCGATGGAATCCTCCCCGGATGGATACTTGCCGGCCAGGAACTCGCGCTGGGCCAGGGGAAGGTCATGCAGATCCACGACATGCATCGCCCAGTCCTTGAACAGCCGCTCGGTGATCGGTTCGTAAGTCAACAACCTGAGGCTCCCGTGCCGGGTGTCCCTGGAAATTTTCAGATAGAGGTCGTTGACTGGATCCACCGGTCCCTCCAGCACTTGAAGAAACGCCTCGCCGGACAGAACGAGCAGGCCGGTGATGTCATCCTCTCCGTTCCTGACCGCACTGGATTCGGCCAGTTCAAGCAAGCTCTCGTTCGACAGGAGATCCCACGATGTCTGACTCTTGTAGATGAGTCGACAGGTCCTGGGAGCTGAAGTGGCTGATGAGTCGGATGACATGACAAGTTGGCTCTGGCGAATGGATCCACCCCAATTTCTGTGGTGAGGTCAACGTATTACGGACCGGGGGAGCCGACACTTTCGCTGCTTTCGCCCGCTTGGCAAAGGGTCCTTCTCGGAAGAGGCATCCCGTTTGCGCAGCCGCATGCTCCGCCATCCTTTTGTATTCCCTTTACCGGCGAAGCCAGGTCCTGCTAGATCTTGTGAATGCATGCAACTTCCTCTGCCGACCCGATCCACTGCGTCATCACCCGTGCACTGCGGATGCTCTGGATGGTGGCGGCGGTGGTGACGACATCGGTCGGTCACGTCATGGCCCAGGAGGATCAGGAGACGGAACGACACGTCGCGATTCTATCCGTCTACAAGTCCTTCGATGCGGCGCGGGAGGATGCGGAAAAGATCTCCAAGGCCACAAAGATCCCATTTTCCATGGAAGGCAGGGTCCATGACAAGAAGCGCGGGCTGATCTATCCGGACGACTATGACGACGAGATCTTCCGTGGTGGCTATGTCGCCCGCCGCTACCACACCACAATTTTGGAAGGATCCGAGAAGGAAACACCCTACCTCTCCGTGGAGCGCTCGGATGGCTACGAGGGGTTCAAGCCCGGCTTCTACATCGTCGTCGCCGGCATCCATGAAACCCGTGACGCCGCCCTGAAGCAGACGCAGCAGTTCAAGAAGTGGGCTCCCACCGGATACGTGAAGAAGACCCGCATTTACATGGGCTGTCTGCACTGATTCCCCTGCTGGCTCAGAGGGCCTTGTCGCGCCTCCTACAGCTCTCGATTCCCACATCCATCATCGTGACGCGCGATGCTTCTCCCAGTGGACCGGAGGAAATCACCTGCGGGTCAGTTGCAAGAGCAACCGTCACACGGGCAGCAATCGCAGCACCCGGAATCGCCCGGGCCGGTGTCGCAGCAGGCGTCGGCACAGCCACTCGACTTGCCCCCGCTCCGTCCGCACGAGGACCCGCAGTCACAGCAATCTCCACAACCGTGACAGCAATCGCAGTGATCCCAACAGCTGTCCCGCTTCTTGCGTCTGCGCTTCTTGCCCCCTCCGGGGCTGAGCTCCAAGAACGAGCCGTGACACTGAGCGGTCGTATCCAGCAGGCTGGGAAACAAGAGCTGATGCCGCTGCAGTGACAAGCTGCCGAGGTGATCCCGAAATCCGTTCCACGCCGATTGGATCCGGGAGCGGATCGTCCCGGAGTCGAGCTGGTCGAAGGGATTGAACCGACCCCGCCGCCGGTCAGCCTCTCGGTCATCCCACGCGTCCCGCCAATAGACCAGCGAGCCCAACGAGGAGCCCAACGCATGCAGCCTTTGATGCTCGTGAGGGAGCTCGAGAAGCATGGCAAGGTGGCCGGTGATCCGCCCGAAAGCCTCCGCCGTCGGCGCATCCGCGCGCTCCGGGCACTGCATCTCATATTCCTCCTGCGACCCGAGACGGTCCAGCACGGTCTGGGTTGGAAACGATGAGGAATTCAACCAGCCCACCGCCCGGTCGACGGCCGGTCCGGTGAACCATCCACCCAGCCTCGACGCGACCCGGCGCGCAGGACCTTCGTCGCGGGTATCGTCATCAAGCTTCGCCGCCAAGCCACAGATGGAGACCGCGGCCGCGTGCTGCACCGCCGGGTGGTCGTCGCTGACCGGAAAGGGCGCGGCAAAGGGATTGCAGCAGGTGGCCGCCTGCCAGCGGGGTTCCGCGCGGTCGAGCGACATGCCCACGAGGGCAAGGAAAGTGGCGTCCCGATTGACCAGCATCCGCGCGGCATTCCCATACTCACGCCCGAGACAGCGGGCGAGCCCGCAGAACGAACCACGCCAGGCAGGAAAGACGGATTCCGTGCAGCGGGCACAGGGTGAGGCAATGAAGCCGAACATGGAGGAAGTCCAACAGGCTGCCGCACACCCCGCAAGCAGCGAGGCATGCCGGATGCCGTTCCTCCGTTCCGTTAGACGATCGATTTGATCATGCCACCCTCGGCACGGATGCTCGCGCCATTGACCGCCGAGGCAAGCGGTGAGCAGAGAAAGGTGACCACGCTGGAGATCTCCTCTGGTCGGATGAAGCGCTGGAGCAGGGAATCCGGCTCGGTCTCGCGGAAGAAGTCGGCGACGAACTCATCCTCGGTCTTTCCCTCCACCTCCGCACTGTCGGCCAACCACTCCTGCACCCCTTCGGTCATGGTCGGCCCCGGAAGGACCGAGTTCACCGTGATGTCCTTGCCTGATCCCTTGGTCAGGTTCGCCATGCCCCGACCAATCACCACCTGGGCACCCTTGGTCATGGAATAGTGGATCATGCTTTCAAGTCCACGGATGCCCGCCTCGCTCGCCACATTGATGATCCGTCCGAAATCCTTCTCCATCAGCTTCGGGAAAAAATGGCGGGAAAGCCGCACCGTACTCATGACGTTGGCCTCGAAAAACCTCCTCCATTCCTCGTCGCCAATCTCCACGAAGGGCTTGGGTTCGAAAATCCCCATGTTGTTCACCAGGATGTCCAGTCCACCCAGCGCATCGATCTCCTTGCAGATCCGCTCGCAGTCGTCGGCCACCGCCAGATCCCCTTCCACCGCAAAAACCTCACCCCGCTCTGACAGCTCGTCCACCAGCGTTTCGGTTTTGCTCCGGCCATTGACAATCACCCGGGCGCCCTCGCCGAGCAGAGCGACTGCGATGCTCTTGCCGATTCCTTTGGTCGATCCCGTGACGAATGCGGTCTTGCCGCTGAGTTGAAGATTCATGATGCGCGTTTGATTTGACCCAGATAGCCCCACTTGGCCAACCCTGATCGATCCGCGCCGGGCCATCGTGTGGGGCGGATCCGAATAGCATAGCCCAAGCAGACGAATCCTCACCCTCCATTTGCCGACAGATTCTAAACGCTTCTCCCCGGCGCCACCCTTTGGCATGATGTCGATCTTGTCGCGCGCTTGATCTTGCGTTTCTCCAGCAACGACCAACTGTTCCGATCAGCTCATGCCTTCATTCCTCCCCATCTTCGGCCTCGGCCTCATCCTGATGCACGCCAGCCATGCGCAGGTCCGCATTCACGACACCGCCGTCCGCCTGCTTGCCAAACCCTTCGGCATCGAGAAGAGGATCCAGCTCGAAAGCATCGATGCACTCCACTGCGCTGCCGATGGAACGAAGCGCATTACGCTCACACTTCGCAATTCGGGCGTGAAGGAAGTCGTCCTCAACGATCCATCCTTTTCCCTCGACATTGTCCTGCCCGACGGCAACTGGGCCTCGCTGGGCACGGTCGGTGGCGCCAGCATCACCTTCCCAATCACCGGCAAGGACCACACCGTGTCGCGCACCTACGTCGCGACCTTCGACAGCAAGCTCAAGCGTGCCGACCTTGAAGCCTACTTGCGGGACTCCGCGAAAAGCTCGGGCAGACTTCGCCTGCTCGGCCGGGCCGACATGCTGGTGAACAGCGGCGGGAAGACGGAGTTTTCCAAGAAGAACCTGAAGCTTGAGGTCGCCGGCGTGACGACCCTCGCCACGCACTTCAAGGCGGTATCCGTCAGCCGCGCAGACCAGTTGCCAACGGTCGGGAGGCGTTAGAGCTTCGTTCGCACAAGCAGGAGGCCCGGCGACCGATTCTCCAGAGACCGATCATTCCGTCGTATCCGCGGAAGGATCTTCCATCCGGATCAAGAGCCACGACTCGGTCTTTCCATCGGGAAGATGAACCAGCACCCGGGTTCTCGGTAATCCCAGGTTGTAGAGCCCGGTATCAACGACCACAGGGGTGTTCCCCTCAATCCTGAATGCCGCACGCCATGTCTCCTGATCGACGTTCCCGCGAACGGGGTGCACCCGGCCTTGCGGCCAGTTGGTGTAAGTTCCGGAGATCGTTCCGCTTTTCTCGAGCGCGAGCTGAATGGCCTGGGGCCCACGGTGCTCACCGGTGTCCGGTGACAGGACATACGTGCCGAGCGGGAACCACGCCGCTTCACGGCCGACAAGCGGGTCGGGTTCGGCATCGGCGAGCTCGCCCGCCGACCAACGATAATCGTTCAGGGTCGCCACCGCTTTCCCGTAAAGGTTCATCATCTCATCCGCCATCGTGAGATTCAGGCCGGGAAGGTAGGCGAAGGGAGGCACGGCACCCTTACCGAGCTCGCTGGTCAACTCGCCCCACGTCAGCGAACCCCACCAATCCTCGGCGGGTCGTGTCTTCGAGTAAGCCATCGGCTGCTCGACACCACCCCACCATGAGGAGGTGAAAAGGTCGTCGGGCCTGTTGCCATGTGCATCCTTCAACGCGGCTTCGGACCACGCCTTGGTGGCGTCAAGCTGGTCCTTGATCAGAGATGCCTCGGTGCGCTCGCTGACCGCATCCACGAGTCGACCATGCGCCGCTTCCCAACGGTCCGCAAAGACTCCTTCGGTGAGCTCGGCCTGCGGGTCAACGGAAGTGTCGGCAGGGCTTCGGCGCACTGGCTGCAGAGGCTTTGCATCCTGCCCGGCAGGAGCACTTTCCTGCCCGACGGGCACCGCGTCCTGACCAGCAGGCGCATCACCAGCACCGGCCGGGACGGCATCCTGACCAGCCGGGGCATCACCCTGACCCACCGGCACGGCGTCCTGACCCACCGGCACGGCATCTTGGCCAGCAGGAACCGCATCTTTCCCAGCGGGATAGGTATCAGCGAAAAGGGAGCTTGCGCCAGCGCAGGCAAGCAGGCTGAGCACGGTTGGAGTCGAGTGGATCAATTTCATGGTATTCAGGAGTGGAAGAATCCCGTCCACACGCTTTCGATGCCACTTCGCATCGTCCGCATGGAACGCAATCATGGTTCCCCCTTCTCCAGCCCGATGCATGCCAGCCCGGAAGGCTGGTGTTTCCGTGCATTTTCCCACTCCACTGCCGACCTCAGACGGACATCTGCACGATGCATCGTGCAAATATCCACCTTTCCCAACCGGACAACCCCGACCGACTACTCCCCGTCCGAAGGCAATGGCATCAGCGGGATGTTCTCCACCTTGAAAGGAATCACATGCTTGGTGATGCCGGTGAAGGTCTCGACCTCAACGCGGCATGCCTCATCCAGGGCCTTGTCGACCGTGAAAGTCATCGTTCCACCATCGCCGGACCAGAAGTGTCCATTGCGCTGGCTCTCCAGGCGTAGCCCATCGGCATCGATGAAGTGGACGTCCTTGACCATGCTGCGCTTGAACTCGAAACGGATGGAGACCTCTTTCTTGTCCTCATGAAAGCTGTGATCCCCCAGCTTCTCGATCTTGGCTCCAAAATGTTCACCAGCTTCATCCACAGCCAACTTCTTGAAGCCGAGATCCGTGCGCTCCGATCCCTCAGCCGCCATGAAAACCAACTCGCCCGCGAGCTCCTTGATCATGCTCACTCCCGCATCGGGCAGCTGGTCCGAACTGACTTCGAAGCCAACCGTCGCACCATCCTCACTCAGGTCCACTGAGCGAATCTCCCGATCCCAGTCCTTCTTGGGCAGGAGGTTCTGGCCATTCTCGAGAGTGAATGTGGTGACCTTCCCATCATCGGCACTGATCACCGCACCCGGCAGCTTTGCGATGAAGGCAAGGCTGATGCCCTCCGACCAATTGAACGGGCGCACGTTGTTGTCCGGACTCGGCGTCACAATCCTGAGCCCCGCAAGGCGCAGCGATTCAAATTTCCCTTCACCCGAAATCGGCGCCGGAGGGATGATCTTCAGACCGAGCTTCTCCAGCATCGCCGGGGCCGCTTCCTGTGCCGCCTTCACCTCCGACTTGTAGTCGAATGCCGCTTCCCCCGCTCCCGAGAAGGTGAGTGTCGGATTCCCCGGACGTCCGAACATCGCCTCAAAAATCTCTTCCGGAGGGTCTCCCTGCATCTCCAGACCATTCCCCGCCGCCGAGCGCAGCAGCTCCTCATCTTCGATCAGCTTGTCAAAGGCCGCCATCATCTTGGCGCCGCTTGTCTCAACCGCATACGAGGTCTCCGAGAGTGCCTCGAAGTTCTGATTCTTGCTCGGTTTCCGAGGAAGATGAAACGTCGCCTTCGAAGTCATGTCACCCATCATCCCGGCAGCCATCGCCTTCATCTGCAGCAGTTGCTGCTTGGCCTTGGCCACCTCCGCCTCCTGCTCCTCCGCAGTCATCTTGTCCCACTCCTTGCCCTTCTTTTGCTCGTCCTCATCGCCCTCCTCATCTTGGCTCTGCGAGCAAGTGAGGGTCACCACATCCCCGTCGCGGGTGAGCCCGGGAGTCAGCAAGCTCGACGAGACGGATCCCATCTTGAGCTTCAGCTGGTTCAGATCGTTGAAGTACGCCGTGCCCTTGAAATCGATCTTCTCGTCGTCCGTCAGTTCAAACGAAACATCCGCCCAGGCACTGACCCCCTCCGACTCCTCCAGAATGTCACGTGCCGCATCCTTGAGCTTCTCTTCAGGCATTTTCCTGTCGTCATTCCCGAAGGAAATCGCCGCATCGAGAGGCATGGTGAACTCAAACACGACCTTGCCGGAACCGTCGGGATTGAGCGTGTAGGTCCGCTCTTCCTGATAGCAGGCGGTGAGCAGGAAGGCAGCGGCGATCGCAAGAAGTCGTAGGAGCCAAGTCATGATGCCTGCCAGTCCATCGGGAACCACGCCATCAGGATAGGAGAAAAATCCCACCAATCTGTAATCCACCGCGGCCGGACCACACGCCACCCTCACGGACACAAAAAATCCGATGGGAAGCGCACTCCCCATCGGATGGAATCGTCGATCCCGCAGCGGATCCGATCTATCGGCGATCCGTCTCGGCCTGTGGCGTCCGATTACCGCGGGCACGCTCGTTCGACCGGCGCAGCTCCTCGATCACCCGTTGCTGGCGTTCAATCTGCTGTCGCATCTGGCGCAGCTGTGCCTCCATCCGCTCAAAGCGGCGGTTCATCTCCATCATGATGCGCGGCGCAGCATCACCCGCAGCGCCCGGATGGCCCATCTGCCGCTCACGAGCCTGCTCCCGCATCGCGGGTGGACCGTCCGGAGTCACCTTCACCTCTTTCCGCTTACCCGCCTGAATGAGCCGGAGGGAGAGGGGTTGACCAGCTCGGCCTGAAGCCTGCACCGCCTCCTTGAGTTCATCCAAGCTACTCACAGTCTTGCGGTCCCCGGCTCCCAGCAAGATGTCACCGGGCTTGATTCCGGCCTTCGCCGCAGGACTCCCCGGCATGACCTCGGTCACCTGCAGTCCCCCCTCCTTGGGAAGATCGAGATGCTTGCGAAGCACCGGCTCAACCGCCCCCGCTCCAAGACCGATCCGCCACTGGGGCCGGACAGCATCGCGGGTTTCCTCGCGGGTCGCCTCCTGCATCTGGCGCAGCATCGGGCGGATCATCTCGCGGACCTCATCGGGCACACGATCCAGATTCGGTCGGTCGCCACCGCGACGCGCGGGTGCATCACCCGGTTTGATCTCGCGGATCTCGACGTCCACCGCCGGAGCGCGATCACTTCGCTCAGGCTGCTGGGCCAGCGCGGGCAGGGCAAGGCATGCGCACAGTGACAGCATGCCGGGGTTCGAAAATGTAGGTATCGTTTTCATGGTTCATTCATGAAAGCGAGACGAAGCACCACCTTTGTCTGGTCCCCTGCCCGCCCCGCATGCACCGCACCATCCCTCCGCCGCACACGCGGCGGTCAGCACCCCCTTGGGTCAATCGCGCTCAAGCAGATCGAGGATCTTCTGATGCCGCTCCTGGAAGTCGCTGCGGTCCTTTGGATTCATCTCCACCATCTCGAGGTCCTCGGCAATCAGTTTCGCATGATGCCGCAGTGCCACCGCGAAGTCCGGGTGCGGATCGCATCCCGCCAGCCGGAGATAACTCTCCACCAGGGCGATCATCACCGACTCGTTTCCACGCGCATGCTGCCGCAGCGGGTGATACGCCGCGTCCAGAAGCCCCATCGAATCCGGCGTGGGGATCACGAGACGCAATCTACCATGCTCATCGTACCACAATCCGGCATGCAGGTGGGAGGAAACGATCCTCGACACGGCACCACCCAGCCTCTCGATGACATTGATCGCCGTGTAGGGGTCGTTGATTCCCGGAGACAGCGCCTTCGCGGCGATCTCCACCAACTGCCGGATGGCGAACTCCACATCCTGCTGCGCGGTTCGCTCGCTTCCCAACGCAAAGGCTCCCGTCGGCAACTCGTCCGACAGATCACTGGTCGCGTGCAGCGACACCAGAACGTCCCCCTCATACACGAAGTCTCCAGCGCGGTGCTCACAGCGGATCAGCAGATCCTTCGACTTGGCAAACTCAAGCAGGCAATCGGTATCGATCAGCTGGACATAACCTTCCGCTTTCGAGCGGATCTCCCCGACTTTCCGCAGGTCCACCGGCGAAGCCACCGTCTCGCCAACCCGGGAGTTCGGGCAGCTCATGCAGAAGCTGTCGAATGCCTCATGCAGGTCGGACGTGACCTCCTGGATGATGTAGGGAACCTGGATGAATCGGGACACCATGTGGATGAATGCCAGCAGAATCACGAAGGCCGCCAGACCACCGATCACCCCGAACCAGACCGCCGCATCCGGCACGTGCCGACCCGTCGCCAGCGCTGCCGCGACGACAATCTGATAGGCAAAGGATCCGACGAACCCCCCGATCGCCAGTTTCGACCCCGTCTTGCGCATGAAGTTCGGCAACAGACGTGGACCGAACTGCGCCGAAGCCGAGGAAAGCACCACCATCGTGATCGAGAAAACCACCGCAGCCACCGTGATCGACCCGGCGGCAAGCGCGGTCATCACCCCGCCTGCAGCAGCCGGATCAAATACCAGCTCCGTATCCGGCGAGTACCACTCCATGCCGGCCAAACCCGTCATCACCAGGGCCACCACCAACGAAGCCATCGTGATCAGCCCCGGCACGAACCACAGGCCTTCCCAAAGGGACCGGAGGATCTGCCGAAACATCGAGTTCATACAAAGGGCCTAAACCTTGATTGTGTTCAACGCGAACAAAACATCGGCTGCGCCCAGCCCCCACAGGGATCTTGAAAGCCACTTCTTCTCCATCGTTCCGCGGCTGGGTTGGGACCTGCACGATGGGCTCGCATCAAAAGCCCGCACCAGACAACACCGCGACCACCCCGACGACGAGGAACACCACCAGCAGCGCTCCCACAATCATCATCGACCACTGGACAAAGTTCACGGACTGCCCGGTCACGGGTCGTAGGTGACTTCGAAGACCGCGAAGTTCCGGGGAATCGTCGAGGCCGGAATGAAGGTGTAGATCACCCGATCATAGTCAGCGTTGATGTTCGTCACCGAGGTGGTCACCCCGCCGGGCTCGACGAATCCTCCGACGATCGCCGAAGTCTTGAGCCGGTATTTCAGGAATGGGGCTGCCTTGCGACGCATCGTGATCGCCCGGAAACGCCGCGTCGTCGGGTTCGGCTGCTGCACGAAAATCCGCGGCTCGCCCGCAATCGCTCCGTCCGACAACACACCGGCATCCGCCACGTTCGGATTCAGATTGAAGGCCATCTCCTCGAAATTCTTCAGCCCGTCGCCGTCGGGGTCCGCCAGTGGCCAGGTGTCCTCGTCCAGCAACCCAAAGGTCGCCGCCCAGGCCGCCACCGGCGAGACGTCCGCAGCCCACAGCTGGTGCGTCCCCTGCCCGCTGGCCACAAACGCATCCTCCGTGCCGTCCCCCGTGAAGTCGGCCACCAGAATCCGCCGCGTCGGCACATCCGCGTAGTTCGGACCGAACGAAAATGATCCGGACCCATCGTTGATCATGAGGGTGTCCTGCTGCGGACCCAGCCCCCCATAGCCGAGCCAGAGATCGAGGTCGCCATCATCATCGTAGTCATAGGCGGATGCCGTTTGGACGAAACTCGGACCGATGGACGCCCCCGAGTCGGTCAGGGTTCCATTGACATCGTTCAGCCACAACCGATTGCCTCCAGTGCCGTTCGCGCAGAAAACATCGACGTAGGTATCACCGTTGAAATCCGCGGCGACCACCGCCCGGGTGGATCCCGTTCCCACCGCTTGACCCGAATCGCTGAAGACTCCGGAACCGTTGTTGAGCCAGAGTTTGTCGTCCTCGTTGTTTCCCCCCACGTAGATGTCCGGATCCAGGTCGCCATCGACGTCGAAGACCACGAAATGCGTCTGATTCCCGGTGCCCAGAGCATCCACTCGGGTGAAGTTTCCCGAGCCATCATTGAAATAGATGCTGTTCTGTCCGTCGAAGCCGAACCCGGTGTTGTTGGTCACGATGATGTCGAGCCCATTGACCCCATCGACGTCCGCCAACTTCAGGCTGCCTCCCGAATGACTGTCGAGCACCTGAGCCGACTCGGTGAATCCACCGGACCCGTCGTTCAGCCAGATCCGGTCTCGCTTGTCCGCAGCACCCGTGTAGGTCGTTGCATAGATGACAAGGTCGGGGCCGTTGACGCCGTCCAGGTCCCCGATCTGGATCGAGTCCGCATTGTTCCCCACGGGGTTGGGAAGTACCACTCCCGGATCATCGAACTCACCGTTTCCATCATTGAGGAGGAAAGTAATCGTGCCCGCGATGTTCGAGAGCGCGACATCAAGATCCGTGTCCCCATCCAGATCGGCGAACGCGGCACTCGTCGCCTGCGTGCCGGAAAGCTCCTGCGGAGACGGCACCAGCGGGCCACCCATGGCCACCGGTTTGCGGAACAACACCCGGGGAGAAATCGAGTCGGAAGCGAGAAGGTAGTCCTCATCGAGGTCGCCATCCACATCGCCTCTCCCGATCCCGAACGACCCTCCATCCCCGGCGGGAATGGCCGAAAGCGAGAACACCCCCGATCCGTCATTGAGCCAGATCTGGTTCGTCTGACCGCGGTTGCGCGAGACCAACACGTCCAGATCGGTATCGCCATCAAAGTTCGCGACCACCACCGAGGTGTGGTAGTCCCCACTGAAATTCGGCTGCGCCAGATTGGTGAACACCCCGGTCCCGTCATTGAGATGCACATGGTTCACCTGACCCGAGATGCTGCCATTGGCGACGAAGACATCGAGGTCGAGATCGCCATCCAGATCGGCAATCTCCAGGCCGAATGTCGTCGCCGAAAATGGCAGGTTCGTCCCTTGGGTGAAGACCGCATTGCCGTCGTTCAGCCAGACCGTGTTGGCTCCGTTGTTGCCCATGATCAGGTCCGGATAAGTGTCTCCATTCAGATCCCCGACCGCGGCACAGATCGTGAAGAGTTCGCCCAGGTTCTGCCCGGTGTCGGTAAACACCCCGCTTCCATCATTGAGCCAGATTTCGTTTCGATGACTGCTGCTGTCCGAAGGCAGCACCAGGTCGAGGTCCGTATCCCCGTCCAGATCCGTCAGGATGATCTGCCCACGAATCGTCGACAGCCCGATCTCCTGCCCCGAGTCCGTTAGATTACCGTAGCCGTCGTTCAGGTAGAGTTTGCAGGGATCGAAGTAGGCCGCGTAGATCAGATCATCGTCGCCATCCCCATCGACATCTCCGAATGCGGAGGCGCCGCCACTGGGCAGCTCCGGCCCGATCTCACTGCGGGTGAAGACTCCGGACCCATCGTTGATGAGCAACTGGCCGGAGGCGGCGGAATTCGACAAACAGGCATCCAGGTCACCATCTCCATCGAGGTCACCGAGCGAAGCACCACTGACACTTGAGACCGGAACATCGAGATTCCAGGTCAGTTCAAGTTGTCCAATGACGGGGCTGACCATCAGAAGCGCACACCAACCGAAAGCATGAATGGGGGGAGCAATCATCCCGCCTTCATACCGAATCCGGCCGCCCAGTGCCACCAAAAGTGGTCATGCCCCGGTGACAAGTTCGCCCGAAGAAGGGGCTCCGGTGGAATCCTGCGTGAGGCGAACCGACGTGAAATCCAGCAACCCGCCTCGCCGGAACGGCTGTCGACGCTCGGTCCGGACCCGCTCAACAAGCGCCTGCTCCACGCGCCTCATACCGCGGAATCCGGCCGTTCAATCGCGACGGCGCCGGAATGCCACCAGTCCCCCCATGACCATCAACAGGGCCGAGGACGGCTCGGGAATGAAGCCGTTGAAACTCGCATCATCACTCAGGGCCAGCAGACCGATCGCACCACTGGCATTGGTGAATTCAAACTCGATTCTCGAAAGCCTCGAGTCGAGCCCCAGCGACTCGGTATCAATGATCGGCGTGTAATAGAGGAAATTGTTGTCAGGAGTGTCGAACTCCAAACTCGGAGAGTAGGTCGCCACGTTGCTGTTGATGTCCGTGAACCGGAACAAGGGCACGCCGGTCTCCTCGAAGTCCACAAGCAAGGTCTGGACGTAGCGGTAGTCGTAGTTGGTCGCATCGATATCGATCACGATGATTCCCCCTGCCGCCCGGTCATCAGGGTCGGTGAAGATGCCCTGGGCATTCTGGTTGTTGTTCTCCTGCACGATCAGGGCATTGCCCACGATGTAGTCGCTACCGAGGTTCCCCCCATTCCAACCACGGACCGAATCCTGCCCGTTGAGCCCCAAGCGCTGGAGATCGGGATCCGAAGTCGTAGGCGTGCCGGGATTCGGCTGCGGGATCTCCGTGTCGAATGCCACAATCGGCAGGCTGTTGCCCGCGTTGTCGTCATCGACCCCCGAGATCGTAACCCCCGCACTCGAAAAAAACTGGTTGGTCACCTCCTCACCATGCTGCAGCGAATCAAAATCAAGGCTTGCCGTGCTCGCGACCGCCCACGTCGGGAGGAAAAGCGACAAACAACATGCAGCGAACGAGGCAGGATGAGCAGGAACCAACATCTGAGACAAGGGAGGAGAATGAACCCGACCCAAGACGGGCGGGGCAGAGGAATTTAGGAGGATTGGGTAATCTGACAACCTTAAATACTTAGGCCGCAGAGGCCCTGAACCCTCGATTCGCCAAAGTCAGCGGGCACGGACCCCCGAATCCTGTCATCCGACTGGAAATCCGCATCAAGCCTGCTGCGGGATTGAAAGACACCTCGCAATCCCGACGCATTGACATCCATGAAATGGCACACCCCTGCATCGAGGACCCTCGCGCTCTGCCTCGCGGCGGCCTCCATCCTGCCCACCTTCGCCAATCCGTCGGACTGGCCCCATTACCTCGGCCCGGACAAGAACTCCATCTCGCCGGACCCCACCCCCCTCGCCGACAGCTGGCCCGCCGATGGCCCGCCCGAAATCTGGAGCATCGAAGTCGAACCCGGTCACGGCGGACCCGCCGTGGTCGACGGCAAAGTCTATTTCATGGATCGCGTCGACAGCGAAAAGGACGTGCTCCGGGTCCTCGACTTCGAAACCGGCAAGGTCCTCCAGGAAGCCGCCGTCGAATCCCCCGGCCGCGTCAATTTCCCCGGCTCGCGCGGAGTCCCGACCGTGACCGATACCCATGTCTTCGCCACCGGCCCCATGGGCATCGTCGCAGCATGGAAACGCAGCGACCTGTCCCTCCTGTGGACCGTCGATGTCGTGAAGGAGTTCGGCGCCGATCCCCTCCACTTCGGCTACGCCGTTCATCCCCAGATCCACGAGGACCTCGTCATCATCGCCACCAATGCCAAGGACGCCTCAGTGGTCGCGCTCGAGATCAACACCGGCAAGCTCGTGTGGAAGGCCGGTGGCCTCTTCGGCAGCCTGTCCTCGCCACTCATCCGCGAATTCCAGGGCCGCGACCAGATCCTCTACATCTCCAACAAAACTCCCGAGAAACCCAGTGGCAACGACACCCCGAGCGTGGCCGGTCTGGACCCGAAGACCGGCAAGGTGCTCTGGCGATACCAGGACTTCCCCTTCAACCTGCCCATTCCCGCTCCCGTCGTCGTCGACGACCAAACCCTCTTCCTGACCGCCGGCTACGAAGCAGGATCCCAGTTGGTGAAGTTCAACGGCGACCAGAAACCGACATCCAGAAGAACCTCGAAATGGGGCGCCCACATCTGCCCACCGATCGTGCACGACGGCCACATCTACTTCCTCACCCACGAGAACTCCACGCTCAAGAACAAGAAGGTCTGGCCCGAGCTCGGCCTCCACTGCATCACGACCTCTGGCGAAAAACGATGGAACTCGGGAGCAGAGCCGATGTTCGGCCGGGGCTCGATGATTCTCGCCGATGGCAAACTGATCATCCGCGACAGCTACTTCGGAAAACTCTACCTCGTGAAACCCGACCCCGAGGGATACCACCAGCTCGCCGAAGCCAACCCATTCAATCACCGCCGCCGCGACCTCAAACGCTGGGCACCCCTCGTCATCTCGAAAGGACGACTCCTCATCCGCGACGAACGCGAGATGAAATGCCTCGATCTGCGCGGGAAGTAGCCGTCCTCACTGCCAGGCCATGCGGGACAAGGTGGACACCCCGAAGCACGCGAGAGATATGGCAACCGGATGGGAAGCAACCCGCCTTTGCCAATCTAAGACATGCCAAAGGCCTGAACCGCATCAACTATCGCGGCCGCGAGAAAGTGGCCGTGATATGGAAACTGTGGAGCATCATGC
>NZ_JAENII010000017.1 GCF_016595525.1 Haloferula rosea
CGGCCTCTTCGTCGGCCTCTTCGTCGGCCTCTTCGTCGGCCTCTTCGTCGGCCTCTTCGTCGGCCTCTTCGTCGGCCTCTTCGTCGGCCTCTTCGGGGCTGTTAGTCGAACTCTCCGAAGTGCCTTCCTCGTTTCCTTGCGCTTCGGTTTCGGCGGGTTCTTCAGGCTCGGGTTCCGGCAGGCGTCCGCCGTGTTCGAGGAGCACGATGACTTCCTCCTGGACCTTTTCGACTTGGTCGAGGGGGATGTTCGGGTCGCGGACGAGGTAGGCATCGCCGGTCTTCCGGTGTTCGTACACCCGCAGGATCCCACCGGGCACTTGCTGGGAGTCGGTTTCTCGAAGCAGTTTCTTGCGTTCGAGCATGACCGCGAGGATGTAGCGGACGTTCTCCGTGTGCTCCTCATCTTCATCGACCAGGCGCCGAAGAAGGGTCTCGGGGTCCTCTTTCTCCATCGGGTCGGGAGTGTCGTCGACCACCGGGGGTTGGTAGGTGCTCCGCCAGAATGAGAAGGCCTTTTCCTCGTCGTCTCCGCGTGCGTCCCAGGCTTCGAGTTTGAAGTCCTTCCTCAGGTAACCGCTGGACTCGGGGTCCGGGAAGATGGCGGTGACGATGGTTTCCCCCTCGGTGAAGGGTTCTTCGGAGGCGGAGCATTTCCGTGCGCGGGAGCGGATGGACCAGGATTCTTGGAGTGCCATGGAGAAAGTCGGGTGAAGGTCGGGGGCTCAGGCTTCGTTGGGGATCAGTCGACGGATGGCCTCGTAGATCGGACGACCGGAAGTGCGGCGGTGGAGCAGGTAGGCGGCAAGCGCCCCGAACAGGAGGTTCGGCAGCCAGGCGGCGAGGATGGGCGACATGTGGCCGGCATCGCCGAGGCTGAGGCTGACGTTGGAAAGGAAGAGCATCCCGGCGGCGAGGAACACCGCCAGTGCGACGCCGCCGCTGGTGCCCCGCCGTGAGAACACCAGGCCGAGCGGGATGGCGAGGAGGACGACGATCAGACAGTTCACCGGTTGGGCGAAGCGGTTGTGCCACTGGGTGAGGTAGGTCAGCTTTGATTCCATCTTGGCGTCGGGTCGCGCCCTCAGCCATCCGACCAGGGCGGGAACACCGAGCTGGTCGGCGGAGAGTCCGGGGCGAATGATTTCCGCCGGGGTTTCCCGCCAGGTTTTCACGATGTAGGGATCGGGCAGGTCCTGGAGGTAAACCGGTGGTTGGCCGGCCTCGATCTTGCGGACCTTGGCCTTGGTGAACGACCATGCACCGGTGTCCTGATTCCAGCTCGCGGTGTGGGCGACGAGGATGCGGCGCAGGCTGCGGTCGTCATTCTGCATGACAATGCGGACCCGCTCGAGGGGGGCGCCTTTCTGTGAATCCGGTGGGAATGCGCCGACCATCCACAGTCGGTTGGCGCGTGGGTTCTTGAACTGCACGAATTCGGCCGCGGTTTCGTTCAGGCCCCGGGCGGTATCGAGGATGATTTTTTCGGCGGCATTGGCGCGCGGCGCCCACTGATAGTTCAGGCCCATGCAGAGGATGGAGCAGAGGATGCCGGTGATGAGATACGGTGCGGTGAGTCGTGGGATACCGCGCCCGGTCTGGGTCATAGCGACCACCTCGCGGGACTTCGAAAGGCGACCGAGCGAGAAGAGTACGGACAGCAGGAGCGAGTAGGGGAGCAGGGTGACGATGAGGTCGGGAAGGCGGGCGGCGTAGAGCTTGCCGACGGTCCCCAGCATGTCCTGGCTGGCTTTGATCTCGTCGAGGTTGTCTTGGAAATCGAGCAACAACCAGATCAGCATGAGTGCGCCGAAGGTGATCAGCAGCATGGTGATGAATTGCCGGGTCACGTAGCGGGCGAGCGTGCCGGAGAGCGAGTAGATCAGGCCTCCCAGGGCGGGCAGCATGAGCATGCCGACGAGGACGGCGGGCCGCATCTGCTGGGTGATCGCATCCGCATCCGGGAAATTCGCCAGGTGCTCGGCCACGGCCACCTGCTCGCCGGGAGCGAGTTTGGCCGCCAGGGCCAGACCGGCGATGGCGAGGAGGATGGGGATGAGGAAACGCCGCATGGATCGCGAAGAAAGGACGCAGGATGGCCGGATTGGCAGGCTTGTAAAGACGCTTGGACGGCTGGAATGAAGGAATGTCGGACCCGCGCTGAAGTTCGCGCTTGGAAGTCGCGCTGTACGAGCGAGAAATGCGTCCACATGATCGGATTGGCAGGAGAGGGTGCGATGCCGGGAGGGATTGCGGCGGAAATTGAGCGGGCATTTTCGCCCGGCGGTCTGCTGTCGAAATCCAGCGACTTCGAGTTCCGGCCCGAGCAGATGGAGATGGCGGTGGCGGTGGCCCGGGCGCTCGAGGAGAACCGTTCGCTCGTGGCCGAGGCCGGAACGGGCGTGGGCAAGTCCTTGGCGTATCTGCTGCCGGCGGCCCGCTATGCGCTGGAGTCGGGGAGGAAGGCGATCATTTCGACGCATACCATCAACCTGCAGGAGCAGCTGATCCGCAAGGACATCCCGATCGTTCGCAAGTTGCTCGGCGATGATCTTCCGGCGGTCTTGCTGAAGGGGAGGCAGAATTACCTGTGCCCGGCGAGACTCTCGCGGGCGCGCCAGCAGACGGGAGACCTCTTCACGACCAGCGAGAACGATGAGCTCGAAGCGATCGCGAAGTGGGCGGAGGGCACAAGGGACGGGACGCTGAGCGGATTGGATTTCCAGCCGTCGACGAAGGTATGGCTGCAGGTCTGCTCGGAAGCACACATCTGCACGACCCGGCACTGCGGGCCACGGGGGAACTGCTTTTTCCAGGAGGCGAGGAAGGCGGCGGCGGATGCCCGCTTGCTGGTGGTCAACCACACGCTCTTTTTCGCGCTGCTGGATACCGGTGAGTTGTCGGAAGAGGGAAGGGTTCCCGGGTTTCTGTTTCCAAACGACTTCGTGGTGCTCGATGAGGCCCACACGGTCGAGCAGGTGGCGGCGGTGCAGTTGGGGCTTCGCGTCAGTCAGTCCGGGCTGCGTTTTGATCTCCAGCGCTTGTACGATGGACGTCGTAGAAAAGGATTGCTCAAGACCTACGGGAATGCCGCGCTGCTGCGTGCGGTGGAGGAGGCAAGGGTGGCGTCCGAGCGGTTCTTCGAGGCGGTCGGCGGCGAGGCGAAGTTCGGGGAATGGTCGAAGGAATACCGGGTGCGTGAGCCTGAACTGGTGCCGAATTCCGCCGCGGAACCACTGCGGAAGCTGTGGCAGGAGATCGATGCGGTCGCTGCCGATGTGGAGAGTGATACGAGTCGCAGTGAGCTTCAGGATGCTTCCCGGCGACTGCGCGAGGTCCACGGGTCGATCGCCGCATTCCTCGATCAGTCCGATGAGGACTGCGTGCACTGGATCCAGAAAGGAGGGCGTGACGAGACGGTGTTCTCGCTCCACGCCGCCCCCATTCATGTCGCGGACCGGCTGCGCCCGCTGCTTTTCGGCGAAGACAAGACCTGCATCATGGCGAGCGCCACGCTCGGCGTGGGTGATCCGAGCTTGAAATGGTTCCGGGGTCGCGTGGGTGCCGAGGAGGTCGAAGCGAAATGTATTGGCAGCCCGTTTGACTACGCCAGCCAGATGCAGGTGAAGATCTGGAAGTCGATGCCCGAACCGAACGCGCCGGACTACGCGAAGCAGTTGATCCGCTCCATCGGCGAAGCGGTCGAGATGGGTCGGGGTCGGGCCTTTGTCCTTTTCACCAGCTACAAGATGATGCGCGAGGCGGCCTCGGTGCTGCGAAACCGCTTCGAGCGTCAGGGCTGGCGCCTGTTGATGCAGGGCGAGGGGATGCCGCGGCACCGCATGATCGAGGTCTTCCGCGAAGATGTGGACAGCGTGCTTTTCGGCACGGACAGCTTCTGGACCGGGGTGGACGTCCCGGGCGAGGCGCTTTCGAACGTGGTGGTGACCCGTTTGCCGTTTGCGGTGCCTGATCATCCGCTCGTGCAGTCGCGGCTGGAGGCGATTGAGGAAGTGGGTGGCAATCCATTCATGGAATACTCCGTGCCGGAGGCCATCCTCAAGCTGCGTCAGGGAGTCGGACGGTTGATCCGGACCGCCCGCGACGAAGGGATGGTGTGCCTGCTCGACAAGCGCATCCTGACGAAGCGCTACGGCAAGTCCTTCCTCGAGGCCCTGCCGAACGCTCCGCGCGAGATTGTGGAATAGTCGGAGGCGACGTTCAGGCCTGACCCGGTGGACGCTTCTGCACGTGCTGGATCGCTTCGTGGAGTTGTCGGGCGCTCCACTGACCCGGCGCGGTCGGTGTGTTTCCGACGTAGCCATAGTTGAGCACCGATCCCAGCTGGGCGAACATCACCCGGGAGGCCGGTGCGAGCGGGCCCATCCCCATCAATGAAATGGGGTAGTCATCGGAGTTTGCGACGAAATGGGCGAGGGGGCCGATGGATGCCAGGTCCCAGCCCAGTTCGGTGGCTGCCTTGAAGGCCGCGGCTCCGGCTTCGCGTGCCTTCATCTTGGCCGCTTGGAGCTGGGCGATTTCCGGGACGCCATGGAAGTCGTGAAAGGACGCGATCCAGGGGATGTCGAGCTCCTTGAGTCTCTTGATGAGTGGTTGCATCTCAGCGATTGACGCCACTTCGATGTCGATGAGCGAGGTGTCGTCAAGCTGCTCGCTGAGGAGCGCCATCCGGGTGTCGGCATCGAGGTCACCGGTGCCGCCTTCCGAACCGCGTCGGGCGGTGAAAAGAATGGGGGATTGGGTGAAGTTCCGCCACGGTGCATCGTGCCGGGTTGCGGCGTCGAGCAGGTCCAGTCGGATCTCTACCAGATCACAGGAATCAGCGATCTCGGATGCCGAAATCGAGCGCAGGGTATCAGCATTTCCAAAACTTCCGACCGTGAGGGGGTGGGAGGATCGGAGGCGAATCGGCAGGCCGGGCATGCGGGGAGCGAAAGCCGTCCGGGTCACCAATGTCAACAGCGCGTGTACCGCCCCGTCGATGCACCGCGTTTCCTTTGTAAATACGTCACTCTCTTTTTGATTCGATTGCGTGGTTTCTGCTGGTCAACGAAGGGGGGGACCCCCTAGTTCTCACAAAACCTTAAACCCGTATGAAAAACTCCATTCTCTTTCTCCGTAGGGCCGCGCTTGCCATCACGGCTACGGCTTGCATCGCCGCCGGCGACCTCGCTCTGGGTCAGGACAAGGCCAAGATCAGCAACCTCTCGTTCGACGAGCTGCCTTCACCCGACCTTCCGGGCACCAAGAACAAGTCATTCAAGCCAAAGGATTGGCTCGAGGTGGAAGCAGGCATCACCATCCCCGCGATGAACCGCGAGATGAAGGAGTCCGGTTCGCTCGACCGCGTGCTGGTCAAATGGTACGTGGCGATCGAGGAGAAGTCCTCCGGCAAGCCCATCCTCATGACCAAGGACATCACGCACATCAACGTGCCGATCGACGAGGAGTTCTACACCTCGGTCTATTTCTCACCCAATACGATCAAGCGCATCACCGGTTCCGACCGTGCTGCCAAGAGCAAGGTCAAAGTGGTGGCCCTCGAGGTGCTGATCAATGGCGTGAAGGTCGCCGAAGAGACTTCGAGCATGAAGTCGGGCTGGTGGAATTCACCGAGCCTCTCCCGCGGAGACCGCTACCCGCTGCTCAACAAGTATGAGACTCCCTTCAAGGTCTATTGGTGGGATCGCTACGCGGAAATCGAGGAACGTCGCTGATTTCTCCGCCCGGAACGTTCATCCTTCGTCCGGTACCCTTTTTCATTTCTAATCGCTTATCATGGCAGACAACCAGTCCACCATCGCCCTCAATATCGGAACCCAACGGGTCAGCATGGCCGTTTTCGACACGTCGAAATCCGGTGGGCTCGTCCTCAAGAACTACGACTCAGAATCCATCCTTGCGGATCCCGCGACCGACGCGGCCCGCGCGTCCCAGATTCGCCGTGCCATCGGCGAGTTGGTCGAGCGCATGGGGGTGAAGGGCAAGGTCCGCTATGCGGTCTCCGGCCAGTCGGTGTTCATCCGCTTCGTCAAGCTTCCGCCGCTGGACGATGACAACATCGAGCAGTTGGTCACCTTCGAGGCCCAGCAGCACGTTCCGTTCCCTCTCGAAGAGGTGGTTTGGGATTATGAGATCCTGGAAGCCGATGGTGAGAAGGAGGTCGTGATCGTCGCCATGAAGGGGGATGCCCTTGAAGACGTGAACGACGGCGTCAATGCCACCGGACTCGGAACCGCCGAGGTCGATGTGGCACCGATGGCTCTCTACAACGCCTTCCGTGCCGCCTATCCCGATCTGACCGAGCCTGCTCTGGTCATCGATGTGGGCGCCAAGACGAGCGACCTGCTCTACGTTGAGGGCAACCGCTTCTTCACCCGGAGTGCTGCGGTCGGTGGCGCTGCGGTGACGACGGCGATTGCCAAGGAATTCGAAATCGATTTCGCCGAAGCCGAAGCGCACAAGACCCAGGGTGGTCTGGTCGCACTGGGTGGTGGACACACCGAGCAGCTCGACGAGGCGACTGCCGCCCTCGCGATGTGCATTCGGAATGCGATGACCCGTCTCGCGACGGAGATTCCGCGCACGACGAATTACTACCGCAGCCAGCACGGTGGCAACGCACCGAAGAAGGTTTACCTCGCCGGTGGTGGGGCGAACCTTCCCTACGCGAAGGAATTCTTCGAAGAAAAGCTCCGCCTTCCGGTGGAGTACTTCAACCCGCTTCCAGCGATTCAGTTGGGATCCGGAGTGGATACGGACGTCCTTTCGCGGGAAGCCCACACGATGGGCGAACTCGTCGGACTCGGACTGCGTGGCGCCGGCAAGTCGAAGCTGAATATCGATCTGGTGCCGTCGAAAGTGGGTGAAGCCCGCGCGGCGGACAAACGGAAGCCGTTCCTGATCGCCGCTGCCGCCATCCTGGTGGTCGGTGCCGCGATTTCCGGATTCTTCAAGATGCAGGCCGCTGCCACGGCCGTGGAGAAGAACAAGGAGATGGAGAGCCAGCTGGATTCCCTGCGTGGGCCGTCCAGCGGGATTTCCTCGCAACTGAAGAAGGAACAGCAACTCAAGGAGATTGCCGCCACCTATACGGAGGCCGATGATCAGCGGATCTTCTGGGCGGATCTCTATGCCGAGTTGAATGCCGCCTTCGCCAGCGAGGCTGTGTGGATCACTGACATGGATCCGATCGCCGGCTATCAGCCCTTCGCTGAGAAGCCCGGTGGCAAGTCCGTCGTGAAGAACGATTTCGGCAATACCGCCTACGGACTGACCGCTCTGGAGAAGGTGGATGCAAAGCCCGTGCAACAAGGGAAACCGAGAAGGGGGCAGGCGCCTCCGAAGGCGGGCCCTGCACCGGTCAACGCGATCCGAATCAAGGGTTTCTGGCTGAAGAATCCGGACAACCAGAACATCGTCTTCAAGCTGCTTGGCCGCTTGAAGGAGAATGCCAAGGAAGGCGGCAGCCACTTCCAGTTCGCCATGGGTGCCGGGAAGGACCGCAAGGAGTTGGAGCAAAACCAACTGGCTCCCACCGTGGAGATGGCACCAGCCGAGGGTGAGTTCGCCGCTCCCTTCGAGTTGATCCTGCCCCTCGCAAAACCCGTTCCCTACAAATAATTCCCTTTTCAAACCAAACCATGAGTTTTCAGGAAAACAAATTCCCGATCGTTCTCGGAGCCGTGACGGCCGTCGCAGCTGGCGGACTGATCTGGTGGGGTATGCAAAGCAGTGCTGCTTACGATACCGCCAAGAGTGAATACGACGAGAAGGTCAGCGAGATCGGGAGCTTGATGCGCTCGAAGGTCGCGCCGACCTCCGATAACCTTCGCGACAAGAAGAAGGCCGTCAGCGATTACCGTGGATCGGTCGAGAGCCTGCAGAAGGCGTTCGACAAGTACCGCAAGCCGAAGCTCGAAAATACCGAGGTCAACGCATTCAGCGATGCGCTTCTCGCCGCTCGCAAGCGCGTCGGCCTGAAATTCGAGGAGGCCGGCGTCTCCATGCCGGCCGGATTCTTCCTCGGTCTCGGCAAATACACCGACAAGCTTCCACAGAAGAAGAACACCGGGCTGCTGCACTTCGAACTGGGTGCCTATGAGGAACTGTTCGGGCGGCTCGCCGAGGCTGGTCCCGCCGAACTGCTGAACGTCCACTGGCCCGACCTTCCCGAGGAAGTGGGCCGCAAGTATGATTTCGCAGGAAAGTCGTACCGCTCCCATCCGATCGAGATCACCTTCCAGGGTAGCGAGGAGAGCCTGCGCAAGTTCCTCAGCTCGTTGGATGACAGCGAGGAATACTACTATGTCGTTCGTACGATGCGGGTGTCGAACAGCCGGAGTTCGGCTCCGAACTCCAAGGACGCCCGTTTCGAGCAGCCGAAGGTAGAGGAAGGTCCTGCTGATCCATTCGGTGCCGGTGGCTTCGTCTTCCCGGACGAGGAAGAGGAGGAGACTCCTGCTGAAGGTGAGGCTCCCGCCGAAGAACCTACGGAAGAACCCGCTCCTGCTGCCCCCGTGGCTTCCGACAGCGGCCAGATCCTCAAGCAGGTCCTCGGAAGCGAGGAGATCAAGGTCTTCCTGCGCATCGACGTCCTTCAGTTCGTCGATCCCAAACCACTCCCCAAAGGCTGATCCCATTCATCAGACCCATGTCAAAAGCTCCTAAGAATATTGAGAAGATCGTGCTCGGCGTTGGTGCCGTGGCTGGTCTCGGACTGGCTGCACTCGGCTTCATGAAAGCCGGTGCCGTCGAAGAGGATTTCTCCGACAGCGTCGGTCAGCCTGGCAAAAGCGATACGTCCGTTGCCGGTGCCGCGAAGGTGGCTGGCACGCTCAACTCGCTGCAAAGCAACCGGGTTTACGAATCGGCGGAAGTCGAGAACCCGAAGATCGGTCAGCGACCTGTGGACCTCTTTGTCGGCGTGCCGCTCTACGCGAACCGCGACAATCCGAACAACCCGGTTGATCCACTGCTTGGCGACAACATCCATCCGCCGATTCCCAACGAGTGGTGGCTGGAATACGATGCGGACATGACCTTTGCCGATTCGCCCCAGCGCGATGACGACCAGGATGGTTTCACCAACCTCGAGGAGTTTACTGCCAAGACG
This sequence comes from Haloferula rosea, assembly GCF_016595525.1. Classification (GTDB taxonomy): domain Bacteria; phylum Verrucomicrobiota; class Verrucomicrobiia; order Verrucomicrobiales; family Akkermansiaceae; genus Haloferula; species Haloferula rosea. The sequence continues at coordinate 9,136 of NZ_JAENII010000017.1, forward strand.
AGCCCGACGGATGCGAAGGATCATCCACCGCTGATTGCGAAACTCTCCTATCAGAAGGAGGAGTCCGAGCAGTGGCTGGTCCTGTATGGTAGTGATTTCAGCGGCAAGTGGGTCCCCAAGCTGGATGAAGAGTTCAGCAAGGGGATCGACGGGAAGCAGATGAAGAACAAGGTCAGCTTCACGGCCCCTCTGGAACCGGGAGACGAGTTCTTTGCCGAGGAACCGCTCAAGGGTCGCTTCAAATTCCTGAACTTCGAGAAGCGTACCGTTCGCAATGAACGCCTCAATATCGACGAGGAGGTCACCTTCGCGATGTTTGAAGACCTTTCCGAAAACAAGAAAGGGAAGAAATACGAGATTCCGAATCGTCTGCCGCGTGCTCAACGTGAGAACTGGGTACAATACGACCGGACTGCCTTCCTCGACCTCCAGGCTGTTGGAGAAAAGGGCAAGGTGTTCCAAGTGGAAGAGGGGACCCAATTCGCCCTGCCATCCGGAGGGAAGGAGAAAACCTATCTGCTCAAGGAAGTGACTCCTGAATCCATTGTCGTGGAATTCGAGGGTGCCGATGGCCCCGAGTCCGTGACCATTCCAAAGGGAGGACTTCCCGATTATGATCTCTCGCGCTGAAATTCGTCTGAAAACCCTGAAAAATTCGCTTTCCAAACGTCGGGCCTCCCGGCACAAACAACCACCAATTATGCAAAAAACGCCAATGCATCCCCAACGAACGACGGTTGCCGCCCTGATGGCAGCAGCTGCCGTGATGCCGGTTACCATGACCGTGGCCCAAGCAGGTGAAGGATACTCCACTGGGGGCTACAGCAGCCTCGCCCAGAAGGAGATGATCCGTCGCCAGCAGCAGGTCGCTGAATCGGACCGCCTCCGTGACGAAGCCCGTGAAGCCTACGCCAATGGCGATTACAAGGAGGCTTACGACAAATACACCCAGGCACTCCAGTTGCTGCCGGACGCTCCGCTGCTTGCCGATCGCCGCGAGTTCCTGAAGAAGTCACTTGGTGATGCCGCCGTGGCGCTCTCCGAGGAGTATCGCCGCTTCGGCAAATACGACGAAGCTCGTACGATGCTCGAAACGGTGGTCGAGGAGGACCCCAACAATTTTGATGCCAAGCGCTCGCTCGAGTGGCTCGACGACCCGATCCGCACCAATCCTGCGCTGACGGAAGAGCACAGCATGAACATCGATAAGGTCCGGCAGGGCCTCTACAAGGCCCAGGGTTACTTCGACCTCGGCCAGTTCGATGAAGCCAAGGCTGAATACGAGGCGGTTCTCCGCATCGACAGCACCAACTCCGCTGCCCGCCGTGGCATGGAGCGTGTGGCCGCCGCCAAGAGCAGCTACTACAAGGCTGCCTACGACCACACCCGCGCCGAGCTCCTCTCACAGGTCGACGCCGCTTGGGAACTCGCCGTTCCACCCGATGCTCCTGCCGTGGACATCAACGTGGGCAACGAGCTGACCTCGGGTGCGGGTGCGACCTACATCCTGCAGAAGCTCCGGAACATCGTGATTCCGATGATCGACTTCGAAGACACTTCGGTGGAAGAAGCGATCGACTTCCTGCGCGTTCGCTCCATCGAGCTGGATACCTTCGAACTCGATCCAGAGAAGAAGGGCGTCAACTTCTTCATCCGCACGCCGAAAGCAGCGGGTGGTGGCCTCGGTGACGACGGTCTCGACGCTGGCGGTGGTGCCGGTGGTGGTGACCTCGGAACCGCACGCATCGACGCACTCCGTCTGCGCAATGTGCCGCTTGCTGAAGCTCTGAACTACATTTGTGAAGCGACCCGCCTGCGTTGGTCGGTGGATGAGTTCGCAGTCACCCTCAAGCCCGCCACTGAGGTGGGCGAGGACCTGTTCACTCGGACCTTCAACGTTCCACCCGACTTCCTCAACCGCATCAGCGGTGGTGGTGAAGACGCTGGTGGTGGCGACATCGATCCATTCGCTGCTCCGGCAGATGGTGGAGGAAGCGCCTTGAAGCCACGGATGAACATCATCGAAGCCCTGAAGTCGAACGGTGTGAAATTCCCACCTGACGCTTCGGCCCAGTTCTTCGCGTCCAACTCGACGCTTCTCGTGCGCAACACGCCGACCAACCTCGACCTCGTCGAGCAAATCGTCCAGGCCCAGCAGGGCAACGCACCGAAGCAGGTCAAGATCTCGACCAAGTTTGTGGAAATCCAGCAGGAGAACACCGACGAGCTCGGCTTCGACTGGATCGTGACTCCATTCGGCCTTTCCGCCAACTCCGTGTTCCTCGGTGGTGGCACGATCGGCAGCGGTCAGTCCCGCACCAACTCGGACTTCATCAGTCCGGTGGACGGCGTGACCATCCCGGGCATTCCCGCGACTCCAGGTCAGGACGTCTTCAATGTGATCGGTGGCGGCAATCGCACCGGTGACGGCGCGATCATCCGCGACAGTATCGGCTCGCTCCTGAACAACCCGAACCGCGCCGCTCAGGCTGCCAGCCCGGCTCCGGGTATCCTGGCTCTGACCGGTCTGTTCTCCGATGGTCAGGTGCAGCTCATCATGCGTGGTCTTTCCCAGAAGAAGGGAACCGACCTGATGACCGCTCCAAGCGTGACCGCCCGCTCGGGTGAGAAGGCAACGATCGAGATCATTCGCGAGTTCATCTACCCGACGGAATACGAGCCACCAGAACTTCCAAACTCCGTCGGTGGCGGCGGCAACAACAACGGGGGTATCCTCGGTGGTGGTGCCCAGAGCTTCCCGGTGACGCCTGCAACCCCGACCTCGTTTGAGACTCGGAACACGGGTGTGACCTTGGAAATCGCTCCGAACATTGGTGCCAATGACTTCGTCATCGACCTCCAGTTCGCCCCGGAAATCGTCGAATTCGAAGGCTTCATCAACTACGGTAGCCCGATTCAGTCGCCATCCAGCGACCTCCTCGGCAACCCGACCACGGTGACCATCACGGAAAACCGGATCGAGATGCCGGTCTTCTCCAAGCGCAGCGTGAACACCGCGCTCACCATCTTCGACGGTTACACCGTCGCTGTCGGTGGCCTCATGCGTGAGGACGTGCAGAACGTGGAAGACAAGGTGCCGATTCTTGGTGACATCCCGATCATCGGTCGCCTGTTCCAGTCAAAGGCTGAGAACCGGATCAAGAGCAACCTGATCATCTTCGTGACTGCGGAGATCATCGACGCGACCGGCCGTCCGCTGAATCGTGCAGCTGCTCCTGCTGATCCAGGTCTGGGTGGTGGAGTCCTTCCGGACATCCCGCTCCCAACGAGCTGATCATCTGATATTTCACAGCGGCCGGAGGATTCGTCCTCCGGCCGCTTTTTTTGTGCCCGCATGCCTGCAAGTCTTAGTGTTTGAGCTTTGCGGCAGGGGAGGTGAGCCTAGGCCCGATGGCTGACACTTTGGTTTGGGCGCTGACGGGCGGAATCGCCAGTGGGAAATCCACGGCATGCGAGATCATTCGCGCTGCGGTTCCGAAGGCCCGCTTCTTCGACTCCGACGCTTGTGTGCGTCGGCTGCTCGGCGAGGACGGCGCGGTGGCCGAGGCGTTGGTGGATCATTTCGGGGAGGCAGTTCGCGACCCGAACGGCGGGATCGACCGCAGGGTTTTGCGCGAGAGGGTGTTCGATCATCCCGCCGAGCGGCGGTTTTTGGAGGGGGTGCTTCATCCGAGGGTGCGTGAGGAATGTCTTGAATCCCTCGCCACTGCGCGCAAACTCCGCCTGCCGTTGTTCTTGGCGGATATTCCGCTGCTGTTCGAGAACGGGTTCGATTTCGGGCAGCAATGCAACCTTCTGGTTGCGGTTGGCCGGGCGACCCAGCTCGATCGCTTGAAGAAGCGCAATGGTTTCGATGACGATCTGGCCGGGTCCATCGTCGCGGCCCAGATGCCGACGGCGGAGAAAATGGAGCAGGCGGACGTGATCTTCTGGAATGAGGGTCCGCGTGACTTCCTGCAGACCCAGATCCACCGATTTTTGACTGACTACTCGACCATGAGCGAAGAGACCCCCGAAAGCGCTGCCGCACCCGCAGCCGAATCCTCCGTGGCCCTGCCGGCCGCGGTGATCGACATCAATGAGTTCCGTGCCAAGCCGCTCTCGGAGTTGCAGGCGATGGCCGAGGTGCTTCCTCCGCGTCTCGCGGCTTCGCCGACCAAGGCCCAGTTGACTTTCGAGTTGCTCAATTTTTACGCCCGGGAGGGTGCGGAACTGATTGGCGAAGGAATCGTCGAGCAGGCGAAGGAGAACTACGCGATGCTCCGCGACCCGCTCCGTAGCTTCCGCACCTCGCCGGATGACCTGCACCTGGGGGGGCAGCTTCTTCGGGATCTTGGAATTCGTCCGGGCCACCGGATCAAGGTGAAGGTCCGCAGTCCCCGCGAGCGGGACAAGTTCCTCAGTGCGGTCGAGGTGCTTGAGATCGAAGGGCAGCCGGCCGATGAATTCGAGCCGGGTACGGATTTCGACAAGCTGACCGCGTGTTTCCCCGATGAGCGTCTGATTCTTGAGGGCACGGGGCCGGACAGTCTCAGTCCGAGGGCGATTGATCTGATCGCCCCGCTGGGCAAGGGACAGCGAGGGCTCATTGTGGCACCGCCACGTGGAGGCAAAACCATTCTTCTCAAGCAGATCGCCAAGGCGATCCGCCGCAACCAACCCGACATCGAACTCATCGTCGTTCTTCTCGATGAGCGGCCCGAGGAGGTGACGGACTTCGAGGAAACCGTGGGTGCCACCGTGTTTGCCTCGACCTTTGATGAACCCGCGAAGCGCCATGCCCAAGTGGCCGATCTGGTCATCGAGCGTGCCAAGCGCGTGGTTGAGCAGAAGCGCGACGTGGTGTTGCTGCTCGACAGTCTCACTCGTCTTGCCCGTGGGCACAACTCGGCGTCGCAAGGCGGGCCGATTGGTTCCGGTGGTGTGAGTCCCAAAGCCCTGCAGAAATCCCGCAAATTCTTCGGCAATGCCCGGAATGTCGACGAAGGGGGGAGTCTTACGATTCTCGCGACGGCGCTGATTGAGACCGAGAGTCGCATGGATGATGTGATTTTCGAGGAGTTCAAGGGGACTGGCAACATGGAGGTGAGGCTGGATCGTGAACTCGCAGAACGCCGGATTTTCCCTGCCATTCACATCCCGCAGAGTGGCACGCGGAATGATGATCGGCTTTATCATGCCGAGGAATTTCCGCGGGTCCTGGATCTCAGACGCCAGCTTGCCGGCTTGCCGGTGGGTGAAGCGATCGAGGCCTTGATGAAGAATGTCGGGGCCACCCAGTCGAATACCGAGCTGTTGTTGCGTGGATTGCGCTGATTTGGCCGGTATCTTGGGGAGAATTCGCTTGTCACTCCATCGTACAACGACGAGGTTTTCTGCCGTGAAACCCGTTCGTGTTTTTTTCTCTGGTCTCGCGGCCATGGCGCTGTGTTCGGCGCCTGTTCAAGCCGAAGTGCAAATGTCGTTCTCAACCGGAGCGGCGTATCTTCAAACCGGCCCATTCACCGTCAATTTCCAGGGAGGCGATCTCAATTTGAACCTGCGCGACGGCAACGCGATCCTGTCGCCATGCCCGCATCCGTCCCCGGTCATCATTCCACCAAGCCTGCCTTGTCCGATCGGCACGACCGGGTTCATCGCCGTCGGAGATGCGGACGATGATGGGGTTCGGGATGACCTGAGCTTCTGGTCGCTGTCGGATGTGATTCCGGCGTTCATCATCGAGCCTTTCCGACCCGAACTCTGTTTGCTGGCCGCAGCTCCTCCGTCCGACCTTCTCCGCCCACGTGCCGGTTTCAATGATCGTGGCGCCCTGATCTTCTACAATGTGCTCACGGAAAACGTGGTCCAGTATGATGTCACGATCTACGAGTTGGCTCGTATTTACGATCCGGGTCCGGGGGGGCGCGCGCAGATGAAGGCCGAGCTGGTGCAGGGCCAGTATATCTTCACCTTTCCATTGCTGAACAATCCGGACAACGCGCCTCCGATCGCGATCCCGGTCACCTATGTCAATATTCCGGAGGGAATCGACCCCGAGGACCGTCGCTTCGAGCAGGAGCGTTCGTTCCGCTTCACCAGCGGCACTTGGGACGGTGCGGGCAACTACCTGATGGATCCACAGTTGACGAACAGGATTACGTGGATTGGCAATGATGGATCCAACACCTTCCAAGGCATCGATTTCTACCGTCTCTCCATCGTGACTCAGGATGACGGCATCACGCCTGAAACGGTTCTCTTCCCTCCGAGCCAGACGCCACTGCTTCTTCTCAATTCGTTCACTCAGGAATACAATCTGGCGCCGTTCTTCTTCGCACCGGGAGACGTCGGTCTGTTCCGGCTCCGCTTGGATCGTACGCTTGCCTCCAATGCCGTCGCGTTCGACACATCGGTGCGCTTGTTCGAGTTCAACGTCCGCTTCGTGGACTCCTACGATGGCTTCAAGGTGATTTCCTTCCCTGTGGGCACCAGTGTCACGGCAAGGGCTCCCAACGTGGACTTTGATGGCGATGGCTTCTCGAACATCGTGGAATTCGGCCTGCAAACCGACCCTGCGGATGTCACTGACGTCCCTACGAATCCATTGCCCATCGAAAATGGTGACGACACGGTCAGTTTCACCCTGACGAAGCGCCCCGATGCGGTGGCGGGTTACTCGTTCCTGATTTCCAAAGACGGCGGCCCATTCGTCGAGGTGAAAGCGAACAGTGCGGAGTGGGACATCGTCACGAATGACGAAACCACCCTGACCATCACGACCAAGGACGTTCCACCGCCTGGAACGACCTACGCTTCCATGGTGCGGGTGACCGCAGTGTCACTCTAGGATTCCGACTGGGTGGCACGTGTCACCCGGTCAGCTTGACGCAATCCTGCGTTATCAGTTTCTCCCCCCCGGCTGATCACCTGATATCTCGGAATCGGCCTCCCCCTGAACTAACAGATGGCACTGGCATCGACTGACCTGATCCAATCAGAGGAAGCGCTCGACAAGCTTTTTGACCAAGTGGGGGACTGCCCCTGCTGTGCCATCGACACAGAAGCGGACAGTCTCCACCGGTATCGTGAATCCCTTTGTCTGATCCAGTTTGCCTGGGAGGATCGCTCGGTTCTGATCGATCCGCTGGCTGTTGAGAACCTGGACCGCCTCCGTGACTATGTAGGGGGTGCCACGGTCTGGATGCATGGGGCGGATTACGACATGACCATGCTCAAGCGCGAGTTTGGTGAACTGCCTGAAAAGGTCTTTGATACCCAGATTGGGGCGCGGCTCCTCGGGGTGAAGAAATTTGGTTTGGGAAACCTCGTCGAGCACTACTTTGACGTGGTCCTCTCGAAGTCCTCGCAGAAGGCGGACTGGGGCAAGCGACCGCTGTCCGACAAGATGGTCGACTACGCCTTGAACGATGTCCGCTATCTGCTCCCGATGTCGGAAATGATCGTTTCCGGGTTGAAGGAGTCTGGGCGCCATGAGTGGTTTCTTGAAAGCTGCGAGTGGGCCAAGGCCAAGGTGCTCGAGCGCGATGATGAGAAGTCGGAACCGTGGAGGATCCAGGGCTCCGGAAAGCTGGATCGGCGTGGGCTGAACCGGCTGAAGTTCCTCTGGGAGTGGAGGGATCAGGAAGCCGAGCAGTGGGATCGTCCGTCATTCATGGTGGTGACCAACCGTCAATTGATCGAGTGGACCGGCAAGATGGGTGCTGGTGGGAAGATCGAACTTCCCGGACACTACAGGTCGGACCGCCGCAAGAGGTTTGAGGCCATGCTGAAAGCAGAAGCCAAGGTGGACGCTGCCGACTACCCGGAAAAGATCCGTGGGATCAGGCGCCGGCGTGACAAGGATTTCGATGCAAAGGTTGGCGATTTGCTGGCGACGCGCAACAAGCTCGCGGAGGATCTGGGTATCGATGGATCGTTGATCGCATCGCGGGCGATGATTGAGGCCTATGCCGCCGACGAGTCGACTCTGGAGACCCAGTGGATGGGGTGGCAGCGTCGTTGTTTGGGGCTCTGACGGCGGGGTCGCAAAACTTCCCGCTCCGACGAGCGTAAATTTTTGAAAATCAGCGCTTTGGGGCTGGTTTTGCTAGGGGCAAAAAAGGGGCTGATTCCGCACAATGATCCTTGTCGGGGAAGGCGGATTTTCAGAGTCTTTGAGAGTTCATGTCCGACGACTCCAAAGCATCCGAAGAGGAAGAGATCAAGGTTAGTGGGGATCAGCAGTACGGTGCTGAGCAGATCGACAAACTGGAGGGCCTGGAGGCCGTCCGGAAGCGTCCCGGTATGTATATCGGTGACCCGGACATCAGGGGTCTGCACCACTGTGTGTTTGAGGTTCTCGACAACTCGATCGACGAGCATCTGGCCGGCTACTGCTCGCTGATCAAGATTTCGATCCATGTTGATGGCTCGATCAGCATTGAGGACAACGGCCGTGGTATCCCGGTGGACATCCATCCGAAGTTTGGCATTCCCGCGGTCGAACTCGTGCTCACGAGTCTGCACGCAGGCGGCAAGTTCGGGCAGGGTGCCTACAAGTATTCAGGGGGGCTTCACGGGGTGGGTGCGAAGTGCGTGAATGCGCTGTCCGATTGGTTCCGCGCCGAGGTGAAGCGCGAAGGAAAGGTTCATTCCATCACCTTCGAGCGCGGCAAGACGACCAAACCCCTCGAAGTCGTCGGAGAGGTTCCGGCCGGAGTCACCGGGACGTCCGTGACGTTTTTCCCGGATGCCACCATCTTCACGGACACCATCGATTTCGAGTTCGAGCGGTTGGCCAAGCGTCTCCGGGAACTCACCTTCCTCAACCCTGGTCTGACGATTGAGTTGGAGGACGAAAGGCCGGAGAGTGCTCAGAAGGCCAGCTTCTTCTATGCCCGTGGCATTGAGGAATTCGTCGAGCAGCTCGGCGAAAACAAGACGCTCGTTCACCCCGAGCCTGTCACGCTTCGTGGAAAGCGGAAGGTCGAGGTGGATTACGATGGCAAGGTCGTCGAGGACGATGTCTTCGCCGATGTGGTTTTCCAATACAACGACTCCTACAACGATCAGATCCTCTGCTTCGCGAACTCGATCCCGAATGCGGACGGAGGCACGCACCTGACCGGTTTCCGTGGTGCCCTGACCAGGGCCATCAACCAGTATGCCAAGGCCAACAAGCTGCTGAAGGACAAGGATCCGGCCCTGAGCGGTGACGACGTGCGCGAAGGCATCGTGTGCGTGATCAGCGTGAAGATGCCGAATCCTCGCTTCAGTTCGCAGACCAAGGACAAGCTGGTCAACGTCGAGATCGAGGGAGTGGTGAGTTCCATCGTCTATGAAGGGCTTCAGACGTATTTCGAGGAGAATCCGGGACTGGCCAAAACGATCATCGAGAAGGGGGTGAACGCTGCCCGTGCGCGTGAAGCGGCACGAAAAGCCCGTGAAACGGTCCGTAAGTCGGTCCTTTCCGGCGGTGGCTTGCCGGGCAAGCTCGCGGACTGCTCGGAGCGTGATCCGGCGAAATCAGAACTCTACATTGTTGAGGGAGACTCGGCGGGCGGCTCGGCGAAGTCCGGTCGCAAGCGGACAACACAGGCCATCCTTCCACTTCGGGGCAAGGTGATCAACGTGGAGAAAGCCCGTCTTCACCGGGCACTCCAGAACAAGGAGATCCAGGCGATGATCACCGCCATCGGCGCAGGCATCGGTGAGGGTGACCAGGAAGGGGCCTTCGATCTGTCGAAGGTGCGCTACCACAAGATCATCATCATGACCGATGCCGACGTGGACGGATCCCACATCCGCACCTTGTTGCTGACCTTCTTCTGCCGTCACATGCCGGAGATGGTTCGGGCGGGGTATCTCTACATCGCCCAACCGCCGCTCTACAAGGTGACGAGGAAGAAGCGGGAGGAATACATCGCGGACGATGCGGCCTTGAACAAGATCCTCATATCACTGGGCTCGGAGGATGTCCGCCTGCACAAGCCGGGTGGGGATACCCACGTTGAAAGTGACCTGCTGCGCAGCGTTCTCGATACGCTCGCCCAGCTGACCCGCTACACTTCCGCGCTCGAGGGGCACGGTGGGAACTTCCGGGATCTGCTGGATGCCCGCAAGGACGGGAAGATGCCGGAATACATGGTCCGGGTCCGTGAAGGGAACACCGAGGCCATCCACTATTTTGCGGACGAACGGACCTTGCTCGAATTCGCCGCGGAGAACCGTGACCTTCGCTTGTTCGACGAGGAACTCACCGAGGAAGAGATCGCGGCATACAAGGAAAAGTATGAGGGCAACGCCCGGCGTGCGATGAAGTATGAACTTCATGAGGCGCATGCGATCAGCAAGCTGTTGGCCCGCCTTCAGGAGTTGGGGGTCGAAACCGATCCGTTCTACTCGGACGACAAGCCAATCTACGAACTCGTCGAGGGGGATGGATCGGAAGCCGAACCGTCACCGGTGCACAACCTCTTCGAGATCCTTGACCGGGTCCTCGAGATCGGTCGTCGGGGCATGCGGATCCAGCGATTCAAGGGTCTGGGTGAAATGAATGCGAAGGAGCTTTACTCGACCACCATGGATCCCGAGAGACGGCAGTTCCTGCGGGTGAGGCTGGATGAAGAAAACCGACTTGAGGCGGACAAGATGTTCGATGTCCTCATGGGGGACGTGGTCGAACCGCGGAAGCGATTCATCGAGGACAACGCACTGAACGTGCGGAACCTGGACGTCTGAGGAACTGGAGAACGTTGGAAGCTAAAATTTTTTTGAGGAATGTCTGAAGATTCAATCAAGCCAATCAGTGTAGCCGATGAGATGTCGAAGTCCTTCCTGGACTACTCGATGTCGGTGATCATTGCGCGTGCGTTGCCCGATGCCCGGGACGGTCTCAAGCCGTCGCAACGACGCATCCTGCTCGCGATGAACGACCTGAGCCTCGGCCCGAACAAGCAACACCGGAAATGTGCGAAGATCTGCGGTGATACTTCGGGTAACTACCACCCGCACGGGGAGGCGACGATCTACCCGACGCTCGCGAACATGGCCCAGCCATGGACGATGCGTGAAACCCTGATCGATGGTCAGGGCAACTTCGGTTCGGTGGAAGGGGACCCTCCCGCCGCCATGCGTTATACGGAAGCGAGGCTCACCCACATGGGGCTCGCCATGATGACCGACATGGACAAGGAGACGGTCGATTTCGTGGCGAACTACGATGAGACCACGACCGAGCCGGTGGTGTTCCCCGCGGCGATCCCGAATCTCCTGGTCAACGGAGGTACTGGTATCGCCGTAGGTATGGCAACCAACATCCCTGCCCACAACATGGGCGAGGTGATCGACGGTGTCTGTGCCCGGATCGACAACCCCCAGATCTCCGTGGAGGAGATGAAGACCCACATCAAGGGCCCCGACTTCGCGACGGCCTGTGAGATCCGGGGCTTCAAGGGGATCGACAGCTATTTCCGTACGGGGCGGGGGAGTGTGAAGATGCGTGGGGTCATGGAGGTGGAGGAGAATGCCTCGGGCACCTCCACCATCACCATCCGTCAGGTGCCGCACGGTGTGAACCGCGCGACTCTCCAACAACGCATCGCCGAGTTGGTGCGGGAGAAGGTGCTCACCGAAATTTCCGGGATGCGCGATCTTTCGGATGAAGAGACCCGGATTGAGATCACGCTGAAACGCGATGCCCGTCCGCAGGTGGTGGTCAACCAACTCTACAAGCTGACCGCTCTTGAGACGTCGTTTGGTGTCAACATGCTCGCGATCCACGAGCGTCGCCCCAAGCAGATGTCCCTGCTCGATGCGCTCGACGCCTTCATTGAGCACCGCCGGGAGGTGGTGATCCGCCGCACTCGTTTCCTCCTCAAGAAGGCCGAGGACCGGGCCGAAAACCTCGAAGCATTCCTCCTCGCACTGGGGCATCTGGACGACTTCATCCGGATCATTCGCGAGTCGCGCAACCGGGATGAGGCCCGGGAAGGGCTCAAGGCCTACACCTTCTCGACGGCCACCGCCGAGCGTTTGGGGGTGTTGATCCGCAGTCAGCCGAGCGTTCAGGGCGACCGCTACGTCTTCACCGATCGACAGGTCAACGCGATTCTCGAGCTCCGTCTCTATCAGCTCACCGCGATGGAGCAGGACAAGGTGAAGGGTGAATACGACGCCGTGATCCTCGATATCAAGGACCTGATGGACATCCTGGCGAAGGAATCACGGGTTCTGGAGATCATCAAAGGCGAGTTGCTCGAGATCAAGGAGAAGCATGCGACACCACGCCGCTGTCCGATCCTTCCTGACGAGGGCGAGATCGCCATCGAGGACCTGATTGCGAACGATGGAATGATCGTAACCCTCAGTCACCGTGGCTACGTGAAACGCACGGCAGCCAACGAGTACCGGGTGCAGGGCCGCGGAGGCAAGGGTGTCCGTGGAATGGAAACCCGCAATGCTTCCGAAGAGGAGGACGAGCAGGATTTCGTGGAGCACCTGTTTTCCGTGCATGCGCACGACTACCTGATGTTCTTCACGAATACAGGGCGGGTCTATGTGGAGCGGGTCTATGGGATCCCTGAAGCATCCCGCGCGGCCAAGGGGCGCAGCATCAAGAACGTGCTGAACCTTCAGCCGGATGAGAAGATTGCAGCGATGCTTCGCGTGGAACGACGTCTCGATGAGGACGGCAACGAGACGACCTTTGGCGAAGACGCGGGCTATGTCCTGTTCGCGACCCGCAGTGGCAAGGTGAAGAAGACTTCGCTGCATGACTTCCGCAACTACCGCAAGGACGGCATCATCGCGATCAAGCTGGAAGAAGGGAATGAACTCATCGGAGTCCGCCTTACCAGTGGGCAGGACCAGGCGATTCTCGTGACCCGAAAGGGAATGAGTCTCCGCTTTCCGGAGGATCAGGCCCGCTCGATGGGACGTGCCACGGCAGGCGTCACCGGGATTCGTCCGGTGGAGGGCGACTACGTCGTCAGCCTCGCGCTGGTCACGGAGGATTCCACCTTGTTGGTGGCTTCGGAGAATGGAATCGGCAAGCGGACACCCTTCGACGACTACCGTGTGCAAAGCCGGGGAGGTAAGGGGATCATCACGATGAAGGTCGGTGAGAAGACCGGTGACGTGGTGGGTGCCGTGACGGTGGAGGAGCAGGATGAACTGATGCTGATGACCACCGGTGGGCTCAGCATCCGCATCCGGGTCTCCGAGGTCCGGGAAGCAGGACGGAACACCATGGGAGTCAAGCTGGTCACCCTGAAGGAGGGTGAGAAGCTTCAGGACATCGCGCGCGTCATTCCCGAAGAGGAGGATGAGGATGCAGAGCCATCGCAGGAAGAAGCGATGGACGGAGGTGCTCAGGAAACCGAGCCAGCTTCCGAGGAAGCGAATCCCGAATCTTCGGACGAGGCCTGATAGCTCGATTCAACAGCCGCCGTGTCCGGGTCCGGGCGCGGCGGTTTTTTGTGCCCTGTCGGAAGGCCCGCCAACGGTCTGGGTGGCTCCCGCATGAAACGGGACCGGGCTACTGTCTGGCGTTGCCCGGCCGGCCGCCCCACGGCGAAGCGGTATTTCTGGATCGCATAGCCGATCGCCTTGGCCAGGGTCTTCTGATATCCGGGATCGTTGATGAGGCGGGCCTCATACTGGTGGGTCATGAATCCGCACTCCACGAGGATGGACGGATGTTTGACGCCGGTCAGCACGCTGAAGCGTGCCCGCTTGATGCCGCGATCGAGAGTGTAGGCCTTACCGGTCTTCTTGTCCTTGAGCATGCTGAGCAGGCTTCCGTGGACGGATGTGGCGAGTGCCACATTGGCCGAGTCCTGCTGGTTTCCGGTCTTGGCTCGGAAGTCACTGGCCTTGAGACCGCGTCCATAGTGTGAGACCCCCACGGGGGAAAGGGTGAAGGTTTCCAGACCACGTGCCTTCCTCTGGCCTGAGTTGTGGTGGATGGAAACGAAAATAGCGTTGTCCCGGACCTGGTTGGCGATGTCGACGCGCTGCTGGAGTGACAGGTAGCGGTTGCTGTCCCGGGTCATGATTACCCGGTATTTGTACTGCTTCTCGAGGATCTCCTTCAGGTAGTTGGAGACCATGAGGTTGTATCCGGCTTCGGTGCCGAGGGAATTGGTCGCTCCCGGGTCCTTGCCGCCGTGTCCGGGATCGATGATGACGGTATTGAAATTGCCGGCGCTGGAGATGAAGCTGGGGCGCAGCACCGGGTCGACCAGTTTGGTCAGGTCGATTTTGGAGACCCACGTCTTGCCGCCCGAGGTTTCGACCGGGTAGCTGAAGACGAACTTCACGCCATTCATGAAGCACTCATGGGAGCCGGTGCGCAGCTGCAGTCTCACCCGCTGGTTCTGCATGACGATCTCCTTGCCGTTCCGATTGAGTTGATCGAAGGCGTAGAAGGACTTGATGGATTCCGCACTGACGTAACCCCGGCCATGAAGCTGGCGTTCCTCCCAAGCAGCTTGCAGCGCGCCTCCCACGGAGAGGGCGATCACGAGCAGTCGTAGCAAAAAACGGTACATGGTGATTCGGGGAGCCGTTCGAAGTGTTTGGGGAATAGCGGGTTTTCGACGCCATGACAAACCCCTTTTGGGCAGTGTCGGCCCCCTTTGGAGTCCAGGTATCCGGGGAGATCACGTGAAAATGGTGTGAGACCGGGGTCGCGGCTTGCCCCGCCGGGATGGTTATCGATGATGAATGCGTGGAAGCGGTGATCAAACATGACCTGCCCGATCGCTTTGGCTCGATGCTGGTCAAGGAGATGCGTCAGAACATGCGGCGTGGTAGCTTTGTGATACCGTTTCTTTCCGTGCATGCGCTCGCGGTGGCGGCGGTGGTGATGGAATTCCAGACCGGGGCCCAAGAGCGGTATTCGGATTGGGTCGGCATGCTGAATCTGAATGTGCTGATCAATTCCGGGCCTCTCTGGATCGTCATTGCGCTGATTGCTGCAGTGATCATGCCTCTGGGTGGTCTGGTCCTGATGGGGCAGGAACTGGAGGAGGGGAACCACGAGCTCTTGCTTCTCACCAAGCTGAGCCGCTGGAAGGTCGTCAGGGGGAAATTCTTCAGTCTGTGGTCGCTGAGCGTCCTTACCTTGTTCTCCCTGCTGCCCTACGTGATGGTCCGCTACCAGATCGGGGGGGTGGAATTGATCCGGGATCTGGCGTGCGCCCTCTCGGTTCTCGGGCTCTCCGCGATCGTCTGTGCCGGCGCGATTGGCGCCTCTTCGTTCAAGGGACTCGGCGCCCGGATGGGGGCGATGCTGCTGTTCCTCGCCTCGGCGGCGGGGTCCGGCGCGGTGGCGATTGCCGCCTGTGGAGCTCAGACGGAAGGGGCTGGCATTTTCTGGCACTTGAATGCCTTTGCGACCGTGGCCTGCTTCACGATGATGGGTCTGGGTCTCGCCCGGTCCCGTTTGCGTCTGGTGGTCCATGCGTATGAGGTGAAGCCGAGTTTCATGGTCGTGGGCCTGTTGTTTTTCGCTCCCTTTGTGGTGGGCATGACCACCGCGATGACCGCTGGGTTCGCCGGACTCGTCGGACTGATCGGAATGGGTCTGGTTTCAATCTATGCGGACGTGACACCGAAGGCTCCTGCGTGGGTCAAGGCACCCGGTGCGAATACTCCGGGGGCGCCCCCTGTGCCGACCGATCCAACGGCCGTTCCTTCCACGGCTGCCGTGCCCGGGACTCCTGCGCCGGTGGTGGCGGTGAATCCTCCGCTTCCCTCTTCGGATCCGGGCGATTTCGCGACGTCCGAGCCCGACAAGGCTCCAAACGGTCTTTCGGATTCCGCTCGTCCGTGAGCCGGGTTGGTCAGAGAGGGCAGCCTGATGAGCTTGGCTTATGAGCGGTCGGACTTGACGGGTACCTTGCTGTCGGTGCGGGTCTGATGCCCGTTTTGGGCATGCTTGATGAAGGAGGCGAAATCCAACTGCTTGAGCGTTTCCGCGGTCGAATCACTCAGGGCCATCAAGGTGTCGTGCATGGGACAGGGCTCACCAACACCACACCATCCGGGGCCGAACGGGCAGGCGCTCACATCACGGTGTCCCTCGAACTGCTCGACGATGTCGAACACGGTGATCTCAGCCGCGGGGCGGGCAAGTTGGTAACCTCCGCCGGGGCCCCGGGTGCCATTCACGAAGCCCGCTTGCGAGAGCACGGTGAGCACCTTCGCCACCAACGGCTGCGACAGGTTGCGGCTGTTGGCGATTTGCAGGGAATTGAGACGGGTTCCATCCGGTTGGATTTCCGCCAAGGCGCTCATGGCAGCCACCGCGCAGGCGCTCATTTTCCCGTATCCGAACATGGGCCTCAGCATCGCCGATCCGGCTGCGGCGTCGAGCTAAATCAGGATATAACGAAAGTTTGTTCTGGAATTGTGGGTGCATCGGGGGAACGGTGGCTAGGTGAGTGAACGATCGACTGATGCCAAGCGAACGGATATCCTGGGACGGGATGAGATCGTGGTGCTGGTGGATTCCTTTTATGACCGGGTGAGGGCGGACGATGTCATCGGCCCCATCTTCAACGAGGTGGTGGAGCTCGATTGGTCCGCGCACTTGCCGAAGATGTATGCATTCTGGCAAACGGTCTTGTTTCGCGATGGTGGTTTCCGAGGTGATCCCATCGGCAAGCATGCACGCCTGGTGCCCATGACGGACATGGGGCGGGACAAGTTCGATCGTTGGCTCGAGCTCTTCTCGGCGACCGTGGATGACTTGTTCGAGGGAGAGAACGCGGAGCACATCAAGCGCTGCGCGGCCGACATGGCCAATGTGATCCATTCCAAGATCAACGGTGTGGCTGATCCCAGGGTGGATTCTTCGAAACTTAACGACGAGCAACGGGCGAGGTACGCCAAGTATCGTGGTTCCCGGTCCTAGCGCGGAAAATGTCCTGTCCTCTTTGCGGTTGGAGGGGCGCTTGGTACCCTACGGCTTGGCGTTGGTGTCGGTTGGGTTGGGAAGAATGCCCCGCAGTGCCTTGATCGTGGCGTTCGGGGCGATCCCGAGTCCTTCCTGGCGATGAACGATGCTGCCATCGGCATCGATGAGTGTGATCAGATTGGAGTGGGCGAAGTCCCCATTCTCCAACTTCCGGTAGCGGGCACCGAGGGCGACGGAGAGTTCGAGCACATCACCGCTGTCACCGCGCAACCCTGACCAGCGGGACTGGTCGACGTGGTACTGCTTGAAGAACTCGCCGAGTTTCTCGGGCGTGTCGTTGGTCGGGTCGATCGAGACGAAGACGATGGCGACCTGCTTGCGCTCCGACTCGGTGAGTCCACGTTCGATTGCCATGAGATCGGCGACCAGTCGGGGGCAGGCAAACTGGCAGGAGGCATAGCCGATGGTCAGTAGCACCGGCTGCCCTTTGAGGTTGGCGAGTTTGAGTTCCTTCCCGTGTTGATTGGTCCAGACCGCATCGAGGTCGTAGATGGATCCCTCGGCATCGGTGGCGGCTTGCTTCTCCTTGCAGCATGGGGGTTCCTCGTCGGCGGAATAGGTCGTGCCGGGCATGGCCAGCAGGCCGAGCGTCAGGGCAGCGAGGTAGGGCAGGGGATGGTGGTGGAATTTCATGGAATCGAGCGGGCTCCTCGGAAGCCCAGGTTATTGACGGTGTAGTTGCCCTCCAGACTTGAGCGGAAGGCGTAGCGCATGAAGGCGGCGTAGTTGGCGGCATCGGTGGCGCTGACCGCGCCGCCGGCACAGAAAAGTGACCGGTCGAGAGTGGAGTCGCTTCGAGCGGCGCCGGTGACCATCTGGTTGTTGAAGTCTTCGACCCATTCCCAAACGCAACCGTGGAGACCCTGGATGCCCCGCAGGTCAGCGGGTAGATCGGACACGGACGGGAGGACGGCAGGAGTGGGCTTGGCATACCACTCGAGAATTTTCTTCAAGAAGGCGGGATCCTTGCTCGCATCGCCGCGTTCGGCATCTGCAAGGGCCGCGAACTCCCATTCATCTTCACGTGGCAGGCGTTTGCCACAGGCCTTGAGATAGGCTCTTGCGGCGAACCAGGAAACCCGGATGACGGGGGCGTTCTCCGGGGCCTTGTCACCCAGGACTTCATCCGCCTCCCAGTGGGAAAGATAGCCATCGTCTGCGAACAGCCGTTTGGCGGATGAGCGTTTCCATTCCGGATGCTCGCGGACGAATGCCAGGAACTCGCCGTTGGTGACCGGGCGTCGGTCGAGGAGAAACGGAGCCACGGTCCGCGGTTTGTCCCGTTCTCCGAACATCGGGACATAAGTGCCTCCCTCGACCTTCGCCATGTCCGCAGGGATATCGTCCGGGGGTCCGGAGACGGCCACGATGGCGGTGGCGACAAGAACGAGGGAGGTCAGTTTCATCGGCTCTTGAGGTGTTATTTGGCGGCGCGGACCTTGGCGACTTGCTCTGGCTTGATTTCGTGGCCGTCGTTGTCCCATTGGGCGTAGACGTAGGTCAGCACGTTGGCGACGTCTTCATCGGACAAGTCGAGCTTCGGCATGATGCTGTTGTACTTCGCTCCATTGACGGTCACCTCGCCTTGCAGTCCGTCGATCACCGTGGTGATGGCACGGTCGACATCCGCATTCAGGTAGTCGGACTTGGCAAGGGGAGGGAAGGCGGCAGGCACGCCCACACCGGTCGGCATGTGGCACGCCGCGCAGTTGCGGTCGTAGACGAGTTGTCCTGCCTTGATTCGCTCTTCCTTGTTGGTCGCTACGGGTGCCGCCCTGCTGTCGCTGGGCATGCTCTGGATGGCACCACCTTCAGGCAGATAGACCTCGTCCTTCTTCTGTCCGGAGAACACCAGCAGGTCAGGATCTCCATCCACATTCAGGATGCCCAAGGCTCCCTTGTTGAAGGCGCGGAAGATCGAGTGGTCCACAAGGATGAAGTCGCCGCCGGTATCCAGTGTGAACTCGCAGATGGCCGATCCGCCGGCAGGAACGAGGGTCGTCTGAACGTTTTCCTGGGTTTTCGATCCTCCCTCGTAGTAGACCTTGTCAAAGATCTCCCCGATCACGTGGAAGGACGAGACGAGGTTCGGACCGCCGTTGCCGACGAAGAGTCGCACGGAATCTCCGACCGACGCCTTGAGGGCCTTCTCGCCCGTCATGGATCCCACGCTGCCGTTGAAAACGACATAGTCCGCGTTCTCCTCGATGGCTTTCTCCATACTGAAACCCTGAAGTCCGGGTTCGCCGTACTTGCCTGTGGTGTAGAAGTCACCCTGCACGACATAGAATTCGCGATCGACGGGAGGGAGGCCTTCCTCCGGTTCCACGAGGATCAGGCCATACATGCCGTTGGCGATGTGCATGCCGACCGGAGCGGTGGCGCAGTGATAGATGTAGAGTCCCGCGTTCAGTGCCTTGAAGGAAAAGTTCGTCTGGTGGCCGGGAGCGGTGAAGGTTGCCTTCGCGCCTCCTCCGGGTCCGGTGACGGCGTGGAGGTCGATGTTGTGAGGCATCTTGCTCGACGGATGGTTCTTCAAGGTGAAGTCCACGAGGTCACCTTGGCGCACGCGGATGAATTTGCCCGGCACGCTCCCCCCGAAGGTCCAGAAGGTGTAGTCAACGCCGTCGGCCATGCGTTTGACCACCTCGGTGACTTCAAGCTCCACGGTGACGTGCGCCGGGTGCTTGCGGGTGATGGGAGGCGGGACGTTGGGAGCGTCGGTGAGGACAGCGACTTCCTTGGCGCTTGGCACCTCATCGGTGCCTTGGGCCAAGGCCATCGGCGACGCGCAGATCGTGGCGTAAAGCAGCGGGCGTATGGGTAGATTCATCACAATTGGCGGTTGGTTTTCTGATTGGCTCTTAGCCTGCCTCATGGATAGCCCGATCAATCATCCAAAACAAGAATAAAAGACCGAGAACTCTGGAATTAGGAACGAGGAACGGAGAGATTCGATTCTGTGGCTGGTCGGGCCGGGGTTTCTTGGCTATTGGTGGGGGATGGAGGGATGGAACCGTGCCATTCTTGGACTTTTGCTGATCGTGGCCTTACTGGCAGTCGGCATGGGGTCGGGGTGGATTGGGATCCGTTACCCTGAAGTGGTCGAGAACGAACCTCTGAACGCCCCGGTCGGGATCAAAAGCATCAGTGCAGGGAGCCTGAAACTCGCCGACGGTCGGGCCTACAAGCTCGATCCGTATTGGCCGGATGAGGATTGGTTCAAGCAGTGTGTACCCGGGACGCAGGTCGAGATTGAGGAGGTCGGCGGGGGTGAAGTCACCGTGTGGGCCAACCGCCCCGGCTGGATCTGTGGCACGCCATGGGCCGAACCGATCCGGATTCCGCTGATCCGTGATGTGGTCTATCGCAACCGGCGGGAGATCCTGACCTTTGCCATCCCTGCTGCTGACGGCGGCCCTCCTCCGTCAGAGTAGCGGCGTGTTGTCGTCCGGTGGGCGGCTGACTCAGCGCATGGAAGCGAAGCGTTTGCGGAGCAGGTCTTTCCCGGAAAGGTCGGGGCTTGCCGCCTGGGCCTCCTCCACCCATTGCCACTCGAGTTCGTTCTTGGTCGGTCTACGTTCTTCGTAGTAGACGCCGAACTTGCCCGGTGCATTGTCCTCGGCCAGTTCCATGGCGGCTGCGGTCGATCCTGTGTCCTGGGTGTCTTCATCGACGAGTTCGAAGGCTCCACCTTTCCTCGGGTTTCCGGAGTCAAAGGCGCCGGGGTAGAACATGGTGCATTCCGACAGGGTTTCGACGACGGCAAAGCCCGGGTGCAGGATGGCACGCTCGAACATCTCGTTCATGTGCTTCACCTGGGCGGCGTGGGTGCGTGCCACGAAGGAGGCTCCGGATGCCACCAACTGGGTCATCGGGTTGATCGGGCGGTCGATGGCTCCGCGCGGGTCGGTCTTCGAGCGGCGTCCGATGGGGGTGGTGGGCGACGTCTGGTTCTTGGTCAGACCATAGACGTAGTTGTCCATGATGACGTACGAGAGGTTGACGTTTTTGCGTGCCGCGTGGGTCAGGTGGTTGCCACCGATGGAGTAGCCGTCACCATCGCCACCGAAAACGAAGACGTGGAGATCGGGACGGGAAAGCGAGATTCCGGTGGCCAGTGGGAGCGCCCGTCCATGGATGAAGTGGATGCCGTGGGCATTGACGAAGTAGGGAAAGCGGGAGGAACAGCCGATGCCGGCGACGCAGACGATCTTCTCGTGGGGGATGCCGAGCTTCTGCACGACATTGAAAAAGGACGCCAGCACCGCGAAGTCACCGCAGGCTGGGCACCAGGTCGGGTGGTCGGCTTTGAGCTGCTTCTTGGTGAGTTTTTCGGCAGGTGTGCTCATGATGTTGGGTCTTAAAGTCTGAATGTCGGAAGGTCTAAAAGTCAGAAGAGTCGAGGTCGTGGGACGTTCAGACCTTTGACCTTCCGACCTTTGACGAATCTATGCTTTTGAGAGAATGGTGGTGGCTCCTTCGACGATCTCCTTCACGCGGAAGGTGATGCCCTCGACCTTGTTGAGTGACTGGATGTTGGGGTTGCAGGTCACCGACCGGAGAAGGCTGGCGAGCTGGCCGTAGCCGTAGACTCCGGCGTCGTTCATCTCGGGAACGATGATGTGGGTGTAGCGATGAAAGATGTCACCAAGACCGTTCCGCAGGGGGTGGATGTGACGCAGATGAAGGGAACCGGTTTTCGTTCCGTTGGCTCGTAGTTGATCCGTAGCCTCGAGGATGGGGCCGTAGGTGGAACCCCACCCGATGAAGAGAATGTCGCCCTGCTCGTCGCCATAGAAGTCGGGCGCCGGGAGGGCGTTGGCCAGACGGACCAGCTTCTCGCGGCGCTTGGCGGTCATCGCCGCGTGGTTCTGCGGGTTGCTGGACGGGTGTCCCCATTCATCGTGTTCCAAGCCGGTGACGACGGGATACTTGCCTTCGCTGGATCGCGCGCCGGGTGGCGAGTGGCGGGTGATCTTGTCGAGTGGGTAGGGTTTGAAGTCCGCGCCGCGTTCGCTCAGATCGAGTTCCGGTTCCCTCCAGTGTTTCTCGAGGTCGGGCTCCGGGAAGGCTTCGATACGCGTGGCGATGGCCTGATCGGATAGAATGATGACGGGTGTGGAGTACTCGCGTGCGATGCGACAGGCCTCGATGGCGGTGTAGAAACAGTCTTCGACATCACGGGGAGCCAGGACGACGCGCGGGGCGTCACCATGGGAGCCGTAGATGGCCTGCATGAGGTCGGACTGCTCGACGGAGGTCGGCAGCCCCGTGGATGGTCCGCCGCGCTGGATGTTCACCACGATGAGAGGGATCTCCGCCATGCATGCATAGCCGAGGGCCTCCGATTTCAAGGAGAGTCCGGGGCCGGATGAGCCGGTGATGGCGAGGTGACCGGAGTAGGCGGCACCGATGGCGGTCGCGATGGCGGCGAGTTCGTCTTCCGACTGGATGAACATGCCGCCATACTTCGGCAGCTCCGAGCGGAGGCCTTCCATGATGCTCGACCACGGGGTGATCGGGTAGCCCGCGCCGAAGCGGCAGCCGCCGGCGATCAGGCCGAGGGTCAGCATGGTGTTGCCGTCGGTGGAGAGCCGGTTCGCTTCCTCGTTCTCGCCAGGAGCGAAGGGCATGTGCTCGATGTCGTGAACGCTCCAGGCGTAGCCGGCGTCAAAGGCGAGCAGGGCATTGCGCAGGACATCCTCGGACTTGGAGCCGAACTTGCGGCTGATGATTTCGACCAATCGATCGCGGTCGAGCTTGTAGACGGCACACAGCATGCCGAGCACGAAGATGTTCTTGCCGCGGTCCTTGGCGGATCCGCCGATGGCTTCGATGGAGGCCGAGGTGAAGGGGATGCCGATATGGCGGATGTCGCGTTCTTCCTTCAGTTCTTCGACCTTGTCGCTGTCGTAGAAGCAGATCCCTCCGTCGCGCAGCGAGTGAAGATGCTGGTCGTAGGAGTCCTGATAGAAGGCGACGAGGGTGTCGGCTTCGTCGCCCGGGTGCAGCACTTTTCCCGATCCCAGATGGACCTGGAAGATGGATGCACCGCCGGAAATGGTGCTGGGGATCGTCATGTAGGTCATGACGTCCTGAGCGGTCGAGCCGGCAAGCTGGGCGAGGAAGGCACCGATGGATTGGATGCCGTCCTGAGACTGGCCGGCGAGACGGATGACCGCGTTGCGGAGTGGATGGTTGGTCGGGGTTTGTGTCGTGTCCATCGGTCTGGGTTCGGGTGGACGAGGGGTTCCGTAAAGAGGTAACAAAAACCGGATGTTTCGGAAGGGAAAAGAGGGAGCGTCTCGGGGCAGGTGATGCCTACTGTATTGTCTCGACGGGGCTGGGAGGGGTATCCGATATTCCGGATTGTATGAGTCGGCTCTGTTTCCTGTGCGTCTGCATCTGGAGCTTTGTGGTCGTAGGGTGTGGACCGTCAGTGGGTGATGCAGTGATGGAAGAGAAACCATCGGGTGGTGCGAAGCGACAGGTGGATGAAAGGGGATCGCAGCGGGTGAGGGTGGAGAAGAGAGTCGATCTCGATGATCTGAAGTTTGAAGGACTGGAGTCGAGGCGATGGGTCGTTCTCTTCGGATTTGAATTTCAGGGCAAATGGGTCCCGAAGGCGGAGTATCAGGGCGGTGTGAAGCAGCGGGTCTCGTTTCAAGAGCCGTTGAGTCCAGGTGACCTGTTCTTTACGGATGGACCACTCAAACTCCGCTTCAAGTTCCTTGGCTTTGAAGAACGCCCCGTGGAGAATCCCAGGCTCGGAGTGGTCGAGGTGCTCAAGTTTGCGCGCTTCGAGGATATGGATCCCAAAAAGCGTGGCAGGGTGTATGAAGTGCCAAATCGTCTTCCAAGGGCGCGACTTGATGAATATGCCCACCATGACGAGGAGGTCACACTACGATGGGAACCCGAGCGTGGGGTTGCCAAGAGCTTCGCGCTTTCTGAGGGAGACTGGTTCAGGCTGCCGGGGGTGGCTTCATCTCCAGCCTATCGGTTGAAGAAGGTCACCGGGCGTAGCGTGAGCGTGGAGTGGCTCGAAGAAGGGAAGACGCACGTCAGGCTGATACAGGTCGAGCACCCAAGGGCTGAGCCCGCCGCAACCATCCGTGAGTTGATCGGCGACTAGGAGCCCCCGACGTCCGGTTCTACCCGGAGGCGGAACTCGTCGACCGGCTCTCCGCCAACGAGGTGCTCGTCGATGATGCGATCGAGGACTTCGGGGGTGCAGGAGTGATACCAGACGCCTTCCGGATACACGACGGCGATCGGGCCGCGCAGGCAGACGCGCAGGCAGTCGGCCTTGGAACGCAGGATCTTCGGCCCACTGAGACCGAGGCGATTGAGGCGTCGCTTCAGATGATCCCATGACAACATGCCGACAGCGGGATCGCAGCACTTCGGTTTCGTCGGATCGGCACAGAGGAAGATGTGCTTTTCACCGTCGCCAATGCCTGCGGCACGTGCGGCGGCTTGAAGTTCGGCATCCAGTGGCATGCAGGGATGCTCTCCATGGGCGGCGCGACGCCAAGAATGAAGTGAATTGTGACGGACACCCGGATGGGGCCATGCTAACACGCGAGCATGATCCGGATGTTTTTGGTTTTTCTGGTCGGGCTCTCCAGTGCTTGGGGGGAAGGGTATGAGTTCCGCTACGAGGGGAAGGCTTTTGAGCCTGGCATCGACGTGGTATTCGGAGAGCCGGGGGAGCCCGCGGAAGGGGATGTGGCATGGGTGAGGGGATTCCGGATCGTGCTCGGCAAACCGGGGATCCACGAGTTTCGACAGGAGGGTGAAGGTCTATTGGTCGGGAAATTGCCGGGCGACCCGGAGGAACGCCCGATCGCCGTCCGCGTGGACACGAGCTATGAGGGTGACGAACCGCAGTTGGTCGATCCCTTGGCGGCGATGCCGGCCGAGCAGAAGCGATTGCTGCGGGGTGTGATGCTCGAGGAGCTTCCCAAGGATGTCTCTGCATCGTTGGGCGATATCGACTGGTCCCACGCGGTCCTGGTCGTGTCCCAGGAATTTGCCGAGTCCGATGACGAAACCCTCCGCGCCTTGCCGGACGGAGTGCGCTACTTCGAACTGAACCTGAGTCGCACTCCAAGCATCGAGAACGTGGCTGCCCTCAGCGCGGCAAAGGATTTGGTTTGGTTGGAATTGGACAGCGGCTTCGAACTGGATCTGCGATCCTTGGCAGGGCTGCGCGAGCTGCGTTCGCTCGGGCTCCGTTGGGCGAGTGTGAAAGAGACGGACTCCTTGGCATCTCTCACTCAGCTGCGTGAGTTGGATCTCTACAACGTGGATGCCATTGGCGATCTCGGCTTTGCCTCATCGCTCACCGAGCTCCGGAAGATCGGGATCGCCAGGACTCCGGTGACCGATCTTCAGCCCTTGGCGGGATTGTCGAAGCTGAGGGAGGTCGATGCGGATTTCACCCAGATCGAGACCTTGCCCGACGCGCCGAAGTGGGAAGCCCTGCGGCGTTTGTCGATGCTTTCCACACCGGTTGAAGCGGAGGATGTAGAGGCGTTGAAGTCGATTGCGCCCGATGCACAGATTCTCATTTCCTGGCATGAGGCGTTGATGCGTCAAATCGACGGGTCGGACCGCCTGCGGGTTCGCAGCGGGGGGACCTGTCACCGGGATCCCTCGACGGAGGAGACGCTCTTCGAGATCACGGGGGAGGATGAGATCCGCGGGTTGTTTGAGAAACTGGAGATCGATGACTCCGATTCCGGATTCCATTGCATGTGCTGCGGGGAACCGTCGCTGGAGCTGTATCGTGGCGATGTGCTGGTGGCCACGCTCGGGTTTCACCATGGTCGGAGTCTCCGCTGGTCGGAAGGGTGGCCGGGGGATGCGTTGTTGACGGAGGAGGCGGGCGACACGATTTGCGAATTCCTGGCGGAGCACTGGGTGTCGGAACCTCTGCAGGAATTGGAGGAGAAGAAGGCTCGGGAGGGGGCGGCCCGGAGGCTCTGGAAGGCCTACCTGGAGCTTGCTTCGGAAGCATTCTTTGAAGCCTTGAGTGCCGACGATGCGGAGACGGCGGAAGTGATCGAGAAGGAATGGCCCGATGCGGATGAACGGGCAGCCCGCTTGTTCGCCCTGTATGGCGCAAGGGTCACCGGAGCGTGGAGGTTGTCCGCCGGCTACGACAGCCTCCTTCAGGAGGGATTACTGGGTGAACTGGAAGCGCGTGCGGTGTTGGATCTGGTGGCCCGTGAAGACTTGCCCGCAGAGGTGATGCAGGGGCTGACCCGCTGGTTTCTCTTTGATCGCGAGAGCGAGGAGGTCCGTGGCAAACTCGGCGATGAAGCCATCCGCAAACTGGGTGAGTGGGGGCTTCGGCATCCGCTCGCCGACAATCGGGAGGAGGCATTGTATGGTCTTGCCTCGATGAAGCACCCGGAGGCGACCCGCTTGGTGACTGAGTTTTTGGAAGGTCGTCTGGAGGCCCGTGACAAGGAGGTCGCGGGGGATCCGGGTGGTTCCGTCACCTATCGCCCGCATGGCGACTCCGCGCCGGATGGGGCAGACCTGGAAGGGGTGGCGGCGTGGCTGCTGATGGGGCTCGATCCCGCTTCGGCCCGGCCGCTGATCGAGAAGCGCTTGAAGTTGGTCGAGGGAGAGCAGGCGAAGGTGCTGAAGCTGGCCCTGGAGCGGTAGGTGACCGAGTGAGCGCAACGACGATGCGGTGGCTGCGATCGTGACCCAAAAAAAGCCGCTCCGGCGGACCGGAGCGGCTTTGGGAATCAGGTCAGAAGTTGATTACTTCTTGGCTGCCTTGCGGGCGGCCTTCTTGGCAGTCTTCTTCTTGGTGGCTTTCTTGGCGCGAGGGACGGTGCCACCTTCGATCGACGCCTGAGCGGCGGCGAGGCGGGCAACCGGCACGCGGTATGGCGAGCAGGACACGTAGGCGAGACCCAGCTTGTGGCAGAAGGTCACCGAATCCGGATCACCACCGTGCTCACCGCAGATGCCGAGCTTGATGCTGCGACGCGTGCTGCGGCCCTTTTCGACGGCGATTTCCATCAGCTGGCCCACACCGGTGGTGTCGAGCGACGCGAATGGGTTTTTCGGATAGATGTCGTTCTCCGTGTAGCTGTTGAGGAACGATCCCATGTCGTCGCGGCTGACGCCGAGTGCGGTCTGGGTGAGGTCGTTCGTGCCGAAGGAGAAGAACTGAGCGTGCTTGGCAATCTCGTCTGCGGTGACCGCGCCACGAGGGACTTCGATCATGGTGCCGACGAGGTATTTGAACTTCACGCCCTTCTTGTCCATGACTTCCTTGGCCACGCGGTGGATGATTTCCACCTGCAGCTCGAGCTCGCGGGCGTAGCCGACGAGAGGAACCATGACTTCAGGCTGCACTTCGATGCCCTTCTTCACGCACTGCGCTGCAGCTTCGAAGATGGCCTGAGCCTGCATCTCGGCGATTTCCGGGTAGGAAATGGCAAGACGGCAACCCCGGTGACCGAGCATCGGGTTGAACTCGTGCAGGTCATGCACGCGCTGCATGATGGTCTCGACCTTGACGCCGATGGTGCGGGCCAGGTCCATTTGCTGTTCCTTCGTGTGAGGAAGGAATTCGTGGAGTGGTGGGTCCAGCAGGCGGATGGTGCCGGGCTTGCCGTCGAGTGCCTTGAAGATGCCGAAGAAGTCCTTGCGCTGGTGCGGAAGAAGCTTCTTGAGCGCCGCGCGGCGGTCCTTCTCGTTCTCAGCGAGGATCATCTCACGCATGGAGTCGATCCGGTCGCCTTCGAAGAACATGTGCTCGGTGCGGGTGAGGCCGATGCCTTCCGCGCCGAATGCGACGGCGTTCTTGACCTGCTCGGGAGTGTCGGCGTTGGTGCGGACACCCATCTTGGTGGCTTGCGAACACCACTCCATGAGCTGGACGAAGTTCTTGAACTTCTCGGTCTTCTGCGAGGCCTTCTTGTTCTGGATCAGGCCGGTGATGATTTCCGATGGCTCGGTGGCAAGCTCACCACCGTAAACGGTGCCGGCGGTGCCATCGATGGACAGATACTGGCCTTCCTTGAAGGTCTTGCCACCTGCTTTGACGGTCTTGTTCTCGTAGTCGACCTCGACTGCGGCGGCACCACAGACGCAGACCTTGCCCATCTGGCGGGCAACGAGTGCGGCGTGGGAGGAAACCCCGCCGCGAGCGGTGAGGATGCCTTCCGCTGCGATCATGCCACGAAGGTCTTCCGGGGAAGTTTCGACGCGGACCAGAAGCACCTTCTCACCCTTCTGGGCGGCGGCTTCGGCGCGGTCGGCATTGAGGTAGATCTTGCCCGAAGCGGCACCAGGTCCGGCCGGGAGGCCGGTGGCTACCACCTTGGCCTTCTTCGCCTCGGCAGCGTCGAACACGGGAGCGAGGAGCTGGTCAAGCTGGTCGGCCGGGTTGCGGAGCACGGCGGTCTTCCAGTCGATGAGACCTTCCTTCACCATGTCGGCAGCGAACTTCAGGGCGGCAGCAGCGGTGCGCTTGCCGTTCCGGGTCTGAAGCATGAACAGCTTGCCGTCTTGGATGGTGAACTCGACGTCCTGGACGTCCTTGAAGTGCTTCTCGAGGATCTGACGAACCTTCATCAGTTCCTTGAAGGCGGCAGGGAGGGCCTTGGCCATGCCTGAGACAGGGTCCGGAGTGCGGACACCTGCGACGACGTCCTCACCCTGGGCGTTGACGAGGAACTCACCGTACAGCTCGTTCTCGCCGTTGGCAGGGTTACGGGTGAAGGCCACACCGGACCCGGAGTTCTCACCGGTATTGCCGAAGACCATGGCCTGCACGTTGACGGCGGTGCCCCAAGCGGCAGGGATGCCGTATTTGCGGCGGTAAACGATCGCGCGGTCGTTCATCCATGAGCTGAAGACGGCGCCGGCGGCACCTTCGAGCTGCTCCCACGGGCAGTCAGGGAAGCCCTTGCCGGTGCGGGTCTTGACCAGCTTCTTGAACGCGGCGACGAGGGCCTTGTTGTCCTCGGCGGTCAGGTCGGAGTCGACGATGTCCTTGCCGTAGACCTTCTGCTTGTAGCTTTCGATCACGTGCTCGAATGGCTCGTGGTCTTCGCTCGGGAGCTTCTGGACGCCAAGTACGACGTCGCCGTACATCTGGATGAAGCGGCGGTAGCAGTCCCATGCGAAACGCTCGTTGTCGGTGGCCTTGGAAAGTGCGGCGACGGTGTCGTCGTTGAGGCCGAGGTTGAGGACGGTGTCCATCATGCCGGGCATCGAGTCACGGGCACCCGAGCGAACGGCGAGGAGGAGCGGGAAGCCTTCGGCGTCGCCGAACTTGTATCCCATGATCTTCTCCATGTTGGCCACACCCGCCTCCATCTGGGCGCGGAGGGTCTTCGGGTAAGTTCTCTTATGGTCGTAGTAGTAAGTGCAGACCTCGGTGGTGATCGTGAAGCCGGCAGGGACGGGCAAACCGATGCGGGTCATCTCCGCGAGGTTGGCACCCTTGCCGCCGAGGAGCTCTTTCATTTTCCCGTTGCCGTCGGCCTTGCCGTTGCCCCAGGTGTAAACGTACTTCGGTCCCTTTGCGGAGGCCGTCTTCTTGGCCGCCTTTTTTGCGGTCTTTTTGCGTGTAGCCATCGTGTGTCTCAGTGGATGAGTTATTGCGTCGAAGGAGCACCGGGCGAGCGAATCACTGAATCGAAAGCCCCTCCGGCGCGGACGCGCGGGAGCTTAGGGTGCGGAAACCCCGTGTCAATGAACGAGTTCCGTATGTTGTCCGGCTGTTTTCAGCGTTTCGAGCGGGGTCCGCTGCCCTTGATGAGGTCGGGGCGGTGTTTGTTCACTCGGGGGAGGATCAGCGGGGCGAGAGGGAGTCCGATGTGTTCGAGCAGGATCCGGTGGGTTTCCCGGATGGCCTCGGGGTTCTGGTGGACGAAATGGGTCGCGGTGATGATTTTCTCGGATTCCGCCTCTTCAAGGTGCGAACTCCAGTAGGCCACCACGCCGTCGCTTCCGAAGCCGAGGTCTCCGATGATGCTGTGAACGGGGACATCCGGGTCGGTCGGGATCCGGTTGACTTCGCGGATGAAGCGGCTGTCGGGGCTCAGGGTGTCGATGCTGTTCGGGACGCGGTCGAGCATGATGCCGGCTTGGTTTGCCGTGACCCGGGATACCAGATCGTCCCTGAGTTCGGCGAAGGTGTCGGGGAGTTTGACGAGCCGCGAGGTGAGTTTGCCGACGAAATTCTGTGCCAGTTCGCTGCCTCGGTGAGGGGCGGCGATGTACACGACCCGGTCGATCTTCGGCTCGGCTTTAAAAACGACCGACCTTTTCAGGAGCTCGGCGCTGCGACCGCGAATCTGGGTTTGTGAGCTGGTTTGCCCGAAAACGTTCGTCCAGATCCGCTCGTCGGCGTCGGTGATCATCAGGCGGCTGATGAGCCCACCCATGCTGTGTCCGATCAAAATGGCGTCCTTGTGGTCCGGGTATTGGGCGCGGACCTTGGCGAGTTCATCGCGCAAGATGGCTGCTGATTGGGGGTAGGGGTAGCCACTCGGGTAGCTGAAGGTCCAGAACTGGTAGTGGGTGCGGATGCTTTCGTCGGCCATCAGGCCGAAGTACATGGGTGCCCAGGTCGAGGGGGAGTCCTGCAGTCCGTGGACGAAAATCACCGGAATGCGGTCGGGGTCGTAGGGCTGCACGGCGGTGACCCGTGAGGTGTTGTCGAACTTCGAGGGGTTGAAGAGTCGCGTCAGGCCGAGTTTGTCGATCCGCTCGTGGGAAAGCATCAGCGATGTGGTCGCACTGTAGTTTGCGGCCAGCTGGTAGGACTGACCGCCAATTTGGAAGGCTTCCGTCCGGTGTGGGTCAGCCAGCAAGAGCCGGGCTTCATTTCCATCGAATCGGACGACGGCGGTCAGGTTCCGGTAGTAATCGCTGAGTTCGAGCCCGAGCTTGTCGTCGAGTGCTCTGCTGGAAACGATCGGTGCTCCGATGCCGGGCTTGATCGAGTGCGAGTAGGCGTGGCGGCCATGGAATTCCACGCGGTCGGCGGCGTAGATGGTGCGGTGAAGGAACCTCAGTTTGTCCGGATTCTCGAGTTGGAGGGTGTAGGTCGTCCGGGTGGCGGGAAGTTGGACGACTCCCTGATCCAGGATCCGGCTCGCGGACAGCTCCTCGACGAGGCGCGCGACGAGCTGGTTGTAGGCGGGGATAGTTTGGGTGTCGCCATGGCGGATGGCGATGCTTGCAAGGTGGGCACCTTCGAGGAGCTCCCCGGCGGCAGCGTATGGATTCCTCTGGTGATGCTGCTTGTATTGTCGAACCGCCTCAATGGCCACTGGATGAGCCGGGGTGGGGGGTGCCACCTCTCTCACGGTCACCGGAGCGATGCAACTGGCTGCGACGAGAGCCACCAGAATGCATGCGGGATAGAGAGGGTTCATGACGGCTGTCCGTCCAACCAACTCTTCCTTGGCAGGATTCTCAAGTGTGTTCTGAGCTGCCCGCTGCTGGCGTCTTGTCGCGGCCGGTGATCCGTTCTAGTTTTCCGTGGTGTGGAGAAATCTGATTGACGAGTGCAAGACGCTCGGGGAGGCATGGGTTCGCTATGAGTGTGCCTCACTGGCGGCCGGTGTCTCATTTTACGCGGCCTTGTCGATCTTTCCTCTGATGCTCGTGCTTGTGGCGGCGGTGGGCTCCTTCTTCCGCTTCATGGAACGCGGGCAGAATGCTGTGGAGGAGATCCACCTGACGATTGCCCAGCAGCTTTCTCCCCAAGCCGCGGATTCGTTCACGGATGTTTTCGAGCAGATTCAGACGCGTGCGCTTTTCAACGGCCCCTTGGCGGGTCTGATGCTTCTCTTTGCGGCGACGCTGGTGTTTTTCCAGATCGACCGGGCGTTCTATCGGATTTGGGATTTGCGCCAGCGAGTCGGCGACCTGGGAATCTGGGGGGCGCTACGCAGGATGTTGGTTTCCCGGGTTCGATCGCTGGGACTCGTGATGGGAACCTGCTTTCTGGTGGTCGTGGTATTTGTCTCGGGTCTTGCGTTCAGAGCGGTCATGTCGATGGCGCAGGAGTGGTTCCCGGAAGTGTCGATCCTGTCGCCGTTGGTGGCTTCGTTGATCAGCGTTGTCATCAATCTGGGTGTGTTCTCGTTCCTCTACAAATTCCTGTCGAAGGAATGGGTCAGCTGGTTGGTCTGCCTCAAGGCGGGAGTGGTGGCAGCGGTGCTCCTCGAGTGTGGCGGGTGGGTGCTCGGGGCGCTTTCGTTTGGGAGCAACTTCAGTGCCTACGGGTTGATCGGGTCGTTCCTCGTGGTGCTTCTCTGGATCTATTACAGTGTGATGGTATTGCTTATCGGCGCCCTGATCGTGCGCACCGGGACGCGGCCACTCGTCGACTTCCGTGCGAGAATTTGACGGAAGGGAGATCCGCCGTTCGGAGGGAATCGCTTGCGCCCGTTCCCTTCAAGTGTAGGGCATTGCCTATGAAGATGATGCAATGCGTGATGGGAGCGGCCGTAATTTGTAACTTGGCCATGGCTGAGGAAGAGGCACCGAAGGAGTCGGTTCTGTTGGTTCTGACCAATCATAGCGAGCTTGGTGACACGGGAAAGAAGACGGGCTTCTATCTATCCGAAGCCGCCCATCCCCATGATGTCCTCACCAAGGCGGACGTCGCGGTCACTCTGGCCAGTCCGGATGGGGGAGCCGCGCCGGTGGACCCCAAGAGCTTTGATCTCAGTGATGAAGCGAATTCGGTGTTCTGGAAGAAGTTCGGCAATGGTGATTCCGACAATCCACAGGTCCCGAAAACCCTGGCGCTTTCCGAGGTGAAGCCCGGGGAGTTTGATGGCATCTTTTTCGCCGGGGGACATGGAACGGTGTGGGATTTCCCAACATCAGAGGATCTGCGGGCGGTGACCTCCTCGATCTGGACACGGGGTGGTGCGGTTGGAGCCGTTTGCCACGGTCCGGCGGCCTTGATCAATCTGAAGCTCCCTGACGGAAGCCTGCTGGTGAAGGGCAGGAAGGTGGCGGTCTTCACGAACGCGGAAGAGAAAGCCGTGAAGCTGGACGAGGTCGTCCCATATCTCCTTCAGGACTCCTTCGAGGGCATGGGAGCCGAGGTGGTGGTGGCTGACAATTTCTCCGAGAATGCCGTGAGGGATGGTCGCCTGGTGACCGGGCAGAATCCGGCGTCCGCCAAGAAGGCGGGTGAGCTTTTCGTCGAAGCACTCAGCGTCGGAAAGTGATCTTGGCTACGGGTTGCTGAGAACTGCTTTGCGCAGATATCGGGGCCTGAAGAACTGTGTTGGGAATTGTTCCGGACCGAAGAGAATCTCGATGGTCACCTGATTCCGCTCCGGCCCCAGGGGCACCGTGTTGGTGATGCGGTAGTCCTCGCCCTCGGTCATGCTGAAGTAATCCGTCAGGTTTGAGGTGCGTTCCCATCGGACAACGAAGTCCTCTCCCTCGATCGCGACGGGGTGGTCGAGGGTCAGTTGGCCACCGCTCGAACGGTGGATGCCAGGTTGGAGTCCGAGGTCGGTCGGTGCGGTCGGGTCGTAGCCGGCGGCGTAGTCCTCGAAGTTCGAGCGTCCATTGCCGTTTTCATCGGCCGTCGGATCGAGTCCGGGGAAGTAGGTTTCAAAGACCGGCGGAGGGACGGGGTCGGGATCCGTGGCGAAGAAGGCGAAGCTGAACATGTCCTCGCCGTCGGCTCCGCTCTGTACGACGAGCGGGTTGTTCACGTAGGAGTTGGGGAAGGGCTGTGGGATGTCCCAGCTCTGGATGACCCAACTACTCGTGGGGGCGTACCATTGGTGGGTCACCACGTTGTCGGCACTTCTGCTCGAGGCTTCGGTTCCCTCGGCACTGATGAGCAGGGTGCCGGTGCTCGGGTCGTGACCCGGGATGGAGAGGAACCAAGTGCCATTGGCAGTGCCCTTGGTGATGGTGAAGTTCTGGGTGCTCTGGTCGGTTTGAGGGATGTTTCCGACATCATAGATTCGTCCGGCCGCCACGAGCTCGGTATCGGCGATCGCGTCGAATGGAATGTAAACGAAGGTCACTGGATCCTGCTCGATGACAGTGCCTGGTTCGCCATTGTCGCGCACGTAAATCCCGAAGGTGCCGTTGCCGAGATCCTGAGATTGGGCAAAGTTATCTTCGTTCTTCGCTCCACAGACCAACAGGACTCCGTTCTCCGGGGTGGCGTCGGGGTCGGCGGAGCGGAGATCGAGGGTGAATTTTCCGCCACCTCGTTCCAGCAGGTTCGGGTTGCCACTGGTGCCGTGAGTCAGGCGCCCCCCGCTTTCGAATCGGTTGATGGGGGAGCCGTTGGTGGGGAAATTGCTGGCGAGGCCGCCGAGCCACTGGTCATAAGGGAACCATCCGAAACTGGTATTGTAGTCGTACTCGGGGCCACCGCCCGCCGCGGTGCGGTGGGTGGCGATGAAGAAGCGGCTTCCGGACTCCTGCACTCCCGCGGTTCCGGTGCTGGTTGGGCCACTCCCATTGCTTCCGAAGGCCTGGGCCATGGTGGCGATGAAGGCACCCTCGGTCGAGGCACTGGATACCGCAGGGAAGTTGATGAAGTAGTCGCCATTGTTCGATGACGCGCCATCGAAACTCAAGCCGGGGCTGGTGGCGGCGGTCAGTGTTCCACTGATCGAACTCGAGGTGTTGGACCCGTTGATCCACGTCACGTTCAATCCTCCGGTCCAAGCCTTGCGCGTGCCATCCGTTGGAGCGGGCAAGGTAGCGTCGGGTTCGTAGTTCCCTACCACGATCGAGTTGGGGTCGCTGCTGCCGGGACCATACTCGAGCTCGAAGGTGCCCGCCGGCCCGCCGTTGCGGAAGACCTGTATCGTGGATCCGCTGCTGAGACTGAGGAAGTCGGCGGGAAGGGGAGCGTCCGCGACAAAGACCGTGAAGCGGTCACCGGACCACGGGGTGAAATCGTCGTCCAGAATCAGCTGAATCGAAACACCTGGAGCATCGGTGTCGAGACCCGTGACCTCGATCTGGTCGTAGCCGACCCCGGGCTCGGTGCCCGCAATGCCGAATCGCAGGGTGCTGCTTGGATCCAAAATCAGTTCTCCGGTAATCTCACCGCTGCCCTCCAGAGTTCCTCCGCCATTGCCCGCCGCAAAATCGACACGGTCCACGGAGCCCCCAGCGAGTTTGAGGCTGCCGCTCTCGCTGGGGTAAATGGTAGAGCCGTTGTTCGAGATCAGGCTGCCGGAAACAATCATCTCACCCGTATCATAATCGATGTCGCTGCCGTACGTGCAGTCTCCCAGAATCAACAGGGCCGGGTCCGTCGTGAAGTTGACATCGCCTTCGAAAGTAAGCCCACCTTCGATGATGACGTCATTCACCGTGGTGAGGGCTTCGTCATCATCAGTGTTTGAATCAATCACGCTGGTGACCTTCAGCATCCCGAGCAGCATGCCTCCGTTGATGAAGCTGTTTCGTGAATAGATCAGGCCGTCGCTGCTACTGTCGCTTTCCAAGATTCCGTCGGTATTCTCAACAAACGAATCATAGAGATATAACTCCGAGGCGGATACCGTGCCATCGGTGTTGTCAAAACGGACGCCATCGAAGGTAAGCGGATCCAGCGAGACGATGGTCCCCGCGTTGCGGATGACCGAGGCCGTCTCGGCATCGAGCGAGGTCACGCCAAGCGAGGACAGGGTCACCAACTGGTTGGTGGTCGGATCGAAAACCATGACGTCGCCGGTAAGCGGGTTCGCGTCATCGGTGTAGCCACCGACCAGACTGATGCCTCCGCCCTCCAGAGTGAGTGATCCGTAGTTGGTGAAACTGCGCAAGTTGCTGCCGGCTCCAGTCACCGAAACAGAAACACCCTCCGCGAAGATGAGCTGGTCGCTGGGCGAGTCCCCGACATTGACGGTGCCGTCAAAGATGAAGTCGAACTCTCCGACCGGCAGTGGTGCCGCCGAAGGATCCCGGCTGAGGGTGGTGCCGCCGGTAAGGGTGACCGTACCTCCAGGGAAGGTGTTGGCGGTCCCGTCGTCATTGACGAGGTCGGTCTCATCAATGGTGTAGGTGCCGAGAAGCTGGAGGTTCTCGAGCTTCACGCCGCGGAGTGTACTGTTGTTCAGGGTGACCGTGGCTCCCTCCCCAGAGCCGCGGAGCGTGCCCCCGATGATCAGGGCATCGTGGATCTGATTCGAGGCCGTGATGTCCGCGTCCGGAGCGAATTCGATCACCCCGGCGGTATTGTCATAGGTTCCCGATTCAAACTGCAGAGCGGATCCCAGTCCACCCGGCAGAGTGCCGGTCCCGGTGATCAGTCCATGGTTGGTCAGGCCGATGTTGCCCGTCTCTGACGGCCCGGTGGGGGCCGCGCCGTTCGGATCGAAGATGATGGGACCGTCGGAAAAGTCCGTGCCGGCGGCACTGGCGATGGTGCCCTCGTTGATGATGGTGACCAGGTTGTCGCCGAGGTTTCCAAGGGCCCGGAGTTCCAGGCCGGAGGGAACGGTGAAGGTGCTGGAGTTGGTCCCGGTGAGGGACGTGCCGCCGAAGGGGCCTAGGATGAGCTGGGAGCCCGTGCCGAAATTGATCTCGTAGTCGTCGCTGCTCACGTCCAACCGCTCGAACGAGACGATGACGTTGTCAGCGATGGTCAGGGACCTCTCAACGGCGATCAATCCAAAGGCGCAATGAGCGTCGAGAGTGGTGTTGTTGAGGATGACGCCGCTGCCGCTGCCGAGGGCAATGATCCCGGACAGCGGCGGCGCCGGACCGAGTGCGGTGTAGCCGAGGGAGTTCGGCGTAGGAAGAAAACCATCGCCCGGGAGGAGCGTGAGGAACTCGGCGAGGGTGAGCGCAGGCTTCAGAGGGCAACTGAAGGTGACGTCGATGAACTGGGTGTCTCTCGCACCTCCGTTGTCCGACCCTCCTGTCGACAAGCCTTCACGGATTGCATCCAGAATGTCTTCTTCAGGGTCGCCCGCCTGAGGGTTTCCCCAATAGGCATCGGTGGCGGCTTCGCCCCAGAAGGTTCCGATGGTGATCTCACCGCCGACCACCCGGACGTCATCGAAGACAAATTGCCGGGGATCCGCGGCACTGCCGCCGAGGTCGATGATGCCACCCTCGTTGTCGATGGTGCCACCGCCAAAAGGCTCTTGGCTGGTGCCACTGGCATTGTGGCCGTATGAGGGCTGAATGACGCCGCGGTTGGTGAGAATCACCCGTTTGATCGCTGTTTGGTAGCCAGAGTCCGCGGGGTCCGAGAAGGTGGATGCGTCGTAGTCCAGCACGGTGCCAAGCAGTGTGCCGTGGTTCTCGATGACCAGTTCCGTGGTTTCGAAAGCGGGATTGAAGAAGACCTGGTCTGCGCCAATCACGAGGCGGTCAATTTCGTTGGGAAGGATCGAAGCATCGTCGCTCGGAGTGATTCCTCGAATCCGGCCAGCTCCCATTTTCCATCCACCTTCGCCGACGAGTTCCACCTGACCATCCACGAGGACCTCGCTTGACGACTGAGTCCCGGCATCGATCATGCCATTGTGATCGAGCGTTCCAGAGATGGCGAGATGACTGCCGCTCTGTAATTGAAGGGTCAGCAGATTCGCGGGGAATGCATAGTAGCCATCCGCATAAATCGCGCTTGAGGCAGTGTCTTGAACGATCTTCAGCTGATCAATCAAGGGGTTGTAGCAGAAGCTGCCGTCGATGCGAAGGTCGCCCAGTCGATTGAGAGATCCATCAAGACCGATGAGGAATGAGGCCGGATCAAAGGACTGTGCGTCGAAATCAGGATCGAGCTGGTCGCTGGCACAGGTGAGTGCATTGTTAGATAACTCGCTGGCATTGTAGGTGAGCAGGCCGCTGCTCAGCGAGGCGTTGGTCAGCACGACGGATGAGGTGCTTCCTTCGCTGACCATGAGGGCGCTGTGGAGCAGCGTCAGGTCGGTGTTGCTGAAGTTGTCGCCGATTTCGATACGTCCCTCGTTCAGGTTGCGCAGGTTGGTGTCCACCAGCGTGGTTTCCTCAAGGATCTGCAAGGTCCGCTCGCTACCGTCGACGAGCAGAGCGGGGGAAGCCGACTGGGTCGAATCCAGATAGGTGGCGTGCTCATGCCGGAGCCTCACTCCATTTAGGGTGATCTGCTGTTCGGCGGGCGGGGTGTTGGTGGTGAAGCCAAAGAAGGATCCATCCTCGATCAGGAAGTGTCCGTCCGTGAGGACAAGCTCGGAGTGCCCGGTGGAAGGTTGGAGAGTGCCGAAGCCCGCTCCGAGGCCATCACGGTTGATGAAGGCTGGTGTGCTGCGGGTCGCATTGCCCGAGGGGTCGATGACGAGTGGAACCACCGCACCTGCCGTGGCGGCGGTGTTGGTGGTGATCAGGCCCTCGTTGATCATGATCAGGGAGTTCTGTCCCAGCGAGCCGCTGGCAATGATCTCGTGACCGAATTCCTGGAGCAGGCTGTCGCCGCTGCGCACACCGGCAATTACGTTTTGCGCGTTGGAGGTGGTGGTGATTTCACCGCTGCCGGTCAGGGTGAGGTCGGTTCCGCTGAACCTCAGCGAAGTCTGTTCGGTGGTGGCACCGAGGTGGATGGTGCCGTCGTTGGCGATCAGCCCGGCATCGGGACGGACGTCGAATTTCTCGATAGTCAGGGAGGTGGTGGCACCCGGGAGCGTTGCGTTGTTGACGAGGCTGATGGTGGAGCCCGATCCGATCTCGAAGCGGTCGATGATCACCTTCTCATCCTGGGTGATGTTCGTGGTGGAGCCATCGAGGTTGATGGTCACATTGTAGGCCAGCGTGGTGGTGTTGTCTGGGACCTGGCCGGAGCCAACGATGCTGCCCAGATCCGGATCGGTCGTGTTCCAATTCGCGGCGACATTCCAGTCGCCGCTGGTTCCCCCCGCCCAGTCCGAGCTCCGCACCGAAGCTGCACCAGGATCAAAGTCCGCAGTCACGAGCTCGCCATTGACGAGTCGATCGTCGTCGATGACGTAGGTCTGTGGGTTGCCCGGGTCGGAGAGGTCGCTCACCGACAGGTAGAAGTTGAGGCCGAGTCCGTCCTCGGTCCCGGGGGGGGCGGGGACGTCTTCAGGGACGAGGAAGACGAAAATTTCTCCTTCACCGAGGGTGTCATCGATGACGTCGCCGCTACCTCCGAAGAGGGTGTCGTTCTGCCAGCCACCCTCGCGACGGTAGACCGTGTGAACCGGGGAGAGTTTTCCGGTTTCAACACCGAGCACAGGTAAGCCTGCGTCGTCGATCGGCTGGACGTTGCAACCGAAGTGCACCTCGGTGAGCGGAGTGCTGCGGGTATTGATCACGAAGACATAGTCGTAGCCCGGGAAGTCGGCGAATACGGACGGGGGGCGATCGGTGCGCAGCACCGCAACCGCGGAGGCCATGCCGGTGGCGGTCAATAGGCTCACGGTTCCTTCCGTGGAGTCTGCGAGCGGGAACTCGATCGGGATTTTTGGATCGCTGACCATCACGTCGTCGGCGAGAACGAAGAGCTCAGGAGCATCGTTGGAAAAACCAAGGTCGCCAAAGGCTTCCGCACCGCCGACAAGACCAGGCAAGGTCGGGACGTCCGGGGATCCCGCGATGAACGGGTTGGAAGCCGTCGTTCCAGCGCGGGTGGTCGAGCCGAGATCGATGTCGCTGGGTAGCAGACTGAACGAGGAGAGGTAGCTGATGGTATCGGTGGCGGGATCGCTATTGGAACCCACGAAGACCCGACCTTCGCCTCCCGGGTTGGTTGCGGATCCGCCCCTCATGTCGAGGGTGCCGGCTCCACGGACCAGACTCCCTTCAAGGATGATGGTGCCACCGGAGCCGCCGCCGCCGTCACCTCCGGCGTCGCCGGGATCGCCGTGAAAACCATATCCTCCCGGGCCTCCTAGCCCGCCGGTTCCGGAGTTGATCGAATCCTGCTCTTCGCCCCTGATGGCATCCAAGGCGGCGGTCACGATGGCTCCAACCTCAACTCGTGGGAGGCGGGGTCCCGGGCCCGTTCCCAGGAAGCGAAACAGTCCGGGCGATGCCTCCCCGGCGCCGCTGCCGCTGCTACCGGGACCGCCGCGGACTTCGGCCGTGCCGTTGAAGTCGATCGTGCCCTGGGCGACGATGCGGATCGCGCCACCTCCT
The DNA here is from genome assembly GCF_016595525.1 of Haloferula rosea. Classification (GTDB taxonomy): domain Bacteria; phylum Verrucomicrobiota; class Verrucomicrobiia; order Verrucomicrobiales; family Akkermansiaceae; genus Haloferula; species Haloferula rosea. Next base: position 49,271 of record NZ_JAENII010000017.1, read on the forward strand.
GCGCCACTGCTGCCGCCATCACCTCCTACGCCGCCATTGCCACCGTCACCGCCGCGCCCGCCGAATCCTCCAAGTCCGCCCGTGGCACCGATCTCCGGCAAGGGCAGCGCCTTGGTGGGCTTGGCCTCCTGCTTCGCTTGCTTGAATAGCCGCTTGAGGACGGCTGCCTTGAGCTTCTGGGCCGGCTCGGTTTGGGCGAGCTCCGAGATGATTTCCGTGAGCAAACCACTCCAGGTCGATGGGAATGGTTGAATCCACTCGCCCAGTCCTCCGGCACCACCACCACCGCCACCGCCGCCCGCACCGCCCGCGCCCCCGGAGCCACCGGCCCCGGATCCGCCCGAAGTTCCTCCTACGAGCAGCCACTCCGGCGCCGTCAATTCCCCTCCGTCCCCGTGGCTATCAGGATCTGCGGCAAAGGGGGAGTTTGGGACAGCTGAAGGATCTCTGCCTATGCCTTCACCGCCCGGTTTGCCATTGTAGTAATACTCGAGGAATTGAGAACGGTCGGATCCGTCGATGGTGCCATCACCGTTGTAGAGCAGCCCGCGGATTTCATCTCCTTCGATGTAGATGGCCGGCGGAAAAGGCGGAGAGGCTCCTCCGTCCCCGCCTGTCGAGGATTCACTCTGCGGCGGAGTGCGTGGAACGGAGCTCTGACCTCCCGGTGCACCAAAGCCCCTCCATCCATAGCCGATCTGTCCGGGGACACCCGCTCCGCCCGCTTCTCCGGCTCCACCGATCCTTCCTGACCAGCCCCGGAATCCGCCGGTGGCAGGCAGGCCGTAGCTCGTGAGGGCGAAGCCCAAGGTGAGCGGCCCGCCATCGACTTTCACTCCGCCCGTGCCGAAGAGCCCGGGAAGGCCACCGAATCCTCCCTTGCCACCTGCACCACCTTGGCCGCCTTCGCTGCCCGCCGCACCCGACCCGCCACCCGGCCCCGGGGTCATTCCTATCGCGGAGAAATCGATGGTGGCAGCCGCAGCGATGTTGACGTCATTGCCGACCTGAAGCACCACGGGATAGAGGCCTTCACCCTTGAGGACGTCGGTCGCTTCGAGAACCAAGTCGCCCTCGATGACGAGTTGCACCGTGCCGTCTGCCAGCCGGTCGATGGACACGACCTGATCGGCGAACGGACTTAGAGGGTCGCCGTCGATTTCCGTAAAGGTGGGCAGGTCATGGAAATTCTCGCCGCTATCGATGGTGATGGTGCGGGCAGAGGCGCAGCAGCCAAGGACGGCAACGATGAAACTCAGAAAATGGTATCTCATGGACAAGGGGGGTGGCCGGCGAATCTCGGGCCACGTTTGTCCGCTGGCCCACTGGCATCGGTTGGATTCCGAAAACGATCCGAACTCTATCAAAACCGGAGGGAAACCTCGTAAGGCTCACCCCAAGGTCGTGATCATGTCGAGATCACTGTGGCAAAAGAGTGTGCGGATCTTGCTTTGCAACCCTCCGCATGCCTCGCCGTGGACGTGCCGGTATCCTGGTCTCTGGACAGGTCTTCAACCGAACCAATCGAGGAACAGATTGATGATGAAGGCATTGGCGATATCGACGAAGAAGCCGCAGACGAGCGGAACGATGATGAAGGCCTTGTGGGCGGCGCCGTAGCGATTGGTCACGGCGGTCATGTTCGCCATTGCGGTGGGTGTGGCACCCAGAGAAATGCCGCCGAAGCCGGAGCAAATGACGGCCGCTTCGTAGTCCCGGCCCATCAACCGGAAGACGACGAAGAGCGCGAAGAGGAAGGCGACGACGAATTGAGCGCCGACAATGCCGAGAATAGGGCCCGCCACGCCGGCGAGGGTCCAGAGCTGCAGACTCATCAGCGACATGGCGAGGAACATGCCGAGTGCAAGATCCGAGATCAGTGCCAGTGAACGGCTTCCTTGAGGCCACTGCACCCTAGGCATCAGGCGCGGCACGGCGTTGGTCAGAATGATGCCGCCAAAGAGACAGCAGACGAACAGTGGAAGTTCGAGCTGCTTGATGCCGGTCGCTTCCAGGCCTTCCTGAATAAGGGAGCCGAGACCGATACTCAGGTTCAGCGCCAACCAGGCCATCAGCATGGAGTAGAGGTTGATGCTTGTCTGTTGTTGCTCGTGCACCACGCCGACATCCGGTTGCTCGACGACCTTCGGTTCCAGTTGGTGCTTGGTGATGAGAAGATTGGCGATCGGGCCGCCCATCAGGGAGGACAGAACGAGCCCGAAGGTGGCGCTCGCAATGCCGATCTCGGAGGCGTTGGTGATGCCGAAGCGTTCCTGGAAAACCGGGGTCCACGCAATGGCGGTTCCGTGACCGCCGATGAGTGAAGTGGTGCCGCTCAGCACTCCGACCGAGCTGTCCATCCCCAGCAGGTTCGCCATGCCCACCCCGGTGAAGTTCTGGATGAACATGTAGCCGATGGTGGCTCCCAGAAGGATGAGAAGGGGAAGGCCACCTTTGAGGAGGGTTCGGAAATCGGAGTTCAGGCCGATGCCGGCAAAGAAATAGACCAACAGAACATCCCGCGCCCCGAGATCAAAGCTGATGCCTTTTCCTGAAAGGGCGAAGATCGCCCAGGTGAGAAGGCAAACCGGCAGACCTCCGCTAACAGGCTCGGGAATGTTGTATTTGCGCAGGAACTCAATCCGGCTGTTCAGGAATTTGCCCGCAAACAGGACGAGAATCGCGAGATTCAGCGTCTGAAGAGCATCGAGTTCAATCATCCCGGCCAGCTCAGCTCATCCCGCCTGTACTTTCAATCCCATCATGACCCATCACGACGGGACCGGGGAAACAGGGTCGGGAACAAAGTCTCCATCGGTCGTGAGTTGTCCGCGCCGATCTTGCGGATGCGCGGCCGCTCGGCGTCCGAGCCATGGGCTCCGTCGTGGGAACACGAGGACTCACCCTTTCGGGAAGAGCAGGGTGAAGCCGAAGCGTGCGCCCCAGTCCGGTCCCTGAGGAGCGCGTTCGGCATACCAGCGCACGCCCCCGAAGATACTCACTGGAGCACCTCCTATTTTGACCAGTTGGCTCACCTGGAGGTTGATCGGCACCGTCCATTGGTGGGTGGCCCAGTTGTAGGTCGACTCCGAGTTCATGGTGAAGGTGGTTGCTTGCTTGGTGGTGTAGGAAACGAAGGGCTGGATGAAGGTCAGGTTGACGTCCTGATTCAGCGAGACCACTCCATTGGGCAGCACGAAGTAGTCGAAGCTGTTCTTCCCCGGGCCGCCGACGTCCCAGATGTGGTTGGCGAGCATGCCGTAGGTCCAAGGGCCGTCGATCTTCAGGATCACCCCGGTCGGGCCGAGTCCCCACTTGTCGGCGCCGAGGACCGAATTGGTGGCGGTCGGCATCAGGACCACGGGGCCGACCCCCCAGATGAACGGCTCGGGATTCTTTGGCGAAAAGAAGAAACTCTGCACGACGTCGCCCAGCCCGAAGGCATCGCTGCGGTCCGTCAGAGGGTCGGTTCCCTGCTGGTCGATCACCGGAAGAATGGTTCGCGAGATCAGGTTCCAGTTCTCGCTCAGTTCAAAGGGAACGACCGGTTGGATGTTGGTGGTCATCCGATGTCCACCACCCGGACCGATGCCGAAGTCCACATTGCCCTGCACCGGCATGCTGATCATCGCGGCAAGGGGGTTGGTGAGCTGTTGGGCGAGATTGGCATCACCTTCGGCATGCAGCAGGGACGCTCCGAGCAGCGAGGAGAGCAGGATTGATTTGGTTTTCATGGTGACTGGAACTTTCTGAGGCTGTGGTGAGGATGTCATTTCGAGCTCGATGTGGTCAATCGGGTTTCAAGTGGATGACTCCGGATTTCGGATGGATTCGGGTGGTCACGTCGGAGCGTTTCGGTTAATCCAGCCGTCCCATGAATTGCCTAATGACATCAACGCTGTTGGCCTTGGCCTTCTCCCATGCATCCATGGCCGGAGAGGCTGATGCCTTCCAAGAGCCGGTTGCTCCGGTTTCATCCCCCTCCGACGACTGGGAGTTCAAGTTCAGCATGTATGGACCCATCGTCGGGCTTGATGGCACGACTCGTGTGGGCGCGGCCATCCTCCCGGTCGACATCGGCTTCGATGATATTTGGGACAACATGGATGCGGGCATCGTGCTCGCGGGTGAAGCGAGGAAGGGGAAGTGGAGTCTGACCGGCGACTTGATCTGGTTGAAGCTTTCGGTCGCCAGCACTCCGACTCCGACCACCTACATCGGCACGACCATTGAGCAGACCGTAGGTAGTCTCGCCCTGGGTTACGAGATCTACGAGGACGAGCGTTGGACCGTCGACTTTCTGGCGGGGGGTGCCTACACCGGCTTGGACGTTTCAGGAGATGTGACGGCAGCCCCGACGCCGCCTGCATCCCGAACCGGTTTCATCAGTGGATCCCAGGATTGGGTGGATCCTTTCGTTGGAGTTCGCTTCCGCTATCGTGCCGGTGATCATTGGAGGCTCTTCGGTCGGTTCGACTACGGTGGCTGGGGCGTGGCTTCCGATACCTACCTTCAGGCGATGCTTGGGGTCGGATACCAGTTCACGGACACGGTCGGCCTCTTTGCCGCCTACCGTTACCTGACCGTCGACTATTCGGACGGTCCATTCGCCTACGATGTCGATACCAAGGGGCCGCAGGTCGGTCTGGTATTCAGCTTCTGAAGGTCCCCCCGCAGGATCCGGTTTTCGAGGGCTCCCCGGCGCAAGCAGGGGAGCCCTTTTTTCACCCTGCCTGCTCCGGCCAGTCTGCGACCTGGGGCTCACACCGCAGGAATTTCCCGGAACTTTCACGGAATCCACCGGTGGGCGGGCTTCGTGTTCATGGTCGGATTCGGAGTGAATGAACGCCGGTCATGCCACGCGAAAATCGTCCGATCATTTCGCGATTCCGAAGAATTGGCCCGACCGCTGCTTAGGAGTTCTGACCAACACCTGAACATCATGAAGACCGACGAACACGACACCCTGCCCAACGACCGAACGGTAGAGTCTGAGTTGAACCTCAAGGACGGATGGGACTCCCAAGCGGTGTCCAACCTCATCCGCTCCAAATCGTCTCTGGGCGACATGCCCGCCTTCCTCTTCCTCGGAAAACAGGAGACCGCGCTGCTGCGGGAGCACCTGGCGCAGGCATTCGGTGAGGAAGCCGTCGCCACGCTTCATGACACCTACTACATGGGCCTCCGGGTGTATGAAGTGCTCGTCGATTCCTTCGTCCGCGTTGCCGGCAAAAAGGTCAACCGCGTCATGCATGACCCCATCGCCCGGCGCCCGGCTTGGCGTGAGGGGGCTTCGGACGCCCTCTGGCAGCTCCGGGTCCTTTAGATTTCCCAGCCCGCTGAAACACAGCAAACTCTCCGCCCCCTGAGCGGCGCAGCTCGCAATGACGTGCTGCCCGATTCAGGGGGCGGCTTTCTTTTGTCCTTGTATCTCGTTCCGGTTGTCTCGACCGCACCCTGCAGACCCAGGACTCGCCCCAATGCAGCTCGGTCACTTTCCAATAAAGTTCGTGCAGAAAATGATCTTCCCGCTGGCCACACCGGAACCGATCAGGAAACTTCTCTGTCATGCCAATCAACGTCGATCTTCTCTCCCGCATTTGCGAAGCCCCCGGTGCTCCGGGATTCGAAAAGGAAATCCGCAAGCTCGTCCTCGCAGAGCTCAAGGGGCTCGCTGACGAAGTCCGCACGGACAACATGGGCAACGTCATCGCCCTGAAGAAAGGACGCTCGTCGAAGAAGAAGAGCATGGCAGCCGCCCACATGGATGAGATCGGCTTCATCGTCACGCACATCGATGACCAGGGTTTCATCCGCTTCAATCCCGTCGGCGGTTTTGATCCGAAAACCCTCACCGCCCAGCGCGTCTGGGTGCACGGCAAGAAGGACGTCCTCGGTGTGATGGGCTCCAAGCCCATCCACATCATGGCTCCGGAAGAGCGGGGGAAACCGATGAAGATCGGCGACTACTTCATCGACACCGGCCTGTCCAAGAAGGACGTCGACAAGCTCATCTCGGTGGGTGACTTCGTGACCCGCTATTCGGAGCTCAAGGAGATGGGGGAGTGCGTCAACGTCAAGTCGCTCGACAACCGCGTCTCGGTCTTCGTGCTCATCGAAGCGCTGCGTGCCATGAAGAAGTCGCGCAAGAAGCCCGCCTTCGATTTCTACGCCGCCTTCACCGTCCAGGAGGAAGTCGGACTGCGGGGTGCCAATGTGGCCGCGCTCGACGTGAAGCCGGACTTCGGCTTCGGGCTCGACACCACCATCGCCTACGACGTCCCCGGCTCGAAGCCGCAAGAACGTTGCACCGCGCTCGGGGAGGGGGCCGGCATCAAGCTGATGGATTCCTCCGTGATCTGTGATTACCGCATGGTCGCCTTCATGAAACAGGTGGCGAAGCGAAACAAGATCAAGTGGCAGCCCGAGATCCTCGCCGCTGGCGGAACGGATACCGCGAGCCTGCAACGCATGGTCCCCGGTGGGTCCATCGCCGGCGCGGTCTCCATCCCGACCCGGCACATCCACCAGAGCATCGAGATGTCGAACAAGGAAGACATCCAGTCGTGCATCGACCTGCTCGCCGCCTGCGTGTGCGAGCTCGACAAGGGCAAGTGGCAGCTCTGAGGCGCCAGACCCGGCGCACGGGGTGGCCCGCCGATCGAACCCTCTGCTTGATCGAACGACGAATCCCGCGTGGCGGAGGTCTCATCGCGTCCGCGTGAGGGCTACAAGGCGGCGAGCCTTCTCATGAGCACCGCCCTTCCCGAGCCCATCTGCAGGGTCCGAGAATCCATCATCGAGGGCCAGAATCGGGCGGTCGTGGCACGCTCGTCACCATCCCTTGGGCTGAGATCTGTCGTCCCGACATCGGCGAACCCCGATTTCCGTCTTCGGAAGCTCCTCGATCTGGATTCCGGTCCGGGATTCGCAACTCATTGATAAATCACAGTTTGCCGGATTTTTGGCTCGGGAGGCGATCGCACGGGTCAAATTTTTATCCTGCGTAACTCCACGTATCCCAGTTCATCACGCCCGGTTTGCCCGGAAATCGCCCTAACATTTTAAAATTCAAATCCACCCGTTCCAGGTCGATTTCGTCGGCCAAACTTTTTCAGCACCAATTGAAAGATTCCGCCGAAATCGCTGAAACGCCGGAAACCCTAGTTTTCAGGCGCGGAACGAGTTCCAGGAATCAAGTCAAGGGTCGGGATGCATTTCTTCCATACAACATGTAGTATTGTGAATAATTTGTGGATACCATATGGGCAAAATCAACTTGTCCGAATTCCAGCGCTCAGGCAGTCTCCCCAACGCTGCGCACGAGGCGCCAAGACCTCCAAATCGCCCCGATCGATGCGCAATTTTTGAGAACCTACTGCTGAACGTTCCTTCATCCCGACCATGTCCGCCACTACCACCATCACCCTCGGTTCCCGCACCTTCGTCCTCGACAAGGAAAAGGCAGAGCAAGCCTTCGCCGCCAAGAAAGTCATCAACGGCAAGGACACGATGTTCTTCAACATCCTCCCGCTGAAATACCAGTGGGCCTACGATCTCTACAAGACGATGAAGAACAACCATTGGGAGCCCGAGGACATCCCGATGCAGAAGGACGTCGAGCAGTGGCGCTCCGATGAGATCTCCGACGTCGAACGCTGGATCATCAAGATGGGCATCGGCTACTTCTCCGCCGCTGAGGGCATCGTCGGAGACAACATCCTCCATGTCGTCCGTGAAGTGGTCACCGCTCCCGAACTCAAGCTCGTGCTCGGTCGCCATGCCCACGAGGAAAACATCCACGCGGACTCGCTGGTTTACATGCTCAGCTCCATCGGCCTCAACCCGCATGAGTGCGAAGCGATGTTCGAGGACGTCCCGACCATTACCGCGAAGAACAACTTCGTCGTCTCGAACAGCCGCTCGATGCGCCGCGACATCGACCTGACCCAGACCAAGAACAAGCAGGACCTTGCCAAGAACATCTTCCTGTTCGGCCAAGTCATGGAGGGCACCCAGTTCTACGGCCTGTTCGGCATGATCCTGAGTCTTTACCGCCAGAACAAGTTCCCGGGCATCGGCCAGATGTTCCGCTACACGCTGCGCGACGAGTCGAACCACATCGAAGTCTTCCGCAACCTGCTGATGGACCTCATCGATGAGAACCCCGACATCTGGACCCCGGAATTCCAGGAAGACCTCCGTGCCACCATGGCCGAAGGCATCCGCCTCGAGAAGGAGTTCATCCGCGACTGCCTGCCCGTCGCCGGCCTGGGCCTGAATGCTCCGGACTTCGAGACCTACATCGATTACATCGCCGACCGTCGTCTGACCTCCTGTGGTCTTGCCCCGCTCAATGAAGAGGGCACCACCCAGAACCCGTTCCCATGGCTCGCCGAGATGATGGACATCAAGAAGGAGCAGAACTTCTTCGAAGGCCGCGTCACCGAATACCAGAAGGCATCCGCCCTCGGTGATGTGGATGATGATGACCTCTAAGCCATCGCCAGGAACTGGCGGACTTTGCCCCGACGGAGTCGGGGAGGGGCGAGGAAAAAGGAAATAGGAAAAAGTGAATTGTGATGAGTGAGATCGAGAGTTTTGAGGACTTGGATGTCTGGAAGCGAGGCTGCCAGCTGGCGGTCGAGGTTCATGTCGCCCTCGCCGAGTCGAAGGACTTTGCGCTCCGTGGCCAGATGGAGCGTTCCTCGCTCTCCATCCCGTCCAATATTGCCGAAGGATTCGAGCGCGAAAGCACTGCCGAATACATCAACTTCCTCCGCTACAGCAAAGGCTCCTGCGGCGAACTTCGCACCCAGCTTTTCGTTGCTGAGAAAGTCCGCCAGCGGCTCGGCGCACCGCCGCTCGAAGGTTCCCGCGCCATGGTCAAGGAGACTCGCGAAATCTCCCGCATGCTCGGCGGCCTCATCCGATCCCTAAAACGTCACCTCACCCTTCAGAAGCGCAAACCAAAGACCGACGAGCGCTAATCACCTTCTCCCCCTTTATCCTTTTTCCTTTATCCTCGTCCCTCGCGCCCCCGGCGCGAAACCGCCCGCTAAAAACAAAACCACCCCGCCTCCTCACACACCATGTACACCAATCTCAACCTCGACGAAGACCTCAACCTGAAGCAAGTCATCACCGACCGCTTCGCCATGCCCGCCTCCGACCGCTCGCACACCTGGCGTGAGGTCCTTCCCGATGACCGTCGCAAGCCGATCACCGACATCACCGTCACCCGTGGCAATGAGGAACAACACTTCTCGCTCGAGCATGTGGCCGACGCCATCGGTGAGTCGCTCACCGACCTGCTCATCGCCCGCAAGGCCGAAGAGGACAGCATCTTCACCGACGAGAACCGCAAGTTCGTCTCGGACGTGGCGCACGCCGTCGCCAACTCACTCACCAAGACCCTCGACGAAGGAGGTCGTCTGCGTCTTTCGGAAGGGGACCTTTACCTGCTCATCGAGAAGGCATTGCTTGAGAACGACGCCTACGACGTCGCCAAGTCGCTCGCCTTCCGCCGCTCGATCGAGAAGGGCGGCAGCATCTCGGCCGGCGCCCAGCCTCACGCGCTTCCCGTGCGCCTGATCCGCCGCAATGGCAACGTGGTGCCGTGGAGCGAAACCAAGATCGAAATTGCGGTCCGCAAGGCCTTCCTCACCATCCACGAGATTCCCGAACCCGCCACCGACGTCGCGGCGGCCGTGACCGAGCGCGTGCGCACCGGCGACCAGTCCTTCGTACACATCGAGGACGTCCAGGACATGGTCCAGGAAGAACTCATGAAGCAGGGCCACTTCAAGGCCGCTGCCCACTACATCCGCTACCGCGACGAACGCGCCCGCCAACGCATCGACCTTGAGGAAGCCCCCGACGAAACCGATCAGGACCTCTTCATCACCGTCATCACCGACGATGGCGAAACCAAACTCTGGGACGGCACCGAGCTGAAGAAACGCATCCACTTCGCCTCCATCGGTCTCGACCTCTGCCTCACCGAGCCCGAGATCGAACGCGAACTCCGCCGCTCCGTCGGCGCCGAGATCAAGGAAAAGGACCTCAAGAACACCGTCATCCTCAACTCCAAGTCGCTGATCGAAAAGGACGCCGACTTCGCCAAGTTCGCCGCCCGCATCCTGCTTTCCTACATCTATGAGGAAGTCCTTGACTGGTCCATCCTGCGCGACGGTGTCGAGAAGCTGAAGGCCGCCCACAAGGCCGCCTTCAAAACCTACCTCAAGCACGGCATCGCCATCAAACGCCTCAACCCCGAGCTGCTCGAACTCTACAACCTCGACACCCTCGCCGAAGCCTTCGATCCGACCGCCGACCTCGACTTCGACTACCTCGGCATCCAGACCCTCTACGACCGCTACCTCATCGTCGATAAGACCAGCAGCAAGCACCGCCGCATCGAGACGCCCCAGTTCTTCTGGATGCGTGTCTCCATGGGCCTCTTCCGCGCCGAGGAGACCGACCGCGAGGACTGGGCCATCCGCCTCTACAACCTCTACAAGGGCCGCCGCTTCTGCTCGTCCACCCCGACGCTGTTCAACTCCGGCACCCTCCACAGCCAGCTTTCGTCCTGCTACCTCTACAAGGTCGATGACTCCATCGAGTCCATCATGATCCGCGGCGTGGCCGAGAATGCCTTCCTTTCCAAGTGGGCCGGCGGCCTCGGTGGCTCATGGACCTCCGTCCGTGGCACCGGCGGCTACATCCAGGGCACCAATGGAGAGTCCCAGGGCATCATCCCATTCCTCAAGCTGCACAACGACCAGCTCGTCGCCGTCAACCAGGGTGGCAAGCGCCGCGGCTCCGGCTGCGCCTACCTCGAGTCCTGGCACAACGACATCGAGGACTTCCTCGAGCTGCGCAAGAACACCGGTGACGAACGCCGCCGCTGCCACGACATGAACACCGCGAACTGGATTCCCGACCTGTTCATGAAGCGCATGGAGGCCCGCCAGACCTGGACCCTCTTCCGTGCCAACGAAACCCCCGACCTCCACGACCTCTACGGCAAGGCCTTCGAACAGCGCTACACCGAATACGAGGCCATGGCCGCCGAGGGCAAGATCTGGTCGCGTGAGATTCCCGCCATCGAGCTGTGGAAAGGCATGCTCAAGATGATCTTCGAAACCGGACACCCATGGATCACCTTCAAGGATCCCTGCAACGTCCGCTCCCCGCAGGACCACGCCGGCGTCATCCACTCCAGCAACCTCTGCACCGAGATCACCCTCAACACCTCGGATGAGGAAACCGCCGTCTGCAACCTCGGCTCCGTCGTTCTCGACACCCACATCACCGCCGATGGCGCGCTCGACCACGAGATGCTCAAGGAGACCATCACCGTCGCCATCCGCGCGCTGGACAACGTCATCGACATCAACTTCTACCCGACCGAAGCCGCCAAGACCGCGAACTCACGCCACCGCCCGATCGGCCTCGGCGTGATGGGTCTGCAGAACGCCCTCTACAAGCGTGGCCTCGGCTTCGCTTCGGATGCCGCCGTCGAGTTCAACGACGAATTCATGGAGGCCATCGCCTACTACGCCTACAGTGCCAGCAGCGACCTCGCCGCAGAGCAGGGGACCTACTCGACCTACAAGGGCTCCAAGTGGGACCGCGGCCTGCTCCCGCAGGACACCGTCGACCTGCTCGAAGACGAGCGCGGCAAGAAGATCGACGTCCCACGTGGCGGAAAGATGGACTGGTCCGTCGTCCGTGAGAAAATCGCCGAGCACGGCATGCGGAACTCGAACGTCCTCGCCATCGCACCGACCGCCACCATCTCGAACATCATGGGCACCACCCCCTGCATCGAGCCGAACTACAAGAACCTCTACGTGAAGAGCAACCTGAGCGGCGACTTCATCGTCCTCAACCGCGAGCTCGTCCGCGATCTCAAGAAGGCCGGCCTGTGGAGCCAGGAAATGGTCGACGAACTGAAATACTTCAAGGGCGAGCTCGAGGACATCGACACCATCCCGGAAGAACTCAAGCAAAAGCACAAGACCGTCTTCAGCGTCGGCTACGAGTACATCATCGACGCCGCCGCCCGCCGTCAGAAGTGGATCGACCAGAGCCAGAGCGTGAACCTCTTCCTCGCCCAGCCCGACATGAAGAGCCTCTCTCACATGTATCGCCGCGCCTGGGAAAAGGGCCTCAAGACCACCTACTACCTCCGCACCCTCCAAGCCAGCGACGTCGAAAGCTCCACCGGCAAAGTCGACAAAGCCATCCGCGGCGTCATGAGCGGGGGAGGGGCGGCTGCGCCAGCGGCGAAGGTCTACACCGAGGCCGAGAAGAATGCGTGCTCGATTGATGCCATGATCAACGGCGGAGAGTGCGAGGCGTGTCAGTGACGCCGAACTCTCAATGGGACCTGTCCCCCAAAGCCTCGGCTAAGGGGGCTTCTAAAAGGGGGTGAATGCGAAGCTTGTAATTAGGTCGGAGAAGCAATTGGTCGCGAATTCAAAGGGAGAGCGTCCTTTGAGGACGCCCTTATTTTGGGCCAGGCATCACGGAATTCAATTGATCCCATCTACCATTCGACATCCAAGAACCCATCGATTCCGCACTCTCAAGATATGGAGCCTATTAGTGGCCGCGTTAGAACGCTGCAGAACTGAATGCCAATTGCCAGAAATCGCGGGCTGACCCGGGCTGTGGGCTGTGGGCTGTGGGCTGTTCCCGGACCGCAGAACAATCTAAGCCAATGAAGCTCTAAAGAAACCTTCTTTGAACCTATGAAAGATGGTGATGACTCTGGTCCGGTTCCAGAACGGGTTAAATTCCAAGTGTTCGTGAATGGCTTGGGCATTTGCGCGGCTCCGCTGTGCAACGAAAGGTCGGTGCACCAAAGAACTAAGCTCGCTGAGTGCGCACACATCTATCCGAGAAAAGTAGGTAGTCACCCTCGAGAAGACTACATTACAAGCCTTGCGTTTAGAAAAACTGAAGCCAACTTGCTCTATCTTTGTGAGAAGCATCACAAGATAATAGACAACATCGATAACGCGAAAGACTATCCGGTGGCCGTCCTTCAGCGCTGGAAATCTGATCATGAAGAGTGGGCAGAGTCTGTTAAGAAGGACTCGCCCTACCTAACCAAAGAAGTTCGGGAAACCCTAGAGAATATTGGTAGGTCAGTAGCAGTAGATTCGAGTAAGAAGAGGAAAGTCTTAATACAGCTTCTGAATACCTGCAGGGAATTAGTAAATCGAAATCGGAAAAGTGACGCACAAGTGCTCCTCGCTCAAGTTGCTAACTTTTCGCACGAATCCGAGGATCCATTCCTTCTCTACCAAGTTGATTGTCTAAATGCTCGCCTTGTAGCACTTGACCAAGATATCGAAGAAGCAAAAAGGCAGTTTCTAGAATTGGTCAGGGAAAATCCATCGTGGCCGGAAGCGATGGTTGAGTACATTGGGATCTGTAGAGATGCTCCTGCTAGTGGAGATGAGGCTGAGAGGGTTGAGAGTAGCCTTCGAGGCTTGGCACCTGACAATCTTCACTTGAGAATACTCGATTGGGACGAGTCATCCACCAAACAGCCGCTTAAGGATCTAGAGCAACTTTCGAACCAGTCCCGAGTTGACATTCGGCTCTATGAATTGGCGCTAGCAAAACGTGTGATCTATGCTGATTCAATCGGTGAGCATTCACTTCGGGACAGAATCCTGGAAGAGTGGGCGACAGAGATAGGGACATCACCTAGACCATTGGTTTTTGGGATGGTCTTCAGAAGCGTTGATCTAATCCGGTCTCAGCCAATTGAGATCAGTGACCTTGAAGAAGGCTTACTCAAGATAGAATCGAATAAGCGCCTATTAGAGAACAGGGATCCAATTAGCCCAAAAGATACCTTTCTGCAAGGGGTCTATCGATTGAAGCCGGTAGTTTTATTGGCACAGATGACGGGTGATTTTTCGGAAGTTGATCAATCACGAGGTGACCTTTTCAGCGTTTTGGAAGACTTGTATTTTGGCAAGTTCATCTATGCTAATCTACAGGAGATCTTGGGGTCCTTCCGCCTATCAATGACTGAAATGAATCTAATTTTTGAAAAGATCGATTCATCTAAGGTCAGCCCCCCAAAATCTGTCGTAGAACACCTCTTTGTTCAATGTGTAACTTGCGACAAGCTCAAGGATGCAAATCAAAGGCTTCTTGAAAGGCACGGCGATCATAACCTTATAGAATTGAACAATTCAATTCAAGCTCAGGACGGCGGTGCTATTCTTGCATGCCTCCGGAAGAAGGAGGATCATGAGTTTGCTCTGATGCTTGGATATAGACTTCTTGAGAAATGTCCCGGCCTGGTTATAGCCCTATTCGACGGTCTTAAGATTAACGAACCAGTCCTATCTGAGTTTCGCTTCCTGAAGATCCTTTCGCTCGAACGCTTGGACCGACGGAGCGAGTGTATTGAAGAACTAGAGGCTTTTAAACTAAAGGGGATCTCGATGCTGGCTCTGCGCGAATTATTTGAAATCGCGTTTAGATTCGAGCAGTGGGACACCTTTGTTAGGTTTGCTAATCAATTTGTCAAGAAGACCAGTTCGTCGGAAAAGGATGCTGTGCTTCATGCGCGACTAGCGTTCGCTCTCTGGAAACTAGAGGACGACAGTAGATCAATTGATCATGCTTTAATCGCACTTGAGAACCCTAGTCTTCTCAGTGAGAGCAATTTTGAGCTCCTTCTTAAGATTCTAGTTCAGTCGTTGCAACTTGTCGGGCAGCCAGATAGGGCGTGCGAGGAGTTTGCAAGACACGCGGATAAGAAAATCAGCTTTCCATTAGGACTTGTCGGAGCCGAAGCTTATCTGCGCTCAAATTTTGAGGGAAAGTCTTCTCTTGCATTAAGGCAACTCTTCAGTGCGTTAGAGCAAGTAGACCATTTCGAAGATTCAGTCTTTCTCTCCTTGTATCTGCTGACGGTGGAGCTAACCAATGCTGGGTGCATTGACTTGGCGCCCTATGAGGTTGTTCGAGACTCAAGCTTTGTGCGAATTCAGGGGCTTTCCACGTGGTTTCTATTGGGTAGTGGAGGTAGCTCTTTTGGAGCCACGCGATTGTTGCCGGGAGGTGAAAACTATGAAGCAATAGTTAATCGAGGTCTCGGTGAAGAGATCGAATGGCCACCCGATAGGTATTCTGATGGCGAATCTCGCAGAAAAGTAACTCATATTTTGAGTCCAGAGGCCTTTATTTGTTTCAGAGCGCAAGAGGCTCTTCAGAGTGCTGCGAGCACCGGTGAGCATGCAGTCTGGGCGGTCAAGATGACCGAAGAGGATGGTTCGCTAACTCTCGACAATCTCCAAAAATTCTCCGAGAACAAACTCCGAGGATCGAACGAGTTCTTTGAAGGCTATGTTGCAAATAGTTTGCCTTTCTATTTCCTGTGCAAGATGGAGGGTGGACTAGTCCAGGCTTTGGGAAAAATTGGCAGTGAAGGGCGCGGTTTTATTTTCTGTAATGATGGATCGCAGGTGACCATTGACGAGCATACCAAACTGGCTAAAGAGGCCTTGTCTGGTGCTCGATTCTACATAGACGCGTTATCAGCTCTGATGCTGATAGAGGCTGGATTGCTGGGAAAGGTAATTTCATCTTGTTCAGGGTTATGTATCACTGCTTCAGTAGTACGCGTAATTCGAAGGATTGCAGAGTCGCTTGAGGTTACTTATGCGGGGGTTGGCCGAGGAGCGTTTGTGGGCAACAGGTTCCAATTCTCCGAGAGAAAGAGTGAAAGTGAAAATGAATTTAGAACGAGGCTTCTCGACGGAGCGAGTCGTTTGGAGGGCGTTGCGTCACTTAAGTTGAGTCGGGGTATCAGTGGTTCATCAGAGGATCAGAATTGGACTGCGATCTTGCCGGGATATATTATGGATCCGTTGCGCTTCGGACTGGATGAGAAGGTTAGCGTTCTAACCGACGACGCTAGGCTTTTTCCGGCACTTAGAGCCGTCGGCGAGAAGAGTCTTCCTCAGAGCTTCTCGTCAGTTGGGTTGATTCGCAGCATGGTTGACCTCGGCATTCTTCAAAAACTGGATTTCTACAAGTATTTGGGTCAATTGTCATGTTATCGATACCACCTGCTTCCAGTCACCGTCGATGATATGATTGATGCCGTCCTTCCAGAGACTGATGGAGGAGTCGTTTCAGTGCTGCCTGAGAATCTTGAATACTTCAATCTTCCTCTTACGCTTTCCGAAGACTACGGGATCAGCGCCGATTCAGTAATGGGGATTCTTGGAAGGTTCTTGGCGCGAATAGTTCTTGATGACTCAATCTCCATTGATGGAGCAGATCGAATATTTGCAGTAGCAATTGTTAGAGGGTTATCGAACCGCAACCGTGTTGTTGTGGCTCGAGGAGCATATTCAGTATGTAGACATATTGTAGATGGCAATGTAATCGCACCAAATAGCACTGACGAAAAACTTCGGGTTCTCCGGCTTCAACTTAGAAAGTTCTCTGAAGCTTTCGATCCGCTAATTCAGTCGGTTCCAGGCACCCTGCGAGTACTTCGTTAACTTCAAAGGAAATTGATGGCTCGGCTAAATGACCGTAATGGAGCAGTGGGCGCCACCGACAAGGGTGAAGACATTGGCTCTTCTTGAGCAAGGCTCATTGAGTATACCCCGAATCGACTTCGGCCTCCTCACCGCAATCGATGCAGGAAGCGGAATCAACATGAGGGCCGCGCTTCTCATGGAAGGTAGATTGGACCTCAAATCCGGGAAACCGACCAAGTTGCCCCCAGCACGGGCCTCCGTAGCCGCTGCCAGAGTCCTTTGCCGTGGATTCAGCGGTTTTCCCGCACTTTGGGCAGGAGATCGTTACAGTGAGTTTGTCAATGTATCCCATGCGCAGTTGTCTATCATTCGGAGGGGGAAAGGTAAACGCTCAACTAAAAGGGGTCTGAAAGGTGAAAGGGGTCAGTTACGGTGATGGAAGGGGTCGGTCCCGAATGGCGCGTCCTTAAGCTCGATTTCGTTGAAAACGAGAGACGGAAAGCCGGCCGAAGTACGGTATGAATAGTGTGAATAAACAACCTCTCCTG
>NZ_JAENII010000018.1 GCF_016595525.1 Haloferula rosea
TGAGTTTGCCGATGTGGGTGTCGAGGAAAAGGGCGAGTTCGTCGCCACAGGGACCGGTGGCTTCCATGCAGGCGTGGAGCATGGCGGGCTTGCAGTGGTGCGCACCCCTAATTTGGAGCATTGGCTAAGTTAGTCCGACCAGGGTTTCTGTTGGTTTTGGCTCAATGCCGGCGAAGGGAGGCGTAGCCGACCGAAGACGGCATTGAGCGGCGAATTGCTCTGGGGTCTGTTTGTTGAGTGAGCCGTGGCGTTTCACGGTGTTGTAGGTGATGCGCCATTTCTCGGCATGGCTTCGAACCTCCTCGAGGTCGCGGAACCCATAATAGAAGGACACATAATAGAAGGACACATAATAGAAGGACACATAATAGAAGGACACACCTTTTATAGGATTTGCTGCTTGTAAGGGGCTGGAGAAGGTGGCAAGGTTCTGCCATGGCCAAGGCGCGGTGGATTGCTCCATGGAAGGATTCGCAGGAGAAGCCTGCGATCTACCACTTGATTTCGCGGGTCGTGGATCGACGGATGGCTTTCGGGCCGGAGGAGAGGGAAAAATTCTGTATGTTCATGCGCATGATGGAGAATTTCACGGGTTGCCGTGTGCTCTCTTACTGCATGATGTCCAATCACTTCCATCTCTTGCTGGAGGTCCCGCCCATGCCGGCGGAAGGCCTGTCGGATGAGGTCTTTCTACGGCGCTTGGGTGCGCTCTATTCGAAGGCGAGGGTCGATGCGGTTGCGGGTTCGCTGCGTGCGGCACGCAAGGTGGGGGATCAGGCTGAGGTCGAGCGCATCGTCGGGCAATACGCCTATCGAATGCACGATCTGAGCGAGTTCATGAAGGGCTTGCTGCAGCGCTTCAGTCACTGGTTCAACCGATCGCAGGGACGAACGGGGCGGCTCTGGGAGCAGCGCTTCAAGAGTGTGCTCGTGGAGGATGGTGTGGCGGCGCGGACGATGGCGGCGTACATCGACTTGAATCCGGTTCGAGCCGGGATCTGCAAGGATCCTGCGGACTACCGGTGGAGTAGCTATGCGGAGGCGGTGGCGGGTGGAAAGAGGGCTCGGGCTGGCTTGGTGCGTGCGTTGCGCGGGCACGAAGGGAATGTAGGGACGGCCAGAGCGTGGGCACAGGGAGGCTTGGCCAAGGAGTATCGGGTCATCCTGTTAGGGAAAGGTGTGGAAGTGAAGGTGGACGGCAAGGTCCGGCGCAAGGGGATGAAGCGCGAGGTGGCGGAGAAGGAGCTCCAGGCGATGGAGGCGCGGAAGCGGGATGTATCGATCTCGAAGCTCATCCGTCATCGAGTGAGGTATTTTTCGGATGGAGCGGTAATCGGCGGCCGTGGGTTTGTGGACGAGGTGTTCCGGGATTGTCGGGATCGATTTGGTCAGAATCGAAAGACCGGTGCGCGCAAACCGCGAGGTGCCTTGGCTGCCTTGTCCGGGGATATCTGGTCGGCGCGTGACCTGCGCGTGGGCATCGAGACGTAGGTGGTGCGGGGTCCGTCGGTGGGTGGGTCCAGTCCTAGAAAACGATCAATGGACAGATTGCTGGCTTTTGAGGCCGGCGAAGCGTGGGGGAGGCGACCGAATGGGTTTGTTGTTCTGCGGGCAGGATTGCCCGCACTCCTTACCCGTCATGAGTGGAGAAGAGGATGGAGCGTGGGCTTCGGGGGCAGGCGGGAGCGCGGGGGAAGCGGGGTTTGTTGGTTGCCAGCAGGTGGCATCTTTTGGTGATGCGGGGTTGGTTTGGGTGCGTCCGGTTTTAGCAGCACGGATCCAGCAAAAGAAAAAGGCGCGACCCCGGTGAGGGAGTCGCGCCTTGAGAGAGGAGTCGCGATGATCAGGAAACGATTGGAAGTGGCTTGGTGGTCTTCCAGTTTCCACGAGTGAAGTCGGGGAAGTCCTGAGGCATGCCGTCTTCGGCGACCGACTTGCGGGAGAGTGGGGTCACTGCGGACCAGAAGGCACCTTCGTAGACGTTCTGGTCGAGTGGTTCGCCCTTCTGGAGGCACTCGATGGCGCGGAAGTTCATGATGGCATCCATGCCGCCGTGACCGCCGTGCTTCTTCGCGATGTCCTGCATGCGGACGAAGAGGGGGTGGTCGAAGTGCTCGTAGAAGGCATTGAAGCCGTCACCCTGAATCCAGGAGTGGTAGTTGGATGATTTGTTCGGCTTGTCTTCCGGGAGGTCGAGCAACTTGCGCAGCGCGGGGGTGGCGTTCTTCCACGTGTAGTCGAGGGCGATGCGGGCGGGGAAGCCGGCTCCGGTGCCGCGGGTTCCCTGAATCAGGTTGTGGCGGCTGTAGGGGCGTGGGCTGCTCTCATCCCACTGGACCATCACCGTGCGACCGAGGGTGGTCTTGATGATGGAGGTGCTCATGTCGCCACCGTTGAAGTCGAGCTTGGCGGACTTGGAATCCTCACCGAGGCGTTCCTTGGCGTAGAGTGCGTGGTTGCGCGCGGGCGAAGAGAAGGACACGAGGCGGCGGAAGTTGTCATCGCCCCGTCCCAGATTCATGTATTGGGCGACCGGGCCGAGTCCGTGGGTCGGATAGAGGTTTCCATTTTCCTGGGCCCAGTGAAGGGTGCGCCACGATCCGGTGCCGCGACCCTTTTCGTACTGGTTCATCTGTCCGCGGAGTTCGTGGATGTAGGCGGCTTCGCCGTGGAGGAGTTCGCCGAAGACTTCCTGACGGCACATGTTGAGGAACATCAGTTCTTCGCGGCCGTAGTTCACGTTCTCCATCATCATGCAGTGACGCCCGGTCTTCTCCGAGGCGTCGATGATCTTCCAAAGGTCTTCGAGGGTGGTGGCAAGTGGCACCTCGACGAAGGCGTGGGCGCCAGCATTCATGGTGTCGATGGCCATGGGAGCGTGCCATTCCCACGGAGTGGCGATCCACACCGCATCGGGCTTGGTTTCGGCCAGCATCTTGCGGTAGGCGTGCTTGTCGCCGTGGTAGGTCTTGACGTTCTTGTGGCGCTCCGGGTCGGCCTTCAGCACGCGCTCCTTGGCGCGCTTGCAGGCGTCTTCGTAGAGGTCGCAGATGCCGACGAATTCCGTGCCTTCGGCTGCGGCGGCGTGGGACAGGTGAGTTGGCCCACGAGCACCGACACCGATGATGGCGACTTTGACCTTCTCCAGCTTCGGGGCTACGAAGTCGCCCATGTATTTCGCTCCGCTCAGCCGTGCCGGGGCGGATTCAGCCGCCCTGAGAATGGGGCCGGCTGCGGCGACTCCTGCGCCAATTCCGCCGAGTTTCTTCAGGAACCCCCGGCGTCCTGCGGAGCTAGGATTGGTGTTTGTGTTCGAATTCATCATTTTTCGTGCGAGAAAGATACGTTCGGTCTATGCTAGGTCCTTTCGCTTTGCAACTCATTCGACGACGATTTCGGTGGAAACCTGTCAGACGATTGAGGGATTTTCCTTGGAGTGGTGGGCAGTGCGGCCTGCTTCGCGCTTGTTTCGCGGCGCTGGGCACGCTTTAAGCCCCGCGCGATGGACGAGGGACTGCCGGGACTGAATTATCCAGAATCACTGCCGGTGGTGGCCCGGCGTCGGGACATCGTGGAGGCGGTGAGGGATCATCAGGTGGTGGTGGTGGTGAGTGAGACGGGTTCGGGGAAGACGACCCAGCTGCCGAAGATGGTGGCGGAGGTGCTGGCGATGCAGGCCGGCGCGGACGAGCGGAGGAGTCGGCGGCCTCGCTTGATCGGGTGTACCCAGCCGCGGAGGATTGCGGCTTCGAGCGTGGCGGAGCGGGTGGCGGAGGAGCTGGGGATTCCGCTTGGTGGCTTCGTTGGCTATCAGGTTCGCTTTGATGACCGGACGTCGCGCGACACGCGGATCAAGTTCATGACCGACGGCATCTTGCTGGCGGAGACGCAGGGTGACCCGGATTTGAAGCGCTACGGGGCGCTCATCCTCGACGAGGCGCATGAGCGATCGCTGAACATTGATTTCCTGCTGGGCTATCTCAAGCGGCTGCTGGACCGGCGGCCGGACCTCAAGCTGGTGATCTCGTCGGCGACCCTGGACGCCGGTAGCTTCGTGGAGTTCTTCACGGGGGTGACGGGGAAGGCTCCGGCGTTGATCGAAGCGGAAGGCCGGACCTTTCCTGTGGAGGAGCATTTCCTCCCGGGCTGGGAGGATGAGGAACTGGCCGATCATGTCGTGCGGGCGGTGGATTGGCTGACGGGCGTGGAGAGCGACGGGGATGTGCTGGTGTTCCTGCCCGGGGAAAGGGAGATCAGGGAGTGCACCGAGAGGCTGGAAGGCAGGAACTACCGTGGCACGGAGATCTTGCCGTTGTATGCGAGGCTTGGTCTGGGTGACCAGCAGCGGGTGTTTCATCCCGGGCCGAAGCGGCGGGTGGTGCTGGCAACCAATGTGGCGGAGACCTCGCTGACGATCCCGCGCATTGTGTGTGTGATCGACTCCGGGCTCGCCCGGGTGAGCCGCTGGAGTCCGGGCCGGGGTGTCCAGCGCTTGCAGATCGAGGAAGTTTCGCAGGCAAGTGCCCGTCAGCGGAAGGGGCGCTGCGGCCGGGTGCGGGAAGGTGTCTGTGTCCGCCTGTATGGCGATGAGAATCTCGAGGACCGCCCGGAGTTCACGGATCCGGAGATCCGCCGGAGCTCGCTTGCGGGAGTGATCCTGCAGATGAAGTCGCTCGGGCTTCCTGAGATCGATGAGTTTCCCTTCATTGATCCGCCGGCGCCGAAGGCTGTCTCCGAGGGTTATCGTACTTTGCGCGAGGTCGGGGCGCTTGATCGCGATCGGGAGCTCACGGAGTCGGGGCGTCTGATGGCCGGCATGCCGGTGGATCCGCGGCTTGCCAGGATGCTGCTGGAGGCGAAAGAGGAAGGTTGTGTCGCCGGGGTGCTGCCGATCATTGCGGGGCTGGAAACCCAGGACCCGAAAGAGCGGCCTGCGGAGAAGGCGAAGGAGGCGGATGCGGCGCACAAGCGATGGAAGCATGAGGAGAGTGACTTCATGGCGATGCTCGCCTTGTGGGATGAACTGCAGTCGATGCGCCGGGGTCGCCGGTGGCAGCGGAACCAACTGCGGAAGTTCTGCCGGAAGCATTTCCTCAATTTCCGCCGGGTCACCGAGTGGGCGAATGTGCACGACGAGCTGCGTGATGTGGTCAAGCGGGTGCTCAAGCTGGAGATTTACGAGGGGGCCTGCCTGCCCAAGTCCGAGGGGGCGCGGAAGGGGAATGCGGGGGCGGACGCCCTGCACCGGGCGCTGCTGGCCGGGGTGCCGAAGCAGTTCGGTCTGTGGGACCGCGAGGAGCGTGCGTATCGGAGTGCAAGTGGTGGGCACTTTGCGGTCTTCCCCGGGTCCTATGTGTTTGGTGGCAAACGATGGGACTGGGTGATGGGGATGGAGCTGGTGGACACGACTCGTTTGTGGGCCCGCCGGGTGGCGAAGATCGATCCTGCGTGGGTGGAAGCCGTAGCGCCTCATCTTTGTCGAAGTCGCTTCAGTGAGGGGCGCTGGGACGCGGCTCAGGGTGCGGTCTATGCCAAGGAGACGGTCCTTTGTGGTGGTCTGCCCATCGTGACCGGGCGGCGTGTCCACTTTGGTCGGATCGATCCTGAAGGGGCGCGTCGGATCTTCATCTGCGAGGGCCTGATGCAGGGGGGCGTGAAGGGGAAGTCACTGGCCGCGGCGAGGCTTCAGGAACTGAAGGAGGAGGTGGAGTTGATCGAGCACAAGCTGCGCCGTTCCGGTGGGCTGTGGAGCGAGGAGGCGGTCGTGGCCTTCTTCGAGAAATGCCTGCCCGATGGCATGTGCACGACCAAGGCGTATCATCGCTGGCGGAAGGATCACGAGGAGCGGTATCTGCCCGGGCTGGAGGATGTGGTGTGGGAGGGTCTGGAGCGCCTGGACCTGGAGGGTTTTCCGGACTCGCTGGATTTCGATGGAGAGAGCTATTCGCTCTACTACCGCTGTGCGCCGGGTGAGCGTGACGATGGTCTGACGATCGGAGTCCATGTCGACCAGTTGGGTCAGGTGCCGGATTGGCTTCCGGGCTGGGGTGTTCCCGGAGATCTCGAGCGACGTGCCGAGTGGATGATTCGTTCGCTGCCCAAGGACCTGCGTCGGGCCTGCCAGCCGATCAGCACGAGAGCGCGGGAATTTTCCGATCGGTGGTGGGCCGCGGTGAAGGATGGCCCGGTGGAGGTTCGTCTGGCCGAGTTCCTAACAGAAGCCACCGGGTTCCAGGTGGGCGCTGGTGATTTTGATCTGACCCGCCTGCCGGATGAGTTGGTCACTAAGGTCTGGGTGTGCGACGACGATGGGGAGGAACTCGCGATGGGGGTATCGGTCGCGGAGTTGCAGGCGCAGCTCGGCTCCGTGGTGGAGGAGCGTTTCGAACAGGCGGCCAACGAGGAATGGGAGTTGCACGGTCTCGACGGCTGGCCGGACTTCGATCTCCCCGAGTGGGTGGATACGGCGAGCGGTCGTGCCTATCCGGCCTTGATTGATGAGCGGGATGGTGTCGGAAGTCGGGCGTATTCCAGGGCCGCCGAGGCGCATGAAGCGCATCGCGGCGGCGTGGTCAGGCTGCTGATGCTGGATCAGCCGGATCAGGTGGCCTACCTGAAGAAGAAGTTTCCCCTCGATCTGATGGCAAAGCTCGAGCTGCCGCGTCTGCAGGCAGGAGTCGAGCTTTTGATCCCGACGGCGGGTGAAGGGGCGCTTGGCCGGGGTCGGATCAGTTCGGCCGAGGAATTTTCAGAACGCGCGGCGCTAGCGCGTGGGGAGTGGTGGAATGCAGCGCAGAAGATCGCGGATGCGATGGAGGTGGCGATCGGGGATTGGCAGGAAGTCCGGGCGTGGATCGATGCGAATCGCAACGACCGCCATTACGCCGAGATCGCAGCAGATCTCGATGAGCAGTTGATGTGGCTGTTCCGAGTGCAATTCCCGTGGCGCGCGGGCTACTGGCGCACGGTGGACTACAAGCGTCAGATGCAGGCCATCCGCGCGCGGATCTCGCGTCTGTCAGGAATGCCGATCAGCAAGGATTTGGAGAAAATGGATCGGGTCCGGCGCTACTGGGAACCATGGTTCCGTCAGTGGACCGAGCAGCCGCATGATCCCGGTCTGTGGGAATACGGCTGGATGCTTCTCGAATTCAGGACCTCGCTCTTTGCGCCTGATGTTCCGGTCGCCGGGAAGGTCTCGGAAAAGATGCTGAACCAAGGGTGGTGAGCTGCGCACCCGGCATCGTGGTGGGGGGTGAGGGTCCGTCTTTGACGAACGCCTCCGCCTGTTTGTTCCTGACCTTGACTAGAGGGGTTGCAGGTCGCGGACCTGCACCTTTTCCCACCAGGAGGAGAACTTCTCGATGAATGCATCGTGATCCGGGTGGACTTGGTAGGCATCCTGATCCTCGACCGACTCGAAGCGCATGGAAGTGGCGTAGTCCCAGGTGGTGTCGATCACAGGGCGCTCCATCACGTCGGCCGGCTTGCCGAAGAGACCACCAGCGACCTGCGGGATCTTGAACAGGGCGCGCAGCCCGTCTTCGAAGGCTTGGCGGTCGGCGTCGTTGCGGTGAGCTTCCTTGAGCCAGAAATAGACGTGGTGTTCCATGCCCGTGAACTATCCGCTGGTGGACCGACGGGCAAGTCCCGGCTGGGTCGTAATCGGGCGGTGGCGCGAAAATTTCCCTGTAAGAGGGGACGCTTGGGAGGGTATTGGTTCTCTTATGAAGTGCTTCTTCTCCCTGATTCTCGCGACCTGCCTCGGCCTTGAGGCGGCAGAGCGCCCGAACATCGTGTTCATTTTCTCCGATGACCATGCCTTGAACTCGATTTCGGCCTATGGGGGGCCGCTCAAGGAGGTGGCTCCGACGCCGCGTCTCGACCAGCTTGCCGAGCAGGGGGCGATCTTCACGCGCTCCTACTGCGGGAACTCGATCTGCGGTCCGTCGCGCGCTGCAATCCTGACCGGCAAGCACTGCCACATCAACGGCTACGTGGACAACCAGAATTCCACGTTCGACGGGACCCAGACGACCTTCCCGAAGCTCCTTCAGAAGGTGGGCTATCAGACGGCCATCGTCGGCAAGTGGCATCTGGTCACGGATCCTACCGGTTTCGACTACTGGGAAGTGCTGCCCGGTCAGGGGGCCTACTACAATCCGGACATGAAGCGGATGGATGGCAGCACGAAGCGCTACGAGGGGTACTGCACGGACGTCGTGACGGATCTGGCGATCGACTGGCTGGACAACCAGCGGGATGCAGACAAGCCGTTCGTGCTGATGTGCCAGCACAAGGCACCGCACCGGAACTGGGCTCCTGCTCCGCGCCACCTGACCCTGTTCGATGACTTGGAAATTCCCGAGCCGGCCACCCTTTTTGATGACTACGCCAACCGCTCCAAGACCCTCAAGAAGCAGGCGATGAGCATCGCGAAGGACATGACGTGGACTCACGACATGAAATTCAAGGGGGAGAATTTGTTCCCGGATCATTTCGTCGGCAACAAGTGGGGCAGCAACTATGAGCGGATGAACGACGAGCAGAAGAAGGCTTGGGACGCCGCGTATGAGCCGAAGAATCAGAAGTTCATCGAGGACATGAAGGCCGGCAAGTTGGACGACAAGGCGGTCACCCGTTGGAAATACCAGCGCTACATCAAGGACTACCTGCGGTGCATCCGGGCGGTGGACGAGAATGTCGGACGACTCGTGGATCATCTCGACAAGACCGGACTTTCGAAGAATACCATCGTGATCTACTCGTCCGACCAGGGATTCTACCTCGGCGAACACGGATGGTACGACAAGCGCTGGATGTTTGAGGAGAGCCTTCAGATGCCATTCATCGTGCGCTGGCCGGATGTCATCAAGCCGGGTTCCCGCAGTGACACGATGATTCAGAATATCGACTACGCGCCGACATTTCTCGAACTGGCGGGAGCGCCGATTCCCGAGGCGGTGCAGGGACGAAGTCTGGTTCCCGTTCTGAAGGCTTCCGGTGCGGAGCCAGAGGATTGGAGGGAGGCCATCTACTATTACTACAGTGGAGAACAGACCCACAAGGTGGCGAAGCACGATGGGGTCCGGAGTGACCGCTACAAGCTGATGTGGTTCCCGAATACCAAGGAATGGAACCTGTTCGATCTTGAGAAGGATCCACAGGAGATGAAGTCGGTTGCCGACGATCCGGAGTATGCGGAGGTGTTGCAGAAGATGAAGGGGCTGTATGACGGGCTGCGTGCGAAATACCGCGTCAGCGACGCCACCGTGCCCGCCCATCGACTCGATCAGAAGTGGTGGAAGCAACGCCACAGTGCGAAGAAGAAGGCTGCCCAAGGGGAGCATGACCTGGTGTTCATCGGCGATTCCATCACGCAGGGATGGGAGGGAGCCGGCAAGGAGGTCTGGGATGAATTCTACGGCGATCGCAAGGCCTTGAATCTCGGATTCTCCGGCGACCGGACCGAGCATGTGCTTTGGCGCCTGATGAATGGTGAGTTCGCCGAGGTCGATCCGAAGTTGATCGTGATGATGATCGGGACCAACAACACCGGACACCGTCAGGATCCACCGGAAGTGACCGCGGATGGGATCAAGATGATCCTTGAGTTGCTGCGGGATCGGAAGCCGGATGCGAAGGTCCTGTTGCTCGGTGTGTTCCCCCGCGATGAGCAGCCCGACGGCGAGAAACGGAAGATCAATGTGGGCATCAACGAGCTGATCTCGAAGATGGCGGATGGCGAGCACATCCACTACCTGGACATCTCGGACGAGTTCCTTGGTGAGGATGGTGTCATGCCCAAGGAGATGATGCCGGATTTCCTCCATCCCAAGCAGAAGGGCTACCGGGTCTGGGCGGAGGCGATGGAGCCGAAGATCACCGAGTTGTTGGGCAAGTAGGAAGCGGATTTTTTGGTTTGGCATCGGCGATGGGGCATTCCAGCCTCACGCCATGCAGTCATTTGAAGGAAAGGTCGCAGTGGTCACGGGTGGTGGCCGGGGGATTGGTGGATCCATCGCAAAGGCACTGGCTGCCCGCGGGGCGAAGGTGGCCGTGGTGAGTCGAAGCGAGGCGAGCTGCGGCAAGACGGCGGACGAGATCAACGCCGAGTTTCCCGGTGCCGCGAAGGCGTATGCCCTGGACGTGGCGGATCACGATGCCGTGGCGGCGCTCGGCAAGGAGGTCGTGGCGGATTTCGGAGGGGTGAACATTCTTGTCAACAACGCCGGGGTGACCCGCGACGGTCTGCTCATGCGGATGAAGGAGGAAGACTGGATGACGGTCCTCGACACGAATCTCAAGGGGGCCTTCAACACGGTGAAGGCGTTCATGCGTCCGCTGATGAAGGCCGAGGACGCGCGGATCATCAACATCGCGTCCGTGATCGGTTTGATCGGCAACGCGGGACAGGCCAACTATGCGGCGAGCAAGGCGGGTCTGATCGGATTCAGCAAGTCGGTGGCGCGTGAGCTGGCGGGCAAGAAGGTCACCTGCAATGCGATCGCTCCGGGCTTCATTCGGACCGACATGACGGACGCCCTATCCGACGATGTGAAGGCAGCGATTCTCGGGAAGATCCCTCTGGGTGAGTTCGGTGAGGTTGAAGACATCTCCGACATGGTGGTCTATCTGGCGGGGCCGGCTGCACGCTACATCACGGGTCAGGTTCTGGCCGTGGATGGTGGAATGACCATGTGACAGGCTCCGTTCATGGATTTGATGCTGCTTCGACACGGGCACGCAGAGGATTTCAATCCTGCTGGGGATGCCGCCCGCGCCCTGACTGAGAGAGGGATAAAGCACAGCCGCCGTGCGGGCCGTGTGCTGCGCTTGCTGGATGCGCGACCCGAGGTGGTTCTGACGAGTCCACGGACAAGGTGTGTGGAAACCGCGGAAGCCTTTTGTGACGCGGCGGAGATGCCGGGTCCGGTGATTCAGGCGTGGATCAATTGCGGGATGTCTCCTGCGACAGCACTCAGCGAACTGAGTGCCTTCCGCGATTTCGGACGGGTCATGCTTGTCGGGCATGAGCCGGATCTGTCCGGTCTGGTCGAGTACCTGCTGGGCGTCGGAGGCGGTGCCGCCATCGAAGTCAAGAAAGGCGCCCTCGTGGAGTTGGACATGCCCCTTTCCGGCCGGGGAAGCACCCTTCGGTGTCTGGTGCCTCCGAAATTGATGCGCCGGGCGAACCGAGCCATTCCGGGTGACCTGAGTGCCGATGGCCCGCGTGGGGGCCTCGCTTGACTCACGATGATGTGGCCTCGGCGAGGGGCCGCGGTGTCGTCGCATGATCCCGGGGTGCCGGGACGGGCTCTTCCGGGCGGACGAAGGCGGTTTCGAGTTCGAGTTTCAGCCAGGCGAATAGGCCCCGGAACAGGTGTCCCGATGCCTTAACACTCGCCACGAAGGGCGTTTTGATGAGGTAGGGATGGTGGAGGTTGTTGACCCCGTAACGTCCCGTCTTGAGTCGCTTCCGGGCAATCTGTTCGAGCCGCTTGTTGTAGAAGGCCATGAAGCGCCCGAAGATTCCGCCTGGCACCCCATGGTAGGGCATCTTCGAGAATTCCTGATCGGTCCAGTTGTAGACCAGTTGGACAGGGCCGAGGAAGTAGGTCGCGATGTCCATGAGGAAAGCGGCACGCATCATGTCGCTGTCCCCGAGATACTGGTATTTGTTCCGGTAGAGTGCGTTGAACCAGCGGTGGTAGGACTGGCCGAACTCGTGGTTGTGGCGCTCGAGTCTCTCGCTGACATCCTCTCCGTCCATCGCCATCCTCAGGATGGATGCGGAAGTGTAAGTACTGTGGGCGCAGTAGTCGAGTCCCTGGGAATAGAGCGGATCCATGAAACCCGCGGCGTCCCCCATGCACATCCACCCATCGCCGCAAACCTCAGTGGAATAGTAGGGCAGGTTCTTGTAGATGCGGGAGTCGTTCTCGACGGGTTCTGCATCGCCAAACATCAGCTTGCCGATTGGGTGAGTGAGGAGGTGCTGCTTCACCCGTTGGCCGACCGGACCTTCCGCAGGGGGAGTGAAGAGTCGTTCGTCCCAGGTGACTCCGGCAGAGAACTCGCCGTTGGCGAGCGGGATGATCCACGACCACCATCCGCGTCCCATGAGGTGGTTGGTGGCGCTGGTGCGTCCCACCGGTGTCTTCATTTCGTCGAGTGCTTCGCAGGCCATTCGGGCCTTGTAGCTGTCGAGGTCGGTGACATTGCGGAACCTGACCCACATGGAATGAACCGGGTGACCGTCGAGCGGGCGGAGGGTTCCCCGTATCCGGCCGATGAGAGCGGCCTTCCCCGAGCAGTCGGCAATCCAATCCGCGGTGACGGTGCGGGTCATGCCATCATGCTTGAAGGTGACGGTGTTCTTGCCTGCTCCATCGAGTTCGAAGGTCTTGACGCTGGCGGTGCGGATCACGTCGCATCCCTCTTCATCGGCCATGCCGAGCAGGTGGGTATCCAGTTTCGAGCGGTCGAGCTGGTAGGTGGGGAAACGGGCCTGGGTAAAGGGGCCGATCTCGCTACAGGCGCTCGGGCAATCATTGCCCTCTTTGTTGAACCAAAGCCGCAGTCCGTTCTTCTGGAAGTGCTCGCGGGCGAGGTAGCTCGAGAGCCCGAGGACCCGGGTGAGGAAGCAGCCGGCCACTTCCGACGTCGATTCTCCGACCTTGCGATCGAACTTTTCCGACTTCTCGAGAATGAGGATGCGGGTTCCGGGTCGTTGGCGACGCATCAGCAACCCGAGTGAGCTGCCCGAGAACGCCCCCCCAAGGATGACGAGGTCGTAGTGGTCACTTGTGGGCTGGGATTCGGCGGCGGATACCATCTTGGCGCGGAGTTTAGCCCACTTGGGCTGTGGCGCAAGAATCAGGTAGCAGAGAGGGGCTAGGGGAGGATGGATTGCAGATGGAGCCGGGCTTTTCTGCGGCTTATCGGTGCTTGCGCCCGGGGTCGATGCCGGGGAGTCTTACGCCTCTCGAATGAAGCGCTTCCGACCCTATTTTGCCTACCTCGCCGAAGCGAAGTTCACCTTCCTTGCGGGCATCGCAGCGGGTCTCCTCTTCGCCGTTTTCAGCGGTTTTGGCCTTCCGTTCATGGTTGAGAAGGTGTTTCCGGTGATCTTTGGCGCCCGGCCTGAGATCGAGACGGTGATTTCAACCCTTTCGGCGGCCGAGGGGAGCGAAGAGGCCAAGCGAATCCTCGATGAGGCATTTCCCGGTGAAATGAAGAGCCTAGAGGAGACCCGTGCGGTCCGGGCTTGGTTTGCTGACAAATTCGGGGCTGAAGATGGTCCTTTGGCGATGTTGGTCGCGGCGGCTCTTCTGGTGCCGTTGGTCACGCTGCTCAAGGGCTTGGCGGGTTTCTTCAATGTCTACTGGGTCACGGCGGCGGGATTGCATGTTCTCCGCAGGATCCAGGGGCAGGTCTTCCACAAGATCCAGAGGTTGCCTCTCGGTTTCTTCAGCGGTCACAAGACGGGAGACTTGATCAGCCGGGTGAATGGGGATGCCAACATTCTGCAAGGGGTGGTGACCACCATTTCGAACGATTTGATCAAGCAGCCTTTCACCTTGATCGCGGCGCTTTGTTACCTCGTTTACCGAAGCATCTCGGACAGCAATTCGTTCTTTGTGTTGGTCTGCCTGCTGACCATTCCGATTTCGATCATCCCAATCCGCATTCTTGGCAAGCGGTTGATGCGGCGTGCCGGCAACATGCAAAAGGAGGCGGGGAGCAATACGGCGATCCTCGCTGAAACGTTGGGGGCGACCCGCGAGGTGCGTGCCTTCAATCTGGAGGAAATGCTAGCCGGCCGGTTCCTCGAGGGAGTCAGGCGCTGGACCGTCCTCCATCTGAAGGTGATCAAGTACCGCTATCTGGTTCCCCCGATCATTGAGATGCTTGCTGCGGGCGCATTGGCTGCGGCGCTGACCTATGGTTCACAGCGGGGAATGACGCTGGATGGCTTCGTGCCCCTCGCGATCGCCCTCTACATGTGCTACGAGCCGATCAAGAAGCTCGGAGCGGTACACAATCGCCTCAAGCAGGGTGAAGCCTCACTCGATCGTCTCGAGGTCATTCTCCATGCTGAAGAAGGAGTGACCGATCCGCCGAACCCGGTGACGATCGACAACGTTCGCGGTGGAATCCGCTTCGACTCGGTCAATTTCACGTATGGCAAGGCCCCTGCCCTGAAGGACATTTCCATCGACATCCCGGCGGGTCAGGTGGTGGCCCTTGTGGGGCCATCCGGCGCCGGCAAGACCACCTTCGCGTCGATGATTCCGCGCTTTTACGATCCAGTCGACGGGACCATCGAACTGGACGGCGTGGACCTGACGAAACTGCGTCTCAAGGACCTGCGGGATCACATCACCATCGTTCCCCAAGAGGCGGTCCTGTTCTCGGGGACGGTTGAAGAGAACATCCAGTTGGGCAAATTGGACGCATCAAAGGGGGACATTGAGCGGGCTGCCAAGCGGGCGAATGCCCACACCTTCATCGAGGACTTTCCGGATGGCTATGCGACTCCGGTCGGCGAGCGTGGTGCCCAGTTGTCCGGCGGTCAGAAGCAGCGCATTTCGATTGCCCGCGCCTTCCTCAAGGATGCGCCCGTGCTGATCCTCGACGAAGCGACCGCAGCGCTTGATGCGGATACGGAGTCACAGATCCAGGGAGAACTGGCTGACTTGACGAGGGGACGGACGACCCTGATCATCGCGCATCGGTTCAGTACGATCCGCATCGCGGACCGGATCCTGGTATTCGACAAGGGGCGGATCATTGGTGACGGCACCTTCGAGGAGCTGGAGCAATCCAACGATTTGTTCCGGAGTCTGCTGCAGAACCAACGGCATTGAAGATGCAGGCGGGTGGTGGAATGGCCATGAGTTTTCCCAGCTGAGATTCCAATGAAGGCCATCGCGTGGATCTGCTACCTGGTGTTTCTCTACGGGTTCATCCTGTTTCACACCCTCTCGCTCCCGCTGGCTGCTGCCGAACTGCTGGGCAATCCGACGCCGTTTTCCCTGGGGGCGTTCTGTCTGCTGGAATTGCTCATCATTGGCAACGTGGTGGGAACCTGCGAGTGGGGATCCCGATTGGTGCGGTGGAAGTCGAGGGGAGAGCGTCCGATCCCTCAGTGCCTGAGGGCATGCTCTGTCATGGTCGTCAG
The DNA here is from genome assembly GCF_016595525.1 of Haloferula rosea. Taxonomy (GTDB): domain Bacteria; phylum Verrucomicrobiota; class Verrucomicrobiia; order Verrucomicrobiales; family Akkermansiaceae; genus Haloferula; species Haloferula rosea. The sequence continues at coordinate 15,188 of NZ_JAENII010000018.1, forward strand.
CATTCTGAGCATGGCCGCGCTGACCGGGGTGTATGTTTCACTCGTCGCCTCGGCGACACTGCTGCAAACGATCGGGGTCGTCTGTCTGTTTGCACTGCCTTTGATCGTCACCGTCTGCTTGGTCCTTTCGCAGTCGGATTTCCTGATCCAGTCAGGTGCGGCTCGGCGGTGGATCACGATGGGAGTGCGTGGAAGAATCATCGCTGGGATTCTGATCATCGGTTGCAACGGGCTTCTCGTCGGTTGGATGTCCGAGATGTAGCGGGTTGCCTCGGGTGGGCCGGGGTTGTGTTGCCTACAACCGTAGTAGATCCGCTGGAATCGAGAGCTCGGCGGGAGGGATCAGGTGGGCTTGGAGTCCCAATCCTTTCGCTGGCTCGATGTCATTGGTCCGCGAGTCGCCGACCATGAGGATTTCGGAGGCAGGGATGCCTCGAAGAAGTAGAGGCTCGATGGCGATGCGGAATAGCTCGGGATCCGGCTTGGCCCGCAGATGCTGGTAGGAGAAGACCGAGAGTTCCGGCTTGAAGTAGGATGCGGCCTCACCCAGATGGCGTTCCAACAGGGGGAGCGTGTAGGCTTGGGCGTTGGATACGATGCCGAGCTTGAGTCCTTGCCGGTGGAGCGAGATGATGAGTTCGGGCGCTCCCTGCACGGACCGGGTCGGGTTGACCGCATCCTCGATCGCGGCCGCAAAGCCAGCGGGATCGGATAGCTCGGGGGAGATGGATTGCCAGATCTCGCGGACGTCGACTTCAGGATGGGGGAAGAGGGATTCGTGGTGTGCTTTCCGGATCGCCTCTTCAAAGGCTTGATCCAGCGGGATCTGGGTCGGAAGGTCGAACTTGCGGGCAACCTCTGCCATGGCCTCGCGGCGGTCCCCCCGGGGAATGGGAGTGGCTTCTAGCAGGGTCTGATAGACATCGAAGAGAACGGCCCTCATTGGCAAAGGAAGTGAAAGCGGGAAGGGTCGAGAAATTGTCGGAGGATGGTCTCCCGGTTCAGATCGACGGGCGGCTTTCGCGGAGCCCGAAGCAACTGCTTGCGGATATCGATCAAGGAGGCGACATGCTGATCAGGATGGAAACGGTGCAGATCAACAGCCGGGGCTTCCGAGGATGAAAGAACCTCCCGGAGGTGGTCCGTGAGGGGTCGTGTTCCGCTCTGGGTTTCCGCGAGGATGCCAGAGGGATGGCTTGTCGACAATGTGATGACTTCGGCCTGCATCTCCTCGGGAAGTCGGGAAAATTCCACATGGGGTGGATCCGGGGCTTCCTCATGGTGGGGAATCGGAAGGTCGTAGGACTGGAAGATGCGGCTCAATGACTCGGCTGCGAGCTTCTCCAGCCTGCGCATGTCCAGCCATGCAGAGGGAACGAGGAGTCGGGTGTAGAGCGGGTCCAAAGGAAGGCTTTCAAGGTCGGGATCGAGCTCTGTCAGGCGTCGACCGATCACGGGGATCTGCAGGGCGGCCCCTTCGAGGAAAGTCAGTCCGAATCCCTCGGCGACCGATGTGGTAAGAAGGTGACTGGAGTGCTGGAGCCAGTCGGTGAACGAAGTGCCGGCTCCTTCGGTGGGCGGCAGGCGGTCCGAGACCGCAAACTCGACGGGCAGGTCGAGTTCTTCGGCCAACCCCGACCAGTGGTCGTGGAGGGCTTGCCAGTTCGGCTGATCCGGTCGGCGGCTGATGGCGAATCGTGTCCCGTTCGGTGCGTGTGCGGCGAGGAGCAGGGTTTCGCCGAGGTTTTTCCGGCGAATGCCGCGGACCGGTTGGAAAATCCAGCGTGGCTCCCGTCTGGTGATTGGGGCGACGGTGATCGGGTTGGGGATGACTTGGACCTGACCGGTGGGAAGCCCGGCGCGGATGAGGGTGCTCCGGTCCCGGGAGTTGATGCAGACGTGACGGATGTGGGGAGCTGTCGGGTAGAGGAGGTCCAAATCCCTGAGGCGGGCGTAGTTTTCAGCCCGGTAGTCTTCGGCGAAGTCGTGGTGCTGGAGAGTGATTGGGTGCCCTTGTTCTGCAAGGGCTGCGGCAGCCCGGGTCAGGGACGGGTTCTTGCCGAGGGCAGGATTATGAAAGTGCCACACAACGCTCCGTTTCCCGAATCTGGCCTCGATTTCGCGGACCATGGACTTCTCGAGCCCCGGTCGATTTGTCGGATCGTAGTCGAGAGCCGGGATGACGATGACCGGGAGTTCTTCGGCGTCGGAAGGAAGGTCACCACAGAGGATGACATGTTCGACCCCGGCCTTGCTCAAGGCGTGACTGGTCGCCGCGATGACACGACTCACTCCTCCATGACGGAGGTGATGGTGGACGATGATGTGAAGCTCACCTTCCGTGTGGGCGCGGGTGGGTTTCAACGGTCGATGGAAGCGAGGGGCTTGACGAAGTGAAATCCCCAGATCTGATAGCCGTGACGGTGGTAAAAACGATGGCTATCGTAGTTCGACGTGTAGCTGTCGAGCACGGCGATGTTGCAGTCCCGTTCGTGGGCGATCTTCTCAAAGTACTCCATTAGGGCGCTGCCGATACCGGATGAGCGGTGTTCCGGGTGAACCACGATGTTGTCGACCTCAAGGTAGCGTCCACACCAGATTTTCGTTGCGATCCAGGCTCCGCCGAATCCGATCATGGTTTCCCCATCAAACGCGCCGATCGGCAGGTAGTGCGGGTGATCGGCAAGGATGGTCCTGAATCGCTTGATCAGGACATCGGTGGAACAATCCGGATTCAGGTGAACCAGCAGGCCGGTGGCAGCCAGATGATCACGTTCTTCAAGCGGGCGAATGCTGAGGGAGCTCACGCTGGCTTTCTACCTTTGCGTTCGCGATTTGGGAAGCGCTCAAGATACTCGGGAAGGGTGATCATGGGCGGGCGTTCCGCGGTCGGTTCGGAGCGTGTGGGAAGCCTGGAAAAGAAGGCATCGAGGATCTGATCGGACATGCGCCCCAAGTCGGCGAGCGACCGGTTTCGGTGGCAGCGTTCATCGAGATCCGTCTGGCCGAGCGATTCGAGACCGTAGGCATTCCAGACGTCGATGAGATGGGAAGTCTCGACGCCATACCCCGTTGGAAACGGGATGCGTTCGAGCACCGACCTGCGGGCGGCGTATTCACCGGCGAGCGGCTGGTGAAGCTGAGCGAGTTCCGGACAGAAGCGTTCGAACAAAGGGCGGACGAGAATTTCGGTCACGCGACCGCCACCACGGGGGTCGACACCCTCGGAGACGAGAAGTGGGCGTTCGTAGAATCCCTTCACGTACGACAGCTCGGGGTGATCGAGGAGTGGGCCGACGGTGCCGTAGACGAAGCGTGCATGAAAATTGGTGATGTCGCCGTCGACGAAGGCAATGATGTCGCCCTTGCACTGGTGGACGGCCTTCCAAAGGTTCTCGCCCTTGCCGAGACGGGTTCCCTGAAAAGGAAGGATGTCCCGGGAAAGGAAGACTTCCGCTCCCGCATCGGCTGCCAGCATCCGCGTGCGGTCCGTCGATTCGGAGTCGATGACCACCAGCTCGTCGAGGAGAGGGAATTTGTCGATCAGGGCATGGCGCACGGTTTCCACGATCCGGGCGATGGTGCCTTCCTCGTTGAGGGTGGGAATGCACAGGCTGATGGTTTGCCGGGATTCCTGCTTCGCTTCGACGAGTCGGGCCAGATCGGCGAAGGACTGATGATGGAAGCTCTTCATCCTACTGGCTCAGGCTGTGGGCAAGGCGGAAGCCGATGAAGACGAGGGCGATTCCTCCAAGGGTCGAGACGAGGACATTCGTGAACGCCGCGATGTGGAAACCTTCCATGAGGAGTTGTCTCGAGTCGTTGCCGAACGTGGAGAAGGTGGTGAAGCCGCCGAGGAATCCGGTGACGAGAAAGGGGAAAAGCCATCCGGGGTGATGGCGCCCGACCACGGCGCCGAAGACGATGCCGATCAGGAAACAGCCGGCGAGGTTGCAGGCCAGAATGCCCCAGGGGAAGCGATGGAGTTCGGTTTTTTCGGTGAAATTCTCGACCACCATGGACAACCCCCACCGGCTGATGGCACCCAGTCCGCCACCGAGGAAGATGAGGAGTGCAGGAGGCATGGGCGAGGTGGTGGGCTTGGGTTCTAACGACGACCGGGGACGAGCACACCATACTTCGGGCTGAAGAGCCATGCGAGCATGAAGAGCCCACCGAGGACCATGACGATCGTGGGGCCTGCGCTGAGATTGAGTGCCGCCGAGAGGATGACCCCGGCCACCGAGCCGGCGGCCCCGAGAATCCCACCTCCCCAGAAAAGAAGCGGAGTGCGGTCGGTGAGGAGTGAGATCGTGGCTGCTGGTGCGACCAAGAGTCCGACCGAAAGGACGCAGCCGACGGCTTGCAGCGAGGCCACCAGTGAAAGGGCGAGCAGGGTGAAGAGAAGATACTGCATGCGTCGTACCGGGACGCCCTGCGCGGCTGCGACATTCGGTTCGAACAGGGTCAGGAGGATGGGGCGGATCCACAGATTGGCCGTCAGGAGGGTCAGGGTGCCGATGCCGAAGGTGATCCAGAGGTCGGTGGTGCCGACGGCCAGGATTTCCCCGAACAGCCAGTGTTCCAGCTCCTGGCGGGTTTCGAGATGGGGGAGGATGGCGACACCGGCGGCGAAGGCGGTGGTGTAGAGGACGGCGAGGGCGGTGCCCTGCGCGATGCGTTTCCCGCGTGCCACCGCGACTGAGCCGAGTCCGACGAAGAGGGCGGCGAACAGAGCACCGAGGAAGGCGCTGAGTTGGGTGAGGGCCCCGGCGATGAGGATGCCGAGGGTGATGCCCGGGAGCATCGTGTGGGAGAGTGCGCTGACGGAGAGTGCGTGTTTGCGCAGGACGACGAAACCACTGAAGAATCCGTTGGCGAAGCCAATCATCAGTGCGGCGGCAAGCGCGCGCTGGAAGAACGGATTCTGGAGAAGATCGAGAGTCATGGGATCACGGGGCGAAGCAGGTTTCCAGCTGGGCCGTTGTCAGTGTGTGCTCGACCGCCCCGAAGGCAACCTGATGGGTAGCGAGGAGCAGAGCTTCATCGAACAGGCGGGGTGCGCTGCCAAGATCGTGGTGGGATGCGATGATCAGGCGTCCTTCGTGGGCGAGTTGGGCCAGCAGCTCGCCCAGCTGGCCTGCAGCCCGGCGGTCCAGTCCGGTGAAAGGTTCGTCCAACAGGAGGACATGGGCTTCCTGAGCGATGGCCCGGGCGAGGAATGCGCGTTGCTGCTGACCCCCGGAGAGTTCGCGGATCTGCCGGTTCTGGAGGTCCTTGAGGTCGAGGGTCTCGAGGGCTGATTCGACCGACTCATCGTCGGTCCTGGAGAAGCGTTTCCACCATCCGACCTGTGGGTAGCGGCCCATTTCGACGAGTCCACGGACGGTGATGGGGAACGACCAGTCGACTTCCTCACGCTGGGGAAGGTAGGCGAACTCCCTCGACCAGCGCCTGACGGTGGTGCCGCGCCAGTGGATGCTGCCGCGGCTTCGGGGGACGAGGCCGGCAATGGCCTTGATGAGTGTGCTTTTGCCCGCACCATTGGCACCGATCAGAGCCACACGATTGCCGCAGGAAGTGGCGAAGTTGATGTCCTTCAGGGCCACGGTGTTCCGGTAGCTGACACGGAGTCCTTGAACCACCAGTTCGTGGTGGTGGTCGTGGTGCTCACAGCATGAATGATGGGGTTCGCTCATTCAGTGGATGTGGGGTTCCCAGACGTCGGAGATTTCTCCCATGGCATCGAAGACTTGTTGCTGGGTCGGCAGGCCGGGGGGCTCGAGTGAGAGCTTGGCGAAACGTGGCGCAGGATCCTTCGTCCGCCATTGCACCGTGATGAAGATGGTTGGATGGCCGGATTCGAGATGGATGGTTCCGGTATGGGTGCGACTGTCGACACGGATTTCGACCGTCTTGCCAGCTGACTCGATGGAGACGAGTTCGGGGTCGTCCGACAGGGTGAGGAAGAAGGGGGTCTCGAGCAGCTCGGGGGCCTCCGAGGGAGGCGGATCCACCGGCGCTTCCGCCACCGCTGGGGATGGCCGGGTGAGCTTGTAGATGCCCAGGCCCGTAAGCCCGAGGGCCAACACGAGGAAGAGAGTGCGTATCAATGGCGAGCCGCGCATGGGTGGGCGCAAGTTGCCTCCCAATGCATTTTAACGCAAGAGGTTTGCATGAAGGTGTTTCGAGCTGGAAGGGGCGTGCATTCACTGTTGGCCCAGACGATGGGGGAATACGGCTGGACCGTACGGGGATGCCGCGACAGTCTGCCGCCCATGTTTACGAAAGTGGTGATCGCTGGTTTCGCGCTGTCGATGGCGCCGGCGGTCGAAAAGCCGAACTTCCTGATCATTCTTGCGGATGACATGGGTTATGGCGATCTCGGTTGCTATGGCTCGAAGCAGATCGAGACCCCGGTCCTGGACCGCATGGCGAGTGCTGGCGTTCGCTGCACGGACGGCTACGTGGCGGGCAATGTCTGTGCGCCTTCGCGGGCGGCCTTGCTGACCGGTCGGTATCAGCAGCGCTTCGGTTTCGAGCACAATCTGAACCGTGGATTCCCGACCTTTCCGGAACGTCTCGGCATTCCCAAGGAACAGAAACTCATCGCGAATCATCTGAAGGACGCCGGGTATCGCACGGGGATTGTCGGCAAATGGCACGTCGGTGACTCGATCCCGGAGATGCTGCCCAATGCGCGCGGCTTTGATTTCTTCTTCGGGATGCACGGCGGGGGGCACGACTACTTTCCCCAGCCCAGGAAGCACAAGTTGATGAGGAACGAAGACAAGGCGGAGAAGATCCGCACGCCGTATCTCACCGATTGGTTCACCGAGGAAGCGATGGATTTCATGGCGGCGGATGGCGACAAGCCGTGGTTTCTTTTCCTGAGCTACAACACGCCGCACACGCCGATGCAGGCGAAGAAGGAAGACCTCGAGCGCTTTGCCCACATTCCTGACAAGAAGCGGCGCACCTATGCCGCGATGCAGTGGTGCATGGATCAGAACATCGGCAGAATTCTCGAGGGCCTGAAGGCATCCGATCAGTTGGAGAACACGCTGATCGTATTCTTCAGTGACAATGGAGGCAGTGTGACCGCTTCGGCGGCGTGCAATGCTCCGTTGAGGGGCATGAAGGGGAGTTTCCTCGAAGGGGGGATCCGGGTTCCATTCATCTGGCACTGGCCGGCTGGACTTCCCGCGGGAAAGGAATTCGGCGAGCCCATCATCTCGCTCGATCTCCTGCCTACCTTCATGGCGGCGGCCGGTGCCGAGATGCCTCCCAGGGAAAGGAAGGTCGGACGCAAGTCGGTGGTGGAATGGGATGGTCAGAATCTCCTGCCCTTCCTGCGAGGTGAGAACGAGGAGGCTCCTCACGAAGCCTTGTTCTGGAGGATGACACTACGGGGAAGCGCCGTCCGCGAGGGGAAGTGGAAGTTGCTGGTCAACGTGCATACGCCGCCCGCTCTCTACGATCTGGAGAACGATGTGTCTGAGGTGAACAACCTGTATGGCAAACATCCCGAGATCGTCGAAAGGCTATGGGGTTGGCTCAACAAGTGGGAGGACACGTTGGAAGACACGCCCCACTGGTTGGAGGATGCCTACTGGCAAACCTACAACCGGAAGTTGTATGAACATGACTACTGGCTGACCCAACCGGGCCGGGATGACGATTACCGGGGAATCAAACGCTGAAATTTTGTGAAGATCCACACCTCTGAATTCCTCAAAAGCGCTGCCGATCTGGAAGGCTGCCCGGAAAGCGAACTCCCGGAGTTTGCTTTCATCGGTCGGTCGAACGTCGGCAAGTCGTCCTTGCTCAACATGCTGACCCGCTCGAAGGGCTTGGCGAAAGTTTCGTCGACACCCGGGGCGACCCAGTTGATCAATTATTTCACGATCAACGAATCGTGGTTCATGGTCGACCTCCCGGGTTATGGCTACTCGAAAACCCCGCAGAAGGTTCGCGACGGGTTTCAGGTGATGGTGAGCGAGTATCTTGCCAATCGGCATTCCCTTCGGTGCGTGTTCGTCCTGGTGGACTCCCGGCATACGCCACAGAAAATCGATCTGGATTTTGCCGAATGGCTTGCCAATGCGGGCGTTCCATTCGTTCTCGCCTTCACGAAGATCGACAAATCCAAGGCGGGAAAAGTGAAGTCGAATGTGGCTGCGTTTCTGAAGTCCCTGAGTGATCGGGTGGATGGAGAACCGCGGACCTTTCTCACATCCGCTGAGAAGGGCACGGGGCGGGGTGAGGTTCTGGATTTCATCGACCAAGCACTGAAATCATGAGGATCCACCGATTGTTGGCAGAAGCGTCTGCAGGCTTGTTGCGTGAGGTGTTCGACCAGGGTGAGGTGCTCGACCGGGTGGTTGGGCAGGCTTTCCGGAAGAACCCCCGCTGGGGAAAGCGCGACCGCAACTTCGTCGCCGAGTCCGTCTGGGATGTCGTGCGGTGGCGGCGTGCATTGGCGTATGTGTGCGACTCGGATGAAGCGGGAGCCATGCTTGTGGCCACGTGGAGACGCAAGGGATTTGAAATTCCCGAATGGTGGGATTGGAGGGGGGCTTCTCTCGATGCCATGGCCGAGCGGGAAATGGAATTGGCGAATCAACCGCGCCGGGTCCGTGAGTCGATCCCTGATTGGATGGACGGGCTTGGGGCGGAAGAGTTGGGACCACGCTGGGATGAGGTCTTGTCGGCTCTCAACAAGCGGGCACCGGTCTTCGTCAGGGCCAACACGCTGCAGATTTCAGGGGACGTGCTGCTGGAGCTTCTCACCGCGGATGGTGTGGAGGCCGCGGTGGTGCCGGGCCTGCCCGACGCCATCCAGATCGCCGGGATTCTTCCGAAAAAGTGGGCGGTCGACGGGCGGCTGGAGATTCAGGATGGCGGGTCGCAGATGATTGCGCCGATGGTGCAGGTGGAACCCGGCATGAAGGTGGTGGATGCCTGCGCGGGAGGCGGAGGGAAGACCCTCCATCTTGCGGCCTTGATGGAAGGAAAGGGGGAAGTGCTCGCACTGGATGTGAATGCACGCAAACTCAAGCAACTGTCCGAGCGGGCGAAGCGAGCGGGCGTGAGGAACGTTCGGGTCGCCAAGTGGGATTCCTCGACTCTGAGGAAATACTCTGGCTGGGCCGACCGCGTGCTGATCGATGCGCCTTGTTCCGGTCTCGGCACGCTGCGCCGACAGCCGGACCTGAAATGGCGGCTCGACGAAGCGGGTTTCGCCAAGGTGAAACGTACCCAGCGCAAGCTTCTCGATCACTATCCGGAGCTGCTGCGTGAGGGCGGATCGTTTGTTTATGCGACCTGCTCCGTGATGCCATCCGAGAACCGCGGGCAGATCGACAACCTGCTCCACCGCGACCCTCGATGGGCCTTGATCGAAGAAGCCGGAGTGGATCCGGCGACGACCGATTTCGACGGGTTCTACATGGCACGCTGCGGGGCGGCTTGATCAATCTTACGGCTCGTTCCAAAAGTGACATCGCAATGGAAGAGCATGTAGCGGGATAGTCTGCTAGAGAGTTGGCTGATGAAGTTGGTCCGTGTCGGTTGCGAAAGCTGTGGAGGGAACCTCGAGGTGAACCCGCGCGACCGGTATGTGACGTGCCGCTACTGCGATGCCTGCCTGGAGGTCGTCCACGATGACACCGCGGTGGCTTCGCGGGTGGTGAGGGAGTTGGTGGGTGAGAATGAGCTGCTTGCGAATAAGGTGGAGTATTTCGAAACCCGAAAGCGGCTTGAGGAGTTCGACAAGGACTGGGAAGCGCGGAAGGCGCCGATGTTGTGGAGGTGGAAAGAAGCCCGGTTCGAGCCGAATGGTGTCATGGCTTTTTCCCAGGCGCTGATTCTCTGGGCCGTGGCCCTTGTCTTCTTCAGTTCGTTCGAAATTGCCGTCTCAACGGCGGCCGTCATTGGAGGTCTTGGCGCTGCGGCATTCCTGGAATGGAGGCGTTGGCAGATCCGGCGTTTCCGCGCGGAGAAGGCGGAGATGCTGGCGGCTCGGCTTGAGATCACCAAGGTGTTGGATGGCTTGAGGGTCGAGTTGGGGCTGCCGGACGGATCAGTGAACGGCACGGAGTTCGTGGCAGAGCCCGAGTGGGAATCGGCCTACGAGCGAAAGCCCGAGGAACGCTATCAGGACTTTTTCTGATCACCCGATGGGATTGGAAAATCGGATGGATTCTGGAAGTGCACTCCGTTCCCCGTTTCGTGTAGCTTGGCAGCATCGATGAACGTTACGAAGGTATGCTGTCAGGGATGTGGAGCCGATCTGGAGGTGGATGAAGGCATTCGCTTCGTGACCTGCAACTACTGCCATTCCCGTTTGGAGATCGTACACGACAAGTCGGTGACGCACTCGAAGCTGTTGGAGAAGCTTGAGAAGAAGACCGGAGAGATGGCTGATGATCTCAAGATCATCCGGCTTCAGAACGAGCTTGAGAAACTCGATCGTGAGTGGGCGATGAGATCGGAGGACTTCATGGTTTCAAACAAGCACGGGGTGAAGTCCGTGCCATCCTCCGCCGGCTCGATGGTGGGTGGGATGGTGGCCGTGGTCTTCGGGATCTTCTGGATGGTGATGGCGAGCTCGATGGGGGCCCCTGGGATCTTCCCTCTCTTCGGCCTGCTCTTCATCGTCGTTGCCGTCGTCGGTATGGTCCGGGGGGCGGACAAGGCCGAGCAGTACCGCACCGGAAAGCGTGCCTATGATGCACAGAGGCAGAAACTCTTGCTGCAAATCGATGACGTAAGGCAAGGGCCTTGATGAGCTCGAGTGGAAAGCTCTGGGTTCTTTCACCTAGATTCATGACCCGATCCGCCGGGGCAGGATAAGCCAGGTTCACCCAACTGATTCAGAACGGCTGTTAATGGGTATCCTCCTTCGAGAAAAGGCCCCTTAGCACTGTCGCGACTTCCCTCGCGGAGTGGTTGCGTAGGAATTCCTCGTGCCGTCCTGAAACCGCGTGGATTTCGAATGGCGTGGGTGGCTTCCAACCGAGGTTCGGATCGCGTGGCAGCCAGCCTTCGTCAAAAGCACGGATCAGGACCAGGCGTTCAGCCGTTGGTAGACGAGGTTCATGGCGATGCAGCGCCTCCCAATGATGGGTTGCCCGCTTGCGAGAATCCTCGTCCAGCAACTCAAGGTCGAGAACTCCCCGAATATCCGGGATGTGGTTGCCCTTGGTGACGAGCTGTTCGACTTTTGACGATGCCGCCCGGCGCTTGATCCTGAGTCTTCGCACAAGCGAAGCTGGATCGCGCCCAGCCAGACTGCCGAGACGTCCGGGCAGTCGAGCAAGGAGGTGCCGCCAGTTGTTCGGGTTCAGCCACCAACCTGGTTCTGTAGCAGTGCGTGGAGGGCTGGATTCCAGTAGTATGAGCAACTCGATCGTTTCACCGTCGTCGGCAAGTTGGCTTGCGATCTCCGCTGCGACATTACCGCCGAAGCAGAAACCTGCGAGTCGGTAGGGGCCGTGTGGTTGTACCGCACGAATGCTCTTCACGTGGGCGGCTGCGATCTCGGTGAGTGAATCGAAGGTCTTCGTTCCCTCGGCGATGCCATAGGAAGTGGTGACATCGGACAGCATGTTCGCTGTTTCACGATAGGGCAGCAATCCCATGCCGCCATCTACCAGCGTATGAACCCAGAAAAGAGGAGTGCCGCCGCTTTCAGAGGAAAGGGTGATCGCCCGTGGACGTTCCAGATCAGCCGATGAGTCCGAGCGCAAGCGGTTGGCCATTCCTGCCGGTGTCGGCCGGTCGAACAACCAATCAAGCGGAATCTCGAGGCCAGTCTCGCGGCCTGCCACCGTTGCGAGTCGGGCCGCGAGCAGGGAGTGTCCTCCAAGATCGAAGAAGTTGTCGTCGGGAGCGACCCGTTTGATTCCAAGCACGTTCGCCCAAAGTCTGGTCAGTTCGTGGACGAGAGGGTCTTTCGTCAGTTGGGATTGATGAGGGGATTCCACCTCCGGGAGTGGCCGCGAAGCGAGATCCTTCCGGTCAATTTTGCCACTTGCAGTCAGCGGGAAGGTATTGAGCGGGATGAGTGGCGAGGGAACCATGTAATCAGGTAGAATGGATCTCAATCGGTCACTGAGGTTGCCCGTATCGACCTCCGAGGAGGACCGGATGTAGCCAACCAGACGATCTCCGATGAGCACCGTGGCTGCCTCCTCGATCTCCGGGTGTGAAAGGATCGCATTGTCGATTTCGCCAAGTTCGATTCGGAATCCCCTTACCTTTACCTGATCATCGGTCCGGCCAAGACACTCGATTTCGCCATTCCCAAGCCACTTCGCCAAGTCTCCGGTTCGGTAGAGCCTCTTGCCTCGGATTTCGACGAATCGTGCTGCTGTCAATTCCTCACGTTGCCAGTATCCAGTCGCGAGACCATCTCCGCCAATGAACAGTTCGCCGGGCAAGCCTGGTGGAGTCGGTTGGTTCGTCGGATCAAGGATTTCGATGAAGGTGTTGGCGATGGGCTTTCCGATCGTGATGTGCTCCACCGTCTCGGGAACCTTCCAGACGGTGGACCAAATGGTTGTTTCCGTCGGGCCGTACATGTTCCACAGCTCGGCTCCAAGCGGGAGGAGTTTCTGTGCCAGTGGCAGATCGAGGGCTTCTCCACCGCAGAGGATCTTCAGTTTGTCTGATCCTCCCCAACCCGCATCGATCAGCATCCGCCATGTGGCGGGTGTCGCTTGCATCACGTGAGGATCGCTTTCTCTCAAGCGGTCGAGCAGAGCCGGGGCATCGCGGGCGATCTGGCTGGAAACGAGATCCACTGTGCCGCCGCATACCAAGGGAAGAAACAGTTCAAGTCCGGAGATGTCGAATGAGACCGTTGTCACAGCGAGGAGTTTCTCCCCTTCGCCGAACCCTGGGGTCTCGGCCATGCTGAGCAGGAAGTTCGACAATGCCGAATGGGGAACGACCACACCCTTCGGCTTTCCCGTTGAGCCGGAAGTGTAGAGAATGTAGGCGGGATCCGCTGGGAGGGGCGTTTCGTTGCGGGTGGCAGGGTTCTTGAAGAGTGATTCGCCAAAGTCGATCACTTTGACCTTCTTCGGTAAGCGATCCTGAAGTGCTGCGGAGGCAAGGACTTGAATGGGCTGCTGGTCTTCCAGAATCAGTGAGATCCGTCCGGCCGGATTCTTTGGATCAAGGGGGAGATACGCGGCGCCACACTTCCAGATGGCGAGCAATACGCAGGGCAGATCGATGGTCCGATCAATCAGCAAGGCGACACGGTCTCCTCGCCCCACACCTCTTGAGCGGAGTCCGGTGGCAAGCGCATCAGAGCGCTTTGCAAGATCCTCGTAGCTGAGTGATCCGTCCGGGGTGAGGAAGGCACTGCGCTCGGGGTGTTCTGACGCCCGCAGCAGGATCAGGTCCAGGGTGGTTCGCTTGGTGAAGCCGCTTCGGTGAGGTCCATTGGTGAAGGCAGCCAACTGCCGTTGATCTGCATCTGAGAGCATGCCCAGTCGGCCGACGCGAGTCCTCGGGCTCTTGCAGGCCGCGTCCAGCAGGGTGAGATAGCGCTCGAGCATTACCTCTGCGGTCTCCCTCCGGAAGAGGTCGCTTCGGTATTCGAAGACCAATTGTGTGCGGCCGGGAAGGCGGAAGCTGATCAAGCTGAGGTCAAACTGAACGGCTCCCCGATGAACCAGGAGCGGATTGCACTCGATGTCTTCCGCCCAGCGGTGCGGCACGGCCAACTCCTGGTGATCGAACATGACCTGGGCAATGGGTGCCCGGTCCCGAAAGCGGGTGGGGTTCACGGCCTCGATGATTCTCTCGAACGGGGCTTCCTGGTTCTCCTGCATATCGAAGGAGGCGCTGCGAACCCGCTCAAGCAGGTCGGTGAATCGCTCCTGTTCATCGAGGATCACTCGCAAGGGTAGCGTGTTGACGAGGGTGCCGACGAGATGACCGGTGATCGCGTGGTGGCGGTTGGCTACAGGGACCGCCGAGACCAGGTCGTTGCCGCCGCGGTGGCCTCGGAGGAGCATGAGCCAAGCAGCGAACTTCACCACGAATGGGGTGGTCCGGCATTCTCTGGCAAGTTTCGTGATGGCTTGTTCAAGGTCAGGCGAAAGATCTTGCAACACGGCCGACCCGTCCGAGCTGACGTTTGGTGGGCGGTTGAAGTCCGTAACCAGCTCAAGCCTTCCACTGTGTCCATCGAGATGCGCCTTCCAATAGTCGATCTGAGTGTCGGCGGCTCCATCATCGATCCGTTTCCGCTGCCATGCGGCGTAGTCGATGAAATCCGGATCGGTGGTGGGTGTTTCAGGGGTCCCGCCACTACGGTAGATCTCGTAGTTTTTTGCCAGCTCGGTGGCCAGAATGCGGGCCGACCAGCCGTCTGCTACGATATGGTGCGCGCAGAGTCCTAGTAAATGCAGGTTCGTCCCGGCGTCGATCAGACAGACGCGGATCGGAGGTTCTTCGGCCAGGTTGAATGGACGTTTGGCAAGCTGGGTGAGCACCTCGTTGACTTCGCCGGAGTGCTTCGTGATCGGCATCGTCGGGCGATCGAAGTGCATCACAGGTTGGCCGTCATGTTCGCTCGAGCGAGTCCGGAGTATGGGGTGGCAGCTCAAGAAATGCTGGTATGCTTTCTCGAGGCAGCCAACGTCCAGTGGACCTCGTAGCTCAAGCGCCCCGAAAACATGGTATGCGGCACTGGATGGATCCATTCGGTTGAGGAACGCCATGCGTTCTTGGGAATGGCTGATACGGCCTGAGTTTCGGCCGGATCCTGGTGCGATCTCCTGAAACGGTAATTCCGGGTGACGTTCTTCGATCTTGTCTGAAAGTGAGCGGAGGTCGGTTGCGTCGAATACGTCCGGATGCTTCAGCACCACCCCGGTGGATTCTCTAACAAGAGCAATGATCCGGGTGACGTCGATGGAACTTACCGCAAGATCCGGCAGTTTGTCCTCCGGGCGGACGTCGGTGTGTCCGGTTACTTCCTGGACCGCTTCGATCAGCGCATCGAGGGCCGGCTTCTTTCGAGGGGATAAGGTCGGGGTAGTGGGGGCACCATCATCGAAGAGGACGGGAAGCTTGCCTTCCACAAAGGCCCGTTGGATCGCGTGGCGCTGAATCTTGCCGCTGGTCGTCCGCGGCAACAGGCCGGGTCTGATCAGTAGGATGCGCTCGACGGGGAAGCCTCCGCTTTCCGCCATTTCCGCCCTCACTCGGGCACAGAAGCGGGCTTGCTGGTCACCGCCCAGACGACCTAGTTCGATGGCGAGACCGATGCGTTCTCCACGGGTTGTGTCGATGGGAAATGCTCCCATTGCAACCAATTGCGGATTGGTTGCAATGACCGCTGTTTCGATGTCCTCCGCTGAGACATTGACTCCATCGACGATGATGAGGTCCTTGATTCGACCAACGACATGAAGGTTGCCATCTTCGACGAAGCCAAGATCACCCGAGCGAAGCCATCCATTTGAGAATGCCGAGGCTGAGATTTCAGGCTTCTTCCAGTAGCCGTCTGCGAGCGATTCAGATGCAATCTCGATCTCCCCGGTTCTGCCATCGGGGAGTTCGGAGCGGGTTTCTTGATCGACGATTCGGATCCGGGTTCCATCGATGCATTTGCCGCAGGATACCTGAGCTGGATCGCATTTCGAATGGTGCCAACGCTCCCCGGGACCGAACAGGTGGGAGGTAACGACGAGGGTTGCTTCCGCAAGTCCATATCCTGGACTCAGGGCGGTGGCATTGAATCCGGAAGGCTCGAAGCGCTTGGCAAAGCGCTCCAAGGTGTCACGTCGCACGCGTTCCGCCCCCACCGGAGCGATTCTCCAACACGACAGGTCCAGGCTGTGGATGTCCTCTTCAGTCATCGAGCGCAGGCACCATTCAAAAGCGAAGTTTGGTCCGCCGCTCATCGTTGCGCGGTATCGATCGATCGCCTCCAGCCATCGGCCAGGTCGTTGAACGAAGTGATCTGGCGCCATCCATGTGAGGGGAAGTCCTGCCCGGATCGAATATAGAAGTTTCAAGACCAAGCCCATGTCGTGATAGGGGGGGAGCCAGGTCAGGATCGATTCCAGTTCTTGCGGCAAGAGTGCTTCATGGATGCGGTCGAGGTGCGCCGACAGGGTTTCGTGGCGCAGCACGACGCCTTTCGGTGAGGCGGTCGACCCAGAGGTATACTGGAGAAGACAGGGGAGGTTGCCGTTTTTGGGGGCATACGGGTTTACCTCACGTCTTGGGAGCTGCGATGGATCGAGGAAAGTGAGCCCCTCGATCGGTCGCTCGGGAGATGTACCAAGGCAGAAGGTGGCGCCACTGTCGTTGCGGATCGCCTCGAGCCGGGCGCGGTGGCGGCTGCCTTGTGCAGGGTAGGCCGGGACCGCAACCGCGCCGGCGGCCCACACGCCGAAAAGTGAGGAGAGGAAGGTAGGGCCGGGCCTTGTTGCAATCAACACCGGCTCGCCGTGCACTTGCCGATCCAGCAAAGCTGCTGCTACCGACTCAGAGCTCTGCATCAAGTCTGAGTAGGAGACCTGCTGGGCCTCGCCTTCTCCGTCGTGCAGAAATCGAAACGCCAAAGCCTCCGGAGTTTCCCCGGCTCGTTGACGGAGGAAATCGGATATCAGGGCAGCCGAGGGGAAACGCTGGCTGCCTGCTTGGCTAGGGGCACGGGCCATTCAGATGAAGCGCCGGAAATCGGAGAGGTTAACGGTAAACCCTTCCCGAAATACCACATACCGACCAGCTACGCGATGCCGTAGGCTGGACGACTTGTCATCCTCCCGGGAGACGATGAGCGCTGAGGCGGCATCAGCCAGATGGCCACTCCTGCAACGAGGGGCCACCCCGGGCGAAATCAGCCCGGTTGAAGGAACTTCCGTTGGGCCTCGGCTTCCGGATTGTTCGGCTTGCGGGCATTCTCTTCCTTGGTGTCGGCGAGAAGCTCCTCGCGATACTTCGCGATGATGGCTTCGACCGGCCAGGAGGATGCCTCGCCAAAGGCGCAGATCGTCTTACCGTCGATCTGATAGGCGACGCTTTCCAACGTCTCGATGTCTTCCGGTGATGCTTCACCGGCAACCAGGCGATCGGAAATCTTGCGCATCCATGTGGATCCTTCACGGCACGGGGTGCATTGGCCGCAGGATTCGTGGGCGTAGAACTGGTTGATGTTGTTCAGCACCCAGGACATCTTGCGCGAGTCGTCCATGACGATGACGCCGCCGGAACCTGCCATCGACCCGCAGGCTGCGAGTGAGTCGAAGTCCATCGGGATGTCCCAGAAGGCCAGATCGGTTTCCTCGCCGTCCTTGCCCTTGATCTTGAAGGTCTCGTCGCAGCGCAGGATTTTCGATGAGGATCCACCGGGGATGACAGCCTTGAACTCACGTCCATCCTTGGGGCCACCACACATGTCGTAGAGGAGTTCGCGCATGGTGACCTTGCCGACCTCCACTTCAAAGTAGCCGGGTTTCTTCACATCGCCGGACACGCAGAGGATGCGGGTTCCGGTATTCCGTGCCACTCCAAGCTTGGCGTATTCCTCACCGCCCATGTCGACGATGTGCTTCACGTGGCAAAGCGACTCGACGTTGTTGACGATCGTCGGGCACATGTAGAGTCCGAGTGCGGCCGGGAAGTAGGGTGGTTTGATCCGTGGGTAGGCGCGCTTGCCCTCGAGGGATTCGATCAATCCGGTTTCCTCACCACAGATGTAGGCAGCTGCGCCGCGGTGAACGTAGATTTCCAGATCGAAGCCCGAGCCGAGGATGTTCTTGCCGACAAAGTTCTTTTCGCGGGCCTCTTCGATGGCGTTCTCGAGGATTTTGGCGGCTTCGGGAAATTCCTCGCGAATGTAGATGTAGGCGACGTGGGCACCCACCGCGAAGGATGAGATGACCATCCCTTCGATGAGTTGGTGCGGGTCCTGGTGGACGATGTAACGATCCTTGAAGGTGCCCGGCTCCGATTCGTCGCAGTTGCAGATCAGATAGACCGGCTTGGTGTTGTTCGGCGGGATGAAGGTCCACTTGATGCCGGTCGGGAAACCCGCGCCTCCACGGCCGCGAAGACCCGATTTCTTCACCTCTTCGGTGATGAACTTGGGGTCCATGTCCATGGCCTTCTTCAGCTGCTCGTAACCACCGTCGTTGAGATAGCAGTCAATGGATGGATCCCATCCGACCCGGTCCACATTCTTGAAGATGAGGCGGTGTTCACGGGGGTCAGGCTGCTTGCCTTCGAGGTATTGGATTTCGCTCATGGCGGAAAAGTTCTGAGGTATTACTTCGAATAGCCGTCAAGAAGGCCCTGCGCCTTGTCGGCATCGACGCCTTCGTGGAAGTCATCATTCACGAGGCAGACGGGGGCCGTGCCGCAGGAGGCGAGACATTCGGCGAACTCCACCGACCAGGTGCCGCAAGGCGACACGGCGATCGGGTGGTGATGGGGATCGAGCGAATCGCGGTCGATGCCCGTGATTTCGCAGAGTCGATCCATCAATTCGTAGGATCCGCCCATGGCACATGAGAGGGTGCGGCAGACCCGGACGTGGAACTTGCCCGGGGCCGTCTGGCGAAAACCCGGGTAGAAAGTGACCACCTCGACGACCTTGATCGGCTCGATACCCACCCGTTCCGCGGTCCAGTTGATGGCTTCTCCGGAGAGGAAACCATGGTGGTGCTGAATGTGGTGGAGAATGGGCAGCACGGCCGACCGTTTTTGGTCGTCCGGGAACTGCGCGAGACGTTTGGCGGCTTCCGCCTCGAGTGCGTCACTCGGAGCGAAGGGCGGAAAATGTTTGCTGCCGGGGGTTTCCGGCGAAGCGATGGTTTCCTCGAGGATGGTCTTGGACATGTGAGTGGATCAGTCTTTGACGAGATCAGTCAGACCCGGGAGGTTGCCTCGGAAGTTGCCGAGGTTCTTGCCTTCCAGGTCACAGACGATGAGCGAAGGAATTCCGCTGACACCGTGATTGAATTTGCTTTTGAATTTGGAGGCGTCCTTCAACTTGAGTTGTGGCCAGGGCATCTTCTTGTCCTTGGCGTAGCCTTCCATCGAATCTTCATCCCGGTCAGAGGTGATCAGGACCAGTTCGAAATTGTCGTTCTTGTTGTCGTTGTACCAATCCACCAGCGACGGGGTGAATGCCTGACAGGGCGGGCACCATGACGCGGTGTAGTAGAACACGTAGTATTTCTGGGGCTGGGTCGCGTCTTCGCACTTCTTGAGGGACTTGCCATCAAGGCGGAGGAGGTTTCCCTCGAGAACGTCGTCGAAGACGCTTTCAGGTCCGGCAGGCTCCGGCGCGTTGGGATCGACCCACTCGGCGAGACGCTTGGCATCCGCTTCAGACAGTCCGGAAGCCTTGATGGTTGTGGTCTTTCCGTTGCGGAGCTTGAACTTGCCGACCTTTTCGCCGTCTTCTTCGGTGACTTCGACCAGCGTCATGTTGGCCGTGCGACCGTCAGAGCTTGTCCAGGTCTCCGCGCGGGCGGTGATCAGGGTGGTGGCGAGAGCGAGTGCGATGAGGAGGTTTGCTTTCATAATACACCGGGATAGCGGAGTCAGCGGTCACATTCGCCCATCACAAAATCGAGCGAGCCGAGAATCGCGGGGATGTCCGACACCATGTGACCGGGAAGAAGGGTGGAACAGAGCGAGAGGTTGCAGAAGGAGGGGCTGCGGATCTTCAGCCGGTTCGGCACGCCGCCGCCGGTCGAGTGGATGTAAAAACCGAGTTCTCCCTTCGGATTCTCCGCCCCGAAATAGACCTCACCCTCCGGAGCGTCGATGCCCTGGGTGGCGACGATGAAGTGCTGGATGAGCTCCTCCATCGACATCAGCACGCGCTCCTTGTCGGGAAGCATGCTTTTGGTGTGGGCGATGTTCACAGGGCCATCCGGCATGGTGTCGAGAACCTGGCGGCAGATCCGGATGGACTGCTTCATTTCCTCCATGCGTACCTGATAGCGGGCGTAGCAGTCGCCTTCATCGGCGACGACGACGTCGAAGTCATACTTCTCGTAGCCGAGGTAAGGATTGTCCTTGCGGAGATCGCGTGGCACTCCGGATGCGCGGAGGTTCGGGCCGGTGAGGCCCCAATCGAGTGCGTTCTTTCCGCTGATCACGCCGATGTCGGCCATCCGCTGGATGAAGATCTTGTTCTTGTCGAGCAGCTTGCCGACCTCGTCGATGGTCTGTTCGCACTCGCTGAGGAATTTGCGCACCGCGGCATCGAAGCCGGGAGGCATGTCGCGGACCTGTCCGCCGACGCGGGTGTAGGAGGTGGTGAAGCGGGCTCCGGTGAGCTGCTCACACAGGTTGTAGACCTTTTCGCGCTCGGTGAAGGTGTAGAGGAAGACGGTCATGGCACCCACGTCCATGGCGCAGACGCCGACTCCGAGCATGTGCGAGGAGATGCGTGCGAGTTCGCAGCAAAGGACTCGCAGGGCCTGTCCACGTGGAGGCAGCTCCCAGTCCATCAGCTTCTCAACGGCGCAGGCGTAGGCGACATTGTTGGCCAAGGGGGCGAGGTAATCCAGTCGGTCGGTGTAGGGGACGAACTGGTTGTAGTGCATGTTCTCGGCGATTTTCTCGTCGCCGCGGTGCAAAAAGCCGATGTCCGGGTCCGCCTTGTTGATCTTCTCACCGTCCAATTCCAGCACCAGGCGCAGCACGCCGTGGGTCGCGGGGTGGGAGGGGCCCATGTTGAGGACCATCTTCTCGCCCATCATGTCCTCGGTTTCCGCCTGGTAGTCAGCGGCTTTCGAGGCAATGTCTGGTGCTTCGTAATCAGTCGTGGATGAACGGCTCATAAATAATCCCGGCGCGGGGAATAAGGCGACATGTCGGGGTCACGGGCAAGGGGTTTGTGAAACTTTTCACAAGCGTGCCAGAACGAAAATCATGACTTGGAAATCAGGTTTCTGCAGGGTGGGTTGGATCGGTCAGCCATGGGGTCCAAGCTACGCGTTTTCTCTGATCGACAGGCCGATTTGGCGGCGTTTCGGAGGTGATCGGGCGCTTTCGACACCTTGCCGCCGTGTTCAGAGGGGTGCAGCCCACTGGGGGAAAGCCGCAACCAAGGGGAAATCAGAAATTCACGGCAAACCAGAGCCCACCGAAAACCCGGTTGCTGCGGTTGGAATCCATGGCGATCGAGGTGCCGATAAAGGGCGTCAGGGCGACGTGGCGGTTGATCTGGTAGGTCCAAGAGAGGCGTGCGAAGCCGTCGTTACCACCGCTCTGGCTGTAGAAATCCGAGGTGGCGCTGAGTCCACCAAGCAGGCTCAGGTAGGAGTCCTCTCCGGTGGGTTTGCTCCACTCGGCTTCGACCTTGCCATACCAGCCATCGGCGCCGCTGTCGTATTCAACGGCGGTTCCGACGCGCCAGTCATCGCCGAAAAACCAATCAAAATACGGGCCGACCTGCAGGCCGTCCTGGAAAATCAGGTCTGAGTAGCTGTTGTAGGCAAGATCGAGTCCGGTCTGCCAGGTGTCAGCCTCGAAGCGAAGTCCGAGGAAGGCGCTGGTTTGATCGAAGGACCCGGAGCCAGTCTCGGTGCCATACCAGGCACCGAAATCGAGAATCCAGTCGTTGCTCAGCGCGACCTCGGCGCCGAGCTGCACTTCCAGCAGGCCATCGGCGAGCTTGAAGCCACGATCGATGTATTCCGATCGGTAGCCGGTCAGGACTTCGACGCCGTAGAGCAGGTCGCTGGAGGAGTCGTCGGTTTCGTGGGCCGAAGCGGGGAGGAGGAAAATCAGGGGAAGCAGGCGCTTCATGTTGGCGATGCTGGAGGAAACCCGGATTGGCTGGAAAGGAGAATATCGATGACGCGGCAGATGAGCCGATCAGGTGAACGCAAAACTGCGGACCCATGAGGGTCCGCAGTCGAGGAAAACACGGGGAATGGTTGCGGAGCCTCAGGCGTTGGCGGCCGTGTCACCGGCAAGGCTGGCGTCGAGCACCTGACGGCGGAGGTTCTTGCCCTTGCTGGAGAGCAGCACCACGGGCGAGGCGACGAAGATCGACGAGTAGGTGCCGATCACGAGTCCGACGAGGATCATCGTAGAGAACTCGCGCAGCGAAGCACCGCCGAAGATGGCCAGGATGGCCACGGTCGTGATGGTGGTGGTCGAGGTGAGCAAGGTCCGTGACAGGGTTGCGTTGATCGCCTGATTCATCAGGTTCTCGACCTTGCCGGACGTCGTCAGCAGGGATTCCCGGATCCGGTCGAACACGATGATGGTATCGTTGATCGAGTAACCGGCGATCGTGAGGATCGCACCCACATGGATGAGAGAAAGCTCGCCGCCCATCAGGATGATGAGGCCAACGGCGATGATCACATCGTGGACTACCGCGACGAAGGCACCGAGGGCGAAGGAGAACTCGAAGCGGATGCTGATGTAGATCGAGATCGCGATCAGGCCGACGAGAAGGGCGATGCCGGAGTTGGTCAGGAATGCCGCACCGGCGGTGGCGGAGACACTTTCCTTGGATGCGTCGATCGCCCACTTGGTGTCGCCAGCCGAGGAGGGATTCGGGATGCGTTCACCGAGGACGGGGAATGCGGCGCGGAGGGTTTCCTCCACCTTCACGACATCCTCCGTATCGACACGGATGGTGAGCAATTCACCGCTGCCGGGAACCTTCTCTTCCTGCACCATCGGGCGAGCCTTGGTGTTGAGGTCCTTGAGGGCGTTCTCAGCATCGGTCTGGCGGATGCCGTCCTGATCGGGTTGGAACTGGAAGCTGATGATCGTGCCACCGGTGAAGTCAACGCCAAGCGCATTGGTGCGTTTGATGGCGAATCCGGAGATGGCCGTGATGCCCAGAACCATCGAGATGATGAAGGCGGTCTTGCGTTTGCCGAGGAAGTCGAAGTTGGTCTTCTTGAAGAGGTTCAGCAGGGAGAGCTTCTTGAGCATTCCCGTGTCGGTCGCCCAGCGGAAGAACACGCGGGTGACGAGGATGGCCGAGAACATCGAGGCAAGGAGGCCGACGGTCAGCGTGACCGCGAACCCCTTGACGGTGCCGCTTGCCATGCTGAGCAGGACGCCGGCGGACAGCAGCGAGGTGATGTTGGAGTCGAAAATGGCGGAGAATGCCTTTTCGTAGGCAGTGTCGATGGCATTTGCGAGCGACTTGCCGTTCTCCAGTTCCTCCCGCAGTCGTTCGTAGATCAGAACGTTGGCATCGACCGCCATACCAATGGTGAGGATGATGCCGGCGATCCCCGGAAGGGTGAAGGTGAAGCCGAACATGGCCATGGCTCCGAAGATCAGGATGGCATTGGTCACCAGTGCGAAGAGCGCGACGATGCCTGCCATGCGGTAGTAGATCAGGATGAAGACAGCGGTCAGGGCGAGGCCGACGAGCGCGGAGGTCGTGCCCTGCTTGACGACGGCGATGCCGAGGCTGGGGGAGACCGTGCGTTCTTCCTCGATGTCGAGGGCGTTCTCCATCGGGTTGAGGAGCTGGCTCGCGAGCTTGCTGGCCTCGTCGAAGTTGCGCTGACCCATGATCACGAAGTTGCTGCGCAGGCGGTCCTGGACGACCGGCGCGGTGATGACTTCGTTGTCCAGCAGCACGGCGATGCGGTCCGAGCCGAGCTCCATGTTCTGGGTGAGGTTGCCCATTTTCTCACCGCCTTCACCGGTGAGCTTGATGCCGACCTGGTGGTCCGCGCCTTGGGTCTGCGGCCAGGCATCGGCGACGTCCTTGCCGTCCACGGCGGGGCGGTTGTCGAGGAGAAGGTATTCAGTGTAAGGCTCACCCGTGCGGGTTTCGCCTTCGTATTTATAGGCGGAGAAACCGGGGACGACTTCCTCGCCGTTGTAGACGAGTTCGGCGAGTTGGCGGCTCTTGTTGCTGACTTCCTTCAGCTCGAGCTTGGCGACCTTCTGAAGGGTTTCGCGAACCTCTGCAGCGGACTCAGGGTCCATGCCGGGCATCTGGAGGATGATGGTGTCGGTGCCGCTCTTGGCGATGAGCATGTCACTGATACCGCCACCGTTGAGGCGCTTCTCGATGGTTTCGACCGCCTGATCCAGGCTGGTCGGGCTGAGTGGGATGACCTCTCCGGTGGTTGGATCGATATTCGGCTGCACCCGCAGGGTGAAGGCCGAGCCACCGACGATGTCGATGCCGCCCTTGAGGGTCTTGCTCGGTGGGATGAGTGCGAGAAGGCAGATCGAGCAGAGGCCGAGGATGAGGATGGTGCCAATGTTGCGCTTGCGGCGGTCGGACTCCGTGGCGAAGTACCAGATGAAGAGGATCAGAAGCGCGAGACCCGACAGGAATAGAACCAGCGGGTCGGACACGAGCTCAAGAGCGAGGAGAGGTGAAGTCATGATGGAAGAGAACTTTGGTCAGTCAGGCGGCGCGGTGGCCACGAGGGGGAGCTGCGACGGTGGGTCGCAGCGGAGCGGTCATTCGCCCTTGGGAGCCTCGGTCATGTCGGCCGGGTCGGCTTTGGTGCTCTTGGGCTTCGAGCCACCCTTGCTTTCCTTCTTGTGAACGCTGGCGACGGCCTGCTTGTCGAACTCGACCATGGTGCCATCGGCGATCTTGAGGGTCACGGTCTTATCCTTGATGTTGTGAACGATGGCGTGGATGCCGGCGGTCGTGATGACGCGGTCGCCGTTCTTGAGGGAATCGATCCGTTGTTGGAGTTCCTTCCGCTGCCTCTGTTGAGGACGGATGAGCAGGAAGTAGAACATCACGATCATCAAACCCATCATGACGAGTGGGTTCCCGAGGAGGCCGCCACCCCCGGTTGATTGGGCGGCGTTTTCGGCTTGGGCGAGGAGGAAGGTGCTTGGAGAGATCATGTCGGTCATGCCTTGGTGTAGCGGCGGATGAAGGAGTCCTTGAATTCTGGGAAGTTACCGTCTTGGATCGCAGACCGTGCTTGGCCAGCGAGAGCGAGGAGGAAATGCAGATTGTGGAAGGAAAGCAACCGCAAAGCGAGGATTTCACCAGCACGGAAAAGGTGGCGGATGTAGGCTCTGGAGAAGCGTGCGACGTGGGGGTGGGCCGACTCACAAAGCGGTGATTCGTCGCGCTCGAACTCGAGGTTCTTGATGTGGATCGGTCCGTCCAGCGTGAAGGCCTGTCCGTGACGTGCCACGCGGGTGGGCATGACGCAGTCGAACATGTCCACACCCCGGCCGATCATCTCGAGAATTTGGGGTGGAGTTCCGAGGCCCATCGCGTAGCGGGGTTTGTCCTCGGGGAGAAATGGGACGGCGTTCTCAATCGCGCGGAACATTTCGTGCTCCGGCTCGCCCACGGAGACGCCGCCGATGGCGTAGCCGTCGAAGTCGAGTTCCACGAGCTCGCGGGCGGACTGCTCGCGGAGGTCGGCCCAGGTGGAGCCCTGAACGATGCCGAAGTGGCACTGTCGGCCGTCGCCGGATTTCGGCTCGTTGGCGACGATCCAGTCCTTGCAGCGTCTTGCCCAGCGGGTTGTCAGGCCAAGGGACTCCGCCGCGTATTTCTCCTCACATGGGTAGGGCGGGCACTCGTCGAAGAGCATGGCGATGTCTGAGCCAAGGGACGCCTGGATTTCCATGCTCAGCTCGGGCGTGAGGAGCATGCGCGCGCCATCGAGGTGATTCTGGAAGCGCACGCCTTCCTCGGTGATCTTGCGGAGCTTCGCGAGCGACCAGACCTGGAATCCACCTGAATCGGTCAGGATGGGGCGGTCCCACGAGGCGAACTTGTGGAGTCCGCCGAGGTCGCGGATCAATTCGTGGCCGGGCCGCAGCCAGAGGTGATAGGTATTTCCCAGGATGATCTGGGCGCCGAGCGTCTCGAGATCATCGGGATGGAGGGTCTTGACCGACCCCTGGGTGCCGACGGGCATGAAAATCGGAGTTTCCACCGTGCCGTGGGCAAGCTGGAGGCGTCCGGTCCGGGCGGACGTGGCTGGGTCGCGATGGAGAACTTCGAACATCGTGGGCGGCGGGGGATAGACCATCCGCGCCGAAGCGGAAAGCCCAAAGGATGGCGGGACGAGCGAATGGCGGCCGGGTCGGCGACGGAAATGGGGCGCACGGATCGGGGAATTCGGGGCTTTGACTTGGATTGTCGGATTATGTTAGGTGACGAGCCGTGAAATTGATTCGTTTTGGTGAGCCGGGGCGCGAGGAGCCTGGAGTGATTCTCGAGGATGGTCGTCGTGTGGATGCCAGCGGGCAGTTTCACGACTACGATGAGGGCTTTTTCGCCCTGGGTGGCGTGGAAGCCCTGCAGGCGTGGGTGGACGACGGATGTCCGGACGGTGAATCGATCCCTGCCGGAGCCCGTCTGGGGCCTCCGGTCGAGCGTCCGCCGAAGATCGTCTGCGTGGGCAAGAACTACCTCGAGCACGCCAAGGAGTTCGACGAGGAGATCCCGACCGAGCCAGTTCTCTTCATGAAGGCGAATTCGGCGTGGAGCGGGCCTTACGACGAGGTCGTGAGGCCGCGGGGCTCACGCAAATTGGACTACGAGGTGGAGCTGGCGGTGGTGATCGGCCGGACCACCCGGGACGTGGCGGAGCGGGATGCCCTGAGCCATGTCGCGGGCTATTCGGTATTCTGCGACTACTCTGAGCGGGCCTTCCAAAAGGAAATGGGCGGGCAGTGGGTGAAGGGGAAAAGCAGCGATGGCTTTGCTCCGATGGGGCCATGGTTGACTCCGGCGTCGCAAGTTCCTGATCCTCAGGGGCTCCGTCTTTGGTGCAAGGTCAATGGCGAGATGCGCCAGAACGGCTGGACCGGCGACATGATGCATCCCGTGGCCTTCCTGATCAGCTACATCAGCCGATTCATGAGTCTCCTGCCCGGCGACGTCATTGCAACCGGCACCCCTGCCGGGGTGGGCGGCGGCATGAAACCACCGCGGTTTCTGGACCCCGGAGACTGCGTGGAATGCGGGGTGGAGGGGCTTGGGGAGCTGAAACAGAGGATTGTCGGAACCTGACCGGGACCACGGCTTCCGCCGGAGGGGGTGGCGACTCGGCGTGGGGTCCGGTTGATTGAGGCTTGCCCGGGGCAAGGGGTGGGGGTACGCGAGGGCACAATCTTTTCCACCCAGATGTCCATCCAGCGCGCCCTCCTTTCCGTATCCGACAAGTCCGGCCTCGCCGACTTCGCCAAAGAACTCCACGACATGGGAGTCGAACTCCTCTCGACCGGCGGCACCGCCAAGGCCCTGCGCGATGCCGGGCTCCCGGTGATCGACGTGTCCGAGTTCACCGGTGCCCCCGAGTTGTTCGAGGGCAGGGTGAAGACGCTCCACCCGAAGGTCCACGGTGGCTTGCTCCACAAGCGCGATGACAAGCTCCACCTCGAGCAGGCCAAGGAGCATGACATTCCCGCGATCGACCTGGTGGTGGTCAATCTCTACCCATTCGAGGCGACCGTCGCGAAGGAGGACGTCACCCTGGCCGAAGCGATCGAGAACATCGACATCGGTGGGCCTTCGATGCTCCGCAGCGCGGCGAAGAACTACAACAGCGTGACCGTGGTCACGGACCCGGCTGACTATGCACGGGTGATCGAGGAAATGAAGGATCACGAGGGTGACACCACCCTTGGGTTCCGCGAGTCGCTCGCCGTGAAGGTTTTCCAGCGCACGTCGGAGTATGACGGTGCGATCACCAATTTCCTCGGCAAGTGCGACCAGGGAACCGGCTGCAATTATTCGCTCAACCTGCCCCTGGACATGGAGCTTCGCTACGGCGACAACCCCCACCAGAAGGCCGCGATCTATGGTGGATTTAGTAGTTGTTTCAGTCAGCTCCAGGGCAAGGAGCTCAGCTACACGAACATACTCGATATCGAGGCCGCGGCTGACCTGATCCTCGACTTCGTCCGCCCGACGATCGGCATCCTCAAGCACACGAATCCATGCGGTGTGGGTCAGGATGATGGTGACCTGCGTGAGGCCTGGAAGAAGGCCTTTGAAACCGACAAGCAGGCTCCCTTCGGTGGCGTGATTGTCTGCAACCGCCCTCTGACCGAAGGCGTGGCCCGGATCATCTCCGAGATATTCACCGATGTGATCATCGCTCCCGACTACGAGCCTGAGGCGCGTGCCGTGCTGCAGAAGAAGAAGAACCTCCGTCTGATGAAGATGAACGAGGCTTATCTCAGCGCGAAGAAGGAGCCCCTCATTCGTTCGAGCCCGGGTGGCTTCATGGTGATGGACCGCGACCACTCGGCGCTCGGTCTTGATGACCTGGAGAGCAAGGTGGTGACCAAGCGTCCGCCGACCAGTGAGGAAATGCGTGCAATGCGCTTCGCATGGCGTGTCGTGAAGCACGTGAAGTCCAACGCCATCGTTTACGCGAAGGAAGACCGCACGCTCGGCATTGGTGCCGGCCAGATGAGCCGGATCGACAGTTCACGGATCGCCGTGTGGAAGGCAGGGGACGCCGGACTTTCTCTCGAAGGTTCGGTCATCGCATCGGATGCGATGTTCCCGTTCGCCGACGGCCTGCAGACCGCGATCGATGCCGGAGCCACCGCTTGCATCCAGCCGGGTGGCTCGATCCGGGATGAAGAGGTCATCGCCGCCGCGGACGCCGCCGGTATTGCGATGGTCTTCACCGGACACCGCCACTTCAGACACTGATCCGCCGCGGCAATGCTTCTGGGAGTCAATATCGACCACGTGGCCACGCTCCGGCAGGCGCGCTACGCGCTTCTGCCGGATTCGCCGAATGCGGAGCCCTCGCCCCTGCAGGCGGCGCTTGATGCGCAGGCTGGCGGCGCGGATTCGATCACGATCCACGTGCGTGGCGACCGACGTCACATGCAGGAGCGCGATGCCTTCGAAGTGCGGTCGGGATCATCGCTGCCGCTGAATTTCGAGATGGGGGTGACCGAGGAGATGATTGCGATGGCGCTTCGTCTCAAACCGGAGTTCGCCTGCCTGGTTCCCGAGACCCGCGAGGAAGTCACGACCGAGGGGGGGCTGGACGTTCTGAGCCGTCTCGAGGAGGTGAACGCCTGCACGAAGAGGCTGCAGGATGCCGGCATCAAGGTGTCGTTGTTCATCGATCCGGATCTGCCGCAGATCGAGGCCGCCGCGGAATGCGGTGCCGAGATGATCGAACTGCACACCGGTTGTTTCGCCAATGCGGAGAACGAGGATGTGGCGGTCGAGGTCGACCGTCTGGTCGAGGCGGCCCGGGTGGCGGCGGGCATGGACCTGCAGGTGAATGCCGGGCACGGGATCAACTACCGGAATCTGTCGCAGTTGTTCATGGTGCCCCATCTGTCCGAACTGAACATCGGGCACACGATCGTTTCGCGCGCGGTGCAAGTCGGGATGACCGCGGCTGTGCGTGAGATGAAGGAGGCCATGGCCGCTTACCAGGGATGACAATTTTCGGCATCGGGGTGGACGTGGTCGAGATCGAGCGAATCGGTCTGCTTCTGGACCGTTACGACGAGCGTTTCGCGGAGAAGGTTTTCACCGAGACAGAGCGGGCCTACTGCGACTCCCAGCGTGACCCAAGGCCTCACTATGCCGCCCGTTTCGCCGCCAAGGAGGCGGTTTCCAAGGCTTTTGGGACCGGCGTGGGAAAGGACCTCAACTGGACCGACATGGAAATCACCCGCGACGCCCTGGGTGCTCCCAAGCTCTTGCTCTCCGGTGCGGGGAAGGCCTTCGCGGAAGCGAACGGCATCACGGATGTGAAGATCAGCCTGAGTCACGCCAAGCAGTATGCCGCAGCCAACGCGCTGGCGTGCTGCGGCGCTTGATGCGGGGGAATCAGTCCTCGAAGTAGGTGTAGCCATTCAAGCCCGCGCGGAACAGGTCCATGACGTGGCGCCTTTCCTTGGGGCTGATGCGGCCCTGGCTGACCGCACGCTCGGCAAACTCCCGGAAGCGAGTGACGAGTTCCTTCGGGTCGTATTCGACGTAGGAAAGTACGTCGGCCACCGTATCGCCCTCCACCTCGTGGGAGTAGACTGGTTTGCCGTTCTCGAGGTGAACGCCGACGACGTTGGTGTCCCCGAGCAGGTTGTGAAGGTCGCCGAGGGTCTCCTGATACGCGCCGACGAGGAAGACCCCGATCTGATAGGGTTCATCCGGGCGCAGTTCGTGCAGGGGAAGGACCTTGCGGACGTCCTCACGATCAATGAAGCGGTCGATCTTTCCGTCGCAGTCGCAGGTGATGTCGGCGAGCACGGCACGATGCCGGGGCCGTTCCTCCAGACGGTGCAGCGGCATGACCGGGAACAGCTGCTTGATGGCCCAGGAGTCGGGCAGCGACTGGAACAAACTGAAGTTGCCGTAGTAGAAGTCGTAGAGGCTGTCCGACAATTCCCTGAGGTCCTCCGGGATGTGGTCGAGCTTCTGAAGCATCTTCGAGATGCGCGTGACGAGGTGCCAGAACCACGATTCGGCGAGTGCGCGCTCCCGCAGGGTGGCGTTCCCGTAGAAGAACTGGGCGCGGACCTGATCGCGGTAGTAGGTGGCGTCGTTGAAGCACTCCTGCAGGTTGTGCGGTGCCAGATCCTTGCCGACCTGGATGAGGTTGACGAGGTTCTGTGGGGCTTCGTCGGGGACCGGGGGAGCTTCCTCGGTGGTCTGAACGGTTGAGACGTCGAGAATGTTGAAGACAAGGACGGAGTAGTAGGCAACGATGGCCCGCCCCGACTCGGAGATGAGATCGGGATGGCTCACCCCGTTCTTGTCGCAGATCTGCATGATCGTTTCGATGACATCGGCGCAGTACTCCGGCACGGAGTAGTTGCAGGAGGACTCGAAGTTGGTGTGGGAGCCATCGTAGTCGACGGCCATACCTCCTCCGATGTCGAGCACTCCCATGGGTGCACCTTCCTTCACCAGGTCGCAATACATCCGCGCGACCTCGGTCGCACCCTCGCGGATGGAGGCGATGTTGGGGATCTGGCTTCCCTGGTGGTAGTGGAGCATCTTGAGGCAGCCGAGGTGTCCGCTCTCGCGGAGGCGGTCGACGACGGCGATGACCTGGGCGGCGGACAGGCCGAAGACCGATTGGTCGCCCGCGCTCTCTTCCCAGTGTCCGGCGCCCTTGGTGGAAAGGCGCACGCGCACTCCCAGATTCGGCAGCACGCCGAGATGTTGGGAACGCTGGAGGACGAGATCGAGCTCGGTGGGCATCTCGAGGACGAGCATCACCTTCAGGCCCATCTTCTGGGCGTGGAGGGCGAGGTCGATGAACTCCTCGTCCTTGTAACCGTTGCAGATCAGGTAGGCCTCGGTGTCGTGCATGTGCGACAGGGCGGCGATCAATTCCGGCTTCGATCCGGCCTCAAGACCGTAGTGAAACTTCTTCCCGAACTCGGTGATCTCCTCGATGACCTGCCGTTGCTGGTTCACCTTGATGGGATAGACGCCGCGGTAGTTGCCGCGGTATTTCGTCTTCTTGATGGCGGACTGGAACGACTCATTGAGTTCGGCGATCCGGGATTGAAGGATGTCCCGGAAACGGAGGAGAACAGGGAGGGCGGTGCCACGGTCCTGCAAACCCTCGATGATGTTGTGGAGGGAGACGTCCTGGAAGCCGTCGCCATCCTGCAGTCGCACGGTGGCGTGGCCGTCGTCGTTGACGTCGAAGAATCCGTGTCCCCAGTCCTTGGTGCCGTAGAGTTCGGCGGAGCGTTCTGGGGTCCAAGGGCGTTCAGGTGAGGTCGGTGCCATGGGTCGGAAGGGAGTTCGGAAATGTTGGATGGTGAAGAGACAAAAGTGAGGGATTTCAGGGGGCCTCGTTGGATGGAGGCACACTGTGGATCTTTTGCTCGAGGATGTGCTGAAGTTCGTGGAGACGTTTGTGTTCCTGTCGCCACCGGAGCGCCACGAACAAGAGGCAAACCATCCAGATCAGGAACAGAAGAGTCGAGAGATTACTGAAGACGGGTTCGATGGTCTCGAAAGCACTTTCGAGATCGGTGGTGTCGGTGGTTGAAAACCCGCCGTCACCAAGGAACCCGTAGGGCCAGACGTTCCAAAAGCAGGTGGTGAAGGTGGCGCAGGGAAGATCCATGATGGCCGCCAACAGCAGGCCCCTCGAAGCAGCCGTGCGGAGGTTTCGGAAAGCCACTGCGATACTGAGCATGAGGATGCTCGTGGCGAATCCGAAGAAGAGCCAGAAGAGGTCGCTGAAGATGGGGAGCTCGGGGATCATGAATGGCCGGGATGAGTTTATGCCAATCGGTCCCTGAAGTCGGAGTAGTCGAACCGGCGGATGGTTTCCAATCGTCCATCCGGATGCTGCAGCACGATGTCGGGATGGGGGACGCCGTTGAAGGTGGAGGTCTTCACCATCGTGTAGTGCGCCATGTCGTCGAAGACGAGGGTGTCCCCGGCCACCAGGGGCCGATGGAAACCGTAGTCGCCGATGACGTCGCCGGCGAGGCAGGTTGGACCGGCGAGCCGGTAGATCCGATCGTTCCCGGAGGGGGCAGCGTTTGCCTGAGCCGGGTCAGTGGTCGGGTGGTAGCTTTCGCCATCAATTGTCACGGCGGGACGGGGCGAGTCCGATGGCGGGTGGGTGCCGGGCTCGGCGAGAAAGACATCCGGGCGGTAGGGCATCTCGAGGACGTCGGGCATGTGCGCGGTGGCGGAGACGTCGAGGATGGCATGCCGATGCCCCATGCTTTCGAAGACGTCGATGACGGTCGCCCGAAGCACACCGGTGTGGATGGCGACGGCTTCTCCGGGTTCCAGCCAGACCTCGAGCTGATAGCGTTCGCGGGTCCGACGGATCAGGTCGACGAGAAGCCTGCGGTCGTAGTCGGGCTTGGTGATCCAATGACCACCGCCGAGATTGAGGTACTGGAACTGCGAGGAGCGTAGTAGGTCACCGAAACGTCGATCGACCGCATCGAGGGTCGACTCGAGGTCATCGGCGCCCTGTTCGCAGAGGGTGTGGAAATGAAGCCCGCTGAGACCGGTCAGGTCCTGCCCGGCGAGTTGGTCGATGGTGATGCCGAGCCGGGATCCCGGGGTGCACGGGTCGTAGAGCGGGGTGTCTCCGGTGGAGTGCTCGGGGTTGATCCGCAGGCCGCACTGGATCTCACCCGCGAGGTAGCGCGGATGACTGCGGACGAGTGGCTCGAATTGCTGCCACTGGGTCAGTGAATTGAAATCCAGGTGGTGGGTGAATTCCAGCAGCGCCCTGATTTCATCCTCCTGATAGGCCGGGGAGTAGGTCAGGGTGTGCTTGCCGAAGTGTTCGTGTGAGAGCCGGGCTTCCCAGAGTCCGGAGGCACAGCAGCCGTCGAGGTCGTCCCGAATCGAGGGAAAGGCCTTCCAGCATGAAAAGCCCTTCAGGGCGAGGACGATGCGGCAATCGGCCTCTTCACGGATGTGCCGCAGGATGCCCGAATTGGACTGCAGGGCGGCGAGGGAGATGACGAAGGAGGCCATGGAACCGGGTTTCGGGGCTTCGAATCGGCGCGTGCAGGGAGGCGGGGGTCAGTGCCCGAAGAACTTGATCGCGAACAAGCCGCCGATCAGCAGGACTCCGAAGGCGAGGAACCACCACTCGAGGTGCTTCTCGATGTAGGGGCGGATCTTCGGACCGAAGACCCGGATGATGCCGGCGACGACGAAGAAGCGGAAACCGCGGCCGATGATGGAAGCACCGATGAGGAGCGGAAGGTTGTAGTGGAAGAGTCCGGAGGCCACGGTGAACACCTTGTAGGGGATGGGGGTGATGGCGGCGATCAGGATGCCCCAAAAGCCGTATTCGGCATACCAGGTCTGGATCTGTTCCTGGGTATGTCCATCGGGGTCGAAGAGTCCCAGGAGTGGCTTGGCGACCGACTCGGCCAGCCCCCAGCCGATCAGCCATCCGAGGATCCCCCCGAGTACGGAGCCTGCCGTACAAACGAGGGCATACTTTGCCCACTTGTCCCGGGCCCCAAAAACGAGGGCGAGCAGGAGGACGTCGGGTGGGATCGGAAAGAAGGAGGATTCCGCGAAGGCGATCAGGAAGAGGGCCCAAGTGCCTCCGGGGCGGTCCGCCCATGAGATGGTCCAGGCGTAGAGTCGGCGGATGATGCCCTGTTTTGGTTCCGCAGGGGCTTCAAGGGTATCGGACATGTCAGTCGGTTTCTGGGCGTGGATCGCGGGTGAGCAATTCTTTCAGGGCATGGCCGGCGGGCTTGTGCTCGTAGAGCACGGCATAGACGGCATCGATGATGGGAGTGCGGGCGCCGACCCGACGCGCGGCCTCGTAGATCGATTGGGTGTTCGGCACGCCTTCCGCGACCATGCCGAGTTGGTCGACGGCTTCCTTCAGCGACCGGCCTTCACCGAGGGCGAGACCGACGCGGTGGTTGCGTGAATGGACCGAGAAGCAGGTGGCGATCAGGTCACCGACGCCGGAGAGCCCGCTGAAGGTTTCGATCCGGCCACCGAGTTGCACGCCGAGCCTCGTCATTTCGGCGAGGGCGCGCGTGACGAGGGCGGCGATGGCGTTGTCGCCGAGTCCGAGCCCGGAGGTGATGCCGGCGGCGATGGCGTAGACGTTCTTGATCGCCCCGCCGAGCTCGATGCCGGCGAGGTCGTCGCTGGTGTAGCTGCGGAAATTCGGCGAGGTGAAGAGGGTCTGGAGGTCGCGGGCCAATGCCTCGTCACAGCAGCCGATGACGGCGCAGGTGGCGAGGTCGGTGGCGATCTCTTCGGCGTGATTGGGGCCCGACAGCACCGCTACCGGGTGCCCCGGGCAGCAGGCTTCGATGATGGTGCTCATGCGCTCGCCGGTGCCACGTTCGATTCCCTTGGCACAGGAAAGCAGGGCGGTCTGTGGATCGAGTCCGGCATTTGCGAGCTGCGTTGCGGTTTCCCGCGTGGCGGAGGTGGGGACACAGAAGAGGATGAGGGGGAAACCGGAGGCGGCTTCCTCGAGC
Organism: Haloferula rosea; assembly: GCF_016595525.1. Classification (GTDB taxonomy): domain Bacteria; phylum Verrucomicrobiota; class Verrucomicrobiia; order Verrucomicrobiales; family Akkermansiaceae; genus Haloferula; species Haloferula rosea. Next base: position 50,120 of record NZ_JAENII010000018.1, read on the forward strand.
CTAGTCGTAGCCCGGACCGAGGCAGGCAGGCTCGATTTCGTCATGTAGCGCGGGTTCCGATGGTCGCGGGTAATGCCCTCGGCGACCTCCGGGTCACGGCCGACCATGACGACTTCCTGTAGCGACTGGCCGATGAGGTGGGCCAGGGCGGTTCCGAACGATCCGGTTCCAAGAATGGCAGCGCGTTGGATCATGAGGATTCCTTGGTATTGTTGCGGCTGAAGCGATGCTCCGTGCCTTCACGAAGGCGCTGGATGTTGGTGCGGTGTTTCCAGATCGCAAGCAGACCGATGGTGAGTGAAAAGAAGAACAAGGGCTTGTTCCAGGTTCCAGCTTCCCACAGTGAAATCCCGTCGGCGTTCTTGTGAAAACGAGCTCCGATGTGGGTCAGCACGGGCAGGGCGGCGGCGGCACCGATCGAAGCGATCGAGACGTAGCGGGTGGTCACGAAGAGGATGATCCAGACGAGGATGAGGAGGACGACGGCGGCCGGCATCAGTCCGAGCAGGACTCCGCCCGAGGTGGCGATACCCTTGCCTCCCTTGAAGCCGACCCACGGCGAGTAGTTGTGCCCTAGCACGGCGCAGAGCGCGGTGATGACGTGGACGAGTTGACCGGTGAATTGCTTTTCCACCGGCAGGTGCATGGCGAGTCCGTCGAGGAACCCGAGGTGGGGCACGATCGCCTTGCCGTCGATCTGGATCAGGTTGATCGCGATGACGATGGGAATGTATCCCTTCAGGAGATCGAGGAAGAGACAGGTGATGCCGTACTGTTTGCCGACGACGCGCAGGACGTTGGTGGCGCCGATGTTGCCCGATCCATGGGCGCGGATGTCGATGCCCTTGAGCCTGGCAATGAAGAGGCCAAAGGGAATCGAGCCAAGCAGGAAGGCGAGGACTGGGCAGATCCAGAGTTGCATGAAGGAGGTGGAGCGATGGGGGTTGCTAGAGCTTCCAGTGGTCGGCGACCCATGGCACCGGCTTGACGCGGTGGTGAATCTTCTTGCCTTCGAATCCATTGACGGCGTCGTGCGGATCCGGTTGGCCGTGGAAGACGAGGAACTTGGCGCCCTTCGGTTGCGGTGGGCTCATGACGAGATTGAGCGGGAAGGGGGGGCGCACGTTGAACTTGAAGCTGCGCACCCATTCCTCGGGCCACCAGTAGCGCTCTTTCATGGCGTAGGTGAGGAAGTGCTGCTCGGTGACGAAGATCGAACGGTCCTGGGCGCGCTCGATCTCCTTCATGAAGGTGTCGTAGATGTACTGGGACTTGCCTGCCTCGAAGCGGAAGATGGACGAGTTGCCGATCTCGGGCCGTTTGCGGAAGATCTGTTTCCGCTTCTCCCACCAGTTGTGGATGATGCAGTTCTTGCCGGGCTTGTAGTCGAAGAAGCAGTCGATCGAATTGAGAATGACGAGGTCCAGGTCGAGGAACAGGGTCGGGCCGGACAGGTTGAGGTATCCGTCCCGGGTCATGACGAGCTTCATGAAGACATTCGGCCACTTCGACTGGGTGATGCCGGGGTTCTCCGGGAAGGCGGCGGTCTCGACTTCTTCGATGAGATCCGTGGTGTCGTCAGTCACGCAGATGAAGCGGAAGGGGCGGGAGAGATTCCGCTCAATCGACCGATAGAGGACGTTCACGTAGTGGGCCGGATACCGGGTGCCCCACTTCATGCAGATGATGTTGACTGGCTCGGGCATGCTGTAAGGCGGGGATTGCGGCCTGCTGGTGGTCGATTGCCAAGCGCAAAGGGAGGCAATCCGGAGGATGGCGGCGCTTTTCCTGCCGTGGTGGGTATGGAGGGGTCGGGGAAAGGCGGGGTTTGAGGCGGGTCCGCCCGGGGTTCGTGCGGGGATGATCGATTTTTGAACAATTCGTGTTGCCAAAATTGCTCGGGCGTGATGCTTTCGCCGCCCGGCGTTTCACCGGTCACAGCGCACGTGGCGGAATTGGTAGACGCGCATGATTCAGGTTCATGTGTCCTCACGGACGTGGAGGTTCGATTCCTCTCGTGCGCACCACTTTTTTCAACTCAGTTGAGCCAAAAGCCAGTCCTCCGGGGCTGGCTTTTGTGCGTCTTGGTCGAGGATCCCGGCGATGCCACGAAAATGTCGCTGATGAGGGAGGATTCTGTAAGGTTGCGCAAATGCCGCTGCGTAAAGGCCGGACATGAAAGAATGGATTCTTATGGGCGTGGCCGCGGTCGGCCTCTCGAGTAGCCTTGTTGAGGCCAAGCAGCCGAATGTGGTGATCATCCTTTCGGACGACCAGTCATGGACCGATTACGGTTTCATGGGGCACCCGGAGATCAAGACGCCTCACCTTGACCAGCTGGCGAAGGAGAGTGCGGTGTTCAGCCGTGGCTACGTGCCGACGGCGCTCTGTCGTCCTGCGCTGACCTCGATCGCCACCGGGCTCTATTCCCATCAGACCTTGATCACCGGAAACGACCCCGCGAAGACCGCAGCGAATGCGAAGCATGTGGAGGAAGCGGGGAAAACGGCGAAGGAGTTGCTGATCTCGAACATCGACCGGCATGGTGCGCTGCCGATGTGGCTGGCGGATGAGGGTTATCTGAGTTTCCAATCGGGCAAGTGGTGGGAAGGCAACTTCAAGCGGGGTGGTTTCACCCACGGCATGACGCGTGGTTATCCGCAGAAGGGCGGCCGCCATGGAGACGATGGTTTGGACATCGGGCGGAAGGGAATGAAGCCGGTCTTTGACTTCATCGACCTGGCGGTGAAGGAGGAGAAGCCCTTCTTCCTGTGGTATGCGCCGTTCCTGCCGCATACTCCCCACAATCCGCCCGAACGGCTGTTTTCGAAGTACCGTCGTGAAGGGCTGCCGATGACCGTCGCGCGCTACTACGCGATGTGCGATTGGTTCGATGAAACCTGTGGCGAGCTGCTGGATGGACTCGACGAGAAGGGGGTCAGCAAGGACACGCTGGTGATTTACGTAACGGACAATGGATGGATTCAGATGCCGAACAACGGCAGCTATGCGATTCGTTCCAAGCGCAGTCCGAACGAGGGCGGCACGCGCACGCCGATCATGTTCCGCTGGCCCGGTGTGATTGAACCGGGGGAGCGGAAGGAACTGTGCACAAGTCTGGATATCGCCCCGACCATCGTGGCGGCAACCGGCGCCAAGGCTCCGCATGATTTTCCCGGGCTGAATTTGCTCCCGACCTTGAAGGGAGAAGCGCCCTTGGAGAGAAAGACCATTTATGGCGAGTCCTTTGCGCATGACATCGCCGACATCATGAAACCCGAGGCATCGTTGATGTATCGCTGGGTAATTGATGACCATTTGAAGCTGCTGCTCACCTATGACGGGCGTCAGGGGCAGATCAAATACCCTCCGACGGACTTCCGGCCGCAGCTCTACGACCTCGTTGCCGACCCGCATGAGAACAAGAACCTCGCCGCGGAACGTCCGGATGAGGTCGCTCGGTTGGTGAAGAAACTGGAAGCGTGGTATCCGGTGAAGGAACGCGAGACGGTGACCACGTGGAGCGATGAGCCTGTCGTGTTGGAACCCGTGAAGGATTAGGCACGATGCATGCCTTCCTCAAATGCTTCCTCGGTGCCGCCATGGTGTCGGCCGGCTTCCTGGCTCCGGGGCTGGCCAAGGAGCGCCCGAACGTGCTCCTGATCGCGATCGACGATCTGAACGACTGGGTCGGTTGCCTTGGTGGGCACCCGCAGGCGAAGACGCCTCATCTCGATCGCTTGGCGGAGCGGGGAGTCTTGTTTTCCAACGCCCACTGCCAGGCGGCGGTGTGCAACCCGTCGAGGGCGAGTCTGATGACCTCGCTCTATCCGGAAACCTCCGGGATCTACTTCCTCTCGCCGTCGCTGAACATGGTGCCGGAGTTGAAGGATGTGCTGACCATGCCGGAGCGGTTTGCGAAGGAGGGTTACGAGGTCGCGGCGGCGGGGAAGTTGTTCCACAGTGTCGAGGCGAAGCAGTATTTCCCGGAGTGGGCGGGATCTTTCGGTGGCTTCGGCCCGATGCCGAAGAAGAAGATCAGCCAGCCTCACGGCCACCCGCTTTGGGACTGGGGCGCGTTCCCGGAAAAGGACGAGATGATGCCCGACTCGAAGATCGCCGGTTGGGCGGAGAAGAAGTTGGCGGCCTTGCCGGAAAATAAGCCGTTCTTCCTCGCGGTCGGCTTCTATCGGCCTCACGTGCCGATGTTTGTTCCCAAGCGTTGGTTCGACATGCATCCGCTGGAGGAGATCCGCCTGCCGGAAGTGAAGGCGGAGGATCTGGATGATCTATCAGCCTACGCCATCGACCTCACGCGGAAGAAGCATGTGGCACCGGAGCAGTCATGGATCGAGGAAAGCGGAGAGTGGGCCCATGCGGTGCAGTCGTATCTGGCATCGGTCCGATTCGTCGACGACTGTGTCGGACGCGTGATCGACGCGCTGGACGAGAGCGGGGCGCGCGACAACACGATCGTGGTCCTGTTCTCCGACCATGGGTTCCACCTCGGCGAGAAGCAGCGGTGGGCCAAGCGGTCGCTGTGGGAGGACGGCACCCGGGTTCCGGTGGTGATCGTGGCTCCGGGAATGCAGGCCGGTGGGGTTTCCCCGAAGCCGGTCGGGCTGATCGACCTCTATCCGACCTTGTTGGATCTGGCAGGTCTCGAGAGCGATCCGGTGCATGAAGGTCATTCCCTGCGCCCGCTTTTGAAGGATCCGGACGCGGAGTGGCCCCATCTGGCGAGGACCAGCTTCGGGCCGGAGAATGTCGCGCTGCGATCCGAGAACTTCCGTTACATCCGCTACGCGGATGGTTCGGAGGAGTTCTACGATCATCGCAAGGATCCAAACGAGTGGAACAATCTGGCGCGCAACCCGGAGATGCGTGAAGCGATGGATCGGCATGCGCGTCAATTGCCCCGCGAGTTCGCTCCGGTGCTCGGCAAGGGGTCGACCGGCCACGAGGCTTTCGCGGCCGCCGCTGAGTTGCTGCGTGATCGCGCGGAGCCGTCTGAGTCTCAGTAGTCCGCCACGGGCGAATTGGATTCGCCTGTAAGGGTGGGCACGCTTTCGCGAAGCTCCCTCATCTTGTCGCAGGTCTTGACCCACTTCGTCTTGTCCCAGCCGAGCCGACCACGCAGTGCCTTCTTGCGGAATCGTTCGAGGCGGCGGGAGGAATCATCGAGGAACATGGAAGGCACCTCGGCAATCCTGGCCGCTGCTTCTTCCGCACGGTCGGTGCGATGACAGATCATGGCGAGGTCGTTTCCCGCCTGCAGGGCGGCGGGCACGTCGGTGCTGTCGGGGTAGCGATCGGCGATCGCGCCCATGTCGAGGTCGTCGGTGAGAACGATGTGTTTGTCGAACCCGAGTTGGTCGCGCAGGAACCCCTGAACGATGCGCCTTGAAAGCGAGGCGGGGGATTCGGGATCGATGTTCGGGAAGCGGACATGCGCGAGCATGATGGCGTCGAGTTCCGGCATCAACGCGGTGTAGGGAATCACGTCTTCGGCGAGCAGTTCGTCGAGCGTCGCATCGGATCCGGGGAGGTCGTGGTGCGGGTCCGACAGCGCGCGGCCGCCGGCCGGAAAATGTTTGCCGCAGGATCGCATCGACGCTTTCCGCATCCAGCGGTTCCACATGCCGGCGCAGTCGATCACGCGCTGGGAGTCGCGTCCCCAACAGCGGTCACGGAGAGCGTTCTGGGCGCCGGGGTGATGGTCGAGATCCAGCACGGGGCCGAAGTTCATGTTGAAGCCCAACAGACGCAGGGACTCCGCGGTCAGGTGACCGGCATCGGCCATGGCCGGAAATTTGCCGTGGGCGGCGAGTTCGACGGCGGAGGGAAGCGCGGGAGCGATCTCCTTGGTTCGTGTGACGCGTCCGCCTTCCTGGTCGATCGCGATGATGGGATCGAGCGTGTCGAACTCGCGAAGCTCGTCGGTGAGTGCCCGCGTTTGCTCGGGCGACTCGATGTTCCGCGAGAAGAGGATGTAGCCAGCGGGCTTGAGCTTGTGAAAACGTGCGCGCTCGGCGGCGGTGAGTTCGGGGCCCTCGATGCCGAGGAGCAGATGCTGGCCGGGGTGCATGGAAGGAGGAGCTTGGCTTACTCGCTGGGATTCGACTCGCGGGCGAGCATCTCTTCCTCTTCCTCGTGTGAGTGGATCTGGATGGAAACCTGTACGTTGGCCCTTTCGGAGGCTGCCTTGACCACGCCACGGATGGCTGATGCGCTGAATCCGGCGCGGCCGATCATCAGGGCGACATCGGAGCGCTCGAGCACGATCTTGAAGCGCAAGCGGTTGGGGGCGACCTCGGCGACCTTCAACTGCGCGCGATCCGGGTGCTCGATGAATTGCACCGCAACGTACTGAAGAAAGTTCCGGATCTGATCCGTGATCACCTGCATGGGGGAAGAATGAACCGGAATGGGCGAGGGTTCAATCTGCAATCGTGCCGGGAACCGGGTGAAAAGAAACGGCCCGCACCGGAACCACCCGATGCGGACCTACCCATTCCATGAAACTGATAGAAGCTCAGTCGATAGAGATCGTTCGCGGCCTCGCCTCCGATGCCAGCGGAACGCTCACTTTGAGAATGCCGTCCTTGAGGGCGGCGGAGAGTTGCTCTCCGTCGAGCGACTCGCCAAGCCGTAGCTTGAGGGCGTAGGTATCCGGGGCCGGTTGGCCGAGGATCAGTCGTCGCGAGGAGCCCGCGTTTTCGCGGCGGGCGCTGAGTCGCAGTTCGCGACCCTCCACCTGGAGATCGAGGTTCTCACGAAGCACCCCCGGGAGGGTGACTTCGAGATCCACCCCATCGTCCGTGCGCTCGGCATGCCAAGCGGGCTGGGCGGTGGTCAGGGTTTCCTCGTTGCAGACTTCCGCCTTGGTGTCGGTTGGCTGGCTGAGGACCTCATTCTTGCGGTCGGTGAGAGTCTCATTGCAGGAGCTCTCCTTGCAGGTCGTTTGTGTGGAATCGTTCATGTGATGATTGGTTGAGATTATTGGATTTCGATGGATTTCAGTGCGGCTTCGAGTCGAGGCAGGCGGACGGTGAGGACGCCGTTCTCGAGGGTGGCCTTGATCTGCTCCTGATCGACTTTGTCGCCCAAGGGCAGGCGGTAGTCCGGATGACCGGCGTCTTCCCGTTTGTCTTCGAGGAGGAGCACCTTGTTTTCGACTTTCAGCCCCAGCTCGTCTTTGGAGACGCCTGGGTAGTCGAGCTCGAGGGTCCAACCGGACTCGTCATCGAAGACCCGGAGACCGGGAGGCGTGGATGCCACGTGACGAAGACCGGATTCGAAGAAGCGGCTGAATTCGCTCAGCCATGGGCTGCTGTTTCTAAGGTAATTTGGTAGAATCATGATGGTTTGATTTGGTGATGGCCCTTCCTATGCAGCGCGGATGCCAGAAGGGAGGTGGTTGTCGCAAGTGACAGAAAGCCAGAGAGATAGGTGGATTTACGGGCAACCCAATCATAGCAGCTACCTGAATCAAAATGTCCCAGCTGCGTCAAATTGGCGTGATGTTCTGTCACGTCGGTGAGGTTTCTCGTTGGGAGCTGGGCGGGGATGGTCTAGGGAAACGGCATGATCGACATGCTGGTGCGACTCTACGACCTGCCTGACTCTGCGGAGTTGTATGGCCGGGTGGCGGGTGAGCGGGTGGTGCTTCGGCGGGCGCGTGCGTTCGAGAAGCACACGGTGGAGCAGTTCGCTGAGGAGCACTTTTCTCCGAAATGGGCGAGCGAGGTGGGCGTTGCCGTGAGCCGCCAGCCTGTTGCTTGTTGGATCGCGACGCGGGATTCCGAGGTGCTGGGTTTTGCCTGTTACGACACGACGATGCGCGGCTTCTTCGGCCCGACGGGGGTGCTGGAATCGGCGCGCGGGCTGGGGCTCGGCAAGGCGCTGCTGATGCGCTGCCTGGAGTCATTGCGCGACGAAGGCTTTGCCTATGCGGTCATTGGTGGGGTTGGCCCGAAGGAATTCTACGAGAAGGCCTGCGGGGCGATCGAGATTCCCGGCAGCGACCCTGGGATTTACGGCGACATCCTTCCTTGAGTCATGGGTGAGGGAACGATTCAGGATCCGGGTTACGTCAGGGATGCATTTGCACGCATTGCCGACCGATACGTGACGACCAATCACGTGCTCAGCATGGGCACGGACATTCTGTGGCGACGGAAGGTCGCTCGCATCGTGCGACGCTGGAAGCCCGCCCGGGTGCTCGATGTGGCGACGGGAACCGGCGATCTGGCTCTGGAGATTCAGGACGTCTGCCCACGTGCTGAGATCGTGGGCAGTGATTTCTGTGCCGAGATGCTGGAGCATGCGGCCGAGCGCGGACTGGCGGAGACGCTGGTGGCGGATGCCATGGATCTGCCGTTCGAGGACGGGAGCTTCGACGTGGTCACGGTCGCCTTCGGCCTGCGGAACATGGTCAACTACGGTGGCGCCCTCAGGGAAATGCGGCGGGTGCTGCGCCCGGGTGGTCACCTGCTGGTGCTGGATTTCTCGCTCCCGGATCCTCCGCTGCGGAAGCCGTATCAATGGTATCTCCACCGCATTCTTCCCAAGCTGGCCGGCTGGCTGACGCGGGAGGCGGATGCCTACGAATACCTCGGTGGCTCGATCGAGGAGTTTCCCATGGGTCAGGAAATGGCGGGCTTGATGGAGGATTGCGGTTTTGGCGAGGTCGGGGTCGATCCGGTGACCTTCGGGGTCGCCACCATCTACACCGGAACGGCGCGGGATTAAGGCCGATGACCCAGGGCGGGGGCAGGCGCATCCGTCCGGGGCTTGCAAAGCCCGGCTGCTTGCACGAGAACGGGCGCGCATGAGAATTCTTGTTGTTGGCAAGGGCGGCCGCGAGCACGCCTTGGTGCGGGCCTTCGCGGAGTCGCCATCAGAAACCGAGCTGTTTTGCTTCCCGGGAAGCGATGCAATTTTCGAGTTGGCGAAGCCCGTGGAAGCGAAGGATCTGGATTCACTGATCGCTTGGATGACAGCCAACGACATCGACCTCTGTGTCGCCGGTGAGGAGAGCTACCTGGTCAAGAATGAAGGCCTGGCCAACGCTTGTGAGGCAGCCGGGATTCCTTGCTGGGGACCGCACAAGCAGTCGGCCCAGCTCGAGGCCTCGAAGGAGTTTGCGAAAGAGTTCCTCGGTCGTCATTCGATCCCGACGGGAGGAGCGAAGGCGTGTGCGACCCTGGAAGAGTGCCAGCAGGCCATCGCTGGGAATTACCCGGTGGTGTTGAAATTCGACGGACTTGCCGCGGGCAAGGGCGTGGCGGTCTGCATGGAGGCCGCCGAGGGCGAGGCCTTCCTCGATGAGGTTTTCGTGCAGAAGCGCTTCGGTGAGGGCCGCGTGCTTGTCGAAGAGTTCCTAACAGGACCTGAGGTTTCGATCTTTGCCGCTGTCGTCGATGATCGATTCGAGATCTTCACGCCGGCCCGTGATTACAAGCGGATCGGGGAAGGGGACGCGGGACCGAATACCGGTGGTATGGGTGCGGTGGCGAGTCGCCGGTTGATTCCTGCGGATCTGTTGGAACGGATCGAACGCGAAGTCGTGGCTCCGACCGTGGCTGGCCTGCAGTCCGAGGGGCTCCCTTACCGGGGCTTCCTCTACTTCGGCCTGATGCTGACTCCGGACGGTCCGAAGGTGATCGAGTACAACTGCCGTTTCGGCGATCCCGAATGCCAGGCGGTGATGCCGCTGGTGAAGGGCGATCTTGCCAGTTACTGCCTGAAGGGAGCTCAAGGGGAGCTTGATTCCTCCCTGATCGAGTTTGATGACGGCTGGAGCGTCTGTGTGGTGTTGGCTTCCGCCGGATACCCGGAGAGCTCGAGCAGTGGCGATCGCATCGAGGGCCTTGAGCATGTGGACCTGGTCTATCATGCCGGCACGAAGCGCACGGATGACGGGCACTGGGAAACGGCGGGGGGGCGCGTGTTGGCCGCCGTGGCAGGAGGGTCGGATCGCGAAGCTGCGGTGACCGCCGCGCATGCCGCTGCCGACAAGATCAGTTTTGACGGAGCGCAGCGCCGCCGGGACATCGGAATCATGCACTTCGAAGAATCATGAGCCGGATACTCGACGCCGAACAGATTGAGGAAGGTCTGGATCAACTCGCCGCCAAGATCCGTGAGCGCACGGACGGCAAGCCCATCGCCTTGGTTGGAATCCGCAGCCGTGGTGATGAAGTGGCGGAGCGGGTGTGCCGCCGATTGTCCGAGGATGACCGTGAGCTTGTCCTCGGCACCCTGGACATCTCCCTCTACCGCGATGACTTCGCGCACTTGCATGAGAATCCGAAGTTGCAGGAGAGCGACATTCCTTTCGAGGTCGACGGTGCCCATTTGATTCTCGTCGACGACGTGCTTTTCACGGGCAGAACGATTCGTGCGGCCTTGGATGCCATTTCCGACTACGGCCGACCCGGGAAGGTCGAACTGGCGGTGCTCATCGACCGCGGACATCGGGAGATGCCCTTGCAGCCGGACTACGTCGGGATCGCTTTGGAAACCGCCCGGCACGACCACGTGTATGTCTCGCTCGAGGCGACGGATGGGAAGGATCAAGTCGAGATCAAGGAGGCCTCGTGAGTCCGCTTCCGGAACGCCGCAAAACCCCGGAAGAGCTTGCGGCTCTCCGGCAGTCTTTGGGCATTCCGGTCGATGGCGCGGATTCCCAGCCTCCGGAGGACCGGCCCGCTGAGACACCGGTCGAGCCGGTCGCCGACTTGCCCGAACCGTCACGGACGGATGAAGCCGACACCGTGCCGGAGCCGACGGCCACCGGTAAGGAAGAGGTTTCCGGCGAAGCCTCCAGCGAGGCCGAAGCAGTGGAGACCCTCGTCGACGATTCGGGCGAGGAAGTCGTTCGGGTGGGTGCCGCGAGGCCGGTCAGGAGTCTGCGGAAGTCTGCCGGGCTCACCGTGGATCAGCCGAAAGCGCAGATCGCCCGGAATGACAGCGCGGTGATTCCCGTGAAACGGCACTCGGACGAGGAACTCAACCGGATTCGAAAAGCCGCCCAGATCACACCCGCCGCCGCGGACTTGCTGCCCAAGGCCGCCCATCCGATGACCCTCGTGGCCTTGTATGGAGTGGGATCGTTGATCCTGCTTGCCGGCCTGCTGGGGGCGGTGGCAGGGAACATGCCGGTCACCGATGTGCCCTTCGAATGGCTGATGGTGGCGGTGCAGCGCGAGAGCTTCGGCATGAGCCTCTATGGCGTCCTGTGTGGAGCGGCGGCGGCCTTTTTGCTCAGTGCGGGATGGCTGGCGTGGAAACGGCCGCTCTCCCGGCACCACGCGGGATTCATGACCATCATCGCGGTGCTTGTCCTTGTCTTCGGAACCCTCTACTCATTTCCCCAACTCCATGGCGCGTAAAGACCTGCTTGAACTGGCCTCGCTGAGTCGCGAGGAAATCGATCTCATTCTCGATCAGGCGATTCCTTTCAAGGAACTCTTTACCCGATCGGTGAAGAAGGTGCCGGCGCTGAAGGGCAAGTCGGTGCTGATGCTCTTCTACGAGCCCTCAACGCGCACCCACTCATCCTTCGAGGTGGCGGCCAAGCGCCTGTCGGCCGACGTGACCAATTTCGACGTGCCCCACTCTTCGGTGGTGAAGGGGGAATCGGTGCGGGAAACCGTGGAAACCCTGCAGGCGATGCGGACCGACTACATCGTGGTCCGTCACGGGCGCAGCGGACTGCCCGCCATGCTGGCGCGTCAGACGAAGGCCTGTGTGATCAATGCCGGCGACGGCTCCCACGCCCACCCAACCCAGGGCTTGCTGGATGCCTTCACACTGAAGGAGGTGATTCCCGAACCAGCCGGAAGGAAGGTTCTGATCGTCGGTGATATCCTCCATAGCCGGGTCGCCCGATCGACGGCCACGGTGCTGCGCAAGCTGGGTGTGGACGTCGCCTACCTCGGGCCGGGTTCGCTGGTGCCGCGGTGCTGTCCGGACGGAGTTCGCCGTTTCACCGACTACGATGAAGCGATGGCCTGGAAGCCGGATGTCGTCTATCTCCTCCGCGTCCAGATGGAACGCCAGGATGTGCAGTATTTCCCGAGCCTGCGTGAGTACCATCGGGTGTATGGCGTGACCACCGAGCGCTTGAAGCGACTCAACGACGAAGGCATCTGGTTGATGCATCCCGGGCCGGTCAATCGGGGGGTGGAACTCTGCGACGAGGCGCTCGACTATGAACGTAGTTTGATCAACCAGCAGGTTGAGAACGGAATCGCGGTGCGGATGTCGGTCCTCTACGGCTTGAAGCCCGGCGCGGGCGACGACGAAGAGTAAGTCGCGGCCAGAGGTGCGCGCGCGCCTGTTTTCGAAACCTCGTGCCTGATTCTCGGGGAGCTTGGTGAATGTTCAATCGGACCCCACAGGGGGGGTCTTGTTTTCCTCCACCCGTGATGGGTCAGGAGTGCGGGCAATTCTGACCGCAGAACCACAATCTCACTTCGTTCCCTCTCAGCGGTTCAAGTGCCTCATGATCCTGCGCTCCGTCCCATCGCTCGACCTACTGCAATTCTAGTTGAATCGCTGACAGATGCGATCTTCAGAGACCGCGGGCCGCGGGAAACCTCAGGCTTTCAGGCTATTTGGTCGATTTCTAGGACTCGTATGATGCCTCCACTCGCTGAGACGCGGGTGTTATGATGGCAAGAATCCCTTGCTTGTGGGGGGGACGGGGAAACCCGATTAGAAGGA
>NZ_JAENII010000019.1 GCF_016595525.1 Haloferula rosea
ACTGAGAAGATCCCCGGCTTTGAAGCGTTCAAAGCCAACGACGAAGATCCCGCGACCTCATGGCGGGCCGCATCCGCAGACGATCAATGGCTCGAAGCCGCCTGGGTCAAGCCCCGCACCTTCCGCGCCGTAACGATCAGCGAGGTCGGCAATCACATCACCAACTACCGGCTCCAAATATGGAAGGACAACTCGTGGCAGGATCTCCTGACCGGTGATACCTGTGGACCGGAGCGGCATCACTCCTTCGACCCCGTGACCACCAGCAAATGCCGCCTGCTCCTCAGCAGGGCGTCGAAAGCACCTGAGATCTCAGAATTTGTGATCGGCAGGCAATGAATCGATGGCGTTCACGAAAGACCGAAGCCCACGATCTGGCAATCAACCAAACCTCTCAGTTATGCGAATTTTCAATTCTCTGCTTCTTGTCCCATTCCTCTTCAGCACCATGTCTTCGCAGGCCGAGGATGGGAAACCGACCAAGCCAAACGTCATCCTCATCATCTCTGACGACCATGGATTTGCCGACTACAGCTTCATGGGGCACGAAGTCATCAAGACCCCCCACATCGACAAGATGGCAGCGGAGAGCCTGCTCTACACTCGCGGCTACGTGATGCCCGTCTGCTCGCCCTCACTGGCATCACTTCTCACCGGAAAGATGCCAAGCGCGCACGGAATCACCGGAAACGACCTGTCCGACAAACGTTCACCGAAAGGCAACCGCCAGATTCTTGCCAATCGACTCCTCGACAACTCACTGATGCTGCCGAAGGCAATTTCCGAGGCGGGCTATCTGACCTTCCAAACCGGGAAGATCTGGAATGTGACTTACGATGACGTCGGATTCACCCACGGGATGACCGACACCGCGGGCCGCCATGGTGATGCCGGTCTCGCAATCGGACGCAAAGGCATGAAGCCGATCTACGACTTCATCGAAACCGCCCAAGCTGAAGAGAAGCCCTTCTTTATATGGCACGCCCCTTTGATGCCCCACGACCCGCACACTCCACCCAAGAAGATCTTCACAAAATACAAAGGCAAGGGACCAACTCCTGCTGCCGAAAAATACTTCGCGATGGTGGAGTGGTTCGACAATACCTGCGCCGAGCTGGACGATTATCTGGCAAAGAATGACCTCAAGGAAAACACCGTGATCCTTTACCTAGCCGACAACGGCTGGGACGCCAATCTTGGTTACAAAGGAACACGGTCCAAGCTTTCTCCCTACGAGAATGGAATCCGCACCCCGATGTTCGTCCGCTGGCCGGGAAAGGTGGAACCACAACGCGATGACAAGGCCCTCGCCCACATCATCGACTTCCCGACCACCATCCTCGATATCACCGGTGCCAGGAACCCCGGCGACCTCAAGGGCCTCAACCTCATGGATCAGGAGGCGCTGAAAGCGCGTGATAGCATCCACGTGGAAGCCTACACCCACGACATCGCTGACCTCAAGGATCCATCGAAAAGCCTGATTGCAGAGGTCGTCATCGAAGGTTGGTGGAAACTGATCGTTCCGGGTCCCGTGAAACCCGACCGGATGTTTTCCGGAGTTCCCTCGGCCCCTGAACTCTTCAACCTGAAGGACGATCCTTGGGAGAAGAACGACGTTGCCAAGGCGAACCCTGAAATCGTCGCCAGGCTAAAGGCGACTCTATATGCCCCTTAATAGTAACCTCCATACGAGACCGCCCCATCCTCAGGGGCAACAGGAACGCCAAACCGGGTCTGCGCACAACCGCCCAACAAGAGTCGACCCCGCGACAAACACATTTCTATCGTCGGCCAAGCAAGTTCAGATCGTAGGGATGCTCCGCTTCGGCATGCCAACCCAAGACCCAGTCGCCAACCGTATGGCTGTGCTCCTGCATGACACCGACAAACTCAAGTGGGCAAACACAAGGATGGAGTCGCCCTACGGCACCATCCGCAGTGACTGGAAGAACAGCGCCGATCAATTCGAGTGGACCGTCGAAGTCCTTCCGAACTCGAAAGCAACGCTCTACTTCCCCTACAAGGACGGTGAGCAGCTCCGCGAAGGCGGCCAGCCGGTCAATGCCGAGACTCGGATCATCGAGGAAGGCCGCCGACGCTGGCTGGAGATGAAGGTGGGCTCCGGATCTTATCACTTCACACTCAGCGCCAGATCGAACTGATCTCTAAAACCAATCCCTGCAGTGGAGCGGAGCCACTCGCCCCCCAACCCGCCACCCCTGTGGCTGCGCACCTCTGGTCGGAGACGCCGAATGCGGTTCCCCCGGATCTCCTCGCTGCACTCTGAATCCCCCTGTTGATCTCCGTTTCCCCGGCCTTCCCTCGCCAAGTCGGTTTTCACCGCCTTGCTTCGCTATCCCCTCTTTCCGGGACATGACAGATTCCCGGAAGCCGCGTATTTTTCAGATTCATGGTTCGTCTCCCGACGGATCGACCAAAACCCAGACCCAGAAACCTGCCATGAAACCCAGTTCCCGCAGCTCCGCGAAAAGTCACTACAAGCCCGGTTTCACTCTCGTGGAACTCATGGTCACCATCGTCATTGTGATCGCCCTCGCCGCGCTCGTCTTCGTCGCCACCAATCGCGTCAAGGCAGCCAGCGCCCGAGCGGTTTCCGTCGACAATTTGAGGAAACTTCAATTGGCCAACGGGCTCTACGCCAGTGACAACAATTCACGATTCGCCGCCTGCTTCACCAAGAACGAGGACGGTAAGACCGGTGGCCTTTGGGACCGGAACCCAGAGTTCCTCGACTACTTTGTCGGAGTAAGCCAACCCACCGACGGCAACCGCCAAGAAAGCCGGGTGAGCCCCGAGCACCTTGATCAGGTTGCCTACAAGGCGAGAGGCAATGCCTATGATACCCTGAAAGCCAGCTACGGCATGATCTCGAAGGAAAGCTACACCGGTAGCGCCCCGAATACGGATTCTTCTTACCGGCTCTCCGAGTTGACCACACCGTCCAAGACCGCGGCCTTTGTCACCGCAGTCAACTGGTTGGTGCAATACAGCGGACGCAAGGGTTGGAACGGCGTCGAAGGCAAGGTCAACGCTCCACGGATGGCCTATCGCCATCGGAACAAGGCACTGGTCGTCTACTACGACGGACATATCGGAGAAGTCAGCGAAGAAGACATGGCGGCCTTGGACCGCCGCGGCGGCAAGAACAATTGCTTCTGGAATGGCACCAACGGGCAACCGTAACGGATTCCCCGGAAGCACACCTTTGTAGTTCAAGCAGGCCACCTCATGAGCCATGCCTGACATGGCTCACACTCGCCCCCTTACGATCGGGGTGAATGCGGCGGGTGACGGTTTCATCTTCCCGGACCACACGGAGAAACATCCACACGAATGGTGGCGTAGTCTGCACGCCACCATGAATTCTTCCCGAATCGGATTCTCGTCTCTTTCCAGATGCCTGCTGCTATCCATGGCTTGTCAGGAGCTGGGCGCTGCCCCTCTCATCACGGCTGAGGGATCTTCGTTGGCGAAACTGCGTGCCGCCATCGAAACCGGCGACAGCAAGTCGATCCAAGAGAAGGATGACATCGTCAAACAGGCGGATCGTGCGATCCGTCGTGGTCCTCTAACCGTCGTCGACAAAACCCAGACCCCCGCCAGTGGCGACAAGCGGGACTACCTGAGTCTGGGACCCTACTGGTGGCCTGACCCGTCGTCGGAGGACGGCCTTCCATGGATCCGCAAAGACGGGCGAATCAATCCCCTGACACGGGGAGAGCATGTGGACTTCAACAGGAAGGATCAGCTCTTTGCTTCGATGAGGGCTCTGAGCCAGGCCGCCTACCTGACCGGGGAGCCAAAATACGGCGTCGCCGGTGTGCAATTCCTCGAGCGCTGGTTCGTCGATGCGGAGACGCGCATGAACCCGAACCTCAACCACGCTCAGGGCATCCCCGGTCGCAACCATGGCCGACCTGCCGGAGTCATCGAGTGGTGCGGCATCGAACAGCTTCTCTCGGCCATCCGCATCCTTCGGGAACTGGGCTATCTCAACGAAGACACGAACCAGGCCCTCGACAAGTGGTTCAGTGACTACGCGGACTGGCTCCAGACCAGCGAGATCGGACGAGCCGAGCAACGGGCAAAGAACAACCATGGCACGTGGTATGATGTGCAACTGGTCGGCATCCTTCTCTTTCTCGGCCGCGAAGACGAGGCAAGCCAGGTCATTGATGTCACCAGCCGCAAACGCATCGGAAGCCAGATCGAACCGGACGGCAGGCAGCCCCACGAACTCTCCCGCACCAAGAGCCTGTCCTACAGCAAGATGAATCTCAAAGCCTTCATGCGGCTCTGCGCTTACGGGAAGAAACTCGGGATCGACCTCGAGAACCATGAAACCGCGGATGGGCGAAGCGTCCGCAAGGCAGCGGAGTTTCTGAAGCCATACACCCAAGGCTCGAAGCCTTGGCCCTATCAACAGATCAAGTAGGAGGCGAAGCGTCGCGAAGGCGAGCCATTCGATGACAGATCCCCCACCCCCATATCCCGACTCACCCTTGCTACAAGATACGATTCCTGAAAGGGTTGTCCGCGGTGGGAGCGCTCCTCTGGATCCTCCTGAATCAGGGTTTCCGGCGATTGCTTCTGATGCTCGATGAGAGCGGTTCCTCCCTGTGAATCCCCCAGCGATCCACGCACCCCGAAGTTCCTTTCCACACCCCTTCCATCTTCCGAAAAATCGATGAACCTCCCGACGAAACTGGCCCTCGTAGCCACACTCACCAGCAGCATGACCACGGCCGCCGAACCCGCCCATGATCTGACGGTTGGAGAAGGATTTTCGAACCCCATCGGCTTCCACGACTCCACTCCTTCCTTTTCCTGGAAACTTCCTCAGGGAGTGACGAAACAGACTGGCTACCGGATCGAGGTTCGTGATGACGAAGTCATTTGGGACAGCGGCTGGGTCGAGTCCGACCAATCCGTCTTTGTTCCGTATGAAGGCACACCCTTCTCATCCGGTCAGTCGGTCACCTGGCGGGTGGACTACAAGGATCAGAATGCCGAACCCTCCGGATGGAGTGCCCCCGCTTCCCTGGAAATCGGACTGTTGTCGAACGATGACTGGAAAGCAGCGTGGATTCGACCAACAGAAGACGTCCCGCGACTTGAAGCAACCTCCCTGCTGCGCCGCCCCTTCCGGATCAAGGGCGAGGTCAAGCGCGCGCGAGTTCACGCCACTGCCCGCGGGTTGTTCAAACTCCATCTGAACGGCAAGCAGATCGGAGAGGATGCCTTTGCGCCAGGCTGGACGTCCTACAAGAATCGGATCGATGCACTCACCTACGACATCACCTCCTCGCTCCAAAAGGGAGACAACGTGATAGGCGCCATACTCGGCACCGGCTGGTATGCCGGCAAAATCGGATTCCGAGGTGAGCAGAACCGCTACGGCAGCCAGCCCGAACTCCTGCTCCAACTCCAGATCGACTACACTGACGGATCATCCGAAACCCTCATCTCGGACGATCAGTGGCGCTCGATTTTCGACGGACCCATCCGTTCTTCCAGCATCTACAACGGGGAAGACTACGACGCATCCAAGGAAATCTCCGGTTGGAGCACGGCTGGGTTCGATGACTCCAACTGGAAAAACGTCCAAGCCAACCACGAGCTGGGTACCGCGAGGCTCACGCCGAAACCGTTCGCTCCCGTGCGGGTGACCGAGGAACTTCCCACCCAGGCCGTCACCGAACCGGCAACCGGCCGATTCGTCTTCGATCTCGGGCAGAACATGGTCGGCTACCCCGAAGTGAACATCCCCGTGGAAGCGGGTCGGAAGGTCACCATGCGCTTCGCCGAAATGCTGAATGCGGACGGGACGATGTATACCGACAACTACCGCAAGGCCAAATCCACGAACTACTACACCCCGGCGAAAAGCGGAACCATCACATGGAAGCCAACCTTCACCTTCCATGGCTTCCGCTACGTCGAGCTCTCCGGACTCCCGGATGGCGTGAAACCACAGAAGGACTGGGTAAAGGGACTGGTGCTTCGCACCGACATCCCCCAGATCGGTCGATTCACTTCGCCCCACACCAAGCTGAACCAACTGCAATCCAACATCACGTGGGGACAGCGCGGAAACTTCCTCGATATCCCCACCGACTGTCCTCAACGGGACGAACGCATGGGTTGGACCGGTGACGCCCAGACGTTCTGCTCAACCTCGATGTTCAACTTCGATTCCCATGCCTTCTGGAAGAGCTGGTTGGGATCGATGCGCGACGACCAACTGCCCTCAGGAAAAATCCCCTGCGTGATCCCCGACGTCTTCGCTGGTCCCGACAGCCCGGGCTGGATGGATGCGGCCACCATCGTCCCATGGAATGCCTACGTGCGGACCGGCGATACCGAGCTCCTGGCCGACAACTTCGAGATGATGGAGAGGCTCGTGGTGTTCTATCGAAAGAAGGCGAGGAACCACCGGATCCCGAAGATCAGCGCCTTTGGTGACTGGCTCCAGCCTTACGCGAAAAACAACAAGGGGGATACCCCATTCGATTTACTCGGCACTGCCTCCTACGCCTACAGCACCCGGATCCTCAGCGACTCAGCCGAGGTGCTGGGCAAGCCGGCCAAAGCGGCGAAATATCAGGCTGAAGCCGATGCCGTGAAGAAGGCATTCGTTTCCCACTACTTCGATGCCGAAGGGAAGCTGAAGAACGTGCCGGAAACCCAAACGGCCTACACCCTCGCACTCGAGTTCGACCTTCTCCCCGCGAAGCTCCGGGCCAAGGCAGCAGCAAATCTCGTCAGGCTGATCAAGGAAGCGGACGGCCATCTGCGCACCGGATTCCTTGGCACCCCCTACATCGCCCGGGTGCTTGATGAGGCCGGCTACAGCAAGGTGGCATTCGAACTCCTGTTCAAGGAAACCTACCCGTCCTGGTTCTACTCGATCAACCAGGGTGCCACCACCATGTGGGAACGCTGGAACAGCTACACGAAGAAGGATGGCTTCCACCCGGAAGGAATGAACTCCTTCAATCACTATGCCTACGGTGCCATCGGCGAGTGGATGTATGAACGGGTCGCCGGACTGGCACCCGATCCAGAGAATCCCGGCTACAAGCACTTCTTCGTCCGGCCCCTCCCCGGTGGCCCCCTATCCTCGGCGGGTGCCAGTCTGGAAACGGCCTACGGCCTGGCATCCAGCCAATGGACACTGAAAGAGGGTTCGCTCGAGATGGAAGTCATCGTCCCTCCAAACACGACCGCCACCATCCAGTTCCCGAACGATCGCCAGAGCGAAACCGTCGCCGCTGGAACCCACCGATTCACCCTGAAACCCTGAATCCCCGGGATGCGGACCGGCTCCCGGAACTGCCCGGGGTCCTGTTGGAGTCGACCCCATCCATGAATGGCTCAGTCACGCCGACGACGCAAAGCCATCATGAACGACCCGACCACCACGCTTGCCATCATCGAATACGATCTCACCCCCCGGGAAACCGAAATTCTTGAGCAACTGGTCAAAGGATCGCTCTACAAGGAAATCGCATCCGACCTCGGGATCGGCGTCGAAAACGTTCGCACCCACCTGCGCAACATCTACGCCAAGCTCCACGTCCGTACCCGGACCGAGGCCGTGGTCAAATACCTGGGTGGACCTTGAAGGCATTCATCATCCTTCGAAATGCGGAAGAGTGGCTTAAAGACCTCGATAGGCCCCCAACGAAGGGAGGTGGTTCCCATTTGCCAGCTGTGAACTTGCCCCGGACAGGTCGCATGGCCCAGCATCGACCCATGCGAAGGTCGATCCGCCCAGTTCGCGGAGTGAGCCTGGTCCTCTGCCTCCTTGCCATTCTTCCCCGCATTCAGGCGCAATCACTGGCGGATCGGTTCTCTCCGGAACTCAAGGAGATCCGTTCCCAGATCGAGAAGATCGAGGACAGGCTCCGCCAGCTGCCGGATATCCCGATGGAAGATCTGGGTGGTGACGGCGCCTACGGCAGGCTGTTCGGCAACCCGGAACTGGGTGGAAATCCTTCCGTGGATTTCACCATCCGCTTCGAGTGGCCCGCACCGGCCGCCATCGACCTGCTCGCCCTCGTTCCTGCACGCAAATTCACCGCTGCCGGACTCGACCCTGAATACGGGTTCCCGGACGACTTTTCGGTTTCCCTCATCCGCCCGGACAACGGGGAGCGAACGCTTGTCGGTCAAGTCACGAACAGCAGTTCGAGCCCGGTCCACCGGGGACACCCCTATGTCTTTGAACTGGACGAACCCGTGCTCGCCGAAGGGGTGGAACTCCGAGTCACCCGACTGCGGGCTTCCGACGCCACCACCACCGATCACCTCAACTTCGCGCTGGCCGAGTTCTTCTGCTTCTCCGGCGAGAGGAACGTGATGGAGGATGCCACAATCTCGTTCAGCTACGATCAAACCAGTACTTCGTCCCCCTACTGGATTCCCTCCTTCATGATCGACGGCAATACCCCGCTTGGATTGCCGGAACTGCCTGCTCCCGATGGCCAAGGTTGGCCGGACATCGGCTGGATTTCCCACTCGCATATCGAGGAAGACTCCAAGGTCTCCCTCACCATCGACTTGGGACGCAAGGAAGTCATCAACGGCCTGAGAATGTTCCCTGCACGGCGCCCCTCCCTGGCCGATTTCCCGGGATTTGGCATCCCGAAGCAGTTCCGGGTCGAGACCAACCTGCCACCCCCGCCCCGGACCTTCACCCCTGTCTTCACCTTCGATCAGAAGGACCTCATCAATCCAGGCAGCAATCCTGTCACCGTCCGTTTCCCACCGGTCGAGGCACGCTTCGTGCGTCTGCAGGCCACGAAACTGTGGAAAGCCTTCGATCACTATCCCGCCTTCCTCTCCTTCAGTGAAGTGCAGGTTTTGATGGACGAACAAGTCCTTTCAGAGGGAGCCAGTGTCCGCACGGTCGAACTGAAGGATCCCGTCGAGGCTCAGGGCAAAAAATTCTGGAGCCCGGCCGCCCTGACCGACCGTCACGGACCGACGGGTGAGCTGGTATCCCGACCAGAATGGCTGAGGCTCCTGAACGAGCGACTGACACTCGAGGAGGAACGTCACGCTCTAGGTCTGAGGATCGAATCGATCACCCGGCAGTGGTCACGCAATGCCTTTTTGGCCTTTGGCATCCTCGGGGCCACGGGGATTCTGGTCGCGATCATCCTTCCCTTCCGCTACCGTCGACTTGAGCGGAAGCGCATCCGGACGATCCGCGACCGGATCGCAGGCGACCTTCACGACGATGTCGGCAGCAACCTCGGGAGCATCCAACTGCTCTCCGAGATGGCTCGCAGCAAACCCGACAGCCATGAGGAACTCACCCTGATCGGCCAAGTCGCCGCAGAGACGGTCACCTCGGTGCGCGACATCGTATGGCTGCTGCGGCCAAGGCATGGCTACCGGGCATCCACGATCAATCACCTACGGGATTCCGCTTCCATCCTTCTCGAGTCCATCGAATGGGAGTTCGAGGCTGACCTCGAGGATTTTGCCCTCAACGATGAGGACGGTCGCCACCTGGTTCTCTTCTTTCGAGAAGCACTCCACAACATGGTCCGACACGCAAAGGCGGACCGGGCTTCCATCGACATCCACCGGAAGGGGCCGGAAATTCATCTTGTCATTCGCGACGATGGGCGCGGTATTCCACCCGAGATTCTTGATCGTCCCGAAACCCTTCGGGCACTCAAGCAGCGGGCCGCTCGGCTCGACGCAATGCTGGAGATCGACTCGAAACCCGGACGGGGAACCACGCTTCATCTGACCTTCACGCCCAAGCCGCTCAGCCTTACCAAGTCGCCACGATACCCGTTCTCACGCCACTCCGACCCAGCATGAACCCCCAACGCATCATCCTGATCGAAGATCATACGATCTACCGGGAAACGGTCTCCAAGACACTCAACAACCATCCTGACTACGAGTGCGTGGCCCAATTCTCCAACATGGAGGATGCTCTGGAAGCGCTCGATGCCGGCGTCACTTCGGACATCATCCTCCTCGACCTCGGCCTCCCCGCGATGGGTGGCATCGAGGGGATCGGCGCCCTGCGTGAGAAACTTCCTGAAGCCAAGGTCATCATCCTGACGGCATTCACGGACCGCGAAAAGGTGTTCGCCGCTCTGGAGGCCGGAGCCCACGGATATCTGGTGAAAGCCGGCTCACCCGTGCGGCTCCTGCAAACGCTTGCCGAAGTGATCATGGGAGGAACCCCCCTCGATCCCCAGATCGCAGGGATGGTGCTCAAGACCTTCCAGAAGCTCAGCCCCATCGCCGAAGAGGACAAGCTCGCTCCCCGCGAGAAGGAAATCCTGCAGCTCGTCGCCAGAGGCATGACCAAGCAGCAGGTCGCCGAGGAACTGGAAATCAGCCCGCACTCGGTCTCTGGCTACCTCAGGCGGGCATTCGACAAACTGCACGTTCACAGCCTCCCCGCCGCCGTCAGCGCCGCCATCCGCAGAGGCCTCCTCGACCTGTCCTGATCGACCGGAAAGGGCCGGCAACTCGCGCTTTCTCATCGTTTCCACCAGTAGAAATCCGGGCCTTCCCGACCGCCAAGCCGCCCGCTGGTCACCCCCATGACACACGAATGTGTCTCATGACAAGTTCGCCAACCCAGCACAACTTTTTCAAGAAACGTTCCCTGCAGCTTCGTAGAGATCCTACTGAGCCTTCCCCAGAAGCAACGAACCCAAACCAAACCCAACGATGAAACTCAAGCAATCGAACCTGGCGACCCTACTGGCGTTGGGATTCCTAACCACCACGGTGTCGGCTCAAACATTCATTTACGAGGAAGAGTTCGACGGAACCGGCAACGGCTACAATCCAGACTCCATGACCGCGCTCGCTGGGGACGATGACTGGGTCGATTTCGCCAACCGGATCGGCAACAATTTCAGCGGCAACGAGGGATACTTCACTGCCGCCGGAGGCACGGAATCCGTAATCACCGGGGGCGCCACCAGCAATGACCCCCAAGTGCGGACTGACTTTGCGGTTGGAATCAACAAGAGCGAAGTTGGTCGTGTCGAACTGCGGGTGCGGATCGACAAGGATCAGGACTCGGATTACGACGCCGCCGATGCGCTTGTCGCCGCCGACGTTTCCCTGTTCTGGGGAACCAACACCTACGTCAATCCGGGCGCTGCCAATGGCAACCCCAACGTCAGCATCAACTTCGGGAATGCAGACGAAGTCGTGGCAGAAGCTGATGGCTGGCATCGGTTCATCTGGACTGACAAGGGCGGTCTGTCGGGTGGAGGTGCCGGAACCACACAGGTGAACTCATTCCGGCTCGATCCCGTCAACGGCAACAACGGGGCCTCCTTTGAAGTCGACTACCTGAAAATCGAGGAGTCCACCCTGATCCAGGTCGACCCGGTCGATCCCGTGGGTCCGGAGTTCACCCTGCGTCAGGAATGGAACTGGAATACCGACGGTGACCAAGAGGGCTGGACCGCTGGGGCAAACGGCCACTTCACGATCTCGGGTGTCTCGGGTGGCTTGCTCAGTGGGGTGAGCAGCGACGGAGACCCTCAGATCATTTCGCCCTCCTTTGAAGTACTCGATGTCGAATCGGGCCGCTTTGTGATCGAGGTCGGCCTGGTGGTTGACGTCGCCGACACCTCGTCGAAGCGTCTCTTCTGGGGGCTGAACGGTGCGGGGCCTGTCGGTGGTCAGGCACTTAGTTTCCCTCCTCTGCCAACGGATGGACTGCTTCACGTCGTTCGCTTGAATCTGGACGACTTGATCAACGACAGGATCACCAGCCTTCGTTTCGATCCAAGCACGACATCGGGTATTACGACCAACGTCGACTTCATCCGCATCTACTCCGAAGGTCCTGAGATTCCATTCATCCCGCCTCCGGTGGCAGAACTCGATCCTGCCCCTCTGGGCCCCGAGTTTATCCTCCAGCAGGAGTGGCTTTGGGATACCGAGGACGACTTTGAGGGCTGGACCCTCACCAATCTCTTCTTCGCGGACCCCAATGATGCAGACACCGGTGTTTTCGACAGCAGCATCTTCGCCGAATCCGTCGGCACCGACCCACAACTCCAGTCGCCAAATGTGAACATCAACGCCCCAGCCAGTGGCCAGTTCGTCGTCGAAATCGAATACGCGACCGACTTCAGCCCAGCTACCGCGGGCCAGCTCTTCTGGGCGGATGCCAGCGGAGGACCGGGAGTCGCACGCTCGATCACCACCCCGTCGGTTCCCAATGACGGTGCCAGCCATACCGTCCGTGTCACCTTCACCGACAACATCGACACCGTCCTCAACTTCCTCCGTTTCGACCCAACCAATGCCGACGCCATCTACTTCGGGATCGATGCCGTCCGCATCTACACCAACGGTCCTCCACTGAGTTCGGATGCGCCAAAGATCGCCTCCTTCACCTACGATTCGTCGACGGGAGACGCGGAAGCCGTTCTCGTCGGCAATCCGACGACCGTCTATACCTTCGTGAGTGCTGCAGACCTTGACTTCTCGGCCTCCTCGCCAATCACTCTGACAGGTGCTACCGTAGGCACCCTCTCCGGTGGCGGTGTTGAAACGGATGGGAGCGGGAATGCCACCGTCCAGTTCAACCTCGGAACCGGCCCAGCCAACTTCCTCCGAGCCGAGGACTAGATTCTGACCGCACAGGGCAGAGCCCATTCCATCACTCGACACCTCACTCCATACGGTCCGGTGATTCCTCGTGAATCACCGGGCCTTTCCTTTCCCCCGACACAGCATGAACCAGTGCATCGCCATCTCCCTACTAGGCTTCCCACTCCTCGGATCCCCCTTGGTCGCTCAGACGGTCAGCGTCACGCTCGATGAAAGCTACGGGGACTCCTACAAGGCGACCGCAACGGTCACCAACGATACGACCGAGACCTTTGATTCATGGCTGGCCCACCTGCAACTCCAAGGCACGATCCGAAGCTTGTGGCGCGGGTTCATTCAGGATGAAGAAAGCACGGCAGCATCCTTCCAATACGGGATTTCGAACGAAAGCTACAACGGACGGCTTCAGCCGGGTGAATCGACGACGTTCGGCTTCATCGTGGACGCCGACGACGGGGCCTCCCTCCCACTCACCGGCACGGTCTCACCGGGTTGGACGCCGACGGACGATCCACAGCTCCAAGTCGCAGACATCACCGTCGTCGAAGGCGATGGCGATGGCACCATGGCGGTCTTCACCATCTCTCTTTTCCCACCGGTCGACGATGCGACGGTCTCGGTCTCATATGCCACACAGGCCGGCACCGCCACTGCAGCCAGTGACTTCATCGATTCGAGTGGCAGCGTGGACTTCGCCCCGGGGATCACATCCCGCACCGTGTCAATCGAAGTGGTCGGAGACGATCTCGAAGAAGGAGAAGAGTTCTTCACTCTGGACCTCGCCGACGCGATCCAAGCCACGATTTCTCGCGCCACAGGGAGGGCGACCATCGTGGACGACGATGGTGACACCAACCTGCCCGGGAAACCACAAACCGGGGCGTTCAACTATGCCGAGGCATTGCAAAAATCCATGTGGTTCTACGATGCCCAGCGCTCCGGCACCCTGCCGGAGGACTTCCGCATTCCATGGCGGGGCTCTTCGGCCACGGGTGACGGAAGCGATGTGGGATTGGATCTATCGGGAGGCTTCTATGACGCCGGGGACCATGTGAAGTTTGGTCTCCCACTGGCATTCTCGATGACGATGCTCGCGTGGGGCTCGGTGGAGTTTCCCCAGGCCTACGTGGAGACCGGACAGGACGATGAACTCCGCAGCACGCTCCGCTGGGCAAGCGACTACCTGATGCGATGTCACGTCCGTCATGAGGATGGCACCACCGTCGCCTTCTACGGCCAGGTCGGAGATGGGAATGTGGACCACGCCGTCTGGGCACCTGCCGAGACCATGACCATGGCACGTCCATCGTTCAAGATCGATGCCGACAACCCGGGTAGCGATCTGGCCGCCGAGACCGCTGCTTCCCTGGCAGCCAGCTCGATCGTTCTCGCTGCCGAGGATCCGGCCTATGCCGCCACGCTCTTGGATCACGCGGTGGCTCTCTACCAATTCGCGGATGCCCATCGCGGCAAATACAGCGACTCCATCCCGAACGCGGCCGCATTCTACAACTCATGGAGTGGCTACCAGGACGAACTCGTCTGGGGGGCCATCTGGCTGTTCCGGGCAACCAACGACCCGGCCTGGCTGCAGAAGGCACAGACGGAATACGCCAATCTTCCCGGAGACGGGAACGGAGCGAAGTCCTTCAATTGGGGTCTATCCTGGGACGACAAGGCCTACGGATGCTACGTGCTGATGGCATGCCTCGACGGCTCGGCGAACTACGTCGCTGATGTGGAACGCTGGCTCGACTTCTGGGGCGATGGATTCAACGGCCAACGCATCAACTACACCCCCGGAGGACTCGCCCACCTCGACCAATGGGGCTCCCTTCGATACGCCGCGAATACCGCCTTCTGCGCGCTGGTTTATGCGGATCACGTAGGTGAAGATGGCGACGGCTATGCGACTTTCGCCCGCAACCAGATCAACTACGCCCTGGGCAGTAATCCACAGAATCGCAGCTATGTGTGTGGATTCGGAAACAACCCGCCGGTCAATCCGCACCATCGCAATTCCCATGGGTCGACCACCGGTAGTATTTCCCAACCCACGCAGAACGAACACATTCTCTATGGTGCACTCGTTGGTGGTCCGGATGCCAATGACGGCTACACCGACGACCGGACGAACTTTACCACGAATGAGGTCGCCCTCGACTTCAACGCCGGATTCACCGGAGCACTCGCAGGCCTCTATCAGGAATTCGGAGGCTACGCGCTGACCGACTTCGGTTCAACCGATCTCCTCTACGTCACCGTGGATGACTTCCCTTCGGGACCGCACACCGACAGCACATGGAAGGACCTCTGGCCTGGGACCAAATGGGCCAATGGACCCGATGAGGGCCGGCTCTCCGTCGATGACCAGATCTCCTTCGACGGCAAGGGCAAATCCATCCGCTGCCTATACCCCCAAGGAGGGAAGCAGTCTGGAAACAGCGGTGCACAATGGTTCGCCGACTTGAACGGCGAATACGAAGACCTCTACATGAGCTACTGGGTCCGCTTCGACGAAGACTTCGACTTCGTCCTGGGAGGCAAACTCCCCGGGTTGGGCGGCGCGGTCTCCTTCGAAGACCGGACACACGAATGGTCGGGTCGCTTGATGTGGCGCGAGGACGGTAAGGCCGAGTTCTACGTGCACGTCCCGTCCGAGAACAACTACGACCCCGGTGACCGCTTCTGGTGGAATACCGAAGGTTTCCAGGCAACCTTCATTCCCGGGCGATGGCACCACATCGAGCTGCGCATGAAGATGAATACCCCCGGCGAATTCGATGGCCTGATGGAAGGCTGGTTCGATGGAGTGAAGGCTGCGAGCTATCCCAACTTCTACTTCCGCGACGCCCCCACTCAGAACGCGAGCATCGCTTGGGTGTTCTTCAGCACCTTCTTCGGAGGAAGCAGCAGCAGCATCTGGGAAGCGAGGAAGGACGAGCATGCGTGGTTCGATGAGTTCACGGTCTCCAGAACCCGCATCGGCTATCCGGGGATGCCCTTGGATGTGGACTCGGACAAGCTGCCGAACGTTTGGGAGGCCCAGTTCTTCGAGAATGAAACAGCCGCCTCCGCCATCACCGACGATGATGGTGACTCCTTCAGCAACTATGACGAATACATCGCCGGCACGGATCCACTGGATGCCGCCGATCGATTCCGCATCGAGTGGGAGGCCGCTACCACCGGCACCAGCCCCACCCTCCGGACCGATGGACATTCGGGCAGAAGATACATTCTTGAGCGGAGTCGCAACCTGACCCAGTGGACCACCGATTCAGCGACCGAAATCCTCACGGACGACCAAGCCGTCGAGTTCCAACCAACCCGCGAGAACGTCACCGATTTCTTCAGAATCCGGGTCGAGCTCCCTTGAGACACCTACCATCATGCCAACGATTGCACCCGTCCGTTCCACCCTCATCTGCGCAGTCCTCGCGCTGACCCCGGGTCTGACCAGCGCCGCCGACAACAAGCCGAACGTCATCCTCATCTATACCGATGATCACGGCTATGCCGACCTGGGCTGCCAAGGGATTCTCGATGATATCAAGACACCCCACATCGACTCGCTCGCCCGGGGGGGCGTCCGCATGACCGATGGCTACTGCACTGCCCCCCAATGCGTTCCTTCACGTGGCGGATTGCTCAGTGGCCAGTACCAGAACAAGTGGGGACTCGAATCAAATCCGGAGTTCCGTGACGCGGCGGTGATGAAGAACTTCGACAAACTCGAGATCCTCCCCGAGCGATTGAAGAAAGCCGGCTACGCGACCGGAATGGCGGGCAAGTGGCACCTGGGCCCCGCAGAACAGATCTCCAAGCACGGCTTCGACAAGGTCTTCAACAAAAACAGCAACGGCCCCGGCTTCTGGAACATGGACCTGAATGGGAAGGACATCGAACCCGGACGCCAAACCGGCAAGGGCTACCACCTCGACCTCATCTCCGACTTCACCTGCAGCTTCATCGACCGATTCAAGGAGCAGCCGTTCTTCTTCTACCTCGCCTATCGGGCGCCGCACGTGCCGCTCGATGCTCCAAAGAACTACCTCGACCGATTCCCCGGCGAAATGCCCGAACGGCGCCGGCAGGCCCTTGCCATGCTCTCGGCGGTCGACGACGGCGTGGGGCGGATCGTCGCCACCTTGAACAAGCACAAGATCAAGAAGGACACATTGATCTTCCTCATCGGGGACAACGGCGCGCCCTACAAGATCCACAAGGTGGATGCCCCCGGGGGAGGCCCCGGCTGGGATGGTTCGCTGAATGACCCGATGAACGGTGAAAAAGGCATGCTGACCGAAGGCGGGATCCGCGTGCCATTCGTCGTGAATTGGGAGGGAACCATCCCTCCCGGCCAGGTCTACTCTCAGCCAGTCATTGCTCTCGATGTCGCGGCCACATCCATTCATCTGGCAGGGCTTCCCCATGACCCCGTCCTCGATGGGGTGAACCTCATTCCCCACCTCACGGGTAAGGAAGCTGGCGCCCCCCACGAAGTACTACGGTGGCGTTGGCTCGGACAGTCCGCGATCCGCAAGGGCAAATGGAAGTACATACGCAGCGATGACCGGGAGTATCTGTTCGATATGGAAAACGACTTCGAGGAGACCACGGATCTCCTCAAGACCCACCCGGAGATTGCCGCGGATCTCCACGATGCGCTCAAGCAATGGGCGGACACCCTTTCACCTCCGGGGATCTGGGCGATGCGTTCCGAAGGCATGAGCAAAACAGCCGCAAAATACTTCGATTGGTACATCGAGGGAAAACGCGACGCCCCAGCTCCGCCCGCTCCCGCCAAGACGGGCACACCATCCACGTCTAATGCCAAGGACGAGGCCCTCCTCCGGAGTCGCGATCGCGACAGCAATGGCGAAGTCACACTCGAAGAGTTCATCGGAGGCCGCACCAAGAATCTCCCTGTATTGGAAAACAACTTCAAGAAGCGTGACACGAATGGTGACGGCGTTTGGAACAAAAAGGACTTCAAATAGGATGGCCCATCCCCGGCCTTGAAACCTCCCTCGATCACCCGACGCCTACTCCATCCCCTCCCTGTGAATCCATTGCTTTCATTGAGAAACAAGAAGACCATTCCCCACACCATGGACATGTTACGCCCCATCATCCTTTCCGCCGTCCTCGCCGTGCCTGCACTTCTGCAGGGCGCGGACACCGCTTCAAAGCCCAACATCGTCTTCATCCTCGCCGATGACCTCGGCTGGTCGGATACCACCATCTACGGCCATACGAAGCTGTACGAAACTCCCCACATCGAGCGTCTCGCGAAACGAGGCATGCGGTTCACACGTGCCTACTCAGACAGCCCGCTTTGCTCGCCGACGAGATCCGCAATCCTGACCGGTCTGAGTCCTGCCCGCACAGGGCTCACCACGCCGAATTGCCACATGCCGAAGGTCGTCCTGAAGGCATCGCCCGGAACCAAATCCGCCCCCGGCAACAAGTCCGTGGGACCGAACCCGGTGACACGACTCGACACGAAATACCAAACCCTGCCGAAAACCCTCAAGGCCGCCGGCTACGCCACGGGCCACTTCGGCAAATGGCACCTCGGCACCAAGCCATACTCTCCTCTCGAACACGGGTTCGATGTCGACATTCCCCACTGGCCCGGCCCGGGACCGGCGGGAAGTTTCGTGGCACCATGGAAATTCAAGAATTTCGATCCGGATCCGGATGTCCCCAACCAGCACATCGAGGATCGGATGGCCACTGAAGCCGTGGCCTTCATGGAGAAACACAAGGATGAACCGTTTTTCCTCAACTACTGGATGTTCAGTGTCCACGCCCCGTTCGACGCCAAGGCGGAGCTGATCCGCAAATACCGCGACAAGATCGACCCGAACGACCCACAGCGCAGCGCAATCTACGCCGCCATGATCGAAAGCATGGACGACGCCGTCGGCACGCTGCTTGACGCGCTCGACCGCCTCGGCATTGCCGACAACACCATCGTGGTCTTCTTCTCGGACAACGGCGGCAACATGTACAACGATGTGGAAGGCACCACGCCGACCAGCAACGCACCGCTGCGCGGTGGCAAGGCCAATGTCTACGAAGGTGGCGTCAGGGTTCCCTGCATCGTCAGTTGGCCGGACCTCGTCAAGCCGGCCACCACCAGCAATGAGATCATCCAGGGATGCGACTTCTACCCGACCTTCATCGAAGGTCTCGGACTGAAACCCGAACCTGATCAGCAATTCGATGGCGTCAACATCCTCCCCGCCCTCAAAGGGGGATCCCTCGATCGCGAGGCCATCTTCAGCTACTTCCCGCACAGCCCTCCGATCCCCGGCTGGCTTCCTCCATCGGTGACCGTGTGGAAGGGTGACTGGAAACTCATCCGCCTCTTCCATCAGGGCGAGAACGGCAGCCACCGCTGGAAGCTTTACAACCTCCGTGATGACATCGGCGAGAAGAACGACCGCTCAAGCCAGGAGCCAGAACGCGTACAGGAACTGGACAAGATGATCGGGGACTTCCTCGACGACACCAACGCAGTCACGCCCGTCCCGAATCCGAACTTCAAACCCTCGGCCTACCAGCCCGAACGGGAGGGTGTCGGTAAATTGAAGCCGACCCAGAACCCTGCCGCAGCACGTCAGAAGAAGAAACCCACGCCGCCGAAGGCGAAGACCCCTCCAGGTTCCTGACACGACCCGGCCCCACCACCTTCCAAATCACCCGATTCCCCCACCCCTTCCGATGAAAGCCCTGCTCCTATCCCTCCTGGTCAGTTCGGCGATTGCTTCACCCGTCGAGTCCATGCGCGTCGAAGGGCGCGATGGATGGGTGGTCACCGACGACCCGGCACCTCGACTCGAATGGACTCCGTCCAGCACCGATGTCGCCCGGTGGGAGGTGCAGGCGGTTGTTGGGGAGGGAGACTATCAGGGGAAGAAAGCATGGACCCCAGCGCCGTTCAACGCCCTCGAAGGTCCTTGGAGGGTCTGGGCAGGCCCCGCTCTCAAGGATGGGGATGCCGTACGCTGGCGGGTCCGCGCCATCGATGAGAAAGGAACCCCCGGATCATGGAGTGAGGAGCAACACTTCGAGCGAGGCTACCCGGGAGCATGGGTAAGCCAGTGGATCGGAATGGATCCTCAACTGCGTGGATCCGCTGCACCACTCTTCCGCAAACAGTTTGAGATCAAGGACGAGACTTCGCATGCCCGCCTATACATCAGCGGACTCGGTTACCACGAAGCCTGGCTGAACGGAGTCCGCCTCGGCGAAGGCGTGCTCGAGCCCGGGCAAACCGACTACGGCCAACGGGTTTTCTACGTGGCTCACAAGGTGGAGCACCTGCTCAAACCGGGACCAAATGTTCTGGCGGTCCGCGTAGGTGACGGATTCTTCAATCAGAACAAGGTATGGGGACCGAACGGCATGAGCTACGGCGAACCTCGTATGTGTGCCCGCCTGATCCGCAGGCTTCCGAATGGAGCAAGCTCCGAACTCTCCAGCAACACATCATGGGAATGCCAAACGGGAGCCATCACCTCATCCAACATCTATCACGGGGAAGTCCACGACGCCCGTCTGGCGATCGAGGGATGGAAGAACGCCGACTTCGACGACAGCGGCTGGCATCCGGTGGTCGAGATGCCCGCCCCCGGCGGAACCATGGAAGCGGAATCCCTCCCGCCCATCGTGCGGCAACCGGCCCTTGCCGTGAAGAAGATCAGCACTCCCGAACCAGGAGTCAGGGTGTTCGACTTCGGCCAGAACTTCACCGGTTGGTGCCGGCTCAAGGTCGAGGCTCCCGCCGGCACCAGGATCAGCATGACCTTCGCCGAAAGACTCGGAGACAATGGCCGGGTCGACACCCTCAGCACCGGCACGAAACACACGAAAGCCGACCAGAAGGACATCTACATCTGTCGGGGTGGCGGCACTGAAACGTGGGAGCCGTCCTTCGCCTGGCACGGTTTCCAATTCGTCGAGGTCCGGGTTACCGACGGCGAAGCCGGTCTTCTGGAACTCGAAGGGATTCCGGTGCATACCCGCTTGCCCGTCCGTGGTGAGTTCAGCTGTTCCGACCCGCTGATCAACCGCCTTCTGGACACCGCCCACTGGACCCAGGTCAGCAACACCCTCAGCCTCCCCATGGACTGCCCGGCCCGGGAGCGCTGTGGCTGGACGGGCGACGCCCATCTGTGCGTTCCATTCACCATGTATCGCTACGAGTCATCCGCCATGTGGCGCAAATACATCGGCGACATCAAGAGCACCGCCGAACGCACCCAGCCCATGCTGACTTTCGGTGCGGGAATGGGTGACCGGAAAGTTCGCCCGAAGGCTAAGGGAATCCCAACCATGGTCGCGCCCGGCAAGCGCTTCATCGGTGAAGCCTCACCGGACTGGGGATCCGCGATCGTTTTCATCCCATGGGATGTCTATCAGTTCTCCGGAGACGAGCGCGTGCTCTCCCGGAATCTGGCGCACATGCGCCAGTGGACGGACCATGTCGCGAACCTCGCCGACGAAAAGGGAATCGTCCATGCAGGGCTCGGCGACTGGTGCCGCCCGCGGCAACCCGACCAGAAGGGTCGCGTCGAACCCCGGGACTACTACGGGGAGGTCATTCCCATGCTCTCTACGGCCTGCCTCTTCCGCTGCGCTGACATTCTTGCCAAAACGGAATCACTGGTCGGCGACCCGAAAAAGTCCGCGAAGTGGCGGTCGCTGGCTGACAAGACAAGGGAAGCCTTCTTCCTCGCCATGGATGCTCACGACGGTTGGTCCTACCAGACGATCATGGCGATCGCGATCGAATGGAACATCTCACCACCGGAACGTCGCGAGGAGATCGCAGGCCGTCTGGCCGAACAGGTGCGGAAGGATGGGGACCATTTCATGACCGGTGTCTTCGGCGCCCCCTCCCTCTGGCCGGCTCTAGCCGACCACGGACACGAGGAACTCGCCAACCGCATGCTCCACATCGAGACAGCGCCGGGCTTCCGCTACCTCTTCGCCCAGGGGGCGACGAGTTTCTGGGAAGTCTGGCCTGATGAGGCCGACAAGGGCACCCGTTGGGAACGCTCCATGAGCCACCCGTTCCAAGGGGCATTCGCCCACTGGTTCTACAGTGGCCTGGCTGGGATCCGGATCGCGGACCCGGGCTTCAAGACCATCCGGCTCCAACCCGTCATGACGCGCCAGCTCGACCACGTGAACTGCCGCTTCCGATCTGCCATGGGCTGGATCGAGAGTTCGTGGAAGCGCGACGGTGACACCCTCGCGTGGACCATCGAGGTCCCACCGGGATCGACCGCCAAGGTCTATCCGCCTGGCAAGCTTGTGCCTGCTTCATCCGGGGATGCAACGGAGGTGAAAGTCCCGCTGATGCTCCAGAGCGGAACGCACCACCTCAAGGTCCAGCTCGCCGACTGAAGACAGCGCCGAAATCAGGACTGAAACGGCCCCGGCATGGACACAGTCAGGAACGATTCACCAGCACGCCCAACCCCGATGGATCCAGCAGGATGGCGCGGATCGGGAGTGATTTCAGGGTGGCCGACAAATGCTCCCAATTCCAGCGCACTCGGGTCGGACCCCCGCAACCTCCAACCCCCTAGGGCCTCCCATGACACACAAACGTGTGCCATGACAAATCCCTGAAAATGCCCCAACTTAAGGAATAAGGAAACGTTACCTATCCCGGTCTGGCTGTTTCCCGAACGATCCGAACTTCAAAGACCTACCATGATCCCAGTGAACCGCTCTCCGCTCGCCATGGCTGCTGCCGCATCCCTGTGCGCAGCCGGCACCTGTCTTGGCGCCACCCTTTACCTCGAGGAATTCGACGGCAATACGAACGACTACAATGCCGATTCGGCGACAGCCACAACCTCAGGTGACTGGGTCGATTTCAGCAACCGAATGTCCTCGGATTCCTACACCACAGCCTCCGGTGGAACCGAGACCGTCCTCGCCGGTGTTAGCGCCAGCAATGACCCTCAGGTCCGCTCCGACTTTGGCTTCGGAATCGACAAAACCATCGTCACGGCCTTCGCCCTTCGACTCAGGATCGATTCTGACGGCAATTCCTCCTTCGACGACTCACTCACCAGCGCCGATTTCTCCGTCTTCTGGGGAACCAGCTCATACGGCACGCCCGGTGCGACCAATGTGGCGGACACGAACAACAGCTTGGGAGCCCCTTCATCCCTCGTCGCCCAGAGCGATGGCTGGCACCTCGCCACTTGGACAATCCCATCCGGCGGTTTGACGGCGGGTGCCAACTCCACGATTGAGTCGCTGAGGATCGACCCTACCAATGGGTCAGCAGGAAACGGAGACTCTTTTGAAATCGACTATTTCCGCATCGACGGTGTCCCGGAACCGGGATCATCGACGCTTGTTGCACTCGGGGCATTGACGGTCTGCCTGAGAAGGCGCCGCCAGCGCTGATTCCCCACCCGAGGATTTCTTTCCAATTCAGAGGTCTTGGCCACGGGTTTCCCCCGTGGCTTTGATCTCTACCCATCTCTGCAAACCCATCTCATGTCTCTATCCCCGCGGCTCCTCATCAGCTTCATGATGGTCCCCAGCTTTTCCATGGCACTCGATGCCGATGGGAACGGCATCAGCGATGTCTGGGAAAGCCTCCACCCCGCGGCTGCCAACAATCTCGATTCAGACCTTGATGGGGATGGCGTCTCAAATCGGGACGAGGGCAAATCATGGACCAACCCGGAAGACCCGGCATCGAAGCTGAGACCGACGTCGCTCGACGTCGGCTCAGGAATGGACCAGTTCGATTACCAGGCCGAGCGATGGATGAGGGATACCATTCATGAGACGAGTGACCTCCTGACCTGGACCCGGCAATTCGAACCCGTCCAGTCCGACGGCACGCCCAGATCGATGAGCGTGCCGACGAATGGCCCACGGAAGTTCTACTCGATCTCACGCTACGACTCGATCAACTCCGACACCGACTCGCTGACCAACAAGGAAGAGGAGGTCCTCGGGACCGACCCCGAAAAGTGGGACACGGATGGGGACAAGGTGGCGGACGACATCGAGTTCCTCAACGGCACCAATCCGCTCGTGCGAAGCGACAGCGACGGCGACGGAATCGACGACGATTTCGAACGTTGGTGCATCCTGTCCAATCCCACGGATGGGTTCACCGGTCTGGAACACATCGACGCCACCACGGATTTCGATGGCGATACCATCCTCGACGCCCAGGAATTCACCCTCGGCACCTCGCCCGTGGTGCCGCTTCGCAATGTCCTCTTCTTCATCACCGAAGACCAGAGCGTGCACCTCGGCCTCTACGATACCAACCCCGCCGATGGCTATGCCGGGGACAGCCCGATTGCGGCAAACAACCGCACCCAGGGACTCGACACCCCGCACCTCGACAGCCTGGGTGGAAGCGGTGTCGTGTTTGACCGGGCATTCTGTCTTTCACCCGTGTGCAGCCCCAGCAAGATGGCGCTCTACACCGGAACCTTCCCGCACACCAACAGCGCCCACCGGAACGTGCCGAACTATGGCATCGACTTCCCCCTCGTAGGAGATCCCTCAGTCACAGGTCTCGGTGGTGTCCACGAAGATCTTCCCACCCTGATCGAGATCTTTCGCGATCGCGGTTGGTACACCGCGGTTTCATCCAAAAGCCACGTGCAGCCGGTTCGAAAATTCCCGTATCACGAAGGACACCCGAATCTCACCACTCCTGCCATTGCCACGGCGGCCATGAATGACGTCATCGCCGCTGCCGGCGACCGTCCATTCTTTTTCTGGGCGAATCTCGGTTCTCCCCATCTTCCCTTCAAGAAGGTCCCCGTGGCAAACGGCGAATGGACCGGCCCGGAGAACACCAACGGCAGCGTCACCAACATTGTTGCCGCTGACATCGACGTCCCGAACTGCTACCCCGACGTCCCGGAGGTCCGACAGGACATCGCCGACTACCTCGGCAACATCAAGATCATCGACGACATCTTCCAGGCCTGCGTGCAGGAACTCATCGATGAAGGCGTGGATGGTGAAACGGTCATCTTCTTCACCTCCGATCACGGACTTGGCCTCCACCGCGCCAAGCAGAGCATCTACTCCACCGGTCTCCAGATCCCCTTCCTTGTCGCGGGTCCCGGCATCTCGGGAGGTCGCCGACTGCGCGAACCGGTCAGCCACCTCGACCTCGCGCCCACCCTGCTCGACCTTGTCGGCAGCCCGAAGATGCCATCCCACCTCGGCAAGTCCCTGTGGCCGATCCTCGGCGGGTCCCAGAACGACTTTCCCGACCGCAATACCATGCTCACCGCCTGCCACCGCTACTACAACGCCCGTGCGGTGTGCGATGGCCGCTACTACTACGTCAACAACCTCACCCAACCCACAGGTGGCACACTGGCCAACCCCGGCCCCGTATTGAATGCCGATCAATACACCTCCGGCAGTCCGTGGTTCAACCGGACCTACGACGCCACCGTTGCCGCCACCGGCACCCCTCAGCATGAGCTTCTCAAGCAGATCGTGGAAGGAGGACTCCCTGCCGAGGAACTCTTCGACCTCGATGCTGACCTGTGGTGCACGAACAACCTGGCTGACGATCCCGCCTACGCTTCCATCAAACGGGAACTCAAGAAGGAACTCGGCCAATGGCGGAGGGACACCGAGGACTACAATAGCGATCCGAGCGAGATGACCCGGCGCACCGAGCGCTTCGTCCACATCGATCCTCCGAGTGGAGTCACCCATACCGATGACTTCAATGGAAAGTCAGGCTCACTCAATGATGACCCGGAATGGTCACTCGATCTCGCTGGAAACAACGGCACCGACTTCGACTTCGCTTCCAACCAGGTCGATGCACCTGGTGGCCCTGTGACACTGGCAACGTCCACCACCCACACCCTCCCTGCCGGTTCCACCTTCGTGGCATCCGTCAAAACCGGGTTCTCAGGAACCGGAGTCGGGTCAGGAATCGCCTTCGGGATCGTCGCCGACGGTGGAAGTTCCACCTTCTGGCAGTTCATGCTCGCCGACGGCCGCAGCAACCCAGGTGGAGCGAACAAGGATGTGCGCCTCTTCCGGGTGATCCAAGGAAGCCAGAGCGGCGGCCCGTTGATTTCCGAGAACGGGCTTGAGAACTACCCAACGGCAGGTTTCTCCAACGGTGCCCTGTTCACCGTCGAGGTTTCCGGCATCATCGGATCCGCGCTCGTCGACCTCCGGATTCTTGATCCCGCTGGAAACGATTACTTCACCGCCGAAGACTTCGACCTCGGCACCCCGATTCCGGCTTCCAGCCGGTTCGGACTTACCACCTGGTCGTCAGGAAGTTCGATTTTTGATGATTTCGAGCTTAGCTTTGAGTGATCGGACCATACATCGCCACGAACCACCAAACCCCTTGCTCGACAGGTTTCAAATCACCCAGTCAAATTACCAATCCAACCCAACCCAATGAAAACCCATCGTCCCAAGTTCCGAGCTTCCGGATTCACCCTGACCGAACTGATGATCGTCATCGTCATCGTTGCGGTCCTCGCATCCCTGGCATTCATGGTCAGTTCCCGAGTGAGGGAACGTGCCACCAGCGTCACCTGCACCAACAACCTGCGCCAGATCGGCCTGGGTCTGGCATCCTTCCAAGCGGACTTCAAACGCTACCCCGGAAGGAACGACGGCAAAGCGTGGGATCGCGCCATTCTTCCCTACCTCGGCTACGACGGCGAAGACGAACTTCGTGGCAATGGCGCGTTCTCCAAAAGCCAATGGCCGCAACTTGAGAATCCAGCCGCCTACTTCGCCTGCCCTTCCGACCGGAAGGAACGCAGTGCGGACAAATACCCACGCAGTTACGCCATTGTCCCATGGACGACCAACTGGTCGAATGGCACAGCTTTCCGCGGCTGGAAGGACCGTCCGTTCAACGTTGGCGTTCCCGTTTCCATCGTCCGCAAGCCTGCCAAGGCCGCCACCGTCGTCGAATGGCACTCAGGCACCGAAAGAATCGAGAACGCCGTGGGCTCAGGTGGCCACGCCTACCATGACCGCGGCGGACCAGATGGCCCGGATGACGACGTGCACCGACGCAACCAGATCGTCCTATTTGCCGATGGTCACACCGAGGTCCTCCCCTTCATGTCGAACAGCGAATTCGTCGAAAAATACTGGCCCGGGAGCCTCGGTTCGGCCCGCTAACTCAGGCTCGATCACCAAAATCAGATCAACTCGACGCGGCAGTCCCCGAGGATTGCCGCGTCCGTCTGTACGGATATCACTCCGTGAACACAGGACCTCTCGCCCGCAGCGGCCCAGCGGCCCTGCGTGCCGATCCCGGCGGGAGCATCAAGCGTTCATCAACTCCTCGATCTCGTCCGCCTCGATCGGGATATTCCCCATCAGGTCGAAATTGGAGTCCTTGCCGATGACCACATCGTTCTCAAGCCTTACGCCGAGTCCCTCTTCACGGATGTAGATGCCGGGCTCGATGGTGAAGACCATGCCTTCCGCGAAGGGCTCGTGTGGTGGAGCCACATCGTGGACATCGAGCCCCATGTGGTGGGAAGTACCATGCATGAAGTATTTCTTCACCATGGCCTTGTCCTTGCCCTGCTCCCTGGCGTCCTTCGCACTGATCAGCCCGAGGTTGACCAACTCGGCCTCCATCAACTCGATGACCTGCTTCTGATACTCCATCGGCGTATTGCCGGGACGCAGAATCTCGTTGGCTCCGTGGAACACCCGCAACACCGCATTGTAAACGTCGCGCTGACGGTCGGTGAAACGACCGTTGACCGGCACCGTCCGGGTCATGTCCGACATCCATCCACCGTATTCCGCGGCCACGTCCATGAGCACCATCTGTCCGTCCTCGCAGATGCAGTTGTTCTCCAGGTAGTGAAGGACACAGGCATTCTTGCCACTGCCGATGATGGGGTTGTAGGCGAACCCACGGGAGCCGCGCCGAAGGAACTCGTGCACAAGTTCGGCTTCGATCTCCCACTCGCCCACACCGGGCTTGATGAAACCCAGCAGACGGCGGAAGCCTGCCTCGGTGATGTCACAGGCCTTCTGGATGAACTTGATCTCCTCGGGGTCCTTGGTCATCCGGAGCCGATGCATCAGCGGCGCAAGGCGCTCGTAGCGGTGGAGTGGGTAGCGTGCCTGGCACTCCTTGATCAAGCGGTCATTCGCCGTTTCGACGACCACCGCGGCGCGCAGGTGTTCATTGGTCGTCAAATAGACATGCTCGACCTGGGGGACCAGCCGGTGGATCCATGAGTCGAACCCCTCGACCCACTCGATACGCTGGATCCCGGTCCTTTCCCGGGCCTGTTCCTTGCTGAGCTTCTCACCGTCCCAGATCGCGATATGCTCGCTGGTCTCCTTCACGAACAGGATCTCGCGCTCCTTCTCATCCACCGCATCAGGCATGAGCACCAGCACGGTCTCTTCCTGCGCGACTCCGCTCAGATAGTAGAGATCGGCATTCTGGTGATGGGGCATCACCCCGTCGGCATTGGTCGGCATGATGTCATTCGAGCGAATGATCACAATGCTGTTGGGCTTGAGCAGGGAGCGCAGGCGCTCACGGTTCCGAACAAA
Organism: Haloferula rosea; assembly: GCF_016595525.1. Classification (GTDB taxonomy): domain Bacteria; phylum Verrucomicrobiota; class Verrucomicrobiia; order Verrucomicrobiales; family Akkermansiaceae; genus Haloferula; species Haloferula rosea. The sequence continues at coordinate 28,258 of NZ_JAENII010000019.1, forward strand.
TAGCTGGGGGTCGACAGGGTCGTGACGCATGCCCGACTTCACCCGATTGCCGTGACCGCGGCAAATCCATTCCAACCCTGATCCGATTTTCCAGCCTCCGCTGGGGAATCAGCCGCCGCGCCAGTTCAATTTCTGACGGAGGGCCGCGTAGAACGAGCGCCCCGGAAGCCGCAGAAGATGAAGATCGGTCGGAGATTTCTCAATCACCACACGGTCTCCCTGATGCAGTTCCACGATGTCCCGGCCATCGACCGTGAAGGACATCGGCCCATCCATCTCGCCGTAGGGTGCCAACTCGACCACCACGCCATCATCCACCACCAGCGAGCGCTGGCTCAGGGTGTGCGGGCACACCGGCGTGATCACGAAAACCCCGGCAGAAGGGCTGATCAGAGGGCCACCCGCGGAGAGGGAATAGGCGGTCGACCCCGTCGGAGTCGCCACGATCAGGCCATCCGCGCGGTAGCGGTTGAGGAGTTCGCCATTGACCGATGCACGCAGCCCACCAACCCGTCCGGTCTGACCACGAGCGAGCACCGCCTCGTTGAGCGCCGTGAATTGCTCGGCCTCTCCGTTGGCGCGCACGACACTTACGGAAAGCAGCGTCCGCCGACTGGTGTCGTAGTTGCCGGTCTTGAGTGCCGACGCGAACTCGCCGACTTCGCCGTCCGTGCAGCTCGTGAGGAATCCGAGCGTGCCGATGTTCACTCCCGCGACAGGCTTGGAAGTTCCGCCGAGGCGGTCGACCGCGTGAAGCATCGTTCCATCACCTCCAAGCACGGCGACAAGATCCGATTGCTCGGCCAGTTCGATACCGCCCAGCCCGCCTTCGTGGCCGATCATCTTCGCGGTGTTCTCCTCGAAGATCGAAGCAATGCCCACTCCGGCCAGTTCCTCGACCAAGCGGCTGAGGGTGCGTTGGGCCCCCGGTTTCTGAGGGTTCGCGACAATACCGACCTTCATGGTGATCAAGTTCTAAGGTGTCCCCACCCGGCAAGCAAGGCTGCGCACTGCTAGATCAGGACAGCAGCGCGAGGAATTCACGGTTCCCATCGGTTCCCTTGATGGGCGAGTCAATCAGTCCCCTCCACTCCCTTCCGAGCTCCACGGTGACGAAGGTCCGGATCTTCTCCACCGCCCGATCATGCAAGGCCGGATCCCGGACGATCCCGCCCTTGCCGATATCGTCCCGCTCCAATTCGAACTGCGGCTTGATCAAGGGCACGATGAGACCGCCCTCCTCCAGCACCCCGAAGGCCGCGGGCAGGATCTTGGTGAGGGAAATGAACGACACATCGATCACGATCAGCGAAACCCGTTCACCGAGGTCCGCTTCCACCAGCCCGCGCGCGTTGAACTTCTCCTTTACCACGACTTTCGGGTCGCTGCGGATCTTCCAAGCCAGTTGGTTGGTTCCCACATCGACCGCATGCACCCGCTCGGCGCCGCGCTGCAGGAGGCAGTCGGTGAATCCACCGGTGGACGCACCGATGTCCAGACATACACGTCCGGCTGGATCGATCTCGAAGGCGTCCAGCGCCCCCTCCATCTTCAGTCCACCCCGTCCGACGTACTTCGGCTTCTCCTTCACCTCGAGGTGGATGTCCTCGGGCACCTTCGCACTCGGCTTGTCGATCTGGCGGTCACTCGTCCTCACCTCGCCGGCGAGGACGAGGCGCTTCGCCTGCTCACGGGTGTCGCACAACCCGCGCGCCACCAGAAGCACATCCACCCGTTCCTTCTTGCCTGCCATGTTCCTAGTGCTTGGACCTCTTCCGGAGCGTTTTGATGACGATCGCCATCAGGCTTCGGCTTCCGCCTTGTTCACGGCATCGATCAATTCGCGCATCCGACCGAAGTCCCCCTTCCGGTGATTGAAGACCAGCCGCGGCAACTCCGCCAGTTCCGGCTCGTTCTCCTCCGCCTTCAATGCCTTGCACTGCTTCATCCCACCGGACTCGATCAGGTCCGAATACTCCTTCTCCAAAGCCTTCACCGAGGCATCCGAGAGGCGGTTCATCAGGCGCAGCACCAGGCGCTTGCCGACATAGCGGTAGGAATGGAACACCCGATAGAATCCCACGACCTCCTCAACGGCCTCGTCGAGGTCGTCGGTCACATGGATCAGCGACATGTCGGACTCGGAGATCAGGCCAAGGCGCAACAAGTGGTCCTTCACGAACTGCTCCCAGAATTTCCAATAAGTCCCGCCCTTCGCATCCACCAGCACCAGCGGATACACCTTCGCCTTGCCCGTCTGGATCAGCGTGAGCGCCTCAAATACTTCATCCATCGTACCAAAACCTCCCGGGAACCCGGCGGCTCCGTCGCTCTCCTTGACGAAAGAGAGCTTGCGGGTGAAGAAGTAGTTGAAATCAATCAGTTTCGGGTCACCCGCGATGAACTCATTCGGGTCAGCCTCGAAAGGCAGTGAAATGTTCAGCCCGAAGCTGTCCGCCGCCCCGGCACCTTCGTTTCCCGCCGCCATGATGCCCGGACCGGCGCCGGTGATCGTCATGAACCCATGATCGCGCATCCTCGCCGCGTACTCCTTGGCCGCGATGTATTCCGGTTCGTCGGGCTTCGTCCGTGCCGACCCGAACACCGACACCTTGCGGAACTTCTGCCACGATTCGAACACGATCTCCGCCTCGCGCATCTCCTTGAGCGCCCGGTTCATCAGCTTGAAGTCGCCCTTGCTGACACCATCCCGGGAAAGCCGAACGGCCGTGGTCATCATCTCGGCCAACAGCTCCTCATTGCCCGGCTTCGCCACTTCCTTCGCCATCTCGGAGATCTGGCGGTCGAGCCCCTCGTCTCCCGTCGAGCCCACGTACGACTTCCGAAACTCCAAGCCTCCCGTAAAATCCCTCTCCACCGGAACCTCCAACTTTTTTGCATGCCTCCTGCTCATCCCCGGCAGGAAAACAGATTTCGCCCCCCGGCGTCGAGACCAAGCCGGGACTCATCCCCACCACGCTGTGCTTGCCCCCGGCGCCCACCTCCCCTTTAGTCCCGCCTGTGACGCAGCACCGCACCGACGACCTCCGCATTTCCGGCCTCAATCCCCTGATCTCTCCGGCGGTCCTGAACTATTTCCAACCCGTCACCGAACAGGTCTCGGAATTGGTCGCCACCGCCCGCGAAGGCGCCGATGCCATCCTCAAGGGTCAGGACGACCGCCTGCTGGTCGTGATCGGCCCCTGCTCCATCCATGAGCCCGCTGCAGCGATCGACTACGGCAGGAAACTCAAGCCACTCATCGACCAGCACAAGGATGACCTGCTCATCGTGATGCGCGTCTACTTCGAAAAACCGCGCACCACCGTCGGCTGGAAGGGCCTGATCAACGACCCTCACCTCGACGGTTCCTTCGATATCAATCACGGACTGAAGATCGCCCGCGGCCTGCTCTTCGAGCTCGCGGAAATGGGCATCCCCGCCGGCACCGAATTCCTCGATACCATCTCGCCCCAGTACATCGCCGACCTGATCGCCTGGGGCGCCATCGGTGCGCGCACGACCGAAAGCCAGATTCACCGCGAACTCGCCTCCGGTCTCTCGATGCCCGTCGGCTTCAAGAACGGCACCGGAGGATCCATCCAGATCGCGCTGGACGCCATCCAGTCCGCCTCCCGCCCCCACCATTTCCTCTCCGTGACCAAGCAGGGAGTCTCCGCCATCGTCTCGACGACCGGCAACGAATCCTGCCACCTCATCCTGCGCGGCGGTAAGAACGGCCCGAACTACGAGAAGGCCGACATCGACGACGTCCTCGTCGGCCTCCACGAGCAGAACCTTCCTCCTCACGTGATGATCGATTGCTCCCACGGCAACTCGCGCAAGGACTACCGCAACCAGCCACTGGTGGCCGCCAACCTCTGCAATCAGATCGCCGACGGCTCGGAGGCCATCACGGCCGTCATGGTCGAATCCAATCTCGTCGAGGGGAACCAGAAGCTTGACCCCGACCTCAGCAAACTCACCTACGGCCAGTCGGTGACCGATGCCTGCATCGGTTGGGACGACACCGTCGAGGTGCTCGGCAAGTTCGCCAAGGCCGTGCAGGACCGACGGGCCGGCGCATGAGATAAGCCGCGGCTCACCGCACGGCTCATCCCTGCAGCTTCGTGACTTCGGAGAATCCGCAGTGCGGACAATCCGTCACGCGTTAGCGTGGGAAGCAGCGGACAAAGAAGAAGATGGCCGTCGCCGGCAAGGGGGGCAGGAAAAGCAGCATCCACCCGGTCCCCCGGCCGATCAGTCCGGCGTCACCAACCGCGAGCGAGATCCCGAACATCGCGACCACCAGCGCCACCCAACAGCCGGTGATCATGAACGAGTGATCGCTCAGCCTCTGGGCGAAAGGATGGCGGATGACCCGGCCCCGCCCCACCATGGGCAGCGACATTCCACAGGTCGGGCAGCAGAGAATCCCCCGATGCCGGGAGCGGAACGCCTCCAGCCCCGCCTCGGGCTGCTCGAGCATGTGTTGACCGCAGGATCGCGTCTTCATCTCAAAACTCCATCGAAGGCTCGGGATGCCCTATGCATCCGGCTTCCAAGCCAGCATCCAGCCAGCCCAGACCAGGTAGATTCCCATCGGGATTCCGGGAGAAAGCAGCACGGCAAGAAGCACCGAGTTCTGCCAGGTGACAACCGGCAGCAGAGCCATGAGGAACCCAGCCACAAACATCATGCCGCCCAGCATACGGGTCTCACATCGGCTCAAGGATTTCATGGGATCAGCATGCCGAAGACCCGTGCCCCTTCCCATGAGAATCGCGTGAACCGATTGTAGCGGGGACTGCCCATGACAAACCCCAGACTCGGATCGTCTGCGCCGTTCCTACCAAGCGCCGCAGCGGGAAAACCGATACACATTCCATGATCCAACCCCTGCTCACCCGTGTCCGCCATTGGACCCTGACCACGCTCTATCAGTCGCAGGTAATCACTCATCTGGGAGACCTCCCCGTGGTCTCTCTGCGAACCGAACATGCGGACTTCCTCCGCATCATCCGCCTGTCATTCGAACTCATCGAAACCTTGGATCCCCGACGCGCCGCAAGGGTCATCCATCACACCCGCTGGATCGTTGAAGCTTCGCTGGCCCTGGGGCCACGCTCAGGCCGCTACTGCCCGCAGCTGTCGGTCATCGAACTCGACTTCGACTACGATCCGGACTTCGGCGATGACCTGCGTCACGCCGCCTACTTCGCTGGCGTCCTGGTTCACGAAGCCACCCATGGACTTCTCGCACACAAGGGCTTCCACTACACCACCGATCAGCGGGTCCAGATCGAGCGCATCTGCGTCGCCGAGGAGAACCGCTTCCTCCTGAAAACCAATCGTCTCCGCGAGGGACTTGGGGACAACCTTCAGTTCAAGTTCGACCCCTGCCTCTGGGAGGACGCTTGGCAGATGGGCCGTTGGGAGAAATTCACCCGCTCCCTCAAACGAAGCTGGAGCGCCAGCTCCGGTGAACCCGCGGCGAATTGAATTCGCGCCAGCGGAGAAACACCTGCAGAATCCTGAGAGAACCCTTTCCCGGGGCACGTTTTCTTCACTTCAACCATGGAAAGACGATCATTCCTGCACATTTCAGCCGCCGGGTCCATCCTTGGAGCCTCTGCGAGCCACGCCCAAGAGCCTCAAGACGAGGAGGCCAAAGCACCCGGCATCCCCGTCGCCATGGCCCCCCGCCCCGACGGCATCGAGATCATCTGGCGCACCCACCAACTCGCACGCGGCATGGTCGAGTTCGGCCCGACTCCCGAGTTGGGATCGACGAAACGGGACGATGGATGGGGCCTGCGTCCAGCCGGCAGCGAATCGATCCGCGTCCGCCTCGACGGACTCCAACCCGGCACCACCTACCACTACCGGACCGTCACCGAGTCCATGGACAAGAAGGATGCCTCCCGATCGGTCTCCGCCATCCGAACCTTCCGCACCCTCGATCCCGCTGCTTCAGCGACCCGCTTCGCCGTGTGGAACGACACCCACAAGCACGCCGACACCATCAAGAAGCTCGCCGAGCTGACGCCCCCCAGTGACTTCCTCCTCTGGAATGGTGACATCTGCAATGACTGGTACCGGGAAGGTGAAGTGGCCGACACCATCCTGACGCCCGCCGGAGGGATCGACCACAGCGCGAACCACCCCCTGCTTCTGGTCAGGGGCAACCACGACGTCCGCGGCACCCTCGCCCATCAGGTCGAGGACCACGCCCCGATGCCGGACGGCAAGCCGTGGTTCGCCATCCGCAGTGGCCCGGTCACAGCCATCTGTCTGGATACCGGCGAAGACAAGCCGGACGACCATCCCTACCTCTTTGGGCGTGCAGCCTGCGAACCCATGCGCCAGGCGCAGGCCGAGTGGCTGGAGCAGACCATCACCCGTCCCGAATTCGCGAATGCCCCCTACCGGATCGTCTTCTGCCACATCCCGCTGCGCTGGACCGACGAAACCACCGATCACGGCTACGATTGGTATAGTAAGAGGAGTCGAGACCTGTGGCACGACAGCCTGGTGAAGTGGGGTGCCCAACTGGTCATCTCCGGCCACACCCATCGGGATGCCCACATCAGATCGAACGACCGCTTCCCCTACCAGCAACTGGTCGGCGGCGGTCCCAAGCATGCACAGGCTCGGCTCATCACCGCGCAGGCCGACAAGTCGAAGCTGGCCATCCGCATGACCGACCTCGACGGTAAGCAGGTCAGGGCACTCGATCTTCCGGCCCTGGTCTGAGCCAGTCAGGATCCGGCGAGATCCGGACGATCGGACTCCAGCTCCCGCTTGAAGATCTTGACCAGACGCTGCACCACCTCCGGGTGCTCCTTCGCCACATTGTGGTATTCCTTGGGGTCCTTCAGGATCTGATACAGCTGGAACGACCCGTCCTTGAGCTCGATCAACTTCCAACCCTCGCGGGTGATCAGGACACTCTTGCCCATCGGCCCCGAGCTCTTCACGAACACCTTCTCCTGAAACGATTTCTGTTCCTTGCCCAGCAGCGTCGGCAGGTAGGAAACCCCATCCTTCTTCGGCGGGGCCTCGACTCCGGCGAGGTCGGCAAGGGTGGGCATGAAATCATAGTGGGATGCCAGCAGGTCCGTCCGCTCCCCCGGGGCGATCTTCCCGGGCCAACGCACGATCATCGGGCAGTTGATGCCCCCTTGGAAGGCACACCATTTCAGCCCGGCCCGACCGCCGGCCCCATCGAAGACGTCGCCTTCATTGGAGGTCCGCCACTTCTTGTCCTCGAGGTTGGACTTGGATCCGTCAGCCAGCTTTCCAGACCTCCAGATGCGCTTCGGCAGTTGTCCCTCGCGATTCTGATAGTAAGTCTCGTGACCATTGTCGGATGAGAAGAAAACGACCGTCCGTTCATCCAGACCCAGCGCTTTCAGCTCCTGCATCAGGCGACCGACCGTATCGTCGAGCGAACGGACCATCGTCGCATACTTCTTCTCGGACAGCGTCAGGTCCTTGCGGTCGGCATAGTCCGGATGCAAGCGGGTAACCGCCACCGGTCCGTGCGGCAACTGGGTCGGATGATAGAGGAAGAAGCGCCGGTCGCGGTTCTCGCGCAGGAACTTCAACATCCCGTCGAGGAACACATCCTGGGAATAGGTCTTCCCACCGGAACCGACCGGATCGGTCCCATTCTCACTCATCTTCCCGCAGTCGATCCTGTCGTTGCCGGGCAGCTCGAACTTCTCACCATTGCGCCACAGGTAGGGCGGGAAAAATCCGTGGGCACGCTGGTGGTCGTAGTAGCCCTCGTAGTCATCCCAGCCGTGACGGGTGAGCAGCGAATGCCAGGTCAGGAAACCGATGTCCAGTTTCCCGAACTGCCCCGTGCGGTAGCCGGCCTGCTGGGCGACCTGGGCGAGGAACACCTCGTTTTCAGGTACCGGTTTGGCGCGTTGCTGCACCTTCATGAAGGCGGCATCCCACTCCTTCGGGCCCAACTTCTGGCGATCGAATTTCATGAGCTGCCCGCCCGGAGTGTGCGACCCCGATCCCTTGCGACCGTTGTGCATGCCCGTCAGCAGGCTCCACCTCGCCGGCGCGCAGTAGGGGTTTCCGTAGTAGTTGGAGAAACTGATGCCCTCACTGGCCAGACGATCGATGTGGGGCGTCTTGACGATCCCCTGTCCCTCATGCCCGAGCATTCCCGGACCCAGGTCGTCCGCCAGGATCAGGACCACATTCGGCCGATCGGGCGTGGCCTGCTCGGCGAGCAGCGGGAGCGAAAACAGCGTGAGCAGAAGCAAGCGGATCATTGCCCCTAGTACGCGAAAACAGACCGCCTTTTACAGCAATTTTTGCACAAGCCCCCCCTTCACCACACCGCTGACCCGGAACACGGGTTCGCCCTTCGCCTTTCCGATACTGCTTGTCCGGCTGCAGCCAATCCTTCATCAATCAGCCGATGCACCGAGCTCTGCTCCTCGCCCTTCTTCTATTCAGCTCGGCTGCGCACTCCCAGGAGTTGCAACCACGGCGCTGGAGCCACCTGCCCAAGGGCAGCAATTTCTCGGCCGCTGCCTACATTTACACCTCCGCGGACATCTTCTTCAGCCCCTCGACCCGGGTCGAGAACGCGAAGCTGGACATGCACACGATCTCCGCGAGTTACCTGCATGCCTTCGAGTTGCTCGGGAAGTCAGCCCGCTTCGACATCGTTCAGGCATACCAGGATGGCCGCTGGGAGGGAACCCTCGACGGCACACCGGCCTCCACCAGCCGCACCGGCTTGTCCGACACGGCCGTCCGACTCTCCATCAACCTCTTTGGAGCGCCACCACTGGAAGGAGAGGATTTTGCCACCTACCGACGCGAGGTGGCTGATTGTGAAACCATCGTCGGCATCGGACTCACGACCCTCCTGCCCACCGGCCGCTATCTCAAGGACCGACTGCTCAACCTCGGCAACAACCGCTTCACCTTCCGCCCTGAGATCGGCATGGTCCACACCCGCGGTCCGTGGTCCCTTGAGCTCGATCTGGCGACCTACTTCTTCACCGACAACAACTCGTTCTACAAAGGCAACACCCTCGAAAAGGATCCCCTGTTCGCGGGTCAGGCCCACCTTGTTTATACCTTCCGCCCGGGCCTCTGGGTCTCGACCGGCACGGCTTTCGGCAGCGGTGGAGGCACCCGGATCAATGGACTCGGCTCGGGCGATTCGAACAACAACCTGCTCTATGGCGCTGCCATCGGTTTCCCGATCAGCCGCAAGCTCGGCATGAAGGTCGCCTACATCCGCACCAACTCTCTCGAACGCACCGGTTTTGATTCGCACTCCATCGTGATCGGAGCCGCGCTCATGTGGTGACGATCCCGGCTCGAGAACTCCATTTCCTCCCCCCGTCAAAGCCCTCGCGCGAACACTTGCAGCCGAACCGACGACCCCCTAGGCTCCGCCCATCATGATCGTTGAGCCGAAAATCCGTGGATTCATCTGCACCACCTCGCATCCCGATGGCTGCGCCAAGCACGTCGCCGACCAGATCGCCGTCGTCAAGGAACGAGGCCCCATCGAGAACGGCCCGAAACGGGTGCTCGTGATCGGATCATCCACCGGATACGGACTCTCATCACGGATCGCCGCCGCGTTCGGTTGTGGTGCCTCCACCATCGGGGTCTTCTTCGAAAAGGAAGGCAGCGAGCGCCGGACCGGCACCGCAGGTTGGTACAATTCCGCCGCCTTCGAGAAGGAAGCCAAGGACGCCGGACTCTACGCCCGCTCGTTCAATGGCGATGCCTACTCGGACGAAATGAAGGCCACCGTGATCGAAGCCATCAAGGCCGACCTCGGACAGGTCGACTGCGTCGTTTACTCCCTCGCCTCCCCGCGCCGGAACCACCCGCGCAATGGTGAGACCTACAAGTCGGTGCTCAAGCCCATCGGCCAGACCTACACCAACAAGAACCTCAACACGACAACCCAGGTCGTGGATGAAGTCACCATCGAACCCGCCAATCAGGACGAGATCGATCAAACCATCGCCGTGATGGGTGGAGAGGATTGGGAGATGTGGATGGATGCCCTCAAGGACGCCGGCGTGCTCGCCGAAGGCGTCAAAACCGTCGCCTACTCCTACATCGGCCCGGAAGTGACCTGGCCGATCTACACCAATGGCACCATCGGCGCGGCCAAGGAAGACCTCGAGAAATCGCAGCGCGCCCTCGACGAAAAACTCGCCGATCTGGGTGGCAAAGCCTGGGTCTCGGTCAACAAAGCGCTCGTCACCCAAGCCAGTTCTGCCATCCCCGTTGTGCCCCTCTACATTTCCCTGCTCTACAAGGTGATGAAGGCCAAAGGCACCCACGAGGACACCATCGAACAAATGGACCGCCTCTTCCGCGACCGACTTTATGGGAAAGCGGATCCCCAACCCGATGAAGCCGGCCGCATCCGGGTGGACGACTGGGAAATGACGGATGACGTCCAAGCCGCTGTCGACAAGGTCTGGAACGAGGTAAATACCGAAAATCTCAAGGAACTCGCCGACGTGGAGGGCTACGAGAGCTCGTTCCTGCGGCTGTTCGGATTCGGGCTCGAAGGCGTGGATTACAGCGCGGACACCGACCCAGCGACCCCCGTTCCCTCACTGGAAAGCGCGGATTGAGGGCTTACGCGATCCCGTGATGGGAAGACTTCAAGGTGATGCGTAATATCACCACCGATGAAGTTCCCCCACCTCCTCACCATTCTGATCACCGCCCTCAGCCTGACAGCGCCGCTGTCAGCTCGGGAAAAGGACGCCCCTGCAAGGCCTCAGCAGCCGACGGAAGCCGAAACCGCCATGCTCTATGAGAAGGCAGCCGCCTTCCTCCGCACTGCCATCCAGGTCGACGAGAACGATCAGGCCAGCAGCCACTGCCTCCGCCGCGGCAAATACACCCGCATCGAGTGGCGCAACCTCGTTTTCCGCCAACTCATCCTCGGCTCGATTTCGAGCAAGGATAAGAAGAACGGCATCAACCGCCGCATCTACGCACAGCTCGGAAGCGACGCCCATCGGCTCACCGATGATAAAGGCACCACCGCCTGGCGTAGCGGACGGTTTCAGGAATTCCCCAATTTCGTGATGATCGAGCAAGTCGGCGACGAATATCGCCTCAGCGCTCCAGGCATTGATCTCTTTTCTCCCAATCCCGGGCGGACACCCGTCCAACCCGCCGTTCCCGCGAATGGCGACGAGACCCTTGTGGCCAAACGCTTCTGAGTCCTCACAGCGGTTCTCTCGTAGACGCCCTTCCCGGTGACCCCGGAGAAGGGCGTCTGGCGTTTACGAGGACAAGAATCAGCATGCAGTCATCACCATGGCATGCCGCACCGCCGCCCATGGTCGAGCCCCCTGCGGGTCGAGCCCCACCAGAAAGAAGGGTCCATAGGGGCAGAAATGGATATCCCGAGTGACAGAGAACCGACCCTTCGGCGGTATCTGGCGGCATCATATGAAGAATCTCTGGCTTGCTTCCCTTCTCCTTGCCGCGGTCCCGTGGGCCGCCGCAGCGACAGCACCCAAAAAAGAAGATCGCATCGTCCTCCTCGGCAACGGATTGGGAGAGAGAATGCTCGACCACCCGTGGTTCGAGACCGAGCTCCAACTGCGCTACCCGGACGAGAAACTTGTCGTCCGCAACATGTGCCGCCCCGGCAACACCCCGGGTTTCCGTCCGCACCCTTCCCGCGCATCCCAGTGGGCGTTTCCTGGCGCTGAGGCATTTCGTCCTCAGAACAAGATCCACCACGGCAATGGCCACCACCCCACCCCCGATGAATGGCTCAAAACCGCCGGGGCCGACACCATCCTCGCCTTCTTCGGCTACAACGAATCCTTCGACGGGCCGGAAGGACTCGACGCCTACAAGGGCGAGCTCGAGGCCTTCGTGAAGCACACGCTTGCCCAGAAATACAACGGGGAATCGGCACCACGCCTCGTCCTGATCTCGCCCATCGCCTACGAGGACCTGTCCTCCAAGCGCGACTTGCCGGACGGCACCACCGAGAATGCCAACCTGAAACTCTACAGCGACGCCATGGCCGAAGTCGCGAAGTCCACCGGAGTCGAATTCGTTGACCTCTTCGACTCCACCACCCAGCTCTACGCAGCAAGCGACGAGGAGTTCACCCGCAACGGTTTTCTTCCCAACGATCACGGCTACCGCCTGCTGGGACCCGCCCTCGTTGACCAGGTATTCGGAGCCGGTGACCGTGCCTCGAAGGTGGATCCGGAGACCCTCGCCGAGATCGTCCGCGACAAGAACTGGTTCTGGTTCAATGACTACCGGATGCTCAACGGCGTGCACGTCGACGGCCGCCGCTACAAGCCGTTCGGCCCCGAGAACTACCCGGCCGAAATCGAGAAGATGCGCGCCATGACCGAAATGCGTGATCGCGCCATCTGGGCCACCGCGAAGGGACTGAAATTCGACCTCAAGAAGGCCGACGAAAGCACCCCGGAGCTCCCCGAGATCACAACCAACTACAAACCTAGTAGAAAGAACGGTACACCCGACTACAACAAGGGGAAGGACGCGATCAAATCCCTCACCGTTCCGGAAGGCTACAAGGTCGAGATGTTCGCCTCCGAACAGGAATTCCCGAATCTCGCCAACCCGGTGCAGATCTCGTTCGACAACAAGGGCCGCCTGTGGGTTGCCACCATGCCGAGCTATCCGCACTACAAACCGGGCGACATCCGCCCCGACGACAAGCTCCTCATTTACGAAGACACCGACGGTGACGGCCGTGCCGACAAGGAGACCGTCTTCGCCGACAACCTCCATCTGCCCACCGGATTCGAGTTCGCTCCCGAGGGCGTGTATGTCTCCCAGGAACCCGCACTGATGCTCCTGCGCGACACGAATGGCGACGACCGTGCGGATTCCAGGGAGGTCGTTCTCACCGGCTTCGACACCCACGACACCCACCACGCGGTCGGTGCGTTCTGCGCCGATCCATCCGGTGCCTTCATGATGTGCGAAGGCGTGTTCCTTCACTCGAACGTCGAAACACCCTACGGCCCGGTCCGGGGCATTGATGGCGGGTTCTACCGCTTCAGCCCGCAGCGCACCCACCTCGAGCGCACCGCCCAGGTTTCCATCCCGAACCCATGGGGTTTCGCCTTCGACGACTGGGGTCAGGACTTCTTCATCCACACCTCCGGCACCCGCATCAACTGGCTGCTGCCGTCATCGATCAAGCCCACCTACGGGGCCAAGGCACCGCTGACCAAGGACCTCGCCCCGAAAGGCCACGCCGTACGCCCCACATCCGGTTTGGAGTTCGTCTCGTCCGCCCACTTCCCGGATGAGGTTCAGGGCGACATGCTCGTGGCCAACAACATCGGGTTCCTCGGCATCAAGCAGCACAAGATCGAGGACGATGGAACCGGCTACAAGACGAGTCACCGTCAAGACCTCCTCGTGTCGAAGGACGGCAATTTCCGCCCCGTCGATCTGGAGTTCGCTCCCGACGGATCACTCTATGTCGTCGACTGGCACAACATGCTGATCGGCCACATGCAGCACAACGCACGCGACCCGCTCCGGGACCACGTGCACGGCCGCATCTACCGGATCACCTACCCTTCGCGCCCCCTGGTGAAGCCCGTCAAGGTGGCAGGGGCCCAAGTCGCCGACCTGCTGGAGAATCTGAAGTCGCCCGACTACCGGACACGCTATCGGACCCGGCGCGAACTCCGCAGCCATGACCCCGCTACCGTCCTCCCCGCCATTCAGAAATGGGTGGCCGCTCTGGATGCCAAGGATCCGAAATACGACCACCATCGTCTCGAAGCACTCTGGACCAGTTGGGCTCTCAACAAGGTGGACACGGACCTGCTCCGCCAACTGGCGAAGTCGGATGACCACCGCGCTCGTGCCGCAGCCATCCGGGTGCTTCGCTACAACATCCGTTCATTCGACAACCACGCCCAACTGCTGATGGCCGCGGCTGACGACCCGCATGGCCGGGTGCGCGTGGAAGCAATCATCGCAGCCTCATGGCTGGACAACTCGGTCGGCAGCAAGGTGGTCGCCGCCGCCAGCAAGAACCCCATGGATGACTGGATCAAGGGAGCCGCCAAAACCGCTGCAGACCGGCTCGCCGGCAAGGAGGAGGTCGAAGTCGATGAGAACCCGGCCCCCGAGCCCCCGTCCTACCTGACAGCGGCCGAGAAGAAGCTCTTCCTGAGCGGTCACGAAATCTACCACCGCGAAGGTCACTGCGCCACCTGCCACCAGCCCGACGGCAAGGGACTGCCCTCCGCCGGATTCCCGCCGATCGCCGAAACCGATTGGACCCAGGGGAACGAAGAACGCCTGATCAAGCTCACGCTTCACGGCCTGATGGGCCCGATCGAAATCAACGGCCAGAAGTATCCCGGCCAGGTTCCGATGACTCCCTTTGGAGGCATGCTCAATGACGAGGAAATCGCCGCCGTGCTGACCTACGTCCGCAACGACCTCGGCAACAAGGCACCCGCAATCAAACCCGAAACCGTCTCCAAAGTGCGCAAGGAAACCGGCACCCGTTCCTTCTACAGCCCGGAAGAACTTCTCAAGGAGCACCCGATGGAGTAATTCCGGCCCTGTGCCTGCTGACTCCGCCTTCGCAGATTCCCTCGTTGTTGAACAGGGCTTCGCCTACCCCGATTGGGACGGCATCGCCCGCCACATCGAGTCCACCCTTCCCGAGAGCGGCTGGGGTGCCGCTTGGGAGAAGGTCGCCCACCAGTGGCTCGAGCATCTCCGCCAGCACCTTGGCGAGGCCTATCAGGTCCACGAGACCAGCAACTTCCTCATCCTCACCTCGGCACCCGGACACATCGCGGAAGACGCCAAACAGAGCGCCGAAGCGAGCCTCTCCCAGATTCTCCGGCACCTCGATGGATCCGCATCGGACCTCGGCTATGGGAAACACGTCGTCCTGATGTTTGCCGAGTCGGGCGACTACTACCAATACGTCGCCCACTTCCACCCGGACGGCGACGTGCCGATGTCGGGCGGACTGTGCATCCAGTCCGGCTACACCCACTACGCTTTCCCAACCTACGACCATAACGGTTACCGAACGGTCCTTGCCCACGAACTCACCCATGCCTGCCTCAGCCACCTGCCCATCCCCGCCTGGCTGAACGAGGCACTCGCGATGCGCATGGAGACCGCCGTCACCGGAGACAGCATCTTCTACCTCGACCGTGAGATCTTCGAACGCCATCTGCACCACTGGAACGAGGAAACCATCCAGCAGTTCTGGAGTGGAGCCGCCTGGCAGATCCCCGGCGACAGCTTCGAACTGAGCTACAACCTCGCCGAAATCCTGTGGCGGAAGATCGAAGTCGACCTGAACGCCTCGAAGGATCAGGTGACCTCATTCATCAATGCCGCGACTTACGAAGACGGCGGGGAATCCGCCTTCCGCGCCACTTTCGCGCTGGGCCTGGAAGAGCTGGCCGCCGACTTTCTTGGAGATGGACCTTGGGCGCCGAGGCCCGAGCGGTTTTAGTCACCACCCACACCTCCTCTTTTTCACCCACCATGCCCGTCATTCTCGTCAGCGGATTCGATGCTTGGGGCGACCTCAGCGCCAACCCGGCATGGCTTGCCGTCGAGGCTGCAAGCCCACAGCTTCCCTCCGACTGGGAGATCCAGAAGATCAAACTCCCGGTCTCATGGTCGAGCGCATTCGAACAGCTACGCGACGCGTGGTCCTATGACGTGGAGGCCGTGCTCTGCTTCGGTGTGGCTCCCATCGACGGCGTCGCGGTCGAACGCATTGCCATCAACCTGGCCGAAGGGTCGGATGTCGACGGCACCCCACCTCCCCATCCATCCGTGATCGAGGACGGACCGGCCGGCTATTGGAGCACCTTGCCCGTCGACACCATCCATCGCGCCCTCGTGGCTGCGGGACTTCCGGCGAAGCTCTCCGCCCACGCCGGCACCTACCTGTGTAATGCACTGCTCTATCAGGTGATTGACCACGCCCTCTGGACCAAGCCCGGGATCCCGGTCGGCTTCATCCATCTATCGAACCTGAAGTCACCCGGTTCCGTCGATCAGGAGACACTGGCGCGGGCAGTCGAGCTCGCCATCGAGGCCACCCTCTCCGGTGAAGGCGACCTTCCTCAGGACTTGATCAAAGCCTGACCCAGCAACAGCAGCCCGATCAAGCTGCACAAACCGCCCATCACGAGCCCGAATATTGCCCGGCCCGTACCGTGCTTGCGACGACCCGTCTGCTTCGACCGCTTGATTTCCCGCAGCGCGAGAATCCCGGTCACCATCGCGAAAGGAGCAGGAAGGATGAGCACCGAAACCAAGCCAAGATAGCCTGAAGCAATCGCCCAGCCCGAATTCCCCACCGGGAGGAGCAGGCGCATGCCCGCCTGATCCCCGAGGCGCTGGCCACCGGCGGGCGGCATCGGCGGCGGAGCGGCCGGGCGACTGTAGGGTTCCTCACTCATGCTCCGATTCCCCGGCATCGTCCGGCTCCTGCCATGCAGGATCCCAGATCTTCGCAAATCCGTTCTCAGGCTTCTCCGCCTGACGGATCACGCCATCCGCGGACAACCCACGAAGTCCACCCATCTCGAATCCGGCGGAACGCAGCGCATCAACCGTCCAGATGTTGCAAATACGAGGGAAATAGTAGGAATGGGGTGACCGGATGAGCATCCCCTCCCCCCAGCTCGAGCGGGTCACCGTTTCGGGCACCCCGTTGGCATCACGCACCGCGCAATGATTCAGGAAACCGGCCAACCCGGCTCCCGCGGACTCGGGCACGTAGGCCTGATAGAGACGCTGGTGGTGGCAGACTTCGGGAATGTTCCAGTCGAACGGGATGATCTCCATCACCGCGCCCGATGGCAGGAACAAGGCATGCACCACCTGTCCGGGACTCAACCAACGCTTCTGGACATAGGCCGTTTCGTCCCCCCAGCTGAAGGCGACGTAGCGATGATCGCCGATCTCCGGCGGCGTGACGTAGCCGTGACGACGCAGCCAATCGAGCTCGAGCACCAGCCCGGTGTGAAGGTTGTCACTGAAGAGCAGGACCGGCACCGTGGCCGGCTCGGGAGCTTCCTCAGCGGTTTCCTCGGCCGCCTGCGCCGTGACTTCCACCCGCTGGTGGCCGACCTGCTTCTCCTTCGGGAAATGAAGGAACGAGCAGGAACCCAAGAAAAACGGGGCCGTCAGCAACCATGCCCTGACGACCCCGGATCTCATAAAATGCTTTCAGTGGGTTGGAGCGATCAGCGCACGATCTCGAGCAACTCGACATCGAAGACGAGCATGCCACCTGGACGACCACCACCCGGGTTCTCACCGTAAGCGAGATCGGCAGGGATCCAGAAGCGACGCTTCTCACCGACCACCATCAACTGCAGGCCTTCGGTCCACCCCTTGATCACGCCATTGAGTGGGAACTGGGTCGGCTCACCGCGGGTCACGGAGCTGTCGAACATCTCGCCATCAGGAGTCCAACCGGAGTAGTGCACCTTCACGGTGTCCGTGGCCTTGGGCTTCTCGTCACCCTTACCTTCGGAAAGCACCTTGTGGGCGAGACCGCTGGCGGTCTTCTCGGCACCCTCAGGAACTGCAGCCACGTCTTCGGGGACCGGAGGAGCTGGTGGCGCATCCTTGAAGGAAATCAACTCGAGGTCGGCCACGATGAAACCACCGGGAACCCGGGGCTCGGGAAGCCAGCACTTGCGCTGCTCGCCGACCTTCATCTCCTTGAACAGACCACCGAGTTCCGGTGGAAGTTTGTCGAGCGGCACGCTTGGAGCATCGCCCTGCGCGCGGCTGTCCTGCACCGTCTGACCTTCCATGGTCTTGCCGGTGAAGTGGAAGGTGACGACCTGTTTGTCGCCGGGAGACTCCCCTTCGCCTTCCTTGAGGATCTTGTAAGCTATGCCGCCTTCGGTTTTCTCGGTGTCCTCGGGTGGCTTGGGAGCTGCCTTGATGCCGATCAGTTCGACGTCGAAGACCAGCATGCCACCCGGACGACCACTGCCGGGAACGACTGGGCCGTAGGCGAGGTCTTCAGGAATCCAGAAGCGGCGCTTCTCGCCTTCGACCATGAGCTGGAGACCTTCAGTCCAGCCTGCGATCACCTGCCCCAGCGGGAAGCTGGTCGGCTCGCCACGCTCCACCGAGCTGTCGAACATCTTTCCATCGGTCGTCCAACCCGAGTAGTGGACGGTCACCGTGTCGGAGGCCGTCGGCTTGGTTTTGCCGGTTCCGGCTTGGAGGACTTTCGAGGCGAGACCACTTTCGGTCTTTTCTGCATCGGCGGGAGCGGCGGCTACGTCGGCTGGTACTTCAGGCATGATCTTTTCTGGTTCTTCGGCGGCCGCATTTTCTGCCGCGGCGGGAGCTGGGGCGTCCGGAGTCTCCTCGGAACGCACTAGGGCGGGTACTGCAACAATCGCCGCAGCAGTCATCAGGGGTGTCAGGGTCCGGACTTTCATGGAACGAGGGAGCATCCACGCCCAAGGGCTTGTGTCAACCGCCCGCCCCATCCTTCGCCTCATCCTCCGCCAGCCGGCGATCGATCACAAAAGGCCCGAATGGCAGCAGAGAGGCCACCATCATCAGGACCGCATGCTTGAAGGGCAGGACCTTTTCGAGCAGCGCGAGAAGCACCAGAAGACCCAGCAAAATGAAGAGGGCACCGTGCGCCCAACCCACGATCTTCACCGCCATATCAATGCCCATCCCATACTTCAGGGGCATCGCGATGCCGAGCAGCAGCAGGAAGGAGATCCCTTCGATCTTGCCCACAATCCTCACTCGACCCACCGGATCGCTCCAAGATGCCTTCGTCATGCCGCGCTGTTTCGGTCGGGAACACCGGGCTGTCAACCCTTCGCCGCCCTTCCAAGAGCCCCAGCCCGACCTGCTTCTTCCTTGCGCATCGGGAAAAAAAGGTTCTTATCGACAAACCCCAGATTCACCCGACCCCTCGCGTCCGCATCTCTCCCGCATGAAACCCACCACGACCGCGGTTTTCACCGCCCTCGCCCTGTCATCCCTCGCCCAAGGAGCCGGCTTCCAGCTCCAGGAACGTTCCACCCGCGGCCTCGGGCGCGCCTTCTCCGGTGAAGCCGCTATCGCCGACGACGCCTCCGTCCTCGCCTCCAATCCGGCAGGCATGCTGCTGGTCCCCGGAGATACGGCCATCTCCGTCGGTTTGAGCGGGATCTTCCCCGATGTCGATGTGGACGGCGTCTTCACACCAACCGGAGCTCCAGGCGGCATCCCGACCTCGGCCCGGGGCGTGGCTGACGACGCCGTCGTGCCCTACCTGTATCTCACCCAGAAGCTCAACGACAAGGTCAGCGTCGGCTTCGGCTCCTACACCACCTTCGGTCTCGCGACGAATTACCCGCTGAATTTCGCGGCGCGGTCGCTCGCCGACAAGAGCGAGCTCAAGACCGTCAATTTCAATCCGTCCATCGCCTACCGCTTCAACTCGCAATGGTCGATCGGCGTGGGATTCAACGCACTCTACGGCGAAGGGAAACTCAACTCGACCTTCCCCAACTCCATCCCGATCCTCGACCTCGCCGGCGATGACTGGGGCTTCGGTTACAACCTCGGCCTGATGTTTGAATGGAGCGACTCCACCCGGTTCGGGCTACACTACCGCTCCGAAGTCGATCTCACCCTGGAAGGACGAGTCGTCTCAGGCGCTGCCGCAATCTGGAATGGCCCCGGGATCGTTGATGTCACCCTTCCCGATTCCCTCGAGTTCAGCGCCTACCACGAAATCAACGACCGTTGGGCGATCCATGGCGACGTGGTGTGGACCGGCTGGAGCGATTTCCAGCAACTCCAACCCATCGTCTTCGGCGCACCCGTGCAGCCACCCGCCACCATCGAGAACTGGAAGGATGTCTACCGGTTCGCCCTCGGCACCACCTGGCAAGCCACCGACCGCGTCACCCTGAGAGCCGGTGTGGCCTACGACCAATCACCCGTCGAACCCCAGTTCCTCACTCTGCGGATTCCCGACTCCGACCGCCTGTGGGTGAGTGTCGGCATGAGCTACCAGTTCAATGCATGCTGGGCCATCGACCTTGCCTACACCCACTTGTTCACCGACTCGGTGCGGATCAACGAAACCACCGCTGCAGGAAACTTCACCGGCACCGCCGAAGGAAGCACCCATCTGGTTGCCCTCGGCTTGTCGGGCCACTTCTGAAGACTTCCGGTTTCCCTGAGGAACCCAAACCTGCGGGCCGGGGCGGTTTTCCATCGCCACCGGCCCACCCGCTTTTACACTCCCCTTCATGGCACCCAGAGTGAAACAGCTGGCATCCTTGCCGATTGGCGAATTCTTCGAACGGCACGCCAAAGCGCTGTCCATGTCCCTGTTGAGCGACGCGCATGGATTCGACCGCACCATCAACGAGCCCGCCCCCAACCGCCCCGGACTCGCCCTGTCCGGATTCTTTTCCTACTTCGCCAAGAAGCGCATCCAAGTCCTCGGCAACTCCGAGATGTCTTACCTGAAGAAACTCAATCCCGAGATGCGCGGCGAACGCTTCGGCCGCATGTGCGAGCGGGATATTCCCGCCATCGTCGTCTCGCGAGGCGCCACCCTGAGCGACGACCTGCTCTCCATCGCCGCCAACCACCGGATTCCCGTCTTCAATACCAAGCTGGTGACGATGAAGTTCCTCAACGCCGCCACGCTCAAGCTCGAGCAGGAATTCGCACCGACGACCACGCTCCATGGCTGCATGCTCGACGTCCGCGGCATCGGTGTCCTCATCATGGGAAAGAGCGGAAGCGGAAAAAGTGAAACCGCCATCGGCCTGCTGGAACGCGGCAGCGCCCTCGTCGCCGATGACATGGTCCGCATCACCTGGGTCGGCGACGAACTCCGTGCCAGCGCCCCGGAACTCTCCCGTGGCTACATCGAGATCCGCGGCATCGGCATCGTCAACGTCGCCAACCTCTACGGTCTGACTTCCATCCGCCCCGAAAAGCGACTCGACCTCGTCGTGACCCTCACCCCCCACGCCAATCTCAATGACGTCGACCGGGTTGGAATCAAACCCAAGACCCACCAAGTCCTCGGCCAGAAGGTCCCCATGGTCGAAATCCCCGTGGCCGCCGGTCGTGACACCGCACGCATGGTCACCATCGCCGCTCTCGACCAGCAACTCCGGCGCCTCGGCTACAACATGGCCGACGAATTCAACGACCGTTTGCTCCAGCACATGGCCGAAAACAGCCGTGACCGCGGCACCCCGATCAATCCCAAAGGGCTCTGAGAACCCTCGAATTCCCGGCAGATACGCGACTTTCAGGGCTTCCCGACCCGGCCGATTTCGCGCTCCAAACCGACCTCGAAAAATCCCTTGGACGTCGCCCGAAGGCTCCCTAGACTCCGCCCGGCTTCAGGCCGATTCATCGAGATGGCTCAACGCGAATTTCAGATCCAGAACAAGCTTGGCATTCACGCCCGGCCCGCCGCTCAGTTCGTCAAAACGGCGAGTAAGTTCACCTCCGAAATCCGGGTGGAGAAGGATGGCGAAGAGGTTGATGGCAAAAGCATCATGGGACTGATGATGCTCGCCGCAGGCCATGGCTCCTCGATCACCGTGATCACCGAGGGAGACGATGCCGACAACGCGATGGCGGCGCTTGCCGACCTCATCGAGCGCAAGTTCGAGGAGGAGTAAACCCCCGCGGCTTTCACGGCCGGGAAGAGCACCACGGGCATTCCGCAATCCGACTGAAACACTCGGAAGCACTCCGGCGTAAGAATCGTTCTATGAAGGAATTGATTTCTCCGTTTGGACGTCGCCGTTTCATCCAGACCCTCGGTGCCACCGCCCTCAGCACCTTCCCATCCCTCGGCGCCGTCGGCGCAAACGAGCAGGTCCGACTCGGAGTCATCGGTTGCGGAGGTCGCGGCACCTCCCTGATGAAGCAGTTCCACGGACTCAAGAATGTCCGGGTCGTGGCCCTTTCCGACCCCGACACCGCCCAGATGGGCAAGGCGGCCAAGGTTCTCAAGGGTGGCTCCGTCCCGGAACAATTCCAAGACTACCGCAAGCTGCTCGAGAGCAAGGACATCGATGCCGTCATCGTCGCCAGCCCGAACCACTGGCACGCCCTTCACACCATCCACGCCTGCCAGGCCGGGAAAGACGTCTACGTTGAGAAACCCGTCACCCACAAGATGAACGAAGCCTCCAAGATGGTGGAGGCCGCGGAAAAATACGACCGCATCGTTCAGGCCGGGACCCAGAACCGCTCGGACACCGGGCTGATCAAGGCCTTCGATTTCATCCAGAGCGGCGAGATTGGCAAGATCACGGCGATTCGTGGACTCTGCTACCGCAACCGCGACTCCATCGGACGGGCCAAGAACCCACCGCTCAAACCGCCGACCACCTGCGACTACGACCTCTGGCTCGGCCCCGCCCAGGACCTGCCCATCCTGCGCAAGCAATTCCACTACGACTGGCACTGGATCTGGAATACCGGCAATGGCGACGTCGGCAATCAGGCCCCCCACGAATTCGACATCATGGCCTGGGCCCTCGGCGATCCCGCCATGCCAAGCAAGGTCCAGAGCTTCGGCCAGCGCTTCGGTTGGGACGACGGCGGCCAGACCCCGAACATGCAGGTATCCTGGTTCGAACTCGGCGGGGTCCCGGCCATCTTCGAGGTCAATGACATGAAGATCAAACCCGGCACCAACGCATCCCCCGCCTTCAAGGGCACCCGCGTCGGCATCATCGTCACCTGCGAAGGTGGCGAGTTCCGCGGCGGCCGGGGAGGCGGCTACATCGTCGGTCCCGATGGAAAGGAACGCCTGCACAAATTCCCCGGTGATGCAGGCGGCGGCCACGCGCAGAACTTCGTCGACGCCATCCGCTCGCGGAAGGCAGACACCCTTCGCGGCAAGCTGAGCCGCTCGACGGACACTGCCGCCCTTTCCCACCTGTCGAACATCTCCTACCGCTCCGGCAAGCCCGCCACCTCCACCGAGTTGCGCAACGGCATGCTGGCGGACTCTCCGGCACTCCTCGAAGTGCTCGACCGCCAGGAATCCCAGCTCAAGGCCTGGGGCATCGACACCAACAAGGTCCCCTACATGGCGGGCACAGAAGTCTCAGTCGACCCCGCCACCCGCAAGGTCATCGGTGATCTGGCCAACTCCGAGTTCGCCGTTCCCGCGCACCGGAAGGGCTACACCCTCCCTGAGAAAGTCTGATCGCCCGCCACGAGGATCCACGGGGGGCAGCAGCGCCCCACCCAAGAGTCCGGACGGATGTTCATGCCGAGAAGCGCTCGGTGCTCAACTGACCGCACCCGGCGGCCACGTCGAGCCCACGCTTCTGCCTGACCGTCACCGGCAGCCCGCTGTCCTGCAGGATCCGCTGGAAAGCATCCACCCGATCATCCTCCGGCGCCTGGCCGTCGAAACCTTCAGTCGCGTTCAGCGGGATCAGGTTCACCTGCACATGCATGCCTTCTAACAAGGCAGCCAAGCGCTTGGCGTGCGCGTCACTGTCATTGACCCCACCGATCAGGGTCCATGCCACCAGCACGCGCTGCCCCTTGATCTCGCTGTAATCCCGGCACGCCTTCATCAGTTCGGCCAGTGGCCAGCGGCGATTGATCGGGATCAACTTGCTACGCTCCTCGTCCGTCGCACCATGCAGGCTCACCGCCAGCGTGTAACGTTTCGGATGCCCGGCGAGTCGGCGGATGCCATCTACGTGACCTACCGTACTGATACTCACCCTCGATGCCCCGATTCCCATGCCACGGGTTTCCGTCAGGTGCTCGAGCGCGAGCATCGTCTCATCGAAATTGTGCAGCGGCTCACCCATGCCCATCATCACCAGATTGCGGAGTTTTTCGCCGTGGTGCTTCTGCAGCTCGGCCGCCACGTGGCGAGCCTGCGCAATGATCTCCGCGGCCTTCAGGTGGCGACGGAAACCCATCTGACCCGTCGCACAGAACACGCAGCCCATGGCACAGCCGACCTGGGTGCTGAGGCAGGCGGTGAAACGGCCCGGATATCCCATCAGCACCGATTCCACCTCCGCCCCGTCGCCAAGACGAAGCAGGAACTTGCGCGTCCAACCGTCTCCACTGGGCGTCTCGGCCACCTGCTCGGCTTGGGTGAATTCATCTCCCGCACGGGCGTCGATCCAGCGCTCCAGTGGGGGTTCGAATTTCCCGCGCTCGCCGGTTTGCAACCAGCGATACAGCGGCTGCGTGTGCGCACGGCTCACACCGTCCGCCTGCAAACGCTCGGCGAGTTCATCGAAGGTCAGCGATTCAAGCTTCGGCCCCACGCCCGAAGCGTCCTCCATCCGAATCACGGATCAAGTACGGAATCACATCCCCCA
The DNA here is from genome assembly GCF_016595525.1 of Haloferula rosea. Lineage (GTDB taxonomy): Bacteria > Verrucomicrobiota > Verrucomicrobiia > Verrucomicrobiales > Akkermansiaceae > Haloferula > Haloferula rosea. The sequence continues at coordinate 52,683 of NZ_JAENII010000019.1, forward strand.
CCCTGCAGGATTCCCACCGATCCCCACCAATCCCGTCCATCCTGCCAGAAAAGACATGACCTCGGCCTCACGAACGTGCTTCATGGGGCGGATGAATGCCTGCGTTGTCATGACCGTCCTCGCCCCGGATCGCACGGGGATCGTCCAGACCCTTTCCCAAACTGTCGCCGACTGCGGTGGAAACTGGCTGGAGAGCCGCATGGCCCGATTGGCCGGCCAGTTCGCCGGCATCCTCAAGGTCGAGATCGTTGAAGAAAAGGCCGCCGCGCTGATCGCCGCCCTCGAAGGACTTGAGGGGATGTCCATTCACGCCACCATCGAAGGTCCTGATGGCGACACCTCACGGGAACATCTGAACCTCGACGTGGTCGGCAACGACCGCCCCGGCATCGTCAAGGCCCTCTCCGCAGCCATCGCAGGCGCCGGAGCGAACCTCGAAGACCTTCAAACGGCTCTCGAAAGCGCGCCCATGGCCGGTCACCCCATCTTCCACGCCAAAGGCATCGTCTCACTCCCCGATGACCTCGCCCCCGGCGCACTCATCGAAGCCATCGAAACCGTCGGCGAGGACCTCAACGTAACCGTGGAAGAGTGAGCTGAGGAGTAACGGCTAGCCAACCGACTCCGATCAGAACTGCAGAAAGTTCTCCAGCAGCATCTTCCCCTTCTCCGTGAGGATGGACTCGGGGTGGAACTGCACCCCGTGGACTGGGTGCTCCTTGTGACACAGCCCCATGATCTCGCCTTCCTCCGTCCATGAGGTGATCTCCAGACAATCAGGGAGCGTCTCCCGCTTCACGATCAGGGAGTGGTAACGGGTCGCCTCCAAGGGATTCGGCAGTCCCTTGAACACACTCGCGCCCTCATGCAGAATGGGCGAGGTCTTGCCGTGCATCAGGCGGTCGGCGCGGACCACGTCGCCCCCGTAAACCTGCCCGATCGACTGGTGGCCGAGACATACTCCTAGAATGGGCGTCGTTGAGCCGAGTTCACGGATGACATCGCACGAGATGCCCGCTTCGTTCGGCGTGCAGGGACCGGGAGACACACAGATGCGCGATGGCTTGAGGGCCTTCACTTCATCCACGGTGAGCGCATCATTGCGGATCACCTTCATCTCCGCACCCAGCTCTCCGAAGTACTGAACCAGGTTGTAGGTGAAGGAATCGTAGTTATCGATGATCAGTAGCATGGCTCAATCCTCCAGGGTTTTGGCGAGGGCGATCGCACGCAGCATTCCCTTCGCCTTGTTGACGGTTTCGTTGTACTCGTAGGTCGGCTGCGAGTCGGCGACCACGCCGGCACCCGCCTGCACGTAGGCCATTCCATCCTTCAGAAGGCAGGTCCGCAGGGTGATGCACGAATCGTGCGACCCATCGAACCCGAAGTAACCGACGGCGCCGGCGTACGCACACCGCTTGCTCTTCTCGAGTTCGTTGATGATCTGCATGGCACGGATCTTCGGCGCTCCGGAGACCGTCCCGGCGGGGAAGGTCGCACGCAGCACATCGTAGGCGCTGTGCTCGTCATCCAGCGTGCCGGTCACATTCGACACGATGTGCATCACGTGGCTGTAGCGCTCGACGATCATGAAGTCATCGACCTTCACGCTGCCGTGCTTGGCGATGCGCCCGACGTCATTCCGCGCCAGATCGACCAACATCAGGTGCTCGGCTCGCTCCTTGGGGTCGGCGAGCAGTTCGGCCGCCAGAGCATCATCTTCGGCGGTCGTCTTCCCCCTCCATCGGGTGCCCGCGATCGGGCGGATGTCGATCCGTCCCTCGACGGAGCGCACATGCACCTCCGGCGAACTGCCGACCAAGGAAAAGCCCTCGAGTTCGAGGACAAACATGTAGGGTGAGGGATTCACATGGCGCAGCGCCCGATAAAGGTCGACCGGCGAGCGCCCGAATGGTGTCTCGAAGCGCTGGCTCGGGACGAACTGGAACACATCGCCGGCAGCGATGTATTCCTTCCCCTGCCGCACCATGTTCTCATATTCCTCCTGCGTCGTGTTGCTCTTCGCTTCGCAGGCATCCACCTCGGCGAGACCATTCAAGGCCGGCACGTGCAGGGGCCGGTTGAGCATTTCCACCGTCGCCGCGATTCTGCCTTGGGCAGCAGCGTAGGCTTCGTCCGGCGTCGCGTGCTCCTCGAGAAAGGCATTCGCGATGACCAGCACCCGGCGCAACCGTTGGTCGAAGACCACAAGCGTATCCGCGAGGACGAAGACCGCATCCGGCACACCCAGCTCATCCTTCGGTGGCTCCGCCACACTCGGTTCGAACTGGCGCACCGCATCGTATGCCATGTAGCCGACCAGGCCGCCGCAGAACGGAGGCAGGTTTCCGTGCAACACCGGGCGGTAGGGAGCCATGTGCCGCTCCAGAGCCGCAAGCACGTCGTCTTCCGCCGTCTCGGTGGTCACCTTGCTGCCTTCCCGAATGGTGATCTCCTTGCCACGAGCCTCGATCACCCGTCTGGGGCCGCTTCCCAGAATCGACCATCGTCCGCTCTTGTCGGTGCTCTCGGCACTTTCGAGAAGAAACGAATGATGCCCGTCGCGCACCTTCAGGTAGGCGGACAGAGGCGTTTCGAAATCCGCCGCAAGCTGGGTGTAGACCGGGACAATGTTGCCCTGATCCGTCAGCTGGGCGAATTCCTCAAACGAGGGTTCGATCGGGATCGGATTCACGTGGGCGGGAGTTTGCCCGCCATCCGCGGAGTGCCAAGTGTGAAGTGCCAGCTCATCGAGCATGAACAAATGCCCGCCGAGGCGGCGTTACCCCTGGGATGAGCCCTTCCTCCCCCGCCCTTGCAGCCAGCCTCCTGCTCGCCGCTCTTGCGCAAGCCACTTCGGTCGGAGTCGGTGAGCACGAGTGCCCGATCTGCGAGCGCGAGTTGAAGACCACCCGGGTAATGAGCTATTCGCAGTTCGGTGAGCCCGCCCGGGACCTCTCCGACCTTCCGCGATACACCCTTTTCGGCAGCCCGGAATCCTGCCCTTGGGACCTCTACACCGCCTTCTCCGACGGTTGGGAAATCGAGGACCCCGACGAACTGGCGTCGATGAAGAGATTCCTCACCACCCGGCCCCTCGCCATCCAGCTTACTCCCGCCGAGGCTGAGCTTCTGGGCGATGCTCCCCTGCCCTCATCCATTCGATCACTCCTCTGGGCACGAACCTGCAACCTCCAGCGCAAGCCCAACCCTGCCCGTGACCGCGACACGGCCCTCCTCCTCTTTTACAACACCCGCCACCCGGCCGATGCCTCGACCCGCCGGTGGAACCACCACTTCCGATCCGAGGCGATCAAGACCCTCGATGCCCACGCCAAGGATCCCGGAATCACGGCGGTCGAGCGCAGCATCTTCACCTACCTCGCCGGTGAACTCCGGCGACAGGCCGACGACCCTCAAGGCGCCAAGACGAACTTCGCAGAAGCACGAGAACTCGCCAACAAGAGCAAGTCGAAAGACGACGCATGGATCGAACGATGGGCGCAGGAGCAAACCCTCCTCATCGACGTGGAAGGGGTCGACTCCGGCGAACTCGATAGCTGGCTCATCCGCCCACTGCCGAACCCGTGGGGGGAATCCGAGAAGGTCGAAGCCCTCGCAGAGATGGCGTGGACCAAGCACAAGCAGGCGCTCGACACCTTGCTGGAGCGCGCCACCACCCGGAACGACACCAAGGCCGAGGCCATCCTGTGGAAAAGCATCGGACAGGACCCGGCCGCCCTCCTCGCTCTCGCCGAAACCTCGCCCGAAGACGCCATCGAGATGCTACCGAAGGGCTACCCCCATTGGGCGGAGTGGTTCCAGCGCATCGCAGAGACCGTCGACAAAGATGCCGCGCTCAAGGCACTGCTCGCGAACGAGCGAAATCGGAACATCCTCGGGCGGGTCGTCGGCTTCCAACGGGCCCCATGGCAGGACGACCCGAAGGTGAAATCGATGCTCCGCGACGCCTGCCAAAGCAATGACCCGACCCAGTGGCTCGAGAAGCTGTCCGCCTTCGAGAAACGGGACGTGCTCGGCGAAGTGATGGATGCGATGGAAAACGACGACCTCAACATGGCGCGGAACGCCGCCCGACTCGCCGTCCACATGCTCAAGGAACTCGACGCAGACCCAAAGCTCGCCAACTACCCGGTGTCCTACCTGCTCGCCGACCTGTGCGAAGACCGCAAAAAGTTCTCAAAGGCCGTCCAACCCCACCTGTCCGGAACGTGGAAGACCCCGTTCTGGAAGGCTTGCGTCACCTACGCGTCGGGAAATGAAAAGGTCAGCCAGGAACTCCTCAGCAGCCCCTTGCGGAAACAGCACAGCAGGGAGGACGGCATGGTGTTCGATCACCTCCTCTATCAGATGCTCGAGGCAGCTGGAGACCCCGCCCTCGTGCCGGACTGCATCAAGGAACTCGAAACCAAGGACTGGCTGGCTTCGGAAATCCAGTCATACGCCATGGCCATCGACGACAAGCGCCTCACTGCCGCCCTGCTTCAGCGCCTCGAATGGCTCCACCACCCACAGACCAAGAAGCACGAAGCCTATTCGATGCTCATGGAAGGCGAAGCCCTCGACATCGAGTCCCACCTCTTCACTGAGAAGCTGGAAGCTCTCCCGACGGTCGTCGCCGCACCCTGAATCCAGCCCTATTTCACCTCGCCAGCCACCAAGGTCTGATGGACGGAGAAGTCGCTGTTGAGCAGGACAATGTCCGCGTGGAAGCCAGCCTCGATCTTGCCGAAGCCCTCGAGACCCAGCGACCTCGCCTGGTTCCATGATGTCGCTTTCACCAGCTGATCCAGCGGCAGCTCGGTGATCCCGGCAACGTGCTTCACGCCGAGGTTGTAGCGCAGGGCCGAACCTGCCAACGCGCCACCTTCCTTGAGTCGGGCGGTGTCATTCTCCACGACCACTTCGAGTCCACCCAGCATCACCTCGCCCTTGTCGACCCAGGAGGCCGCCATGGAATCGGTGATCATCATCAGCCGGTCGATCGATACCCGCTTGAAGAGCAGCTTCAGCATGTCCGGGCACAGGTGGATCGTATCGCAGATGAGCTCGATCATCAGCTCGTCATCCAGCAATCCGGTCCCAACCACGCCGATTTCACGGTGATGCAGCGGGGTCATGGCATTGCCGAAGTGGGTCAGATGCGTCAGCCCCGCCTCCTTCGCCGCCATCACCTGCTCACATGTCGCGGCGGTGTGCGCGGCCGAAGTCGTGATGCCCGCCTTGGTCGCCTCGGCGATGAAATCCACAGCACCCTGCACATCCGGGGCCAGGGAAACGATCAGCGCGGGCGCGATGGCATGCAGCGCTTCGATTTCCGAAAAGTCCGGTTCGCGCACGAACTCGGGATTCTGCGCCCCCGCCTTCGACACATTGATGAAGGGTCCCTCGATGTGCAGACCCGGGCATCGGGTGAATTCCGGGTTCGCCATGTATTCGGCGACCTTCCCGACGATGCTCTGCAGTTTCTCCTTCGGCTGAGTCAGCGTGGTGGGCAACCACGTGGTCACCCCCTCCTGAAGCTTGCGCTTGGCGATGTGGCGGATGCCGTCGAGATCATCGTCGCATACATCGCAGCGATCCGCGCCATGGCAGTGGATGTCGAAAAACCCCGGCATCGCGATGCGGCCACCGCCGTCGATCACCTCGTCGGCCAGCGGTTTTTCACCCGCTTCCAGAACCTGGGAAATCCTGCCGTCCTCAATCAGGATCTGGCCATCGGCGATATCGAGGTCTGGCGACACAATACGGACGTTCTGAATCAGAGTGCTCATGGGTCAAAAATGGTTGCGTTGGCAGAACCATGACCTCCCCACCCAGATTTGCCAATACCGCGGCAGCATACGGCATGAAAATCACAAGATATTGCGATTCCTGACATCCCAGAGACCAAAGTTCCTCTCCCCCGCGAGGGGCCCGATCGACATCTTCACTTCCCCACCAGCAGATGCCGCCCGCTCCACACGTAGTTGCCGCCAGAAATCACGGTCAGCGCCAAGGAGATCCACAGCGAAGGCTGAATCACAAGGCCATCCCGGGCCGTCAGACCGGTCATGAATTGCAGGAACGGGCCCGCTTCATCAAGAGCCAGACAGCAGAGCTGGACCAGCCCCGCGATAATGAAGATCAACTGAAACGTGGTCTTCCACTTGCCCAGGCGGTCGGCAGCCAGCACCTGTCCGGCTTCCACCGCAATCTGCCGCAGCCCGGTGACCAGGAACTCCCGGCCGATGATCAGCGCCGTGACCCACACCGGGGCGAAATCCAGCACCGACATGAAAACAAAGGCCGCACAGACGAGAATCTTGTCAGCCAAAGGGTCCAGCAGCTTCCCCAGCGGCGTCACCAGCCCCATTTTCCGGGCCAGATAGCCGTCCAGCCAGTCCGTGGCGGCGGCCACCGAGAAGCTCACCAGCGCCACCAAATACCCCGGAAGCCCCGGGAAACCCATCGCCACCACAAAAACGGCGGCCAGGACGAGTCGGGAAAGGGTGATGGCATTCGGCAGGTTCACGCCCGGAATGTGTAGAATGCATGGCATCATGGCAACAAGGGGTTGCGCCTCATCGCCTGCTTCACTACACCGCCGCGTCCACCAAACTTATCATACAACATGAGCAACAGTGATTTCGGCCTCATTGGCCTGGCCGTCATGGGCCAGAACCTCGTCCTGAACGTGGAGTCCCGCGGTTTCCAGGTTTCCGTCTACAACCGCACCACCTCGGTCACCGAGGAATTCGTGGCCGCCCACCCAGACAAGAAGCTGGTCGGCACCTCGACTCTGGAAGAATTCGTCCAGTCCCTCGCCACCCCGCGCAAGGTCATGATCATGGTCAAGGCCGGTGGTCCCGTGGACGCGGTCATCGAGTCCCTCATCCCGCTCCTCGATCAGGGTGACATCATCATCGACGGTGGCAACTCGCTCTACACCGACACCGAGCGCCGCGACAAATACTGCTCGGAAGCCGGCATGCGCTTCATCGGCGCCGGCGTTTCCGGTGGTGAAGAAGGCGCCCTCAAGGGCCCATCCATCATGCCCGGCGGACCGGAGTCCACCTGGGAAGTGATGAAGCCGATCTTCGAAAGCATCTCCGCCAAGGTCGACGGCGAGCCATGCGTCGTGCACATCGGCGAAGGCGGCGCAGGCCACTTCGTCAAGATGGTCCACAACGGCATCGAATACGGCGACATGCAGCTCATCTGCGAAGCCTACAACATCTTCAAGGCCGCCGGCTTCTCGAACGAAGAGCTCGCCGACATCTTCGCCGACTGGAACGAAGGCGACCTCGAGAGTTTCCTCATCGAGATCACCGCGAACATCTTCAAGCAGAAGGATCCTGAAACCGGCAAGGACATCGTCGATCTCATCGTCGACAAGGCCGGCCAGAAGGGCACCGGACGCTGGACCGTCATGGGTTCGGTCGAACAAGCCGTTCCATTCTCCACCATCGCCGGATCCGTCGAAGCCCGCATCCTTTCCTCCATGCGCGACCAGCGCAAGGTGGCCAGCGGCATCCTCGAAGGCCCCGACAACTGGACTTGCGACCTCGCTGGTCTCAGCAAGGAAGACCTCGTCGCCAAGGTGCGCAACGCCCTCTACGCGTCGAAGATCGTCTCCTACGCTCAAGGCCTCGACCTCATCAGCAAGGTCGGCGCCGACAAGGGCTGGGACCTCAAGCTGGGTGAGATCGCCAAGATCTGGCGCGGCGGCTGCATCATCCGAGCCCGCTTCCTCAACCGCATCACCGAGGCCTATCAGAGCGACACGCCTCCGACCAACCTGATGCTTTCACCCTTCTTCACCGAAGTGCTGAACAAGGGTCAACAGGACTGGCGCGAAGTCGTCGCCCTCGCCGCGACCAACGGCATCCCGGTTCCATCCTTCGGCGGTTCCCTCGCCTACTACGACGCCTACCGTGCTGAGCGCCTGCCAGCGAACCTGCTTCAGGCCCAGCGCGACTTCTTCGGTGCCCACACCTACGAGCGCACCGACAAGCCTGAAGGCGAGTTCTTCCACACCGAAGACTGGCCGGACCTGATCAGCTGATCCTTCAGCCCCTCCCACGAGTGGTGGGGCTCTTCAGAGCGCGGCTTTTCAAGCCGCTTCATCATTCAAGAAAAC